>JAEZIN010000031.1 GCA_023436585.1 Bacillota bacterium | reverse complement strand
CTCCCCCGACGGCTCAATCGGCGCGCTGGTTCGCTGCCGCTCCCATCGCTTGTTTCGCCAGCCTCCTCCCCCGACGGCTCAATCGGCGCGCTGGTTCGCTGCCGCTCCCATCGCTTGTTTCGCCGTTTCCTACGCCTCACTTCATCCGCCACAGGCGGCGTTCGGCTTCGGAACCTCGCTTTATCCGGCACAGCCGGCGCTTCGGCTACGGAGCCCTGGACCTTCGGAGGCATCCTCTCCACGAAAAAAGGGACCCTCGCAGGCCCCTTTTCAAAGCAAATAGGTATCTCACATGCCGGCATCGAAGTACGGTTCCGGCTTTTGGTTGAAGAAGAACAGGCCCAGCGCTTCGATGCCCAGGTGGCTGCCCAGCACGCTGCCGATTTTGCTGACCAGGAAGGTGGTGGCGCCTATCTTTTCGTTCAGCAGCTTTTTCAGCTTTTCCACACCGTCCTGGTTGTCGGAATGGGCGATGCCGATGACCTGGCCGGGGAAGGCGCCGATGCGCTCCAGCAGCGTTTCCACCATCATGGCCAGGGCCTTTTGGCTGCCACGGGCCTTTTTGATGATTTGAACCAGGCCGTTTCGCACTTCCAGAATGGGCTTGACCTCCAGGATGGAGCCCAATACGCCCTGCAGTTTGCTGATGCGGCCGCCCTTTACCAGCCAGCCGATGTCGGCGATGGTGAAAACGTGCTCCACATGGTCGGAAAGGAAGGTGATCTGCTTCACCACATCGTCAAAGGAGTAGCCGGCCTGAATCATCTGCACGGCCTGCAGCGCGATGAGGCCCACGGCCACGGAGCCGGACTTGGAATCGATTGCCTGCATGCGCAGGTGGGGGTATTTTTGCTGGTACTCCGCCAGGATGACCTTGGCCAATTGGTACGTGCCCGACAGCGCGGAGGAGAAGGTCAAATAGATAAAGTCCTCGCCCCGTTCGCACAGGGACTGGTACATTTGATGGACATCCTCCGGGCCAACCTGGGAGGTTTTGGGCACCTGGCCCTGGCGCATGGCGGCGAATATCTCATCGGTAGTGATTTCCAACTTGTCGCGGTAGTCGTTTCCGTTGAGCAGTACGTGCAGCGGCAGCATGCCGATCTCATACTTTGCCAGTAACTCCTCGGGCAGGTCGCAGGTGCTGTCCACAATAAATTTTATCATACTTTACCTCACAAGCTGTATTAACTGCCGTCCATAAAGCGCGGCCCGTTCCATTAGGATTCAACCGTTATTATAGAAAGCAAATTTTTCGGTGTCAAGGCAATGTGTGTGAATGTTTTGAAAAGATACAGGAAGGATGCTCCCTTTTGCCCGTCCTATGGTTAGGTCTACAAAATATCCTCCCGCGCGGCGGGCTTCAAGCGCTTTTCCGCCGGCAGCATGGTCTGGTCGTAATGATCGATCTTGCGGTTTAGCCGGTCCAGCGTTTTTTGCATGTCCCGCATCTTATCCTGCAGCTCGTCCCGCTGGCGGACAAGGATCGCCTTGCGTGCCTCCGCGGTAGCATCCCCCTGCTGGAACAGGGCCACGTATTCCGCCAGCGCCCCGATGGGCAGCCCGGCGGAGCGCATGCATTTGGCGAACTCCACCCAGCGCAGGTCGCTTTCCGTGTAATCGCGGATGCCGCTTTTGTTCTTTTGCACGCCGGGAATGAGCCCGGCGCGCTCGTAGTACCGCAATGTATCCGCGGTCAGGTCATATGTTTTACATACCTGCGAAATCGTCATACGAAACCTCTTTCTCTGGATGGGGCTGATCGACGTCCCATCCCGGTTATTCTATCAAAGCAGGCCGTTTTTTTGCAGCCATTTTTCGATGTCGGCCTTTGCGTGGCCCACGCTTGAGCCGCGGATGGTAAGGCCCTCCCGCACATCCGCCTTGGGGCACAGGCGCTTTATTTCTGCCTCGCTGCGGCCCATGCCGCTGCCCTCGTGGGTGCAGAAGGGGAGGAGGATTTTGCCCGAAAAATCGTACTGCTCAAGGAAGGAGTAGACGGGCATGGGCATGGTGCCCCACCAGTTGGGATAGCCCAGGAGGATGACAGGGTAGGAATTCATGCCCTGCACAGCGCCTGTAAGGGCGGGCCTTGCGTTTTGACGCAGCTCTTCCTTGGCGGCGTTGGCGGCCTGCTCGTACCCGTCGGGATAGGCGGTTACGGCTTGTATGCGGAAGGTGTCGCAGCGAAGAAGGGAGGCGATGGTCTCCGCCGCTGTTTGGGTGTTGCCTTTTACAAGGCGGACGATTTTTCCGTTTACGTAGTTTCCGCCTTCCCTGGAAAAATAGGCGCAGAGGCGCTTTGTTTCCTTTTGCCGCATGGTGGTTTCCCTCCTTTGAGGGGCGCGGGCTCTTTATGTAACATCCCTATGCTTCAGGGTATGCGTGCATCGGTCTTCCATAGTAGCATACCACTTGGAGTTTACTTGAAGTCAAGGGGAAATAAAAAAAGGACGCGGCAAATAAATGCCGCATCCTTTTTTCGTGCGGTTCGGCTGATGCAAACAGCCACCTACAGCATCTCCATCGGGTTATAGGCGATCAGCAGATCGGTCAATAGCCCGGCGGCCAGGGAGAAAACAATCACATACAAAAGGTAAAGCAGGAATTTTTTCGTGCCCAGCACGATCTTCACCGCGCCAAGGTTGGTGATCTTGGTGGCGGGGCCGGTGAGCATGAACGCGGCCGCGGCGCCAAGGCTCATGCCCTCCAGCAGCCACTGCTGCAACAGGGGAATCGTGCCGCCGCCGCACACGTACAGCGGCACGCCGATGGTGGCGGCCAGCAGCACGCCAAAGCCCCGCTGGCTTCCGAACAGGCCGGCGAAAACATCCTCCGGCACGTAGCGCTGGAACAGGGCGGATAGAAGAATGCCCAGGAAAAAGTACAGTCCCGTGGCCTTTATGTTCCGGCCGATGTTCTTCAAAAGCCTCAAAAACAGGTTGGGGTCTGTATCCCGGTTGGTGGCAGCCCCGAAGCTCTTGAAGTTGAAGAACGGCTTGCCCTTGTAGAAGAAATGCACGCACAGCCCGGCGGTGATGCCGCACAGCAGGCACAGCGTGAAGCGGACGACAAGCGCCGTAGGCCCCAGCGCCGCGCTGTAGAAAATAAGCTGGGGGTTTAAAAGCATGGAGCTCATCATGAACGCGGCCAGCCAGTCGTGGCGCATCCCCTTTTCCGAAAAGGAGGCGGCCAGGGGGATGGTTCCGAACATGCACAGCGGCGACGCGATGCCCAGCAAACTGGCCGGGATCACGCCGAAAATGCCCAGCTTTTTCCCCTGCAGCCGAAGAAAGAGCGCGTGTATGCGCCCTTTCCCGAATACGGATATGACGGAGCCAAGCACGATGCCCAGCACCCAATAAGGGAAGATCTGCTCCAGTTGAACGGTGAAGTAAAACCAGAGGTAGATACATTCCCTGCGGAGGATGTCAATCATCCAGGCTCACCAGCGTGTACGTTTTGGTGCCAAGGCCGATCTGCTCACCGTAATCCAGGGTATGCACGCCGTTGCGGCTTTCGATGCGGGTGATGACGGACTTCCCGTCCGGCGCGGCATAGATGAGGTCCACACAGGCCTGGTCCAATGCCACGGGGTCTAAGGAGGCCAGGATGCCGATGTCGTGCATGTCGGGAGCCTTGGGATAGGGGTTGCAGTCGCAGTCGATGGAGATATTGTTCATGACGCTGATATAGATGATCTTGCCCTTGCGGCTATCCTGCACGGCTTTGGCGGCCTCGGACATGGACTCCAGAAAATCGTCCTGCACGCCGCCCCACATGGATCGGCTGTTTTTGCCGGCGGTGTGGATCAGGCACTTGCCCTCCCTGGATGCGATGCCGATGGACATGTTCTTGATGGCGCCGCCGAAGCCGCCCATTTCATGGCCCTTGAAGTGGGACAGGATCACGTAAAAGTCGTAGTTTTCAAAGTGGCTGCCCACCACGTCTTCCTTAAGGTGCTTCCCGCCCTCGATGGGCAGGCCGATCGTGCCGTCGGCATCCAAAATGTCCACGGGGGCGATGGCGGTAAAGCCGTGGTCCTCCGCCACCTGCAGGTGCAGCGCGGTGGTGATGCGCTTTCCGCCGTAGGCGGTGTTGCTGTCCACAAAGGTGCCGTCCAGCGAAACGACGAAATCCTTGACAAGGTCGGGGGAAAGGAAGTTGTGGCCACCGGGCTCGCCCATGTGGACCTTGATGGCTACCTTGCCCGTGGCTTCCACGCCCAGGGCTTTGTACGCCGCCATGAGGCCGGCGGGGCTGATATCCTTTGTCATGTAGACGGTGGAACCGCCGGTTGCTGTTTCGGCCAGGGCGGCGGGCATTAAAAGCACCAGGATCGCGGCCAATAAGACCAAAGCGGCGCGGTGCGCGTTTTTCAATACAAGTTTCATGTTTCACTTGCCCTTTCCTAGTTTTTCCGTCATTACGTGTGTGCTAACAAATATACCATTTGATGTATATTTCTGGCAAGTGTTTTTTTGATTTTTATACCAAATATATGCATCCGGGGGGTTGACATGGAGCTCACTCCAGGGGATAAAGTGGTTTTAAGAACGGTCAAATAAAGGAGGATGTATCATGGAGTATGTAAAGCTTGGGAACACGGGGCTGGATGTATCGCGCCTTTGCCTTGGCTGCATGGGCTTTGGGGACCCGGAAAGGTGGACCCACAAGTGGGTTTTGCGGGAAGCGGAGGGCCGGGAGGTGATCAAGGCCGCCATAGACCGGGGCATCAACTTCTTTGACACGGCCAACGTGTATTCCCTGGGAGCCAGCGAGGAGATACTGGGCGGCGCCATACGGGACTATGCCAAGCGGGAGGAAGTGGTGATCGCCACCAAGGTATATTCCAAAATGAGAGAGACCCCCAACGGCATGGGCCTAAGCCGCAAGGCCATCCTGCAGGAGATTGACAACAGCCTCAAAAGGCTGCAAATGGATTATGTGGACCTGTACATCATCCACCGCTGGGATTACAACACCCCCATTGAGGAGACCATGGAGGCGCTCAACGACGTGGTGCGGATGGGCAAGGCCCGGTACATCGGCGCTTCCGCCATGTACGCCTGGCAGTTTCAAAAGGCGCTGTATACCGCCCAAAAGCACGGGTGGACGCGGTTTGTATCCATGCAGAACCATCTGAATCTCATATACCGGGAGGAGGAGCGGGAGATGGTGCCCCTGTGCCGGGCGGAGAAGATCGCCCTTACGCCCTACAGCCCCCTGGCCGCGGGCCGGCTTACCAGGGATGACGATGAGACCACCATCCGCAAGGAAACGGACCAGGTAGCCAGAATGAAATACGACGCCACCATAGACGCCGACCGGCTGGTGGTGGAAAGGCTGCGGGAGGTGGCCCGGCAGCATGGCGCGGAGCGGGCGGCCGTGGCGCTTGCGTGGCTGATGCAAAAGGAGCCGGTGACCATCCCCATCATCGGGGCGACGAAGATTTCTCATTTGGACAGCGCGCTGAAGGCGCTGGATGTGAAGCTGACAAAGGAGCAAATTGCGTACATGGAGGAACCCTATGTACCCCACAAGGTGGTAGGGGCGCTGTAAGCGTATCAACAAAGTGGCGCTGCCACTATTTCGATGAAGCGCGGGACCTCCTTCCGTCATGGCTTCGCCATGACACCTCCCTCCTGAGGGAGGCATATTGCCCCTTCAGGAAACAGGCAAAGGCGGTTTTTCAGTACGCATAGAAGGGGAGGGTTCCTGAAAAACGGAACCCTCCCTTTTATGTACCCTGTTCCCTTTACGGGCTGACGCGCAGCTCGCAGATGTCATAGATGCCGATGACGCCGATGCCGCGCTCTATGCGCAGGGTGAAATCCTTGCCCGCGCAGGCGGAGGTGGTGGTCAGGGTAATGACCTGGGAAAGGGGGTCGCCCGCCCGTCCGAAGGTGAAGGTCTCCTCAAAATAGCTGTAATCAATGCCGGGGAGCGCGGTGTCATCCATGGTATACACGCGGACAGTGAAGCCCTTTTCGTGGTCGTAGCACGCTTCGTCGGGGTTTAAGAATGTGAGGGTGATTTCCACGGGAGCACCGGCGGCGGGACGGACCCTGTCGGTATCCAGGGATACCACCGGCGGACGGCAGTGATGGCCGGGATCGCCGGCGGGGCCTTTGTCGCCTGTTTCGCCCTTTTCACCTTTGTCACCTGTTTCACCCTTTTCGCCTTTGTCGCCTTGCTCGCCCTTATCCCCTTTATCGCCGGTCTCGCCCTTGCTGCCCTTGTCGCCCCTTTCGCCCTTATCCCCTGTGGGGCCGGCAGGGCCTGTGGCTCCCGTGGGGCCTTTTAAGCCAGTAGGGCCTTTTTCGCCTGGATCACCTTTGTCGCCCTGCTCGCCCTTGTCGCCTTGTTCACCCTGTTCACCGCAGGGGCCTTGGGGTCCCTGGGGGCCTTGCGGCCCTTGGGGTCCGGTGGCTCCCGTGGGGCCTTTTAAGCCAGTGGGGCCTTTATCGCCCTGTTCGCCTTTGTCGCCTTGCTCGCCTTTGCCGCCTTGTTCGCCCTGCTCACCGCAGGGGCCTTGGGGGCCTTGCGGGCCGGTGGCACCGGTGGGGCCTTTGTAGCCGGTGGGACCCCTGTCGCCCATTTGACCTTTGTAGCCTGTGGGGCCTGTTGCACCTGTGGCGCCTGTGGGACCTTTGTCGCCGTCGGGGCCTTTGTCGCCCGGCAGGCCTTTATCACCCATCGGACCCTGCGGTCCTACCGGTCCCGTGGGTCCCTGTGGTCCTACCGGCCCTTGCGGTCCTACCGGTCCCTGCGGTCCTACCGGTCCCTGGGGTCCAACCGGTCCAGTGGGTCCCTGGGGGCCAACGGGCCCTTGCGGTCCAACCGGTCCTGTTGGTCCCTGCGGCCCAGCCGGGCCGGCCGGTCCCTGAGGGCCTTGAGGCCCCTGCGGGCCTGGGCAGCCATTCGGTCCCTGGGGTCCCGTCTGCCCGGTGGGTCCCTTGGGGCCTGTTGTTCCGCAGGGTCCCGTGGGACCTCTGGGACCCGTAGGCCCGGTGGGACCTGTGGGTCCGGCTGGCCCGCACGGGCCTGGGTTGCAGTCGTATCCCCAGCCGGTATTCAGCAGCAGGCTGGCTGAACCGATGCCGGGAATCAACGCGGTGACCAGCATGGTCACAAGCAGGCCCAGGGCAATGAGCTTTGTCCTTTTCCGCATGCGCGTACCTCCCTAATGGCCAGCGGGGGGAGGCGGGCCGCTACAATATACGTAAGGCGCTATACGCGGTATGCATAAGAAAAAAGGCCCGGAAAACCGGACCTTGCAGCGTGTCAAAAAAGTGGCTGTGCCACTTTTTTGAGTTTTCCCTCGCGCTACTTTCAAATGTCTACGCCATTTTGCGGCCGTTTGCTCGGGCAAGGTAGGAATTTCTTCGAAATTCCTGCGCAAACCTCCGCAACCTCAATCGGCGCGGCTTACAGCCGCATATTTTCGGTTGATTCGTTCGGTTCGCCCTTTGCTTCCCATCTGGCTCAATCGTCGCCGTGGTGCGCTGCCGCTTCCACGGCTCGTTTCGCCAGCCTCGTCCGCCTTCGCTTCATCCGCCACAGGCGGCGCTTGGCTCCCGAGCCACTGGCAGCGCTCACCTCACTCACCGCACATGTCGCCGGTTTGCGATTTAAAATTGGAGGACTTCGGTCCTCCAATACCTCCTATGAGGTTTTTTGACAGTCTGAAAGGCCCGGAAAACCGGACCTTGAAGCCATCCCGCTTTTAATTCAGCTTGCGCGGGTCACTGAATTCATCCTCACAGCCTTTGGGCCAGATATAGAAAAATAAACCTATGCCGCAGGCTGAGGCCCGGTCGAAGCATTTCAGGGATTCGGGCGTATCCAGGTACATCTCACGGTTTGCAATAAAGGTTTCCTCCGTGTACAGAACCTGCCATCCTTCATTGTCATGAATATGCCGGATGGCCTCTTTTTTGGCGGACGCTTCATCTGCTGCCTTGACCCAGCAGTTGATATACGCGCCGGCGGATTTTTTGCTTTCCTTGTTGCCCGGCAAGGGTCTGGCTTCCAGGAAAATATAGTAGATGTCCATAAAACACCTCAAACAGAATTCAACAGACACGGTATATGATACAGTCATTCCACAGGGATGGTTTTAAACCTCTTTTTCATGAGCAGGCCTGTTTTCAGGACACCCGTCCCCAAAAGCAGGAGGGAGGCGATAAGCGCGGGCAGCGGTATCTCCATGCCGGAGGCCAGGAAGTAGGGCCAGGTGTTGCCATAAAAAAGGGGCATGCCGATGAGGAGGCCAAGGGGCGCAAGCATATCCAGCAGCGCGAAGGTGATAAGGGCGAAGCTCTTTCGCCATCCGCCCCTTGCAAGGGCGTTTTTGAAGCGCTTCGTAAGCAACAGGCGCAAAAGGGGCAGCAGCAGCGCCGCTAGCAGGGCGGCCAGGCTGGCCGCGAGGCCTGGACGCTCATACTTCACCGCCGCCGGAACCTTGCCCGTATTCAATATGGAAGCGATTTGATTGCCGATGGTCTGGGCAGATATCTCCGGCACGGCCGAAGTGTTGCGGCAATTGGCCAGCACCACGATAGCGCGCCTTCGCATGTTGTTTATCAGCAGCACCGACGTATAGCCGCTGGAGGCCCCCGCGTGGCCGTGATAGCCGTTGCCCAAAACCGGGCCGCTTTCGATGGTCCAGTAGGCGTTGTACCGCTTGTCCGCCAAGGTAGGTTTTACATCCTTTGCAAGCGGCTTCAGCTCGTTGCCGGGTATCACGGAGATTCCGCCACCATCGTACCCGTTGTTCAGCAAAAGCGCGGCGTAACGCGTCATATCCCGGGCGCTTGATACCTGGAAGCCGGCGGGAACCTGAGCCTTTGGCACCTGCTGAAAATTGGGCAGCAAAAGGCCATAGGGCGTATAGTGGCCCCTTGCGGGGACAGTGTTTCCCATATCGAGGCGGGAGGGGAAGCTGCCATCCATTTGTAGCGGCGCGAACACGTTTTGCGTTATATAATCCGCGTAGCTCATGCCGGACGCTTTTTCCACCACCAGGCCAAGGAGGATAAAGTTCAGGTTGCTGTATTCTTCGGTGGTCCCCGCTTTTCGGTTTGGCGATATGCCGCGCATGTTCCTCACGGCCTGCTCGATGGTGAGATTTTCGTTGTATGTCCAGGCCGCGTTCCCGTCCACAGTGGAAAGGCCGCTTTGGTGGCGCAGGAGGTCTTTGATCCTGATCAGGGACGCCTCCTTTTCATCCTGCAATGTGAACCAGGGGATGTAATCGGTTACCGGCGCGTCGTAATCCACCTTGCCCTCAATGGCCAGCTTGCGGATGCACAGCGCCGTGAAGGATTTGCCTACCGAGCCCACCTCAAAGGGCGTATCGGGGGTGACAGGCGCGCCGCCTTTTTCCAGCACGCCATACCCTTTCAGGCAGGTGATTTGCCCATCCTCCACGATGCCCAGGGACAGGCCGGGTATCTGCCCAAGCTCCATCTGTGAAAGGATGAACTCGTCGATGGCCGCCCCGGCCTTTTGCGCCGCGGGCTCCGCCTTTGCCAATAAGGCGGGGGTTATACAAAGAACCGCAAGAAAAAGTGCGAAAATCCGCCTCATCATGGCGCCCTCCAGCATATCAAAAGGGATACGGAAGTGGTTGCATATTCTCCGGGCAAGGGTGCGTTTCCTTCCTTGTGCACAATTGGAAGGCCGTGGAAAAGAAATTTTTGAAACGCTGCATCATATACGGGGTGCAGCCAGTCTATACACCGGGTGCTTTCACGAATGGAGAATGACGGAGCATTATGTCTTGATACCGCGCAATGTGGACAAATATTGAAATTAATCTGCAAAGTGGTGCAAGTTTTTGCAATATAATAAATTGAATATATTACCACTGTAATGGGGGTTTCTTGGAAATGACCTCATATACCGGCTTGCTTCTTAATGATGCATGGTCCGAGGAGCGTATGCTTGCGGAGCAGCAGGAGCTTTTGCGCGCGGGGATATGGGTGTGGGACATTTTGAAGGATGAGTGCCATGTATCCACAACGGCGCGGGAGATTTTCGGCCTGAAAGGGGAGTGCCCCGGGTTCAGCCTGGAGGCGCTATTAAGCCGCGTCCACCCGGAGGACAGGGAGGCGGCGGATGCGGTGCGCCGCAAGGCTCTGGAAACGGGCGGTACCTACAGCCTTTGCTACAGGCTGATCAGGGAGGGAGGCGCCGTTTTGCAAATTGGCGCGCGCGGTAGGGCAACCCTAGACGCGGATCAGATGCCTTTGCGCCTTGTGGAAACCGTGGAGGACAGGACAAATGAAAGTACGCCCTCCGGCCTTAGACAAGCGTCCTTTGGCGGGGAGGGTACGGGCCGCAGCGATTTTGAATTCACCCTGCTGCATCTTCTTCAGGTGCTCGCCGGCGCGGTGCCGGAGGACGGCGGCGTAATTGAAAGGGCCTTGGGGATCGTTGGCGGTTACTGCGGCGCCGACCGCGTTACCATATACCGCTATAACCATGAAAGCCGCCTGGCGCAGCACCTGTATGAATGGGACAGGAAAGATACGTACTATGCCGGCGATACGTGCGCGGCGATTCCCTTTGACAAAATGGAGGAAGCGCTTTTAAGCCTTGCCTGCGGCGCCGTCTATCACTATGTAAGGGAAAAGCGGGAACCAATCAGGTTTGACGAGGTTACCGCGCAAAGCGGGTGCGAATCCGGGTATGTGTTCCCCATTTTGAAAAATGGCCGGCTGTACGCCTCTGTCGGCCTTGCCTGCACACAAAACCGGGATTTCCCTTTACACTTAAGCGCCATTGTTCATATTTTTACCGAGATGGTATCCTGCGTCCTGGAGCGCATGGAAAACAGCGAGCTATTAAAAACGAAAAACGAGCTGGCCATGGAGGTGGAAGCCCTGAACATACTCCACGGCCTGCACGTGAGCCTCAATCGCAAGAACCAGGTGGAATCGCTGTGCGGCGATATATTGAAGGCCGCGGTCGCCTTTGTGCATACGGAAATGGGGTCCATCCACCTGTTCGACGAGGGCGGGAACAGGCTGAATTTGATGCACGCCTGCGGCCTTGCAGATAGCTTTCGTGACCGCATTTCGGTGCTGGATCCGGACGACTGCGTATGCGGCTTATCCCTGAAGGAAAAGAAAAGGGTTATCGCCGAGGACCTTGTAAAAAACGGGCAGTACCTGGGAATCGGAACCGTGCGCTTCAAAACGGAGGAGGGCATCGCCTGCGAGCAGTCCACGCCGCTGATCGCCAGCAGCGGCAAGCCTGTGGGTGTGTTCAACACCTATCACCTTACGAATCAGGCCTTTGACGAGCGGGCGCTGCGCATGCTGGATATGCTGGCGTGCCTTGCGGCGGATGCCATTGAAAGGGCGCAGACGCAGCACGCGCTTTTGCAAAGCGAAAAGCAGGCCCTGGCGCTGGTCCACAAGCTTCAGCAGGAGGACAAGAGCAAGAACGAGTTTTTGGGCGCCCTGTCCCACGAGCTGCGCAACCCGCTGGCCACCATCGTGGCCGGGCTGTCTGTGCTGGCGGAATCCGCCGGTGGCCGGGAAGGGGACGATGTGCGGGAGATAATCAGGCGCCAGGTAGACCACCTGTGCCGCCTGGTGGATGACCTGCTGGATATGACCAGGATCAACACCAACAAAATCAGGCTGCAGAAGGAAGCCATCGATCTGAACAAGCTGGTGAACGGCGCGGGGGCGGATTACAGGCCGCTGTTTGACAAAAAGGGCGTCGCCCTTCATATGGAAACGGGCAGCCAGCCCATTTGCCTGGACGCCGACCCCTACCGCCTGAACCAGTGCGTCGGCAACCTTTTAAGCAACGCGCTGAAGTTTACCGCGGCAGGCGGCGTCACGCGGCTCATGGCGTTCGTGGAGGGGAGCGAGGCCGTCATCCAGGTCAGGGACAACGGCATCGGCATCAGCCAGGAATTCATCACCCACATTTTCGAGCCCTTTCGGCAGGAGCATGTCACCCTGGAAAGGGCCAACGGCGGCCTGGGCCTGGGGCTTTCCATCGTAAAAGGCATCGCCGCCCTGCACGGGGGAACGGTCAGCGTGCAAAGCGGCGGGCCGGGCACGGGGGCGGCTTTCACGATGCGCCTGCCCTGTTTAAGCGCCGACCCGGACAGGTGTGAGTGCGTCAAAGCGCCGCCTAACAGGGGCGGGTGCCTTCGCATTCTTTTGATCGACGATAACAGGGATTTTGTGAACATTGTTTTTACCGTGCTGAAAAACATGGGTCACTTCGTGATGACGGCGTATGATGGCCGCGAAGGCATCCATAAGGCGAAGGAGTACAGGCCGGACGTGGTCTTTTGCGACATCGGCCTGCCCCTTTTGAACGGCTACGATGTGGCCAAGGCGTTGCGTAAGGAGGAATCGCTGAAACAAACAAGGCTGATCGCCCTGACCGGCTATGCCGGCAGCCGCGAGGCCGAATGGGCCTTACAGGCAGGGTACGACCACCACATCGCAAAGCCCGTGGATTTGAGTGTGATCAAAAAATGCCTGGAGGGGTACGGGGCATAAGCTGCCTTGGCCAGAATGTCATATTTGCCGCTTGTAAAGCGCCCGGCGCCGCTTGGGCGCTTCTTCCAATTGGGAAAAGATATGGTATAATGAGGTTGGCTGGGGGACAGGCGCCGGCGGGCGGCGGGTGAGGACTGCCACATTGGACTTTTGAACGAATTGGCCGCGCCGCCGTAGTATGAATGCGGGCTTATCCCCGTTAAAACGCCCGGGCACCTCCTGGGTATGCGGCTTTCAACAGATACCGGATCATGGTACAATGTCGTGGACAAACAGGTACGCGGAGGAAGGCGCAATGATGAAAAAAGGTTTCCGGGCGGCGGGGCTTATCGCGGTGGAAGGCGCTGTCCTGGCGGGGCTCATCTGGCTTTTTATGCAAAGCCGCACGGAGTTGATTATCCGCATGGGCATTGTAAAGGCCGACCGGTACATTCAGTTTGGCTGGATTGCCTGGGCGGCCCTGTCGGCGCTTTTGAACGCGCTCCTTTTGATCGGCTGGCTCAAAGGCAGAAGGCGGAAAATGGCCGAGCCGATAAAACTGTCCTTCTCCCCCGACAAGGCGCAGGACCCGGAGGAAATGCAACGGGAATTGGGGCGCTTTATCGCCGAAAGGCCGCAATTGGAATCCCTTCTTCGCCAGGGGCTGGACCAGTTGGAGAACATTGCCCGCAAGAAGGAAAGGATGAACGAGCTCATCGAGCGCAACGAGGTTTCGCTTTTAAGCGAGGCCGCCGATGCGCTAAAAGACGCCGAGCAGACGATTTGCAAAAAGCTGGTGCTTGTGTTAAACCGCGCGCTTTTATGCGACCCGGAGGAGGAAAACCAAAGCCGCAAGCAGGAAGTGTTTTTTGAACACGCCCGCTACATGCAGGCCTTTTTGACCGAGAATGAGGACGTGTTGGACCGCTGTGAAAAGCTGCTGGCCGAGACGGTACGCTACGTGGAGGAAAAGAAGGCGGGCGGCGATTCCATGGACCTGCAAATCATGACGGATGTGATCCGTTCCCTGTACAGCGACGGCATCCGCCTGGAAATGGGCGAAAAGCAAAAGGCGCAGGGCTTTTGACCGGTATCATGACAGACGCGTTTTGGGCGATAGAAGGAGGACGCAAAGGATGAAGAAGCTGCTTGTACTTACGGTGACCTTGACGCTGGTAGCCGCCCTGCTCTCCGGCTGCGGCTCGGGCGGGACAAAGGAAACTGTGCTCAATTCCGACCAGTCGGCGCAAACGCTGGATGCGCTTTTGACCAAGGTCAGCGTCAGCACGCTGACCCCCAGGATGGATATCAGCGATACGGCGCTTACCAACGCCGCCGACGAGCTGCCGGAGATCACCAACTATCCCCTGAGCGTCACCGGCACCGGCGCCATCGATGTGGAAATCGTGGCCTCCACCGAAAAGGCCGGCGCCAATATGGACGGCTGGATGAACCTGGTGGCGGAGAACTTCAACAAGGCCGGTTTTACCTACAACGGCAAGACCGTTTCTGTCTCCATACGGCCCATCGCCTCCGGCCTTGGCACGGAGTATATCACCACCGGCAAGTACATCCCCGACGCTTTCTCCCCCACCAACGAGCTGTGGGCGGAGATGATCTCCAGCCTGAACATCCCCTTTGAGCTCATCGAAAAGCGCATTGCCGGCAACACGGCGGGCATCCTCATGAGCAAAAAGGCCTACGATGATTTCATCAAGAAAAACGGCAGCGTGACGCTGGATAAGATACTTGGCGCCGTGCTGGAGGGCAACCTGCTTCTGGGCTACACCAACCCCTACGCCAGCAGCACGGGCCTGAACATTTTAACGGCGATGCTGCAGGCCTTTGATCCCGCCGATCCCCTAAGCCAGAAGGCGGTGGAGAAGCTGCAATCCTTCCAGACCCAGGTGCCGCCGGTGGCCTACACCACGGCGCAAATGCGGGAAAGCGCCAAAAAGGGAATCCTGGACGCCATGATTATGGAATACCAGGCGTATTCCATTGAGCCGGCCCTGAGCGATTATGTGTTCACCCCCTTTGGCGTCCGCCACGACAGCCCCGTGTACGCCATGGGCGGCATCAGCGCCGACGAAAAGGCCGTATTGAAGATGTTCACGGACTATTGCCTGGCCCCCAAGGCGCAGCAGGACGCCGTTCGCTACGGCTTCAACGCCCTGAATGACTACAAGGGCGAAGAACTGAATTTGCAGGGCACGCAGCTTTTCGCCGCCCAGAAGGTATGGAAGGAAAACAAGGACGGCGGGCAGCCCGTGGTGGCCGTGTTCGTGGCCGATATCTCCGGCAGCATGGACGGCACGCCCATCAAGGAGCTGAAAAGCTCGCTTCTAAACGCCGCCCAGTACATCGGCGAGGGCAACTATATCGGGCTTATCAGCTACAGCGACAACGTGTATGTCAACCTGCCCATCGGCGAATTCACCGGCAAGCAGAAGGCGTACTTCAACGGCGCGGTGAAGGATTTGTCCGCCGGGGGCGGCACGGCCACGTATGACGCTGTGCTTGCGGGTGTGAAGATGCTGCTTAATAAAAAGGCCGAAATGCCAAACGCCAAGCTGATGCTGTTCGTATTGTCCGACGGCGTGCAGAACAGGGGCTACACCATCGAGCAGATTACGCCCGTGGTACAGGGCCTGTCGATCCCCATCCACACCGTGGGCTACGGCACCGGCGCGGACATGACGGGCCTGACGGCGCTGAGCAACATCAACGAAGCCTCCAGCACCAAGGCGGATGAATCCAACGTGGTGTACAACTTGAGGAATATATTCAATTCGCAGATATAGCACCATACGGCAAACTGGCTAAGTGGCCGCGCCGGGATTAACCCCCTGAAAGGCATGGCTTTTCGGGGGGATATTCTTTGGCGGGAAGAAAGGATGAGCCTTGCGGATGGGCAATGAAAACACGCCGCTTCATAAACTGATGACATGGAACGGCGAAATGGAGCATGGCGGGGAGGCCGGCCATTTGAGCCTGCAGAAAAAGAGCAAAAGGAGGCTGAAAATCCTTTTGCTTGTTGTTTTGATTGCCGCGGTCATCTTCGGGATCGACGCCGCCGCCAGATACAGGCCGGCGTATGTGAAGCAGTGGCTTCAAAGTCATTTGAGTTCTCCCGGCCTGCCGGAGTATCATTACCGTGTTTCGGATATTGTACGTATTTTTGATAAGTACGGTGCCGAAGCTGAGGCATTCTTTGATGGCAGGAATGTGTGCGTGCTGGGAATCGTCATAGATGAAATTGGTGCCGTTACCCTTGTGCCCGCGGAATCATCCTCCGCCGGTGCCCAAATAAACTGCTACATGAGAGATTCCGGCAAGGCCAGCGGGCTTCGTAAGGGCGAAAGCGTCGCCGTTTACGGGGAATGCTCCTGGAGCCAGAGTACCAGCTCCGTTTCGCTGCGTGGCTGCGTAATTGCCAACTAAGAGGAAATTTAAATGAAAAAAACCGCCACCCTTGTAATTGTCCTGTGCCTGGTGGTTCTGTGCGTGACTGCCCTGGCGGAATCCGTGCCGCCGCAAATCCCCCCGGGGGACCTTGCCCCTGCGGACGTTTCCATACAGGGCGCAGGAAAGTACGCCGTGTATACCGGGCCGGGGGAAAATTATCTGCGGGCGGCCAACGGGAAAGCTTCCGTTTCCATGAAGGGCTGGGTGCAGTGCTTCGGCACGGAAAACGGCTGGACGCTGATCCAGTACGAGGTGGCGTACGATCAGTACCGCTTCGGCTGGGTCAAGGATGCGCTTACCGATAAGGAACTGAATTTAACGCGCAGGAAGGCCGAGACGCGGGGGGATGTCTGGGTGACGGACGATCCCCTGGGCGGGTTCGGTTTACTTGCGCAATTGCCTATGGGGGAAAAGGTCGTCTGCCTTGCCCGGATGGGCTATGTAACTTATATTGAATGCATGGCAAACGGCGTGCCCGTAAGGGGATTCGTATCGTCCGACATGCTTGGCTGGGAGGATGGCAAAATGCAGTACGCGGATTGCCTGTATTCCATACGCAAAAACGGCCTGGCCGGCTACATGAACTACGCGGGCGAGATTGTGCTAGAGCCTCAGTGGGACTACGCCAGCGATTTCCGGGGGCCGGGCTACGCCAGGGTGGGCACGGACCTTGAAGGGAAACGCGACGACACCAACCGGTTCAGCGACGGCATCATCGACAAAACCGGCGCGTATGTGGTGGAACCCCGGTACAGTATTGACGAAGGCTACGACGGCTCCTACTACGGCGGCAAGGATACTGGGGTCATGTGGCTGACGGACGAAAGCGGGCTGGACGGCTTTTTCGATATCGCCAGCGGCTGCTTTTCTGGCATAAAGTATCGCATTACTATCCCCTGGGTGGGCAGGGGCAGGCTCATTGCCGTGAATAGTTCGGAAAATGACGAATGGTGGCTGAACACCGGCTTTGCCGACCGCACGACGGGCGAGCTTGTGATCCCCTACCTGTACAGCATTGCCGAAGGCACCCGATTTGTCAATGGCTTTGCCTATGTGGAGGCGTATGCAACAGGGGAGGAGGATGAAAAGCCAACGCCCCTGGTCATCAACGAAAAAGGGGAGCAGCTCCCCTTTAAGGAAGGGATGATCCCCTCCAACGGGGAGCATTTTTATCAGGGCCGCAGGGTGGTCATGGACCGGAAAACCGGCCTGTATGGGTACGCCGATACCACGGGGAAGCTTGTCATCGATGCCAAGTATGAGAAAGCCGATGGTTTTTATGACGGCCTGGCGGATGTGACGCTGGACGGTGAGGAGTTTTGTATCGATCGTGACGGGAGGCGGGTGGACGCGCGGCCGGAGGACCCGCCCTTTGGCGCTTGGCTGTATGATACGGATGAGCATATCGACGGACATGTTGTGGTAGGCTTGCAGGATGCAAATGGGAACGTACTGGTTGACCCCAAAGAGGGCTATTGCTTTGATGAAAATTACTCCTTCGGGTATTTATATGAGTTTACCGAAGGGCTGCAGGTGCTGGTCAAGGAGGGCAAGTACGGCTTCCTCAATGAAGCGGGGGAGGTCGCCATCCCCTTTGAGTGGGACTATGCCGAAAACTTCGTGGATGGCCTTTGCTATGTGGAAAAGGATGGGAAGATGGCTTATCTCAATCATGAGGGATTGGTCGTGTATAGGGAAGAATAAGGGGCGTTAAACACAACCGGGGCGGGAGGCGCATTGCCTTCCGCCTCAGCGTATCAACAAAGTGGCTATGCCACTTTGTTGAGCTTTTCCCTCGCTGCTACTTGACACTGGCTTCGCCATTGTGCGGCCGTTTGCTCGGGCAAGGAAGGAATTTTTTCAAAATTCCAGCGCA
>JAEZIN010000022.1 GCA_023436585.1 Bacillota bacterium | reverse complement strand
ATGTTGTTCTTGGTGTAGGACATCATTTCCTCGGCCATGTCCACATCGCGGATACGGGATTCGGCGGCCTGCAGGTTTTCCTTGGTGGTGGCCATGTTGTTGGAGGCATGGTCCAGCTGGTTCTGCTGGGCACCATAGGTGGCGCGGACGGTGTTCACTTCGGTGATGGCGCTTTCCACAGCGGCAACCGTAACGCCGGCGGGGGTCGTATCCGCAGCGCCTGTCAGGAGCAGCAAGGCGTCCTTCTGTGTCTGCGTTGCCACAGCGATGGTAACGGTCTGGCTGGCATCCTCGCCATACTTGATGGCTGCGCCGGTGGTGAAGGTGGCGATGCCGTTGAACTTGGTGTTGGTGTAAATGTCGCCGATGGCAGTGCCCAAGGCCTTCATTTCGGCGCCGATGTTGTTCTTGTCATCGGTGCTGTAGGTGCCGTTTTGAACCTGTACGGCCAGCTCCTTCAAGCGGACAAGCATATCGGACACTTCGTTCAAGGCGCCTTCCGCCGTCTGCAGGAAGGACACGCCATCCTGGGCGTTGCGGTTGGCTTGGGTGAGGCCGCGGATCTGGCTGCGCATTTTCTCGGAAATGGAGAGGCCCGCCGCGTCGTCCGCCGCGCGGTTGATCCGGTAGCCGCTGGAGAGTTTTTCCATGGCCCTGTTGGTGTTGACGGTGTTGGTGTTGTACTGCCGGTAGGTGTTCATGGCTGCGATGTTGTGGTTGATACGCATGGGTTTTTCCTCCTTGAATTTATATCTGCAGGAATCCTTTCCCGCAGTTTTTGCTAAAACCGTTTCGCCCGTACGCGGCAATCCGGCTTATGCACTTTGTGAAAACGGGGCGGCTGTCATTTGGATGTGAGCTTTTTCTTCAGGAACTCCAGTGCCTGGGCTCCGCCCGACTGGTCGGCTTCCTGATTGCTCCTCTCCGTATCCAGCACCTCGCTGCGCATGATGCGCACGCTTCTGGGAGCGTCGATGCCGATCTTGATCTTGTCCCCGCTGACCTCCAGAATAATGACCTTGATATCCTCTCCAATGAGGATGCTGTCTCCCGGCTGCCTGGTGATCACCAACATCCTCATCCCGCCCTTTCCTGGTCGAACAGGCGGAAGCGGACCGGATACTCAGAATTTTCAAGCATCACCTGCATGCCCAGGCGTTCCTTAAAGTTGATCACCACGGGGCTTTTCAGGTTCACCGTGGTGGCGCCGATGTTGCTTGGGATTACTGCGATAACGAAAAAGCTCAATTCGGAAAGTTCTGATGCCTTCAGCTTTTTCATTGTCTCATCCGGCACGGCGGGCGCGTAATCCTCCAGGAACATAAAGGGATCCAGAATGATGAACCTGGGGGTAGGCGTCTGCGCGCACTGCAGCTGCATGATGCCGGCTTTCGAATTTGTATCCAGCACTACAAACTGCTTGCTGTTTTCAAAAGCGTAAACCCCTTCAGGGAAATCGATGATGTCCTCCTCCTTGACCGTCACAAAGTCATAATCCTTTGTGTGGATCAACATGCCTTTCTCCTCCCGGGCGCTTATGCGCCGTATAACCCTGATTAATTTTCGCGGTGCCTACCGTTTTTCCACACGGTAATCCACCGAGTAGGGCACATAGGTAAACTCCATATCGTACGGTTTCCAGGAGATTTCCACCCTGTCCTTGATGAACTGCATATTTAACCCGCCGCCGCTGAAGCTTGTTTGGGGTGCCTCCTTGGGCAGGAAGTCCATCTCCGTTTTCACCGGCTTCTTTGCCTGCTGGGCCGTAATCTGCGGAATGTTCAGGGCGTCCGGGCCCATCAGGGCGTTCTTTTGCCTGGTGTAGCGGCCGGCGGCCTCCGCAAGGGCATCCTTCCCCTTTTGAATCTTCTCCTGCGCCTGGGCCTTGAGGCTTTTAATGCCAATGGAATCGAAAAACTGCCTGTTGTCAATTTCCAGCTGTATCGGCTCACTCTCAATCTGCAGGCCCCCACGTTCCACGGAGACCTGCATCTGGGCCGGCGTTGCCTTGTACAAAAGCTGCGCCGGCGTGATGTCATACATCAAAATGACTTTTTCGATCCTCATCCCATTCACCTACATACGTTGAACCTGTCAGCTAAGGTAGTCGAGCAGGGAAGGCTGCAGTATCTTGGTGCCCATTTGAAGGCAGGCATTGTACACAAGCTCCTGTTCGGAGAATTGCATGATGCCCTCCTCCAGGCTCAGGCTTTCCAAATCGTTCTGCTTGGTGGCGGCGGCGACCTTCTCCCTGTCCAGCCTGTCGGCAAAGAAGGAAATGTAGTTGGATTTTTCGCCAATGCCCACATACTGCATTCTGACATCGTCCGACCTGTCATCCAGCTTCTGGATGTACATGTCGATGTCCGTCAGGTCACCGCTTTCCAGCTTGTCGGCGATATCACCCAGCAGCTGGTACAGGTTGTTGGGAAGGCCGTTGGCATCCACGCCGGTTCCCAACAGCTCCGCTCCGGAATAGGCTGTATCCAATGCGGATTGGGGGGAAACCACGCCGGAACCGTTGATGGAAAGGCCCAGCCCGATATCCACGTACCTGTGCTCCGGGCCGAACGAACCGGTATCCACGTTCGCGCCATGGTAGCGAAGGTTGCCGGAGCCGTCCAGCGTGAAGGGCATTTCCTCAAAGCCTTCGCCGCCAAAGATGTACTTGTCGGAGAACTTGGCGTTGGCCGCGCCCAGGATCGACTCCTGATAGCCACGGATCGTATTAGCGGTCACCCTGCGCGCGTTCTCATCGCTGGAACCGGTGGAGCCCTGCATCACTGTCGTCAGCGCGTTGGTAGCCGCCTCATTGATGGAGGAGAGGGAGATTTCCGCCTCGTCCAAAAGCCCGCGGCTTTCCTTAAGCGTCCTGTCGTACATATCGATACGGCTCAGGTGCTTGCGCACACCAAACGCCGCCAGGGCGGAAGCCGGATCTTCGGACATCCTCAAAAATTTCCGCTGGGCGGAGACCTTTGTGTTCAGGTCGTTCAAATCCTTCGTGTTCCTGTTCAGGTTCCGAAGATAATTATTGGTCATCATGGCATTGGTCAGGCGCAATTACGTCACCTCCTGTTCCTTAGCGGCCCACCAGGCCCATCCGGTTGATCAGTATGTCCAGCGCCTCGTCCAGCGCCGTCATCACCCGGGAGGAGGCCTCGAAAGCCCGCTGGTATTTCATCAGGTTTGCCGTTTCCTCGTTGATGGAGACGCCCATTACCGATTCGCGCTGGTTTGTGATGGAGGCGACAACCAGCTCGCTGGTATCCTGGATGTCCTTGGTATATCCCACATCGATGGCCACATCCGTCATCATGGCCAGGGTGAACTCCTCAAAGTTGCCGTTGAAGTATGGCGAAATGGCCCGCGGCTCTTCCATGGCTTCGAGGAACTTGAGGATGTTGTCGTTCTTGCCCGATTCCTGATCCGCGTCCGTGGTGGCCGTGATGTAGTTGGCATCGGACAGCCACTGGCTGGAGATGGCGATGGTGGTGGCGCTGCTGCCGCTGAACAGGGGCTTGCCGGAGCCGTTGATGGCATTGAAGGTGCTGCTAAGGCTTGCGGCCAGGCTGTCCAGGGAGGCCTGGTAGTACGGGATGCCCCGGAAGGTGCTTTCCCCCGTGCCGGCATAGCTGCCCTTGCCGTTTAGGACCTGTATGGAACCGAAGAGCGATCCCGCCTGAAGGTCGATGGCATTCCCATCAGCTTCAAAATGAACCGCGCCAGTGCTTCCGGCAACTGTTACCTCGGCTACCGTGCCTGCAGTCGAATCCAGCAGGAACTGTCCGCCGGACTTGATGCTGAGCGTGCCGTCGTCGTGGGCGGTGACCGCGATGTCCATGTAATTGGACAACTCGTCCAGATACAGGTTGCGCGTATCGCTCAGCTCGTTGATGGGGTTGTTTTGCAGCTTCGCGGCCTGTATGGAGTGGTTGATGGTATCAATCTTGTTCAAAAGCGTATTGATATCCTTTACGCTGATGTCGATGGAATTCATCTCCTGGGCGCGGATGTTGTCCAGCTGGGCGGCGTAGTGGTTGATGGTCTGCGTCACCTTCTGGGCACTGGTCCTGACCAGGCTGGAGAACTCCACCTCGCCGGCGTTTTGGGACAGCGTCTGCATCTGGGCGTACAGGTCCTGCATCATCACGCTCAAGCCGTCGGTCTGCGTTTCGTCCAGGCTGTTTTCCATGTCGGTCAGTATGGACAGCGTCTTTTGTATCCCGCTGTTTTCGGCGTTGGCGTTGCGGTAGCGCAGGTCCAGAAATTGGTCGCGGGCCTGGCTGATGCCCTTTACATCCACACCCATGCTGTAGGAAAGGAGATTGCTCTGGGATAGCCTGTACCGGTCGGCGCTGTGATGGGTAGCCGACTGTTCCACCATCTGCCTGCTGTATCCTTCGGTGGATTGGTTGGCGATGTTATTTGCCGTAACATCCAGCCCCGCCTGCGCTGCCGTCAAACCGCTCTTGGCGGCCTCAAACGCGTAAAAAGTTGCTCTCATCGTTACCTCTGGGCCTTTGTCAGCCTTTCGTGTTCGCGCCCTTTGTATAGGTGGCGCCTGCTTCCTGCCCTGTGCGGCCCATCAGGTACCGGATGGTGGACAGGCGTGTTTCCAGCAGCTTTTTGTTCTGGGCGCTTTTCTTTTTCAGCGCCGCCACAGCCGCGGACAGCTCGTTGAATACCGGCTGAAGAAGGGCTTTTGCTTCTGCGTCAGCCTCCATCAACTCCCGCAGCGTGCCATGCTCCGAGCCCTGGCAAAGGGCGCCCCGCTGCTTTTCCAGCTCCCGGCTCTGCATAAGCAGCGCCTGCTGGTCGTTGAGCATCGGCAGGAGCGCCTGGGCGTCTCCGTTCAGGAGCAGGCCCGTCTTCTCCTCCTCCAGCGAAAGCAGCTTTTGCTGGACCATCAGCTGCCCGCCAAGGACCTCATTCAATCCCTGCAAATCGCGCATAAGGCTATTACTCCCTGGCCTCAACGCCATAGAGCATAGCCTCCGCGATCTGCTCGGCGGAAACGTGGTAGTTTCCCCGGGCTATTTCATTTTTCAAAAGCAGCAGCCTTTCCGCAGGCGTCGCTTTCGTTGCTTCGCTGACCACCATGTTCACGACCCCGTCCAGCTCGGAGTAGCCCTTGGCAGCGCTGGACAAGACAAGGCTGTCCTTGTCGACGCCGGCCTGCTTCTTAGTCTCCTTCTGGTTCGCCGCGAGGTTTTGCGCCATCATGGCGCCATAGAGCTTGTCTATCTGCGCTCGATTGATCTTCATGACCTATCACCCGCTTTATATATCGATATTTTACATGGGAAGTTTAGCAGATTGTAAAATCTCATCATGTCCTTAAGCTGTTTACCGCCTGCTCCAGCTCGTCGGCGGTCTGCAGCATGCGCATATTGAACTGTATCCCCCGCTGGGCCAGCATCATGCGGGTCATTTCCGAAACGATGTCCACATTGGAAAGCTCCATGGCACTGTCCCGGATTTGGGATACCTCATCGGCGGCCGCGTCGCCGGACGCCTCCGTGGGGGCATACTGCCCGTTGCCCAGGGCCGTCAGCGCATCGGGGTTCGGGAATGCGTACAGCGCCGCATTTTGAACCGCCGCGCGCATGTCGCCGTTCTCGAGCGGTATGTGCTGTCCACTCTCATCCAGCACATACCCGCCGCCGGGCAATGTCAAAAAACTGTCTTCCCCCTCGGCGGAGATGGCAAAGCCGCCGGTCCTTGTATAGACCGTCTCACCCTGGGCGTTTTCGATGGCGAAGAAGCCCGCCCCCTCAATGGCAAAGCCCCTTTCCCCATCCTGGGCAAGGCCCCCCTGATCCGTATCAAGGGACGTGGCGGCCAAACGCGAACCGTTGCCTGCCACAAATTCCGCACCTTGGGCGCTGGTATACACAAGGTCGGTAAAGCTGGCAGTCTCCGCCTTGAACCCCTGTGTATTGGCATTTGCGATGTTGTTGGCGGTAATGTCCAGGCTGGTTTGAAACGACTTGATGCCCGACTTGGCCGCGTAGAAACCGTTGATCAAAGGAAGCCCCCTCCTCTTCATCCGGTAAGGAAACGCGGATTACGCGCGCCCGACCTCATTGACCGTCTTTTGGTTGATTTGATCGAGTATACGAAGCACCTGCCCGCAGGACTGGAAGGCCCGGGAGGATTCCATCATGTTGGCCATCTCTTCCACCATGTCCACATTGGCACGTTCCAGGGACCCTTGCAGGAGGCGGCCCTGGAACGCCCCATTACCGGCGAGCCGCCCAAACAGGCCGTTGGCCTGCCTTACAAGCGCATCCCCTTCCTGCGGGACAACAATCAGCAGCTCGCCCGCGTCCTCACCGTTGACGGTGATGGCGCCGGTGTCGGAGATGGCAACGGTGCCGGCGTCCAGCTGGATCCGGCCGCCCTGCCCCAGCACGTACGCGCCGCCGGAGGTCATCAAATACCCGTCGTTGCCGATGAAAAAGCTGCCGTTCCGCGTCAGCCCGTCCGCGCCCTGCTGGTCCTCCACCGCGAAGAACCCGTCGCCCAGGATGGCTACATCCAGCGCCCTGCCCGTCGTTTCCAGCGCCCCCTGGGTAAGGTCGGCATACACCTCATCGCCGATGGCTCCGTGGGTGCTGGCGCCGATCTCCTGGGCACCTCCGTCCATGCGCATCATCACATGCTCGCCGAAGGTGGAGGTAACCAGCTCTTCGCGCTTGAAGCCGGCGGTGCCCGCGTTGGCCAGGTTGTTGGCCGTCACATCCAGCGCCCTGGACCTGTTTAAAAGGCCTGTTGTGGCGGCATATACGGCGTTGTTCATACAATACCTCCCCCTTATTCGTTCATGTATTCCGCGATGCGCTGCTTTAATTTGGACAGCGCCTTGGAATGAATCTGCGATACCCTGGGCACGGTGAGCCCCAGCACAAAGGCAATTTCCCGAAGCTTCAGCTCCTCGTAGTAGTACAGGGAGATGACGATTCTTTCCTTCTCATCCAGGGTGTCGATGTACTTGGCCAGCTGGTTTTTGAAGTCCTTCTGCAACAGCCTGTGCTCCGGCGTTTGAGCCGTGGTATCCTCAATGGCGTCCATTACGGACATGTTGCCGTGGGGCAGCGTTTCCTCCAGCGCCAGCACATGATAGCTCATTTCATCCACGCGCAGCCTGTTCAGCTCCGTCTCCGTCATCGAAAGCCGCTGCGCCAGCTCGCTGTCACCCGGGGGCCTGCCCAGCTCGTTTTGCATCTGCTGGCTCATTTTGTTGGCCAATCGGATCTTTTGATGGATGTCCCTGGGCACCCATTCCTTTTTGCGCAGGTAATCGATAATGGCGCCGCGCACGCGGATGGAGGCGAAGGAATCGAACTGGACGCCGCGCTTGTAGTCGTACCGGTCGATGCAGTTGATCAGCTCCAGCACGCCATGGTTGGCCAGATCCTCCATGTCGTCCCGGTTGACGGCAATCATCTGCGACCGCTTCAGGCTGCAGGTCACAATATACAGGTAGGCCATCAATATCTCGTTGCGCAGGCCAACATCCCTGGTCTTTTCATACCGCTGCCAGGTCTGCTCGTCTATTTTTTTTGATTGGTCCTTATAGTAGTTCATGCTCCTCCCACCCTGCTATGTAAAGCGCCTGTCAAATGGAAATGGTGCCAAGCGCCTGAATGTTCACATCCTGGTTGATCTCGCTGAAGGAAAGCACCACCGCCTCGGAGGAGAACTGCTCCATCAGCCGCCGGTAATAGCAGCGCACCACGGGCGAGGTGAGCACCACCACATCCCCCAGCCGCTCCCTGAACCGGTTTTCCTCTTTCATATGGGAGCTGACGATGCTTTGCAGCGTATTGGGCTCCAGTGATACGTAGGAATTGTTGCCCGACTTGCGCACACCGTTCATGATCATGTTCTCGATCTCGGGGTTTAGGGTGATGACCTTCAGGTTGCCATCCTGGGCGTACTTGCGGGTGATGGTGCGCTTCAAAGCCTGGCGGACATATTCCGTCAACAGGTCGGTGTCCTTCACCACGGGCATGTGCTCGCTGAGGGTTTCCAGTATGGTGGGTATGTCCCGGATGGGGATGCGTTCGGATAGCAGGTTGCACAGCACCTTTTGCAGCTCCACATGGGGCACGACGCCGGGCACGATGTCGTCCACCAGCTCCTTGTGGGTCTTGCGCAGGTTGTCCAAAAGGTGCATCAGGTCCTTGCGGGAGAACAGCTCATGGGCATGCTTCTTGATGATTTCCGAAAGGTGGGTCACGATCACCGACAGGGGATCGATGATGGTGTAGCCGCTCATCTGCGCGTATTCCCTGGCGTCGGCGGTGATCCACTTGGCGGGGAGCTTGAAGGCCGGCTCCAGGGTGTCGATGCCCTCAATCTCCTGGGCGTCGCTGATGGCGTTCATGGCCAGGTAATGGTCGGCCAGCACTTCCCCGCGCGCCACCTCTTCGCCCTTGATTTTGATGACATACTCGTTGATGTTCAGGCCGGCGTTGTCCCGAAGTGTCACCGCGGGGACCACCATGCCCATGTCCTCGGCGAACTGCCGGCGCAGCATGACCACCCGGTTGATAAAATTGCCGCCCTTGCTCTCGTCCACCAGGGGAATCAGGCTGTAGCCCACCTCCACCTCAATGGGCTCCACGGATAGCAGCGAATAGATATTGTCGGTGTTCTTGTAAAATTCCGTTTCGTTGACCGGCAGCTCGGGCTCCGCCACAGGGGCCGAAGCTTCCTTTTTTCTGCGAAGCCTGGAGGCCAGCAGGATCAGCGATCCGCCCACAGTAAGCAATACCAGCACCGGGAAGCCCGGCAGCACCGACAGGGCCATCAGCACGCCGCCGGTAATCATCAGCACCAGCGGGTAGGAGGTGATCTGCGTTTTCAAGTCTTCGCTCAGGCTGTTGACCGATGCGGCGCGCGTTACCACCATGCCCGTGGCGGTGGAGATTAAAAGCGCGGGGAGCTGGGATACGAGGCCGTCGCCCACCGTGGCGGTGATGTAGGTATTGAGCACATCGGTAAAGCTTCCGCCGCCCTGAACCATACCGATGATGACGCCGCCGATGCTGTTGATGAACAATATAATAATGGATACGATGGCGTCGCCCTTGATGAACTTGGAGGCGCCGTCCATGGAACCGTAGAAGTCCGCCTCGCGCTGTATTTTCACACGACGCATTTTTGCCGTCTCATCGTTGATGAGGCCGGCGTTGAGGTCAGCGTCGATAGCCATCTGCTTTCCGGGCATGGCGTCCAGGGTGAACCTGGCCGCCACTTCCGCTACGCGCTCCGCGCCCTTGGTGATGACAATGAACTGCACCACCACAATAATCAGGAAGATGATAAAGCCCACCACAGGGTTGCCGCCGATGACGTACTGGCCGAAGGTGTGGATGACCTTGCCGGCGTTGCCGCCGTTGCCCAGGATCAGCCTCGTGGAGGATACGTTCAGCGACACGCGCAGCAGCGTGGTAATCAGCAGCACGGAGGGAAACACTGAAAACTCCAGCGCTTCCTTGATGTACATGGCAATCAGAAGGATGGTCAGCGAAAGCGCGATGTTTACGATGAGCATCACGTCCAGGATTCCCGTGCCCAAGGGGATGATCAGCAGGAATATGACGCCGATCAGAAACAGGGTCAGCACATTGTCAAACAGTTTTTTCATCCGGCAGTCCTCTTTTTGAGCTTGTAGATGAAAGCGATGATATCGGCCACAGGCTTGTAAAACGCTTCGGGGATGGGCGAACCGATATCCACCGTCTCATACAGTCCCCGGGCCAGGGGCTTGTTTTCCGTGATGTGCACACCGTTTTCCGTGGCGATCCGCACGATGGTCAAAGCGATCTGGTCAGCGCCCTTGGCCACCACCACCGGCGCCTTGTCCTTTTGGGGATCATATTTCAGCGCCACGGCAAAGTGGGTGGGGTTCCTGATAACCACGTCCGCCTTGGGCACCTTCTGCATCATGCGCATCATGGCCATTTTGCGCTGCACTTCCCGGATGCGGCCCTTGATGTTGGGGTCGCCCTCGATGCGCTTTTGCTCGTCCTTCACTTCCTGCTTGGTCATGCGCATCCGCTTTTCGTAATCCCACCACTGGTAAAAGTAGTCGGCCGCCGCGAACGCCACCATGAACATAAGAATCTTGGTGGCGATGGAGAAGATGGCCTCGCCTGTCCAGGCGATCCCGCTCTCCAATGTGATGAGGGGCATACTGCGTATTTGCAGAACGCGGTTCATCACCTCGCTGTAGAGGATCGCCCCGATGACCACAACTTTCACGATGGACTTAACCAGCTCCACCAGTGATTTCATGGATATCATGTTCTTGAGCCCCGTCATGGGGTTGAGCCTGGAGAGCTTGGGCTTGAGTAAGCTCCCGGCAAACAGGAAGCGCGTCTGCACGCCGCCCAGCACAACGCCCAGCAGCATGGCCACGCCGCTGATGGGCAGTATCATAAAAAGCGCGCTTAACGCAAACCTGCTCATAATGGAGGAGGCGTCCATGGCGGTGAGATGATCCACCGTACCCAGGGAGCCGTAGCCCTCCAGCAGCACGCGCTTCATGCCGGCAAGCAGCGGCCCGCCGCCCATGCGCAAAAGAAGGATCATGGCCAGCAGGGAGATGGCGCTGATGGCGTCCTTGCTTTGAAAGATATTACCTTTCTTCCGCTCGTCCTCCCGCTTGCGCGGTGTCGCGCGCTCCGTGCGGCTGCTGTCGCCTGCCATGTCCCCACCTCCTTCTCAAGCCGTATTCTCAAGCACCAGTCAGCATGATCGCCAGGGATTCCTGCAGCTTTTTATACATCTGCGTAAGCGTATCGTCCATCAGGCGGGATACGGCCGGCAGCGCCACGATGATAATGGCCAAACCGACCAGCAGCTTCACCTGCAGGCCGGCCACAAACACGTTAATTTGCGGAACGACGCGCATGAGGACGCCCATGCCCGCCTCGGTCAAAAGCTCCGTGGCGATGACCGGCATGGCCAGCTTCAACATCAGCACCAGCATATCCCCCAATATCAGTGCCACAAAGCTGCCCTCTTGCAGGTTGATGACCGAAGGGCCCGGCGGGAAGAGCTGGCAGGAACTGGCCAGGATGCGCAGCAGCGTCAGATGCCCGTTGGAGGCAAAGAAGATGAGTGTGATCATCAGGTTGAAAAGTGATCCGGTAGCGGGCATCGAAACATTGCTCTGCGGGTCATAGATCCTGCCCATGCCAAGGCCAAGCTCCATATCAATGGCCTCGCCGGCCATCAGCACCCAGCTTAGAAACAGGTTCATCACAAGCCCAAGGGCATAGCCCACCGCCATCTCCTTCAAAACCGACAGCATAAAGGAGATGGACGAGGAAAACACAGGCGCGGGCACCTGCAAAACGGGCGTCAAGAGGATGGATGCCAGCATGGCAAGGCCGACCTTGGCGATGACCGGCACGTTTCTCCTGCCCAGGAAGGGATGAAACAGCAAAGCGCCCGACATACGGGCGAACACCAGCAGCACAAGCACATAATTGTCGAAGCTGAATTGCAGCATTCCCGCCCTCCCAGGCTACAGATTCCCGATGGTGGCGAATACCCTGGTGGTAAACTCTACGATCTTGGCGATGATCCACGCGCTTAAAAGCATCAGCGACACGGCGATGGCCAGTATCTTGAAAACAAAGCCAACGTTCTGCTCGTGTATCTGCGTGGCTGCCTGCACCACGGATACCAGGATGCCGATCCCCACGCTTACCGCCAGAAACGGCGCCGCCATCACCAGCGCCGTGGTCAGCGCATCCTTTAAAATGGAAACGATATCCCCTTGCGCCATACGGCTCCTTTCCGGCTCCCGCGTATCGGCCCGCTACTTGAAGCCCATCACCAGCGCCTTTAACGTCATTGCCCAGCCATCCACCAGTACAAACAGCACCAGCTTAAAGGGCAGGGAGATCAATACGGGCGGCAGCATCACCATGCCCAGGCTCATCAGCGTACTGGCTACCACCATGTCGATGACCAGGAACGGTAAGTATACCATAAAGCCCATGATGAATGCGCGTTTGAGCTCGCTGGTAACAAAAGCGGGGATCAGTACGGTGGTTTCGATCTGCTCCGCGGTCTCTGGCCGCTCATAATGACCAAGGTCCAGAAAGAGGTTCAGGTCTTCGGCGTTGGTGTTTCGGAGCATAAAGCCACGCAGCGGCTCTATGGCCTTTTCCGCCGCCTGAATCTGCGTGAGCTCCCCTCTTTGATAGGGTTGGTAAGCCGTTTCGTTGATCTGGCCTACCACCGGGGACATGATGAACAGCGATAAAAATAACGCAATGCCCACCAATACCTGATTGGGGGGCGTCTGCTGAAGGCCGATGGCGTTCCTGACGCAGGAGAGCACGATCACAATACGCGTAAAGCAGGTGGTCATGATGAGGATGGAGGGAATCAGCGCAATGACCGTCAGCGTCAGCAGGATTTCCAGCACATCGGCGCCTTCGCCCGAATCAAGGCCCTCCAGTTGGATGGACAGGCCGTTCGCTTCAGCCCTGGCGCTTTGCATGGGCAGGACCGCCGCAGTCACCACAAGGATAAGCGCGAAAACGGCGCATACAAGCATCGCTTTTTTCATCATGTTTGCGTGCCGTCCTGTCCGCCGTCGTTCTCCGGCTGCGCTGGCTGCTGCTTTCCTTTACCCATGGCCTTTGTCAGCGCGCCGAAAAAGTCGCTCCCGGGCCGCTTATGTTCCGCGGCGGCAAGCTCCTGCGGATCCAGCTCCCGGAGTAGCTCCACCCGGCCTGATCCCACGGATGCCAAATGCGTCTTTCCGCCTACCCGGATCAGGGCCAGATACGTATCCCTGGCCAGCATCACACGCTCCAGCACCTGGATCTGGCGGCCGGAGGAGTAGGCGTTGTGATGCCTGCCCATCCATTTGGTGGTCCAATACGCACCCGCAATCACCACCACCACCGCCAGGAGGGGTGTCAGTATGGAGTAAACGTCTTCCAATGCTTCCCTCTCCCAACCCGTTTCTTTGGCACCGGTTACTTCTGCGCGGTATTGCTTACGATTTCCGTAACCCTCACGCCGAAGTTGTCGTCTATCACCACCACATCGCCCCTGGCGATGAGCTTGCCGTTCACCATGATATCCACCGGTGCGCCGGCTTGCTTGTCCAGTTCCACAATGGAACCCTGGCGCAGGGCCAGTATCTCCTTAACCTGCTTGCGCGTGCGGCCGATCTCTACGGTGACGTTCAGGTCCACGCCCATCACCAGGCCAAGGTTGACGACATCCAACTCCTCGGCGAAGGTGTCACCCGCATCCAGGCTGCCAAACTGCAGGGGCTTGACCACCACGTTCTGGCGGGGGTTCCCCCGTTCCGGCGCGTGCCCACCAACCGGCATGGACCGCTGCGCTGCCGGGGCAGGTTCGGCCATGGGCATTTGTGCCGGCATCGACTGGGGCATGTAACCTGGCATGGCATGAGGTGCGTAACCAGGCATGGCAACGGGGGCCGGGCTGGCCATGGCCGCGGGATTCGGCATTTGAGCGGGCTGCACAACAGGCGCCGTGTAAGCAGGCTCCTGCATTGGGGCAGGCGCTGGCCTTGCCGCCGCCGGGGCTGGCTTGGGTGCCGGCATGGGGCTTTGCTTTTGCGCCACGGCAGGCTTTTGAGCAGTTTCCGCCGCCGGCTTTTGCGCTTGCTCCGGGGCGTGCGCGGGTGCTTCCTCCGGCACTTTATTGGACGCGGCTTTTGCAGGCATCTTAAAATCCTCGCCGATCACCGGCGGAGGCACCTGGGTGTGCCCTGTCACCTGCAAGACTTCCATGTCGTCCTGCGAAAGCTCCTGCCCGCTGATGCCCATGGCGCTGTTCACCAACTCCTTGGCAAAGGGCACAGGCATAACGGTATAGAACTCGCTGTCTATCAGGCCTTCAATGGTCAGCCTGAAGCCCACAGCCACCACAAAATCCTGCTGGCTGCCCCACAAGAGCTTTTCGGAAATGCTGGAAATCTCAAAGGGCACGGGAGGGGAAATATTGATTTCCCGGTCCAGGAAGGACGCCAGTGCCGTGCAGCTTGCGCCCATCATCTGGTTCATGACCTCGCCCAGCGCGCTTACATGAATCTCATCCAGCGCGTTATCGGCATCATAGGAGGCATCCGAAAAATCCTCGCCCAGCAGAAGCTGGACGATGGCCCGGACATCCCGCACGCTCATGATCATGTGGTTGGAGCCGTACAGCCCCTGAATATATTTGATCTCCACCCCCAGGGCCGGCTCCAGCTCCTTGAACTCAAAATCCGAGCTGTGAACCACCTGCACGCTGGGCGTGGTTATGCTGACCTGCCGGTTCAGCAGGATGGAAACGGCGGTTGCCGCAGCGCCCATGCTGATGTTTAGTACTTCGCCGATGGTATCGGTCTCGATGCCGTTCAGGCCCCTGACCAATTCATGGCCGTCCGGATTGGGACGTATTTCCATCTCGCATTCACCTTCCTTATCCTGCGTATTGCCGGTTGATCAACACGGCGAGCTTGTTTTTCTTGATTCCGGGCTCCCCGAAGAACCACTTCTTGCCGTTTACGGCGATTACCACTGGCGAACCCACCTGCTGGTCCAGGCGTATCACATCGCCCGGCTGCAGGCTGAGCATCTCCTGCATGGTGATGGTGGTAGAGCCGAGCACGGCGCACAGGTCGATGGTGGAGCCGTGAAGCTGCGTCAGCATCGCCTTCTGGGATGCCACGGCATTCTCGTCGCCTTCATCCGCCTTGTTGATAACGCCGGTCTGGGAAGCCAGGATTTCATCCAGCGTCTTGCCGATGTCCATGCAAGGGATGCAGCAGGTGATGGTGCCCTCCACGGAGTTCAGCTTTACCGCCAGCACCATCACCACCACCACCTCATCCATGGCAATGGCCTTGATGAAGCGGGTGTTGGTTTCAATCTGCCTGACAGCTATGCTGACGTTGGGGGTATTGGTCCACGCTTCCTGGAACAGGGAGGTGACCCTTTTGACGATCCTGTCCATCAGCGATGTCTCAATATCGGTGAATTCCCTGGAAGGTATCTCCCGCGCTTCGATGACACCGCCGAACATCCGCTCGATGAGCGCGAAGGTGATGGGGTTGGAAAGGTCAAGCAGCATGGCACCCTTCAATATGTTCATGTCCAGCACGCCGGTCATGAGCATATCGGGCAGCGCGTTGTTGTATTCCATATAGGGCTGCTCTTCCAAGGACGCCACATTGACCTCGCAGTAGCTGCGGGTAAGCCCGGCCAGGTAGGATGCCAGGTGCCTGGCGAAAATCTCCCCGATCCCCCGAAGCACCTTTTGCTGGTCCTTGGTCAGCTTCTTGGGATTTTTGAAATTGTACAGCTTGGCACGCGTATCCTCGGCAGGCAAACTGGCCGGCTCGTCATCGTCCGCGTTGCCGGCAAGCCTGTTGAGCAGCTCATCAATCTGGTTTTGAGACAAAATCTCAGGCATGGTCAATCTTCCTTCGTGCGGTCATACCGCCTGCGGTGGTGTTCCCGTAAATTGCTCTCCAGCAAGTACGAATGGGCCATGATGCCGGCCTTGTACGCACCGACCCTGGCAACCACCACCTCTGCGGATTCTGCCACATAATGCGTTTTGCCGTTTGTCATGGTGACCAAAGTATCGGGTATCATTTCGATCATTTCAATCAGTTCCGAATTGATGTAATACCGTTCCCCATTCAGCTTGGTAAGCTCAATCATGATGACGGCTCTCCTTTCAGGCGGTGGGAAAAGTCACGGGACCAAAGCGCCGGTCCGGCTTATCAGCGTTTCAGGTTGACCAGCTCTTCCAGTACCTGGTCGGAGGTGGTGATGACGCGGGCGTTGGCCTGGTAACCCCTCTGCGCCACGATCATGTCCGTAAACTCCTTCGATAAGTCCACGTTGGACATCTCCAGGCCGCCGGATACAAGCTGGCCAGCCAAGGCGGTGCCGGGCTCCGCATAGCTGGGTGCGCCGGAGTTCAGCGTCGCGCCGAAGTACTGGTCGCCGCGCTGTTCCATGCCGTCCGGGTTATTGAACACCGCGATGGGGATCTGCGCCAGTGTCTGTATGGACATGGTGGAAAGGTTGGTGCCGGTGATGGTCCCATCCGGGCCGATGGAAATGCCCGAATAATTCTGGAAATTGGTGATGGTGATGGGAGCCAGCGTGCCTACCGGGCTGGAAAGCGCCGGCTGCTCGCCCAAGACAAAGCTGCCGTTGCCGTCGATGAGGTTGCCGCTGGCGTCAAAGGCGAAAGCGCCGACCCTGGTGTAGTTCCGTTCGCCCGCGCTGTCCTGCACGGTGAAGAAGCCTTCCCCGGAGATGTATGTATCCAGCGCTCGGGCCGTCTGCTGGAAGCCGCTGCGGTTGTTCAGCAGGTCGATGGAAGCGACCTTGGAGCCGTAACCGATCTGGGTGGGGTTCGTACCGCCCGTGGCGGCGGTGGGTGCGCTGGCGGTGGACAGGGTCTGGTAGTACATGTCTGAAAAGAGAACCCGGCTGGCTTTGAAGCCCGAGGTGTTCACGTTGGCGATGTTGTTGCCGATCACGTCCAGCATGGTTTGATGCCCTTTCAGGCCCGAAACCGCGGAAAACATGGATCTGATCATTTTTTCTTCCTCCTGTTCACTTTTGTGCCGGCCTTATGTATCCTGCGCGGTGTACGCGTCACTCGCCCTGCACCTTTGGCGCTTCCGGGCCGATATCCTGTATCTCGCTGAGCTGGTGGGCTTCCCCATTCACCCATACATAGGGGACGCCGGCGTTGAAGCTCACCTGCTGCACTTGTCCCACCTGCATCTGCTGCGTGCCGTCCTGGGCGGTGGATAGAACGCTTACCTGCTTTCCGATCATTGTCACCGCCATGTTTGTCTGGAAGGCGTTGGTCAGCGCGTTCATCTGGGACAGGGTGGAAAACTGCACCATCTGGGACATGAACTGGGCGTTGTCCACCGTGTCAAACATGCTCTGGTTTTGCATCTGGGCGGAAATCAGCTTGAAAAAGTCATTGATATCCAGATCCGACGCGCCTTTTTTCACCGCCTGCCCGGATTGCGGCTGCACCGCGCCAGGCGTCCCGATGCCGTTCAACTGCATTGTGTCCCCTCCCTGCGCTCATGATGGTGAATCAGATTCTGTAACTGATGGTGCTGCTTCTTGGAAGGATCATCCTTGGCTCCTGCTGGCTTCCGCGGTCCTGCGGCACAGCCGCTTCCCGCTCCGCGTTATATCCCGCGTCATACGCGTGTTCGGGGTGCTCCCCCGGTGCGAAGAACCCCGCCCCGCCCTGGGTATCCATGCCCACCTCCACGCTCAGCCCGCTTACCTGGTAGTTTTGCTGGGTAAGTTCCGCCCGGAGCTCATCGGCATGGTTCAGGATCAGGCTGCGGGCCGCCACGTTGTCGGTGCGCATGCTCAGGGCAACCGCTTTCCCCTTGGTGACCACAGTCACCTCCACCTCGCCCAGGCCCTCGGGGTTTAATTTGACGCGGTACTCGGTGGCCCCCCGCCGCAAAGCCCTTATGGATGCCCTGGCCACCTGCAGCGCAGCGTTTTCTTCCCGGACATCGCGGTCAGGGGCTGCCGCCTGAACCTCCTGCGCGCTCTGCGCATGAACCGCGTGCGCTGCACCGCGGGCTGCCGCCATGGCCGCCACCGGCATCTGCACAGGCTTTTCCTTATCCCTGTCCGGCTTTTCAGAGGCCGCCATCCTGCTTACTTCTTCCATCACGGCTTCCTTTACAGCAGGCTTTTGATTCACATCTTGCCGTGCAGGATCGACACCCACAAATTGAGCCGCTTTATCAGCAACCAGCGCCTTATGCCCCTGAACATCCTTGCTATCGGTCTGGTCAAGTTCATCTTTCCCCTTCGCTACTCTCAATGTCGGTCCCGTCGGCGGGTTTCCGGCATCCATCTTCGTTGTTTGCAGCTGCGCCTGCGCTTTCAAGACTGGATCCATATCCGTCTTTTCAGCCGCCGGCATTACAGGCACATCGGTTCTCACTTGCGCTTTAGCGGTTTTAAGACCGATTTCGCTGCTTCCGGCCTGCCCTTTGAGCGCCTGAGGCTTTTCCACTGTCCCTTCCTTTATAGTAGGAAGAGATTGCGTTTGTCCGGCATGTAAGTCCGCTGTCTGCTGTACGTGGTATGTCCCCTGCATCAAAAGCGCAGAAACCTCCGAGAGACACAGGCTTGCATCCTGCTTTTCCTTTTTCTTTCCCTCCGGCTCCCCGTTTTCCATGCCGTCCGCTATTCCCTTGAGGCCGCCCTGCAATGCCGCCTCGTCCACTATCATGGCAAATGCCGATACCTCATCCCCTGTAAGGCTGTTTTGAGCCGCCGGTTCCTTAATGGCCATCAGCCCCTGCAAAAGGACGCCCACACTTGCTACCGCTGGAATAAGATCACCTCCCATCACCGCCTGCGGGCGTTTCATCCGTCCGCCCTGGCCACCTGGTTGGAAACGAACTCCGTGATAAACAGCTCTTCGATTTTGAGTTCCTCCGCCCGGTAATCCTGCTTGGCGTGTTCCTTCAGCTTTTCAATCATGGTTTTATCCTGGGTAATGGCCAGCAGCCTTTCCCGCTGCTTGTCGATGCGGCGCATCTGCTCCCGCATCTGCTCGCCGATTTTGATCAGCTGCTGGCGCTGGTCTGTAATGTACATACCGGCAACGGCCGCCCGGCTGGCGCTTTGGCCTTTCTCGCATTCCGCCTGGTACTGCCGCTTGGCTTCGTTGTAGTCCGCAAGCATGGCGTCGCGCCTTTTTTCCAGCCGCACATACTCCGCAACCATCAGGGCCAGCGTGTCCGCCTCGCTTTTTTGCATGTGCGTGTCGTATTCCAGCACCTTCTGAAGCGGAAACCGAAACTTTTTCACGCCGCGCCTCCCTTTAAGACTGCCTTATGGATTTCCTGCATCCTGCGCATGGTCTCCTCGAAGGGGGCCTTTTCGCCTATCTCCTGCTTTAAGAACCCGTTGATCCTGTCGATGTTGGCGATGGCGTTGTCAATCCTGGGATTGGCGCCGCCCTTGTAAGCGCCGATACTGATCAGGTCGAAGTTCTCATAGTAGGCCGACAGCGTGGAGCGCAGGGCGGAGGCGTACTGCAGGTGCTCCGGCGGGATGATTTCGTTCATGATGCGGCTGATGCTGGCCAGGATGTCGATGGGCGGGTAGTGGTTGCGCATGGCCTGCGCCCGGGAAAGCACGATATGGCCGTCCAGGATACCGCGCACCGTATCGGAGATGGGCTCGTTGACATCATCGCCCTCCACCAGCACCGTATAAATGCCTGTGATGGAGCCGCTTGAAAACCTACCCGACCGCTCCAGAAGCCTTGGCATGATGGCGTACAGGGAAGGCGTGTAACCCCTGGCTACCGGCGGCTCCCCAATGGCTAAGCCGATTTCCCGCTGGGCCATGGCAAAGCGCGTCAGCGAATCCATCACCAGCAGCACATCCTTGCCCTGGTCACGGAAATATTCCGCGATGGTGGTGGCAGTCAGCGCGCACTTTAAACGCATCATGGCCGGCTGGTCGCTGGTGGCCACCACCAGCACTGAACGGCGCATGCCCTCCTCCTGCAGGTCCTTCTCGATAAAGTCCCGCACCTCGCGGCCACGCTCGCCCACCAGGGCGATGACGTTCACGTCGGCTTCCACGTTGCGAAGCATCATCCCCAGCAGCGTGCTTTTGCCGATACCGCTGCCGGCGAATATACCCATTCTTTGTCCCTTGCCGCAGGTAAGCAGCGAATCGATGGCCCGCACCCCCATGTGAAGCCGTGTATCAATGCGGGGCCTGGAAAGCGGGTTGGAGGGAAGGTTTTGAACGGTATAGTAATCCGAGCAGCGCAGCGGCTCCGTGGTGTCGATGGACCTGCCAAAGCCGTCCACCACCCGGCCCACCAGCTCCGGCCCCACGGGGATCCTCAGCGCGTTGCCGGTGGATTCCACCACGCTGCCCCTGGATACGCCGTCCAGCTCCTCAAAAGGCATCAACAGCAGACGGTTCCCCTTGAAGCCAACCACCTCGGCATCGATCCAGCCGCTGCGTTTGGTACTGCGGATTCGGCACACGGTGCCGATATCCACATCCGGGCCTGTGCTTTCCAGCACCATGCCGATGATCTTGTCCACCTTGCCGCCTCGCAGGATGGGATCCGTTTGGGCAACAGCCTGCCTGTACATGTCAAACATCCCATCCCCTCCTTCTTGCGGCATTTTTTATCACCGGGCTGCCATCACGGCCTGCTCCAGCCGCTCCATCTGCTTGCTTACGCTGGCGTCCACCACGGCGTCTTCCGTTTCCAGGATGCAGGTGCCGGGCTCCGCATCCGCCAAAACCTCAATATCGATCCGCTCCGCACCCCTGATCAGGCTTTTCAGGTATTCGCTGCTGCCGGTGACAAAGTTTAATTCATGACCGGATACCTGAAGGTGCACCGTCCTTTGGCCCTGAAGGCTCTCCGCGGCCTTGCGGTAAATGTTCATAAACGCGGCGTCATTTTCCTGAAGCTTGCAATCCACCACCTTGCGGGCGATGTCCAGCGCCAGGCCCACCATGTCCTGCTCATGCTGCCGGAAGACTTCTTCCTTGCCCTGATCAATCTCCTGAAGGAGGGCGGCGATCTGCGCCAGCTTTTGCTCATTCTCCATCATCGCCTGGGCCTGGCCTTCCGCATAACCGCGAAGATACCCTTCCTCCCTGGCGCTTTCCATGGCCTCGTTGGCCTGGTCCCTCATCTGCCCGTGCATTTTCAAAAGATAGCGGTTGGCGCCGTCGACGATGGCGCGTGCCCTTTTGACGGCGGCCTCCAGCTCTTCCCTGCCGGTGGCGGGTGCCGTATCCTGGCCGGGATCCAGGTCGGATTCAGGCTTTTTGCCGGCCGGGGTGTGATACACAAAGCCGGACGCGTCCATGCAGATGTATTCCCCTTTAAAAAGCCTAGACAATGGTCTCATCCTTTCGGCCGCGGTTGATGACGATATCACCGGTCTCCTCAAGCCTTCTAACCAGCGAAACGAGCTTCTGCTGCGCTTCTTCCACAGCGGACAGCCTTACGCCGTGCAGGTAGCCGGCCTCTTCCTCCAGCGTCGTCTTGAGGCGGACGGACATGTTGGCGTAGAAGACGTCGGTAATCTCCTTGGAGCAGCCCTTGAGGGCGATAAGCAGGTCGTTGGCGTTGACGTCCTGCAAAAAGCGCTGAATGTGCATGGGCTCCAGGGTGGCGATATCCTCGAACACGAACATGCGGTTGCGGATATCCTCGGCCAATTGCGGGTCCCGCTTGGAGAGCTCCTCCATGATGAACTTCTCGGTGCTGCGGTCCACCAGGTTCAATATGCCCGCCATGTACTTGGTGCCGCCGATCTCCGCAAAGCCCACCGACTCGCTCATGGAAAGCTTTTGCTCGATCATCTTTTCCACTTCCCGCACGGCGTCCGGGCTTGTCCTGTCCATGGTGGCAACGCGCTCCACCACGTCCAGCTGCGTTTCCCCCGGCAGCTCGCTCAATATTTCGGAAGCCTGCTCCACGGTACAGTAGGACAGGATCAGCGCGATGGTCTGCGGGTGCTCGTTTTGAATCAGGCTCAGCAAATGCTTGGGATCGGCCTTGTCCAGGAAGCTGAACATCTTGGTCTGCAGTGTTCTTGTAATCCGCTCGATGACGGTCGCGGCGCTGGTGGCGCCCATGGCCTTTTCCAATATTGCCTTGGCGTACTCAATGCCGCCCTCGGTGATGTACTTTTGCGCCATGCACAGGTTGTAGAACTCCTCCATGGTGTTGTCCACCGCCTGGGGGGAGAGGTTTTCCAGCGTGGCGATCTGCATGGTGATCTGCTCGATTTCTTCCTGCCGCAAGTACTTGTACACCTTGGAGGCCTGCTCGACACCCAGGGAAAGGACGACGGTGGCCGCTTTCCTGGCGGAATCATTGCTGTGCGACCGCTTGCTCACTTGGCATCGTCCTCCTTCATCCAGGTTCTAAGAAGCTGCGCCACGATTTCCGGGTTGGCCGTGGCGAATTCCTTCACCTGGCGCTTGATGCCCTGCTCCCTCGTTTCGGTCAGTACAATCTCGCCGGGAGCCTCCTGCCGCTCACCCTGCTGGCCAGCTTCCTGACCCGGCCTTCTTCCCTGTCCCTGTCCCTGCCCCTGCACCGGCCGCTGCTGCGGCCGGCCCTGCTGGGCCCCATGCTGCACGGCTCTGCGCCGGCGGCCCGAGCGCAGTGTCAGTATGACTGCCAGCGCAAGTATCAGGGCAAAGGCGGCCGCAACGGCAATGATGATGGGGTCCATATTCACAGCCGGCTCGTCCGGGAAGACAGGCGCCTGTTTGGGCGTAAACTCCGCGTGGGTGATGACTACCTTTTCCAGGGGAATGCCCACGCCGTAAGCCACCATTTCCTTGTACTTGGCCACCAGGTCGTCGGAAAGGAAGCTGCTGTTGATCATCACGGCCACGGTCATATCGGTGATCCGCCCGCCGCTGTCCTCAATGCCCTCGATAAGCTTGTTCACCAGGTAATCGTTGCTTCCGCTTACGCTGGCGCTTTTATCGCCGTCGCCGTCCTGATTCTCCACATAGGTGGGCGTGCCCGTGTTGGCGTCCGTCCCGGCTGCCAAGTCTGTTACGCTCCCGCCGTTGAGGCTCTGCCTGTCAAACTCTTCCCGGGAAAGAATGCCTTTGTCTCCCACCACGGGGGTAAAGGTGGTCTGCTCGGTGGTCCTCTGCTGGAAATCCACCTGCACGTTGACCGCCACGCTCATACCGTCCTTACCGAAAACCGGCTCCAGAAAGCGCGTAATCTTTTCCTTATAATACTCATTGATCTTGCTGATGGCGTCGATTCGGGAAAGCGCCTGCCCGCTTAATTCCTCCGAGCTTGCATTGAGCTCCACGCCGGTGCTGTCCACAATGGTCACGTTATCGGTTAGAAGCCCAGGCACGCTCCTGGCCACCAGTGCCTCGATGCCCTTGATCTGCTTGTCGGAAAGGGTGGTATACGAATAAAGCTCCAGCACCACGGAAGCCGAGGCCTGGGGCCTGTCTGCCTTTAAAACAAAGGAATCGTCATCGGGCACATTCAGCGTCACGATGGCGTTTTTTACACCCTCCAGCGTCCGAAGCGATTCCTGCAGCCTGTCCTGAAGCTGGAATATCAGGTACTGCCTTTTCTCATAGTCGGTGGTCATCAGGGCGGACTGGTTGGTGAATAAGTCGTAGCCCAGCGTGCTTTTGGGGAACCCCTCCGCCGCAAGCTGCATTTTCAGCATGGCCTCGCTGGCCTTTGGAACCAGGATGGTCCCGTCGTTTTGCAGCCGGTAGCCGGTATTCATGCTGTCCAGAAGGTTTACAATCTCAACGCCCTCCGATGGCGACAGGCCGCGGTACAGCACCGTATAGCCGGCGCTGTCCAACACGCTTGTCAGTACCACCGCTCCGGCAATAACGGACACAAGCAAAACCACAAGGGCAACTTTCTTGCCCCTGCTCAGCTTTGCCAGGTATCCCTTTATGCTCTGGAAAAGGTTTGAGATAGAAAGGTCCATGCTTGCCCTCTTATCAGCAAATTATTCTGTCGTACTTCCCGGGCTGCCCGTCAGAGTGTGATCCGCATGATCTCGTTATAGGCTTCCAGCGCCTTGTTTCTGACGGACACCATCATCTGTATCGCCAGGTCGGCCTTGGCCGCGTTGACTGTAATGTTGTGCGGAGAATCGCTGCTGCCTGTGGAAAGGCTGACCACGTCATACTTGGCCGCCGCGTCGGTACTGATCGTCTGCTGCACGGCGTCCTTGAGCATGTTTTCAAAGGGGGCGGAAATCTCCGATACGGAAGCGGCCCCGGATGGTTTTTGAAGGTTCGCAATATACTGCGCCAGCTTTACCGATTCGATGGCCATATCCGTTCCCCCATTTCTTTCGCACTACTCTTTTGTATCGGTTTTCCGTTTTATCTTCCTATTTCAAGTGCCTTGGCCGCCATTTCCTTCATGGCGTTAAAGGCGGTCACATTGGCCTCGTACAGCCTGGAAGCGGACATGATGTCCACCATTTCCTCCACCGTGTTCACGTTGGGCAGCTGTACATACCCGTTTTCATCGGCGTCGGGATGGGTGGGGTCGTATTCCATCTTGAAGTCATCCCCATCCTCCACGATGGCGGAGGCCTCTACGCCGCCCAGCGTTTGCTTTTCCCCGATGGAGGCTTTCAGCGCCGCGGAGAAGGCGCCGGGGTTCCTTTCCGACAACACCACCAGCTTTCGCCGGTAGGGCCCGCCCTCCTCAGTCCTTGTGGTCTGGGCGTTTGCCAGGTTCTGGGCCACCACCTGCATACGCAGCTTTTGCGCAGTCAGGCCTGAGCCGCTGATGTTCAGCGCATCAAGAAACGACATCCTTATCCACGCCCTTCTGTAATTACGTATTTGAGGCGGTTGATTTGAGCCTTGAGGGAATTGGCAAGGTAGCTGTACTGCATCTGCGCCCTGGCCATCTCGATGTTCTCATAATCCAGGTCCACATTGTTTCCGTCTTCCTGGGTCACGGTGTTTTCATCGCGCACGACCCTTGGCTCCACACTGTCTATGGCCTTTTGCAGGCCTTCCTCGCTGGTCCCGGTCCTTTGTATCTGCTTTTCCAGCAGCTCCTCAAATTCCAGATGCTGGCTTTTATAGCCCGGCGTGGCAGCATTGGCGATGTTGTTGGCGATCACCTGCTGCCTAAGCCACACTGCGTCCATGCTTTTTACAAGAAGCTCCACGCTGGTGTTGTTCAGGATGCTGCCCACGCAAAATCACTCCCATTTTTTAACTCTTTTGTAATATTTGAAGATTATTTAGAAATATTTTCCGAATTTTGCGCAACAAAAAATACCTTTTCGGCAACTGGCTGTCATTTCAGACCCTCTAGCTTTGCGTCCTTACCTTTTTGTTCGGTAAGTTTGCCATTTCGTTCGATATTTTATTACCGTTTTTTGGGGCGGAAGGTTAGAACCCGGTCTGCTTTTTGTGCTCCGCCGGCAGGGCGGATCCTGTTTCAGGGACCGGCAACCGCCGTATAAATACCATGCATTGCTATCCATGACTAGTATATCATTCTACTTTTCACTGTCAATACTTTTTGCGCCAAAAAACATCTTTTTTTCTCAAAAGCACTTAACATTTGTCGATTCGGGCCGATATATAGTGTTTTGCCGGAACAACATGGCAATCCGTAGTGGTGTTTCCATTTTGAACCATTGCGCTTTTTGCTATTTTTTGTCGAATGGGAATGAGGAACCCCCGCCGGAAACGCTGTTTCCGATGGGGGTTTTCGTGTCCCTCCATTTCAACATGCTGCCAAATGCCCAGAAAATTCCATCCTTTCATGCCAGGCGGTGTTCCTCTGCCTGCTTCACCTGCTCCCGGCTTTTTCTCGTCAGGGCGTCGCCGCAGGCCATATGGGCGATGATGGCCTTGACCAGCTTGTCCAACTCCCCGCCCTCCCCGTAGTCGGCGCGGGCAATATAATCCACCCGCTTGTCCGTAAGCAGGCTTTCCACCTGTTCCCTCTGGGTATATACGGCAATGGACTTGCCTCCGTTGTTTTTTACCAGCTTCATGCAGGGCACATCCGTCAGCCCGTCACCAAAGTAGACCATGTTACGGAATGGCACGGGCCGGTCATCCTCTGGAATAAACTTGTTCAATTCCACATCCTCCGACATGAACCGGACACCCTTGTTGATACGGAACAGAAACTGCGTCTTGGTGGTATAGTTCACCGTCACCGCGGGCCAGTCTGCCACACCGGACGCGTTATAATGGAAGGCACAGGCATATATTTCTGAGAAGTGCCGGGCGATGACCGATCCTTCAATAATCTCCTTCAAGCCGGAGGAGATGATGAAGTGCTGTATCGAAACGCCGCAAGCTTCCCCATAGGCATTGATTCTTGAAAACCAGTCCTCCACACCGGGGAATAGCTGTATATCCTTTCCCAGTGCCACCAGGTCCTCCCGTCGAATGGGCCGCTCCCTCTCCCCCGCCTTTTTCACCATCAGGTACATATAGGCCAGGATTCTGTCCATTTTCATTTCCTCGGCCAAAGCACGGGACATGTCCCAGAAAGCGTCCGGTTCAAGGCCCAAGCCGGGAATAAAGGAGTAATTCTGCATGTCTTTAGTGCAAAGCGTATTGTCAAAGTCATACATCAGCGCAATGATAGGCCGGGTTGTTTTCATAAGCGCTCCTTTCCGACAAAATGCCGGTCCGTCATACAAGTACATACACATCCATATTGTACCATAGTTTGATGGCAGCCACAACGAGCGGGGCGCCGCGCCTGCGCTTGCCCCCGCAGACCTTTCTCGATGGCGGAAATATTTTTCCGCACGGCTCCGGGCGCGCTTGACAGGCGGGCACCGCACTGCTATTGTATGGTGGAATGATAAAGGTCAGGGAAGGCATTTTCAAACACATGTATTATCCCAACAAAGCAAAGCATACCTAAAGGAGGATTGCCCATGGCCCATTTTCCCCTCGGTGTGATGCTGGATTCCTTTTTAAAACCCGTTCCGGAAGCTTTGAAGCTGGCCGCGCAGCTCCATGTGCAAGGCATACAGGTGTATGCCACCAAGGGAGATTTGTCTCCGGATGGCATGACGCCGGAAAAGCGCCGGGAATTCAAAAAACTTGTAGCCGGCAGCGGCCTTGTGATCAGCGCCCTGTGCGGTGATCTGGGCATGGGCTTTCACCGGCCGGAGGAGAACAAAAGGCTCATCGAAGCCTCCAAACGCATCCTCGACCTGGCCAAGGACCTGGATACCAGCATCGTTACCACCCACATCGGCGTTGTCCCGGGGGATGAAAACCATCCCCGCTACCGCATCATGCAGGATGCCTGCGGAGAACTGAGCCGCTATGCCGACAGCGTACAGGCACATTTTGCCGTGGAGACAGGCCCGGAGACGGCCACCACGTTGAAGGGCTTCCTGGACGGCCTCCATTCCAAAGGCGTTGCGGTGAATTTTGACCCCGCCAACCTGGTCATGGTCACAGGCGATGATCCCGTAAAGGCCGTGCATACGTTGAAGGATTATATCGTCCACACCCACGCCAAGGATGGGGTGCGGTATTACTACCGCAGCCCGGAGGAAGTTTACCAAGTGGTGGAATCCCCCATCGTCACCTCCCCTTCCTTTGAGGAGCTGCCCCTGGGAGAAGGGCATGTGGATTTCCCCGGCTTTATCAAAGCGCTGTGGGATACCGGCTACCGCGGCTTCCTCACCATCGAGCGGGAAGTGGGCGAAGACCCCTACCATGATATTGCGGGGGCCGTGAACTATTTGAAAGGCATTATGGTTTGAAGGAGACACGCAAATGGAAAAATTGAGGATCGGCGTCATCGGCACCGGCTCCATTTCCCTGGAGCATTTAAACGCCTATAAAAAGCATCCCGGTGTGGAAATCTACGCCCTGTGCGATCTGGATGAAGCGCTGCTTCAATCGCGCGGCGAGGAGTTTCATGTCACCCGTCTTTTTACCAGCGCGGAGGATATGCTTCGCCTTAAGGAGCTGGATGCCGTCAGCGTCTGCACCTGGAACGCCGCCCACGCGCCCATGGCCATCGCCGCCCTAAAGGCCGGCAAGCATGTGCTTTGCGAAAAGCCCATGGCCACCAATGCCGAGGATGCCCAGGCGATGCTCAACGCTGCCCAGGAAAGCGGCAAGCTTTTAATGATCGGCTTTGTGCGCCGCTTCGGCAATGACTGCGCCATATTGCAGGATTTCATCAAACAGGGCGCTTTCGGCGACATTTACTACGCCAAGGCTACTTACCTTCGCCGCAAGGGCAACCCGGGCGGCTGGTTTGGCGACAAGTCCCGCTCCGGCGGCGGCCCGCTCATCGACCTGGGGGTGCACGTCATCGACCTGACCAGGTATCTCATGGGCAACCCCAAGCCCGTATCGGTATACGGCGCCACCTTCCAGAAGCTGTTTGACCGTAAGGATGCCAAAAGTGATCCGGGCTACAGGGCTGCCGGCGCCACGGACCACGATATCTGCGATGTGGAGGATCTGGCCAGCGCCATGATCCGCTACGACAACGGCGCGGTGGTAACGGTGGAAGCCAGTTTCTCCCTGAACCTATCCAAGCCCGTGGGCCGCATCGAGCTGTTCGGCACAAAAGCCGGGGCCAAGCTGGAGCCGGAGCTGGAAATCTATACCGAAATGAACGGCTACCTGGCGGATGTAACGCTGCCCATGCGCACATCGCTAAGCTTTGAGGGCCTTTTTCAAAACGAGATTGCCCATTTCGTGGACTGCGTCAGGAATGGAGCGCCCTGCCTAAGCCCCGCGGAGGACGGCGTGACCATTATGAAAATCCTGGATGGTATTTACGAATCCGCAAGAACTGGTCATGAAGTGGTGCTATCATAGGAGGAATGTACATGCGCCTGTCGGTATCCAGCTACAGCTATTTGACCTATATGGAAAAAACCGGGGCAAGTTATTACGATATTTGCAGCCTGGCGAAAAAGACAGGTTTTGAGGCGGTGGAATTCATACCGCTGGACCTGCAATATGGCAGCGGGGAGAAAACCACCCAGGAACTGGCCTTATCCCTGCGCAAGCACTGTGATTCCCTGGGCCTATCCATATGTGCGTACACCGTTCCCGCGGATTTTCTTTTGGGCAGCGGCGGCGACATTCAAAAGGAAACGGAAAGGCTCAAAGGCTGCGTGGACATTGCCGCGCTCCTGGGCGCGAACCTTTTGCGCCATGACATTGCCAAAAGCCTGAACGAAAACTGCAAAAGCTACCGCGACGTAATCCGCATCGCCGCGCCGGCCATCCGGGAGGTAACGGAGTACGCCGCGGCAAAGGGCATCCGCACATGCATGGAAAACCACGGCTTTTTGATGCAGGACGCACAAAGGGTGGAGGAACTGATCCTGGCGGTGGGCCATGAAAACTTCGGCTGGCTCATCGATATGGGCAACTTCGCCTGTGTGGATCAGGATTGCGCCTGGGCGGTTGGCATCGCGGCGCCCTACGCCTTCCACGTGCACGCCAAGGATTTTCTGATAAAGCCGGGCACACAAATAGACCCCGGTATGGGCTGGTTCCGCTCGCGTGGCGGCAATTACCTGCGGGGCACCATCGCAGGCCACGGCTCGGTCCCCATCGCGCAATGCCTGCACACCCTGAAAAAGGCAGGCTACGATGGATTCCTGTCCCTGGAATTTGAGGGTATGGAGGAAACGCTTACTGCCATTGAGGCAGGCTTCGTGTATTTGAAACGGATCATAGGCGGTTGAAGCTTCCCAAAAGACAGGACCTCTTTGCCTGGCGGCGAAGAGGTCCTGTCTTTTTTGGGAATTGATTTTTGTAATCGCGGCCATAATAATGCTGTAAATTTTTTCCGCCTTAGGAGTGAAACGAATCCATGTCACAATCCCCTCAGCAAAATCCTCGCATTCGCCGACCAAGAGCATATGTCAGCATTCTGGGAACAACACAAATGCATTTGAGAGACCCGGTTATTATCGGTCTCTGGTCTGCCATTTTCCCAGGAATGGGCCATCTTCTTCTTTCAAAGTATATCAGCGGAATGATTCTATTTACATGGGAAGTCCTCATCAATTTGATGTCCCATATGAACTTGTCCATCTTTTACACCTTTACAGGTCAGTTTGAACTGGCAAAGAATGTGCTGGACAAGCAATGGCTGCTGCTTTATGTTCCAACGTATTTGTTTGCCATTTGGGACAGTCATCGTTCCGCAGTAGATTTGAACATGCAGTATGTATTGGCCGCGCGGGAGGATGCTCCGCTGAAACCCTTCACCATGAATGCTTTGGGTATCAACCAGCTGGATAGAATCTCGCCTTTTGTCGCTGCGGTTTGGTCTATGATATCGCCTGGCGTCGGACAACTGCTGCTCCATCGAATTGTGGTAGCTTTCTTCCTGCTGGGCTGGTGGATTGTTGTTGCGATTGAATCCAAAATGCTTCCCGCCATCCACCATACACTGATAGGCCAGTTCGATTTGGCAAAAGAAATTGCCAACAAACAATGGATATTGAATATACCTTCCATCTTTTTCTTTGCACTTTACGACGCATATACAAATGCTGTGGAAAGCAACAATCTATTTAATTGGGAACAAGCCAAGTTTCTAAGAAGCGAGTATCAAAGTAAAAACTTCAAGATGCCCTTTCACATCAGGGAGGAGAGTGAGCGCGGTATGTATATCGTGTCAAACTTCGAACACACCATCCACCTGGAAGCCGCTGTATCAACGCTGCAAAAGCAAAACATCCCGAAGGATTCCATTCTGGCCGTACCGTTGGACAGGCAGAATGATGACAGGATGCTCTTTGACCGTATGCACGCCTCCGACAAGTTGAGCCTCATCGACCTGCCGGTCATTTTAGCTGCACTATTCTCACTATTTGGCCTAATTTATGGCTTCTTGCTATACTGGGGACCGGTACTGTGGGCACTGATCGGTACAGGATTGGGCTTTGCCGTCGGATTGGTGATAAAGCTCTTCATGGTGAAGCGGAATCAAAAGTCCAAGAAAACATACAAATCCACGGAGGTGGTCCTTTTGGTGGAGTGCCGGGATATCCAATCGGATATGGTGCAAGATATACTCTGGAGACATGGCGCCCTGGGGGTGAGCAAGCTTACCCTGACAAGCGAGGTTTAATGTTCAGGGGGAGTTGCGGATGAACGGTACGGACCAGCTGCAAGAACAGATCATACAGCTCAAGGAACAGCTCAACGATATGTTCATCAGGCACTACTTAGAAAGCGAAATCTTCACGCCGACTTGGTGGATTTCCATCGCCCTGGTCATCATACCAATCATTATCTGGTGGAGAGTCATAGACAAAAAGCGGCTGCTGGAAATGAGCGTTTTCGGCCTTCTTGTGAATGTGGTGGCCACCTTTTTGGATATCGGCCTTTCTGATCACATGATGTGGGAATACCCCGTGCGCATTCTTCCGCAAACGGCGCTGCTGCTGCCGGTGGATTACATCATTTTGCCGACAATCGGCACAATTCTGTATCAGAAATTTCCCAAATGGCCGCCTTTTTTACTGGCCTGCACCATAGCCGGCGCGCTTATGGCCTTTGTCTGCGAGCCGCTTGCCGTATACATCGGCATGTACCGCCTGCTTACCTGGCGCTATATCTATTCCTTCCCCATTTATATCGCCATCTTTGCCGCCATCAAGTTCATCACAGAAAGGATGGTGGCAATAACGCGGGCCGCCCAAAGTCATCCCGGAAAATGAGCATCCAGCCCGTTTGGAAACGCCTTGCGCAGCCGCCGCACGCCCTCCATGATCTCAGCTTCCGTCAGCGCGCCGTAACCCAGGATCATGCCGCTTTCGTGCACGCCCTTTTCCAGCGCGTAATCCTCCGACCATTCGGCCTCCACATGGCATGCGCGAAGGTTGTTGAAATCCTCCTGCCCAAGAGGTCTGTTTTCAAAGCTTACCATGATGTGCATGCCCGCGTTCTCCCCGCTGATGTGTATATCTTCCCCAAACGCGCGCCGAAGCTCCCGGATGAGCAGCAGGCGCTTTTTTGCGTACAGCCGCTTCATTTTGTAAATGTGGTGTTCCAATTGTCCACTGCGCAAAAACCCGGCCAAGGCACGCTGCAAAAGCACGGGCACCGTCATGTTGATGGATTCCATGGCCGAGCGCACCTTGTCCAGCACATCCCATGGCAGGATCATGTAACCCATGCGCAGAGTCGGAGAGAAAATCTTGCTGAAGGAGCCCAGGTAAACCACCCGTTCCGGGTCAAGGTGGCGCAGCGTCTGGATCGGCTCCCCCTCATAGCGGAATTCACTGTCGTAATCATCTTCAATGATGTAGGCACCGCATTTTCTTGCATGGGACAATAGCTCCAGCCTGCGGCGGATGGGCAGCACGTTCCCCGTGGGGAACTGGTGGGAGGGCACAACGTACGCAAGACCGAAGGGGGGTAAGTCTGCTAGCTTCTCCGTTTGCATCCCCTGTCCGTCCACCGGGATAGGCAGTATTTGATACCCGTTGCGCAAAAAGGCCTGCCGCATGAAATGCACACAGGGATCCTCCATGGCAACGACTGGCGTGCTTTTCAGCGCCCAGCAAGCGATATCCACGCCGCTGGTGGCGCCGGGCAGCAGGATGATCTGCTCCGGGCTGCAGGTGATATCCTTGGTGCGGTACAGATAGGCGCTCAGTTCCCTGCGCAGATCCTCCTCACCGGATACAGAGCAATAAGAAAACCGCTCTTCCGGCATATCCGTCATGGCGTCCCTTACGGCTTTTGTCCAGGCAGCCCTTGGAAAATGTCTGTAATCGGTAACCCCGGCCTCGAAGGCAATCATATCCTCTTGCTCCGCCGCGCTTTTTTCCGCCCCGGGTTCCCGTGGCTTCCGATCATAAACTGGTGATGGCTCCCCTTGGTTCAGTGCGACAACATACGTGCCCGATCCTGTCCGGCCGCTTAGGTACCCTTCGGCAATCAATTGTTCGTACACCTGCAAAGCGGTATTCCTGGCGATAGAAAGTTCCGCCGCCAGGCTTCTGGTGGGGGGCAGCCTCGTCCCCGCCGGCAGTTGGTCATTCAATATCATCACGCGGAGCTGCCCGGTTAATTGCCGGGCAATCGATAATGGCGAGTCCCGGTCTATATGCAGTCCGTACATGGGAGCCCTCCCTGTCACTATTATACCGATTTGGCCCCGGAAAGTATGGCCGGATGCGCCTGTCCCCGGAGCCTTTCCATCATTGTATCACATCAAAAGCAAAAGGAGATTGACTTCCTGGAAAAAACAAGAATCCCGGCCATGCCTCACTGCGCCTTGACAGGCCTCCATGCATCGTGTATGATGACGGCACATTCTTTCTGTACTATACCCATGGGTACAGGCACAGGGGAAAGGCTGGGATATTCCGCATGCAGGAAACGGAGCTTCAAAGGAATGGCACTGGCCAAAGTGAGCGGCCTGTGCTTATCGACATTCAAAAACTGAAAAAGGTATACCCCCTGCAGGACGGCAAGGTGGTGGCGCTAAGCGACATCAGCCTTTCCATCCGCAAAGGTGACATATACGGCATCATTGGTATGAGCGGCGCGGGGAAAAGCACGCTCATCCGCTGCATCAACCGGCTGGATGAGCCAACCAGCGGCACAATCTTGTTCGAAGGCAGGAATGTGCTGGCCATGAGCAAAAGGGAGCTTATGTCCCTGCGGCGGGGCGTGAGCATGATTTTTCAGCAATTCAATCTGCTGATGCAAAAGACGGTGGAAAAAAACATCCGCTACCCCATGGACATCGCCGGCGTTCCGCATGCCAAGGCAGAAGAGCGGGTGAAAGAACTTTTGAAAATCGTGGGGCTGGAGGATAAGCTCAATGCCTATCCCTCCCAATTGTCCGGCGGTCAAAAGCAAAGGGTAGCCATCGCCAGGGCACTGGCCATGAACCCCAAGGTGCTCCTGTGCGACGAGGCCACCTCCGCCCTTGACCCCATGACCACACAATCCATATTGAAGCTTCTGCAGGACATCAACCGGCAAATGGGCATCACCATCGTGATCATCACCCATGAAATGGCGGTAATCCGGCAGATATGCACCCACGTGGCCATCCTGGATGGCGGCGTCATCGCGGAAGAGGGCAGCGTGGACGAAGTGTTCACCCACACCAAGAGCCAGGCCGGCCGGCGGCTGTTCGGCATCGTACCTACCGAGGAGGAACCTTTTCCCCTGTCAGGCCCGGCCTTGCGGGTGGTATTTGACGGCGGTAAGGTAGCCGATCCCATCATTGCAAGACTGATACTGCATTTAAATATGCCTGTCAGCATCCTGTCCGCCGATGTGCGCAACCTGAACGGCGTGCAATACGGACAGATGCTTATCACCGACCCGGAGGACCCAGCCGTAAAGAGAAAGGCCATGGACTTTTTGAAAGCCCAGGGCCTGACTGTAGAGGAGGTGCTGCCATCATGACCTGGGATAAATTGGGCCCCCTCCTTCTGCAAGGAATTCAGGAGACTGTTTGGATGACACTGCCCTCCACATTCTTTGCCTACGTGATCGGCCTGCCGCTGGGCGTGCTGCTGGTCATCACCAGGCGCGGCCATATCCTGCCCGCCCCCGGCTTTAATACGGTCATGGGCGTGGTGATCAATTTTCTGCGTTCCATCCCATTCCTTATCATGCTGGTGATGATTTCCCCGGTGACCAGGGAAGTGATGGGCACAGCCATCGGCACCACATCCGTCATTTTCCCCATGGTCATCAGCGCCTTTCCTTATGTAGCCCGCATGGTGGAAAGCTCCCTTCGGGAGGTGGACGACGGCATCGTGGAGGCGGCCCTTTCCATGGGCTCCACCACCTGGCAAGTCATTTATAAGGTGTTGCTGCCAGAAGCTCTTCCATCTCTGATAAGCGGCGCCACCATCTGCCTGACCACCATATTGGCCTATACGGCCATGGCCGGGGCGGCGGGCGGCGGCGGGCTCGGGTCCATTGCCATCAGCTATGGCCTGAACAGACGGGCATACGATATCATGTACACAGCCAGCATCGCTCTGGTACTATTGGTGCAAATTTTCCAGGTGTCCGGAACCGTCACCACAAAAAAGCTGGATCATAAAAAGCGCTAAAGAACTAGATGTAAAAAGAGCGCTGCCTAATCTAAGCATGAGGCCATTACCAAGAAGCTGGCACCCACAGGTGCGAACCCAACTCTTCTTGTATAGGCCACATATTATATGCTTAGTGAAGCGGCGCTCTTTTCCTATGCAAAATAGCATTACATATATGGTATCATATCGCTCAGCCTGTCAAATATCAAATGCGGCTGCACGGGCGACGACTTCAAATCCTCCATAGTGGCTTCGCCGGAAAGAACGAGGATGCTCGTCATTCCGAAAGTCACCCCGGTGGCGATGTCGGTATACAGCCTGTCCCCCACCATGGCCAGCTCGTCGGCCCGGAAGCCGGTAAGCCGCAGCGCTTCCTCCACGATGCCCTGGTAAGGCTTGCCCAGGATGATATCCGGCCGGCGGCCCGCGCTGGCCTCAATGAAGGCGATGATGGCCCCGATGTCCGGGGCAAACCCCGTTTCCGTGGGGCAGTTGAAATCCGGGTGGGTGGCGATATAGGGCAGCCCGGCCCGAACCAGGTCGCACACCCTGGTCATCTTTTCATAGTCCAGCGTGGTATCGTAGGCGATCAGCACATAGTCGGGGTTTTCGTTGTCTATCAGCAGCCCCAGTTCCAGCAACTCTTCCTTCAATATGTTATTGCCCAGCAGGAACGCCTTTTTCCCCGGGAGCACGCGCAGCGCATAGGACGCGGCGGCATGGCCGGAGGTCAGCACTCGCAAAAAGCGTTCCCTAACGCCCATACGCTTGAGCTTCATCACATAATGCACGGCAGACTTGGAGGAATTGTTGGTCAAAAACAGCGTGCGGCGGCCGGTGCGCTCACATGCGTCCAAAAATTCCAGGGAACCGGGCAGCAGATTGTTTCCCAAATAAAAAGTGCCGTCCATATCCAAAAGGAAGCACTTCACTTTTGCCAGCATGCTTCTGGTTACATCATCGTTCATATAAATACCCTCTCTTACGCCTGAACCTTTGTCCATGATACCATACCGCCGGAAACGAGTAAAGAAAAAAGCGCCTTCTCCTCGAAAAAGCGCATGATTTGCAGCGCTGTATGCCGCCTATTCTTCTTCCCAGGTAAAGCGTATATACTGCACCCCGTCACGCTCCACCAGTTCCGACCATTGGGCCGCGGGGCGTACCCATATTCCCCCATCCCCGTACAGCGCCTGATATACGGCCATCACCTCCAGCGTTTCGCTGTGCCGGGCTGTATATAAAAGCCGGTAGCGGTTCCCTTTGAAATGCCGGTATATGCCCGGCCTTATTTCATCCATAGTCTCCTCCGGCAACGCCTGTTTCGCCAAGATAGTGCCATGCTTGTCCCGGTCTTATACACCAGATTATACCACAATGGAGCGCTCCGGAGCAAGGGGAGGACATTCACCCGCGTGCCTCTTCCGGCTATGCGGCAGGCGCATGAAATTCGCGCGCGCCGCTTTACTTTTGCTTACAAATGAAGTACATTATTATATATTTTGAAAGGCGCTGAATACATGATCGACGTCATTATCAACCCTGTGGCAGGGAACGGGCACGCCAAGCGTATCGGCGAAAAAGTAATGGAGGTCCTGTTATCAAGGTCCATCGCCTGCAAGGCTTTTTATACAGAATCACCGGGGCACGCGACGCTTTTGGCAAAGGAATCGGCGAAGCGGGGAACGGAAACGGTTCTGGCTGTGGGCGGCGACGGTACGGCTTATGAAGTCGCCAGCGGCCTTGTCCATTCCGCATCCGCCCTTGGCTTGATCCCCGCCGGTACAGGCAATGACTTCATCAAGTCCATCTGCGTGCCCAAGTCCCCCATGGAAGCGCTGGATCACATCCTTTCCCATCCGCCCAGGCAGCTGGATATGGGCCGGCTGAACGACAAGCTTTTCCTGAACGTCTGCGGCACCGGCTTTGACGTGTCCGTACTGGAATACTCCATCAAGGCAAAAAAGCTGGTCAGGGGCATGCTGCCCTACCTGTACGGCGTGATCCGCACCATTTTCAGCTTCGAGCCCGTAGCCATGCATATCGTCATTGATGAAGAAACAACACTTCAGGGCACATTCCTGCAATGCAGCGTGGCCAACGGCCGTTATATAGGCGGAGGAATTCCCATTTCTCCCACATCCCTGGTAAACGACGGCCTGCTGGATGTGGTGGTGCTGCGGTCCATCCCCAACTGGAAGATGTTTTTTTACCTGCCCGGCCTTTTAATGGGGAAGGTGCATTCCTTCGCCATCACATCCCATTACCGGTGCCGCAGCGTTACGATTGACGCGCCGGGGATGCATTTGAATGTGGATGGCGAAATACTTCCCATCGGCCAGGTGGACTTTTCTTCCGTAAAGGATGCGCTGTGGGTTCACTGGTGAAGCCATCGGAAAGGCAGATAAAACGTGAAGCAACTCAAAAGAACATGGATTGTTCTGATTGCGGTACTCTTTCTGTTCCCGGCAGGTACAGTCCGGGCGGATGAAGAAATTTACTATGCGGATATTCCCCTGCTCCCCTCCCTTCAGCTGTTGACTCCCAAACCGGGCGAGGGCTGCGAAGCGGGTAACAAGCTTCTTGTTTCCGCCAAGGGGAGCAATGTGAGCCGCATTGAGGTCACCCTTTCGTGGGACGGCGGTTCCCTTACGCAAACCATGGAAGGCGATGCCTTCGAGTATACCTTCCAGCTCCCCGCCCTTAAAGCAGGCCTTTCTGTCAACGCGCGGGGCTACGGGTTTGAAGCAAACGGCAAGACAGCCTTCACGGATGTTTCCCGGGATGTCCCTTCCCCCAAGGAAGCGCTGATCGGTAAAATGATCGCCCTGGCCTACGACAATTCGAAGGATTCCCGTTACAAATTTGCCCCTGCCGAGGAGGATTACGACATCGGCGTCTGCAAAAATTTCGTGATGCGCCTGTTCGACACTTATTCCAAGGAGTATTCCATGCAGGCCTATCCCGAGCTTCCCCTGCACATGCCCAAAAACAACAGCAAGGCCGCCTGCGCGCCATATGACTACGGCATTGAGTGGCGGCCCGAAACGGCACAGGATGGCAGTCCGTTTGAAATCGTGGCCCAGTTCAAGTACAACAATGATTTGAGCAAGGAAGAGAACGCGGCCATCGCCTTTAATATGCTCAAGCAGGTCAAACGGGGCGATTTCTTCCAAATGGTCGGGTACTACGGCGGCGGAAACGGCCCCCACTCGCTGCTTTTCATCACGGATTATGACCCTGTCAGCGATATGCTGCACTGGACCGACAGTAATATGCGGGGCAAGCGCATCGACGGCGTCCGCTGGGGATATTTGCAATATGACGCGGATGCGACGGCCCACTGGTTCATAGAATGTATCAATACCAAAAAAAGAGGCGCCACGCTATACCGGCTTCGCGACGACCTCATCCTCAAATAACGGCAAAGGAGCATGACACATGGGCAATGTGATGAAGGGCTTAAAGAAGACATGGCTCAGGGGGATGGAAGTCATTGGCAACGCGGCGTCCAACATTGCGGACAATGCCAAGTACAAGGTCACCGAAATGAATCTGGAGACGCGCCGGCGCGAGATTCTGGCCGACTTTGGAAGCATCGCCTACGAAATGTGGCAGCGCGGCGAGAGCTTTCCCCCGGCGCTGGATGCACAGTTGAAGCAATTGAACGCCCTGGATGAGCAGCTTACCGCCATCCGCGCCCAGCGGATTGCCGCGGCCCGGGAAGCAAGGCTGGCCGAGGAGGCTGCCAATGATGCCGCACGCAGGGCGGGTGAACTCACGCAGCCGGAGGATGAGGATGAAATCCAGGTTTTGAACAGCCCAGATTTTCAGGATGATGACAACGAGGATGGCGATGCAGGCAAGCAGTGACATCCTTACCCGCAAAATCCATTTGATATGTCTGTTGTCAAAGCCATCTTCCCTGCTTTAAAGAAGGCGGCCTTTTGTCCCTATCCCGTTCAAATTCCTTCAGGCATATGCGCAGCGCTCTTCTTTCCTTTACGCGGGCAAAGTATTTTTCAAACATAAAAAACCCCTCCGGTCTGAGTATAGCCGGAGGGGTTCTACTTTATGCCATCATTGCACCAGAATATGCATCCTTATCACCCATGAAGATTCGTAAGTTCCAAAGCCCCGAAGGTCCAGGGTTCCGAAACCCCGCCCCCGCCGGTGGCGGATATGGGCGGGGAGGAGGAAGCGGGCGAAACGAGCAGTGCGAGCGGCAGCGAAGCAATGCGACGATTGAGCCGCCGGGCAGCGGAAAGCCCTGGTCGCGTCCGCAGACGCGAAACCCCTTCCCGGTGCGCCTTGATTTACATCCACTTCCATCGGTGAAGCCCGAAGGTCCAGGGCGACCGGAAAGCCCTGGTCGCGTCCTCAGACGCGAAACCTCTTTCCTACACCCTGATATACATCCACTTCCCTTTGGTAAACCGCACATAAACAAACGTCAGCCTTATCATCATATCCACCAAGCTGGCCGACCACGCCCCCAGCAGCCCCAATTGCAGCGGAAACAGCGCTGTCCAGGCCAATATGGGCCTGATCAGCGTCACGCAAAGCATCATCACCACCGCCACATACCTGGTATCCCCCGCCCCGCGAAGGCAACCGCTGATGACTACCGAGCTTGTCTGGAAGGGCTGGAAGATTCCCACCAGGACCATCACCTGGGCAGCCATCGCCAGCACCTGCTGGTCGCTTGCGAAGGGCATCACCAGGATATGCCTGAAGGGAATAAAGATCAGCAGCAGCCCGGCGGAAACGGTCAATGCCATGCGCTGGCTCACCTTTCCGTACACCATGCCCAGGTCTGCTCTCTGTTTGCCCAGCATCTGCCCCACCAGGGACGTACCCGCGATGCCGATGCCATCCCCAAAGGTAAAGCTGATGTTCAAAAACTGCATACCGATTTGATGGCTGGCAAAGGCTGTGGGATCGTGCAGCGCTTCATAAATCAGCCGGGCATACAGCAGGAAGCCGATGCGCAGGCAAATCTGCTCCACCATGGCGTTCCCGCCCACGCGGCTGATATCCCTGAGCGTCGTCTTGTCAAGCCGCCAGTTATCCCGCAGGCGCAAATACAAAAATCCTTTGTACCTGGGCAGGGTGATGGAGCAAACAGACAGCACCAGCCCCACGCAGAATCCGATGAACGTGGCAATGGCGGCGCCTTCCACGCCCAGCCTGGGAAAGCCAAAATTCCCGCCAATCAGAAGATAATTGAAAACAACGTTGACAAGATTGCTGGTGATGTTGACTACCATCGTGGTTCTGGTTCTTCCAATGCCCCGCTGAGACGCGCTGATACACATGGTAACGGCGTTTATAGGCAGTGCGTAGGCCATCCACTTGAAATAGGCAATGGCGTCGTTGAACACCTTCACGTTGGCCAGATCGGCAGGGTCTACATCCCCCGAGGCCAGGCGGATCATGTTTTCCGCCTGGTTCAGGCTCACAAACATGATCACCACTGATATTAGCCCGATCATTACCAGCGCGTTGCGCACCGTGCGGTTGGCATCCTCCTGCCTTCCCTCACCCTTGCGCCTGGCCACCACCGCCGTTACGCCAATATTCAGTGCAAAAAAAATAGCCAGCATAATCATTCTGGGTTGGCCTGGCAAACCAACCGCAGAAATAGCTTCCGCGCCTAAAACGCCAACCATGGCCGTATCCATGGCCCCAATGAGGGCCATCAGCACCATTTCCGCCACAGCGGGTATGGCGATGCGGATTACATCCCGGTACGCCTGCTTCGTTTGCGGCAAATCCCCAAGCCTGTGCCCCGGCTTAACCATGTGGCTGATGCCATAAAACCGTTCAACCAATCCCAACAATGGCCTGACTCCATTCTAACATAACATAAACAATATGTGTTTATTATAGCACGAACTGCCCGTCTGGCAACCCTTGTCGAAAAAGAAACGATCTGGCATTTCACTTTTTCCATGCCACCGGCATAGGTAGAAATAGACCAACCCATGAAGGAGGTTATTGACGTGGCTATTCAAAAGCCCGCTAGCCAGGTATCCCCTTTTGCCGCCATGACGCTGGGTGACCAGAACACACGGTGGCTCACCTTGCACAGCCAGCTGCTGCCATACATGACTGCCGTACCCGCCAAAGACCCGCCCGCCTCCGCCGGCAAGGCCGATCCCAATGCGAATTGGCGGACCACCGCCACCCCCTTTGGGCAGATGCCCGTATTCAACTCCCCGCCCCAACCCCCAAGGCATGACCAGTACGACGCGGTGCACAAGCGCATGGACCAAATCTACAAACAGCCGCTTGTCTGGCAGGAAATCAAGACGCAAAACTAACAAACCGCCCGGCGCATTTACTTGCGCCGGGCGGTATCTCTTTTACGCCATCAGCGTAAGATCAGCTTTTCCTACAATGCACATTTCACGAAAATACAGGTCCTCCAGCGGAATCCATTCTTCCATAAAACGTTTATGCATCCGCTCGCCGTTTCTTTGAAGAATCCTTTCCGATTGCTCCTGCTTACCTATGGAAAGAAAAAGAGACATATCGTAAGCTTCCCTGAGCGCGGGATGGTGGCTGTACACACCTTCCACAATATTCAGCCGCCGGGGCGTGGCAATGACAGGGTCTTTCAGGATGCATGCACCGCAATCGTAAGGCCGGTAGGAAAAGGGTTTCCCCTTTTGCAGCTGAAGTACGACCTCATCGTAAAACCGTTCCCAATCCACATTGTTCCCCGGGGTTCTCAACCGGTCTTCTGTTTTTAGGGCCTGCGGAAGAAAAAAATCATCCATATGGAAAACTTCACAGTCACCATATACTCTTTTAAGCCATGCCGCCAGAGAGCTCTTGCCCGCACCGCTTGGCCCGTCAATGGCTATGGTGAGCATCGCTTTATCCTTGAGCTTGCGGTCCAAAGCCAGCAGCAGAGGCAGGAATTTTTCCGTCTCCGCTCCTGCCAGCCGGTAGGCCGGGTGATATGCCTGCCGGTATGCTTCACTATGGCGGCAAAGCGGATATCCAGAATTTTTATAGTCATCCAGATAAACTTCCAGTTCTGCCAGTGAAAAGGGCATCTTGCTTTCCCGGCACAGATCCCGCAATAAGGAGACTTTCTCCAAAAAGCCCTGCAGTGTCCCGCGTTTCTTGTCAGATGCGGCCAGAAACAAACCTGCGATGGTCTCCGTACGCAGTTCGTCTGCGTCCCACCATGCATTCAAATGCAGCCGTGAAAGACCTCCGCCGATTGGCTCCAGCAGTTCACTTTCCCGCGAAAGCGAAATGGCCGCCGCCCGCTCCTTCAGGATGCTTTCTTCACAAGCCTCCCGGGATGGCAGCATATGCCCGCCGCCGAATTCGCTTTGATAACACAGCTTCACGCCATCCTGCGCCTTCATGGCCGGATACCTTTTTGCATGAAGCAGGAGTATGTCCCGCATGGCATTACGCGCCTTTCAGGTATTTCCATTTCTTTGCCAGTGTCACCAGGGTGGGGATCAATATAAGCTGGATCAGTATCCCTGGCAGCGCATTGACAAATGCGCCGGATACAAATGCCGTTAATGTGAAAGGGCTGTCTCCCCGGGACAGGATCACGGCATTCACAGCGCCATACACCGCGCGGCCAATCAGCATGGCCAGCACCAGGGAAAACACCACGCGTGAAACCTTTGTGATGGCATTTTCCTGTTCGCTGGCTTTGAACCAGCGGATGCCCGCCAGTGCCCCGGCCGCGGCACCATAGGCTGCCAGCTCCAGCTCCATGGAGAACAGCGTATTTCCATTGGGCATGCCGGATACCAGCATGGCGATCATGGGCGTAAGCAGGCCGCACAGCATGCCGTATTTCCAGCCGCACAAAAAGCCGCACAGCAGAACAGGTATATGCATGGGCAAGAAGACGGAGCCCGCCTGCCAGCCGCCCAAGGCGTGGAGCACCCTGGCCAGTACCACCGCCAGCGCCGATAAAATAGCCGCCAGCACCATTTGTCGCAATTCCAACCGTTTCATTTCCATTCCTCCCCAAAATAAAAAAGCGATGAAAGTTCCGCCCCCTTCTGGAAGCATGTCCCTTCATGGCACATCTGTTTCGAGGGTAACCGTAAGCACCGGCGCCGGGCTTCAGCCAGGCCAATCATGCATAGTATGCAGGAAGATGGCATCTTTTGTCAAGCATTGCCTTGCTTCGGGGCAACGATATAAACAAGCTCCGATCCTACGGTCTCCTTCTTAAGGATTGTAAGCTCCGCCGGCATGTTTTGCTCGAACTGACCGCCATAAAACTGTTCCATATCCTTTTCCCTGCCGGACAGGCTCCGAATGGGAAAGGTTACCACAATCACCTTGGCCCGCAGGCTTTTCAGCAGCCGGTAAGCCTGCCCCTTCCCCTGCTGCTCCAATACGGGAACAAGCTTGAACAAAAAGGCAACATCCGCTCCGCCTTCCGGCATGCTTTGTGCCGCGTCCAGGATGCGGACATCGCATGTAACTTGAAGCCTTTGAAGAAATTCCTGCACCACCGTCACCGTTCCATGGTCGATATCCCCCGCGCGGTACAGCACGTCGGCCGGCAAATCCATGAACGGAAACGCCAGGGGATGAAAACCGCACCCGATATCCAATACTGTTTTGGCTTCCTTTATATAGGGTGAAAGAAGGCTGTAAAACGCCTGGATGGACGGCAGCCTCTCCTTGGTGGAGGGATGCAGTTCCATCAGCTTCATACTTAGCTCACGGTCGTTAAGCCGGCTGTCCCTGATCCACTCCAGTGCCTTGTTATGGCATTTATCAGGGAAGAAAGCGCCGTGGATGATATGAAGCTGCGTCTTAACCGCCTTTATGACATCCTTCCGGCTTTTGTACCTTGGCAGGTACTCCAGGCAAATGCGCTTCACCGTCTCCTGGGAAATATGCGCATATTTCGAGGAGCTCTTGATATACTCCGCCAGTTCCGCCGCCTCACGCTCCATGGCCCTGCGCCCTCAGCTTTTCCATCAGCATCGTATAAAACCGCAGGTTATGTATGGTGGCCAGCCGGTAGCCCAAGGTATCCCCCACCTTGTACAGGTGCCGCAAATAAGCCCTGGAGTAGTTTTTGCACAGGTGGCAGTCGCAGGCCTCCGACACCGGCCGCGTATCCTTCATATGCTTGTCGTCCATGATGTAGTGGTATTGATAAAAGCCCGGCGAACGGACGTCAATACTCTGCTCCGAATCCGCCTTGAAAACGTACAGCCTGTTGTGCCTGGCCTCCCTGGTGGGTATGACACAGTCAAACAGGTTATAGCCCATATCATGGCAGGCTACAATCCCCTCCGGCTTGCCCACGCCCATGGCATACCGGGGCGTTGCAACAGGCATCAGCTCCGCCGTGCAGCGCAATATGTCCTCCACCAGGCGCCCGTCCTTGTCCAGCGGCCAGCCGCCGTAACCGTAGCCATCAAACCCGATCTCTTTGAGCGCGTCGGCGCATTTTTTCCGCAGCTCTTTGCTGCCTCCACCCTGTATGATGGCAAACAGCTTCGGTTTTTTATCCTCGTTCAGCTTTCTGGCCTTTATCTGGCGAAGGTACTCCTCCTTGCACCGCTGTGCCCAGTCGATGGTGATATCCACCGCCGTAACATTTACCTCATCGGTATCGTCGGGGCGGGTGCAGTAATCCAGACACATCATAATGTCCGAACCGTAGGCAAACTGGGACTGGATGCATTTTTCCGGTGTGAAGATGACCTTCTTGTCGGAGTTTTCAGGGTAGAATACGATCTCGTTCTTACGGATCACCCCATATTTGGGGTTTTCCTGTATGAGAGAAAACACCTGAAACCCGCCGGAATCGGTGAGGATAGGCCTATCCCAACCGGTGAACCCGTGCAGCCCTCCGGCCGCCTTTAAGATGGATACGCCCGGCGCGGATAGCAGGTGGTAGGCGTTCATCACGATCCCGGGGATTCCGCACCCCAGCAAGTCAACCGAATCGACACAGCGCACCACGCCCTGCGTTCCATCCGGAAAGAAGGCCGGCAGCTGCACATCCCCGTGGGGTAATACCATTCGCATCATTTTTCACTCATTTCCCTGAAGAAGCTTCTTGATCTGGCCGCACTTTTCCCCCAGGATTTCAAAGCCTGGCACGAGGTTGTCCCTGTCAAGGCCCTGCAGCGCGGCCTCCACATCCCGCACAAAGCCTGCGGGGCAGAAGGGGGCTTGATCAAGGCGCCTTAATGCCCCTTTTTCATTGAGAAGTATTTCCCCGTTTGCGGCGAACAAAGCCTGCGTTAAGCAAAGGATGGCCCGAAACATAGCGCCGGAAGCATACACAATATCCTTCTTGGCTATGCTGGACCGGCCCGTCATTACAGCAAACTCCGCCTCCCACAAAAGCCATTGGGACGCTTTGTCGCGGTAGGCTTTCGAAACCGGCTCCGCCCGGCGCTTCAAGTCCGCCATCACATGCTGCGGGTCCTGCAGCGGAAGGCAATATTTCACCTCGCCCATGTAAATCGCGTTCACAAAGCCGAAAGGGTGGCCTGCCTGAAAGTCCACGGTGACATGGCCCCGCTGGCAATCGTCAATGACCATTTGCACATGTGCCATTTCCCGCAGCAGGATATCCACCTTATGGCCATTAAACGTGAGCCACGCACCGCCGTTGATCCATTTTCCCCATTCGCCTGGCTTGTTGAGCAGGTTATCCCGGTGCGCATCGTCCAGGGAGGTCAAAAGTTCGCCCATGCGTGAAGTATCCAGGCCTTCGCCGTAATATACGCCGATATCCAGATCGGAAAATTCCGTGGCGGTGCCGGTGCAGTGCGAACCGCCCAGCACCACCGCCTGCACACCCTGAACACCAATCAGTGCGCTTGCCACAAGCTTTGCCGTCTCCGGCACCACCATAATGCCTTCTCCTTCTAAAACGGACACGAAGCCCGAAATCAGCCTATTTTCTTCCCTTCAAACTCCGCCCGGCGCTTCACCTGCTCCATCACCTTGCGGAAGGCTTCGCAGTCCAGCGACTGCGCGCCGTCCGACAGAGCGGCCTTGGGATCGGGATGAACCTCGATCATCAGCCCGTCCGCTCCCGCGGCGATGGCAGCCTTGGCCAGCGGCTCCACCATCCAGGCGATGCCGGCGGCATGGCTGGGGTCGATGATCACCGGCAGGTGGCTGTAGCGTTTCAAAAGCGGCACGGCGGATATATCCAGGTTGTTGCGCAGCATGGTTTCAAAGGTGCGTATGCCGCGCTCGCACAGGATTACGTTGGGGTTGCCTCCTGCCAGGATATACTCCGCGCTCATCAAAAACTCCTCGATGGTAGCAGAAAGGCCCCGTTTTAGAAGCACCGGCTTTTTGGTTCTTCCCAGCGCCTTCAACATTTTAAAATTCTGCATGTTCCTGGCGCCTACCTGCAAAACATCCACTTCCGCGAAATCTTCCAATTGATCCTCGCCCATAATCTCCGTCACAATGGGCAGCCCGGTCTGCTTCCTGGCTTCCAGCAACAGCCGCAGGCCCTCGTTTTCCAGCCCCTGGAAGGAATAGGGCGATGTGCGCGGTTTGAACGCGCCGCCCCGTAAAAAGGATGCGCCGCTTGCTTTCACCGAATCGGCCACCAAATGAAGCTGCTGCACGCTTTCCACCGAGCAGGGCCCGGCAATTACGGTAAAGTGCCCTTCCCCAATGGTCCTGTCCCCGACTGTAACCAGCGTATCCAGGGGGTGAAACCTGCGGTTGGCTGCCTTGTATGGTTCCGTGACGCGGCGGACATCCTCCACCACATCGTTGGCCATGAGGTGGCTCACATCCACCCTGGATACATCGCCGATCAGGCCCAGGATGGTGGCCTGCGTACCTGCGCTGTAGTGAATCTGGATGCCCAGGTTCTCGATCTCATGGATGAGGCTTTGTACCTTTTCCTGCTGTGCTTCCCGTTTCAAGATAACGATCATTTGAAATACCCCTTTCTTGCTGCCATACTACATAGAAAAAGCGGCCTGGAATCTTGTTCCGGGCCGCTGGATTCTTGTGCTTGCTTTAAAGAGGAAAGGCACAAGGGGAACAGCCCGTACCGCCGTTGGCGTACAGGTAACCCCGGTAAAACGCCTGCTGCATCTGCATAAAAGCCTTCCTCCTTGTTGCTGGAGTATACGCCCGATGCGGAATTTTGTCAATCCTTTTTTTCCAATGGATGCCTATTGGTTGACGCCCTTGACCAACTTTATGTATAATCATAATACATGATGCGCAAAGGAGAGAACTATATGAACAAGGTCCCTCCCTTCATACCCCAAATCGACGGCGGGCTGCGCAAGCATATCATCCTTATGCCGGAATGCATCCAGCAGGCTTCGGGCATACGCATCTTCGGCAAGCGCATCTGCTCCATCATCTTTTCCACCGACGCGGCCATTATCAAAAACAGCAATGCCGACGCGGTGATCGCCGTGTATCCATTCACACCCCAGCCGGCCATTTCTCAGGCGATCCTGCACCTGGCCGACGTGCCCGTTTTCTGCGGCATCGGCGGGGGTACCACCACCGGCGTGCGCGTAACCCGTTTGGCCCAGGACGCCGAGTTCCGCGGCGCCATCGGCGTGGTATTGAACGCCCCCGCCACCAATGAAACGGTGCGCTATGTGGCCGAACGGGTGGATATTCCCGTGGTTGTCACCGTGGTCAGCGAGGAGGAGGATGTGCAAAGCCGCCTGGATGCCGGTGCGAAAATACTGAATGTTTCCGGCGCGGGCAAGACGCCGGATATCGTGCGGGCCATCCGCCGCAAGTTTCCAGAGGTGCCCATCATCGCCACAGGCGGCAAGACGGAGGAATCCATCATCCGCACCATCGAGGCCGGCGCCAACGCCATCACTTACACGCCGCCCACCACAGCGGAGCTTTTTAAGGACATGATGAACCGCTACCGGGAGCAACTGGCATCCAAGTGAATACAATTAGGAAGGGCCCTGGAAATTTTTCCGGGGCCTTTGGCAGATGAGCCGTTGCAAATTGGAATCTTTCAGTAGGGATTATGAACATAACTCCATGCAAAGAATCTATAACATCTTTTCATTAATTTCAAGTTCCTTTTGTTTTTGGCTAAAAGCCTGAATGAGCTCCTGTCCCCAAACCCAAAGTTCCCTTCGCCATGGGTGACCTGCCATACCATACGTGAAATCTTTTGAAACAAAAAAGTGATAATCTCCGTTTGGATAATAGCTTGGAAAATATACTTGACAATGCCTGATATCATCGTGCCAGTTCATGCCCGGCATGATTTCTTCCTTTGGTGAAAAAGAAAAGCAATCGTGCTGCCAGTCCAGTGCATATAGTTCATCGTCACATATATTCCGAAAAATACCATGAATAACAGCTTCCTGCTCATCTGTCCAATAGCTTGTCAATGTAAAAACCCTGGCATCCTGTGTAAATGAAAATGGAGCCGGGCCATTTTGAATGCCAGGCTTGAACATAAATTCTGTGTATATGTAATCCCATATGCCTTCACATTCCTTGTCCCCTAAAATGCGCATCATTCACCCCACCCGTTATGCACATTCTTTAAAACCTGCTCTGGCTCTCCATAACGATTTTCCAGTTTGTGCTGCCCAATCATGTGCTAAGCCTGTCGGATACCGTCTTTCGCCCCAGCATGCCACCTTTATAAACAGAAAGTTTGAGGCTATACTTTGAATAGCTTTTTGCGCGAAAAGTATGTAATGATTAAGACCGCCAAGCAAATATAGCCCGCAATAGTGCCTTGATCAAAACTCCAAGCAATATTGAACCGCGCGAGCAGTCTATCAAATTCTCCCGGACCAATAATATCAACTACGACACCAACCAATCCAAATAGACATACAAAAATAAACGATACTATGTTCACCACAAGCAAAAAGGCTCTGACAGAGTCCCTCATTTTAATAGTGTTCCCCCTATTTAACAGGAAAAGCAAATTGCTATGTAAGACCATTGTACAGTAAAAACGGGAAAAATTCTATAAAAATGCAGGATCATACCACGCATCGAGAACGACTGCGTATTCTTTCTCAGAACTATGGAGCCCGGAGCGCCTATACACTCCGGGCCCTTTTTGTTCATGCCGTCTCCTTCTTCCACGCCATATACAGTGACGCCACCACTTCCTCGATAGGCGCCTTGCGCATCTCCAGGTCGGTAATGCCCGGCGTGCCGGCCAGTGTCTTCAGTACCTGCGAAAATGCCATGTCCGTCTGCTGGAAGGCGTACTCGTGCACACCTTCGCGGGTGGCTACCCATTCCATTCCCGGCCATTCCGGAGGCCTTTCCGGGCCGCTGACCAGCAGGCGTGTAAAGCCGCCCTGAACCTTGCGCAGCGCGTGGAAGTCGCCGTCGAAAGCAATCCTTCCGTTGGACAGCAGGATGATCCGCTGGGCCATGGCCTCCAGGTCATCCATGTCGTGGCTGGTGACGATGACCGTGGTACCCTTCTCGCGGTTCACCTTTTTTAAGAAGTCTATCATTTGACGCTTGGCCAGCACGTCCAGCCCCAAGGTGGGTTCATCCAGGAACAGCACCTCCGGGCTGTGCAGCAGCAGCATCCCCAGATCGGCCCGCATCCGCTGCCCAAGGCTCAATTCTCTGGCGAAGGTGCTTAAAAGATCCTTCAGGTCCAGGAGCTCCGTCACCATGGCCAGGTTTTCTTGGTATACATCCTCCGGGATGTTCCACACGCTCTTTTTCCAGGCGTAGCTTGTAATTACCGGATGGTCGAACCACAATTCCGTGCGCTGGCCGAACAGTACGCCGATGCGCTTCATCAGCGCCACCCTGTCCCTGGCCGGCGACATGCCCAGCACCGTCACCTGCCCGTCCGTCGGCTGCAGTATGCCGGAGAGAATCTTGATGGTGGTGCTTTTGCCCGCGCCATTGGCCCCGGCATAGGCCACGAACTCGCCCTTTTGCACCTGAAGCGACAGATGATCCAGCGCCCCGACCTCCTTCTTTTCCGGGCGGATCAGGTTTTTCACGATATCCTTCCACTGGCCGGAGCGCTGCCATTGGGTATAGAGCTTGCTGACATTAACGATGTCCAAAGCCGGTGTATCTTGGTGAACCATGGGTTGCATAATACTTCATTCCTTTCCGAAACAGCCTTGCTGCCATAAGTCCTAACAGGGATGCCATCACAAAAGTCAAGTACGGGAAAAAGGGGGCCTCGGAACCTTTCCCCATCAGCCACACGCTGGGGAACCATCCGGCAAGCCCGACGGGAGCCACGGAGCAAAATACGGCCTGCCAGCCTATGCCCATCCCCCCCAGGGGATACCGCTTCAGGGTATTGAACATCTCATGCACCAACGAGGCCGACTCCTCGGCGGCTACCGGCGCCCAGAAAGCAATGCAGGATATGAGGTATATACAGGCCAGGAATATCACGACGGATGCCAGCACGCTCAGTATCAGCAGCAGTGCCCAGCTGGGCGTAACGGTCAACGGGAGCCGGCTGACGGCGTACACCGTAAGGCCTGTGCCGCATATAAGGATTCCGGAACCGGATACGGGGGAAAACCCGCCGGTTAGAAGCTGCATCCACAAGGGAACGGGCTGGATCATATTGTGATCCAGCTGCCCGCGGCCGATGGTCCTGCTGATCTGCCCAAAGTTGTACCCGATAAAGAAAAGAGAGAACACGCCGTCGCACAGCATGGCATACCCCAGCATGAAAAGAAGCTGGTCTTGCGTCATGCCGCCGATACCGCCGAACCGCCTGGCCAGTACAAACACCCCGGCCATGGCCGCGCCGGTGGTGACCAGGTCGGTTATAATCTGTAACACGCAATACTTCGTATCCCGCAAAAACCACATGAGGTCCATTTTGCCATAAGTTCTGTACAGGCGAAAAAGCGTTTTGATTTTATCCGCCATAGGAGATCATCCTTTCTTCGCTTTTTTTGAAAACAATCCTAGCCAGCGGCCACAAAACAATATTCCAGCCCGCCTGCAAAACAAGCAGCGTAACCGCATCCCCCTGCCCCACATACAGGCTGAGCGGTGCGTGGGCAACTGATCCCATGGGCAGCAGGGCGAGGATGCGGGCAATGGACGCCGGCATCATGGAAAAAGGAATAAACGCGCCGGACAGCAACGCAAAAAGCGCCCCACGCATATGGGTTACCGCCCAGCAGCCGTTTTTCATGCGCATGGCCAGGGACGCGAACAAGAAATCCAGCGCGAACCCCAGCGAAGCGCTCATGGCGAGGCTTACAAGGGCCAGAAGCCCGTTTGCCGCGCTTGACGGCAGCGGGTTGATGCCAAGCAGCGGAGAGAGGATCCATAGCGGCAGACCGTAAAACAGGAACACCGGTATCCACCACCGGCCTATGGTTTCCGCGGTCAGGCTATGGAAAATCTCCATGGGCCTTGTATACCTACCAATGATGGAACCTTCCCACAGCGCGGAAGTGGCGGGGGTGATAATATCCAGCTGCTGCCGAAGAACCGATGCCATCAAGGTATACGTGAGAAGTTGGTTTAGGGGCATGCCGCCAAGGTCGGCCCCGCCAGAAGCAAGGGACCGCCAGATCAAGGTCAGCAGCAGAAACTGCATGAACCGCATGACATATTCGCCCATCACCTGAAATAAATTCCCGTCAAAAACCTGTCTGGCGGATAATCCGGCCACCGCACGGAACCCTTTCCACCAGGAACATTTGCCTGTGTGCTGCATATCAGCCAATCCTTTCGAACCATAAATGAACACAAAAAAACCGGGAGCGGCAAAAGTTGCTCCCGGTAAACAGGCGTTATCGTCCGCCCACGTTTTTAAGCGAAGGCAGGTAACACACCGGAGAAGCGCACGTTTGGCCGCAAAAGGGCACACGAATGCACGGACAGGCCGAAATTACCTGTCTGTACTGCCACTTCCCCGATGTTCTGCCATATGCCGGAATCCTTCATGGCTTCCTGTCGGTTCATGCGCTTCACCTCCTTGCTATTGATTTCCATTGGATACTATAGCATTACGAAAAATGCATGTCAAGCGCCAGTGTATTCTTTATAAAAATTTTTCCAAAAGGCACTTGCAATTGACGCTACGGCAAGTGATACAATGACTTCGAGATATCTCAAGGAACACTACGGGAGAGCATCATGGACCAGCATATTGCGATACAAAAACTGTCGGAGCAGCTGAAGCTGACGAGCCGAACGCTCCGGCACTGGGAATCGGAAGGTCTCATCAAGAGCAGCCGGGATCCCGTTTCCGGCTGGCGCAGCTATGACAGCCGCGGCGTTTTTTGCATCAAGCTTACCGCACTGCTCAGGAGCTATGATATTTCCCTCAAGGATATCAAAAAGGTCCTGGACAGCGGTTCCATGAAGACGCTGCGCCTGGTCATCAGCCAGTACCTGCATATGCTGGAAGACCAGAAGCTTTTCAACGAATCCGCCGAAAAAAGCCTGAAAGCGCTTTTGTCGGCTGTAAGCAGCCTGCAAGACAAATATTTCTGGGCGGAGGACCTGGATCAGATGCTCTCCGCCATGCAACAAGCAGAATTCGCAGATTGTAAGAAGGAGGATCAGCCCATCATGAATGCAAATACCGCAAACCTGCACGTCAGGTTCATTACGCTGCCCCCCATGCGGGCCGCATGCTGCACCGTGGTCAGCGAATCACCGGAGGATGAGGCGCAAAAAGCAGTCCTTCAGTGGCTGAAGGAAAAGAACCTGCTGGGCACCGCCCGCATTTTCGGCCGCAACATGCCCCCCATGCCCAGCGGCGAGGGAAAGCCCTACGGGTACGGTGTCCTGGCCTCCATCCCCGAGGGCATTGCCATCCCCGCCCCCCTGCAGGAGATGACCGTGCCGGGCGGCCTGTACGCCGTATTCGAAAGCAGCGACGACATCGGCGCCTCCTGGGACAGATTCATGCAATACCTGTCCGGTCATGAGGAATATACCCAGGACAGCTCCAGGCCATGCTTTGAGGAGCATATCCGCAATGACGCCCCGGAGGGTATCGGCCCGAATTACTTCCTTCATTTGCTGGAACCGGTGAAAAGGAAATAACCATACAATAATCAACGCCCCGCTGTTACTCAAGCAGCGGGGCGTTCTTGCTTTCTGTCTTCTTTTTACCTGCCAGGACAACATACATGGCATCCGGTTACAGGGAGATTGCTGATTTCAGTTCCCCATCATGCCGGGGCCTTTTGTTGATGACAGCGATGGCGCATAAAATGGTCGTAATCACATCCGCCTGAAACTGCGTCTTCACGGAATCATATCTTGAATATACTTCTCCGCTGACGCTGACGACGTACCTGGGCTGTAGATTGTTCAGTGCCAGGGCCATCACATCCGCCCGGCACTTTTCGCATTGACAGACAGCCTCGCTCCTCATGTACTCATCCAGTCTGCTGTCGACCATTTCTTCCATGAGATTTCGCGGTATAATTCTGGCTTCCATCATGCATTGCCCCTTTCAAGGTTCCCGCTATGCTTCTATTGTGCGTAGTCGCATAATCATAGAACCCTTGGTTCTTTTGTATAGGAAGTTGCATGCTGCACTTGTCAGTTACAATCTATTCAGAACTATATTACCACCATTTCCATTGCATGTAAATATATGTATTGATATTTCCTAAACATTCTCCTGGCTAAAGGGCAGCAGCTTTCTGTTGTGGCCGTCATCCCACAATCTTTCCAGGTTGTAAAAGGTCCTTTCCTCCTGATGGAAAACATGCACCATCACCGTACTGTAGTCCATCACGATCCAGCGGCCCTCGTTCTGGCCTTCCTTCCTGCGCAAAACAACTCCCAGCTCCGCCAGGCGGTCATCCACTTCCTCCGCCAGCGCTTTTACCTGTATGGCGGAGCGCCCAGTGGCGATTACCAAATAGTCGGTGAGGATGGTCAAGTGCCCAACCTCCAGCACCACGATATCCTTTGCCTTCTTGTCATACAGTATGTCTGCGATTTTCAGGGCCAGCGTCCCTTCCGTCATGCGGTCTCCTCCTTGGTGTCATTCATGTATACTTTTTTACCGTATTCCTTAACCAGTCTATGGTTTGGCTGCTGGCGGGGTGCAGCGTTTTCCCCCGGTCCTTCACATAGCTTGCCGTCTGCTGAAGCGACAGCAGCACCGCCGCAGCCAGGTCCGATTCCGCCAGCCGCCTTAGCTCATACAGTCCAAGATATTCTTCCCGGCCCGGCTCAATCTTATCCGCCAGATATACAATCATATCCAGCCGCGACATGGGCACCTTTCCCAGCGTGTGGCAGGCAATGGCGGACAGTACCTGTTCGTCTTCCACACCATACGTATACCTGGCCATATGCGCTCCAACCATGGCATGGAGCAGTGCGCCGGATGCAAGGATGGCCCGTTCCACATTCAGGCCGTGCTTCCTGACATACTCCTGCATGGCGGTTTGATCCATTCCCTTGGCGCAGTCGTGCAAAAGCCCCGCGGCAGCAGCCTTTTCCATATCCTCCCCGTGCAATGCGGCCAAATGCCGCGCGGCATAAGCCACGCAAAGCGTATGCGCCATGCGCTGCACACTCATGGAGTTCATCAGCCTGTCCATATGCGTTACGAACCCGGCCGGGCTCTCCTTCACACCATACAGGCCTGCAGCGCGGATGTATTCCATCACTGCGGGGTGCAGCCCCTCCGGCTCTTTCCCCGCCGCGAGCCTTGCCCTGATGACCGTGGAGGACATATCCCCCACCGCCGCGCGAAGAAATGCGAACCGTGCGCCGCGCCGCTTCAATTCCTCCCGCATGGCCTTGGCGTCGGTGCTGTCCCCGGTACCGGGCCGGTAGCAAACCAGAAACCGGCACATCTGAAATACGCGTTCCGGCTCCCGCCAGTTAATCAGATCATACAGCGTATCCTCGCCTATAATATAAAAAAACTCCGCCCGCGGCAGCTGTTCACGCAGCATCAATAACGTATCCACCGTATAAACAGTGCCACTTCTGTTCATTTCTATATCTGAGGGGAAAAAACCTGTTTCCTGTGCCAGAGCCAGCCGCACCATATCCAGCCGCTGTTTGGCCGGCGCCAGGCCCTCCCTTTTGTGGGGCGGATTTCCCGTCGGCAAAAACAACACCCTGTCCAGGGCCGCCTCCTCCATGGCCATCCTGGCCGCAGCCACATGCATAAGGTGGATTGGGTTGAACGATCCCCCCATCAAACCGATCCGTTCCGGCTTCAACCAAGTGCCCCCTTTCCATCCTCATTATACCCTATGGAAGCCGGATGGAAAAGGGCTGCCGGGAGAAAATAAACAGAGGATATGCCCGGATTGGACCGGAAAGCCCTGGCCGTGCCCGAAGGCACGGAATCCCAAATAGATACATACACAACTTCCCATTTATCCATAAACCACACAAGACACTCACAGTTGACATGAAAGGAGCCTTCCCCATGCAACAGTACATGGAAAAAACACGCCTGGGCGGTGTCCTGGATTCCCTGGGACTGCGCCTGATCATACTTGTCTGCTGCGTCCTCTGGTTCATTTTCCTCTGGGGCGTTACGCTGGCGGCTTTGTTCGCCGGTATCGCCTTTTTCCTGCTGGTAAGCCTGGCCATCCGCCTTGGCAAAAGAAGAACCGTGGCCAGGCGGGAAAAAGCGCTGCGCGAGCGCATCGGCGGGGAGATAGCGCTGGATGCCCTGCCCCTTGCCCCGCCCCGGCAAGCCCATTTCCAGGTATCCCTTTGGCTGACATTGGCCCATCCCCTGCGTTTGGAGCGCATCACGGAGGACGGGGTCCTGTGCCGGCTGGAGGGCGAGTTGGTGCTTGTCCGCTGTTTGAACCGCCATCAATCCGTCCCGGTCAGCGCCCAGGATATCATCGACGCGCAGCGCGCGTGCCTTCATCACAACGCGGTCCGATGCGTGCTGTGCACCGTATCACCTTTAAGCAGCACCGCCCAGACCCAGTTGGGCCTTGCGGAACCGCCTGTCAAAGTGGTTGGAAAAGAGCGGCTGATCCGGCTGGCCGGCGCCGCTTCCCCCGTGACCGATGAACAGCTGGTGGCCCTGGGTGCCCGTAAAAAGCACCATGTGGGCATCAATACCTGGCTGAACCATATCCTGGCCCCGCACAGGTCCCGGCGGTATTTTCTGTATGGTCTGGGCCTTTTGCTGCTGTACTGGATCACACGGCTTCCCTACTACCCCGTTCCAGGCGTGCTTTGCTTGAGCCTTGCTCTTTTATCCAAGATCCGCCACGCCAAAGAAGACACCATTTAATATTTGCCCCTGGCAATCTTCGCTACGGCGGCCGTCAAATCATCCACATGCTGCTCCGTATTGTAAATGCCTACGCTGGCCCGAACCGCGCCAGTATCCACTGTTCCCAGCCAATTGTGAATACTGGGGGCGCAATGCATGCCGCCCCGCAGCGCAAAGCCTGCCCTGTCCAGCCCGTCCGCCACTTCACCGCTTTCCATGCCCTTCACATTGAAGCTCACAACACCGACCCTGGGGGCGGTCTCCTCCCCATAGACGGTGACATTTCCGATGTCCCTTAAATTATCCCGCAGCCTTTGGGACAAGTGCTCCTCATATTCCCGTATTTCCCACATATGCTTGCCCGCAAACCGCGCACCTGCCAGCAGCCCGGCGATCCCCGGCAGATTCATGGTTCCGCTTTCGTACCTGTCGGGCAGGTCTTCCGGCTGCAGCATGCTTTCCGAGCGTGAACCCGTCCCGCCTTCCCGGAAGGGCCTTGGCATCATCCCCTGGCCCAGCAGCAGTATGCCTGTGCCGTGGGGGCCCAGTAAGCCCTTGTGACCGGCCATGGCCACCATATCCGCGTTCAGCGCCTTGGGGCTCACATCCAGTATGCCCGCGGTCTGCGCGGCATCCACAAGGCACGGTATGCCGCTTTCCCGGCATACGATCCCCAGGCGGTTCACCGGCTGCACCACGCCCGTCACATTGGAGGCATGATTCAAGACCACCAGGGATGTCCTGGGCCCGATCATGCTTTGAAGCTGGTGTGGCTGCAGCAGCCCGTCAGGCCCCGGCAACAGCACCTTGATGGAGATCATGCCCTGCCGCTCATAGCCCGACAGCACGCGCATCACCGCGTTGTGCTCGCTGTGGCTTACAATGACCTCATCCCCCTGGTACAGGCTTCCCCGGATGGCCAGGTTCAGGCTGTCCGTACAGTTGCTGGTAAAGATCACATGCTCCGGCTTTTCCATGCGGAACATTTCCGCCAGATGGTCCCGGCAGGCTCTTAGTACACGCCCGCCGGCCAGCGAGATGCGGTGCCCGGCACGGCCGGGATTCCCGCCGATGCGGTTCAGCGTTCCCGCCATGGCCCGGACCACCTGCGGCGGCTTGGGAAAACTGGTGGCTGCGTTATCCAAATAGATCATTGTCCGGCCTCTCTTCCATGGTTTTGCGCGCACGCGGCGCTTCTTGACCGTATACTATATGAAGAGGGAAGGAGGATTTAACCCTATGAATGAGATTTTCGGCATTGCTGCCTTTCGCTCCCGGCAGCAAGTGCTGCGCTTTGAGTCGGCTTTGAAGCGGGCGGGCGTTCGAACCAGCATTGTTGCCACCCCGCGGGATGTTGCCGTGGGCTGCGGTCTCTCCGTCCGTTTTGAAATGAACAATGCCCAGGATGTCAAGAGCGTATATATGCAGGCCCGGCCAAGCAACCTTATTGGTTTTTATCGTGTGGAGCGCGGAGGAAGGGACCGGCCCAGTTGTACAAGAATTTGAAATCGTCCCCCGGCTGTGCCGGGGGATCATTTTTTTATTGGGGAATTTCTTTTTTCATAAGGATATTCCTGGATGCAAAATATGCTATAATGTGAGCAAATTATATACAGAAGGAGTATGCTGATGGAAAATATTAATGCATCCAAAGAGGCGAGGGATTTTCGATGTGGGGCAAGGAGCCGAAGCGAGACGTAGCAGCGCTACGTTGAGCGAAGAGCGACGCCGCCCCACGCGAAAAGCACCGCCGCGACGACGCATGAATGTTTGGAATCAGTATAAGTTTATGCGTAAACTTAGGATAGCTGTAGTAGGCGCCGGAGCCATCGGCGGGATCACAGCCGCCTATATGGCAAAGGCCGGATTCGATGTGCATCTTGTATGCAAGCACAGGCAGATCGCCGTCCTGGCAAGTACCACAGGGCTGCATATCACAGGTGTCAAAGGCGAGGTGTACATACCCGTTCCTGCCGTGGCGCGCGTAGACGAATTGAACGGGTTGTTTGACCTATGCCTGATAGCAACCAAGGCCTATGACATGCCGGAGTGCGCCAGGGAAATGCTGTCGTACCTGAAATCGGAATCGCTGGTGGTCAGCATGCAAAACGGCATCTGTACCGATGCATTGGCTGCCGTGGTGGGGCAAGACCGCACGGTGGGCTGCGTCATAGGCTGGGGTGCATCCATGCACGGGCCGGGAGAACTGGAGATGACCAGCACAGGCGAATTCCTGATCGGGGCCGTGGGCAACGCAAACAGGGAAGCCCTTCAAACCCTTAGGGACGCGCTGGACACGGTGACGGAAACGAAAATCGTGCCCGACATCTACCGGGAGCTGTTTTCGAAGCTGATCGTCAATTCCTGCATCACCTCCCTGGGGGCCATCTGCGGGCTGAAGCTGGGCGAAATGATGAAGCGGAAGCAGGCCAGAAAAATATTCCTGGCTATCATCAAGGAAGGCATGACCGTGGCCCGTGCCATGAAGCTCCACGTGCCGCCCTTCGCCGGCAAGCTGGACTATGAAAAGCTGATGGCGGGTGATGGTTTTCTGGATCACCTGCGCAGGCATCTTACCATCCGGGTGGTAGGGCTCAAGTACAAGAATTTGAAATCCTCCAGCCTGCAGTCCTTGGAGCGGGGCCGCCCGACCGAAATCGATTATTTCAATGGGTATATCGTTGAAAAGGGTAAGCAGCTAGGCGTCGCCTGCCCAGTAAATGAAAGGCTCACCCAAATGGTAAAGGAAATCGAGGCGGGAGGGCGCAAGATCGATCCTGTGAACCTTTACGACAAGGCTTTTGCGACGCTGTAAGCTCACTTTCCATATATACAAACATGGCCTCCAGATCGAAGGCCATGTTTGTTTAAATACGCGATTACAGATTCGACGCCTTTTTCAGCCTTGGCAGAATCATGTAGGCTAAAACCGCTGCCACAAGGGCGGTGATGAGCTGCTGCACCTGACGCAAAGCTCCCGTCGCCAGCAGGGCATAAAACGCCTTGCCCTGCGCGGAGGATAGCATAAGCGCCTGGCCGGCCGTGATGATAAAATACTTCAAGACAGCGCCTGGCATTCCGGCCAGCAGCCAGGGGATCACGGCAAGCTTTCCGGTTTTGCGGAATCCTGGCCCCGGAATCAATGCGTAGAGCAGCACAAGCACCACGTTGCCCGCAATCAAAAAAGGCACCATGGGCGCCGGGGCATACCCCTGCAAAAGGGCTACCAGGGGCGCCGCAATGGAGATCATCAGCCCGGACCAAAGGCCGGCCAGCACGGCAGCCAGTATCAGGCACAGGTTCACCAGGGTACCGATGATATACACCGAAACATCCAGGGGGATGGGCAGCAGCCGTATGTATTGAAAGACTACCGTCAGCGCCAGCAGCGCAGCCGTTATTACCATGCGCCTGATACTATAAGATTGCATCAGTTGTTCCCTCCGTTTTCCGCTTTTGCTCTTGCTTTTACCGTTGTCAGGGCGCTTTTTACCTGTACGCCCTTTACATTTCCCAGCTTTCCCGTCATGGCCCCGATACGGTCGTTGGAGCCTTCCACCACCAGGCCGATGACGCCAATGCCCGTTTCCTTGTCCGGCACGCCGATGCGGCCCCTTATCATATCCGAATACTCACTGAGGATTTGATTGATCCTGGCCGCCTGCTCTCGGTCTTCCACCACCAGGCCCACAAAGCCCAGCCGATCATCATTGGGCATGACAATTCTCCTTCCTCACCAAAAAAAGGACAGCGCGGCAAATTACCGGCTGTCCAATTCAAATAGCATACAGCTTCCCCCTTCCCTCTCGGGCCTCGGCGTGCCTTGGCCCTCAACCAGGAGTTTTATTTGCGCCTGCTCCCCCGCACGTAATCCGCTAGGGTTTGCCTGGCTTCCTGTCAAACGGATGATCCCGCCATTTTTTCCTTCAGCACTTCCACGGCCTTGCTCAGCTGGGGATCGTTCAAATCGCCGATTTCATACATGCCGTTGTCGCCTTCGGGCAGCTCGGCTTCCACGTTGGGGGTGATGCCCGTCTTGTGTACCTTGTTGCCGTTGGGCGTAAAGTACTGCGCCACGGTAAGTTGCATGCCGGCTCCGTTGTTGCCCACAGGCATCACGTACTGAATGATGCCCTTGCCGTAGGATTTGACACCCACGATGGTGGCAACGCCGTGGTCCTGCAGCGCCCCGGCCAATACTTCGGAAGCGGAGGCCGAGTTTTCGTTCATGAGCACTACCAGCGGGATATTGATCTGGCCGGCCTGGGCGGAAGCGTATTCCCGCTCACCCTGACGGTTTTCGGTATAGTAGACGTTCACTTCCGGCAGGAACATATCCGCGATGGCGACGGCGTCATCCACCCAGCCGCCGGGATTGTCCCGCAGGTCAACGATCAGGCCTTTGGCCCCGTCGCTCATCAGCTTGTTCACAGCATCCATGAAAGCTGTGCGGCAATCCCCCGCGAACTCGAACAGGCTGACTACGCCAATGTTCCCTTCCAGCATCACCGATTCCACACGGTTGACCTGGATATTGGCCCTGGGTACCGTGAATGTCATCGTTTCGGTTCCGCGGCGAATGGTCACCTCCACGGTTTCGCCAACCGTACCGCGCATGATATCCACCGCGTCCTGCAGGTTGTAGGCGTCCACCACCAGATCGTTTACCTGCTTGATGATATCGCCCTTGTGGATGCCCACATCCCTGGCGGGGCTGCCCTTGAACACACGGCTTACCGTGCACAAAAGCGTATCGAAGTTGGCCGAAATCTGAATGCCGATGCCGGCATACTTGCCCTCGTCATCTTCCCAGAGCTCCTGATACTCTTCAGGGCTGTAATAGAAAGAATATGGATCTTCCAGGCCAAACAGCAATCCGCGCTCCGCGTTTTCAATGAGCTTGGACACATCCGGCTCCTGGTAATAGTACTCCTGCACCACCTGCAGAAGCTCATCCAACTCCTCATACCGCTTGAACCGTTCATACTCCTCCCGGGTAAGGGTTACGGTATCCCCCGCGGCCTGCGGGGCGGCCTCGGAATTAGCCCTGTTCCCCGTGAGCATGGAACAGCCGGTGAGCAGGACAATAACCAGCGCACCCGCGGCCAGCATACGCAATTTTTTCATATAACGCCTTTCTTGTTTACAATAGGCATCGCAGGGAGGCAAAGACGACAATTATATCAGTGAATCTGCTGAGGCTTTTCGCTGCCGCACTTTTTAAGCTCCATAAGAATCTTGAAAGTGACGGCGTCCTCAAATTTCCGAAGATCCAGACCGATCTGCCGCTGTACCTTGTCCAGGCGGTAGACCAGTGTATTGCGGTGGATGTACAGCTGCCGGGCTGTATCCGACAGATTCAAGTCCTTCTTGAAGAACATTTCGATGGTATAGAGCATTTCTTCATTGAACAGCCGGGCTGTTTTGCGGTTGAACAGCAGGCTGTGGTAATACGCGCTGATATCCCTGGGCAGCTCGGTCAAAAAGCGCTCCAGCATCAGCCGGCGGAATACGTGGATGCTGTTGTCAGGCTGGAAGATGCGGCCCACCTCGATGGCCCGGCGTGCCTCGCGATAGCTTTCCCCCAGGGAAGACAGGTTATGCCGCGGCTCGCCAATGCCCACCGTGGTCTGATGCGCCGTTTCACTCATCAGTGTTTCTTGCGCCGCTTCGGCAAACTGCTTCAAATCGTCGACATCCTCCACGGATGACATGTCTTTCAAAAGCGCAACCATATGCCGGTCAATCTCCACCAGCACGTCGCCTTCCGCCTGGGGCACAACCTCCTGCAAAAGGGACAATGCAGTGCTGGAACCTGTCTGCACGATGTAGAACAGCATCACACAGCGGTCCATCTCCAAAGGAATCTGGTGCTCGTGGGCCAGCGCTTCCAGCTCGGACCCGCCGAGTTCCTCACGCAGCGCCCGGCGGTACACATCGCTCTCATCGGCCACGGATGCGCCAATCTGCATCAGCGCCTGCAGCATGGCCTCCGCCATCACAAGCACGTCCTGTGCCCCCGGAACGGTTTCCCGGCAGGCCACTGCCAGGAAGGGCTGTCCATCCACCCCGTGGTATAAGTAGCCGTCCGCCGGACAGGTTTGTCCCGCGGATAGATCATCCGGCAGAACATGGGAAGACGCTTCCTCCGGATAGATGGCGTCCCCATGGCTATCCAAAAGAAGAACAGGCGCGCTCAGGCGGGAAAACACCTGGCCGACCTGCTTTACAAACCGCTTTTCAAACAACACTTGGCTGCTCCTTTCACCATTATCTGGCGTAAATATCAACTTTTATTCTATCACAGTCTTCCCCGTCTGAAAAGCGATAAATCGCGGAAAATTGTGAACATTTCATAAAAAAAGCGGGTTTCTGAGCGATTTTCGAATTTTTGTACAAGTGTAAAACATCAAAACGGCCTTGTGGAGAAGTTTTACTCACGTGTCCACTCCACAATCTTTATTTGTGACGGGAGCAGGCGGTCTTGCTTCGTTTTGGCGCCGCCTGCCTTCCCGATGAACTCCACCTCAAAATATTGACTTTTCTCCCCCTTTAAAATGTGAAGCACATCCGAGCCAGACACATAGCCGGTCATTGATCCCAAGAGCAGCAGGCCCCCCTTCACATCCTCCGGGCTCCAGGCATAAATGGAGAAGCTGCTTTCCTGTCCGGAAGGATTTTCTATCGCGATACGGCAGAGGAATACAACCTGATCTTCCCTGATAAGATACTCATATAAGAAGCTTTCCTCCATGTTCACCGAAAGAGGCGCGTGGCTCCTTTGCTGATACCTTATCAAAACGAACAAACCAAACAGAAGCAGCAATCCCGCAAGGCAGAAAAGCCACATACTGCGGCGGCGCACCATCATCATACCATCTTCCCCCTGGCTAAAAAAGCGGCGTGCTTCATTCAGCACGCCGCCGTTATGTATGTACGATTACCTGTTAAGGATGCTGGCTTCGGTTTCCTTGTCGAAGAAGTGGAGGTGGTTGGTGTCGAAGGCCACCTTGATCTGGTTGCCGGCGCGGCTGGTGGTGCGGGGATCGACGCGGGCGATGATGTTATCGTCCTTGCCGTTGGCCTTCAGGTACAGGTAGGTCTCAGCGCCCATCAGCTCGGTGACTTCCACGCTTACATCGATCACGGCCTCGGGCAGGTTGTTCAGAACCACTTCTTCGTCGTGGATGTTCTCGGGGCGGATGCCCAGGATAACATCTTTGCCGACGTAGCTCTCATCCACCAGCTTGGCGACCTTGCCGGCGGGCACAAGGATCTTGTTGGTGCCGAAGATGGCGTACACTTCCTTGCCTTCCTTCACCAGGGAGGCGTTGAAGAAGTTCATCTGCGGGCTGCCGATGAAGCCGGCCACGAACAGGTTGATGGGATAGTCGTACAGGTTTTGCGGGCTGTCGACCTGCTGGATAAAGCCGTCCTTCATGACGACGATACGGGTACCCATGGTCATGGCCTCGGTCTGGTCATGGGTTACATAGATGAAGGTGGTCTGCAGGCGCTGATGCAACTTGGTGATCTCGGTACGCATGGCCACACGGAGCTTGGCATCCAGGTTGGACAAAGGTTCGTCCATCAGGAAGACCTTGGGCTCGCGGACTATGGCGCGGCCTAGGGCAACGCGCTGGCGCTGGCCGCCGGACAAAGCCTTGGGCTTGCGGTTCAAAAGGTGGCTGATATCCAGAATGCGCGCGGCTTCTTCGACGCGGCGTTTGATCTCGTCCTTGGGGGTCTTGCGCAGCTTCAGGCCGAAGGCCATGTTGTCATACACTGTCATATGGGGATACAGAGCGTAGTTCTGGAACACCATGGCGATGTCGCGGTCCTTGGGAGCGACGTCGTTCACAAGCTTTTCACCAATGTAAAGCTGCCCGTCACTGATTTCTTCCAAACCGGCGACCATGCGCAGGGTGGTGGATTTTCCGCAACCGGAGGGGCCGACCAGCACGATGAATTCCTTGTCCTCAATATCCAGGCAAAAGTCGCTAACAGCTGTCACACCGCCGGGATAAGTTTTGTAAATGTGACTGAGGGATACGCTGGACATATGTTCTCCTCCTTACATATTATTGCCAACTCATATACAGGGAAGTCTCTTCCCCCATAGGATACGCGCCATGAACTAGCCTTATTATATAGATTCCACAGAAAAAAAGAAATAGGTTAAACTTACAAAGATTCAAAGCCGCCTTTGTTCACGATGTATACGATGGCGAATATCTTCCCAAATATAACGTATAATCTGCCAAAGCAGCCAAATCGACCCGCAAAAGCAGGCAGATACACAATACAGGGCCTGTGTTACAAGTATATACTATTGATTGCGGTGCTTTCAAATAGAATATACAAACGGCAATGCAAAAATATATAAAATGGAAACAATCCGCGAAGATTGTTTCCGATTGTTGAGCCATATTAAGCTCATCCAAAGACTGCTTGAAGAAGTAGGTCAGGCTTTGAACGAAAACGAGCCTACGGCTGTTTCAGCGCATCCACCGGTGCCATTCTGGCTGCCCGCCAGGCAGGCGCCACGCCGAAGAAAATGCCCACCAGCGTCGCGAAGCCTACCGCAAGGGGAATAAGTCCCGGTTGGATCACGGCCCAAATGCCGATCCACCCGCCTGTAAGCCGCACGATCAGCTCCCCCGCCACCACGCCCAGCACGCCGCCCAGCAGTGCATAGGCCGCGGCCTCCAGCAAAAACAAAAGGCATACCTGCGCGCCGGTAGCGCCTAGGGCTTTCAAAATGCCTATCTCCTGCCGGCGCTCCCGTACCGATACCAGAAGGATGTTCATAACGCCGATGCCGCCCACCAGCATGCAAATCACAGCCACGCAGCACAATACCATTACGAAGATGCGTACAACCGCACGGGCTGCTTCTATTTCCGCCTGCAGCGTGGTGGCCTGAAAGCTGCCCCCTGTGCCGTGCAGCGCTGCCAGCGCCTCCTTGGCCAGGGCGTTGCCGGAAACATTTTTGGGCACGGAGAGCATCACATTGGTCACCGCTTCGCCGAATGCGTCCGTATAGGCGGAAAGGGGGATCAAAAGCGTACCGTCCATGCCGATGCCTGTGATCTGCGCGCCGGCGCCATCCGTAAGCCCCACAATGCGGTACAGCCGCCCGGCTGCCGATACGCGCAGCCCGACACAATGCATGGCCTCCTCGCCGAAAAGCACAGAGGCAAGGTTGTCGTCTATCACGGCGACCGCGGCGCCGTCCCGCTGATCCCGCGGGCTTAAAAACCTTCCGTCCAACAGGTTGAACTGCTGCACGCTGGACAGGTATTCGTCACAGCCGCTGATTTGAGCATAGGCAGTCTCCTCCCCAGCGCTGACGGGGAGGTTTACATGCGCCTGGGCGGTGGCAAGCGCACCGGTGGCCTCGCGCAGAAGCGTCCCGTCAGATGCGTTCAGATATCTGCCGCTCTGTCCGCGGGCGGTGATCCAAACCTTGTCCACGCCCATACGGGTCATTTCCATTTCCACCTGCTGCTGGCCCGCATCTCCCAGCGTCAAAACGGAAAGGATGGCGCCGATGCCAATGGCAAGGCCCAGCACCGTCAGTATGGACCGCATCGGCGTCTGGAATATGTTGACCGCCGCCAGGTGAATGGCATCCCGCAGCCTCACGGCTTCACCACCTTCAGCCGCACGCCGTCGTAGATTTCCTTTTCCGGCGAAAGCACAACCTCCGTGCCTACCGGCAGATCCTCCACAACGGCCCAGACATCGTTCCAGAGCTGCACAGGCGCATTATGCTCCCAAGCCCTGCCCTCATACACCTGATAGAGCGTATCCTGGTCGGTCAGCGCTTCCACCGGCACTACCGGCACCTGGGACCGTTCTTCCAAAATGACATCCACATCCACCTGTGCGCCCACGGGAACGGATAAACCATGAAGCGGCGTAAAAACTACCTGGGCATAGGAAATGCCCTGGCTGTTGGGCTTCAAGAGCCCTATCTTTTCCACAACAGCCTCGCCAAGCGGCAAGCCATTTTGAGATATGCGCGCGCGCATTCCTTCCTTGATCTGCCGGCTGTCCCTGGCGTTGACCTCGGTGCGCACCTCCGCGTCAATGGAGGAAAGCACAGCGCCAGGGCTTCCCGGCAGGAGAAGTTCCCCTTCCCTGGCCATCACCTGCAGCACCTGGCCATCCCGGTAGGCACGCTGGGTCAGCCCCTCAATTTCCGCGGTCAGCGCCTCCATGCTGGATGTTAGCTCCGCCCGCGCGCTTCCGTAAGCGGAAAGGCCTTCCTCCGCCAGGGCCTGCCCGTTGGGCCCCAGGGCGGCGGCGGCCCTGGCTGCAAAGGCGGACTGTGTGGCATCGGCGCTATCCAGCGCCTGCATGGCCTGCTTCAGGGCAGACTGATAAGGCGTGTCATCCAGGCGGTACAAGGCCTGGCCGGCCGTAACCGCCTGCCCTTCCTGCACATACACCTGGACCACCACGCCGCCTTTGGGGTGGGCGCTGAAATATTCGTCCTTGCGGGCAGCGATCCCCGTCACGGACACGGTTCTTTCCACGCTGCCCAGTGTCACTTTGGCGGTCTTCACCGTCTCCCACCGCTCCACAGGCCAGGTCCATAGGGCCGCCGCAGTCATGACCGTAATCGCCATCATAAAAAAGGATGCCGTTGATTTGCGCATTTCGATAGCTCCGCCTTCCAGCATTCCGCAGTGCTATTTTGGCTGGGCAGGGTTCAAATAACCCAGGAGGAAAACGGTAATTTCCTCCTCTATCTCCATGCATAAAAAACAGACAAAACCCGCGAGTGCAGTTCTGCCATCTGCAAACGCGGGTTTTGCTTGTATGGAGGATAGGGAGGTCGGCACTCCGAGGAATGCCAAGAAAAGGAGTTCGCATCCGGGATGCGGTGGCTTGCATCCCTTGCTGCAACGTTATTGTATCAACCGATTGTGAACTGTATTTGAACAATAGATGAATTTATGCACATTATCATGATTTTTGCGATCAACCACAGCAATACCAATCAAAAAGCAGGAATACCGGCAGACTCATAGCAAGGTAGGTTTACAGCAGGCAAAGGTAAGAGCCTGCTGGCCTATGACCAATACGGACGGCGGGATCAAGCCCCCGCCCTACCCCATTATTCGTATACAAGAAATCTTGCAGAATCGTGAAAGGCCGGTATCAACCGGCCTTTCACGAAAGCGAAGTGTCACCGCTGCGCCTGTATTTCCTGCCGCGTCCGGCGCAATGCCTGCACCTTGTCGGAGAGCATTTTGTCCGTATCGTCCAGCAGCGCGTCCAGGTAATTGAACATATCCTGGCGCAGCGCTTCCATCTCCTCCTGGGTGTTCTGGCGTAGCTCTTCCGCTTCCGCCTGCGCGCGTGCCATGATCTCTTCCTCGCTGACAAGCTGAATGGCCTGCTGCTCCGCTTCCTCCACGATTTCCTTGGCCCTGCGCTGGGCCTCGGCAATGATGCGGCTGGCCTGCTCGTTGCTGGAGCGGTACAACTCATCCGCCTTCATCTGGGCATTGGCGGTGGTAAGCTGGGCGGAGCGGACAGCCTCGTCCACCGTCTGCCTGGCTTTCAGGTTCGCTTCCGATACGGTATTTTCCGCACGGGTTCTGGCTTCTCCGATGATCCTGGCCTCGTTTTGAATGATGCTGGCCGAGCGCGCAATATCCGCAGGAAGGCCTTCCGCCAGGTCCTGCAGCATCGCCCTCAGCTTATTCCTATCCACCATGTACAGGTTGGTCATGGGTATTTTGGAGCTGCTCATCAGCAGGCTCTCCATTTGGTCAATGATTTCCCGCGTATGCTGATCCATGCGTCTACCTCCTTTACGTCGGGTCAGTCGGCCCGTTAGCGGGGAAACTTCTGATAAATGTCCTGCAAAATGGATGCGGGCACCAGGGACGAAATATCCCCGCCGAAGGCGGCAATCTCTTTGACGACGCTGGAGCTGATGTACCCGTGCTGCGGGCCGGTCATCATGAACAGCGTTTCCAGTTCCGGCGAGATTTGATGGTTCACCTGCGCCATCTGAAACTCGGTGTCAAAGTCGCTTACCGCGCGAAGCCCGCGTATAACAACCGTGCCATGTTTTTCCTTCATATAGTCTACCAAAAGACCCTCAAAACAATCCACCGCAACACCAGGAATGTCTATACAGGCCTTTTCGATCATCTCCATGCGCTTTTCCACGGTAAAGCAGCCCAGCTTGTTGGGGTTGCGCAATACCGCCACCACCACCCGTGGAAAGATGAGCGCAGCCCGGCGGATGATGTCCACATGGCCCAGTGTAATGGGATCAAAGCTGCCGGGATATACACAAAGCGTTTCCATTAATCCGCCTTCTCCTTTGCTGCAAGAATACAAAACGTGATACCCGTATCGCCGTAGCGGCGAAAGTCCTTTGCCATAAATTCCGGGCCGAGCCTGGGCGGCGTTTCGATGGCATGCTCCACAACAATCAGCGCATGCGGAGCGAGGATGCCATAGGACAGCATGTAGCCGCACATCTCACCCGTATTGGTCATGCTGTAGGGTGGGTCAAGAAATATAAGATCGAACACATTCCGGTCGTAATAGGCCTGCGCGCCAACGGCGCTTTTCCAGTCATCCCGGATCACCCGCGCCTTGCCTGAAAAGCCCAGGCGGTCCACGTTATCCTGTATGACCTTTGCCGCCTGGCGGGATGCATCCACGAACACCGCGCTTTCCGCCCCGCGGCTCAGCGCTTCCAAACCCAGCGCGCCGCTGCCGGCGAACAGGTCCAGCACTGATCTACCCTCTAAATCCCATTGGAGTATATTAAACAGGGATTCCCGCACCTTGTCCTGGGTAGGCCTTGTATCCATGCCCTTGGGGGCATCAATCTGCCTGGAGCGGGCTTCGCCGCCGATGATCCTCACGATATCCTCCGTTACACCAGTTGTTCAGGGCCCTTCTGCTGCCGCTTCTGCCGTTCTTTTTTATCCTTGTTTTTCTTCCTGCGCCGGCTTTGGGCGATGCTGGTATGCAGCCTCGTCCGAAGCTCCTTGCCGCGCATATAGCCAAGCGCGTATCCAAAGGGCACAATCAGCGCCAACAGGGGACTGATCCTTTGCACCAGAAGAACGCCTTGGGCATTGTCGTTGCCGGCGATCATCACAAAGGGAAACACGATCAGCCGCACGGCAAGGTGCACAATATCCAGCGCGCCAAAGGAGACGGCAGTCTCATAGTACCGCAGCGCCTCTCCAATCTCCGTCTGCCGGCGGTATGCCGCAAGCCATTCGGGCAGCGCGCCCAGCCGGTATGTTTCCAGCTGCGCCGTAATAGCGACCACCAGGCAAATAAGCACAAAGGGAAGCGCACCGATAAAGAACGTGGTTACCCCCTTTATAGGGGTAAAGCAGCGGGCCCTGTCGCTGTCGGACACGGTTTTGCCTTCGGCCTCCCGCTGGTACATGATCTCGCTGAAGGCAGCGTCCGCTTCCCCATTGGAGGCGCCGCTCATATACAGGAAACCGCCGCACATGATGATCAGCGCGGAGTTTGCCAATATTCTCAACACAAGATTGTCAAACATCAGCAGCGATCCGAAGACAAGATAAATGAACATGGCGACCAGAACGCTTCCGGCCACCCGCAAGGCGCGCCTGAACGTCATTTGATCCACTGCCCGGCCCGTAAGCATGGGCTTGGTAACGATCTTGGGTTTCTTTTTCCCAGCAGCGCTTTTTTGCATGAAAACAGTTCCTTTCTATGCCTGCGCCAGATTCCCGGCCCGCAGGATGCCCTTTCCTGTGATAATCCATTGTACCAAATAATCCCGCTCCCCGCAAGGGACGAAGGGGACAACCTGCCTTGCAAGCACCAGCGCCGCCAAAGGGCAGCTCGTTTGAGGCAGATACCGGTCATAATAGCCGGCCCCTTGGCCCAGGCGGCAGCCCATAGCATCCACCGCCAGGGCGGGAATCAACAACAGCGATAGATCTTGAGGCGGAATGATTTCCGCCTCGTCTCCCGGTTCCGGTATGTTCCACCGGCCGGGATGCAAAAAGGCCGGGTCCAATACCCGGCGAAATTCCATGATGCCTTTCTCATAGGTTTTGGGCAGCGCCAGCGTCTTCCCGGCCTGCAAAATGGCAGCAAGCACAGGCAGCGTATCGATTTCCCAGCCCATGGACACATAGCAACCTACGGTTCCGGCGGCCTGAAACACGGGCCAGCTTATAAGGTGAGACGCTGCCGCTTCCCCCTCCGTCCGCCTTTCCGCCGGTTCCTTAAGTGCGCGCATGGTATTGCGCAGCGCTGCCTTTTCCTCATTCTTCATGCTCATATCTTCTTGTCACCCTTAAGGTGGGGGCCAGAAGCACCTCATAGCTGATGGTGCCAGCCCACTGCCCCATCTGGTCTGCCGCGATTTCCTTTTGCCCCTGCCTGCCCAGCAGCACAGCCTCCGCACCGGGGACAGCGGCAGGGATATCCGTCACATCCACCATGGTCTGATCCATGCACACCCGGCCCAGGATAGGCGCGTATTCCCCGCCTACAAGCACCTTCCCGCGGTTTGACAGCATGCGGTGGTAGCCATCGCCGTAGCCAACAGGCAGCGTTGCCACACGCATGCGCTTTTCCGCCGTAAAAGTGCGGCCATAGCTGACGGTATCGCCCGCTTCGATTTCCTTCACGTGAATTACTTCCGTCACCCAGCGCTGCGCCGGACGCAAAGCCACGTCTGTTTTCACCGGCGGACAGCCGTACAGGGCGATGCCGGGCCGGACCATATCAAAATGCGTTTGTGGATAACGCAGTGTGGCGGCACTATTGGCGGCGTGGCGCAATATCCCCTGGGGCAGCAAGCTTGCGATGCTTTCAAACGCGGCAAGCTGCTGCAAGGTGAAGCTTTCTTCCAGGCCGTCCGCGTCGGCAAAGTGGGTATAGGCTCCGGTGAGCTTCACCTGCGGAGCATCCCGCAAAGCCTGCAATAAAGCCCGCGCTTCCCCCTCCGTGCGCACGCCGATGCGTCCCATGCCCGTATCCACCTTCAGGTGGACATAGGCTTCCTTTTGCTGACGGAGGCATTCCTGCGATAGCCACCGGATCATATCCGGCCGGCAGACGGTTTGCGTCAATCCATAGCGCACCGAGGCTTCGGCGCCTTCCCTAGCCAGCGCGCCGAACACCAGGATAGGCGCATCCAAACCATTCTCCCGCAGCAGCACGCCCTCGTCCGGCGTGGCCACGCCAAGGAAGGCAGCGCCGGCGGACAGGGCAGCCCTCGCCACCTGCACCATGCCGTGGCCATAGGCATCCGCCTTCACCACGGCCATCAATTTCACGTTTTGCCCAATCGAGCTTTTCAGCGCACATACGTTGTCACGGATGGCCTGTAAATCCACCACCCGCTCGTTTTTCCGGTATTGCATGCAATGGCCTTCTTATTTGTGATGATTACAATAGCCTGACTTCTTCCTGGGTAAGCAAACGCACGCCGTTGTCCTTGAGCACCTGGGCGGCCTTCTCCAGTTCCTCCACCCTGAAAATGATCAGGGCGTTCTTCCCTGCATTGCGCACAAAGCTGTACAGGTATTCGATGCTGATGCCGTTTTCGGAGAGCATCCCAAGCACCTTGGCCAGCCCGCCGGGCACATCCGGCACGGAGGCAGCCAGGACATCGGTCAGCCGCACGGTATAGCCGGCTTCACCGATGAGCTTTTCTGCCCGCTCATAATCCGCCACGATGCCCCGCAGGATGCCAAAGTGGGTGGTGTCGGCAATGGACAGGGAGACAAGGTCGATTTGGTTTTCCCCCAGCAGCCTGGTAAAGTCCGCCAGGCGGCCCGGCGTGTTTTCGATAAATACGGAAATCTGCTTGACGTACATGGTTCCGCCTCCTTTATGGTCCCCGCTCCTTCAGTATACACCGTTTTTCCTGCGCCAGAAAGATATTTACATTTTTCTGCGGTCAATGACGCGCTTTGCCTTGCCTTCACTGCGGGGCAGACTGCCGGGCTGGCATAGCTTTACATCCGCGTGGATCAGCGCGCCGGAGGCCAGTTGAGCCGCCACTTTCTGCTGCAAGGCCTCAAGGGCTTTCACGGTATCGCCCACCAGGTGGGGGCTTAATTCCACCTGCACCTCCACCGTATCCATGGCCCCTGCCCTGTCCACCAGGATTTGATAGTGCGGCTCGATGCCGGGAATCTGCAAAAGTATCTGCTCAATCTGGGAGGGGAACACGTTGACACCACGGATGATCAGCATGTCGTCAGTGCGGCCGGTGATGCGGCCCATGCGCACATGGGTTCGGCCGCAGGCGCAGGGCTCATCGGTCAATATGGTCAGGTCATGGGTTCTGTAGCGCAATAGCGGCATGCCGTGCTTGGTGAGCGTGGTAAAGGTGAGGTCGCCCTCCTGGCCGTAGGGCATGCTCTCGCCGCCGGGGCCGATCACTTCCGGCAGGAAATGATCCTCCCAGATGTGCATACCCTTCTTCTGAAGGCACTCCATGCTCACGCCGGGGCCCATGACTTCGCTTAATCCATACACGTTCAGCGCGTCGATATGCAGCATTTCCTCAATCTTATCCCGCATGGCCTCCGTCCAGGGCTCCGCGCCGAAGATACCGGCCTTCAGCTTGATACGGTCCAGGGAAATACCCGCGTTATGCAGCGATTCCGCCAGGTTCACGGCGTAGGAAGGCGTGCAGCAAAGCGCCGTGGAGCCGAAATCCTCCATCAGCATGAGCTGCCTTTGGGTATTGCCCCCGCTCATGGGGATGACGGCGGCCCCTACACGCTCCGCGCCGTAGTGCGCGCCAAGACCGCCGGTAAAGAGACCGTAGCCGTAGGCCACCTGCACCACATCGTTTTTCGTGACACCGGCGCAGTACATGGCCCGAGCCATCAGCTCCGCCCAGCGGTCGATGTCGCCGCTGGTGTAGCCGGCCACGGAAGGCTTGCCGGTTGTGCCGCTGGAGGCGTGGATGCGCACGATCTCCGACTGGGGAACGGCAAACAGCCCGAAGGGATAGCCATTGCGCAGATCCTCCTTTTCGGTAAAGGGCAGAAGCGTGATATCCTCCACGCCGCGTATGTCCTTGGGCGTGATATGCAGTTCCTGCATCTTTGTACGGTAAAAGGGCACGTTTTCGTAGACCCTTCGCACCACGTCGCGAAGGCGTTCGCCTTGTAGCTCCCGAAGCTGAACCCGGGGCAAACATTCCATGGTTTTGTTCCAGTACAGATGCATGCTGTCACGCCCCTTTTCTTTTGTGTGTGTTTGTATTATTGCGCGCCGGCGTCAAAGGCGGCTATGTTGATATCCAATGTTTTGGGCGGCACGCAGGCCGCGATGGCCTTGTGCCAGACCTCTTTCTCCCAGGGAAGATGCTTCGACAGCGCTCCCAGCAGCACAAGGTTTACCGCCCGCTGGCTGCCGCACCTTTCGGCTATGGCAAGAGCGTCCAGGCGCTGCATGCGGCATACATCCTCCGTAGGGCACAAGGGCTCCTCCGGATACTTTGCCGCGCCGGTGATTACAGGCATGGGCAGTATCCGCTGGGTATTGACGATCAGCGCCCCGCCGGGCTTTAAAAAGTACGCGGCACGGGCGGCTTCCAGCTCCTCAAAAGCAAGTAGGTAATCGGCGCACCCAACGGAAACCAGCGGTGCAAACACCTTTTCACCCACGCGAACATGGGTAATCACGCTGCCGCCCCGTTGGGCCATGCCGTGGACCTCACTGACCTTCACGTCGCAGCCCTCTTCCAGGGCGATATGACCCAGTATCTTGCTGGCTAATAGCGTTCCCTGGCCGCCGACACCCACGATTACCCAATCAAACACGGGGTTTTTCATTTGCTTTCCCTCCCCGCATGAATCGCATGAAATGGACACACATCCACGCACAAACCGCAATCCACACACAGCGCGCCGTTGATGCGCGTCCCCTGCTCTCCCCGTTCAATGGCCGGACAGCCCAGCCCCAGGCATACGCCGCAGTTGCGGCAATCATTGACGGTGGCGGGAACGACCTTATCCTTGAGCAGCAGCACGCAGGGCCGGCGGGCAATGATGACGGATACAGCCTCCCGGGCGGTCTCCTCTTTGAGAACCTTTTGCATTTCCTTTTGGTCAAAGGGGTCCACCACGCGAACATGCTGCACGCCGCAAGCGGTGCAAAGTGCTTCCAAGTTAAGCTGCGGCGCCGGTTCCCCCAATATATTCTTGCCGGTGGCGGGGTTTTGCTGGTGGCCGGTCATGCCGGTGATACGGTTGTCCAGGATCACCACGGTAATGGTCCCGCCGTTGTACACCGCGTCGATGAGGGCGGTGATGCCGCTGTGGATGAAGGTGCTGTCGCCCAGCACAGCCACAGTTTTGCGGGAAAAATCCCTGCCTTGTGCCTTTTCCGCGCCAAAGGCCATGCCGATGCTGGCGCCCATGCACAGGCAGGCGTCCAGCATGGAAAGCGGCGGCAGCGCAGCCATGGTATAGCAGCCGATGTCCCCCATCACGTTCAGCTTCAGCTTCTTCATGGCATAGAAGGCGCCGCGGTGCGGACAGCCGGGGCACAATACCGGCGGCCGGGCGGGCAGCGTGTCCTGCGGCTCCAAAGCTGCTTCCTGGCCGAAGATGCGGCGCAGGCGGCTAACGGACAGCTCGCCCTGCAGGCCGGTGAGGTTCTTGCCCTCCGCCGTAATCCCCCAGGAGGCCACCTGCTGCTCGATCACCGGCTCCAGTTCCTCGATGACCACGAACCTATCCACTTTTGAGGCAAAATCCCCGATCAGTTTGCGGGGCAGAGGGTGTACCATCCCCAGCTTTAATACGCTGGCCGAAGGAAGCGCTTCCTTTACATAGGCATAACAGGCTCCGCTGCAGAGGATGCCGAGGGAGGTTTCCCCCATCTCCACGCGGTTGACGGGAAGCGTATCGGCATCCGCCGTGAGCGCATCCATCCGCTGCTCCACCACCACATGACGCTTTCTGGCCATGCCGGGCATCATCACATACTTCATGAAATCCCGCTGATACGGCTTCACATCCACCTCCGCCCTGTCCGTAAGGGTCACGGCGGAACGGGCATGGGCGATGCGGGTGGTCAGGCGCACAAACACGGGGGTATCATACTTTTCGCTGAGTTCAAACGCCAGCTTCGTAAAATCCTTGCATTCCTGGCTGTCGGCCGGCTCCAGCATGGGGATGTGGGCGGCCCTGGCATAATACCGGCTGTCCTGCTCATTCTGGCTGGAGTGCATGGCCGGGTCATCGGCACAGGCCACCACCATGCCGCCCCGCACACCCGTATACGCGGCGGTGAACAGCGGGTCCGCCGCCACGTTCACCCCCACATGCTTCATGCAGGTCATGCTGCGCGCACCGGCCATGGCGGCGCCGTAGGCCACCTCGGCGGCCACCTTTTCATTGGGCGCCCACTCGCAGTTGATTTCTTTGTACTGAGCGGCAAACTCCGTAATCTCGGTGCTGGGGGTTCCGGGATAACTGGAAACTACCCTGACATCTGCCTCATAAGCGCCCCGCGCTACCGCTTCATCGCCCAGCATCAGTTTTTTCATGAAGTTCATGCACATCCTTGAAGTATTATTTTCTAAGGTCTGTCACCCTTTTTGCCTTGCCCTCAAAGCGCTTCAATGTGTTAGGCGAAGCGAAGGTCACCTGCACGTCGATGCCAAGTATTGTTCTCATTTCACCCTGGATGCGCCTTTGCAGCGCTTCCAGCTCGCTCCACTTTTCCAGCAGGCTTCCGTCGATGAGCTCCGTCTTCACTTCCAGGTGATCGATGTAGTTCCGGCGGTCCACCACGATCTCGTAGTGCGGCCCGATGCCCGGCTGGTTCATGAGCACGCTTTCGATCTGGGAGGGGAACACATTCACGCCCCTTATGATCAGCATATCGTCGCTGCGGCCCTTCACCTTTTCCATGCGCACCAGCGTCCGCCCGCACGCGCAGGGTTCATAAATGAGCCGCGTGATGTCTCTGGTACGGTAGCGCAGCGTCGGCTGGGCCTCCTTGGTGAGGGTGGTCAGCACCAGTTCGCCTTCCGTGCCATCCGGCAGCACTTCCCCCGTATCCGGGTCAATGATTTCGGGATAGAAATGATCCTCGTTGATGTGCATGCCTTTTTTGCAGGCGCACTCCCCAGAAACGCCGGGACCGATAATTTCCGTCAAGCCATAGTTTTCCGTGGCCAATATGCCCCAGCGCCGCTCGATCTCCGCCCGCATTTCCTCGGTGGAGCCTTCCCCGCCGAACAGGCCCACCCGCAGGTGAATTTCTTCCATGGCCCCCATGGATTCCGCCACTTCCGCCATGTACATGGCATAGCTGGGCGTGCAGATCAGCGCTGTCGCGCCAAAGTCACGCATGATATTGATCTGCCGCTCGGTATTGCCTCCGGAGATGGGAATGATGGCGGCGCCTACCTTTTCCAGCCCGCCATGCAGGCCGAAGGCACCGGTAAACAGGGTGTAGCCGAAGGAAATCTGGGCGATATCCTCATCCGTAACCCCCGCCGCCGCCACAATGCGGGCGATGTTTTCCGCCCACATATCCAAGTCGGCCTTCGTATAGCCGGCGGTGATGGGTTTGCCCGTTGTCCCGCTGGAGGCGTGGATACGCACCACTTGCTTCATAGGCACAGCCAGCAGCCGGAAGGGATATTGCTCCCGAAGCTCCAGCTTGCTTGTCAAGGGAATCAGGGAAATATCCGAAAGCGAGCGGATATCCTCCGGCAAAAGCCCGATTTTTTGCATTTTGTCACGGTACATGGGTACATTGTCATAGGCATGCCTTACCGACCACTGGAGCCGTTTCAACTGCAGGGCGCGCATTTCGTCCCTGCCGCACTTTTCAATTGTAGGATTCCACATCCTTTTTTGCGCTCCTTCCATACTGCAAGACCTGCACACGAGGCCTATCCTACCATGCTGGACACAAACGCTTTTCAGCGCTTGTCCACTACTGCCATTCAGTATAACAAAGCATATACAAAAATGAAAGTACTACCCTTGTATTTTCAACCGGCCATTCATCCTACAAATGCTTCTTTTTCCCTGTGAGCGTCCACAAAAGAAGAAACAGGCAAAGAAAGCCCAGCGCGGGATACACAATACCCACCAGCTTGGCAAAGCCAACCACCCCGAACAGGAAAAAGAGGCCGCCCACCAGCACAAAATTCAGCCAGTTTGGCTTGCAATACCCCATCATGTTGAACAGGCTCCTGGCCGCCGCCAGCAGTGTGGTGAAAACGGCAAGGTACAGCCCGATGATGGCTGCATAAAATCCCACTTTTCCAAACCTGTTCAGGAGCATCACAATCGGCAGGGCGGCGTCATATAGCTGCGGCTGCCGCAGGAGGACAACATTGCCCAGAGCAATAAGCGCCAGCATACACAGGCCAAGATAGACCGCTATGCGGGCAGCTCGCTTGTCACTCATTCCCCGCCCAACCTCGCAAAGCACCCCAGCCGCCAGCGTAATGTTCAGAGCCCCATAGCTGAGGCCAAACAGTATGACCTCCAATATCTTCCTCCAGGCGGGAAGCACCATGGCCGGTGTTGCCGCGGCACCTGCCGGCGGTATAAAGCACAGCGAAAACACGATCACCATGGCCGGAACAAGGATCAAGCTTACAAATGCCAAGGGTGCGAGGCTTCTGTGGGATAAAAGCAGGCCAAGAAGCAGGGTCGCAAAAAAGGCGATCAAGTACGCGCCGTGTACCGGCAGCGCCAGCGCTCCCAGTTCCCCAGCGGCCGCGGACATGCTTCCGCCTGTGGCACCCATCAAAACGGTAAAGCCTATCGTCCCCGCAATACCGGCCGGGCCAAGATATACACGGCAAAGCTCACTGAGGGAGGTAACATCGGCCTCCCTGGATTTTCTCATAATAGCATAGGCAAAAATACCCATGACCAGCGCCGCCAGGGCAACGCCGATCCAGGAAAAGGAGCCGTACCGGCTGAAAAACCGCATGATCTCCCTGCCGGAAGCAAACCCGGCCCCCACAATGGCTCCTGTGCACTGGAGCACCGCGTCCCGTATCCGGCGGTCCATGTCGCCACCCCCTTCCTTACAATGTACAGGAAGGGGTATAGGTTTATGACCATCACAGGCGCGAAAAGCCATGCCTTTCGGGCAGCGCAAGTCCTATCAGTTGTTTGTTTTCATATACTCAATGAGCATCTCGAGCTGATGGCTGGCCGATATGTACCCCTAAAAACCATCCACACCGTCAGCCCTTCTTCAGCATCATGGCCTCATAATCCGCCACGAAACCGTACCGCTCATAGATGGGTCTGCCCATATCCGTCGCTTTCAAGGAGATATCGTGGATGTTCCGGTTTATTGCTTCCTGTACCAAAAGGTCTACCACGCGGGAGGCTATACCCTGTCCGCGGTATTTCTCCACTGTATAAATATTCATGATATAGGCTTTCCTGCCGGTGGGGTTTGAGCAGGTGGGCATTACCTGATAGAAGCTGATGCCGCCGCAGCCGGCAAACTCCTCGCCGCTAAATACAAGGCAAGCCACATGGATATCCCTTTCGAAGCTTTCCAGATAATATTCGCGGCAGCCCTTTTCCACCCGGGCAAAGATTTCTTCCGTAGCCTCCGTATTGACCGCCCGAAGCATATCCATCCTTGTTTTCACCAACAGGTTCAGGTCATCCCTGCCCGCCTTGCGATAGACAAATTCCATGAAACTCCCCCCACATCTCAATCATCACAAGCCTACCCTCTATTTTCTTCCACAGAAAAAGCCCGCTTTCCTTTTTGAAAGCGGGCTTTGACAATCCTGTCTTTTACTTTTTGGGCGCCCTTCTCAAGAACGCCGGCACGCCCAGCTCATCCTTTTCAGGCGCGGCCTGCTGCTGGGGCGCGGGAGGATAGGGATTCATGCCGTATGGATTCTGGGCCGGCGGATAATAAGGCTGCTGCTGGGGCTGGTACGGCGCGTATGCCGGCTGCTGGCCCGCAGCATAGGGCTGCCCGTAGTTGGGCTGATAGGGCTGCTGCATCGGCGGCTGTGCCTGGGGCGCCGGCGCGGAAGGCCTGCCACTGTTAACGAAACCGGGAATCTCCGGCTCAAAGGGCTGCTCGTTCCTGGCGGGAGCCTGTTCCCCATCCATCTGCTCGTGCATAGAAGATGCCGCTGGGGCAGCAGGCGCAGTGCTGCGGGTTGCATACGGATTGTAAGTGGGCCTGGTTTCGTAAGCACCTGCCGTGCGGATGCGCTCAAAGGGCTTTTTCGCCGGCTCCTTGGGCGGGAACGGTGTCTTTTCAAAACCGGTGGCGATCACGGTGATGCGCACCTCGTCGCCCATGCGCTCATCAATGCCTGCGCCAAAGATAATATTGGCTTCGCTGTCGGCAGACTGCATCACCAGGTTGGCGGCCTCGTTAATATCCACAATGGAAATATCATCGCCGCCGGTAATGTTGATAAGTACTGCCCTGGCACCGTCAATGTTGGTTTCCAGCAACGGGCTTTGGATGGCGTTCTTGGCCGCGTCCACCATGCGGTTTTCACCCTTGCCAACGCCGATGCCCATGTGGGCCATGCCGCCGGATTCCATCACTGTCTTGACGTCCGCAAAGTCGAGGTTGATAAGGGCGGGTACGGCGATTAAGTCGCTGATGCCCTGGATGCCCTGGCGCAGCACATCGTCTGCGATGCGGAAGGCCTCCAGCATGGTGGTCCCCTTGCTTACAACCTGCAAGAGCCTGTCGTTGGGAATTACCACAAGTGTATCCACACGCTGCTTCAAGTCCGCAATGCCCATTTCGGCATTCTTCATGCGCTGCTTGCCTTCAAACTGGAAGGGCTTGGTAACCACGGCGATGGTCAGGCATCCCAAATCCCTGGCGATTTCCGCCACAATGGGAGCCGAGCCTGTGCCGGTGCCGCCGCCCATGCCGGCGGTGACGAACACCAGGTCAGCACCTTTCAGTACCTGGGCAATCTCCTCGCGGCTTTCCTCAGCGGCCCGGCGGCCGATATCGGGGATGGCGCCCGCACCCAAGCCCTTGGTGAGCTTTTCGCCGATTTGAATCTTTGTATTGGCATTGGATAAGCTCAGCGCCTGACGGTCCGTGTTGATGGAGATAAACTCCACGCCTTTCAGCCCAGCATCCACCATGCGGTTGACGGCGTTATTGCCGCCGCCGCCGCAGCCTACCACCTTTATGGACGCAAAATTCGCCTGATCGTCCATCTGAAATTCCAGCACGTTCCATCCCCCTACTCTGTATCAAAATACGTAATCTTCAAAAAAGGAAGGATTCCAGCTCATGAGCCGGGTCAGCCCGCAAACAGGCTTCTGAAAAAATCCTTGACGCCGCCTATCAGCCCGGGAGAAGGCAAATGCTGATGCTCCACGGTATCTATCACCAGGTCCATCAGCCCCAGCGCGCTGGCATAGGCCGGGCTGTTGAGTTTCATGGTGCGCTTTGGCGTCTCCCTGACGGGCCTGTCCAGCTTACCGGCAAGATAATCACGCCCGCCCCTGTTCAGGCTCAGGCCGCCGCCGGTCAGATATACGGAGCTCCAGTTCCCCAGGCGTACGCCGCTTTGATCGATGCAGCCCTTGATGGCCTCCGCGATTTCATCCACCCTGGGTTCCAGCACCCTGGCCACCTCGCTCTGGGGGAAGGAGGCAGGCTTGCCGTCTGAGCCTGTGGCTATATCATACGTTTGCTGAGGCGTAGCCATGCCGTAAACGTAAGCACGCTTCACCTGTTCGGCGGCTTCCATGGGAACATGCAGGCCTTCCGCCACATCCATGGCGATATGGCCGCCGCCCATGGGGATCGTTCTGTGGAAGATGACAGCGTCGCCTTCCACCGCCATGACCTCGGTATTCAAATAGCCCATATCGATGAGGATGGCCGTGCGGTCACGGTCCTCCTCGGGCAGGTACAGCATTGCTTCTCCCGTGGGTGTGGAGAAGAAGCCGCTGATGGCGATGTTCATTTCACGCAGCCTTCCCGAAATCTCATCCAGGAAAAACTGGTCTGCTACCACGAAGGAAACAAGCGCTCGCAGCTCCCGGCCCTTCATGTCCATGGGCTCCAGCGTTTTCTTGCCGTCGTCCACCATGAACCAGGCGGGACTTCTGTGCACCACCACGCCGCGCAGCGGTGCCAGTTCTTTTTGGGCGGAATCGAAAATAGCCTCTATATGCTTCATGGTAACACGGGGATCGGCTCCCTGCAGCTCCACCTTGGCAGGTATGGCATACACCCTGGAAAACTCGCCCGGCACGCCCACGTTGATTTCCTTGATACGGAAACGGGACTGTGCCTCCGCCTCGGTAATGGATGCGCGGATGGCCTCATTCAGCAGCTGGGGCGAGTTCCATTGGTCGCCGGAATACCCGTCATAGGCCGCAATGCCTGCGCCGCTGATATCGCAGCGCTGGTTTCCGCCGTTCTCCGCCACCAGAGTGACGATCTTGCTTGTCCCAAAATCCATCGCCGCCACAGTGGTCTTCATAAGTTCCTCATACCCCCGTTCGTCGGGAACTTCTGCCATAGGTCAAAAAACATTATAGCATAGAAGCATCCCTGTTGAGAAGAAGAAAAATGCAG
>JAEZIN010000016.1 GCA_023436585.1 Bacillota bacterium | reverse complement strand
ACGCGGCGTTGCTGGGTCAGGGTTTCCCCCATTGCCCAATATTCCCCACTGCTGCCTCCCGTAGGAGTCTGGGCCGTGTCTCAGTCCCAGTGTGGCCGATCACCCTCTCAGGTCGGCTACTGATCGTCGCCTTGGTGGGCCGTTACCCCGCCAACTAGCTAATCAGACGCGAGCCCACCCTTCACCGGATTGCTCCTTTGACCCCTGAACCATGTAGTCCCGTGGTCTCATGCGGTATTAGCACAACTTTCGCTGCGTTATCCCCCTGTGAAGGAAAGGTTGCTCACGCGTTACTCACCCGTCCGCCGCTAGAAACCCCCGAAGGGGTTCCCCGCTCGACTTGCATGTGTTAGGCACGCCGCCAGCGTTCGTCCTGAGCCAGGATCAAACTCTTGTGTTTAATCCTATCTTCCTTATCTCGGTTTCCCTCGACAAAGTGATAACTCATTCTTAGAATCGACTGTCGATTTCTTTCTTCTTTCCTTGAGTCTTATCAACTCTGTATCGTTTTCAAGGTTCATTGCCGCTTGAGGCGAGCTTGATTATGATAGCATGGAGCCAATGCTTTGTCAACACCCAAATTCATATTTTTATGCGTTCTTTTTTACCAAAAAGTCTAGGTTGTTGAACTTTTTAAGCCAGGCTGATCTTGTCCATGCTCCGTCTGCTATTTTGTAGTTTTCTTTCTTATATTATTCAACTTCTGACCGAAATGTTTGCGATGTATTGCCGCTGTCCAGCACCGAATCTATCACAGCGCCGCCCAGGCAAACCTCTCCCTGATACAGGACCACGCTTTGCCCCGGGGTGATGGCCCGCTGGGGAACTTGGGCGGTGACCAGAAGCTTGTCTTCCTTTATTAGTACGGTCACATCCTGATCGGGTTGGCGGTAGCGGAATTTGGCGGTGCAAACAAGGGGTTCCCCCTCCTGCATGGGCGGCCATCCGCTGATCCACGTAGGATGGATGGCTGTGGCTTTTGTGGCATAGAGCATGGGATGATCCTCCCCCTGCGCCACCATAAGGACATTCCTTTGCAGGTCTTTGCCGATCACGAACCAGCTCCGGCCGTCACCCCGCCCGCCGATGCCAAGGCCGCGGCGCTGGCCCAGGGTATAGTACATCAAACCCTCGTGCTGCCCCACCACTTCGCCGGAAAGCGTTTGCATATCCCCCGGCCTGGCCGGCAGGTATGTTTGCAGAAAGGCCTTGAAGTCCCGTTCACCGATAAAGCAGATGCCGGTGGAATCCTTTTTCTCGCTGACGGACAGGCCTTCCTCGCGGGCAATCTTACGGACCTGCTGCTTTGTCATGGCCCCCACGGGAAACATGGCCTTGGACAGTTGCTGTTGAGAAAGCATGTACAGAAAGTAGCTTTGATCCTTGTTTCCGTCGATGCCACGCAACAACTGGTACGTTCCGTTTTCGTTGCCGAGGTTGACAAAATGGCCGGTGGCGATCTTGTCGGCCCCCAGCTTCATGGCAAAATCCAAAAAAGCCTTGAACTTGATCTCCCGGTTGCAAAGCACATCGGGATTGGGCGTGCGGCCCGCCTTGTATTCCTCCAGGAAGTAGGAAAACACCCGGTCTCGGTACTCTTTTGCGAAGTTTACCGCGTAATAGGGAATGCCGATTTTTGTGCAGACCTCCTGCACGTCGCGCCAATCCTCTTCCGCGGTGCAGACGCCGTTGTCGTCCTGCTCCTCCCAATTCTTCATGAACACGCCGACCACATCATACCCCTGGCGCTTTAAAAGGAGGGCCGATACGGAGGAGTCCACCCCGCCGGACATGCCCACTACGATGCGCGTCATGACCTGTCCTCCGCGTTATAGAGGCGGCCGAGCACTGCCGCAAAGGCATTTTCGCCGATCTCATCCGGCAATTTTGACGCGTCCACCGGCAAAAACCTGTCCGGATTTTCCCGAATCAACTGCCGGTAGGCGTCAGCCACCCGTTTATGAAAGGATGCCTCTTCAATTTCAATGCGGTCCAGCGCGGAGGTGCTTCTCTTACGCCGGAGTGCTTCTAGAGGATCAATATCCAGATAAACCGTATAGTCGGGTATAAATCCATACACTGCAGGTTTGTTGATGCTCATAACCTGCTCCACCCCCAAATAGCGCCCGCCTCCTTGATAAGCTATGCTAGAATCTACAAACCTATCGCAGAGTACCACCACACCCTTCTCCATAGATGGGCGGATGACCTCCTGAACGTGTTGTGCACGGGCAGCGGCGTACAGCAACGCCTCGCATGTAGCGCTCATGCCAAGGTTGGCTATATCCAAAACCAAGTGGCGAATCTTTTCAGATATTGGACAGCCACCCGGCTCCCTGGTGCGCTTCACATCAAAGCCCCACTGGAGAAGATGCTTTTCCAGCAAGTCCACCTGCGTGGTTTTACCGCTGCCGTCCAGCCCCTCCACCGTAAGGAAGAAGCCCCTGGGCACAGGCAGGCCGGGACAGAGCAGGTCATCAAGCTCCGCCACGTTCGACACAATATGGTCCGCACCGGATGTTTGCAGTTCCTCCCGGTCCCCGTAGCCAAAGGTGACGCCTATGGCCTCAATTCCCACTTTTTTGGCGCCTTCCATATCGAACCTGCGGTCGCCCACCATGGCGGCGCATTTGTATTGCGAAGGAAGCGCACGGCGGATCAGCCGCTGCTTGTCGGCTTCATGGTCATCCTCACTGATGCCGGCCACGGCTTGAAAGAACTTGCTCAAGCCAAAGTGCTCAAGAATCCTTTCCGTCAGCCCCTGCGGCTTCCCGGTCGCCACCGCCAGCCAGACGCCGGCCTTTTGCAGCCTGCGCAGCAGCATGCGAATGCCGGGATATACGGCGTTTTCAAACAGCCCTGTATCCATGTACCGTTCCCGGTAAAAGGCTACCGCCTGGGCACACTGGGCGTCATCCATACCGCACAGGTCACGGAACGAAACATAGAGCGGCGGCCCGATAAAGGCGCGCAGCATTTGATCCCCCGGTATTTCCATACCCATTTTTGCAAGGGCATGCCGGACACAGTTGATAATGCCCTCCTCTGAACGGGTCAGCGTCCCATCCAGATCAAAGAGCACGGCATCATAAGGCAGCTTTGACATCAGGCAACAGCCTCCGAATCCATTATTCCATAGTACACAAGAATTGTTCGCCGCAAAGGCCGAACCGCCTTTCCTGCGGCGCGGCCATCAGGGCCGCAACAGCCTCCGGCGTGATCTCCTCGCCCGGCGCTACCAGTGGTATACCGGGGGGATACAGCCCGGCGCTTGTACCGGATACGCGGCCTGCCGCCCGGGACACATCCACCCATTCCTGCTTCCCGAGGGCGGCCTGCCTGGGCCGCATGAGCTGCCTGGGCAGGGGGATATCTTCCGGCGCGGGTAAGTTAATCTGCCTGGACAGGCCGGCCGTTTTTTCCAAAGCCGCCAGCAGACGGTTGATGGTTTCATCTCTGTCCATGACGGTCATAACACAGACGATGCGCCTGTCATCCGCCATCTCCACATCGATACCCATTTCCCGCAGGCTTTGGGCCAGCGCATAGCCGCCCTGGGGGGCCGCAATGACCAGCCTGGTCGGGTCAAATTCCAGGGGCAGGCGGCTCCAGGTGTCATGCGCATCCGCATACCCCATGGGCTTCATTCTTGTCCGGAATTCCTTCAACAGGGCGCACAGCCGTCCGAGTGCTGCTGTGCCGTGCGCATCCATCCATGCCCTGGCGTCATCCAGCGATTGCAGAAGATAAAAGGCGGGGCTGGAGGTTTGGACCATGCGGAGCATACGAAGCGCCCTTTGGGCATCCTCGCCCTTGGCAAGGTGCAAGAAAGCACCGGCGGTAAGTGCGGGCAGCGTCTTGTGAGCAGACTGTACCCACAGGTCGGCGCCGCAGGATGAAGCGGACCTAAACCCCTCCATCCAGGGCAGATGCGAACCGTGGGCTTCATCCACCAACAGGCGCATGCCGCTTGCATGTGCGGCAGTACCGATGCGGTCCAGATTTACCATGCCGCCATAATAATCAGGCCTTGTCACAACGACAGCTTGCGCTTCCGGATGGCAACTTATCGCCTCCAGAAAGCTCTCTTCCGGCACGTAGGCATACCCATCGGCAGTTGTTTGATGAGGTACGTATACCGGATTCAAATCTGCCAGAACACAGGCGTTGATAAAGGACAGGTGCGCGTTGCGGGGAAGGATTACCGTATCACCAGGCTCCAGGCTGTACAAAAGCATGGTATGGATGCCGGCTGTGGACCCGCCCGTGAGCATCAGCGTATGGGCGGCCCCAAAGGAACCGGCCGCCAGCTCCTGCGCTTTTTGAATGGGGCCAGACGGTGCGTACAGATCGTCTGTCACGGGGAGCTCAGTCACGTCCAGGGTATGGACCTGCTCCCATTCAAAGGGAGCTTGTCCCTTATGGCCGGGCACATGAAGGCGCAGGCGGTTCAGGTTGCGCCGGGCCATATCATGCATGGGGCGAGAAATAGGCATATTTTCACCTTCCCCGCTATTGTACAGGGGATGCATAAGTTTTGCAAGCTTTGGCAGGAAGGGGTATTGGGGTGGGGTTCAACCTCCTCCAGTCACCTTCGGTGACAGCCCCCTCCAGGAGGGGGCCTCCGTTCTCACATGTTCGTTATCCGTTTGTTATTCTGCTATCATGTTATTCAGGAAGAAAGATATCGCGTCCTCGGACGCGACCAAAGGGCTTTCCGATCGGTCCAGCCGGCTCAATCGTCGCATCGCCTCGCTGCCGCTTGCGCTGCTCGTTTCGCCGGCCTCCTCCGCCCAGCCTATTGCCGCCACTGGCGGCGGCTGGGCTCTGGAGCCTTTGGAAACCTTCGGATACCATCTCATTGAATGTTTTAAGTTATTGACACGACTTCCCCAACAAAAAACGCATCCCCGAAAGAATGCGTCTGATGGCTTCCCCATCCCGGCTCACGACAAGCGCCTGCAGCTATGTACTATGGGGCTCTCCGGTTGTGCGGCCCGGACCCATTGGCCCAGCCTGCGCCGCCGCTGGACGCTCAGGCGTTGGGCCCCGTCGGGCATCAGCAGTTTCTTTTCACATGGAAAGCAGATCAGGCATCCCAGCACGTGCAGGCCGGCTGGATATTCTTTTCCGCAGAGGATGCATTTTTGACCCGGCATTGTTTTTCCCCCTTCCACTGGTTTTCCAGTTCCAGTTTGACCGGTTCACTGGAAAAATATACTGTGTGCCCTTTCTTTTTTCATTTTTATGCGGGCGGGGGGAAAGGGTGCAACGGGATTTTGCCCAAATGTCAAGGCTGCGTGGACAAGGGCGCCAGCCAGTCCGGCGCCGGTTCCTGCATATTTTGGATCAGGTAATCTACAAACTTCACCGCGTTTAGCTCGTTGCCGCTGCGCACCATGACGCACAGAACAGCACCGCGGCAATCGATGCCGAAATGGTTCAACAGCCCGAACAGCTTATCCGCAGGAATGCCCAGCAGCTGGCGCTCACCTGTTTCCTCCACGGTCACATAACCGTGGGAAACGTCCAAATCCTTTACGTTCAAGGAATTGTCCGCCACATAGTTATCCAGGGGCAGCATGGCACCCTGGGAGGCAAAGCTTTTGAAACGCTCCGCGTCCAGGAGGTAAACGTCACCCTCGCCCGCCATGATGAAGGTGGAAAGCTGCATCTGGGCATAGGGATCGTCGGTGCCGGCCATGACGGAATAGGCTTCCATCAGCTCCAGCTCCGGAAACGCCTCCTGGCGCACATCAGAAAGCCAAGCATGCAGCGCATCCGAATCCATGGTATTGCTGGCCACGTAAAAGTCTATGCGCTTTTCAGCCGGCGGACGGTACTGCGTCGTCTGATAGATCAGATTCCAGCCGGCAATAGCCACCACGATCAGGATCAAGTATTTCCAATACCCGTAGGCAAAGTGGTTTTTGATTCTTTTGGGATCAAGGGGCGTTTTGATGGACATGGACGGTTCCTTTCTAGGAATGGAGGGCAGATCACTCCCTGGGCTTCATGGTGGGGAACAGCAATACGTCGCGGATGGAGGGGCTGTCGGTCAGCAGCATCACAAGCCGGTCCAGACCGATGCCAAGGCCGCCGGTAGGGGGCAGGCCGTATTCCAGGGCGTTGACGAAGTCCTCATCCACCTGGGCCATGATGCCCTGAGTCCGGCGTAAAGCCACCTGGTCCTCAAACCGCTTGCGCTGGTCGACGGGGTCATTTAGTTCCGAGAAGGCGTTGCCCATCTCCCGGCAGGTGATGAAGTATTCAAACCGCTCCGTCATGTCGGGCTCGTCCTTTTTGCGCTTGGCCAAAGGCGAGATGGAAACGGGATGATCGGTGATGAAGGTGGGCTGAATGAGATTGTGCTCGGCGAACTCGTCAAACAGCGCGGCCAGGCAGTCGCCCTTTTGCGCGTTCTTTTCCACGAACACGCCGCGCTTTTTGCAGACTTCCCGCGCGGCAGCGTCGTCCGCCCAGGTGTAATAATCCTCGCCGCTGTAGGTTTTGACCGCTTCGGCCATGGAGACCCTGGGCCAGGGCGCCTTCAAATTGATGATATGGCCCTGGTAGGGCACCTGGGTGGTGCCGCAGACCTTCAACGCCACATACTCGTACAGGTCCTCCACCAGGCACATGATCTCCTGATAGTCGGCGTACGCCTGGTACAGCTCGATGGAGGTGAACTCCGGGTTGTGGGTGGTATCCATGCCTTCGTTGCGGAAGATGCGCCCCACCTCGTACACCCTGTCAAAGCCGCCCACGATCAGGCGCTTCAAATACAGCTCCGTCTCGATGCGCAGGAACATGTCGATGTCCAGGGTGTTGTGATGAGTCTTGAAGGTACGGGAGGCGGCGCCTGTCTCGATGGAATGGAGAACGGGCGTGTCCACTTCCAGATAACCGCGGCCATCCAGGTACTCGCGGATGGCGCTCAATATTTTGGATCGGGTGCGGAACACATCCCGCACCTCATGATTGACGATCATGTCCACGTATCGCTGACGGTAGCGCAGATCGGTATCCTTCAGGCCGTGAAACTTTTCGGGCAGGGGCTTCAGGCTCTTGCACAAAAGCGTAATCTCCTGCGCATGGACGGAGACTTCGCCCTTCTGGGTGCGAAAAACGATGCCCTTCACGCCCAGCACATCACCGATGTCATAGTTTTTGAAATCGGCATAAGCTTCCTCGCCCAGGTCATCCCTTTTCGCATAGATTTGTATCTCGCTGTGGGCATCCAAAAGATGAGCAAAGGAAGCCTTGCCCATGATGCGGCGGCTGACCATGCGGCCGGCTATGGTAACTGTCTTGGGCTCTGTTTCCTTTTCCCAGGCTTCGAATTGTGAAAAAATATCCTTGCTGGAATAGGCCACATCAAAACGGGTGATATCATAAGGGTTTTTGCCCGCGGCCTGCAAAGCGCTGAGCTTTTCCCGGCGGATTTGTTCTTGTTCGCTCAAGTCCAGTTCATTCACCTGGGGGACGTTCATTTCTTCCGTCATGGGGTCTCCTCCTTGAGGATTAATTACTGACGCCGGATATCCAGTACCTGATAGCGCAATGCGCCGCTGGGTGTGATGGCCGTAACCACATCGCCCTTTTTCGCTTCCAGCAGCGCCCGGCCAACCGGGCTTTCGCTGGAAATGCGGCTGGCATAGGGGTCGCTTTCCCGGGCGCCTACGATGGAATACTCATCCACATCGCCGCTTTCCATATCCTTGACGCGCGCAATGGTGCCGATACCCACACGGTCGGTGGGGATATCGTCATCCTCGATGATGATGGCCGTACGCTTGATGTTCTCCAGATCGCTGATTTGGCTTTCCAGAGCGGCCTGCTCTTTTTTCGCCTCGTCATACTCGGCATTTTCGCTCAGGTCGCCAAAGCCGCGGGCAACGGCGATCTGTTCGGCGATCTGGTTGCGCCGGACGGTGATTAAATAATCAAGCTTTTTTTCTAATTCCTCATAACCTTTGCGGGTGAATTCATTTTCCCTGTGTTTTTTCACTTGGTCCGTCATTTTGATTGCTCCTTTCCTAATCCGCCGAATGCCTTCTAAGGCCCGGACGGTGGAAGAAAATGAAGATGCACCCGTCCCCTCGCTTGCGCTTGGCGGTGCATTCTTCTGCTTTCATATACAGTTTGCCTGCAGCAACTGATATGCCGAATGCATTATACTGTATCTGCCTGCAATTGTCAATGATTAGGCATAAAGCCCTCAAAGATTTGCAGATCATAGGTTTGAAGGGCTTTTTCATGCTCCCGGGCAGTGCGGACGGTCCATGCGACCCAAAGGGGCGTGAACATGTGCCTTAACAAAAGGATGCTGGCATTCCTGTCCTCCCTAATGTCATAGGCGATGAAATCCGGTCTGGACAGCGCATTGACCAGGAGGTATTTGAGGAATGCCTGCTGGTATCTAGGCGATTCCCGGCTTGTGACACCGGAGGCAAGCTGCCCCCTGATCACCTGCGGCGCGTTTTTCTTGAACCAGCGCACAGCCAGCGGATGAAAGGATTCCACACAATAGGGGCCATTATACCGGGACAAAAGCGCATAGGCCGCTTGGGCCACACGATCCACGCTGCTGTAATGCTTGATCTCCACAATCAGGGGCACGCGGCCATGAACCAGCTCCAGCACCTGGGAAAACAGGGGGATGCGCTCATTTGTCCCAAGCAAGGCATACCTTTGGGTTTCTTCATAGGAAAGGTTTGAAAGGCACACATCCGCGCCGCACATGCGAGATAAGGTTTTGTCGTGAAACACGACCAGCTGCCCGCCTTTTGTGAGCTGCACATCCAGTTCCATGCCAAAGCCCGCCTCTACTGCCCTTTGAAAAGCCGCCATGGAATTTTCGGGAACACCGTTACGGTTGTCAAAAAGACCCCGGTGCGCATAGAGGAAACCGCGCAGAGCGGAGAAGTCCTTGCCCTTTTTGCCGGGAGCGATCAAAAAAAGATACAGCACAAAGAGGAAAAGCAATACGGCAAACATCCAAGCCATTTATCAGTCCTCCGTCTGGAAGGCTTCCAGCTTGCTCTTGGGCTTTTCGGGCCGGTTGTCGCCGTGCTTGGCAAGGCTGATGGTAATGAAGGACAGCGCCACCATGACCGCCGCGTAAGGGAACAGCGTCCAGTAGCCCACATACTGCAGGAGGTAGCCGGACAGAATGGGCGTTACGATCTGGGCGGCCATGGAGAAGGTGTAATAGTAGCCAGTGTACTTGCCCACGCTGGCGCCGCGGCTTAATTCCACCACCATGGGATAGCTGTTGACATTGATGCAGGCCCAGGCGCAGCCCACCAGCGCGAACATTACATACATCGCAAAGCTGAAGGTCGTAAAGAGTACGCCGGACGCAAAGCACAGCGCAAGCAGGAGGATGCCGAACTGTATCATCCGCTTGCGGCCATACCGGGCGGAAAGGATGCCCACCGGCAGGTAGGCGGCAATGGCGCCAACCGTGGCTACCATGGTGCATACAGAGGATGCGCCAATATCCATATTCCACATTTCCTGGGCATACTTTGTGAAGGTGGTGGTCACGGCGTTATAGCCCATGAACCACAGGAACACGGAGGACAGTATGAAGAGCAGGCTTCCAAACAGGGCCGGGGGCAGCTTTTCCGTCCCGTTCTCCGTGACCTTTACGGCCTGTTCTTCTTTGGGGTCCATGCCGTAATGGATATCCTCCATCTGCTTGACCAGCTTGCGTTCCCGCACGGTGATCACCAGCACCGCCACTGATATTACCATGAAGGCCGCCACCGCCGTAAAGACGGTTGTGTAATCCGCGCGGAAGCCGCCCTCCGGCTTTTTCACAAGAAACATCGTGGCCACAAGCGTAAATACGCCGCCCAGCGCGCCCATCAGGTTGATGACGGCATTGCCCTTGGACCGAAGCGGCTTGGGCGTAACATCCGGCATAAGCGCCACGGCGGGCGAGCGGTAGATGCCCATGGAGAGTAGCAGAACACCGAGGCCTACATAGAACATGGCCTGGTTGCCGATTCTGGCGGAACCGGGCAATTGCAGCATCATCAAGGCCGCCGCAGCCGTGCCCGCCAGGATGAAGGGCATGCGCCTGCCGATTTTGATGCCGCAGCGGTCTGAAAACAGGCCAAACAGCGGCAGCAGGAAGAGGGCAAGTATATTATCCAGGGACATGATGCTGTTGGAAAGGAAGTCATCCAGGCCAAAGTCGTTTTTCAGCATCAGGGGTACGGCGGCATCGTACAATTGCCAGAATGCGGAGATCGACATGAAGGCCAGGCCCACCAGAAGCGTCCGTTTCACATTCAGTTTCATAGGCGCCCTCCGTGATTTTATATGACAAATTATACCTTTGCGTATATGGAAATGCAATGAGGAAAGTGTTTGGCGGGGCTTTCCATTTGTGAGGATTGTGCTATACTGCTTAACAGACATTTACCGCCGAATGAGGTGTTTTGCAGCGTATACTCGTGCTGGAATGCCACCTCATCAGTCACCTTCGGTGACAGCTTCCCCTCAAGGGGAAGCCTGATTTCAGGGTAAACAAACAGGGAGGAAGCCCATGAAGACCATCGCACTGCTTGCCACCGGCGGCACCATCGCCAGCGCGCCAACCAAGGACGGGCTGGTCCCAGCGCTGACCGGGGCGGAGCTCGTACGCCTTTCAGGCGTGGAAACAATCTGTTCCGTGATAAGCAGGGACGTGTTCGCGCTGGACTCCAGCAACATACAGCCGGAGGAGTGGCGGGTGCTGGCAGAGGCCGTCAGGGATGCGCTTATCACATGCGACGGCGCGGTGGTCACCCACGGCACCGATACCATGGCCTATTCCGCCGCCGCGCTTTCCTATATGCTGTGCGGCCATGAAAAGCCCATCGTGTTCACCGGGGCGCAGCTGCCCATCACCCATCCGCTTTCGGACGCCATTCCCAATATGCACTGCGCTTTCGCGGCCGCCATAACAGGCGTGCCAGGCACGTATGTGGCGTTCCACCAAAAGATCATATCCGGCGTGCGGGCGGTGAAGACGCGCACCACCAGCTTTGACGCCTTCGACAGCGTCAACGCGCCGCTGGCTGGACATCTGGACGGGGACGGGGTGCACTTTACAAACCCCCAGCAGTTTGGGGAAGAATACCGCTTCCGGGATGAGATCGATCCCCGGGTGTTTTTATTGAAGCTTATGCCCGGCACCATGCCGGACGTGTTCGACTGGATTGTTTCCGCCGGCTACAAAGGCGTGGTGATCGAGGCCTTCGGCCTGGGCGGCCTGCATTACATCCGCCGAAACCTGGTGGATAAGCTGCACATGCTGGCGGAAAAAGGGCTGTATACGCTGGTGGTCACTCAATGCCTGTATGAAAAAGCCGACTTCACGGTGTATGAAGTCGGCAGCAGGATACTATCCAGCCATGTGTTTTCCGGACGGGATATGACGACGGAGGCCGCCGTCACCAAGCTGATGTGGGCGTTGGGGCAGGGGGATCCGGAGAAATACCTGCGGCAGAAATTCTGCGGGGAGTTTATCGGGGCGTAATCATGCCACAAAAAGGGAGTGTCCAATGGGATATCCCTTTTTGTGTTTGGCTAAGAAGGGATTTCGCCCCTACGGGGGCGACCAGGGCTTTCCGATCGCCCTGGACCTTCGGGTACCTGCAACAAAAATTCTGCGGGGAGTTTATCGGGCATAATCATGCAACAGAAAACGGGATGCGGCATATAATCCGCATCCCATTTTTAATCAGAACAGAAGCTTTTTCTCTATATACGCCCTTAAATCCGCAATGGCCACCCGGTCCTGGGTCATGGTATCGCGGTCACGGACGGTGACAGTGTTGTTCTCCAGCGTGTCAAAGTCCACAGTGATGCACATGGGCGTGCCGATCTCATCCTGCCGGCGGTAGCGCTTACCGATGGATCCGGTCTCGTCGTAATCCACCATGAAATACTTGCTCAGCTCCTGCTGGATTTCAGAAGCCAGGCCGCCCAGCTTGTTCTTTTGCAGCGGCAGCACTGCGGCCTTGAAGGGTGCCAGCGCCGGATGCAGGTGCATGACCACGCGGGTGTCGCCGCCTTCCAACTCCTGCTCCTCATAGGCGTCGCACAAAAAGGCCAGCGTCACACGGTCAGCGCCCAGAGAGGGCTCCACCACGTAGGGGATGTACCTCTCGTTGGTGATGGGGTCGATATACTCCATGCTTTCGCCGCTGGTGGTTTGATGGGCTTTCAAATCGAAGTCCGTACGATCGGCAATGCCCCACAGCTCGCCCCAGCCAAAGGGGAACTGGAACTCGAAGTCGGTGGTGGCTTTCGAATAATGGCTCAGCTCTTCCGGCTTGTGGTCGCGCAGGCGCAGGCTTTCCTGCTTCATGCCCAGGGAAAGCAGCCAGTCCCGGCAGAAGCCGCGCCAGTAATGGAACCATTCCAGGTCCTCGCCGGGCTTGCAGAAGAATTCCAGCTCCATCTGCTCAAACTCCCGGATACGGAAGATAAAGTTGCCCGGCGTGATCTCGTTGCGGAAGGATTTGCCGACTTGGGCGATGCCCATGGGCAGCTTGCGCCTGGTGGTGCGGACCACGTTCTTGAAGTTGACAAATATGCCCTGGGCCGTTTCCGGGCGCAGATAGATTTCATTGGCGGAATCCTCCGTCACGCCCTGGAAGGTCTTGAACATCATGTTGAACTTGCGGATGCCCGTAAAGTCATGCTTGCCGCAGGTGGGGCAGGGAAGCTTGTTCTCTTCGATATAGGCTTCCAGCTTGTCATTGGTCCAGCCGTCCGCCTGCATTTCTTCTCCCTTGGAAGCGGCATAATCCTCAATCAGCTTGTCGGCACGGAAGCGCGCCTTGCAGGCTTTGCAGTCCATCAGCGGATCGTTGAAATTGCCTACGTGGCCGGAGGCCACCCAAACGTTGCGGTTCATCAGTATGGCGGAATCAAGGCCTACATTGGTCTTGCTTTCCTGCACGAACTTTTGCCACCAGGCACGCTTCACATTGTTCTTGAACTCCACGCCCAGGGGGCCAAAGTCCCACGAGTTGGCCAAACCGCCGTAAATCTCGGACCCGGCAAAAATAAAGCCCCTGCCTTTGCACAGGGCTACCAGCTTATCCATGGTCAGCGCCGCCATAATGAACCCCTCCGCTATTCCGGTTTTACCGTACAATCATAATAGGCAACGGCTGTTTTGTCAAGAAATGCCGGGGAGGATGCCTTTTGAGAAAGGCATCCTCCCCGGAATCCACCTTCTAAAACTTTCATTGTTTATCACTTACTGCAATCTGCTTCCCCGCTTTTCGAAACCTGTCCAGCGCCGACAATAGCGAGCCCGCCATGATCAAAGCGCAGGCGGCCAGAAGGCCTGTGCTGAATTCCGCCTTCCCAAACATCAAAAGCAATATGCTGGACAGCAGCGGGGCGATGTAGGACAGCGTGCCCAGCAGCTTGATGTTCCCCTTCTTCACCCCATGATCCCAAACGAAAAACGCCAGGCCTACCGGCCCCAGACCCATTGCTACCAAGTAAACCCATTGCACACCGGTGATTGGGGCCATTTTTTCAAAAAGCAAGTGGCAGATGAGCGAAAGCACGGCCGTAATGCCGCAATACGCGCCGATAAGCATGGTCGGTGCCGCACGGAGCTTTCTGGAGATCACCGAGTAGGCGGCCCAGATGACCGCACACAAAAGCGCCAGAACATACCCCAGCGCATATTCTCCCCGGATGGCAAAACCATCCCGCATAAGCAGCATCGTAACACCGGTGAAGCCCAGTACAACGCCGGCGGCATGGAACCAGCGCAGCCGCTCCCCCGGCAGAAAGGATGAAAACAAAACGATCAGGATCGGCCACAGATAGTTGATGAGGCTGGCTTCGATAGACGGCGCGTTTTGAAGGGCCATAAAATAGACGGCATGATACCCGAACAGGCCGAAGATGCCGTTGACCCATACGGATAAGGGCTGCCTGAAGATGGAGAAATCACAGCCGCTTTTCATAAACGCTGCCGTGCCCACCAAAAACGCAATGAAGAAGGTGATGGCGGTTAGTTGAAAGGGCGGAATGGCTCCCGCCAAGGTTGTCAAAAGTGCCAGCGTGCCCCAAAGGAGTATGGCCGTAAAGCCTATCCATGTTGCCTTTTTTCCCTTTTGTCCATGATCCATATGCATCCCGCCTTTGTGCCGCATCCTTTGCTGTTTTGCAGATGATTCGCCGTATTTCCCATTCAGACATCAACATGGAACTTTGTACTTTTCATTGAATTGCCTGATTATTGTTTTCATTCCAGCGTCGAGTCTAAACAAGGTACCATCCATCATTTCTGCAGGTATTCTTTTGTAGTAGGCTTGTGCGATTGCCCCGGTGATGCACGCGATTGTATCGCTATCTCCGCCTAGAGAGACCGCTTTTCTGATAGCATCTTCAAAGTGTTCCGATTCTAAAAAAGCGATGAATGCTTCGGGAACAGAACCTTGACAGGAAGAGTCAAACTCATACTTTGGCCTTATTTCATCCAATCTCCTGCTTAAATTATATCCGAACATGGCTTCGAGCCTACGTTTGATGCTGTCTTTGCTTTCATTTTGATTTGCGAGAAACACTGCTGCTGCCACTGCCTGCGCCCCTCTTATGCCGTCGCGATGGTTATGCGTAACTTTTGCGCTTCTCCTGGATTCCTTTAAAACAGCTTCAAGCGTATCGAATGCATAGCCAATTGGGCTGACCCGCATGGCGGAACCATTGCCGTAACTGTTATACGGCTTGGGATTTTCCGCCTTTAGCCATTCATGAAACATACTTCCATATCCCACGTCAGGATATCTGTGGCCGTATTGTTTCAACTTTGCTATATACGCAATCCTGCTTTCAAGTGCATCCTTGATTGGGTTTTTATACGTGTGCTTGTTCAAAAGTGCGTCAGCTACAGCAACAGTCATCACTGTATCGTCTGTAAAGGCAGACCCTCCTGAAAACAGCTGAAATTCTGTTGTTTTCACATTATGCCATTCATATATCGAACCAATCACATCGCCTATAATTGCGCCTATCATGCTTTTCAACATCCCATCATGGTCAGCGATAGAATCTCTATCACTCCTTGATTTTGCTTTGTTCACTAACCTCTTTGCGCCGATTGGCGGTGATCTGACCGGTAGGTATGCTGTCAGAATTATTGTAAGGAAATCCGTACCGTTGTCAAGGAAAGATGTGGGCCAATTGACTTTATGTTTCCAGCGTGCTATCATAGGCCAAATTCCAAGTAAACAGGCAGTATGGCAGGAAGGCAGAAATATGGTCCCTTTGTTTTTATCCGCCCTATCGGTAGGGTTCTCCGGCGCGATGATGCCGGGCTCGCTGCTTACGTACACCATCCGGCAATCCTTGGCGGCCGGGCCCAAATCGGGGTTCATCATCATGCTGGGTCACGCTCTTTTGGAGCTTTTGCTGATCGTTTGCATCTTTCTGGGACTGGATATGCTGCTCAAATCCGACATCGCGCAGATCGTGATCGGCATCCTGGGCGGGCTGCTGCTATGCTTCATGGGCATTGACATGATCGTGAAGGCGGCAAGGAAAAAAATAACCGTCCGGATGGAGGATGGCAAGGACAGCGCCAAAAGCATGCTCGTTTCTGGCGCGGTGATCACCGCAGCCAACCCGTATTTTCTTTTGTGGTGGGCGGTAATCGGCCTGGGCTTTTTGCTGGAGGCCTACCGGAGCTTCGCATACCTGGGCGTGGCTGTTTACTTTGTGGGCCACATCCTGGCGGATTTTATTTGGTATGGATTTATTTCCGTGGTGGTGGGCAACACCCGCAAATTCATCAAGGAAAAGCCCTACCGCATCGCCATCATGTTCTTGGGGGGCCTGCTGGTGTTTTTCGGCGGACGGTTTTTTGTCAATGCTATCACTTCATTGATATCATAAGTCAGGTGTTATCTGGTACCAGAATGCACTTGATATGAGAGAGAAAGCATTTATGGATTTTCACATATTGGGCTTGGCTGTCTCCCTGGTTATATTGCTGCCAAACCTTTTCTTTTTTCTTTATCCACCACGGCACATGCCAAAGGGGCTTACTAAGGAACCGGTGGCGCTAACTGTGTTAGAGAATATCGGACGAATTGGCTGCTTTTTATATCCCCTCTTCTTTGGGGCGGATATCGCCGCCTCATTGCCGCATGCCGCAATGTATCTGATGATTGCATGCGCCCTGCTTTATTATGTTTGCTGGATGCGCTTTTTTCTGGGCAGGCGGGAGTTTTACCTGCTGTTTCGCCCCTTGTGGCGGATCCCCATCCCCATGGCTGTGTTCCCGGCAGTGTACTTTCTATCCCTGTCGGTTTTGGTAAAGTCGTTTCCCATGGGTGTGTCAGCCATCTGTTTCACATTGGGACACATCCCCATTTCCTATCTGACATGGAAACAGGCAAAAATCAAAGGCGGAGCGCAATAACGCTCCGCCTTTCCTTTAAACCCTTATACGTCAGCACCATTTGGGCTCCTGCCACAACACAATTTCGCCGGCCTTCAGAGATTTTTGAACATCGATCAGGCGCTGGTTGCGGCTGCCGCGGAACTTTATCTCCAGCGACCTTTGCTCCAGCAGAAATCGTCCGTCCACCAGCACGTCCGTCTGAGAAAGAAGCTCGTTCCAGCCGGGGTGCTTGCCTTGCCCGGCAAGCAGCTGCTCGTATGTATAGCCGGTGTAAGTCCATACATTCAAGCCTTTTTCATGGGCGGCCATTGCGATTTTGGCGCAATCCTCCGCCTGGAAAAAGGGTTCGCCGCCGGTAAGTGTCACTCCATCCAAAAGGGTATTTTTCGTAAAACGAGAAACAATATCCTCTACGGCCATTTCACTGCCGGCCGTGGGATCATGGCTGGATGGGTTGTGGCAGCCGGGGCACTTATGAGGGCAGCCCTGGGCGAACACGGATAACCGCATTCCCGGCCCATCCACAATGGAGTCGTTGGTAAGCCCTGCAATACGCATAAGAAACCCCTTTCCGGAGGCACTGCCCCCGGCCCCCGCCAAAGGGATGTCATCCCTTTGGAATCCCTGTATAGATATATATTAAGGCGCGCTGAGGTTACATCGACATTATCTTTAGGATAAAAGACTTCGCGTCTTCGGACGCGACCAAAGGGCTTTCCGATCGCCCTTTGGAAACCTTCGGAGGCATCCACGTTATAATATAAGGCCTGAAAATCCCAATAATCCACATCATATATTATGTAACATTACGCACATATGAACGCACCATACCCAAATGAAGTTTTCGAAGGGGGCCGCGGGGGATGCCTTTTTCAAAAGGCATCCCCCGCAAAGCATCCCCCGAAATTTCACTGCATGTTATGCTTTAATCTGTCGTGTTCCTCTTCGCGCTTGGCGTTGTTGAAACGGTTGAGGGTGCCCACCAGATAGCCGGTAATGCGGCGGATGCGCTCGAAGGGGCGTCCGTTTTCCTCGCGGCCGCAGTGGGGGCAGCTATCGCCGATGATGCCGTTATAGCCGCACACAGGGTCACGGTCGATGGGGTGGTTGATGGAGCCATAACCCACGCCCTTGTCGTGCATGAAACGGACCACCTTTTCAAAGGCGTCCAGGTTTTGAAGCGGGTCGCCGTCCATTTCCACATAGCTGATGTGGCCGGCGTTGGTCAACTCATGGTACGGAGCCTCAATGCTGATCTTGTCAAAGGCGCTGATGGGGTAGTATACCGGCACATGGAAGCTGTTGGTGTAATAGTTCCTGTCGGTCACGCCGGGGATCACGCCGAACCGCTCCCTGTCTATTCTCACAAACCGGCCGGAAAGGCCTTCGGCAGGGGTGGCCAGCAGCGTATAGTTCAGCTTGCGCTCACGGCTCAATTTATCCAGGAAGGCACGCATGGAGCCGATGATCTCCAGCCCTAAATTCTGGCTTTCTTCGCTTTCGCCGTGGTGCACACCGCGCAGCGCCTTTAATGTTTCCGCCAGGCCGATAAAGCCCAGGGAAAGGGTACCGTGCTTTAAGACTTCGCGGATTTCGTCATTCCAGTCCAGCTTTTCAGAATCGAGCCACACGCCCTCCCCCATCAGGAAGGGGAAATTGCGCACCTTTTTGCGCGCGATGATCTCAAACCGCTCGTCCATCTGCTCAACGGCCAGGGCCATTTTCCGCTCCAGCTCTTCAAAGAACCATTGCAGGTCGCCATTTGCCTTGATGGCAATCCGGGGCAGGTTGATGGATGTAAAGGAAAGATTGCCGCGGCGGGGGGCGGTTTCGCGCTCCGGATCATATACGTTGCCCATTACGCGGGTACGGCAGCCCATGTAGGCGATTTCCGTTTCCGGGTGCCCTTCCTTATAGTACTTTTTGTTGAAAGGCGCATCCAGGAAAGAAAAGTTAGGGAACAGCCGCTTGGCGCTGGTACGGATGGCCAGGCGGTACAGATCATAGTTGGTATCGCCGGGGTTGAAGGACACGCCCTCCTTGACGCGGAAAATCTGAATAGGGAAAATAGGCGTCTCCCCGTTGCCAAGGCCGGCCTCGGTAGCCAGCAGCAGATTGCGCACCACCATGCGGCCTTCGGGGGTGATATCCATGCCATAGTTAATGGAGGAAAAGGGTACCTGCGCACCGGCACGGCTGTTCATGGTGTTCAGGTTGTGGATCAGCGCTTCCATGGCCTGATAGGTGGCCTTGTCCGTTTCCTTTTCCGCCTTGTGCCTTACAAACTCCAAAATCTGTTCCTGTAGCTTATCATCGCCCACAGACGACAGCTTGGCTTTCAGCGCGGCACGGAAGGCGGGATTCTCCTCCAGCATTGGGGTAAGCCCGTTTTCCTTTAGCTCCTCGATCCATTCTCTTGCCTTCGAGTCGGCATCCTCCATGGCACACAAAAGCTCCAGCGCCCGGGAAAGGTTATCCCGGTAACGCTTGATGAACGTCTTTTTTACGCCGGGGGCCATGCCATAGTCAAAGTTGACAACGCTCTGGCCGCCGTGCTGATCGTTTTGGTTGGCCTGTATGGCGATGCAGGCCAGCGCGGAATAGCTGTAGATGTCATTGGGCTCCCGCAGCACGCCATGGCCGGTGCTGAAGCCGTTTCGGAAAAGCTCGATCAAATCGATTTGGCAGCAGGTGGTGGTCAGGGTATAGAAATCCATGTCATGGATATGGATGTCCCCTTCCCTATGCGCCTGTGCGTGCTTGGGGTTGATGACATACATATCATAGAACTGCTTGGCGCCTTCGGAGCCAAACTTGAGCATGGAGCCCATGGCCGTATCGCCGTTGATGTTGGCGTTCTCGCGCTTGATATCGGAGTCAACGGCATCCTTATAGGCGATGTCCTCAAAGATTTTCATCAGGCGGGTGTTCATTTCCCGAACGCGGCTGCGCTCGGCGCGGTAAAGGATATAGGCCTTGGCGGAGCGCACAAAGCCCTTCTCGATGAGCACATGCTCCACCACGTCCTGCACTTCTTCCACGGTGGGAATGCCGGATATGCTTTCGCTGGCCTCGATTTCTTCCATCACCTGCTGCGCAAGCGTTTTGGCCGTATCCATGCCCTTGGCGCTCCCGCTGGCGGCGAATGCCTTTAAAATCGCCTGCTCGATCTTTTCGATATCAAAGGGCATTGTCCGGCCGTCCCGCTTTTTGATGGAAGTGATCATCTGTTCCAGCCTCCTGCTTTCAATTCTTTCGTGCATCCTGCCATTTCCGGAACAAAAAGCCGATCCCTGCGCATCATCGCCGGGACAGACTTGCACTCATTGACCCATGAAAACGAACCATGGGGATTGTTCATCTCCAGAAAATACGACAATTTTCTTTTTTCAGGTACCTATGCCTGTCGAAAGAGCATTGTCATTATAGTGCGGCCGATTCCGGATGTCAATACCATATATGGTCACATTTTGTGCATCCCGATCAATATATAGTGCTCAACACCGGAAACCCCAGGAATATCAAGCATGTGCGGCTTTAAATATTTTTTCGGGCCATGCGTTGACAGATACCATGGAAGGGATTATGATATGGAAGCGGAAGTGCCTGGGTTTTTCACCAGGCCGCCGTAAGAAAGGAGAGGACCGCCGTGGAAGGCGACCCGTACAGTCCCATAACGGCACGTATCCACACGCTAGCGCGGCCTGCTCCCATGGCTTTATAAAGCACTGGTGAACTTTCCGCCTGCCTTTGCGTGTGCGTGCCACACAGAAAGGCAGGTTTTTTTGATGAAGCGGATTTTCAAAACCGTAGACGATCATCTGGTGGAGTGCACCACCCTGGAAAAGGGCTGCTGGGTGCACCTGCAAAACCCTACCAAAGAGGAAATTGATGGTCTGAACACCCGGTTTGCCATTGATCCCACGTACCTTATGGCTGCCCTGGACGAAGAGGAAAGCGCCCGCATTGAGCATGACGAAGGGCAGACGCTGATCATCGTCGACATCCCTTATGTGGATGTGGAGGGGAGCGGCTATATCTACAGCACGATTCCTATGGGCATTATTCTGGTGGATGAGGTTATCATCACTGTTTCCACCAGGGACACACCCATCATCGCCGACTTTACGGAGGAGCGTGTAAGAGGGTTCTGGACACACAAGCGCACCAGGTTCATTCTGCAGCTTTTGCACCGGAACGCATCCCGCTTCCTGGCGTACCTGAAGCAAATCGACAAGGCCAGTATGCATGTGCAGGATAAGCTGGAAAAGTCGCTGAAAAACCGTGAGCTGCTGCAAATGATGAAGCTGGAAAAGTCCCTGGTGTTCTTCAGCACATCGCTCAAAGGCAACGAGCTGGTCATGGAAAAAATGCTCCGCCTGGACGCGCTGAAAAAGTTCCCCGACGATACGGACCTTTTGGAGGACGTTATCATCGAGAACAAGCAGGCCATGGAGATGTGCGCCATCTACAGGGATATTATGTCCGGCACCATGGACGCTTTTGCATCCATCATCAGCAATAACCTGAACATCGTCATGAAGGTTTTGACCAGCGTCACCCTGGTAATGGCCATCCCTTCATTGGTGGCTTCCTTCTGGGGCATGAACGTGGATGTGCCGTTTGAAAACTCACCATTTGCTTTTTGGCTGGTGATCGGCATTTCTCTGATTGGCGCAGTGATGGCCGCCTTTGTGCTTTGGCGTAAAAAGATGTTTTGACCAGGGGCTCCGCCCCTGGACCCCGCTTAAGGGATAAAACCCCTTAAGAATCCCCATTATTATGAGGGATAGAAAAACTGCCTCTTCCAATCAATGGGAATGGAAGGGGCAGGTTTTATTAGAATGGGATTTGGGCTTTCTTGCTAAGACTACATTTTGCATGCTGTTATTTAAGAAGAATGATTTCGCGTCACGGACGCGACCAAAGGGCTTTCCGATCGCCCTTTGGAAACCTTCGGTCGCCATTTTCCTGAACTGCTATACAATTGTGCGACAACCCCCGGTGGGATTGGGGCATCGCTTCCCCCATCTATTCCCCCAAGGCATATCCCTGCTTTGCACTTTGGCCTTGCTGGCGGCGGAAGTTTTCGCCGTTCTTTTCTTTATAGATGGTGTACAGCTCCTCCGGCGTCATGCCGGCCTGCAGGCACATGCTGACGAAGAAATGGAGGATATCCACCAGCTCTTCTTTTACGGCCTGTTCATTGACGGGCTTTTTGTTTTTCCACCATTTGAAATTGACCTCATCGATGAGTTCCGAAAGCTCGGAGATCATGGCCAGCGTCTGCTTTTGAATCCATTCCTCCGGGGTAATGCTTTCCAGATGGCGCGTCTTTACCAGGGACTCGTGAAAACTCCTTTGCAGGGCGAAAATCTCATCCAGCCTGTCGGCCAATTGAACGGCCCCCTTACTTTTGTATGAATTGCAGATATTTCTCGGCGTGCTTGCCCACCACGGCCACGCTGGGGCGGTTGGACAGGATTTCGTTTGCCACGCGGAGCACGTCATCCTTGGTCACGCGCTCGATCTTTGTAATGGTCTCTTCCGGCGTGGGCGGATGCCGAAGCAGCAGCTCGCCCCGGCCAATGGACTGCATGCGGCTGGAGGCGCTCTCCAGGCCCAGGATATACGAGCCCTTCAATTGCGCCTTGGATTGGGTAAATTCCTTGTCGGTAACGCCGTCCCTTAAAAGCTTTTTCGCTTCGATCTCCATCTGCTCCAGAACGGTTCTGGCGTTTTCCGGCGAGGTGCCGGCGTACAGGTTCAAGACGCCGCAGTTGGGGTAGGTGGCGGGATAGCTGTAGATGGTGTAGGCCATGCCCAGCTCCTCGCGCACCCTTTGAAACAGCCGGGAGGACATTCCGCCGCCCAGAATGTTGTTGAATACCGCTACAGGGTAGATATCATCATGCCCCATGGGCTTTCCGGGATACCCCATGCAGATGTGCACCTGCTCGGTGTCCTTATCCTTGAAAAGCACGCGCTGGGTCCGAAGCATCGTTTCGCCGATGGCATCCGCTACGCCGGTGCCCTTCCAGGAGCCGAAAGCCTTGTTCAGCAAATCCGTAAGGTTCGCCTTGTCATAATTGCCGGCAATGGCCACTACCACGTTTTCCGGACGGTAATGCGTATTGCGGAAGTTTAAAAGATCGTCCCTACTGTATTTGCGGATGCTGTCCGCCGGGCCCAGGATGGGCATGCCCAGCGCCTGGCCCTCGAACTGCGCCTCGCTCAACAGCTCGTGCACCAGGTCTTCCGGGGTGTCCTCCACCATGGAGATCTCCTCTAGGATGACGCCGCGCTCCTTGTTTAGCTCCCGCTCGTCCAGCGTGGCGTTCAAGGTAAGGTCGCTTAAAATGTCCACCGCCAGAGGCAGGTCTTCATCGATGACCTTGGCGTAAAAGCAGGTGCATTCCTTGGCGGTAAAGGCGTTCAGCTGCCCGCCCACCGCGTCCATTTCCTCGGCGATATCGCGGGCGGTGCGCTTCCCGGTGCCTTTGAATACCATATGCTCAATAAAGTGGGATATACCGTTTTCCGAGGGCGTCTCCATCATGGAGCCGACCTTGATCCACACACCGATGGAAGCGGAGCGCACATGGGGCAGGTATTCCCCCACCACCCTCAAGCCGTTTGACATGGTCCACTGGTCGTACATATTTGATTCCTTTCAGGAAAGTTTCTTCTATTTTCTGCCGGGAAGGCACAAAGCATGCAGGGAATGAAAAGGCAGGAAACGGCTGCCCCGCCCCTGGGGGCCGGAGGCGGCATCGTTCCCTGCCACTTCAATGCTGCTGCATCAAATGAGATTACCTATCGTTGGGGCGGCCATCACGGCGCGGCGGACGAGGCCTGTCGCCGGCGGGGCGGTGCTCCGCAGGGTTGTTTTCATAGACGATGTCGTTACGGATCAGGCTGATGCGGCCCTGGGCATTGATTTCGTTCACCTTGACCTCGAGCTCGTCACCGATTTTGAGCACATCCTCCACCTTCTCCACGCGGTGGTTGGCCAGCTTGGAGATGTGGATCATGCCATCCTTGCCGGGAGCAAGCTCTACAAACGCGCCGAAGGCCTGGATGCCCACGACCTTGCCGGTGAACACATCGCCGACTTCGATATCCTTGGCAATGCCCTCGATGATCTTGCGGGCCTTGTTGGCCGCCGCTTCGTCGGGGGTGGAGATGAACACGCGACCGTCATCCTCTATATCAATCTTGACGCCGGTTTCGGCAATGATCTTGTTGATCATTTTGCCGCCCGGGCCGATGACCTCGCGGATCTTTTCGGGGTTGATGGTGAAGCGGATGATCTTGGGCGCATAGGCGCTCAGGTTCGCCCTGGGCTGACCCAGGCACTCCAGCATAATCTTCAAAATGTGCAGCCTGCCCTGCAGCGCCTGGGCAAGAGCCTGCTTCAAAATGGCCCTGTCGATGCCCTTGATCTTGATATCCATCTGGATGGCGGTGATGCCGTTCATGGTGCCGGCCACCTTGAAGTCCATATCGCCCAGGAAGTCTTCCAGGCCCTGGATGTCGGTCAAAACCGCCACCTTGCCCGATTCGGCATCCTTAATAAGGCCCATGGCCACGCCGGCCACAGGGGCATGGATCGGCACCGCGGCATCCATCAAAGACAGGGTGGAGCCGCAGACGGAGGCCATGGAGGAGGAGCCGTTGCTGCTCAATACTTCGCTGACCAAACGCAGCGCATAAGGGAATTCCTGCTCGGAGGGGATCACAGGCTCCAGCGCCCGCTCTGCCAAAGCTCCATGGCCGATCTCGCGGCGGCCGGGAGACTTCAAGCGGCCAGCTTCGCCGGTGGCGTAGGGGGGCATGTTGTAGTGGTGCATGTAGCGCTTGAAATCCTCGTTGGAAAGCCCGTCCAGCATTTGCGCTTCGCTGGAAGAACCCAAAGTGGTTACGGTGAGCGCCTGGGTCTGACCGCGGGTAAATATGGCGCTGCCATGGGCGCGGGGCAGAATGCCCACTTCACACCAGATGGGCCGAACCTCGGTAACGGTGCGGCCATCAGGGCGAATGCCCTGCTCTATGATCTTTTTGCGCATGATTTCTTTGTTCAGATAGTAGACTGCATCGTCCACTTCTTTTTCGCGGCCGGGGAAAATATCGGCAAAGTGGGCGAGCACATCTGCCTTGGCAGCCTTTTCCCGCTCCTGGCGCTCTTCCCGGACATATGTATCAAACGTGTATGCGCACTTGTCGTAAGCATACGCGCGAACAGCATCCTTGATATCCTGGGCGGTGACGAACAGCTTGACTTCCACCTTGGCCTTGCCGATTTCGGCAATAATGGCCTCCTGGAAGGCAACCAGCTTCTTGATCTCCTCGTGGGCATACATGATGCCTTCGAGCATAACATCTTCCGAAACTTCCTTGGCGCCGGCTTCCACCATCAGGATGGCTTCCTTGGTGCCGGACACCACCAGGTGCAGGTCGCTCTGTGCCCTTTGCGCCTCATCGGGGCAAAGCACATACTGGCCGCCGATGCGGCCTACCATGACGGAGCCTGTAGGCCCGCCAAAGGGAATCTCGCTGACGCAAAGCGCGGCGGAGGAACCGATCATAGCCGGAATCTCCGGCGGCAGATTCGTGTCCACGGACAGTACCGTAGCAACCACCTGCACATCATTGCGCATGCCCTTGGGGAACAGGGGGCGCAGGGGCCTGTCGATCAGGCGGCTGGTAAGCGTCGCCTTTTCGGTGGGCCGGCCTTCCCTTTTGATGAAGCCGCCGGGAATCTTACCCACGGCATAATGCTTTTCTTCGAAATCAACGCTCAGGGGGAAGAAATCCACGCCCTCCCTGACCGTTTCGGCCATGGTGACGTTGACGATCACCACCGTGTCGCCATACCGCACCAACGCGGAGCCCGCAGCCTGCTGAGCATACTTGCCAAATTCCAGTGTAAGCGGCCGCCCCGCCAGATCCATCGTATACTTTTTGTACTCCATGCCAATCTCCTTCACATCGTCAAGGCTCAATGCCTTATACCTATTGGACACACCAGCCTGTTCCTTATGTGAAGTCAGACTGGCACCTCTTTGGAGGCACATGCCTCCGGGATAATCCTGTGAAAAAACCGCGCAGGGGCGCCCATGCCATCATGAGCGCCACTGGCGGCTTCCACAAACAGTTTGACCGGACCTGATGTAATCCGTATCAACCAACGGGCCGGAGCTTCCGGCCACAAGCGCAAGCCGCGGAAAGCGGGATTACTTGCGCAGGTTCAGCTGGCCGATCAGCGTACGGTACCGCTCGATGTCGGTCTTCTTCAGGTAATCCAGAAGGCCTCTGCGCTGGCCGACCATAAGCAGCAAGCCGCGGCGGCTGTGATGGTCCTTCTTGTTGATTTTGAGGTGCTCGTTCAGGTGGTTGATCCTTTCGGTGAGCAGTGCCACCTGTACCTCGGGGGAACCGGTGTCGCCTTCGTGGCGGCCGTAGGTTTGGATGATTTCAGCCTTTGTCATGATTCCATTCTCCTTTCACTTGAATCGCCATGAACGAAGCGAAGCGTCGGAGCGTCGCAAAACTGCGTCCATGGTTCAAAACAGCGTCTTTCATTGTAGCACTATGCCATGCATTTGTAAACGTATACCGGGAATTTTTTTCCGTCCCGGACTATTATTCCCCAAGTGCGCCCGGTTTATGGCACATAAAGCGGAATGCAGAGGAAGGAAATCGCCTGATTTCGGATTCACCGGATCCTAAAGTATTCTTTTGCCTCCATCACATCGTGGGCGATTTGAGCCTTTAGGGACTGGACGTCAGCAAACTTGATCTCAGGGCGTATATGCCGCAGAAATTTTACGCGGACCTTCTGCCCATACAGATTTTCGGAGCGGTTTATAAGGTGGGCTTCCAGCGTGATGCCGCCCTCGGGCAGCGTGGGATGGCGCCCCAGGCTGACCACGGCCGGGAACAATCCCTTTTTTGTCTTGACGCTGGCGATGTATATGCCGAAGGCGGGCAGCGCCTTCCGCTTGGGAATGGCGACATTGGCCGTGGGAAAGCCAAGCTTTCTGCCTATACCCTTGCCGCTTTCCACCAGACCCGCGACAGAATAGGGCCTTTCCAGCAGCTTGCAGGCCTGCTCCACATCCCCCTGTTCCAAAAGGCTGCGTACGCGGGAGGAGGATACGGTTTGCCCGTCCACCTGCACAGGGGATACGACATGCACATCAAAGCCCAGGACCTTGCCCATTTTTTTCAAAAGCTTGGCATCGCCCTCGCCGCCCGCGCCAAAGGTGTAGTTGAAGCCCACCACCACATGCCGGGGCCTGAAGCTGTCCACCAGGCGCCTTACAAACTTCTGGGGCGGCATGTTCATAATGTCCCGGTCAAAGGGCAGCACCGCCAGCGCGTCCGCCTTCAATTGAGCCATGCGCGCGGCGCGCTCCGGAACGGTGGACAGCATGGGCGGGGCCGCCTCGGGCTTCAATACCGCCAGCGGATGCTTAAAAAAGGTGCAAACCACCACCGGGAGCTTTTCCAGGGAGCCCCATTCCCGCGCGGTGCGCAACAGCCAGGCGTGACCCGTATGAACGCCGTCAAACATGCCCAGCGCCAGCACGCAGGGGCTTAAGACGGCTTCATCGGAAAAAGTCAGGCGCATAGGAACCCTCCAAAGATATCATGCGTATTCCATATCATTTATACCGCCGCCGACCATCGCCCGAAACACGATGGAGGCACCCTGGCGGTGGGCTATGCCCATAAAGGCACCGTGCAGGTACACCCGAAGCGGCACGTTTTCCTCCACCTGAACAAGGTTGGGGAAGGCGGAAAGGCGCATCGCGCCTCCGTTTTTGCAAATGTTCCCCATCTCCCGGGGCACGTCGGCTCGGCTTAAATGCGCAAGCGGCATGTCCATGGGAAGAATACAATCGGCAAGCCGCCCCTGATCCTTCGCCTGGGATAGCTCCTCCAGGGTGCTTGCGGTATCGATGGTGAAAACACCGCTTTGCGTGCGAAGCAGGAAGCGCATATGCGCCGGACAGCCCAGCGCCTGGCCGATGTCATGGCACAGCGTGCGCACGTATGTGCCCTTGCCGCAGCGGATGGTGAGCATCATCCCGTGGTTTTCCGTCTCGCGGCCCAAGATGATATCCTCTACAAAAATCGGCCGGGCATCGGCCACCACCATCTCGCCCTTGCGGGCCAGGTCGTACAGCCTCTGCCCGCCCTGCTTGATGGCGGAAAAGCTGGGCGGCGTCTGCAGGATATCCCCGGCAAACCGCGGCAGCACGGCCTGAACATCAGCCATGGAAGGATAGTTCTGCCCCTGCGCGATGACGCGGCCCTGGGCATCCTGGGTATCGGTGGCCGCGCCGAAGGCAATCTCGGCCACGTACGTCTTGCGCTTGTCCACCAGATAATCAAACAGCCTGGCGGCTTTGCCCGCCATGACCAGCAGTATGCCGGCAGCCTGGGGGTCCAGTGTGCCGGCGTGGCCCGCCTTTTCCCCATCCAGCAGCCTGCGCACGAACCCGACCACCTGGCTGGAGGTCATGCCGGGCGGCTTCAGCACATTGAAAAATCCGTTCATGGCTTTGTTTCCGCCAGACATTTTTCCATTGCGGAAACCATGATAGCAGCGGCGTCCGAAAGCGCGGCATTCATGGTGCAGCCGGCCGCCAGCGCGTGCCCGCCGCCGCCGAAGCTTGCGGCCAGCGACGCCACATTGCACCCCTCCGCGGCCCGGAGGCTGAACTTTGTTCCGCCTTCCACTTCCCTGGCCAGAAAGGTCATTTTGACGCCGGTGATGTCGATGCCGTAGTTCACGATGGACTCGGCATGCTCGGGTTTGGCACCGCAGGCGGCAAGATCCGCCCGCGTCAAACGCATGCCGGTGATCTGTCCGTTTTGGTAAAAGGATAAGGTGGACAAAGCCTTGGCCAGCACAAGGACCTGTTCCCGGCTGCGCTCCCTGAAAAGGATGCGGTTCAGCCTGGCGATGTTCAGGCCGTAGGTCATCAATTCGCCCATGACCTGGAAAGCGTCGGCCGTGGTATTGTCAAAACTGAAATTGCCCGTATCCGTGGCGATGCCGGTATACAGGCAGGTGGCAATATCGGAATCCAGGCCAATCTCCAGGCTGTGGATCAATTCATAGATCATTACGCCCGTGGCGCTGGCTTCCGCCGCCACGACATTGATGTCGGCATAGCCGGGGTTGGTGCCGTGGTGGTCGATTTGAATTGTAAACCTGGTGGCGAAAAACAGCGGAGCGGAGTCGCCCAGGCGGTGGCGGTCGGACACATCCACGGCGATGGCCAGGTCGAAGGTTTTGCCTTTCAACTGCACGGGCTTGCGGATTTCCTGCGCACCCGGCAAAAACATCAATAGCTGCGGCACTTCATCGGGGCAGACGACTTCCACCTGCTTGCCGGTTTTGAAAAGCGCGCCGCGAAGAGCCAGCGCGCTGCCGATGGTGTCGCCATCCGGAGAAACATGGGCGCATAAAAGGATGCGCTCCGCGGAGCGGATAGCGCTGAACAGAGCCTCCGGAAAGCTATTCATCTGCGCCGGACGGTTCTTCCTCATCGCTTTCGTTTCCTTCCGCATCTTTAGAACGAACCTGACTTAATATATCCGCGATATGTACGCCATAGGCGATGTTTTGATCCCGCTGGAAGAGGATCTCCGGCGTGTAGCGGATGACCATGTTCCGGCCCAGCTCCCTGCGGATGAATCCCGCCGCGCCTTTCAATGCGGCCATGACGCCATCGGCCTTGTCATCCTCCAGGATGCTCACATAGATTTTGGCATAGCGCAGGTCGCGGGTCACCTCAGCATGGGTGATGCTGAAAGTACCTGTAATACGGGGATCGCTCAGCTGGTTGCGGATAATTTGGTCCACCTCCCGGCGGACCTGATCGGATATGCGGTCGCTTCGATGAAAACTCACGTAGATTCCTTACCTTTCTGGGGTCGTAACATCAATTACCTTATGTGGTTAGCAGTAGCGTGCAGCAGTAAGATTTCGCGAAAGCAGGCGCGGCCAGGGCTTTTCTTCCCTAACGCTAATCGCAGCCGTGCAAAACTCGGGAAAATGGCACAGCCATTTTCCCGAATCGCTTTAACGCTCGATTTCCTCCTGGTTGTAGCACTCGATGACGTCGCCTTCCTTGATGTCGTTGTAGGCTTCCAGGCCGATACCGCACTCATAGCCGGCGGCCACATCCTTGGCATCGTCCTTGAAGCGCTTCAGGGAGGCCAGCTTGCCTTCGAAAATCACCACATGATCGCGCAAGAGGCGTACGGAAGCGTTGCGCTGCATTTTGCCATCCTGCACATAGCAGCCTGCGATGGTGCCTGCGCCGGTAATCTTGAAGACGTTGCGGACTTCGGCGTGGCCCAGGATGACTTCCTTGTACTGGGGCGCCAGCAGGCCCTTCATGGCCTTTTCAATATCCTCAATCGCCTGGTAAATGATGCGGTAGAGGCGGATGTCAACTTCTTCCCGCTCGGCCTGATCCCTGGCGCTGTTGTCCGGGCGGATGTTGAAGCCGATGATGATGGCCTCGAAGGCGGAGGCCAGGTTTACATCGTCCCTGGTGATGGCGCCAACGCCGCTATGCAGCACGCGCACCTTCACCTCGTCGTTGGACAGCTTTTCCAATGCCTGCTTGACAGCTTCCACAGAACCCTGCACGTCGGCTTTGATGATCAGGTTCAGATGCGTTACCTTGCCGGCGTCGATCTTGGAGAACAAATTGTCCAAGGTTACCTTGGCGCTGATGCTCACACGGGCAGCCTTGATCTTATCCCGGCGTTCCTCAGCCACTTGGCGGCTCAGATGGTCATCATCCACCGCCATCATATCGTCGCCTGCCAAGGGCACCTCGTTGAAGCCTGAAACTTCCACAGGCATGGACGGGCCGGCTTCGTCTACACGCTCGCCACGGTCGTTGAGCATGGCGCGGACACGGCCGGAGGCTGTACCTGCCACGATGTTGTCGCCAACGCGCAAGGTACCGTTCTGCACAAGGACAGTAGCCAAAGGACCGCGGGCTTTGTCCAGCTTGGCCTCGATGATGACGCCGCGGGCCAGGCGGTCGGGGTTGGCACGAAGCTGCTGCACATCCGCCACCAGGAGGATCATTTCCAGCAGCTGGTCCACGCCCTGGCCGGTGATGGCGCTGACAGGGGCCATAATGGTTTCGCCGCCCCACTCCTCCGCCACCAGTTCGTACTTGGTCAGATCCTGCTTGATCCTCTCGGGATCGGCAGCCGGCTTATCCATTTTGTTGATGGCCACGATGATGGGTACATCCGCGGCCTTGGCATGGTTGATGGCTTCAACCGTCTGGGGCATGACGCCGTCGTCCGCGGCCACCACCAGCACGGCGATGTCGGTCGCCTGCGCGCCACGGGCCCGCATGGCGGTGAACGCCTCGTGGCCGGGGGTATCCAGGAAGGTGATTTGACGGCCCTCCAGCTCCACCGTATAGGCGCCGATATGCTGGGTGATGCCGCCGGCTTCGCCGGCCGTAACGCGCGTCTTGCGGATATAATCCAGCAGAGAGGTCTTGCCGTGGTCAACGTGGCCCATGATGGTGATGACCGGCGGCCGTGTGACAAGATCCTCGTCGGTATCCTCGAAGTCTTCGTCGGAAAGATAATCTTCCGCCGTCTTATCCAGCTTCTTTTCCAGCTCCACGCCAAACTCGGTGCAGACCAGGGAAGCGGTGTCATAATCCAGCTCGCTGTTGATGTTGGCCATGATCCCAAGCAGCAGAAGCTTCTTGAGGATATCGCCCGCGGGCTTGCCGATGCGCTCGGTCAGGTCTTTCACGGTGATGGCCTCGGCAGTCATGAAGGCTTTTTCGATCTTGATGGGGGCCATCATCTGCTGGGCGGAGAGCTTTTTGCCGGCCCTGGCCCGCTTGCCGCCGCGGATTACATCATCGTCATAGCCGGAGAAGTTTTCCTTCACCATCTGCTTGCGGGACTTTACAACCCGCTCCGGATCGTGCTGGCGGACGTAATTTTTCTTGTTGGGGTCATAGTTGGAGACCCGTTCCTTTTCCACTGAAGGCGTCAGTTCAGGCGCCTTGGGGCGGCCAAACCCACCGCCGCCGCCCGGACGGGGACCCATACCGGGCCGGGGTGCGCCAAAGCCGGCACCCTGGGGACGAGGCGCGCCAAAGCCGCCCTGGGGACGAGGTGCACCAAAACCACCCTGGGGGCGCGGTGCGCCGGTGCCCATGGGCGCGCCGCCGGCGGGACGGCCATAGGGGCCTTGCCCGGAAGGCGCGGGATACGCGGGACGGCCATACGGACCTTGCCCGGAAGGTGCGGGATTCGCGGGACGGCCATACGGGCCTTGCCCGGAAGGCGCGGGATTCGCGGGGCGGCCATAGGGACCCTGGCCCATGGGCGCAGGGTTGGCGGGGCGGCCGTAGGGGCCTTGGCCCATAGGCGCGGGATTCGCAGGACGGCCGTAAGGCGGCCGGGGCGCTCCGCCGGATACGGGCGCTTGCGGCGCGCCTGCCTGCCCGGCAGGTACAGGCTGGCCCATGGGCCGGGGCGCCGGCGCAACGGGCCGGACCGGCCTTTGCACAGGCTGGGCCTGGGGCCGGGGCGCAGCGGCGGCGGGGGCGGCAGGGTTGGCTGCCGCGGGCCTAGCAGGCGTGGGAGCATTGGCGGCCGCCGGAGCCTGAACGGGTGCCGGGGCCAGAGCCATAACCGGCGCGGGGGCAGGGGCCGCTTCGCTTACGGCCGGTTGCACAGGCGCGGCCTTGGGCACGGGCGTCTGATCCTGCTCCAGCGCGACGGGAACCTCCGCCGGCGCTTTTTCCATAACGGGAGCCTTCTCGATAACAGGCTCCTTTTCCATAACCGGCGCCTTCGCAGGAGCCGGCGCTTTTTCGATAACAGGCGCTTCCTCCGCGGGGGGCGCAGGGGGAGCCACCGGTGCCTTCACCTTTTGAACCTTTTCCGGGACGGGAGGGGTAACCTCCGCCTCCAAAGCAGGGGCAGCGGCCTCTTCCTCATCCGGCATGGTCCATGCCTTGGTATGCTGCTCGGCCAGTTTCTGCTGTTCTTCCAGCTTCTCCTGGGCGCGCCGCTGCTCTTCCTCCCGGATAAATTGGTTCTCCAGCTTGCGCAACGATTGCAAGAGGCCCTCCGCCGAACGCTTGACGCGCGTGGCTTCCTCCAGCACGCCGCCCGCGTCCTTGGAAAGCTCCTTAGTGGCATCCTTGAGTTTGACTTTGGTCATGAAACGCTTGCACCCCCGCATTTAATCCATACAAGAAAGTAAGAAACCATAAACCATGAATCCAAGAAAATCAATCGTTCCCCGTGACTTTTCCCATGCACTCCAGTACCTTTTCCGCCAGGCCTCCGGGGCTTAACACCATGGACATGCGCCCGGGTTTCCCCGACGCCCTTTGAATCATCTCCGGCGGAAGCTTCATAAGGGGCACCTTATGGTGGGCGCACGCGTCGGTAAACCGTTTGACTGCGTTTTCGGACGCGGCCCCGTCCAACAGCGCTACCGCCGCCTTGCCGGCCCGGATGGCCGTAACACAGGCGCCTTCGCCTGTCACGGCCTGCCCGGCCCGGACCGCCAGGCCGATAAACCCGGCCATCCTGTTAAAATCGGGCTGCATTGCCGTCATGTCGCTTCTTCCTCCGGCTCGGGCTCCACGGGTGCCGGCGGCAGGTTCTCCAGCATGGTGCGGAGCTGCGCCACCACCACGTCATCCAGCTTGTGCTCCAGCGCCCGGTCCAGCTGCTTTTGCTTGATGGCCTTTAAAAGGCACGCCTGGCTTCGGCACACATAGGCACCCCGGCCGGGCAGCTTGCCCGTATTGTCCAAGGCGATTTCCCCCGTGGGCCGCTTCACCACCCGGATCAGTTCCTTTTTGGGCTTCATCTCGCGGCAGCCCACGCACATGCGCATGGGGATTTTCCGTGGCTTCATGGCACCGCTCCTTTGTTACAGGGTGTCGTCGTCGTCCATGGGCTCCAGGGCTTCCTCCTCATAGGGAGGCAGCTCTTCCACGGGCAGGGCCATCAGCTCCGCCGCCTGGGACTGGGACTTGATGTCGATCTTCCAGCCGGTCAGCTTGGCCGCCAGGCGGGCGTTTTGCCCTTCCTTGCCGATGGCCAGGGAAAGCTGGTTGTCGGGCACCACCACACGGCAGGCCTTTTCCCGTTCGGCCACGAACACGCTCAAAACATGCGCGGGATTCAATGCGTTGGCCACAAACTCGGCGGGGTCGGGCGACCACTTGATGATGTCAATCTTTTCGTTTTTCAGTTCTTCCACCACTTTGTCCACGCGGCTGCCCCGCTGGCCCACGCAGGCGCCTACGGGATCGATCACCGCGTCGGAGGAGGAGACGGCCATCTTTGTGCGGCTGCCGGCCTCCCGGGCGATGGACTTGATTTGCACGACGCCCGCGGCAATCTCGGGCACTTCCATTTCAAACAGGCGCTTGACAAGGCCGGGATGGATGCGGCTGACCCGAACCTGCGGGCCGCGGATGCCCTCGTGGCCGCTGCGCTGCACCTGCAGCACGTAGACCTTGATATGGTCGTTCACATGGTATTCTTCATTGGGCATGAACTCGCCGGATTCCAGCACGCCTTCGGTGCGGCCAAGCTCCACATACACGGCCTTGTTTTCCACCCGCTGTACGATGGCTGTTAAAATTTCGTTTTCCTTTTCAATGAACTCCTCATACACCTTGCCGCGCTCGGCCTCGCGAATGCGCTGCACGATCACCTGCTTGGCCGCCTGGGCCGCCACGCGCAGGAAGCCCTGGGGCGTCACATCCACCTCGGCGATGTCGCCCAATTGGTAATCCGAACGGATACGGTGTGCCTCCGCAAGGGAAATCTGGTTGTTCGGCTCTTCCACCTGCTCCACCACTACCTTGCGGGCCAATACCTGCTCCTGCCCGCTGGTGCGGTTGATGTGGACGCTGAGATTGGCCGGAACCGGCGTATTTTTGGGCATGTTCTTTTTGTAGGCCGTTTTCATGGCCTCTTCGATGGTGGAGAACAACATTTCCTCGTCAATGCCTTTTTCCCGGGCCAACGCTCTTGCCGCTTCAACGATTTCCGATTTCATGGGATGCATCCCGCCTTCCATTGGTAATAATATCAACTTGCTGTTTATTCACCCAGATCCACGTCCTCGATCCCCTCCAGGGATACAAGGCGTTTCACCACGGCCACGGACTTTTGGGGAAACTCTATTCGTCCCTGCGCCGTGTCCAGCAGCACCTGGCCATCATGAAGGCCAATCAGCGTACCTTGAAATATCTTTGCGCCGTTAAGGAGTTTGAACAGGCGGACTTCCACCTCTTCCCCTTCGCTGCGCTTGAAATCCTCCGGGGTCTTGATGGGCCGGTCCAGGCCGGGAGAGCAAACCTCCAGAAAATCATACTCCAGGTGCTCCACCAGCGGCTGCACCCTGCGGTGGAAGGTTTCGCAGTCGGTAAGCGCAATGCCTTCCGGCTTATCCAGGTAGATGCGCAGGTATTTCCCCGCGGGTTCTTTATCCAGGGCTACCTCCACCAGTTCGTACCCCAGTTCTTCTGCCAGCTTTTTGCTGATGGGAAGCGCGGTGGAGGCGATATCTCCCTTGCTCATGGTCTCTCCTTGTGGCCGCTTGCAGCGGTTCGCGTCGAAAGGGCGCGGGGCCATTTAGGCAACAAAAAAAGTGGACCCTTATTGCTTATTGTCCCATCCTCAAAAAACAGGTTTCAGCCCGCTTCAGGTCTTCCTTCCCCAATCGGTTCGGAAGCCCATGAACGAAACAAGCCGCTGCCCGCGAATTGTAGGATAGAATCAAGCAATACCCACTCTTTCGATTACACCCTTCTTTCAAACAAGTCATGCCGGTAATATTCTGCCTGCGTTTTAGTATACCATGGCTGGAAGGAGAATACAAGAGCAAAAACAAAGGAATTATGCGGTTTTCGGGCGGAAGCAACCCCGCGACGCTTGATTTTGCTGCCAAACTAGAACAATGCGGCTTCCGCCCGGCATATTCTGATGGAAGGTGATTGCACGCGCCTTGTGCACCCGGTCCATTTTTTGGTATAATCACTTGTCAAAGCTTCGCCCCAGCCATAAGTGAGCCGTGAAATAGCCGCATGCCAAAGGATATGCCGGTCCGCAAGAAAGCGGAATTCTTTGAGGAGAAAAGTAATGTGGGAGCCGCGCCATAAACTGAACATGCTGGAACCTGGAACAGTTATTCTCAAAATAGTGGGAATGCTGATCCTGGCAGGCGCGCTGGCAAGGTGGCTTAACGCCGCTGTTGTATCCGTTATTCTTTGGGCTGCCGCGGGGCTTATGCTCGCGGTGCTGATTCTCCTATTGGCAGTAGAGCAGCGCCAGGATAAAAGAATGTATCTGGAAGCCAAAAAAGAAAACCGAGATGTAAAATAACCGGCATTGAAAAGGGGGAACGAAAATGACGCCGAAGCAGGTATTGGAAAGGTTCGTCGATCTGTTCAACAGCGCAAACGCACAAGCCCTTGCGGCCTTGTATGACGAAAACGCGGTAAACCACCAGGTGGCCAACGAACCCGTCGTAGGCAGGCAGGCCATACGGGAAATGTTCGAGAGGGAGTTCGCCGGGGCGAAAATGGTGTGCATCGTGGAAAACATGTTTGAAGACGGCGAATGGGCAATCATGGAATGGAAGGACCCCAAAGGTCTGCGCGGCTGCGGATTCTTCCATGTGAGGGAGGACAAAATCCTATTTCAAAGAGGGTATTGGGACAAGCTATCTTTTATGAAACAGGAAAAGCTCCCCACAGAATAAGGCAAATGGCCCTATGCATAGGCACTGTCTTGCGGCTCCATTTGCTTTTGTGTACAATGGCGGCAGCATAAACAGAAATTTTCAATTTGTTTCGGGAAGGATGAAGATCATGGTTACTCCGTTTATCACTTTTAACGGCGATTGCATGAACGCCCTTGATTTCTATCAGAAGGTATTTGGAACCGAGATTAAAATGTCAATGCCGTACGGTGATTATGTGCCGGAGGGTATTGCTGTTTTGCCGCCGAACCTGAAAGACTGGATCCTGCATGCGCAGATGCAAATATGCGGAACTGATTTTTGGTTTGCGGACGAGGCGGCCGAACCGTCGGCAAAAGGCAGCATGGTAAAGCTGACCGTACAAGTTCCCACGGCAAAAGAAGCGCAGAGAATCTTTGATGCCTTGCGTGCAGGCGCAGATGTATCCCTTCCGCCAACGGAGACATTTTATAGCAAGTTCCACGCAGGTCTAGCGGACAAATTTGGGGTGGGCTGGAATATCGTCGCCTTGGAAGGCCCCAGTCAAGAATAGGAATTGTGATACTTTGAAAGGACAAGCTCTATGAAATCAAAAAAATTAACAGTTGCCTTATTCGCATTCTATTTGCTGGCGCTTTCAGCGATTATTTTGTTTAAAACCAGATTATCCTTTGCATTTTTGCACTACAAATTCACGTTTGTGATGGACGTCGAAAGAAGCGTCAATCTTATCCCCTTTGGCGCCATGCTTCATCTGAACGGGAAGCCCAGCTATAATGAAATCCTATACAACGCATTGGTGTTTTTGCCATTTGGTATTTTTATAAGCATGCTGAGAACAAAGAAATCCTTTGTCAATCTGATTGTGCTGATCATTTTAACAAGCCTGCTTTTTGAAGTATTACAGTACATTTTTGCGCTTGGAGCCAGTGATATTACGGACTTGATCGCAAACACACTGGGCGGAATCGCCGGTATTGGGATATTCTTTGTCTTCCACAAACTATGCAAGGATCATGTCGATAAGGTTCTAAATACGATTGCCCTCGTTTGTGAGATTGGATTTGTTCTATTGCTTTGCATGATACGGTTTGCGTAGAATAAGAAAACGGAAATGATAGCACGAAGCTGACATATTCTTATATAAGAGGTTCTTTATGCCCCTTTGTACCATCTGCCCCCGCAATTGTGCCGCAGAAAGAATGCCGGAATCCGGCAGCGGCTTTTGCCGCATGGGAACTGATCCCGTCATCGCCAGGGCTGCCCGCCACGACTGGGAGGAGCCCTGCATCAGTGGAACGCGGGGCAGCGGAACGATATTCTTTACCGGCTGCGTGCTGCGCTGCGCCTATTGCCAGAACGGGGAAATCAGCCACCGGCTTTTAGGCAAGCGCATTTCTGTTCCGGAACTGGCGGATACCTTCAAGCGATTGGAAGACGAAGGCGTGCACAACATCAATCTGGTCACGCCCACGCATTTCACCCTGGCCATTATACAGGCGTTGGAAATCTACAGGCCTGCCATCCCCATCGTATGGAACTGCGGCGGGTATGAAAAGGTGGAAACCTTAAAACTGCTGGAAGGAATCGTCGATGTATACCTGCCCGATTTGAAGCATTTCTCCCCCGCCATGGGCAAGCTGTGCGCGGGGGCGCCTGATTATTTTGAGTATGCCTCCGCTGCCATACAGGAAATGTGCCGTCAAACCGGCCCAGCCGTATACGATGAAAACGGCATCATGCAAAAGGGAACGCTGGTGCGCCATTTGATCCTGCCGGGCCTGACGGGTGAAAGCATCCGCATTCTTGATTGGATCAAGGAAAACCTGCCGGAGGGGACGCCGGTGAGCCTCATGCGGCAATATGTGCCCATGAACGGTGTCAGCATCCCGGGCCTTGACCGCAGGATCACCGAAAAGGAGTACAGGCGCGTACATGACCATATGGTCGTCCTGGGCTTGCCCGGCTATGAGCAGGATGCCATGTCGGCAGACAGCGCTTTTGTACCACCCTTCAGCGGAGAATAGCGTTTTCCCCCAGTGAAAAGAACCTTGAGGTGATTGCATGATTTTGTTCAGGCCTGTTGGCCAGGCGGAACTTCAGTTGATAGCCAATAGCGGATACTGCGCATTTCCGCCCCGGCTTCCGGAACAGCCGATCTTTTACCCGGTGCTGAATGAAAAGTACGCCTGCGAAATCGCGCAGAAATGGAACATACACGACAAAGCCTCCGGATACCGGGGCTTTGTGACTAAATTTGAGATTGAGGATGATTTCATCAAACGTTACGAGATACAAACTGTCGGCGCAGGTTACCATCAGGAGCTTTGGATTCCCGCGGAAGAACTCGACGATTTCAATCATCATATCGTCGGAAAAATCGAAGTCGTGAGAAGTTTTGGTTGAAGGCATCTGTATTTCGCTGAAAGAGGAAGAAGCATGAGGGCTTTTGTACAAAAGCATAAGAACATCATCGTACTATCCGCTTCCATGCTGGCCATTCTCCTCCTCATCGCACTAACCGCAGCAACCCTTGCAACGCGGTTAACAGCGTCCCCCAGGAAGGCCATGCTCTCCTTTTTACACGAAAAGGCGGCGGTACTTCCGCAGGCAATCGCCGACGCAAAAGGACAGTATGTTCAAAGGCACGATGCCGCAACAGACGCGCTGCAAGCCCTGTTTAAGCGGACCGAGTTAACTGCTGTCAATGGGTCAAACTGGGATGGCATCGTGTATTTTGATTTTAACGGCTTCTTCTATTTCAGGGAGTCAACTGCCATGCTTGCCTATATACCGGCCGACAAATATCCGCCGCCGGATAATGAAGACCAAAAGCTTGTCAAAGAAGAGGAGAACGCATGGCGCTGGGAAGGCGGAGGGATAAACGGAAAAGGCTATATCGAAGTGGAACGGCTTGCGGAAAAATGGTTCTATGTGGAATCCTATTATCCCACATAACCTAGCAAACTCTCCCCTCACGCAAGGGGTCACGCTCCCTTGCCATAGCTGTCGTACAGTTTTTCCGAAAAATCCTTCAGGTACGTCTGGTCGATGTTTGCACTGAATTTCAAATAATTCTCGCCTTCAAACAGTTCCCCGGATATGGTGATGTGTCCCCAATGGTCACACGCAAAACGAATATATGCCTGATCCCCAAACGCCTCCTTGATCTCAACGGTACCTTTCAGGTCATCGTACATTGCCTTCAATTGAACGGCAAAGGAACAAAGCTGCGAATCGAAAATCTCCATTTGCATGCCGCCCGCATACCCGCCGCATACAACAGAAATATTCATATCGGTGGGGGCCCCGTTGTACAGAATGATATTATATATTTGCAAGGTGAAACCGGGAGCCGATAATTGATACATGCCATACCCCTTTCCATGATCTTCATAAAGCCTGATTTACTTGCCCACGCAGAATTGTGAAAACACCTGATCCAGAATCCGTTCCTCCACCTCATCCCCGGTGATTTCCGAAAGGGCGGAAAGGGCATCCCGCATATCCACGGCGGCAAGGTCCAGGGGAACGCCGGATGCAAGGCTTAACGCGGCCTGGCGAAGGCTGGTCACTGCCCGCCGGGCGGCGGCCAGGTGGCGGGAGGCGGTAATGGCCAGGCGGGAAGGCTCCCCCGCCTTCTGCGCAAGATACGCTTTCAGCTCTTTGAGCCCTTCCCCTGTCCTGGCGGAAAGGGCGAGCACAGGGGCAAAGGGACAAAGTTCTTGTATTTTCTCCAAAGACACCATGGGGGCAAGATCGCTCTTGTTGAGGACAACGGCGAACTCCCCCTCCGGCGGGGAAAGCAGCAAATCCTCATCCTCCCTCGATAGGAGCTGCCCGGCGTCGATCATCAGCAACACCACATCCGCCTGAGCCACGGCCTTTTGCGCCCTAAGTACGCCGATCTTTTCCACCGTATCGCTTGTATCCCGCAGGCCTGCCGTGTCGCTTAACGTGACCGGCAGGCCATTTATTTCGATGCTCCCGGTAAGGATGTCCCTGGTGGTGCCGGGAACATCGGTGACGATAGCCCTGTCCTCTCCCAAGAGAGCGTTGAGCAGCGAGCTTTTTCCTACATTGGGCCGGCCGCACAGCACCACATCCATGCCATGCTCCAGCATTTTCACACCGCGCTCGTCACAGGCATCCTCCAGACGGTTGGCCAAAGTCAGCACGCCATCCCGAAGGCTGCTGGTGGCTTCCGCCTCCTCCACCTCCTCGGGATAGTCGATGGCGGCCTCCAGGCCGGCCATGAGGCCAAAGAGCCTGTCCAGGGCCTCCCGGATGAACTGGCTGGGCCCACCGCCGAGCTGGCGCATGGCGGCCTTCGCCGCCTGACGCCCACCGGCGGATATGAGGCCCATCACCGCTTCCGCCTGGCTCAAGTCGAGCCTTCCGTTCAAAAAGGCCCGGCGGGTAAACTCCCCCGGCTCCGCCTGCCTGGCTCCTGCCGCCAGCGCAAGCTCCAAAGCCAAACCCGCCATCACTTGCCCGCCGTGGGTGTGGATTTCTGCCACATCCTCCCTGGTATAGCTGCGGGGGGAGCGCATCAAAACCGCCATGGCCTCGTCGATCTTTTCATTTCCTCTGACCACATGGCCGTACACAAGAAGATGGGAAGGGAAGGCTTCCTTCTCCCCCTTTGCTGGATGAAAGACGCGCCGCAGCACATTTCCGGCATCCGGTCCGCTGATGCGCAGTATGGCAATGCCGCCCTGGCCCGCAGCCGTGGCGATGGCGGCGATGGTATCATCAAAGTGCATACAATCCTCCTTGATTACGGGCGGCGCCAGAAATCCTCACAGGAAACATCCTCCGGCCAGGGAAAGCTTTCCGCCGCCAAATGAAAGGCCTCCCGGCCCTGCCAGGGGATATTGCTCTTATAAGCCGCATCCCGGACGGCATCCACAAACCGGAGCGTCAGTTCCTGCGCGCCGGTGAGCATCGTTTGATGCACCACCCGGGCAAACTCGGGGGCAGCGTGTGCAAGCCCGCTTTGCACAAAGGCAGCCTTTAAGGGACCCGGATCATACGGGATGGAGAACATCTCGATCCTGTCATCCTCCATCAGCGCGAAAGCAGCCTTGGAACCAATATTGTCCTCCAGCATCCCCAGGCTGCCCACACAGTAAAATTCCCTGCCCTGCCATGTATGCTTCCATGGCGCGTGGTTATGGCCGCAGACGAGGCGCTTTTGGGGCATTTCTTTAAGGATAGAATCCATCTCGGCCGTATCGTGCGAGCGTATCAGGCGGTTCAGATCGCCTGGCACGGCATGGGTCAAAAACGTATCGCCGTATACCGCTTCTCTGTCATAGTCAAGGCGCTCTGCACCTATGTGCTGATCGGTCCAGCGGAGCATGGACCAGTTGTTGCTTTCGTTCAGGTCCTTATCGCCCGCCCGCAGCTTCAAAAGCCTTGCTTCATGGTTGCCCAATAAAAGCCTTGCCCCGGCGTCCTTCAAAAGCGCGAGGGTTTCCCTTGGCATAGGACCGTAATTCAATTGGTCCCCCAGGGAGAGGATCGTGTCGAAGTGCCAACGGGACGTATAATCCAGTACGGCTTTGAGGGCCGGAACGTTTGCATGGACATCCGCCAGGATCAATAACCGCAAAATGGTTCCTCCGTTTCAGCGTATCGACATAGGGGCTGTCGTACTAAGCGCAAAATAGCGAATAAGGTTACGCAAGGAGAAGGATTTCGCGTCTGCGGACGCGACCAAAGGGCTTTCCGATCGCCCTTTGGAAACCTTCGGATGCCATCTTCTTGCATCTTTATGACATGATGCAACTGACGTGACAGCCCTTTTGTTGTTTGATGATCCGAAATAATTCCCCCATTTCCTTCTCTCTTCCATGATACCCCATTTTTCCCCATTTTGAAAGCCGCATTTGACGTGCCTGTATACATCGTGGCATAATGGACTTGGAGGGGTGAGAATGGGAGAAGTCACCATCCTGGGGGGCCGGATGCACAGGCTCCTGCCCCATATCATTACAGAAATAGGCAAAATATATCAGCAAGGCGGCACCTGCCTTTTGCTGGTGCCGGAGCAGTATACGCTGCAGGCGGAGGTGGAGCTCATCCGCCGCCTTGACCTGCCTGGCTTTTTCAACATTCAGGTATTGTCCCCCTCGCGCCTGACGCAAAGGATATTCGACGCGGCCGGCACCGACGGAAGGGTGCCCCTGGACGGCCGGGGCAAGCGGATGGCATTGAGCCGCGCCGTGAACCAGGTGCAAAAGGAGCTTGTGTATTACAGGCGGGCCGCCGGCCACGTTGGGCTGGTGGAGAAGATGAGCAGCCTTATCGCCGATTTCAAGCGTGGCCGCCTGACGGCGGACGGGCTGCTGGAACACGCATCGGCTTTACCGAATGGCGCTTTTCAGCAGAAGCTCACCGATATCGCCCGCTGCTGGCAGGCCTATGAGACACAGCTTTCCGGCCGCTTTGTGGACGGGGAGGATGTGCAGGACGAGGCGGCCAGGCGGCTTCCCCAAAGCGGGCTGTTTGAGAACGCCCATGTCTTCGCCTACGGCTTTGATATACTGCCTCCCCAGCTATGCCAGCTTCTATGCGCCGGGGCGCAGCTATGCGCTGCCATGACCGTGGCCCTTACCATGGACCGGCCCCAGGCCCGGGATGGATACCTGTACCTGCCCGCCAGGCAAAGCGCCCAGCGGTTTGCAAAAACGCTGCAGGCGCAGAACATACCCTGCGCATGGGAGTATCTTGACGAAACGCCCCTTCACGCAATGAATGAAATCGCCCATCTGGAGGCGAACCTGTTTGCCCACCCGGCCTATGCCTATCCCGACAAGCCGGAAGCCATCTCTCTGTTCGCCGCCCCCAACCCCTATGCCGAGGCCCACGAGGCCGCATCCCAGATGATCAGGCTCCATGAAGCGGGCGTCCCCTGGGGCGAGATGGCGGTGGCGGCGGGCAGCCTGCAGGCTTACGGCTCCATCCTCCACGCCGTGTTTACAAGCTACGGCATCCCCTTTTACCTGGAGGAGAAGGTGCCTGCCGAATCCCACGGGCTGATCCGTTTCCTGACGCACGCGCTCCGGGCAGCATCCAAAGGGTACGCCAGGGCGGATATATTGGCCTGCATTAAATCCGGATATTCGCCGGTTTTACCGGAGGATTGCCACCGGCTGGAGAATTACGCCATTGCCAACGGCATCTACGGCGAGCGCTGGCGTAAGCCGTTTACAAGGGGCGACAAGGAGGAGGCCGCGCGCCTGGAGCCTGCCCGCAGGGCTTTGATCGAACCCCTTCAGGAAATGCAGGCGGCGCTAAATAAAGCCAGGGAGGCGACCGAATCGCTGAAGGCCATCTTCCGCCTTTTGGAGCAGGTGGATGCCTACGCTACGCTGCAAAAGGAAGAGGAAAGGCTGCTTAAACTGAACATGGCGGCCCAAGCCTCTCAAACCAGGCAGGTCTGGCAGTTTTTGCTGGGCACGCTGGACCAGATGCACGATTTGCTTGCCGGTCTTCGGGCACCGTCCACTCAGGTGGCTGCCTGGCTGGCCGCAGGCTTTTCCGCGGGGGAATTGAGCGCGCTGCCGCCCTCCCCCGATACGGTGGTGTGCGGCGAGATCGGCCATGTGATGCCGGGTGCCATCCGGGCCATGTTCGTGATGGGCCTTGGCGACGGCCTGCTTCAGTCGGAAAACGGGAGCCTTTTACGTGATGAGGAACGGGAGCAGCTGGAGACGCTGGCCGACACACATCTGGGCGTAAACGGCGACGGGCGTGATCATCTGGCAAGAACGGACTTGAAGCGGACGCTGACGCTGCCCACCGAAAGGCTTTTTTTGAGCCACGCCCAGGCCACGCAAAGCGGCCAGAGCCAGCGGCCGGCGGGATTTTTGACGCTGCTGAAAACGCGGCTGTTCCCGCAGCTTGTGGAAATGGGCGGCGTCACGGGGCCTTCCGGCTCCAAGGAGCCCCTGGCCCCCATACCCGCGCTGGACGGGCTGGCACTGCGGCTGTCGGCGCTGTGGGACGGCGCAAGCCTGGAGGAAGCCCTCCCCGGCCCCTGGATGGATGCCTGGGCCTCATTGTACGCGGACCCAGGCACCAAGACGCAGGCAACGTCCATCGTACAGGCATTATCCAGCAGGCTGGACGCGAGGCCCCTGCAGCCCGGGACGGCGTTACGGCTGTTCGGCCATCAGACCATGTCCGTCAGCCGCCTGGAGGAGTATGCCCAGTGCCCCTACAAGCACTTTGTGCATTACGGCTTGCAGCCCGTGCCACGGAAGGAATGGGCCTTGACCACCGCTGACGTGGGCACGGTTTTCCACGGCGCATTAAAGGATTTCATGGAAAAGACGGCGCAGCATCCCGCCTGGCCGGACATGAGCCGCGAAGAATGCGACAGCCTGATGGACGAGGTGCTTTCCCCCATCGAACAATCCTGGGCGGAGGGGCCTCTGGGCGAAAACGCCCAAACCAAGGCCCTTGGCAAAAAGTATTTGAGAATTATACGCAGGGCAGCCTGGATGTTCACAAGGCATATGAAGAGCAGCAGTTTCCGCCCCCAAATGGCGGAAGTGGGTTTTGGTACACCCGACAGCCTTTTGCCGCCCATCCGCCTTCAAATGGCCGACGGGGCGGAGGTTTTGCTCCGTGGCGTCATTGACCGGGTAGACCTGTACGAAGACGGAGAAAGCGTCTACCTGCGCGTGGTGGACTACAAAAGCGGCCGCCGGGAGCTGGACCCCACCCAAATCTATTGGGGGCTGCAATTGCAGCTTCTTTTGTACCTGATGGCATCCCTGAGCGCAAAGCCCGGCGCGGAACCTGCCGGCGCGTTCTACTTCCACATCGACGACCCGCTGGTGGATATGGAGGAAGGCCTGAAGGAACAGGCCGAGCGGGAGATCGCGCAGATTTTGCGGCTGCGCGGCATCGTGCTTTCCGATGTCACGGTGGTAGGCGCTATGGACAAAGATGGCACCAGCATGAACAAGGTGTTCAACAAGGACGGTTCGCTGTCCGCCTACGCGTCCGCCGCGTCGCTTGAGGAAATGCATGGTCTTTTGGACCACGCCAAACGCGCCGCGGAGAAGCTGGCATCCTCCATGCGCAAAGGCGAAATCGCCATCTCCCCGGCCAGGACGAATACGTTCAGCGCGTGCCAGTATTGCGACTACGCCGGCGTCTGCCGCTGGGACGCGCGCCTTCCCGGCGCCAGACCCAGGTACCTTTCCGCCTTGTCGCTGGAGGAACTGAAAGCGCGGACGGCTTTGAAGGATCCCGGCGGAGATTCGATTGCATAAAAGGAAATTTTGCGTTATAATACCAATATAGGAAATTGAACGAAGGAGGCGCTGCTCCATGATTCAGGTCATACATGGCAAAAAGGGCTCGGGCAAGACAAAGCGCATCATAGATTTGGCCAACCACTCCATCAAGGAATCCAAGAGTGATGTGCTTTTTATCGATGACGACAACCGCTATATGTTTGATCTGCGTCACGAAGTCCGTTTCATCAACGCCGGGGAATACGGCATTATCAGTGCGGACATGTTCCTGGGGTTCCTTTGCGGCCTGCTGGCCCAGAACTTTGATGTAGGCACCATTTTTATCGATGCCTTCTTGAAGCTGGTGAAAGTGGACCTGAAGGATTCCCAATGGTTTTTCGAGCGTTTGGACGGGCTTTGCGACCGCCACGGGGTAGATTTCGTACTATCCATCAGCGAGGACACCGAGAGCCTCCCCGAGTTTGTCAAGAAGTATATTGCCTGATGTGAATCTGCTTAGTCGCAAAGGGGCGGCGGCCTGGGCCGCTGCCTCTTTTTCTATTATTATGACCGGAGCGTGATGATATGTCCTTTTTCAGCACCAGGGGCGGCGCGTGCGTTACCGCATCCCAGGCGATCCTGTACGGCCTGGCCAAGGACGGCGGGCTGTACGTGCCTGCCATGTTCCCGCAATTCACACTGGAGGAGATTTCCGCCCTTGGGCTCATTCCTTATCCCCAGCGCGCGGCCCGGATTTTGAAAACTTACCTTGAGGATTATTCCGCCGCTGAGATCGATCAAAGCACGCAGGCGGCTTATGGCACAAATAAGTTCAGCCATCCGGAGGTCGCGCCGGTCAAGGAGCTGGACGGGCTTACGCATGTGCTGGAGCTGTTTCACGGCCCCACGCTGGCATTCAAGGACATGGCGCTGCAGCTTTTGCCGCACCTGACGACGCTGGCGGCCAAGAAGAACGGCGAGGCGCGGGAGATCAGCATACTGGTGGCCACCAGCGGCGATACGGGCAAGGCGGCGCTGGAGGGGTTCAAGGATGTGCCGCAAACAAGCTGTACCGTGTTTTACCCCAGGGATGGCGTAAGCCCTGTGCAGGAGATGCAGATGACCACCACCGGGGGCGAAAACACCCTGGTCATCAGCGTGCAGGGGAATTTTGACGACGCGCAGACAGGCGTCAAGGTGCTGTTTTCCAGCCCGGAATTTGCAAAGGAAATGGATGCGATGGGCAAGGTTTTGTCCTCCGCCAACAGCATCAATTTCGGGCGGCTGGCGCCGCAGATCGTGTATTATTTCTCGGCGTATGCGGACCTGGTGCACAAGGGAGCCATCACCCTGGGTGAGCCCGTGAATTTTGTGGTGCCCACCGGGAATTTCGGCAACATACTGGCCGTATACTATGCGCATTTGATGGGTTTGCCCGTAAACCGGCTCCTGTGCGCCAGCAACCGGAACAACGTGCTTACGGATTTTTTGGAGCGCGGCGTCTACACCACCCAGCGGACCTTCTACAAGACCATGTCCCCCTCCATGGATATTTTGATCTCCTCCAACCTGGAGCGACTTTTGTATGAATTGGCGGGCCGGGACGGGGAGCTCGTAACCGCATGGATGAAGGATTTGAAGGAAACCGGCAGCTACGATATAGGCGGGGAGCGGCTTGGCCGCATTCAAAAGCTGATGGAAGGCGGCTATGCCGACGACGTGGCCACGGCCCGGGAGATACAAAGGGTCTGGCAGCGCCACCGGTATTTGATGGACCCCCATACCGCCGTGGCCAGCCATGTGCTGAACGTGTACAGGACACGGACCAGGGACCGCACCCCAGCAATCATTGTGGCCACCGCCCACCCTTACAAGTTTACGGCGGATGTGGCGGACGCGCTCTTGGGCCAGGAGACGGCCCTGGGTCTGGACGCGTTTGACTGCGCGCTGCACCTGGAAGCGGAAACAGGCATCCCTATGCCCGGCCAGGTGTCTTCGCTGCGCACGCTGCCTGTGCGGCACACGATTACTTGCCGCAAGGAGGATATGGCAAAAACGCTGTTGGAGGCATTTGCGAAATAGAATAATAGAAAGAAGGATGGAAATGGCCGCCTGGGTAAGAAGAGGAACGGTTTTCCTCGTCGCTTTGTGCATCCTTTTGTCCGCTTCCCTAGCTTGCGCTATGGTGATAGACGAATCACCTGTCTTCCCTACGCCGGAGGACGCCATCCGGCATTTTGTGACGGCCCTTGCGGAAAACGACTTCCCCAAGGCGGTACAGGCCTTTGCCATAGACGAGTATGCGGACGGCTATGATTTTAATGGCATGCTGGACCGCCTGAAGGCACTGATGCCCATGACGCAGATGGCGCCGTCCGAATATGAAATGTTTGCGGAAATCAATAAAGCCAGCGCTTTGAGTACACTGGCCGACCAGACAAAAATGATGGTCTACAGCTTTTTCGTACCCGAGGTCAAAGGCGGGACGACGATGTATGTAGGCGGAGACCGCGAAGACGCACAGGCATTTGCGGAGGCGGTTGATCCAGGAAAGCTGAAAAACCTGAAGCTGCTGCGCATTGATCCGCCGGTGCAGCATATTTTGAACAGCGAAAAAAACATAGAGTATTTCACAAGAATGGCAGTGGTGTGCGGGGCGGAGGAAATGACGGAGCGCATCGTGCTCTACGAGCTGGACGGAAAGCTGTACCTTGGCGGTTTTGGCCTTTTGCGCTACGGGGAAGGGTGGAAAATACTGCGGCTCAACTCCATCCTGGCCAACCTGTCTTCCTTTGGCACTGTTGAGGAAACAACGGCGGAGGGATACGCGTCGCTGCTGTAGGCTGCCTGACTGTAATAGAGTGCGCCCCTTTTCTTCTTTCCGAAGAAAAGGGGCGCGTTTTTTGTTACCTGCATCTTCTACGCCGTGCGGTTCATACGGGTGGGGAGTTCCAGATAAAAGGCGGCTACGGCGGAATTGATGTACGTCTGCAGTGCATAGCTGGCAGGCACACTTACGACATACCCCAACGTACCCAGCAGCTTCCACGCAAGAAATGTCATGCCTACCAATAGTAGAATCCAGCCGATAAAGCTCCAGTGCAGGCAAAACAGCCTTCCCTTGCTGCCATCCATCATTTCCTTGCTCTGCCTGATGGTGTCCAGTACGCCAAGCTCCGGGTCCTCGGCCAGCAGATAAGGCGCCATGGCATAACGGTAGGATGCCATCATGCCCGAAATAGCCGAGGCCAACGCCACGACCACGATCAAAAACGGACTGTACAATCTAATCAGGAAAAAGAGCAGTATGCAGGGAGCATAGATGACCAAGGTCCAACATGCTACCAGCAACCCCATGACGATCACCTGGCCAAGGCATTTGCCGAAAAACCGCATTCTGGAAAACAGGAGGGAGGCCCTTGCTTCCCTGCCAAAGTGAAGCTCCAGATAATAGTGATTCAGGCCAATGCCAATTGCCGGTGTGAACAGGAAGGACAGGATGACCAGCACATAATACACACCCTGGTACTTCATTGTGCGCGCATCCCATTGTGCAAAGAAGCTGTAGCTTCTTCTGAAAACACCTGTGATAGAACTGATGTGTATCTGAAGCACGGAAAGCGCCATGCTGAGAAAGCCCGCGGCAAGGGTGATGAGCAGCGCCGTCATGAAATGGCCGCGGAGCGCATCAAGGCCGCGCCTGCGAAGAAGCGAACTAACAGACATTCAAGTCCCCTCCCCTATTGCCACCCAGGTGTATGCATATTCTATTCCGGCTGCCGGATCATAGACCCTTTTGACTGGACAGCTCCAGATAAAAAGCCGTCACGGAGGAAGTCATATATACCTGAAGGGCCAGGGATGCCATGAACCCCAATGCCGTGCCGATGAAGCCCAGGATGGCGTGCAAAATCCCGGTGACGATGGCAGACAGAAGCGCCCACCCGATAAAGCTGAACTGCAGGGAAAAGAGCCTGGCCTTATGGCCGTCCATCATTTCCTTGCTGCGCCGGATGGCTTCAAACGCGTCGATGTCCGGGTTTTCGGCCATCAGGAAGGGCGCCATGGAGTATCTGTAAGCGGCAATGATTCCCGGAACGATCAGCAGAAGCGACCACAAAAAGATGAAGATGCCCATCAAAAACATCAGGCCCAGGCATTTGAGCCAGATGTGCAGCCTGGAAAACACCAGGGAAAACGGAGGCTGCTCACTCTTGTGCAGCATCAGGTAGTAATTGTTCATGCCTATGTTCAGCGCGCCGGAGAACAAAAGGTTCGCAATGGATAACAGCGTCAACAGCCCGGAGTACGGCGCCCAGGAGGACGTAACGTGCCAAACGCCATCCCAGAAGGATCGTCTGGAAAATGTGTCCGGGTCCAGGCGCCATTGCAGAACGCCAAGGACCATGCCCAGCAGCCCGGCCACGAAGGTCACCATCAGCGCCGTCTGCCAATTGTTGTTGAGCGCAGAAAGCCCTCTCTTGCGCAAGGTGGAACTGTCCGAAAAATGCATACCCCCACTCCCTTCCATACATCCCCATTTTAGCACTGGGAATAAGCACGGGCAAGAGCGGGGGTATAAAAACCGTCATCCGGTGATTCAATTGTCAGATTTTTATCAGAACAGCGCTTTGGCAAAATCCTTGGCGTCAAAGGGCTGCAGATCATCAATGCCTTCGCCCACGCCTACGTACCATACAGGCACGTTCAGTTCCCGGCGGATGGCGATGGCGATGCCGCCCTTGGCGGTGCCGTCCAGCTTGGTCAAAACAATGCCGTTGATCTCGGCAAATTCCTTGAAGGTGCGGGCCTGCTGCAACCCGTTTTGGCCTGTGGTGGCATCCAGCACCAGCATGCAGCGAACATCCGCCTCGGGATATTCCCGGTCGATGACCTTGCGCATCTTGTGCAGCTCATCCATCAGGTTCTTTTTGTTGTGCAGCCGCCCGGCGGTATCCACGATGAGAAGGTCCGCCTTGCGGGCCTTGGCCGCCTGCACCGCGTCAAACACCACGGCGGCGGGATCGGCGCCTTCGGCGTGGCGGATCAGGGGCACCCTGGCGCGGTCCGCCCAAATAGACAATTGATCCGCTGCGGCTGCGCGGAAGGTATCGCCGGCGGCCAGCATCACCGTGCGGCCGATGGCCTGAAAGCGCAGCGCCAGCTTGCCGATGGTGGTCGTCTTGCCCACGCCGTTGACGCCCACCACCAGCATGACCATAGGCCATTTCAGCGGCGGGCGGGGGATGTTCATCTCCTCTGCAATGATGTCCTGGAGCATCTCCCTGGCCTTGACGGTGCTTTTTATGTTGTCCTTTTTGATCTGCTTGCGCAGCTTATCGAGAATCTCCTCGGAAGCGGCCACGCCGGCGTCTGACAAGATGAGGATGTCCATCAGCTCATCATAGAAATCCTCGTCCACCACGCCGGCGTTCTCCACCAGGTCGTCCACCTTGGCGGTGAGGTTGGAACGGGTTTTTTGCAGCCCATCCCGAAGGCGGGCAAACAGGCCTTTCTTTTCTTTCTCTTCCATGATGTTCCCTCCCCTGATAATACGCCTTTTTCATGTACTCATATTTCATTGCAATTAAATCATGAAATTAAATGAATGTTTGTCTGTGCTGCTTTTTGAAACAGGATTTCGCATCTGCGGATGCGACCAAAGGGCTTTCCGGTCGCCCTTTGGAAACCTTCGGAGGCCATCCCCGTGAACAAAGGTTTATCCCGCGTACTCCGTCAAGTTGACAGATACCATCTTTGAAATCCCCTTTTCTCCATGGTCAACCGTACAGCGCGATGTGAGTTGTCAATTGGGGTGCACACATCTATTAATAGGATTTTGCATCTGTGGATGCGGCCAAAGAGCTTTCCGGTCGGTCCATCTTGCTCAATAGTCGCATTGCTGCGCATTCCGCAAGCTCAATGGTCGTTCCGGTTCGCTGCCACTCCCGGCCCTCCCTTTCGCTTGATTCATCCACCCGGCCCATTTCCGCCACTGGCGGGGGCCGGGTTCCTTCACCGCTTGCACTGCTCCTTTTCGCAAGCCTCCTCCGCCCAGCCTAATGCCCTCCATCTGGCTCAATCGTCGCTCTGCTCACTACCGTTCGCATTGCTCGTTTCGCCAGCCTCCTCCACCCTGCCCTTTTCTGCCACTGGCAGGGGCAGGGTTACGGAGCCACTGGCGGCGGCTAGGCTACGGAGCCTTTGGAATCCTTCGGAGGCCATCCCTGTAAATTAGAGTTTATCCAGCGTACTCTGTCAAATTGACGGAAACCATCTTGGATATGCCCCGCTCCTCCATAGCCACGCCATACAGCGCGTTGCAGCGCTCCATGGTGCCTTTGCGGTGGGTAACCACCACGAACTGTGTGTTCCTGCCGTACTCGCTGAGATAATCGGCAAAATAGTTGATGTTGGCCTCGTCCAGCGCGGCCTCAATCTCATCCAGGATGCAAAAGGGTGTGGGCTTCAATTTCAGCATGGCAAACAGGATGGCAATGGCCGTCAGCGCCCGCTCTCCGCCGGACAAAAGCGACAGAAGCTGCAGCTTTTTCCCTGGCGGCTGGGCGATGATCTCAATGCCGCAGTTCAGCGCGTCGCTGGGGTCGGTGAGGGAAAGTTCCGCGTGCCCACCGCCAAACAGCCGCACAAACGTTTCGCGGAAGTAGCCCTTCAATAAGTTGAACTGCACGACGAACTGCTGCTCCATTTGCCCCAGCAGCTTCGTGATGAGAAGGCCCAGGTCCTCCTCCGCCTTTTTCAGGTCCTGCTGCTGCGTGGTAAGGCTATCGAAGCGCTCCTTGGTGGAAACGTACTCGTCGATGGCGTTCACGTTTACCGTACCCAATGCGCGGATCTGCTCCTTCAGGGACGATGCCTCCTTCTCCCCGGCGGACAGGTCGAACTTCTCCACGCGGTAGGCTTCCGCCCCGCCGTAGGTCAGTTCGTACTCGTTCCAGATACGGTCCTGCAGGGCGGAAAGATCGGCCTCCACACGGGTGCGGTTCAACTCCGTGCGGTGCAGCTTTTCGGTCAGCTCCGAAGCTTCCTTTTGGAGGCCTTCCATTTCATCCCGCAGCGTACGCAAAGACGACTGATGGGAAAGGCGCTTGGATTCCAGATCATCCACGCCTGCCTGGGCGGCGGTTGCCGCTTCGTGGCGGGCAGCCACAGCCTCTTCCAAATGGGCCAGGGTGGCTTCATCCTGCCGGATGGCTTCGTTCAGGGTAGATATCTCCCGGCGCAGCCGGTCCAGGTTATCCTTGGCATGCCTGACTTCGTCCATCAGGCGCTGCCTATCGCGCTTGAGCCCGGCGATTTCATGCTCCCGGCCGGTAACGGCCAGCATGTGCTGCGTTACCTCGTCCCGCTTGCTTTCCACCTTTCGGCGGGCGGAGGACAAGGCCTGCTGCAGCTCCTGCGTCTTTTGCTGCATGGCCTCCTGGTTCGTTTCCACATCGCCGGTGCGACGGGAAATGGCCTCCAGGTCCTCCTCGATTTGGGCGATGCCCTCCTCCAACTGCTGGCGGGCGCTTTGCGTCATCTCCAACCGTTTTTTCAGGGCATCCCATTCCTGGCGCGCGCCTAAAATACGTTCCTGGTCCCGGGCCACGGCGATTTCTTCCTGGTGAACTCGGCCCATGGCTTCGTTGCGGAGCGATTTTAAGTCCGTACGCTCCTTTTCCATTTCCTCCAGCGCCTGGCGCTGGCTTTGAAGCTCCTGCTTCAGCTTCTGGACCGATGCGCGCAGTTCCTCTATCTCGCGCTCCCGGCCCAGGAGGCTGGCCGCCTTGGCCTGAACGGAGCCGCCGGTCATGGAACCGCCGCTGTGCATCACGTCTCCGTTCAAGGTAACCAGGCGGAAGGCCTGCCGCCCGGCCCGCATGATGGCGATACCGGCATCCAGATTCTCGGCCACCACGGTGCGGCCCAGCAGGTTCTCCATGATCTCCCTGTATTCGGGATCAAAGGATATCAGCTCGCTGGCCACGCCCAGGCAGCCGGGCATGGAAAGAAGCTGGCGCTCCTCCCTGGTCAGCACACGGCCCCTGATGGTGTTCATGGGCAGGAAGGTGGCCCGGCCCAGTTGGTTATTGCGCAGATAATCGATCATCCGCTTGGCGGTGGGTTCATCCTCGGTGATGATGTTTTGCAGCGAGCCACCCAGCACCATATCAATGGCTGTTTCCATGTTTTTCGGCACGCGCATGAGCATGGCCACCACGCCCCGCACCTTGCTGTCGCCCTGGGCTTTGGCGTGGGTCAGCGCTTTTTTGACCGCCTGGGCGTAGCCCTCGTAAGCCCTTTCCATCTCTTCCAGCAGCTTTAGGCGGCTTTCCATGGCCTGCTGGCGGCCGGCGGACTGCTGCAGCGCGGTGGTTTTTTCGCCGATGGATGCGCCCAGGGATTGGACCTTCTCGTCCAGCGAGGCGGCGTCCCTGGTGAGGGATAAAAAGCTTTGGCGGGTGGCCTCCCCCTGCTCCACCGCTTTTTGGTATGCGCTTTCCAGCGTTGTTTCTTTTTGGGCAAGATCAGCTTGGCTGTTAAGCAGCTCCGCAAGCCTTTCCTTCATTTGGGCCATGATGGCCTGCTGCCGCGTTTGGGCAGTGCGCTCGCCGCTCAAGCGGTTCATGGCGCTTAAGATGGCCGCTTTATGCTCCTCCAGCTCCTGCTCCCGGTCCGCTTCCTCCTTAAGGAGCTGTTTTAATAGCTCCTGCTCGCCCAAAAGCGTCTCGCGGCTTTGGCGCAGCGCTTCCTCCTGGGTGGTAAGTCCGCCCTCCCCGGAGGATTCCATAGCGGATAGCTCCCTGTGGCGCTCCTCCAGCCGGGACGCCTCCTCAGTTTGGCGCCGGCTGTTTTCGCGGCTGCTCTCCAGGCGCTGGTTCACCTTTTCGCGACCGGCCTTTTCCTCGTGCCAGGCGTCGTTCAAGCGCATCAAAGCATCCCTGGCCGCAAGGAGGTCCGATTCCATGCGCTCCAGGGTATCTTCCATCTCCTTGCGCAGAGCCGTTTTTTCCTCTATGCGCAAACCGTTCTGATCAAGGACCGCCTGCACCCCCGCGGCTGCTTCCGTCAGGGAGTTTAAGCGATCCTTCATTTTATCATGACGAAGAAGGAATATGTTCAGGTCCAGGCCTTTCAACTGCTCGGCCAGCATCAAATATGCCCTGGCGGTTTCCGCCTGCCTGGCCAGTGGCTCCAGGTGTCGGGACAGCTCATCCAGGATGTCCTCCACACGGGTGAGGTTTTCCCGGGTGCGCTCCAGCTTGCGCTCGGCTTCTTCCTTGCGGGCGCGGTACTTCATGATGCCGGCCGCGTCCTCGAACACCTGGCGGCGGTCCTCGCCCTTTTGGGAAAGGATTTCATCGATGCGGCCCTGGCCGATGATGGAATAACCCTCCCGGCCAATGCCCGTATCGCGGAAAAGGTCCACCACGTCCTTTAAGCGGCAGGCGGATTTGTTGAGATAGTATTCGCTCTCGCCGTTGCGGTAGACGCGGCGGGTAACCATCAGTTCCGCAAAGTCCACAGGCAGGGACTTGTCCTCGTTGTCAAATACCAGGGACACTTCGCAGTAGGCCATGGCCTTTCGCTTTTCCGTGCCACCGAAGATGATGTCCTCCATTTTGGCGCCGCGCAAAAGCCGGGCGCTTTGCTCGCCCAGCACCCAGCGCACAGCATCGGCAATGTTGCTCTTGCCGCTGCCGTTGGGGCCCACAATCCCGGTGATGCCCTGGTTGAACACGATCTCCGTGCGCTGGGCAAAGGATTTGAACCCGTATATCTCTAGCTTTTTCAGCCGCATGCTGACCCTCCCGAACCTTTGACATGCTCAAGCGCCTTTTTGGCGGCTTCCTGCTCCGCCTGGCGCTTGGTTTTCCCCTTGCCGCAAAAAGCCGGCAGCCCCTGGGCGTTCACCTGCGCGGTAAAAATGCGGTTATGGGGCGGGCCTTCCGTCTCCAGCAGCACATAGGTAGGCGCTTCCTGCCCCTTTGCCTGTATCCATTCCTGCAGCGCGCTTTTGGCGTCCAGGGCGGGCGTCAGGCTTTCTTCCCCCGGCCAGAGCCGCTTTACAAGCGTAAGCGCCTGGTCGATGCCTCCGTCCAGGCAGACCGCCGCCAGAACAGCCTCCATGGCGTCGGCCAGGATGGAGGGGTTTTCCCTTCCCCCATCCTGCTCCTGGGATTTATTCATGATTAAATGCTTTTGAAGGCCGATTTCCTCCGCCACTTTGGCGAGAGCCGCTTCGCACACCAGCAGTGCACGCCGGTGGGTCAAGCCGCCTTCGCTCATGGAAGGATACTTTTCATACAGGATGCGGGACATGCAGTACTGCAGCACCGCGTCCCCCAGGAACTCCAGGCGCTGGTTGTCCTCGCCGCCGGCGGAAGGGTGGGTCAGCGCCCGGCGTAGCAAGGAATCATTTGTAAAGGTATATTGGAGGCTGTCCATCAGTTCCTTCAAATAAACTCCTCCTATCATGAAAAGGCGCTGCCGAACAATCGGCAACGCCGGATACTCTCCTGCAAAGCGGCTTAGTTCTGATGAGCTTCGATGTAATCCACCACATCGCCCACGGTTTTGAGCCGTACGATGACCTCATCCTCCACCATGATGCCGAATTTGTCTTCCAAATCCATAATCATCACCATAATGTTGGCGCTGTCAGCCTTGAGGTCTTCCACCAGCTTGGCGTCGCGGGTCACCTTGGACGCATCCACCCGAAGTTGCTTGGCGATCATGGGGGCTACCGTTTCAAATACCATATCCGTTCCTCCTATTTTTCATGGAAATACTCTGCCCGTTCAGATAAGTGCTGTATAAATCAAGCTTGCGGGATGCTTGCCTGAATCTGCTTGTCGATGAGGCCCACCACATTGCCCTTGGCCATGAGGGATGCCTGGCGGATGGCGCAGGCCATGGCATGGCCGTTGCTGGAGCCGTGGGCTTTTACCACCACGCCCTGCACGCCCAATAGCGGCGCGCCGCCCACTTCGGAATAATCCATGAGCTTGGCCACCCTGCGGAAGGCGGGCTTGGAAATCATGCCGCCAATCTTGCCGCGCAGATCGGCCAGCAGTTCCTTTTTGATAATGCGCATCAGCGTGCCGGCCACGCCCTCCATAAACTTCAATATCAGGTTGCCGGAAAAGCCGTCGCACACCATCACGTCCGCCTGGTCGCTGGTGATATCCCTGGCTTCCACATTGCCGATAAAGTTGTAGGCGGCTCTTTCCATCACGGGGTAGGTGGCTTTCACCAGCGCGTTGCCCTTTTCCGCTTCCGCGCCGATGTTCACAAGCCCTACCCTGGGGTCTTCAATCCCCATCACCTGATGCATGTAGATGGAGCCCATCAAGCCAAACTGATCCAGCCATTCCGGCTGGCAGTCCACATTGGCGCCGCAGTCGATGAGCAGGAAATAGCCTTTGCCGTTGGGCAGCAAAGGCGCAAGAGCCGGCCTTTCGATGCCGGGGATGCGGCCCAGGCGGAACATGCCGCCCGCCAGCACGGCACCGGTGGAGCCGGCGGATACAAAGCCGTCAGCTTCCCCTTCCTTCACGGCCAGCATGCCCATGACGATGCCGGAGCCCTTCTTCTGGCGGATGGCCATGACGGGAGAATCATGGTTGGATATAACCTCCGGGGTTTCGACGATCTTGACACGGCTTGCCACATTATTCAGCTTATCCAGATACGGGGCCATGGCTTCCTTAACCCCTGCCAGCGTCACATGAAGGTCTGGCATGGCATGAAGCGCTTCCGCCGTCCCCTCCACAGCCGATTTGGGGGCATAATCGCCGCCCATGGCATCCACAAAAATACGCATGCGCCTTCGCCCTGCTTTCGTTTGGCCATAATGGATCAGGATGATTGTAGCACACAAGATGCAATCAATGCAAGATTAGAAGTGCCCCGCCCTGCGCAGCCCCGAATATGCCTGATGGCGCCGTGGCATGGGCCTGCGGGCTGCGGGCAGCCTGCGGCGGTTGAGGAGGGCACCCAGAGGAAGCGCTTCCTGCATATAAGACGTGGCAGCCGCATCCTCGGGCAGCGAAAGCCACAGCCGCCTGGGGGGCGAGCCGCTCTGCCAGATGGCGGGATGCAGCGCGGAAACACCACGGAGCACGATGTATTGATAGGCTGAATGGCTCTTGCCCGGATTGTTTTTCAGCACATGGGGCCAGTAGAGCATTTCACCGATGGCGCGGGTAAATTCGGAAGGGCCCACCTTCGCCATGGCCGCCTGGAATTCAGACTGCAAATCATCCAAACGGGCCTGTTTTAGTTCATGCCCGGTAAGCGTACGATACGCCTTTTCCACCCTGCGGCGCACGGACTGCAAAAGGCTCTGCTGGCTGGTGCCGGCCATGGTCAGCACCTGCTTGATGGGCAGGATGCGAAAGCGCATCAGGTTCAGCGCGCAAAGCATATCCGCCATGGGCATCCCGGCCAGTGTTTGAAGATAGGCCATGCCATATTCGATGAGGGTGGGCATATCCACCATGGGCCTGGTCAGCGCTTTCACCGCGTCCCGGGCCTTTTGGGCTTCCGGCGTTTCCCGCCAGCCGTAGGCAGCCCTGCGCAGCTCCTCCCCGGCGGGATAATACAGGCATACGCCAAGATGCATCTGCGCGCCGGCCCTTGGGACGTAGTCGTCGCCGTTGAGCACATGGTACAAAGGGTACGCCGCGGGATCCTGCAGCGCCTTGCCCATCAGCACCGTGGGGGACGCGAACCCGTAGCCGACGATGTTTTCGGGCAGAACGCCACTTTCCTGAATCATCAGATAGGTCAGCACCTGCATCACCGCGGCACCCTGGCTGTGGCCGGTAAGCCACAGCTTGAAGCGGCTGTTGTGATGCCGGGCTTCCTGAAGAATATGGGCCAGCGACAGGCCGCTCATGCCCAGGGCTCTGGCTGTTTCGGGAAACATAACCCGTTCCGCGTTCCCGTCAAACTGCCGGGCCAATTGCAAAAAGCCCTGATTCATGCCGTTTTCACTGGCAAAGCGAAAGTTGGAAAACCAATCGTAAAAGCGGCTGCCGGTGCTGCGAAAGCCGATGGCCACCACATAGCAGCCATCCTGGGCGGCCTTGATCATCATCACGGCTTTGCCGGTATCGCTTTGCTCCCGCTGGCGGATGGCGGAAAACACCTGTGAAACGGGGTTCAACTGCCGCAGGTTCGCCCTGGCCCTGTATGCCGCCCACCTGTTGTACAGAAATTGGCGCGCCTCGCTCACCGGCGCCGGGGATACGCCGCCGCCCAGGAGCTTATTATCCACCTGAAAATTAAAGTCGGTCCAGCCGGCCCGCATCCAGTCGCTGATGCGCAAATCCTGCGCGGTGGAGGATAGCTCCAGCGACAGGCGCATCAGCTCCTGGGAAAAGGGAGGCCGCAGCCTGCCCCAGGGGTCCTGCTCCCAGGGCAGAAAAAAAGCCGCTGTACGGCTTAAATCCGCATAGGTCAGCCGCCCCCTGACAGGGGCGCTCAAGCGTGGAATGGACCGTTCCTGTGCCATGAGCCGCCTTCCTTCCCACATGGAAAACCATTGCGCTTATCATACCACGCGACGACAAACAGCACAATATGAAGCATGATGGCCGGTTGCAAAATGGCGGGCGGGAATGGGAAGCGCATAAAAACGCACGGCGGGAGCAATCCCCCGCCGTGTGCCGATCGTTTTATTGTTTCTACAGGGCATGATCCCGCAAAGATGGGTCATTGGTCCAGCGGAAGGTACATGTAATAATCATCCCGGTAGGTTCCGTCGGCCAGCCGCCTGGCATGATAATTCGTTCCGCCCACCAGAAAGCCAAGGCTCATGTACAACTTAAGCGCTGGGAGATTGCCGGTGTCCACCTCCAGCTCGAGATGCGAAAGGCCGCGTTCCCTGGCCCAGGCAATCAGCGCGTTCATCATTTTCCGGCCAATGCCAAGGCCGCACACGCTTTGAAGCAGCGCGATGCCAACCGTGGCCTTGTGGCGGAAGCGCCGGCGGGCGGGGCAGGAGGCCTGGCAGGAGCCCGCAATCGTGCCATCCACCAGGCATACCAAAAAAAGCGAACTGTCCGATGTTTTCTGTGCGGAAAGAAACTCCTGTTCCTTTTCCAGTGTCATTTCAAACTCGCCAGGCTCCCGGGCCAGATACACCGTTTCTGTATCCAGGGCGTTCACCAGGTCGATCATGCTTTGCGCATCCTCCGGTCCGGGACTGCGCAGCACTACCTTTCTTCCCTTGACCTCAAACTCATCGTAATACATGGCCATGATGCACAGCCCCCTTTATTTTCAAAAGTATAGATTGGAATCAGATTCAGCGTCTGATCATTTGCAGTTCGCCCTCGCCGCCCCGACTTAGAAAGCCATATTTTTCATAGATGTGAATGGCGCTGCGGTTCATGGTATCCACCGCAAGAAAGCCTTTTGCCGCGCCTTTTTGTATTCCATAGCTTATTGCCTGCTCTATCAGCTTCTGCCCGTACCCCTTCCCCTGAAATGCGGGAGACACGGCGATTTCCCTGATCCACAGCGTAGTGCCGCCACGATAGATGGAAACACAGCAATAGCCCGCTATTTCCCCTTTCTCCCGCACAACCAGGACGTCGTTTTCGGCGATCCATTCGGCGAACCACGCTGCCGTCTCGCCGCCGAAGCCCCTGGACTGGCCTTTGACCGTTTGGGACACAAGTGATGCGGCGCCGTATTCATCCCCACGTAGGAACTCCATCCCTTCATGGCTGTGCGGGCCGATGGCAGATGCTTTGAGGTCTTTATGGACATAATCGATATACTCGCCCCATACCTCAAACCCAATATCGAAAAGCTTTTGCGCATATGCATGGGGCACAAAATTGATGCGCAGCGGTTCCCGGATTTTTTCAATCTTTTCAATGACTTTATGGAAGTCATTCGCCGCAAAATAAAGAAAGGCCGGTGACTGGCCGTGGTCGCACAGGAGGATGACTCCGTCTCCATCCTGATCCACATCCGCGCCGCGGCAATCTTCAAAATCAGCATATTGCAGGGAGGAGTACCTGTACGTGCCGGCGGCCTCCATTATTCTGCCGAATGTTTCTTCAGTAATCATGTAATCACCAGCTCTTATTGAATCTATCTTTTCTATTGTATCCATGAAAGGCGAGAAGCGCAATATGCGGTTCAAGGATAAAAAACATGCGTATATTCTATGTATCAAAACAGGGAGGCTGCTATGACGCATCACAAAGTGATCCTGTATATCGCCATGAGCCTGGATGGCTATATCGCCAGGGAGGACGGAGACATCGCCTGGCTGTCCATGGTGGACGCACCGGGAGAGGATTATGGATATTCCGCTTTTATCAAGGATGTGGGCACCGTCATCATGGGGCGAAAGACATACGACAAGATATTATCCCTGGACGGTGATTATCTCCACAGGGATAAAGCAAACTTTATTCTTTCAAGAAAAAAGACGGGCAGCGATGGGAATGTCACCTTTTATTCCGGCAATCTGGATGATCTGATTAGAAAGGCCAAGCGGGAAGAGAATGGGCATATCTTTATTGACGGCGGGGCGGAAACGGTCCACGCCCTGCTTACACAAAATCTGATAGAAGAAATGGTCATCTCCGTGATACCGGTGCTGCTGGGCGGCGGCATCAGGCTATTTCAAGAGGGACAGCCGGAAACAAAGCTCAAACTCGTTTCAACAGAAACCTTTCCTTCCGGCCTGGTGCAGCTTCGGTATGAATGCCTTGCCGGATGATACCATCATCCATATGAAGTAAGCATTTGATAGATAAGGGGCTGTCATTGTGAATGCTTGTACATTGCTATTCAGGATGAAGGATTCGCATCTGCGGATGCGACCAAAGGGCTTTCCGATCGCCCTTTGGAAACCTTCGGAAGCCTGATGCAATTATACAGCATTTGAGACAGCCCCAGGTTTCCCTTCGTTACTTTTTCTCCGCGTCCCGCTGCCGAAGCTCCGTGCGGCGGATCTTGCCGCTGATGGTTTTGGGCAAGGAATCCACAAACTCGATGATGCGCGGATACTTGTAAGGCGCGGTGATCTTCTTCACATGCTCCTGAAGCTCATGCTTCAACTCCTCGGAAGGTGTAAAGCCAGGCTTTAGCACGATGGTGGCCTTGACCACCTGGCCGCGAAGCTCGTCAGGCGCGGCGGTGATGGCTGTCTCCAGCACGGCGGGATGCTCCAATAGGGCGCTCTCCACCTCAAAGGGCCCGATACGGTAGCCGGAGGATTTGATGACATCATCCGCCCGGCCCACATACCAGTAGTAGCCCCACTCATCCCGCCAGGCCGTGTCGCCGGTATGGTAGACGTCATTGTTCCAGACGGAATTGGTGAGCTTCTCATCCAGATAATAGCCGTGGAACATGCCCATGGGCACACCGTGATGGGTGCGGACGACGATCTCGCCGCTGACGCCGGGCGGGCAGGGGTTGCCATCTTCATCAATGAGGTCCACGTCAAACATGGGCGAGGGCTTGCCCATGGAACCTGGGCAGACCTTCATCCAGGGGAAGGTGGCCAGCGTGACTACCAGCTCCGTCTGCCCGAAGGCCTCCCGAAGCTCCACGCCGGTGCGCTTCAAAAACTCCGCGGCCATGTCGGGATTTAAAGGTTCCCCGGCCACGGAGCAGTGGCGCAGGGTATGCAGATCATACTTTTTAAAATCCTCCTGCAGCATGTAGCGGTACATGGTGGGCGGCGCGCAGAAGGAGGTGATGCCATGGTCATTGATAAGCTGCAAAAGCTCCCGGGCCACAAACTTGTCCATGTCGTAGGTGAACACGGCGCAGCCGCCCAGCCATTGGCCGTACAGCTTGCCCCAGACGGACTTGGCCCAACCGGTCTCCGACACGGTGAGATGAAGCCCGCCCGGCTGCACCTGCTGCCAGTACACGGCGGTGACGATATGGCCCAGGGGGTAATAGTGGTCGTGGAGCACCATCTTGGGCATGCCGGTGGTTCCGCTGGTGAAGTATAGCAAAAGGGGTTCTTCGTTGTGGGCGTATGCTTCCCCCTGCGGCTTTTCAAAAACGGGGGATGATTGCTGCATTCCCTCGCTGTAGGAAAGCCAGCCTTCCCGGGCATCCCGAACGGCCACGAGATTTTTCAGTGTCGGGCAGTTGGGCCTGGCGGCCTCCACAGCATCCATGATGCTGCTGTTGTGGCCGGTGCAGACAAGGGTGGTGATTTTCGCGGCGTTGCAGCGGTACACCACATCCTTTTCGGTTAAAAGATGGGTGGCAGGCACGCCCACGGCGCCCAGCTTGTGCAGCGCCATGAGGATGGGCCAGAACTCGTGGTGGCGCTTTAGCACCAGCATCACCGCGTCGCCCTTTTTCACGCCCAGGGAGGCAAAATAGTTGGCGGCCTTGTCGCTTAACAGCTTCATATCGGCAAAGGTGAAGCGGCGGACTTCCCCTTCCGGGCTCACCCACAAAAGCGCCAGGCTGTCAGGATCCGACGCTGCCATCGCATCCACCACATCATAGGCGAAGTTGAAGGAGTCGGGGCGGTGAAGCCGGAAATTCTTATTGAAATCCTCGTAGGAAAGGAAATCTCCCTGCACGGTGACATATTTTTTATACAGCGGCTGCATACGTATCCTCCCTCACTTTACGCCTTCAGGCCCTTTTACTACCACGGCGATGAACCTGCAATCGCCTTCCTCGGCATACATGGCATGGGGCAGCGTACTGTCATAGTAAATGGAATCGCCTGGCATCAGAATCAGCTCATTGCCGCCCAGGGTGATGCGCAGCACGCCTTCCAGCACATAGTCGAACTCCTGGCCATCGTGGCTGTGGGCCTGCTTGACGGTGCCGGGCTCATCCTTTTCCACGGTGACTACAAACGGCTCGGCCAGCTTGTGTGCAAAGTTGTACGCCAGGTGCTGGTAGTGGTACTGCTTCCGCCGGTCAAAGGCCAGGCCCTTGCCGCTTCTTACCAGCACATACCCTTTGAGCTTGGGGCTTTCCCCTGTAAGCAAATCGGAGATGTCCACCTGCAGCACTTCCGCGATATTGAACAGGTGGGAGAAGGAAAAGTCCCTCGTGCCGGATTCGTAGGCCAGATATTCCTCCAGGGGGATGTTGGCCTTTTGCGCCGCCTGTTCCGCCGTGAGGGAATTGATTTCCCTCAAGTCCCTAATTCGCATGGCGATCAGCTCAATCTGATTCATGGGAACGCCTCCTTTTTTGTTGGGTGGATACAAAAAACCCCGCACTTTTATGCGGGGCTTGTAGGCCGAATGACTCCACTTGGGGGAAATGGTACACCTCTCCCCTATGCTTCGGCTCCAACAAGCCCTAGCCTATCACGCGGCACCGTCCGGACCTATTGAGGGAAATACCCTGTTCAGCCCGGCTGCTCGGGAGTGATGCGCGAAACCCGCTGCTGCCGGCTTGCACCTGACGCCGGCTCTCTTGAAGCAGGAATGGGAAACGCTTGTCTCCGTTCTGGCATTTATGGTGGATATTTGATTTAAGGTATGATACCATGGTAAAAATGGTACTGTCAAGCAAATGCATTATGTTTTCCCGATGTATTTTCCATCCAAAAAGTGAATGTATTTTTCTTCAGGGCATGAAAAATGGGGTATGTACCGTTCATCGTATGGACGAAGCAGAAATGGAGGGATACCGTGCAAACAGACGAATTATTGGTGGCCCGTGCCAAACGCGGCGACGCGGCCGCCTTTGAGGCGCTGGTGGCACCCTTTGAGCGCAGGATCTATCTGACCTGCATAAAGCTCATGGGCAACGAGCAGGATGCCGGCGACTGTGCCCAGGAGGCGCTTTTACGCGCCTACAGGTCCATGGCCAGCTACCGCAGCGAGGCCAGGCTGGAAACATGGCTCTACCGCATCGCCTACAATATATGTTTGGACGCGCTGCGCAAGCGCAAGCGCACCCAGGCCGAATCGCTGGAGGCCATGTCCGAGAACGGCTTTACCCCCGAGGACAAAGGCCAGACCCCTTACAGCGCCCTGGAGCAGAAGGAGCGCATGGCGGCCTTGAAGCGCGGGCTGGACAAATTGCCGGAGGATATGCGCACCGTACTGCTCCTTTCCCAGGTGGAGGACATGGGCTATGATGAGATATCCGAGATCACAAACACGCCTGTGGGAACAGTCAAAAGCCGCATCAGCCGGGCCAGGCTGAAATTAAAAGAAATTCTTATGGAACACGCGGAACTTTTCCCCAGCGTGTCCGTCCAAAGAGATGAAAGGAGGGCCAACAATTGAATTGCGAACGCTTTGAAGCCCTTCTGACGGATTATCTGGAGGGCACGCTCAATAAAGAAGACATGGCGGCCATGGACCAGCACACAAAGGAATGCGCCGCCTGCCAAAAATCCCTTGAGGATATGCGCTTGCTTCTCCAGGACCTATCTAGCATGGACGATTCCGCGCAGGTACCCGCGGAATGGAGCCAGAGCTGGCGAGAGGCGATCCGGACCGAGGAGAGGACGCATATGCTGAAGCAAACGGAAACACGAAGGAGAAACCCCTGGCGCGCATGGGCATCCGCCGCGGCCGCGGTGGTCGTACTGGCGGCAGGCACCATGGCAGTCCGCGAGTGGGTTCCCAAGACAAGCTCTGAGCAGCCGGCAACAAACGAGATCGCCCTGCAAAAATCCATGGACAATGGCGCGGATTGGGCGGCACCGCCACCTCAGGCCGATATGCTGTACGCGGCAATGCCGCAGGAAGACAGCGCGGAAAGAGGCGGCCTCACCTTCACCGAAAACCAGAGCATGAAGGCGGAGGCAGAGTCCGCAGCGGGCGAAACGGTGCAGGGCGTCAAAATCATCCGCACCGCCAGCTACACCCTGAACACCATGCAGTTTGAACAGGACCTTAACGCGGTAAAGGCACTGGCCAATACCCACAACGGGTGGGTGGAATACGCCGGGGTGTCGGGCGACAAAACACAGGGGCAAATGCGCTTCGCGAATCTGACATTGCGCATCCCCACAGACAGCCTGAACGTATTCAAGGACGGGGTCACGCAGATTGGCCGGATTACCGACAGCAATGAAACCGCCACGGATGTAAGCGAAAGCTACTCGGACACGCAAATGCGCCTAAAGACGCAGCAGGATAAGATGGAACGCTTACGTGCGCTGATGAACACCACCGGGGAACTGGCCGACCTGCTGGCCGTGGAAAACGAAATCGCCAACACACAATACCAGATCGATAGTTTCGAAAGCTCGCTTCGCGGCATGGACAGCCGCATCGACTACACCAACGTTCAGGTCTACCTGCAGGAGGAAACCGCCAAGGACGCCGCCTCCACCAAGGCCCTGACGCTGGGGGAACGCATCATTCAGGGACTGAAAGCCACATGGCAGGCCATAGGCGAATTTGCCCAGGACATGGCCGTATTCCTTGTGATGGTTCTGCCCGTACTCATCCCCCTGGCCCTTGTGCTCTTCATCGTGCTCAAGGTGCGCAAGCACCGTAAGGGAACCGCTGGTTGAATGAGGGCAGCGGAGAAGCAAGGCGATTTTTAAGCCCCGCAAGGAGCCAGAAGGGAGGCGTAGCAGCGCTACGCAGACCGGATGGGCGACACAGCGGGGGTGGAAAAGCGCCCGATGATACGCCGCCCGAATCAAACAGCGCTTCCCAAAACTAACGAAACAACAATAAGGAGGAAGTCTTCATGTTGAAAAAATCCTGGCTCATTGCCCTGGCCGCAGTGCTCGTAATCCTGGTCGCGGCCGTTCCCGCCATTTCCGAAGTTGCCGGCGATGCCGCCATCTCCGTACCCGCCTCTTCCGACGCCGCGGCCGTACTGAAGCCCGGCAAAACCGTCACCGTGCACGGCACCTCCAGCATCACACTGAAGGCAGACTTTGCAAGCATCAACCTGGGCGTATCCACCAAGGGCGCCACGGTTGCCGAAGCGCAGAGCGCCAACAGCGCAGCCATGGACAAGGTCATCGCCGCCATCCGTGAGCTGGGCATCGCCGAAGAAGACATCGCCACCAGCAGCTTCAACGTGTATCCCAACTACGACTACCAGTACAGCAAGCTCACCGAGGGTGAATCCGTGAACGGATACCAGGTGGACAACATGCTGACCATCACCGTACGCGACCTGACCCTCATCTCCAAGGTGCTGGATTCCGCCATGAGCGCCGGCGCCAACCAATCCTACGGTTTCACCTTCAGCTCCAGCAAGCAGGCCGAAGCCTACGACGAAGCCCTGAAGGCCGCCGTGAAAGACGGCGCCCGCAAGGCCGGACTGCTGGCCGGCAGCGTGGAGAAGAACCTGGGCGGCCTTGTGAGTATGGAAGAAAAGGAATACAGCTACAACCTGTACGGAGGCACCGCCATGTACAAAGCGGAGGATTCCGCCGCCGGCACCCCCATCCTGGCCGGCCAGATCGTGGTCAACGCCACCGTCACCATGACGTACGATTTCGAATAAAACGATTCCTGCACAAAGCGGAGGGCGCAAGCCCTCCGCTCTTTTCAATTGCCGCGAATTTGTGTGCATTTGCTCTTCCGCTTCATTCATCAAATCAAACAATTGATTTTCTCAAAATATTCCTGTACACTGTGCGCAAAGGACCACGGTATTTGCAGCTGCCTATGGGAAAGGAGAATGGTATGAATAGCATTCCCTTCTTGGTTTTGGTATCCATGTTCATGAATGGCATGCCGGCCGAAAACATTCAACAAGCAGCTATCCCACCCGAACCACCGGCAGTGATATTCCAATTGGAAGAAACGTCGATCGTCCTGGCGCCGGCAGACGGATATGTTCCAAATGAAAATGAGGTTGACGCTGCTGTGGCGATTGTTGAAGACCACCTGGCCTTCATGAATATACTGGATTCCACCGTTGCCGGCGATAAGCAGGACGGCCTTATCACTGTACGCATACCCGCTCAGGCACACGATGTGAGTCTTGTACCGGAAGAAATCAGTGCCATGCTATGTGAAAAATCAGAGGTTGCGTTTATAGATCCGGAAGGGAATGTGATACTTGAAGGTAAACATATCAAAAAATGCGAAGCGCAAATGGACATTGAGATATTCGGCTCTTATATTGTAAGTCTCGAATTCAATGATGAAGGGACAAAGCGTTTTGCTGAAGCTACCGCCAGGCTCATTGGACAAGAAATAAAGATTTATCTGGATGGTGAAGTCATTGCACATCCTATCGTGGAAGACATGATCCCTGATGGCAGAGCTGTCATAAACCGAATAAATACAGGTGAGGAAGCACTGGCGATTGCCGATCAAATTGCAACAGGCATGCTGCCATATAAGCTGGTTCCAGTGAACCAAACGGGGAACGATGCCCCATAAAAGGCAGGCCGTGTATACATGCGTCGCCTAAACGACCATAAGCTTAAAAGATGTAATTATATTGCGAATCTATCAAGGAATTCTTCCCCCGCCCGGATACTCTTCTCCACCGCCTCGGGAGCCGGCCCGCCGGGTACGCTGCGGAGCTTGACACAGGCGCTTAAAGAGATGGCTTCGTACACATCCTGTTCAAAGGCCTCATGAAATCCCTTCAACTCGGGAAGCCTCAGGTCCAGCAATGCTTTCTCCTCAGACAGGCAAAGGGCTACCAGCCGCCCCACTACATGGTGGGCATCCCGGAAGGGCACGGCTTTTTTCACCAGGTAATCGGCGCAGTCGGTGGCGTTAGCAAAGCCGCCGGCGGCGCCTTTTTCCATGACGGCGGTTTTGAACTTGACTGTTTTGAGCATGCCGGTGAACACCCGCAGACACTTTTTAAGGGTATCCCGGGCATCAAAAAACGCTTCCTTGTCCTCCTGCATGTCTTTGTTGTAGGCCAGGGGCAAGCCCTTCATGACGGTAAGCAGCGTTGTCAGATCGCCGTACACCCGGCCCGTTTTGCCGCGAATCAATTCCGCCACGTCGGGGTTTTTCTTTTGCGGCATGATGCTTGAGCCGGTGGCAAAGCCGTCGTCCATTTCCACAAACTGAAACTCGTTGGTGGACCAGAGGATCAGTTCCTCGCAAAGGCGGCTCAAGTGCATCATGGCAATGGAAGCGGCAGACAGGTATTCCAGAAGAAAATCCCGGTCGCTTACGGCGTCCAGGGAGTTTTCGCTGATTTTTGAAAAATTCAATAACTCTGCTACACGCTGACGGTTTAAAGGATAGGTGGTGCCGGCCAGTGCGCCGGAGCCCAGGGGCATCACATCGGCCGCGTTATAGGCGTGATGAAACCTCGTCATATCCCGGGCAAACATTTGAAAATACGCCATCAGGTGATGCGCCAGGGTGATGGGCTGCGCCTTTTGCAGATGGGTATAACCGGGCATGACGGTGTTCATATGCACTTTGGAAAGTTCAAGCAGCAAAGCGCACAGCGATTTTAGCAGCCCGGTCGTTTCCCTGCAGGCATCCTTGGCGTACATCCGCACATCCAGCGCCACTTGGTCGTTGCGGCTGCGTCCGGTATGCAGCCGCTTGCCCGCTTCGCCGATGCGCTCAATGAGCAGCGACTCCACCTGCATGTGGATGTCCTCGGCTTCCACCGAAAAGGCAACCTTGCCGGCCTCGATATCCGCAAGCACATCGTGAAGACCCGCAACGATTTTGTCGGCATCCGCTTGCGGGATGATCCCCTGCTCCCCAAGCATGGTGGCATGGGCAATGGACCCCATAATATCCTGCCGGTACAACCGCTGGTCAAAGGGCAGGCTGGAGTGGAAGTCATCCACCATACCGTCGGTGGGCTTGGAGAAGCGTCCATCCCAAAGCTTCATAGGGGGATACGCCGGGGAAACCTTTTTGAAAAAAGGTTTCCCCGGACCCTTTCTAAAAACTTCATAACCAGGAGACATGCTGGGAGTATTGAAGGACAAATAAAATATTTTTTGGCTAATGAAGAGATTTCGCGCCTACGGCGCGACCAAAGGGCTTTCCGATCGCCCTTTGGAAACCTTCGGCTGCCAACAGTATATAAATCCGACCTACTCAATTCATATGCATAACAGTACAATAATCAATATCGGGATTCCAAAGGGGCTTTGTCCCTTTGGCGGGATGCAAGGGCAGAGCCCTTGCTCATTTCTTTGAGGCTTTCACCATCGCCTGCACCTTCATGGGCAGGCCCAGCAGGTTGATGAAGCCCTCGCTGTCGTGGTGGTTATAGAGCGTTTTGCTGTCGCCGAAGGTGGCGATTTGCTCCAGATACAGGCTGTTTTCGCTCTTGACGCCGGCGGGGATCACATTGCCCTTGTAGAGCTTTAATTTGACGGTGCCGGTGACGTTCTGCTGGGTGCTGTCCACAAAGGCGGACAAGGCTTCCCGAAGCGGGGTATACCACATGCCATCATACACCAGCTCCGCAAAGCGCACAGCTACCTGCTCCTTGTAATGGGCGGTGGCCCGGTCCAGGGTGATGCTTTCCAATTGCTTGTGAGCGGCATAGAGGATCGTGCCGCCGGGCGTTTCGTACACCCCGCGGCTCTTCATGCCTACCAGGCGGTTCTCCACCAGGTCCGCGATGCCAACGCCGTTGCGCGCGCCGATTTCATTGGCCTTTTCCACCAGGGAAACGGCGTCCAGCTTTTCGCCGTTGATGGCGACGGGAATCCCTTTTTCAAAGGCAATCTCCACATATTCCGCCTTGTCGGGGGCGGTTTCCGGCGTGACCATGGTCTGCAAAAGATCCTCCGGCATCTCCTGGGAGGGGTCTTCCAGGATGCCGCCCTCATGGCTCAGGTGCCAGATGTTCTTGTCCATGCTGTATGGCTTTTTCTTGGTGACCGGTACGGGGATGCCGCGCTCGTTGGCGTAGTCGATGGCATCCTCCCGGCTCTTGATGTCCCAGATGCGCCAAGGCGCGATGACCTTCATGAAGGGATCAAAGGCCTTGATGGTCAGCTCGAAGCGCACCTGGTCGTTGCCCTTGCCGGTGGCGCCATGGCAGATGGCGGTGCAGTTTTCCTTGTGGGCGGTTTCCACCAGGTATTTGGCAATGACAGGCCGCGCAAAGCTGGTGCCCAGGAGATAACTGCCTTCATACACGGCGCCGGCCTTTAAGGTCGGCCAGATGAAGTCCTCCACAAACTCCTGCTTCATATCCACGATATACAGCTTTTCGGCACCGCTCTTGGCAGCCTTTTCATGCAGGGGGGCAAGCTCCTCCCCCTGGCCCACATCGGCGGCCATGCAGACCACATCGCAGTCGTAATTTTCCTTCAGCCAGGGGATGATGATGGATGTATCCAATCCGCCGCTATACGCCAGCAACACACGCAGTTTTTCCATGATGATTCCTCCAAAAAGCCTTTAGGCATGCATTTAAGATGAGCATCAGTATACACTGCATTGCATGATAATGCAATAGATGTTCATAAAAATACATATTATTTTTGAAGAAACCGTATCACGGGCCGCATTTTATGCAATATCCACGGTGCACGCATACAAAACCACCGCAAGCCTTGCACGTCCATTTGGATGCCTGGCTTATCAAAAAGGCTTCCATGCCTTCGGTTTTGACCTGAAGCAGGTTTTCCACCAAGCTCATATGGTACTTCTCCCGGTAACGCTTATCCAGTTGCTTGATACGTTTGCAGGGAAATTTTCCGCAGGAGAAACAGAACCCGTCATCGCCCTCATCAAGTTCTGCGCAATGGCGTATGCTGCAGTTTACACAATGGAAGGGCTTTTGATCGTCCTCCCCGTGGCAGCCTGGGCAGGGCTTTCTATCCCGCAGATATGCCATGCACAATACGCAGTTCATGCCGCACGGGGCAATATGCTCCGCGCAAAGGGAGGATGCCGCATGCTCCTTGGGCGCTGCATGGCTCATGTTCCCATCAACTCCAGCATTTCTCCGGTGGTTTTCACCTGGAGATACTCGCTATAAAGGATCATGTTATGGTGGGTCACGATCTGTTCACCGGTCAGGTATCCGTCATCGCGGGAGGTATGCGCGTCCGAAACCAGGTATGCGTCATAGCCCATGGTATACGCCCTGCGGCAGGCCGTATCCACGCAATATTCAGTCTGCATGCCGCACAGAATCAGTGTCTTGATGCCAAGCCTCTTTAAAACCACCGCCAGATCCGTATCGTAAAAGGAATCCATGGTATGCTTATTCACCACGGTCTCTGAGGCAAGCGGGGCAATCTCCCGGCAGATCTGCCATTCGTCGGTTCCGTGAACCAACCCTTCATCCTCATGCTGCACAAAGACCACAGGCATGCCCTTTTCCCTGGCTTTGTCAAGCAACATCCTGATGTTTGCCAGCGTTTCCTCCGCGCGCCAGGCGGCCTGTTCAGACCTGCCGAATATGCCCTCTTGGGAGTCGATGATTACAAGCGCCGTTTTCTCCATGGTACATCCCCCTTTCACCGCAAGAACTTGTCTGCATGGGTTCTATATACCCATTAATTCCAGCAGTTCGCCTGTGGTTTTCACTTTCAGGAACTTGGTGGGCAGAACATTGTTATGATGCGCGATGATCTGCTCCGCCGAAAGCACCTTGCTGCTGAAGGTGGTATGGCCGTCGGAAGCAAGGTACGCGTCATAGCCGAGGGTGTAGGCCCTGCGGCAGGTCGTATCCACACAATATTCCGTCTGCATGCCGCAGAAAAGGAGCGTCTTTACACCAAGGCGGCGAAGGATTCCATCCAGCTCCGTATTGTAAAAGGAATCCCTTGTTGTTTTGTCCACCCGCGCTTCCCCATCCATCGGAGCAATCTCGGGGCAAACCTGCCAAGGAGCGGTATCCTTTTTGAATTCACCGTCGTTGTTGTGCTGCACATAAATCACCGGCATGCCTGTCTCCCTGGCCTTGTGAAGCAAAAGGCGGATGTTCTCCAGCACTTCCTGCCCCCTGTAGGGCTTTTCTTCCCCCATAAACATGGCAGCCTGCACATCTATGATCACCAATGCCGTGTTTTCCATTTTCTCTCACCCTCCCTTTTGCCCGAAGCATATCATGATGCCCAGTCCGCGTCAAGCAGCCGCCGCCATTGTTGACAAATGCGTACATTCGTTCTATGATAAGTAGAAACGTATGGGCCGAGGAGGCACTCATGATCCTATTGGGCATCGATCCGGGCCTGGCCATCCTGGGCTATGGCGTAATCGAAACGGACGGCCACAGGCTGCGCCTTCTTCAGTACGGCACGGTGCTCACGGAGGCCGGCACGCCCATGCCCGAAAGGCTGAAAGCCATTCAAACAGGCGTTCGCAATCTGATTCAATTGTACAAACCGGATGAAATCGCCTTTGAAGAGCTGTTTTTTGCCAGGAACGTCACCACCGCATTGCAGGTAGGTGCGGCCCGCGGCGCGGCCATCATCGCCGCCGCCGAGCACACGGACAATTTGTATGAGTATACACCCATGCAGATCAAGCAGGCCGTAACAGGTTACGGCAAGGCGGACAAGAAGCAGATACAGCAGATGGTGAAGCTGCTGCTGAACATGGAGGATATCCCCAAGCCGGACGACGCGGCAGATGGCCTGGCAGTGGCCATCACCCACGCCCACACCAGCCACTCGAAGCATCTGTTTAAAATGAAGTAAGCCGGAGGCATCCATGTACGCATTCATATCTGGCCGCGTGGCGGAAAAGGGCAGCGGGGAAATCGTTCTGGAGGCAGGCGGCGTAGGCTACGCGCTGCAATGCAGCATGACCACCTTATCTTCCGCACCGCCTGTGGGCGAAACCATGCGCTGCTACACGTACCTTTCCGTGCGGGAGGACGCATTGGAGCTGTTCGGCTTTGCCAGCAAAGAGGAAAAAGCTATGTTCCTGCGGCTTGTCAGCGTCAGCGGCATAGGGCCCCGGACGGCGCTTGGCGTATTGGGGAGCATGCCGCTGAAGGACTTGCACCTGGCCATCCTCACCGGGGATTTGAACGCCTTGAGCCGCGCGCCGGGCGTAGGCAAAAAAACGGCCCAGCGCATCGCCCTGGAGCTGAAGGACCAAATATCCCAGGAGGCGCTCACGGGCCTCCCCACGGAACATGTCTCCGGCGCGCCGGTGCGCGACGACGCGCTTACCGAGGCCATGCAGGCGCTGCAATCCCTGGGCTATACCCCGCTGGAAGCCAGCCGCGCCTTGCAGGCCGTGCGCGGAAAATCCGACAAGGCCGACGAGCTGATCAAGCTCGCCCTGCGCACCATGGCGGGGATGTAGGAAGACGGTGATTGCGGGAAGGGGGCTTTTTGCAAAAATCCCCCTTCCCGGACCCATCCCCGAAAAACCTTTACAACATCACTAGGCCCCTCCCGCAGGAGCGGATATCCTTCCTAGCCATTAAGGAGATACGCATGTCTGATGACCGGTTGATGACCACAGGCTTCCGCCCGGAGGACGACGCCCAGGAGCAGTCCCTGCGCCCCCGGACGCTTCGGGAATACGTGGGCCAGGTGGCGGTAAAGGAAAGGCTCCAGGTATACATCCAGGCGGCGCTCAAGCGCCGGGAGTCCCTGGACCATATTTTGCTGTACGGCCCGCCGGGCCTTGGCAAAACGTGTTTGGCCTGCATTATCGCTACCGAGATGGGGCAAAACATCCGCATCACCTCCGGCCCGGCCATTGACCGGCCCGGGGACCTGGCCTCCATTCTCACCAACCTGAACGCGGGCGACGTACTGTTCATTGATGAGATTCACCGCTTAAGCCGCGCCGTGGAGGAAGTGCTTTATTCCGCCATGGAGGATTACGCCCTGGACATCATGATCGGCAAAGGGCCCACCGCCCGTTCCATCCGCCTGGACCTGCCCCGCTTTACGCTGGTCGGCGCAACCACCAGGGCCGGGCAATTGTCCGCGCCGCTTCGGGACAGGTTCGGCATCATGTTCCGGCTGGAGATGTACAGCCCGGAGGAGCTTTCGCAAATCGTCCGCCGCAGCGCCGGCATACTGAACGTGGAAGCTCAGGAGGAAGGCGTGCTGGAAATCGCCCGACGCAGCCGCGGCACGCCCCGTATCGCCAACCGCATGCTAAAGCGGGTGCGGGATTTTGCCCAGGTGCGGGCGGAAGGCACCATCACCAAAGCCGTGGCCAGGGAAGGCCTTGCCATGCTGGATGTGGACGAACTGGGGCTGGACCGTGTGGACAGAACCATGCTTTCCACCATGATGGACAAGTTCGGCGGCGGCCCGGTGGGGCTGGATACGCTGGCGGCGACTACCGGCGAAGACCCGATTACAATAGAAGACGTATATGAACCCTATTTGATGCAGTTGGGCTTTTTGATGCGTACGCCCAGGGGCCGGGTCTGCACCCCCTCCGCCTATGCGCATTTAAAGCGTACTCCCCCCGCCAAACCGCAGGAGGATGACAGCCAGATGCGGCTGGATGTTTGATCCTCCTGCAATCCATCCATCACAGGATCAAAAATAATATCGCAAGGAACAACCATGAAAACATCCGACTTTTATTATGATCTCCCCGAAGAGCTTATCGCCCAGACCCCCATGGAACCCAGGGACATGAGCCGTCTGTTGGTTTGTCACCGAAAAAAGGATTCCTTGGAACACCGCATCTTCCGCGACCTCCCGGATTATCTGCAAAAGGGCGACGTACTGGTAATCAACCAGACCCGCGTCATCCCAGCCAGGCTGCTTGGCATCAAGGAAGACACCAAGGTCCCCATCGAATTCCTGCTTTTAAAACGTATAAACAAGGATGAATGGGAGGCCATCGTCCGCCCCGGGCGCAGGCTGAAGCCCGGCACTTATTGCTCCTTCGGCGGCGGGCTTTTGCGCGCCCAAATCCTTGGCAGCGTGGAGGAAACCGGCGGGCGCACCGTGCGCTTTTTGTATGACGGGGTGTTTGAGGAACTGCTGGACAAGCTGGGCGAAATGCCCCTGCCCCCTTACATCCACGAAAAGCTGCAGGAAAAGGACCGGTATCAAACAGTGTATGCCAGGCAGGACGGCAGCGCGGCAGCGCCTACCGCCGGGCTGCACTTTACGCCCGAGCTGCTGGACCGCATCCGGGAGATGGGCGTCCCTATCGTGCCCATATTGCTGCATGTGGGCCTTGGCACCTTCCGCCCGGTGAAGGTGCAAAGCATTGAAAACCACGTGATGCATTCTGAATACTATGAGGTCACCCCCGAGGCAGCGGATCAGATCAACAAAGCCCGGCAAAGCGGCGGCCGCGTCGTTTGCGTGGGCACCACCAGCGTGCGGACCCTGGAAACAGTGGCGGACGAGCATGGCGTCATCCACCCCGGCCGCGGTGAAACCAGCATATTCATCACGCCGGGAAAGCCTTTTCATGCCGTGGACGCGCTGATCACCAACTTCCACCTGCCGGAAAGCACTCTGCTCATGCTCATCTCCGCCTTCATGGGCCGGGAACAGGCGCTGGCCGCCTACCGGGAGGCCGTGAAGGAAAGATACCGCTTCTTTTCCTTTGGGGATGCGATGTTCATCACGGATTGAGTTTTGCCCGGAGCCTTTCAACAGCCCAACAGGAGCATAGTAAAACCCAGCGGAGCCGCAATCGGCTCCCTTTTTTATGGGTATTACTTTAATAAGAAGGTTGCACCTGAATGGAGCCGGGGGACAAGGAGGCTTTTTATGGAAGAAATAAAAACAGAAAAGCGGAAGCGTTTGAAAGAAGTGGCGCTTGTATTTTTCAAGCTTGGCGTATTCGCCTTCGGCGGCCCGGCAGCCCACATCGCCATGATGGAGGAGGAAATCGTTAACCGCCGCAGGTGGCTCAGCAAGGAAGCGTTTATGGACATGCTGGGGTTTACCAACCTGATCCCCGGCCCCAACTCCACGGAAATGGCCATTCATCTGGGCTTTATGCGGGCAGGCCGGGCAGGGCTTTTCCTGGCCGGCGCGTGCTTCATACTGCCCGCAGCCATCCTGGTAGGATTGCTGGCTTATGTATATCAAACATACGGAACCATTCCCTCCGTGGCCCACATCTTTGACGGCATGAAGCCGATCATCCTTGCGGTGATCGCCCAGGCCGTTTTCCGCCTTGGCAAGACAGTGCTGAAAAGGATGGATGCCGCCATACTATTTGCACTGGCTTTCACAGGAGCGCTGTTTGGGCTACCGGAGATTCCGTTGCTGCTGGGTTCTGGCGTACTTTTGCTGCTGGCTCGAAAGCTTGGCGAAAGCAAACCCAAAGCCCTGGCGGTGGAGCCCATTACGCTAGGCGCGCTGTTCTTCGTGTTTCTCAAGATCGGCGCGGTGCTGTACGGCAGCGGATATGTGCTGATCGCCTTTTTGGAATCGGAGCTTGTAAAAAATGTTCCCGCCCTTACGGCCCGCCAGCTTCTGGATGCCGTAGCGGTGGGCCAGTTCACGCCGGGGCCGGTTTTCACAACGGCCACCTTTGTAGGCTACATCATTCACGGCCTGCCAGGCGCCATATTGGCCACCATTGGAATTTTCCTGCCCTCCTTTATACTGGTGCTAATCCTTCGCCCCGTGATGGAAAAGATGCGCGCCTCCCGCATCCTTTCTCACGCGCTGGATGGCATCAACGCATCCTCCCTGGCGCTGATGGCAGCCGCCGCCATAAAGCTTGGCATCAATACCCTTGTATCCTGGCCACAGGCTGTGCTCTTTGTGGCCGGCGCCGTCCTTTTGATCCGGTTCAAGGTCCATTCCGCCCTTTTGATGGCAGGCGGCGCGCTGATAGGATTGCTTCTGGGTATGCATGCATGATGAGGCAAAGCCCATGCCGCCATTCCCCCTCGTGTCATGCCTTGTAAAGCAAAATGGGCAATGATATAATGAAACCGGCACGACAGCAGATAAAAAGCCGTCATTTCACCTATAGAGGAGGGCGCATATGCGCAGTATGGTTTTCCGTTTTCTGGCGTGCGTGGGGGCTATCCCCTTATGCGTATACCTACTCCCAGGGGTGACGGCAACGGATTATACCTATGCTGTATATGCCGGCGCTGTCCTGGGCGTGATCTATTTGATTCTCCGCCCCGTCGCCAAGCTGCTCCTGGGCGTGTTCAACCTGTTTACGCTGGGCATTTTGTATGTGCTGCTGGATGCCTGGCTTGTTCAGCTTTGCAGTTGGGTGATGCTGGACAAATTCCATGTGGATGGTTTTCTGTGGGCGCTGGCCACCGCCCTGATTGTGAACGTATTAAGAAGCATACTAGGGAAAATGTTCAAGCCGTCCAGGTAAGCATGCCATACGAATATAACCCGGAGGCTACCATGTCACAAGAAACCGGCGGCACGGCCCTGACCAATGCCCGCATGCTGGAGGCAGTGCAGCTGGCGAGGCGCATCATACTGGAAAACGGCGGCGAGACCTACCGCGTGGAGGATACGGCGGAGCGCATGGGCCGCGCGTTCGGCTGCACAAAGGTCGAGGTTTTCGCCGTTCCCAGCGGCGTGTTCATCACCCTCGCCTTTCTCGACGGGGAGGAAAAGACGTCCGTCAAGCGCATCCGCCGCCGGGGGACGCACTTAAAAAAGGTGGATGACGTCAATAGGGTAAGCCGGGCAGTGGCCGCGGGCGATATCAGCCCGCAGGAAGCGCTGAACCAACTGAAGGAAATAGAGAACTGGGAGGATGTGCGCGGCCGGGCTTACATGCCCTGGGCCGCGGCGCTGTCCTCCTTCTGCTTTGCCGTCATGTTTGGCGGCGGTTTCATGGATGGCTTTGTTGCCTTTTTTTGCGCTGCCATCACCCAGGGGCTGATCCGCGTTTTGCGCAAATACAGCATGTATCATATCGTTTCCAGCCTGGTGGGCGGCGCCATCTGCACACTGCTGCCGCTGGCGTTCAACCGCCTGACCGGCTCCGGCATTGTGGATGCCATGGTAGCCGGGGCCCTGATGCCCCTGCTGCCGGGCCTTGCCATGACCAACGCGGTGCAGGATACCATGCGGGGAGATATGCTCTCCGGGGTGACCCACGCGGCCCAGGCTTTGTTGATTTGCGCATTGGTGGCCGGCGGGGCCCTGGTGGCCCAAAGTCTGTTCCTGCTTCTGGGAAAGGGGGTATGACATGGGCGGCAACATCATGATCGCGCTGCTTACCAGCTTTTTTGCCACGCTGGGGTTTGGCGTACTCCTGCACGCCCCCAACCGGGCGCTGCTGCTGGCCTCCGCCGCGGGGATGACAGCCCACGGCTGCTACTGGGCGCTTACCACAGCCGGTATTTCAGAGCACGCGGCCATTTTCCTGGCGGCTGCCAGCGCATCCATCCTGGCGGAATTTCTGGCCCGACGGATGAAGATCGCGGCCACCGTGTTTATTACGCTGTCTATCATACCCCTGGTACCGGGCCTGAGCTTGTACCGCGCCATGGCTTACCTGGCCCAGGGCCAAAGCAAAGCCGGCCTGGAGCTTGGCGTAAACGCCATGATTACCTTTTTGATGATCGCCCTGGGCATCGGTACCGGCTCCTTCCTGATCCGCCTTCCCAGACGCTCCGCTTCCGCATCCCCGCCAAAGCCGGAGGAGGACCCGCCCGCGCCGGCGGCGCCATAGCAAAGAACGCGAAATAAAAACATCATGCCATCTTCTCACCGGAGATGGCATGATGTTCTTTATATCCTTATGGATCAAAGCCTTGTAATCCTTCGGTGCCCCTACCGCACGATCTCCTGGTAAATCTCCCCGGTCATCTGCTTCCAATAGTTGCGGATGACATTTTGATTGGTCACACCGTAAGAGGGGTCGTTCTTCTGGCATTCGGCCATGTCCCGAAGGAAATGCACGCACAGGTGGCCATCGAAGCCGTTGCCGATAATAGAACCGCTCAGGTGCGGTGTGTTGTGCATGGAAGCCAGTACCCAGCGGCCATCCGGTATCCTGACGAAAACAGGCTTGGGCGTCCACGTGGTTTGGCCAAATGCGATGTTCATAATCTGCGTATCCCGCAGCGTGAGAGGCTCGGAGTCGGCGTGCCGGCCCAGGGAATACAGCCGGAGGGTCCAGCTCCGCTTGGAAGCGGGATCGAACACCAGTACGTTTTGACCGCTTCTCATGCTGGGCTTGACCGTATCAAACCAATGCAGGAGCTGGACATTGGCGGTGCCGGGCCCGTCGATGATGCCGGCCCCCTCCTCCAGGGGAGGCAGCGGAGCGGAAGCGTCCTTGGCGCTGCCGCCGAACAGCACCTGCTGCGTGCCGGAACCGGCGACACCGTCCGCCACCAGGTTGTTGCGAAGCTGGAAATCCGCCACGGCTTCCCTGGTCTCGGTGGAATAGGTGCCGGTGACCGTGGCCTTGTAGCCCAGGTTCTTCAAGGCAGTTTGAAGATTGGTGACCGCCGCGCCGGTGGAATTGAGCTTGAGGGTCGCGTAGGTCGGCAGCGGGAGCTGATCGGCCGTGCGGGCACTGCCGCTTTGGATCACCGCATACGTTTTGGTTCCGGCCAGGCCGTCCGCTGTCAGGCCGTTGTTTGCCTGGAAAGCCTTGACCGCCGCGATGGTGGCATCGTCATAAACGCCGCTGATGCTCCCGGTGTAATACTTCAGTTCCTGCAGCTTCTGCTGCAAAAGCTTCACATCATCTCCCGTATAGCCCTTTTTCAATGTACGGCTGAAGGTGACGTTGGAAGGAGTTGGCGTCGGTGTAGGGGTAGGCGTCGGAGCGTCCGTAGGCGCTGATGTGGTGGGCGTGGGTGTAGGCGTGGGTGTAGGGGTGGGCGTTGGATTGCCCTGATTTGCCTGGGCATATAAAAGCGTCTGTGTTTGCTTACCGGCCAGGCCGTCCGCTTTCAGGCCATTATTCCTTTGGAACTGCTTTACAGCCGCTTCCGTGCCGCGGCCAAACTTGCCATCCGGGTTGCCCGGCGCATAGCCAAGCTTCAAAAGCGCTGCCTGCAAGGTTTTGACGGCGTCGCCGGTGGAACCGTAACGAAGCGTCGCGGAGCTTATGGAAGGGGTGGCGCCTGCCGGAGAGGAAGGGGCGGGCGTAGGCGTTGGGGTGGCTTCCGGCGGGGGCGTTCCGCCCGCATCGCCGGCTGCGCCGTACAGCGCCGTCAGCGTCTGGTGGCCGGCCAAGCCGTCCGCCACAAGGCCCTTGCTGCGCTGGAACTGCCTGACGGCCTCTTCGGTGCCGCGGCCAAACTTGCCGTCAACACCCTTCGTATCAAAGCCAAGCGCGGTCAGTGCCTGCTGCATGGTTTTAACTTGCTCCCCGCTGTTGCCGTAGCGCAGCGTTGCGTACCGCGTTTCGGCAGGGGCGGAGACAAAGGTTGTCAGGCAAAGGATGAGCGCCAGTACAAGCGCGGTACGGCTATGAAGCTTCATTCGCATGGTCTTTTTCCCCCTCGTGAGGTTGTGCCCATAGTATACCAAAAGATGACGTAATGGTAAATAAGTTTTAAGAAATTATTACAAATATTTTTTTATGATGCACATTCCTGTAAAATCACGCCTCTTAGTTGCAATCCGCATGAAAACAGGCAGGGAAAACCGTTTATATGGAAGAATTACGCTGTGATAAGAGGAGGGATCGGCATGTCAAAACCCAGGTCAGCCCGTATACATTGGCTGGCAGGCCTTATCCTGCTGCTGGCGGCTCTTGCGGTCTTCCCCGCGGCACTAGCGCAGGATGCATTTTTGATTCAGGTGGATCAACTGGACATGGGCCGTTTGAGCGACAGCGAATATGTCAACGAGGAATTGTCCGCCCCGACGCAGTACATCCGCGTCAATTGCGCCCTTAACGGCACAAAGCAGGTACGGCTGCAAGTGATCCAGGCGGATTCCGGCAGCGTAGTCATGGACAAGAATTACGGGCAGGTATCCGGCACATTCCAGTCCGGGGAAATCTACCTGAAATATACCGGCAGTTCCACCGTCGCCTACACCATCACGCTGACGGCCGGGGATACGACGTATACCTTCCCCTTCTACCGCAAGCTGGTGATGCTGAAAAACAACACCGCCTGCACCTTTGGCGTGCGCATCAAGAATCTGGACAGGGGCCTTACGGACGCCTGGACCATGGCGACGCCTTTGGATCTGGAGGAGATAGCTGCCCTGCCTGGCGGGGTCAAGCGCATTGACCTGTGCGCCAGCAATATGTACATCATCGGCACGGTCTCGGTGCGTGTGCGGGATGGCGCGCTGCGCGTATCCATGCAGCTCAACGAGGATGAGAACGCCGGAGAAAGCAGCTTTGAAATCTCTGAGCAGCATCTTTTCCTGATCACAAGCCCTGCTGATTGGAACAGCATAGACCCCAGGCGGCTTGCGGAGCAGGAATTCGAAATCGGCGTGGACATCTCTTTGGAAGACAGCTTTCCCAATGTAAAGTATGCCGTATTGTACATGCCCATCAAGCTGTCCTACGATCCCAACGGTTTGAACCGCTTCAGCTATAACCTGCAGGAAGACCCGGAGCTGATCCGCGAGCTGGAGATTTGGGATGCCATGAAGGAACTGGAAAAGGCCGCCTCCGTCGGCTGAAATATCATGGATAGCGCTCCGCCTTGAAAGCGGGGCGCTTTTTTGCACCCTGCCCGCAGGTATGCCATTTACCTCCGCCCATATACTGTACCAGTGTCTTTTTCAAGGAAAGGCAGGGCTGCGTGATGAGGCGTTTTTTTGTGCCCGGGCTTGCCGGGCTGCTGGCCGGAAGCATGCTTTGTTTTCCCCTGGATGCGGCTGCGGCCGCTGTGGAGGCATGCCGGTTGTGGGCTGCAGCGGTGCTGCCAAGCCTGTTCCCTTTTCTTGTGTGCATGCTGCTTGTTACAGGAAGCCTTCCCGCCGGAGGCAACCGGGGCGTGAACCGGTTTCTTGGCCTGCCTGCGGGCATTGCTCCCCTGGTGATCATGGGGCTTTTGTCCGGCTCCCCCGGCGGCTCGCGCTTAACCCAGGAGGTCGCTCTCAAGGAGGATGCGGGCCGGGCCGCCCTGAAGCGCTTCGCGCTGTATACCGGTACCATGAGCCCCATGTTTTTTGTCGGCACGCTGGGTGGGTGGCTGCACAGCCCGCCCCTGGGCTGGTTTATGCTGCTGGTTCATTGGCTGGGGGCTTTTTGCATCGGGCAGCTGTCCAGGCTTTTCTTCGCCTGCCCTCCCCTTCCCTCCGCCCCCGCCCATGAAGCAAAGCGCCTTGGCCTAAGCCAGGTCATACACGGCGCGGCAATGGCCATGTTCACGGTATGCGGCCTGATGGTGCTGGGCAGCGTTGCGGCCAGAATGGTCCGCTGCGCATTTCCTCACTTTCCGGAAGGCATCCTTGCCGGCCTGCAGGCCTTTTTGGAAGTGACAGCCGGCTGTTCGCGTATTTCCTCCATTCCCCTGCCCGATACGTTCCCCGCCCTGCGCCCGGCGCTTTTGTGCGCCGCGGCCTCCTTTTCCGGCATGTCCATCCTTTTGCAAAACCTGACCTTCCTGCAGGAGGGCGGAGTCACCCTTTTCTTTCTCCTCAAGGGCGCGCTGTGCCACTCCCTGATCTCCTTTGGCTTAAGTCTTCTGCTCTTTCCCATCATCGGCACAGTTGTATCGCCCGCCTTTGCGCCGGCGGTTCAAAGCGTCCCTGCGCTGCCCGCCGTAATCCTTTTTCTATGGTTTCTGGGCTTGCTGTTGCCTGGCACGCCCCGGAGAAAGAAATTGTTTTCTTGATTCCCAGCCGTTTCCCATGGTATAATAACAGGAAGCATGTACGAAAAAAGCACATGCCCCAAGGAGAATACCATGCTGGATTTTTTCAAAAAAATGCTGGGCGGGAGCAATGAAGCGGCGGTAAAGCGGCTTCAAAAGACGGTGAACGCCATAGAGGCATTGGAAGAAAGCATCAAAAAGCTCACTGACAGCCAGCTGCAGGCGAAAACGGCGGAGTTCAAGCAGCGGCTTGCCAACGGCTCCACGCTGGACGATATACTCCCCGAAGCCTTCGCCACGGTCCGGGAAGCCGCTATACGCGCCATCGGCCAGCGCCATTACCGGGTGCAGCTATTGGGCGGCCTCGTTTTGCACCAGGGCCGCATCGCGGAAATGAAGACAGGCGAAGGCAAAACGCTGCTGTCCACCCTGCCCGCCTACCTGAACGCCCTTACCGGCAATGGTGTGCATATCGTTACGGTGAACGATTACCTGGCCAAGCGCGACAGCGAATGGATGGGCAAGATCTACCGCTTTCTGGGGCTTTCTGTCGGTTTGATCGTGCATGACCTGAACAACACCCAGCGCCGGGCCGCCTACGCCTGCGACATCACCTACGGCACCAACAACGAGCTGGGCTTTGACTACCTGCGCGACAACATGGTCATCTTCCAGCGGGACATGGTCCAAAGGGGCCATTCCTTCGCCATCGTGGACGAGGTGGACTCCATCCTCATCGATGAGGCGCGCACGCCGCTGATCATTTCCGGCCAGGGGGACAAGTCCACCGACATGTACGAAAAGGCCGACCGTTTTGTGGCAAGACTGCGAAACGAGACGGACTATCACATTGAGGAAAAGGAAAAGGCCGTCACATTGACGGAGGAGGGCACCCGCAAGGCGGAGCAGTCCTTTGGCATAGACAACCTTTCCGATATTGAAAACAATGAGCTCAACCACCATATCCTTCAGGCCCTGAAGGCCCACGCCCTCATGAAGCGGGATGTGGACTACGTGGTGCAAAACGGCGAGGTCGTCATTGTGGACGAGTTCACCGGCCGCCTGATGGTGGGCCGCCGCTATTCCGACGGGCTGCACCAGGCCATCGAGGCCAAGGAACGGGTGAAGGTGGAGCGGGAAAGCAAAACGCTGGCCACCATCACCTTCCAGAACTACTTCCGCATGTACAAAAAGCTCTCCGGCATGACGGGTACCGCCAAAACGGAGGAAGCCGAGTTCCAGAGTATTTACAACCTGGACGTCGTACAGATCCCCACCAACAAGGAAATGATCCGCAAGGACATGAACGACCTGGTTTACAAATCAAAGCAGGGCAAGTTCAAGGCCGTGGTAGAGGAGATCGTCTTAAGGAACAAAACGGGGCAGCCCATATTGGTGGGTACCGTTTCGGTGGAAACCAGTGAAATGCTCAGCCGCATGCTGGAGCTGCGCGGCATACAGCATGAAGTATTGAACGCCAAGCACCATCAAAAGGAAGCCGAGATCGTGGCCCAGGCCGGCCACTTCGGCGCCGTCACCATCGCCACCAACATGGCCGGCCGCGGCACCGACATACTCCTGGGCGGCAACCCGGATTTCCTGGCCCGCCGGCAGATGCGGCAGGAGGAAGTTCCGCCGGAGCTTATTGAGGAAGCCACCGGCCACAACGAAAACGTGCCCCAGGAAGTGCTGGATGCCAGGGCCCGTTACAATGGGCTGTTCGAGAATTACAAAAAGAACACCGATGCGGAGCACGACCGGGTGGTCACGGTGGGCGGCCTGCACATTATAGGCACCGAGCGCCACGAAAGCCGCCGCATCGACAACCAGCTTCGCGGCCGTTCCGGCCGCCAGGGCGATCCGGGCTCCACGCAGTTTTTCATCTCCCTGGAAGATGATGTGATGCGCCTGTTCGGTTCCGAACGCATCGCGCCCCTTGTGGAGCGGCTTGGCATGAACGACGAGCAGCCCATGGAAGCCGGGCTGCTGACCAAGCAGATCGAAAGCGCGCAAAAGCGCATCGAAGGCCGCAACTTCGATATCCGCAAGCACGTGCTGCAGTTTGACGATGTCATGAACCAGCAGCGCGAGATCATCTACGGCCAGCGCCGCCAGGTGCTGGAAGGCGCCAACATGCGCGACTATGTGCAGAAGCTGGTCAAAGACCTGATCCATTCGGTGACGGCTCGCCACTGCGCCGGGGAGATCACCTCGGATTGGGACCTTGCAGCCGTTGCCGAATACCTGGAGAAGCTGTGCATTCCAAAAGGCGCAATCGAGGCGCACCACAAGGAAATCCAGGAATGGGATCTTGAGCAGTTTGATACCTTCCTGGAAAAGCAGGCCGCAGAATTTTATGCGGAGCGGGAAAAGTCCCTGACCGATATGGGCATCGACATGCGGGAGTTCGAGCGCGTTGTGCTCCTTTCCGCTGTGGACGCGCGCTGGATGGACCATATCGACGCCATGGACCACCTGCGGGACGGCATAGGGCTTCGGGCATACGGCCAGAAGGACCCCGTGACCGAATACAAGCTGGAAAGCTTCGACATGTTCGAGGAAATGGTCCGCCTCATTAGGGAGGATACCGTCACCAGATTGTACCAGGCCCGTGTGCAAAAGGCCCCCGAACGCCGCACGGTGGCCACCCCCACCCAGGCATCCGGCGCCGACAGCAATACCATGCAGCAAAGGACGCTGCCTGACGGCGGCAAAATCAGCCGCAACGCGTTATGCCCCTGCGGCAGCGGCAAAAAGTACAAGCACTGCCATGGGAAAGACGAGTAACGTTGCCAAGCCAGCTTGAATGATTTCCAAAATAGATATAAGGATGTGATGGCATGATTGAGTTGGATCAATTCCGGCAGGACCTGATTCGGATCCGTGAAAGCATTATGCAGGCAGGTGATGCACTTTAACATCGCTCGCATGAAGGAAGAAGTCAGCGAGTTAGAGGAAGAAATGAACGCTCCGGAGTTCTGGAACAACCTGGAGCGGTCTACCAAAGTGAATCAGCGCTTAAGCGGGCTTCGTGGCAAGCTTGCCCACTACAACAAACTTTGCAGCCAGGCCGACGACATCGAGGTCATGATGGAGCTGGCCGAGGAAGGCAATGACGAGGACCTGGTGCAGGAAGCCGGCCAGTCTATTGCGGCGCTTCGCAAGGACGTCGACGCATTGGAGCTGGAAACGCTGATGCGGGGCGAGTATGACGACAACAACGCCATTTTGTCGCTGCACGCGGGCGCCGGCGGCACCGAGGCCCAGGACTGGACGCAGATGCTTTACCGCATGTACACCCGCTACTGCGAGATCATGGGCTTTAAGGTGAAGCTGCTGGACCTTTTGGACGGCGACGAGGCCGGCATCAAAAGCGTCACCTTTGAGGTGGAAGGCGAAAATGCCTACGGCTTTTTGCGGGGCGAAAAGGGCGTGCACCGTCTGGTGCGCATCAGTCCTTTCGACTCCAACGCCAGGCGGCACACCTCCTTCTCCTCCCTGGATGTGGCACCCCTGCTGGAAGACGATGCCGCCTTTGAAATCAACATGGAGGAAGTCCGCATCGATACCTACCGGGCCAGCGGCGCGGGCGGCCAGCACGTTAACCGTACCGACTCCGCCGTGCGCATGACCCACATTCCCTCCAACACCGTCGTCCAGTGTCAGAATGAGCGCAGCCAGGTGCAAAACAAGGAAATGTGCCTGCGGATGCTGCGAAGCAAGCTGCTGGAGCTTAGGGAGCGGGAAAAGGAAGAAAAGATGGCGGATATCAAGGGCGAAATGAAAAAGATTGAATGGGGCAGCCAGATCCGCAGCTATGTCTTCCAGCCCTACACCATGGTCAAGGACCACCGCACCGGCTTTGAATCCGGCAATGTGGACGACGTGATGAACGGCAACCTTTCCGGCTTTGTGACCGCGTATTTGAAGATGCAGTAAGATATGCCAGGGGAGACTTTTGAGAAAAAAAGTCTCCCCTGGACCCCTTCAAAAACCTTTTATCAGGTAATGATTATGAAGAAGATTTTTCCGGCCTTGGGTAGTGCCTTGTTCGCGCTGACGCTTCTCCTCGGCCTTTTGAGCGGAATCCTCCTCGCCGTGGGGGAAAACGCTAATCTCATGCAGGACATGTTCCTGCGCCACGCCGATCCCGGCATTACCGGAGTGGATGTGCAGGAGTATCCCGGCCTGGCCGAAAAGATTACATCGTACCTTGCCGGGCGCGGGGATACATTTCAAACCACCTTGTCAGTCCATGGGCAGATAAGGGAAGGTTTCTCCGAAAAAGAAATAACGCACATGCAGGATGTAAGGAACCTCTTCTCCCTCTGCCGGTCCCTATTTATATTCTGTGCTTTGATTGTAATTGTGGTTCTCGCGATTGCGATATTCCGTTACCGTGCAATGCTTGCATCCCTTGCCCGCGGTTACATCCGTGTCAGCCTGTTCATCGCGGTATTGGGAGCAGCCCTGGCCGTATGGGCAGCGTTGGACTTCCACACGCTGTTTACACAGTTCCACCATGTATTCTTCACCAATGACCTGTGGCAGCTTAACCCCAACCAGGATCTGCTGCTTCAATTGATGCCCACCCCGTTTTTTGTGGAGTATGCCGCCCGCATCGGGCTGTACTGGCTGGCAGGTGCTGCCCTGATATTTGCATCCGCCATCCTGTACCTGAAAAGAAGGAAACGACAAGCATGACCTATGAATCGGCCTGCCGGGAAAAAGTGAAGGCTCTCAAGGCTCAAAATACGGTGCGCATCCTCGCCCTCGAAACCTCCTGCGACGAGACCGCGGCCTCCATTGTGGAAAACGGGCGTACGGTCATCAGCAACGTCGTGTTTTCCCAGATCGACCTGCACGCATTATACGGCGGCGTGGTACCCGAAATCGCCAGCCGTGCCCATGTGGAGGCCTGCGACAGGGTGATCGACGAAGCGCTGGCACAAGCGGGGATGGCCTTTTCCCAGATCGGCGCGTTGGCGGTAACTCACGGTCCCGGCCTGGTAGGCGCACTGCTGACCGGCGTAAGCTGCATGAAGGGATTGGCCTACGCGCTGAACCTGCCTCTGATCCCGGTAAATCACATTGAGGGCCATGTCAGCGCCAACTACCTTTCCCACCCCGATTTAAAACCGCCCTTCCTGTGCCTTGTGGTCAGCGGCGGCCACAGCCATCTGATTGAAATACAAGACTATGGCGTCTACCGCCTGCTGGGACAGACCCAGGACGACGCCGCCGGGGAAGCCTTTGACAAGGCCGCCCGGATACTCGACCTCCCCTATCCCGGCGGGCCACGCTTGGACAAGCTGGCGGAGGAGGGAGCCCCTTCCGCTTTTGCCCTGCCAAAGCCAAAGCCGGATGGGCGGTACGATTACAGCTTTTCCGGCTTGAAAACTGCCTTCATCAATGAGGCCCACAAGCTCAACCAGCAGGGAAAGCCCCTTCCCAAAGCCGATATGGCGGCATCCTTCCGCATGGCGGTGGTATCCTCCCTGTGCGAAAAGGCGCTGCTGGCAGCAAGGGATACAAAGGCGGCAGCTCTCGCGCTGGCCGGCGGCGTTTCCGCCAACAGCCTGCTTCGGCGCATGATGCAGGAGCAGTGCGATACGGCCGGTATCCCCCTGTATATGCCAAAGCTTTCTCTATGCACAGACAACGCGGCCATGATTGCCAGCGCGGCGTATTACCGGCTGATGCGGGGAGACATTGGCGATTTGACGCTGAACGCGCAGCCCGCATTAAGATTGATTTGATTATATTTTGACTTCCTGCCGCCTGATGGGCGGCAATTTTTGAGAATAAACGTAAAGGACGCTTGACATATCAAAGATTCCAGCCTATACTAGGTACGTAAAGTTCGCTTTACATTCCGAAAGGAGTCATGCCGTGAAAAACAGATTGGAAGAGTTGCGAAAGCAGCGGGGCATTGGCCAGGAAGCTCTTGCGGATGTCCTTCAGGTATCCAGGCAAACCATCAGCTCTTTGGAGAACGGGCGCTACAATCCATCCATCCTGTTGGCAATAAAGATCGCAAGATACTTTTGCCTGCCGGTAGAAGAAGTCTTTTTATACGAGGAGGAGAAGCCATGAAACTGAAACGGTTTTTGTTTGTAATTCTTGCCTTGCTGGGTATAACCCTGATACTGGTGGCGATCTTTCTGTTCCCTGGTGAAGCGCAAAAAAAGGCCGCAGGCTTATGCTACGGCTTTGGCTCGGCGGCTTTGGGATTGGGTCTTGCCTGGTTCGCAGGCACTTTTCTTTCTGCGCTTCAAAATGAACAGGTAAAGCGCCGCAAGTCCATTGCCATGGCGGATGAAAGAAATAAAACAATTCAAGACAAAGCCGGTGCAATGGTGGAAAAGTATACCACATACGGCTTGATCCTATGGATCATGGCGGCCAGCATACTAGTCACAGACCTTGCCCATATACTTCCGCCCATCATCCTGCTGGTTTTACGTTTCTTCCTGCTGATCTACCATACCAACCGGCTCATGAAGGAAATGTAGCAGCCAGGACATGGACCCGCTATTATAGAAAGCCCAATTCCTTAAAGACAAACACAAACAGAAAAATGGTGAGGATCGACATTCCCGTGGTGAACGCCACCAGTTGCCCGGCCAACTTTCCGTCGGCCCCCATCTGCTGGGCCATGGTATAGCTGGATACGGCGGTCGGTGAGGCAAAAAGCACCAGCAGCGCCAGCAAAGCCTCTCCCCGGAAGCCAAGCAGCGCCGCCAGCGGCAGGAATATGCCGGGCACCAGCACCATACGGGCTAAAAGGCCCAGGCCGATTTGCTTTGCGTTTTCCCTGGCGTCAGCAGCGCGCAGGGAACCGCCAAGTGTCAAAAGGCACAGGGGCGTTGCCACGGCGGACATATCCTTGATGGTTTTCCTGAAAACCGCAGGCAGCGGAATGCCAAGCAAAAGCACAGCGATGCCAAGCAGCGCAGCAATGACCAACGGGTTTTTGAGAATGCTAAATGCAATCTTCCTTACGCTGACCTTGCCCATGCGGAAGTATTCCAGAATGAATACCGCCAGCGCATTGCTCAAGGGAACAAAAACGCTGCCAAGCAACGCTACGGAAGCGGCATTCCCCTCCCCATACAGCGAGACGGCCACTGCCAGGCCAAAGATCAGAAAATTGCTGCGGATGATCGTCTGTATGATGGCGGCCCGCTTTTTGTTGTCCTTTTCAAATCGGGGGATCAGCCACATGGACAGGGCGAAAATCAAAAAGACGCAGGCAACGGTATACCCCATCAGCCCAGGATTGAACGCCTGCTTCAAATCCACCGCGTACAGGTTCTGAAATAGGAGCACGGGCAGGAATATGCGAAAGGCGATCGCGTCTACCTTTCGCAGCACGGGCTCATCCGCCAGGCCACAGCGCTTCGCGCCGACGCCCACCAGCATCATCAATAGAAGGGGCAGCACCACCTGGGCAGATACGGCCAAATTCTGCAATTTCCTCTTCCTTCCCGGTTTTCTAGATGGAAGCCTGCGCCTTTCCGGACTCTTTTGCCGCCACGGCGCGCAGGTATAAGAATAAGCCCAGCAGTACCACGGCGCCGCCTGACAGCAGCAAGGCACCGGGCTTTTCATCAAACAGCAAAAGTGCCCAAAGCATGGCCCCTACCGGCTCACCCAGCAGCGCGAAGGATACCACATGGGCGCTGACGCTGCCCAGCGCGTAGGTGAACACAGCATGGCCCAGCAGCGTGGAGCCCAGGATCAGTACGGCCAGGTACCAGGCCGCCTGAGGGGGCAACTGAAAGCCGCCGGTCAGGGGCATCATCATGCCCAATAACACAGCGGTGGCCAGATAGACAAACACCGTATACCCAAGCGAAGGCAGGCTTTTGCGGGCATGACGGCCACACAGCCAATGGCCGGCCATGGCCACCGCGCCGAGTAGCGCCAGAAGGTCTCCGCCGATATTTCCGCCAAGCCCGGTAAGGCTGTTGGCGCCGATCATCAATGCGCCGACCAGCGCCACAAGCGCGCCTGGCCGGGCGGTTTTTTGCATGGGCTCCCGAAGCAGCAGCCCCGAAAAAGCGGCCACAAACAGCGGCTGGGTGCAGACAAGCGCCACGGAAGCAAAGGTGGAGGTGCTGTTCATGGAGGTCATCCAGGTATAGTAATGCAGCGCCAGGAAAGCAGCGGCCAGCACGCCGAACAGCAATTGCTTCTTCGGCGCTAAAAGGACAGCCTGCATGGAGGATTGATCTGCGCCCGGCTTTTTCCGCAGGGAGAAGGGAAGCAGCAAGAGGCCAGAAAACAGCATACGCAAAAAGGCAACCGTGATGGGGTTGGCCCCCTGCAACAGGGCGCCCTTGACCATGGGCCCGCTGTAGGATACCATCACAACGCCCAGGATCACCAGCAGGTAGGATTTCTTTTGTGAGGCAGGCACGGCATGAGCTCCCTTCTCATTTGCATATTGCCGATTGATTGTTTGCTGCATAAAAAGGTTTCGCGCCTTCGGGCGCGACCAGGGCTTTCCGATCGCCCTGGACCTTCGGAAGCCCACTATTAAGCTAATTCTCTTTTCATGTGTGCCTCTCGAAAATCACTATCAAATTATGATGGATCAAAAATAATTTCCTTAAAAGTTTTCTGGGGTGGGTGCGGGAGGACCTCTTTTTTAAAAGAGGTCCTCCCGCTAAAAAAGCTATCCTTTGTTCTCTCCGTTCTGCCTCTCTCGCCGGCCCAGCCAAACCATGAGGACGGCGATGTCAGCCGGGGACACGCCGGGGATGCGGGCGGCCTGGCCCAGGGAGCGGGGGCGCTGGCGGTCCAGCTTTTGGCGGGCCTCAATGCGCAGGGCGTCCATGGTAAGGTAGGGGGCATCGGGGGGCAGCAGGGCGTTTTCCATGGCCCTGGCTTTGGAAAGTTGAGCTTCCTGCTTGCGCAGGTACCCGTCATACTTGACGGAAATCTCGGCCTGCTCCGCCGCGGCGGGAGAGGCAGTTTGAAGCTCCGGCACCAGGGATGCGATATGGGCAAACGTCACCGCCGGACGGCGCAAAAGCTCCTCCCCGGTGAGCGTGCCTGGGCAGGGCGGCTCGCCCAAGGCGGAAAGCAAATCCTCCCGCTCCTTCGTGGGCGGCAATGAAAGACCGGCCAGCCTTTCCCTCAGTTCATTGGTTTCTTTTGCTTTTGATTCCGTGCGGCGCATCCGCTCTTCCCCTGCCAGCCCGGCTTTATAACCAAGCTCCGTCAAGCGCAGGTCGGCGTTGTCCTGGCGCAGGTACAGCCTGTGCTCGGCGCGGCTTGTCATCATGCGGTAGGGTTCGTCTGTTCCCTTGGTGGTCAGATCATCCGCCAGCACACCAATATAGGCCATGTCGCGGGTAATGATCAGCGGCTCCTTATCCTGAAGCCTCAAAGCGGCATTCATGCCCGCCAGCAGGCCTTGGGCGGCAGCCTCCTCATAGCCGGAGGTGCCGTTCACCTGCCCGGCAAAATACAGACCGGGTATGGACAGTGACTCCAGCGTAGGCCTTAAGCACCTGGAATCAATGCAGTCGTATTCGATGGCATAGGCCAATCTGGTCAGGATGGCGTTTTCCAGGCCGGGCACGCTGCGGTACATCAGCCATTGCACATCCTCCGGCAGGCTGGAGGACATGCCCTGTATGTACCATTCGGCGCTGTTCATGCCTTCCGGCTCCAGAAAGACCTGGTGCCTGTCCTTGTCGGCAAAGCGGTTGATCTTGTCCTCAATGCTGGGGCAGTACCGGGCGCCGGTGCCCTTGATGTCGCCCCGGTACATGGGCGCCCGGTGCAGGTTCTCCCGTATGATTTGATGCGTGCGCTCATTGGTCCAGGTAAGGTAGCACATCATGCGGTTATGAAGTGCATGATCCGTCAAAAAAGAAAAGGGTGTCACCGGCTCGTCGCCGGGCTGCGGCTCCATTTTGGAAAAATCGATGGACCGCACGTCCACACGCGCTGGCGTACCGGTCTTAAAGCGACGCAGGGCAAAGCCCAATTCAGTCAGCGCTTCCGACAGGTGATTGGCGGCCAGCAGCCCCTGGGGCCCGCCGTTCCATGTGGTTTCGCCAATAATGATCCGGCTTTTCAAATACACGCCGCTGGCGATGACCACGGCCTTGCAGGCGATATTTTCCCCGGTGGTGGTGACAATGCCGGACACCTCACCGTTCGCGGTCAGGATACGGGATATTTCGCCCTGGCGCACGGTGAGGTTCGCCTGCGCAAACAGCGCGGCCCGCATGCGGTTTTGATATGCTTGCTTGTCCGCCTGGGCGCGCAGGCTGTACACGGCGGGCCCTTTGCCGCGGTTGAGCATCCGGCTTTGCAAAAATGTATCGTCGATGGCCCGGCCCATTTCACCGCCCAGCGCGTCCAGCTCCCGGACCAGGTGGCCCTTGGACGTGCCGCCGATAACGGGATTGCAGGCCATCAGCGCGATGGCGTCGATGTTTAATGTATACAAAAGCGTGGGGATGCCCATGCGGGCGGCCGCCAGCGCAGCCTCGCAGCCCGCGTGCCCCGCCCCCGCAACGACCAGTTGGTAAGCCAAATGCATCCCTCTTTTCATGTCTAAAACGCACTTATTATACCACGCGCATTTGTGCATGCATAGGACAAAATACTCCTTCCATCCTTAACATAATTTGGAAAAGTAAATTCATCATCAAATCTGCATTTATATAAGAAGAAACCCTTTTCTTTTTGCTTCCAAAATGGTATAATGAGTGGTCGGATTTTTTGACAGGCGGTGAAAAATGCCATGATGCTGCACCTGGGTTCCGGCCGCAGCGTTCCCTTTTCGCAGGTGGTGGCCCTGATTGATTTGAGCCTTCACAAGACCAGGGATACGCAGGCTTTGCTTGGGAGCATCAAGGCGGCGGGGCGGCTGCAGGCGCTTTCAGAGCCTGCAAAGTCCCTGGTACTGACGCAGGAAAAAGGCGAGCAATGGTGCTATCTCTCTCCCCTATCGGTGCGCACCCTGGTCCGCCGTTCCACGCAAATTTAGAGTAAGCGCAGGTGGTTTTTTATGTCGGAGCATCCCATGGAGAAGAACCCCCTGAACCCGCAGCCTGCAAGCGGTCAGGGTACGGGTCATGTAAACCATTATGACGAAACGCAGATTCAGGTGCTGGAGGGATTGGAAGCTGTCCGCAAGCGGCCCGGCATGTACATCGGCTCCACCGATGTGCGGGGCCTGCACCATTTGGTGTATGAGATCGTGGACAACTCCATCGATGAGGCACTGGCTGGCTACTGCACCGATATCCATGTGACACTTCACAAGGATACCAGCGTCAGCGTGCAGGACAACGGCCGCGGCTTTCCCGTGGGCATCCATCCCAAAATGGGCCGCCCCGCGGTGGAGGTTTGTTTGACCGTGCTCCACGCCGGCGGCAAGTTCGGCGGCGACGGCTATAAGGTGTCCGGCGGCCTGCACGGCGTGGGCGCTTCCGTGGTGAACGCACTGAGCGGCCGGCTGATGGTGCAGGTCTATCAGGACGGCAAAATCTATCAGCAGGAATATGCCCGGGGCAAGATTCTCTATGACCTGAAAGTCATCGGCCAGACGGACCGCACCGGCACCACCATTCAGTTCTGGCCGGACGTAAAAAGCGAGGAGGTCCCCGACGGCATATTTGAAACAGGGGATTTCCAGTTTGACGTGCTTTCCACCCGTATGCGGGAAATGGCCTTCTTGAACAAGGGCGTCCGCATCGTATTGAAGGATGAGCGCCCGGAAGAGCCGGTGGAGAAAAATTATCACTATGAAGGCGGCATCCGCGAGTTCGTCAAGTACCTGAACCGCAACAAGGAAGTGCTTTTCCCCGAGCCCGTTTATATCGAGGGTGTCCGTGGCACAACCACGGTAGAAATCGCGCTGCAATACAACGACAGTTATGCAGAAAACATATATACCTTCGCCAACAACATTCATACCCCCGAGGGCGGCACCCATTTAATGGGCTTTAACAGCGCGCTGACCCGCGTCATTAACGACTATGGCCGCAAGTACAAGGTACTTAAGGAAGCTGACAGCAACCTGAAGGGCGAGGACGTGCGCGAAAGCCTGACGGCCATCGTCAGCGTGAAGCTTACCGAGCCCCAGTTCGAGGGCCAGACAAAGAGCAAGCTGGGCTCCAGCGAGGTTCGCGGCATTGTGGATTCGCTGATGTCTGAGCAGCTTTCCACGTATCTGGAGGAAAACCCCTCTACCGCCAGGGCCATCATGGACCGCTGCCTGGGCGCCGCCCGCGCCAGGGAAGCCGCCCGCAAAGCCCGGGATTTGACCCGCCGCAAGACGGTGCTGGAATCCGCCAGCCTGCCGGGCAAGCTGGCAGACTGTTCCGAGCGCGACCCCAGCAAGTGCGAAATCTTTCTGGTAGAGGGCGACAGCGCCGGCGGCAGCGCCAAGACGGGCCGCGACAGGCACTTCCAGGCCATCTTGCCCCTTCGCGGCAAGATTCTCAACGTGGAAAAAACCAGGCTGGACAAGGCCTTGTCCAACGCGGAAATCAAGGCCATGATTACGGCTTTCGGCTGCGGCATCGGTGATGACTTCAATCCGGACAAGCTGCGCTACCACCGCATCGTCTGCATGACAGACGCCGATGTGGATGGAAGCCACATCCGCATCCTGATGCTCACCTTCTTCTACCGCTACATGCGCCCCCTTATCGAGCAGGGCTATGTGTACATTGCCATGCCGCCGCTGTATAAGGTAACCAAGCAAAAGCAGGAGTATTACGTATACAACGATCAGGAGCTGGAGCAGCTTATGGCGCGCATCGGGCGCGACCCCAAGCCGGAGATACAGCGCTACAAGGGCCTTGGCGAAATGAGCAGCGAGCAATTGTGGACCACCACCATGAACCCGGAGACCCGTACCATGATGCAGGTCACCGCGGAAGACGCCATGGCCGCCGACGAGGTGTTCACCCTCCTGATGGGCGACAAGGTGGAACCGCGACGCGAATTCATTGAGGAAAACGCCACGCTGGTCACGGACCTGGACGTATAACGCCGCAGCTTCCGGCTGTACATGAGGTGAAAGCATGATCGAGGATCGTTTGATACCCATAAAACTGGAACAGGAAATGAAGCGGTCGTTTATTTCCTATGCCATGGCCGTTATCATCAACCGGGCGCTGCCCGATGTGCGGGATGGCTTGAAGCCCGTTCACAGGCGTATTTTGTATGCCATGAACGAGCTGGGCATGACGCCTGACAAGCCCTATCGCAAATGCGCCCGCATCGTGGGCGACGTGCTGGGTAAATACCACCCCCACGGCGACACCGCGGTATATGACGCCATGGTGCGCCTGGCCCAGGATTTCTCCACCCGCTATCTTTTGGTGGAGGGCCAGGGCAACTTTGGTTCTGTGGACGGCGACGGCGCCGCCGCCATGCGTTATACCGAAGCGCGCATGAGCAAGCTTTCCGTCCACCTGCTGGGGGAAATCGACAAGGACACGGTGGACTTCTATCCGAACTTTGACGAGACGCTGATGCAGCCGGCCGTGCTGCCCAGCCGTTATCCCAACCTGCTGGTCAACGGCTCCAGCGGCATTGCCGTGGGCATGGCCACCAACATCCCGCCCCACAACCTTCGGGAAGTGGTGAACGGCGTCATCTGCATGATCGACAACCCTGACGCCAACCTGGATGACATCATGGAGCACATCAAGGGGCCGGACTTCCCCACCGGCGGCGTGATTCTTGGCCGCAGCGGCATCCGCGAAGCCTATCATACCGGCCGTGGCCGCATCATTACCAGGGCCAAGAATGAAATCGAGCCCATGCCCAATGGCCGCAACCGCATTGTGGTCACGGAAATTCCCTATATGGTCAACAAGGCCCGGCTGGTGGAGAAGATTGCCGAGCTGGTGCACGAAAAGCGGCTGGAGGGCATCTCCGACATCCGGGACGAGAGTGACCGCAAGGGCATGCGCATCGTGCTGGAGCTGAAGAAAGATGTTCAGCCCACCATTGTATTGAACTACCTGTACAAGCACACGCAGATGCAGGAGACCTTCGGCGTCAACATGCTGGCGCTGGTGAACGGCAAGCCGGAGGTATTGTCCCTTCGGGAGATGCTGTACCACTACATCCAGCATCAGAAGGATGTGGTCACCCGCCGCACCAGGTATGACCTGGACAAGGCGCAGCAGCGGGCACACATTTTGGAAGGCCTGTTAAAGGCACTGGATTATATCGACGAGATCGTGCGCCTCATCCGCGCCAACAAGGATCAGTCCACCGCCCGGCAGGCCCTGATGGAGAATTTCGGCTTTACCGAAAAGCAGGCCCAGGCCATCCTGGATATGCGCCTGGGGCGGCTGACCGGCCTGGAGCGGGAGAAGCTGCAGGAGGAATACCAGGAGCTGGAAAAGACCATCGCGTACCTGAATTCCATTCTTGCGGATGAATGCCTTTTGATGGGCGTCATCAAAGAAGAGATATGCGCCATCCGCGACAAGTTCGGCGACGACCGGCGCACGGAGTTGACCACCATCGAGGGTGAAATTGACATCGCCGACCTTATCCAGCAGGAGGATATGGTGGTCACCCTCACCCACTACGGCTACGTCAAGCGCCTGCCCAAGTACACCTACAAGGCGCAAAACCGGGGCGGCAAGGGCGTCATGGCCATGACCACCCGGGAAGAGGATTATGCCGAACAGCTTCGGGTCATGAACACCCATGACGACATCATGTTCTTTACGAACCTGGGCCGCGTGTACACGCTAAGATGCTTCCAGATTCCCGAAGCCGGCCGTACCGCCCGCGGCACCGCCATTGTAAATCTTCTGCAGCTTACCGGCGGCGAAAAGGTCACCACCATGATCCCCATGCCGGATGAGACGGAGAACCACTTCCTGATGATGGCCACCAGGGACGGCATGATCAAGAAAACGCCCATGTCCGAGTTTGATAACCTCCGCAAGAGCGGCCTCATCTCCATCATATTGCGGGATGGCGACGAGCTGGTGGATGTGGAGCTCACCGACGGATCGCGGGAGCTGCTTATCGGCAGCCGCCTGGGCAAGGCCATCCGCTTCAATGAAAAGCACATCCGGGCCATGGGCCGCGCCAGCATGGGCGTGCGCTCCATGCAATTGGACGAGGGCGACACGGTCATCTCCATGGCCGTCATTGAGGACGGCGCGCAGGTGCTGGGCATTACAGCCAACGGCTTTGGCAAGCGCACCGAGGTGGATGAATACCGCGAGCAGGGCCGCAACGGCAAGGGCATCATCGCCATGAACTTGACCGACAAGACCGGCCCCCTGGCTGCACAGCTATTGGTGCAGCCGGGAGAGGATATCCTGCTCATCACCGACGACGGCACGATTATCAGAACCAGCGTGGATGATATCCGCGTTTGCGGCCGCAACACCCAGGGTGTTCGCCTGATGCGCGTGGCCGATGGCAGCCAGGTGGTAGGCGTCGCAAGGGCCGAGGCCGAAGAGGAAGAAGAGGACATCCCGGTGCCGGAGACGGAGATCGAGGGAACGGAAGAATAAGGAACGTTATTGCGGGGAGGCCTCCTTTTGAAAAAGGCGACCTCCCCGAACCCTACCAGGAAAACTTCCCAAAGGATACCAATATATTAGTCCACAGGTATAGAACCCGCCTATGGCCTCCGAAGGTCCAGGGCGACCGGAAAGCCCTGGTCGTATCCGCAGATGCGAAATCCAATTCCGCATTTTCGCAAAAACAACTTACAAAGGATGAATAAGCCATGGCCCTCTATTTAAAGCGCCTTTCCCCCACCGATGGGCCCGACATCTACACCCTCACCCAATCCATTCCCGCCGAGGAAAACGGCTTCTACAACTCCGCCAACGGCCTTTCCCGGGAAGGCTTCTCCGCCTGGCTGAGACAACAGCATGAAATATCCCAGGGCATCGGCCTGCAGGAAGGCTGGGTCCCCCAAACCATCTATTGGCTCTACGACGGAGATCAGCCTGTAGGTATGTGCAAGCTTCGCACCCGATTAACCGAAGCTCTTTTGATCAATGGCGGGAACATTGGATACGCGATAGCCCCTTTCGCCCGCGGGAAAGGCTACGGCAAGGAGCAATTAAGGCTTGTGCTTGAGGAAGCCAGAAACGCAGGCCTTGACAGGGTGCTCATCACAGCCAGCAACTACAACAAAGCCTCCATCGGTGTGGCCCTGGCCAACGGAGGCGTTGTTGAAAGGGTCTCGGAGGAAGAGCATTATATCTGGATCGATCTTTGATCAAAGCAGGAACCCGCCACTTAAAAGAAGAATGGCGGGTTCCTGCTTTTTGATTTATAAATACTTTTTAAGGGCCAATGAAGATTCTATTCCGCCACTGCTTTCCCAAGCGGTCTGATATACTTTTTGTCCGCCCAGAAATACAAAACGAGGCACAGTATAAAGGAGACCGCCTCCGCCAAAGGCACGGACCACCAAACGCCGGCGATGCCAAACATTCTGGATAGCAGCCATGCCGCCGGCAGCAGTACCACTACCTGCCGCACCAGGGATATGTACATGCTCAATGAGCCTTTGCCGATGGCCTGAAATACCGTGGATAAGATGATACCCTCCGCCGCCATCAAAAATGCGATTGATATTACGCGCAGGGCGGGAACCCCTACCCCCAGCATTTCCGGCGTGGCGTTGAAAAGGGAAAGCAGGAAGCCTGGGAACAGCATGAAAAGTGCCGTTCCAGCCGCCATGATGCTGCCCGCATAGAGCAGCGCGATACGGATGGCCTCATAGATGCGCTTGGCATTTTTCGCCCCGAAATTGTAGCCCACAATGGCCACCAGGCCGCCGGTCAAGCCGAAAACAGGCATAAATACAAAGCTCTGCAAGCGGAAATACAGGCCCATGACTGCCACAGCCACCTCGTTCAAGCCATACAGAATCTGATTCAGCACCATGATCATAAAGGAGCCCACTGTTTGAATGATGATGCTGGGAAAGCCAACCCTATAGATCTCCCAAATCATTTTCCGGTCAGGCTTGAATCCGCGCAGCTGCAGCTTCAATTCCTTGTTTCTTGTCTGGTTAAATATGAACCCAAGTACCATGGAAACAATCTGTGCGATGACCGTGGCGATAGCCGCACCGGCCACACCCATGGCGGGAACAAAGCCCCAGCCGAAGATAAAGATCGGGTCCAGGATGATGTTCAAAACGGCACCTGTGATCTGCACGATCATGTTGTAAATCGTGTTGCCGGTGCTTTGCATCACCCTATCAATGGCAATGGAGACAAATATGCCGAAGGAAAATATCGTGCATATGCGCAGATAGTCCGTTCCCATCTTGAAGGTGACGGCATCCTGGGTAAAGGCACGCATAAACGCATTTGTAAAAAGAAGGCCAAACAGCGCGAAGAAAGCCCAGCCGACAAATGCCAAAAATACACCGTTTTCCGCCGCGGCCAGTGCATTTTCCCTGCGCTTCTCCCCAAGCCTTCTGGAAATCAGGCTGTTGATGCCAACGCCGGTACCTACGGCGATAGCAATCATCAGCATCTGTATGGGGAAGGCAAACTGCAGCGCGCTGAGTGCCTTCTCGCTTTCAGGCATACGGGAAACATAGATGCTGTCTACGACATTGTAAAGCGCCTGTATGGTCATGGAAAGCATAACGGGAGAGGATATTTTCAGAATCAGCCTGGGTATGGGCATCGTGCCCATCCGTTCGGAGGTTTTGGGATGCATGGGAGTGTCTTCCTCCAATCAATATTGTCTGCCTGTCCATCATAACACACTTAAAAATGATGTGCAAAGCTGGTATTATAATGCGTACATTAGAATTGGATTAGAAAAGACCACTTCTCCATTCAGGGTGAAGGGGTCTTTTCATAACTCATGGATTTTCATTTATGTCCTGGCTCAATCTTCCGTAAAAACGCAACCCTATCCTCGATGCTTGTATTCGTGTAATCGAATCTGGCATTTTAGACCTTTCTAACAATTCATATGAAAGCAAAATTGGCGAAAGCTTATAGAAGACGAATTTAGGCGTAACACTCATACCTTTATAATTGCTTATCCCTGTAGCGTAGACATTATAATACTTAATATATAGTATTAATGCACTAACCATCCTACTTTCACCAATGTCCATGATATCAGAGGGCACCTCAATCATATGTTTGGAAAGTATGTCCTTAAGTTTGGCGTAACTGTAAGACCCAAATAGGTCTGTAGACTCCTCAGATATTTTATTTATTTTTTCACCCAATTCTCTATTCTCTTTAAGTAGTTCTGCATTTTCCTTTGACAAGCGAAGTAATTCCTTATCAGCACTTTCTGCACTCTGGATATCCGCACCTTTTATCCAGCCTAACAAAGTATACTGTTCCATAAAGACATTTAACGTTGCGAATACTTCTAGTTTTATATCTTTTTCATCTTCGACCTCCCTAACCATTTTTGTCATTACATGTTTCTTAAAATTGCTATATGCATCCTTATTCTCATTCTCAAAAACTGTATCCCCTAAATTAGTTGACGCTTTGTTATGTAAAAAACTTTTGCTCAATACTAGTGCAAAGACTGGTATTTGAAGTGATAATGCGTATTCGTATTCAACATGAATATAGCTCATTTTACTTAATGGTTCTATGGTTCCATATCGTCCCCCCAGAATTAAGAGAAATACGTCTGAATCCTGTATCCATTTTTTGATTGTGTCGAGCTGAGATTCATTTCCAGCCTTAAAGAGTTCCATACCAGCAGGAATATGGCCCGCATTCAATATTGCCTGAACCGCCGCTTGACGTTCAGAGATAAGATCTGTATAAGTTGATGATACAAACACTTGAAGTTTCTTCTTCAAAGCTCTTCCCTCCTACTTACATTTATCAGCATTATAGTGCAAACGCAACAATAGTTTAATATATCCCATATTTCCCTATTATTGTTTCGCCTTTTCTGCGCCACTATATACTTCTTTGGATAAGTATAAATCTACAACATAAATAAATCGCAGCAGTCATACTGACCGCTGCGATTTATTTACGCACATTCAGATTGCACCTAATTTAGCGATCCCATCCTCCACCCTGCGCAAGGTCTCCTCCTTGCCCAGGAGGTAGGCGATCTCGATGGCCCCGCCGGGGGTATTCGCCTGACCGCTGATGGCGATACGCAGCGGCCACAAAACCTGGCCGTTCTTCTTGCCGCTTTCCGCGATGGCGGCCATTACCGCCTCGTGGATGGAAGCTTCCGTCCAATCGGTGATGCCTTCCAGCACGGGCTTCATCTGTTTCAGCGCGTCTAGGGAGACAGGCACATCCGTCTTCATTTTCTTGTGGGTGTATATCTCCAGGTCGTAATCAGGTAATTCAGCCAGGAACCGAACCATATCCGGCACGCGGTTGAACACTTCGGTGCGCCCCTGCATCAACTCCGCCAGCCGCCTGTAGTCCATGCCTTTGCCGGCCAGCACCTGGTCAAACCAGGGCGTGACCATCTGCACATACGCTTCAAAATCCATCTTGCGGATGTACTCGCTGTTGAACCAGGTAAGCTTTTCCATGTTGAAGATGGCGGGAGCTTTGTTCAGGCCCTTCAGGTCGAAGACCTCCACCAGCTCTTCCAAAGTGAAGAACTCCCTGTCGTCCCCCGGGCTCCAGCCCAGCAGCGCGATGAAGTTGATGACGGCCTCCCGCACATAGCCCATAGCTAAAAGATCCTCAAAGGAGGGGTCTCCATAGCGCTTGGAAAGCTTGCGGGTGGCATCCTTCATCACCACAGGCAGGTGCACATAGGTGGGCTTCTCCCAGCCGAAAGCCTCGTACAGCAGGTTGTACTTGGGCGTGGAGGAAAGGTACTCCGTGCCCCGCATCACATGGGTGATGCCCATCAAATGGTCGTCGATGACGTTGGCAAAGTTATAGGTGGGCAGACCGTCGGCCTTGATGAGCACGTTATCGTCCAGCGTGTCGCAGGGGGCCTCCACATGACCGAACAGCACATCGTCAAAGGAAGCGGTGCCGGTCAGCGGAATATTCTGGCGAATGACGTAGGGCTCGCCGGACGCCATGCGCGCTTTGGCCTCTTCTCGGCTTAGGTGCAGGCACTTTTTGTCGTACTTGAAGGTCTCGCCCTTGGCCTGGGCCGCCGCACGGCGCTCCTCGATCTCTTCCTTGGTGCAAAAGCAGGGGTATGCCCCGCCCCGCTCCATCAATTCCAAGGCATAGGGCAGGTACATATGCTTGCGCTGGGTCTGGATGTAGGGGCCGTAGTTTCCGCCCACATCCGGCCCTTCATCATAGAAAAGGCCTGCCGCACGCATGGACTTGTAAATCAGGTCCACCGCGCCGGGGACCTCCCGCTCCTGGTCGGTATCCTCAATGCGCAGGATGAAGGTGCCGTTGTTTTTCTTGGCAAACAAATACGTATACAGCGCCGTTCTCAGGCCACCCAGGTGCAGATACCCGGTAGGGCTCGGCGCGAAGCGCGTGCGGACCATGGCATTACCTCCTTAGGGGCTCTGCCCCTATTACCCCGCCAAAGGATTTCATCCTTTGGAATCCTGTTTATCAATGATCGAAAATTTCAGGCATCCAGCTCTGCTTTTTCCTGACACAAAGGGTTTCGCGCCTGCGGACGCGACCAAAGGGCTTTCCGTTCGCCCTTTGAAAACCTTCGGGTACAAAGAAAGTTAATGTACTCTATCTTGATTAGGGGATTTTCAAGGGATGTTATCCCTTGAACAGGGGTCCAGGGGACTGCGTCCCCTGGTTACTTGTTGGCTTTCGCCCAGCTGTCCTTGAGGCTGACGGTGCGGTTGAAAACGGGATGCCCTGCGGTGGAATCCGGGTCTTTACAGAAGTAGCCCATCCGCAAGAACTGGTAGGTAGTCCCGTTTTCCGCTGCATCCAGGGCCGGTTCCCCAAAGCCGCGCATCACGGTCAGGCTGTTCTTGTTCAGGCGGCTGATGAAATCCTTCTTGACGGGCTCGGCATTTTCAGCCGTTTCATCCTCTTCCTCTTCCTGGTCGTTTTCATCGGCCAGCAGCGGCTCATACAGGCGGGCTTCCAGCGGCACGGCATCCGCCGCGTTCACCCAGTGCAGCGTACCCTTTACCTTGCGGGCCGCGCCTTCGCTGCCGCTACGGCTTTCAAGGTCCGCGGTACAGCGCAGTTCCGTGATGTTCCCCGCGTCGTCCTTCACGCACTCGTCGCAGCGGATGATGTACGCGCCTTTTAAGCGCACCTCGCCGCCGGGGAAAAGCCTGAAGAATTTCTTTACCGGCTCCTCCATGAAGTCGTCCTGCTCAATATACAGCTCCCGAGAAAACGTGACCGTACGGGTGCCCATCTCCGGATGATCGGGATGGTTCTCCGTCTCGATGGCGTCTACCTTGCCCTCCGGCCAGTTGGTAAGTACGATTTTGAGAGGATTCAGGACGGCCATGGCCCTTTGCGCCTTTTCCCCCAGGTCTTCCCGGACGCAGTGCTCCAGGAAGGCAAAGTCCACCACGCTGTTGGCCCGGTTAAGGCCCACCCGTTCAATAAAGCTGCGTATGGCGGCGGCCGTATAGCCCCGGCGGCGCATGGCGCACAGGGAAGGCATTCTGGGATCGTCCCAGCCGGTGACATAACCTTCCTCCACCAGCCTGCGCAGGTAACGCTTGCTCATGATGGTGCGGGTAATGTTCAGGCGGGAGAACTCTATCTGACGCGGGCGTCCCGGCAGCATGTGCGCTGACTTCTCCACCACCCAATCGTACAGGGGCCGGTGATCGTCGTACTCAATGGAGCACAGGGAATGGGTAACGCCTTCCAGCGCGTCGCCAATGGGGTGGCTGTAGTCGTACATGGGGTAGATGCACCAGGTTTTGCCCGTGCGGTGATGCTCCTTGTAGAGGATGCGGTACATGGCCGGGTCGCGCATGTTGATGTTGGGCGAAGCCATGTCAATCTTGGCCCGCAATATATACCGGCCCTCCTTAAATTCGCCGGCCCGCATGCGGCGGAAAAGATCAAGGCTTTCCTCCGCGGGGCGGTCACGCCAGGGCGAGTTCTTGCCGGGGGACGTCAATGTGCCCCGGTATTCCCGCATCTGCTCCTGGGTTAATTCATCCACATAGGCCAGATCGCGCCTGATCCAATCTTCCGCGATCTCATAGCACTTTTCGTAGTAGTCGCTGGCAAAATACAGCCCACCGGTCCAGTCAAAGCCCAGCCAATGGATATCCTCCATGATGCCGTCGACGTATTCGGTTTCTTCCTTGGCGGGATTCGTGTCGTCAAAGCGCAGGTTGCAAAGCCCGCCAAACTTTTCCGCTGTGCTGAAATCAGCCACCAGGGCCTTGCAGTGGCCGATGTGCAGATAGCCGTTGGGTTCGGGAGGGAAACGTGTGTGCACGCGCTGGTAACGCCCTGCCGCCAGGTCTTGTTCAATGGCGTCCCAGATAAAATTGGTTCGTGCAGCTTCGTTTTCCATAAAATTACCTCCCGCTATCAAAATTGTTCTTTGTTTGTTTTTCCACAAAATTGGTGGATTGCATCATTATATCCGCAGTTGTCTCAAATTACAAGACAAGCCGGGATTTTTCCCACACTCAGACGAAAAACGTCCGACCTCATCCCCTCGCCTGCAGGAGCGGCACGAAGCCAGGCCAAGACTCTCCAGCGCGAATGACATTATCACGCTTCTTCCTCTCTTCTCTCAATTTTTCTCCAACCGTTTGCCTAAGGATGATGACCATCTCACAGTATGCGTTTACGATGAATGTGTCATGGCCTTTCTGTAATGGATGTCATAGTCCTGAATCAAACAACCATAGATCATGAAGGGGCTGCTCCTGCAGGAATCGATTTCCGGGGACGGCCTCTTGCCTTCCCTATCGAAACTCATCCAATAATCTGTCTTCCGTATGTATTTTTAGCCGTATACACTGTGTGTATCCCCACTCGCGCCTTGACAAGGCAGCCAAACATGGATACAATGTTAAAAATGGTAAATAATGTGCCATGTTCTGGAGGGTGAGGGATATGTCCGACTATTTTTTTGGGCTGACGGAGGCGCTGCCGCCTATCACGCTGGCGGTGGAAGGCATTCATGAACCTGATCCGCTGGCGCGGTCCAGCGGTGTGTGGATTCATGCAGCGGGGAGCGTCATGCTGCAGCCGGGGAAATATCCCGTAGCGTCCAGGCATGAGTGGCGCTGGGTGGCGGCCGACAGCGGAAAGCTGGAGCTGACCTGGAATGAGGGGCATTCGCTGACCTTTGGGGAAGGGGAATGCTGCGCCATCCCGCCGGATACGGCCAATGTTGTGCTTTCCACCACTGGTGAAGCCCGCATCCTCTGGTTGGCACTGGCCGGTCCGCTTTCCCCCACCTTTTTGACGCGGCTTGGCGTGCTTTTGCATATGCCCATCAAGCAGGGGGCGCTGCCTTCCCAACTGTACCTGACCCGGCAGATTGTGCAGGTCATCGTGCGCCATTCCGGCACCAGCGACGCATCCTTTCAACTTCAGCAATTGATGTGGGGCATGCTGGCATCCCATTCCGGCCAGCCGGTGGCCATGGACGCCATGCTTTCCCACGAGATCGCCAAGGTGGTGGACGCGTTGCGGGCCAACCAGTACAGAGACAACTTTTCCCTGGCGGATATGGCGGCCATCTCCCGCATGCCCATGGAGACCTTCCGCAAGCGGTTCGTGGCGGAGGTGGGCATGCCGCCCTTGGGTTATTTGCTGTTTTGCAAAATGGAACGGGCGAAGGCCCTTTTGCAGGACCATTATTCCGTCAAGCAGGCCGGCGCGGAGGTGGGGATGCAGGACCCCTACCACTTCTCCAAGCAGTTCAAGAACATCGTAGGCATGAGCCCCTCCGCCTATGTCAAGCATGCCATATCGGACAAGGACCGGAAAGAGCGCGGAAAAGCCGCAAAGGAGTAATGTTTCAAGGCCCGGAACGGTTTTGTTCCGGGCCTTGTTTGTGTTTACACAGAGCACTGTTTACATGGTGCTCTTCCACTCCTCCAATGTATCCACGTCTTTTAAATCCACAGGGAACGCATTCACCAGTTCACCGGTGCGGGCATCGAGTTCCACCTTGTAATTGGGCAAGCGGACATCCTTGCCGTAATAAGCCATGGCTTCTTCATCGTTCGCCGGTATGGGCGTGTGAAAGAAAAACTTCCACATGGGCCTGCCGGGATTGGTGATGTCATAGAACACATCCGGTTGTCTAGAATAGAAGGGAATTTCCTCCTCCTTGTGACCCAAGGGGTCCACAAGGGCCTTCTGGGCTAGCGCCAAGGCTTTTTCCTGGGGAATGGATTTTTCGTCCGGCAGGCCGTAGACAAAGGAGGAAAAGGCGACGTCCATTACGTTAAAGAAGTCAGGCTCCTTTGCATACCGGGCCAGCACCTGCGGCGAAATTGTTTGTGTCCAAAGGGCCTTTGCCTCAAGGCTTGTTCCTTGATTGCGGGCGCCGTACGTTTCGCCGAATTCCCGCATCTTGATCGTCATGGGATCATTCAGTTTATATTCGGCTTCTGCCTCATAGGCACGCTTGCTTGCCAGCAGGCTTTCCACCGGTTCGTACAGCGCACCAGTCTTAGGATGGATAAACACCCAGAAGCTTGAGAATAGCCGTTCCTTTTCGGGTATATCATCCGTTGCCCGAAGCTCCACATACCACCAGGTCTGCTTATCCTCCGCGAATTCCGGCACCTGGAACGAGGTGGTGACAGCATAGCCATCCAGTGCCTTTTCTTCCACGCCATATCCCTTGGCGATTTCCCGGCGGGCAATGGCGATGGCCATCGGTTCGTCAACCGGGCCCTCCGGTGTACGGTACAAGGTATGGTCCTGCCCCTGAAGGCCCATTTCCCCCATCAGTTGGGAATACCATGCCTGTTCTTCCTTGCTCCATTGCTCAAAGGGGCCCCAGGCGGCCTGCATGATTTCCATAAAGCTGATTTCAGATACCTCCCGCCCTGTAAAGGCGCTGAGAATATCCTCGGCAAGCTTTTCCGCCGCGTCCCCGGACAAGCTGCCGGACAGCAGCTTTTCAGCCTCCCCGGTCATTTCGATGTATCCCTGTTCTATGACGGCGGCAGCCAGCGCCACCTTCTTGTCCACAGGCCAGCTTTCAAAGTATCCGCTTTCCTTTTCTGTAGCTGCAATATCCCGTGCCGTATTCTGCCAGGAGACAAGGGCAATCGCCCCTGCCATGGCCAGCACCAGTGCCAGCGCCAACACCAGCACAAATGAAACTCTTTTCTTCACAGCCGTTTCCTCCTTTACACCCCGCACCGCGGTCATCAATGCCTGGTAGCAGTCATCAGGAATCGGGCCAAACGCATGATTCAGTTCATTGCATTTCATGAAGCCAAGCCTCCTTTTCCCCTTCCATTGCCGTGCGCAGTGCCTCGCGCCCATGGCTCAGCCTGCTTCGAACCGTGCTTTGCGTAAGGTGAAGCAGCTTGGCAACCTGATCGTAGGAATACCCCTCCAGGTAGTGCAGCACCAGCGGCAAGCGCCATCTATCCGGCAGGCTTTCCAAGGCCCACTGCAGCGCCGGGTCATGCGCCCGGGAGGGCAATGATGCCTCCACTTCCTCGTTCAGCAGATATTTCCACTTTTTCCGCAGCAGCGTATGGCATTCATTGATCAGGATGCGCGTGGCCCATGTATTGAACATGGTCATATCGCGCAGCTTGTGCCTGTTTTCCCATGCTTTGAGCATCGCCTCCTGCAAGGCGTCCTTGCAGTCCTCATCGTTTCGCAGGATCGTGCGGGCGACACGGTAGAGCATACCGCTTTTTTGGTCTACCAGCGCCACAAAATCCTTTTTGTCGATCATGCATTTCACCTCATATCCGCCTGGCCGTAACGCGTTACACAGATTAGACGTGGTAAAGGCTGGAATCCTCACCTCTATGAAAAAGTTTCTTATAAAGCGGATGCCCCGCCGTAAAAAGCGCATAGGCACTTTTACAGCAGGGCATCAAATGCCGGACCGGCCGGCAATATTCATACTGTCATCAAAATCTACAGAATGTGAATCACTTTGCGCTGGCCTTGGCAATCGGCACATCGCCGGGGTCTGCGGCCGCGTTGGACAAAAGCTTTGGCCGGACGGGAAGATGGATTTCCTTGCTTTTTTCCAGCCTTTTTATCTTGTGCTCCGTCTTGACCCACTGGCTCTGGCGGCGGTAACGGAGGAGGCCCACGATCTGGGAGCAGGTGGCCAGGGCCACGTTCAACACAAAGCTTAACGCCATCTTGGGCATCGTGCGGATTCGCATAGGCACCTTGTTGTCCATCCAGTCGGCCATATAAAACAGCAGGAAGAAGCTGTAGAAGAGTATGGCGATGGAAATCAGCGTGGATACCCAGCCGCCCTGGGCCGCTTCCGTGGCCACATCCGCTGCGCCCTCTGCAGTAACCATAACGGTGGCAGCCAAGGCGGTGGCTTTCTGCCCGGCCTCCGTGATCTTGTCCATAATGAAAAACACAAAGGAGGTGAAGAACTGGAATACGACGACCACGTTGCAGGTGAGGCTGTACATATAGGTCAAAATCGATATGGCTTCCCTGCCCGAAATGCGTGATTGCTTCAATGCCTGAAAGACTTTCCTTGTATTGCGGAGCGTCACGAACCAGTGCCCCTGCGCCCAGCGGGTGCGCTGCTTGTAGCTGGCCCAGGCGCTGGTGGGCTTTTCATCGTACACGCGCACGTTATGGTTCCACAAAATGCGCTTGCCGGCAATGGTGGCTTCCACCTGGATTTCAAAATCCTCTGTAAGCGACATGGTGGTCCAACCGCCGCGGCCATGCAGGTACTTGGTATCCACCGCAAAGCCCGTGCCGCCGATGGTGCAGTTCAGGCCCAGTCGGGATTTGGACAATTGAAAGAAGCGGTTGGTAATCGTATAGCTGGTGTAATAAAACCAGGCGATGATTCCCTTTTTGTTTTTGGCGCCTAGGTAACACTGTATGAATTCCGGCTGGTTTTCGCTGATGTACTGGCTGTTGACTTCCAGAAACATATTGGGGTCGATGAGATTGTCCGCGTCGAAAATCATCAGCAGATCATATTTGTCCTGGTACCCTTCCAATACATTCAGCGCCTGGTTCAGCGCGATGGGCTTACCCGTGGGCGAATTGGGGGAGGCTTTTTTCAGCGAGATCACATTGGCACCCATCTGGCGCGCAACGGTCTCCGTCTGATCGCTGCAGTTGTCGGCGATGATATAAAAATCGTACAGTTCCTTGGGGTATTCCATATGATTGAGGTTATCGATAATATCGGGGATGACCGTCTCCTCATTATGAGCCGGAACAAGCACCAAGAACCGTTTTTGGGGCGGATGGTCCTGATAGCCCTTCTCGCGGCGCTTAAAGCCAAAAACGCTTATATAAAGCTGATATAACGCCAATAGTGTAACAACAACCCCAAAGAATGAGGATATAATTCCCAGTATCATGCGTACCGTCTGCACAATGTAACCTCCCTGGCCTTCAGGCGTCTGCTTTTCGCGCCATGGCCTGCTTATGCAGCAATGAAAGACGAATGCACCGTATTAAACAATATTTGTCCGCCTTTTGTCAAGTGCTTTCTTACGGGTGGCTGTCATAGAAGGTGCAGCCGCCGATAAACTCCCGCAGGATTGAAAGGGGCGGAATCTCGCTTGACACATCCTCCGGCATGGGCAGAAGGTAGTGAAGCGTCTTTAAAAGCCGCCTGGACAGCAGATAGTTGGGATTTTCAGGGGGAATGGCCTTTAAAAGGTCATAAGCCACGGTTTTCAGTACCGGCAGCTCGTAATGGAGCGTGGTATTGAACATGGCGTCCGCTTCCTCCTGGTAGGGGAAAATCCACTTGTCTTCCCCGCGGCGGACGCTTTCCCACATGCTCATGGTGGCATCCGGAACGGTGCCCCGGAACTGGTGATCGCGGACGATCCTGCGCAAGAGCCGCACATCGGTGGTGCGGATGCGGTTGTGGTCATCCAGGTTGACGCAGGTCAGGGCGCTGACATAGATGCGGAAGATCATCTCCTGCGGCAGGTGCCCCGTCAAAAGGGGATTCAGGCCGTGGATTCCTTCCACCACAATGGGCTGATCCTCCTCCACGCGCAGCGGCACACGCTTTTCTTCCCGGCGGCCGGTCTGAAAGCTGAAGCGCGGCATCTGGGCCGTCTCACCGCTTAAAAGCTGCTTGAAACAATCCTCCAGAAGGGGGATGTCGATGGTATGGATGGATTCCAGGTCCACGCTGCCGTCAGGCTCCGGGGGGATATCCGCCCGGTTCAGGTAAAAGTCATCCAGAGACAGGAGCGCGGGCTTCAGCCCCAGCACCTGCAGGTGTATTTTGAGCCGGTTGGAGAACGTGGTCTTTCCGCTGGAGGACGGCCCGGAGATAAGCACCAGCCGGACCTTGCGGCGGCGGATCTCATCGGCGATGGCAGCAATGGACTTGTCGTGCAGCGCCTCGTTGACGCGGATGAACTCCCTGAACCTGCCGGTGCGGATCATGTCGTTGATATCAGAAACATTGGTGGCATCCAGTATTTCGCACCAATCCTGGGACTGCGCGAAGATGCGCAGATGCTTGGGCCTTTCCACATAAGGGGCGGGCACGGCGGGATTGTCGGGCCCGGGCATCTGGATCACAAGGCCCGGGGAATGCCGCCGGAGCGAAAATACCGATACCCAACCGGTGGAAGGCAGCATGGCGCCGTAGAAATATTCCCACATGCCGCCGCAGCGGTATACGGGAAAATCATAATTGGGCCGGTAGTACAAAAGCTGAACCTTGTCCTGCTGGCCTTCCTTCTGAAAATATTCAATCGCCTTATCCCTGTTCCAAAGCTCCTTTTCAAAAGGAAGGTCGCTTTCCACGATGCGTCGCATCTCGCCTTCCAGGCGCTCCAACTGCTTTTGGGTGACCGTTTTGCCCAGCAGCTTCAAAAAGAGGCCGTAGCCGATACTGTTGGCAATGCGGACATGAACGCCGGGGAACAGCCTGCGAGCGGCCAAAAGGAATACGAACCGAAGCGACCGCTCATAAATACGGCGGCCCTCTTCATGCTGGAAGGTGACGGAGGTCAATGTCATGCCGTCGCTGAGTGGCTGGTTCAATTCCAGCACCACGCCGCCCCACATAAGCGCCAGCACCTTGCCCGCGTTTTCCGGCCAAAGCTGCAAAACCACCTGGGATGCGGTGGCATTCACGGGGAATGTCCCCTCACGTCCGTCCAAGGCAATCCTCATGATCGGTCGTCCCTTTCTGCTGCCCATAAGCCGGCAGCGGATTCAGCTTGCCCAGCCATCATGTAAGGCTATGCTCAATCTTCAAACGGCATGCTGGAGCGGATTGCCCGCTGCAGCGCAAGATCAGGGTCCAGGGATGTCTGCCTTTGCTCCACCTGCAATTGCTTGGTGTGCACATAGGCCTTGTTCTGCTTGGTGGCCAGCGCCGCCATGGAAACCATGCTCACCTGCCCGTCTTCCATCAGGGCAAACCGCAGCCTCACAAACAGGCTTCCATGATCCTTGCAGTTGGCGATGGCCACATACTTGTCCGGCGATTGGGGCACATAAGATGCCTCCAGCTTCGCCCGCTGGCCGCATACGGGGCACTTGGGCTGCTGGACCGCTTCGGTTGCAAGCGCGGAGCGTATGGAGCCATACGACGCGGCCGGGGTGCTCAAACGGCGCGCACGCTCCACATGCAAAAGCTTTCTGGGCTGCTGGGCATAGCGAAGCACCGCGTCCTTTTCGGGCAGACGGCTGAATACAAGCGCCGTATAGTAGGCGTCATGAAGCGCATTGTGAAAACTCTTATCTTCCTGCGTTTCAATTTGAAGATAGTCCATGGCAGCCTTGAGGCCCTTGCGGTCCTTGCCCATTTCGAACACATCGCTGAAAAGACGCTGGATGTCGCACAGCGGCGGGAGTTCCAAATCACACTGGTGAAAGTCCATGTTCTGCTTGAGAACGGACACATCGTCGCAGCCCCAGGTCAGCAAAAGATAATCCTCGCCGCACCAGGATGAAAACTGCTCCATGGCCTCCAAAAAGGTAGGCGCGCCTTCCAGTATCTCGTCATCCAGCTGTGTCATCCGCTTGATGCGGGGATGAATTTTCACATAATGGACCGGCCGGATGGGCAAAGACAGGGAATCCACAATCTGCATGTCCTGATCCAGCTTTACGGCGCCGATCTGAATCATTTCAAACATCAATTGGTCCCCCACCGATTTGAACACCCGGCTTTGATAAGACATAGGCTGGTTCCATTCCAGGTCAATCACGATATACTGCATTTAAAGCACCCTTGGTTCAATATTCGTTTTCGCAGCCGCGCTGCGGCCGGCCAGCGCGCCGGTGGAGAAGGCGATGTGCAGATTAAAACCGCCTGTATGGGCATCCACATCCATCAGCTCGCCCGCGAAATAAAGGCCGGACACGAGCTTGCTCTCCATGGTGGCGGGGGTTATCTCCTTTACGGCGACACCGCCCCTTGTGACAATAGCTTCCTCGATGGGCCGGAAACTGGAAACGGGCAGCGGCAGCTCCTTCAAAAGGGCTCCCAGGACCTGACGCTCCTGCCGGGAGATTTGATGCACCGGTTTGTCGTGCGGGATGCCTGCGATTTGCGGAAACAGTTCCGCCAGCTTGCCCGGCAAAAGCCCCGGCATGAGGCTGGAAAGCTGCTTGCGGCTCATAGCCTCAAAGTCCCGCAAGAGCCTTGCTTCCAGCTGCTCCTTTGTAAGCCCCGGCTTTAGGTCCAGGGTGATTTTCCAGTCCTCCGGCGGGTAATCCACCAGATGGCTGCTGGCTTCCAGCGTCAGCGGGCCCGAGATGCCAAAGTGCGTAAAGAGCATCTCTCCCAGCTCGCTGTATACCGTCTTGCCGCGGCATTTGGCAGTCATCCGCACGTTTTTCAGGGAAAGGCCGGTAAGCTGCCCCGGCCATGCTTCGCTGCACGTAAGCGGCACCAGGGAGGGCTTGATGGGTGTCACGGTGTGGCCGGCTTCCTTTGCCAGGCGGTAGCCGTCGCCGGTGGATCCGGTGGCGGGATAGCTTTGACCGCCTGTGGCGAGGATGACAGCATCCGCCTTGACCGTTTCCCCCGATTCCAGCTCCAGGCCGTTTATTCTGCCGTCTGCCGTAAGCAGGTTTTTCACCCTGGCGTTCAGCTTTACGGTGACGCCCGCACGGGCAAGCTCCCCCGCCAGGGCCTTGGTCACGTCACTGGCCTTGTTGCTTTGTGGAAACACACGGTCACCGCGCTCCACCACAAGGGGGCAGCCCGCGCTTTCCAGCAGAGACATCAGGCCATCCGGCGGCAAAAGGCTGAACGCGCTGTACAAAAACCTGGGGTTTTGGGGCACCTGCTTTAAAAAAGCTTCCCGGTCGCAGTTGTTGGTGACATTGCAGCGGCCCTTGCCCGTTATGTAGATTTTCTTGCCCAGCTTTTCATTGCGCTCCAGCAGGACAACCCGGCTGCCCTCCCGTGCGGCGTAAAGAGCGGCCATCATACCGGCGGCGCCGCCGCCCACCACCGCGATGCTACTCATTTTCCTTCATCAGGTACACCTTGTTGGCATCCCAGATGCTTTCCAGCTGCTTGAAGTGCTCGCTCAATTCCTCCCTGCGGTGCAGGCCAAGGGATACGATCAGTGCGTTGATCACCGACAAAGGCGCGGCCAGGGAGTCGACAAACGAGGCCATGTCCGTCCTGGCTGCCAGGCACACATGGGCCACTTCCGTAAGCGGCGACATGGGGCCGTCGGTGATGCCCACCACCTGGGCGCCCTTGGACTTGGCAAAGCGCATGCTCTCCAGGGTCCTGGTGGAATACCTGGGGAAGCTGATGCCGATAAACAGGTCTTCCTTATGCACCCTGGCGATTTCTTCAAACACGTCCGGGGAGCCGGTGGATACCAGGTGCACATTGTCGAATATGTAATGGAGGTAATAGCCCAGGAACTGGGCCAGGGGCGCGGCGGACCGAAGGCCCATGACATAGATGGTGCCGGCGTTGAGCATGCGCTGTACCACATCCTCAAAAGCGGCCGCGTCGATCTCCTCGATGGTGGTGCGTATGTTCTGCATGTCCGCCTTCAAGACCGTGCGCAATACGGCGCTGCGGTCAATTTCCGAGGACATTTCAAACCGCTGCACCGCCGTAAGCCTGTGGCGCACCAATTCCTGCAGCGAACGCTGAAGCTGGGGATAGCCTTCGTAACCCAGCGCCGCGGCAAAGCGGACCACGGTGGATTCGCTCACGCCCACATTTTCCCCCAAACGGGAGGCGGTCATAAATACCGCTTTGTCGTAATGGGCCACGATGTATTCCGCAATCCGCCTGTGACCCTTGGAAAGGCGTTTGCCGCTCTGATTCAACCGGCGTATGATGTCCTGCATATCCTGCATGGGGATTCTTCCTCCGCACCTGATTTCATGGCTGTCGTATTGACATACCATCTTTGATTATACTGGAATTTCCTTTATTTTGCAAGCAAGATTTCATGCATCCTGCAAAAAATCGAGGCAATTCTTGGAATTTTCAGGCGAATGCAGCAGGAAAGTGCAAGTCACATGCCCCTTTTGCAGGAAGTATTCATCGCTGCCCGGTGTTGGCGGTTCGCGGCGGAAATCCGGCGTCACCCAGAAATACATTTCGCCGCGCGGGTTCTCCCTGCGCTCGTAAATGTTGGTAAAGAGGCCGTGGTTCACAGGCGCGATTACGGCGGGCAGAAGCTTGTCCCTGGGCAGGGCCGGGGCATTCAGGTTCAGTACGCTGCCCACTGGCGCGTCAAATTTCACCAGCTTTTCCGCCATGTCAAGGGCAATGGAGGCCAGGTTTTGGAACATCTCGTCCTCCGCCGGGCGGTCCAGCGACACGGCCATGGCCTTTACCCCCAGCAGCGCCGCTTCCCGGGCCGCGCCGACGGTGCCGCTGCAATAGATGGCGTTGCCGGCGTTGAGCCCGTTGTTGATGCCGGAGATCGCTACATCCACCGGTCCATCCGCCAGGTTGCAGATACCCAGCCGCGTGCAGTCCGCCGGTGTCCCGTCCACGGCATAGGCCTTTGCGCCATCCATAGCCACGGGTGACACGGCAATGGGCCGGAAGAATGTCAGCGCCTGGCTGACAGCGCTTTGCTGCTTGTTGGGCGCGCTGACCGTGACCTGGTGGCCCCTCCGTGCCGCCTCCCGCGCAAGCGCGTGAAGGCCGGGGCTGTCGATACCGTCGTCGTTTACCAGCAGGATGTGCATATTGTCTCCCTTCGGCGATGCAGGAAATTTAGCAAAAAATTCAAACCGCTTTTATCATACTACAGGAGCAAACAAGGCTTCAAGTGAAAGATCGCCTTTCGCCCCAAGAATGAGTGTTCCTTTATAAGATTTACAAACAGACCGTTTTTCAAAAGCGCCATTCCCGTCCCTTCTCATACTCGCTTCCCTATCCGCATAGTCTTTGACAAGAGACACCAAGGGAGGTGGCATGTTGCAAGCCGCAAAATTTCAAAGGCTGTACATCCTCTTGCGCCCCTGTGCCCATGGCGGGGGCGGCTATGCCCGTTTGGAGCAGGCCCGTGGAAAATATACGATGACGGTGAATGCCCACGGCTTCTCCCCGTCCGAAGAAGGCATCAGGGTGCTGCTGGCCGCCAGGGAGGAAGGGGGCGGCTCGGCGGTATGCGACCTGGGCGCTCTGCCCATTTCCTCCAAGGGGCAGTCCTCCTTAAAGCGGGAGATTGCCGCCGCGCCGGGCGGCCTGCCCCTATCCTCCTACAGCGCGCTGTGCATAGCCAAGGAATGGCCGACTCCGAAGCTTTTGCTCATAGGCGCATTGGAGGATAACAGCTCCCTGTCCACATACTTCATTGGGGAAACGGTATGCAAATACCTTGCCGTGCCTACCGATTCTGCAGGGGCAGCATCCGCGGAGCAAGGCGTGCCGGTAAAGACAGCGGCATCCGCCCCCAAAGCTCCCGCATTGCAGGTCGCGCCAGAAAAAGACGCTTCGGTGGAAGCGCAAATTCCTGCGGCTGCCATTACGCCCAGTGCGCTGAGAAATCCGGGCGGCATCCCCGTATCCCCCACGGTCTCCAATTCGCCTGCCGTATTTTCCTCCGCAGTGCCGGTTATTGGCGGCACAGTGCCGGTAAAAGCCGATCCGCTGCCGGATATCTTCCCAAGGGAGCCCCTCCCTTTCCCTACACCCAAGGCCGGTCCCGCCCCAAAACCGGCCTCAGAGCCTGCCCCCGTACGGAACGCGCCGCCCCTGCGTACCGATGACGCCTCGGGCGGCCCGGACCCCGCCATTTTTACCGCCGCTGCCGAAAGGACCATTTTCCCGCCCGACATACCGGCCGCCGGAACCGTGCAAAGCCGTCCGCCCGTCACCGCGCTGCCCAGGCTGCACTGGCCAAACGCCGTCAAGGAGCTGGAAAACTACTTCTCAACCTATCCGCCCTATGCGCCCTTTGACGCGCCCGGCTGGCGGTTTGTGCAAGTGCCCATGGCGGCGGGCAGCACCATCCCCTACTATGCCGTGGGCATGCTGGCCAGGGATGGGAAAGTCACGCAGGTGGCTTACGCCGTACCGGGTGATCGCGGCGCATTGCCGCCCCCCGGCTTCTCCGGCTACCGCTGGCAGCAGGGCCGCAACGGCCAGGGCTACTGGACGCTATGGAAACGGGCATAAGCTGGAATACAACGGGGGAGGCTCCCAACAAGGTGCCTCCCCCGTTCTTATTTTGGATTTTAACTGCTTCATGAGTGCCGCCTATGCAAACTCCGCCTGTCAGACATCGATGCCCAGCAGCTGCTTGGCAAAAAATCCGATCACAAAGGATATGGCCGCCACCGAGAGCGAGATAATGGCCATCTCACCGAACCGGCGGAGAAATGGTTCCTCCCTGGCGACGGAAATATAATAATTGAAGAAAAGGATAATCAGCAAAACGGCGGCGATCATTACCGCGAAGGCGGCGATGTACATCTGGGTGGGGAACAAAAGATAGGGCAGAACTAGTATCGCCACGGTAATCAGATAAGCCGCGCCGGTGTATACGCTGGATTTCAGCGCGTCCCTATTGCCCTGGGCGCGCTCGGCCAGGTAATTGGAGGCCGCCATGGAAAGTGTGGCGGAGATGCCGGTAATAATTCCTGTCATGGCCACCAGCCGTGTGCTGGTCAATGCGAAGGTCACGCCGGCAATTGCCCCGGTCAGTTCCACCAGCGCGTCATTGAGGCCAAGGACCATGGCGCCTACATAATGCAGCCGCTCCTCATCCAGCATGCCGTACAGCTCCTGCTCATGGCGGCGCTCATCCTCAAGCATGGCGGCGGCCTGCGGAAATTCTTTTTGCAGGTCCTCATAGTCCGCTTCCGCGAACCGCTCCGCCTTCTGCATGGTCTTCACCACAAACGTGAAGCCCAGAAGGACCGTCAGTATTTTCATGAACAAAAGCTTCCGGAAGGGAGGCCGCAGGTCCTTCCCGGTCAAAGACTTCCACACGGCGGCATGCCTTTTCTCATCCTGTGCCATTTGCAAAAGGATGCGCTTGTTTTCCTGATTCTTTTCGCGCTTTGCCATGAAGGCATACATCGCCGCGCCGGTTTCCTCATCCCGCTGCGCCTTTGAAACCTTTACAAGCATCTCCGGTGATATCCCCGTATTGCCCACTGCCATACCTCCTGCTTCCTTTGTATCAAATCTATGCGGGAGCAAATAATATCCATCCCCCGCGGCTTTTATGGTTTTCCAGGGAACATTATACCATATCCCGTCCGGCCTTGAAATATGGGAGGCCGCCCACTTCCTCCGTGTATGGAAAAAAACGCGATGCTTGCAATCATACATACCGCCGATTGACAAAGGCAGAAATCCTTGTACAATAAATGGCAGCAAAAAAAATAAGGAGGAACTTTCCTTGAGCATAGCAAAGAGGCCTTTTGGCACAACACCCGACGGACAAGCCGTGGAGCAGTATATCCTCACCAACCGCAAGGGCGCCAGCGTCAGCATCATCACCTTCGGCGGCATCATCACTTCCATTCTTGTGCCGGACAAGTCGGGCAAGCTGGGCGAGGTGACGCTGGGCTTTGACGAGCTTCCGCCCTATCTGAACAAGAATGGCAGCCTTGGCGCGCTGATCGGCAGGTACGGCAACCGCATCGCCCGCGGGCAGTTCACCCTGGACGGCAAAACGTATCAATTGGCGATGACCAACGGCAAGAACCACCTGCATGGCGGCGTGGTGGGCTTTGGCGTTCAGGTATGGACCGCCCGTCCGGAAGAAGGCGAAGGGAAGGATATGCTGCACCTGCGGTTAATCAGCCCCGACGGCCAGGAGAATTATCCCGGAACGCTGAAGGTGGACGTCACCTATGGCTTCAATGATGATTGCGAGCTCTCCATCCACTACAAAGCCGTTACCGACAAGGCCACGGTATTGAACCTTACCAACCACGCCTACTTCAACCTAGCCGGCGTGGACGGCCGCACGGTGCTGGATCATGAGCTGACCCTTTATGCCGATGCAACCACCGAAATAGACGCGGAGCTCATTCCCACAGGCAGGATCGTGCCGGTGGACGGAACATGCTTTGATTTGCGCAAGCCTACGATCATCCGCGAAGGCCTGGAGGCCGGCAAGAATGACATCTCCATTAGGTACGGCATGGGGTATGACCATAATTTCGTACTGGGCTCGCCTTTCGTAATGAAAAAGTGCGCCGTGCTGAAGGATCCGGCATCCGGCAGGGTCATGGAGGTTTCTACCGACCAGCCCGCCGTGCAGCTCTATACGGCCAACCAGCAGGGCATACCCGGCCGGAACGGCGCGTATTACGGCAAGCAATGCGCCCTGTGCCTGGAAACGCAGCACTATCCCGATTCGCCCAACCATGATAATTTCCCAAGCACCGTGCTCCGCCCCGGCCAAGTGTTCGAGAGCACCACCGTCTACGCATTTAAGGCGGAATAACTTAAAAAGCAAAGCGGTAGGGACGAAAACCCTGCCGCTTTTTTTATGGAGCAGCTTTTTACGTGCCGAAGATGGGCTGCTGAAAAATCAGCATCGTCAGCAAAGCGAATCCCAGCGAAATGGGCCATACCAGCAGCGGGTGCTTTGTATGAAGCGCAATCAGTATAAAAGCGAAAAAGTACAGGCCGGCCGACCAGAAAATGTTCCAGCCGTAGTAATGCGAAAAGGTCCTAAGCAGCAGCCCCGCATATTCCACGGCGGTATTGACAGCCGTCCATATGAGGATGTACAATCCCTGTTTCACAAGGCCGCTGGGATAAAAGGTCAGGAACAGTATGACAGCGCTCGGAAAGACAAAAAACGTGTAGAACATATCGCCGAACGTATGGTTGAGCAGGTTGTCATACGTCCATAGCATCCGGTTTGAAAACAATATGCCATAGGTCAAGTTGCCTATGATCGTATACAGGATTGTAGGGTAAAACTCTTTCCACCTTTTCCAGTCCCCCCATTTGATGCAGGCAATGGCATACAACAGAAATACGATCAAACTTCGACTCCCCGCTTGTTTACAGTTTGGCGGAAGGCATCCGGGTAATTGTGCTACGGCTTGCTTCTGGTTTTGTCCTTGTCCTTCAAAAACTTGTGCCGAAGCGGCGAGAAGGTAATGTTGAACATCAGGCTGCGCAGGAAATCATACCGGTTGAACGGCGCGAACGGGGCCAAATAGGGCACGCCGAAGCTATCCATGGATACCATGTGCGCCAGCAGCAGGGAAAGAAACAGGATCAGGCCATAGAAGCCCAAAAAGCTTGTACTTAAAAGCGCCACAATCTTCAGTATGCGAAATGGGTTGATAAGCGCATAATCGGGCATGACGAAGGAAGCGAGCAGGGCAGCGGAAACAATAATCAGCAAAAGCGGGCTGAATATACCGGCGGCAATGGACGCCTGGCCGATGACGATAGCGCTGACAATGCCTACAGCGGAACCGATCTGCTTGGGTATGCGCAAAAGCGCCTCCCGCAATAGCTCCACAATAAACTCCAGCATCAAGGCCGACAGAATGGGGGGCACAGGCACCTTCGTCCTCATTTGCGCCAGGTCAAGCGTATACTGGCTTGGCAGCGCATCCATATGGAAGGTGGTAATTGCAACGAAATAGCTGGAGGCCGTCAGTACAAAAAAAAGCGACATATAACGCACCAGGCGCATCATCAAACCAAAGTACGGATTATCGTACCGGTCGTCGCAGGAATGGAAGAATTCGCAGAATACTTTGGGCGCAGACAGCACAAGGCCGCTGCCGTCCACCAGAACCAGCACCTTCCCTTCGGACAAAAGGTGGCAGGCCATGTCCGACCTTTCCACCAGGCCCATTTGTGGGAAAAGGCTCCATTTGCTGTTTTGCAAATAGGTTTCCAGCTCTCCCGATTCGCCGATGGTATCAACATCAATGGCCTCAATCCTTTTTTGAACCGTGCGCACAATGGACTCATTGGCAATATCCTCTATATAAATGACAGCCACATCCGCCTTGGAACGCCTTCCGACCATGAAATGCTGTATGCGCAGCTTGGGGTCCTTCACACGGTACCGGATCAATGAAAGATTGACGGTCAGGTTTTCCACAAAGCAATCACGCGGCCCGCGCAGCGTGTATTCAATCTGCGGTTCCGCAACGGCCCGGTGCGCCACCTTTCTCAGGTTGACTATGATGTATTCCTCATCCCAGGACAGCAGGATCACCGTCATGCCATTCAGGATATGATCGCGCACCATGCCCGAATCCGATTCCAGCCTGCAATCGTCCGCGTAAAGCAGGCTTTCCATCACGTCACGCGCATGCAGCATCTGAAGGCCTGGGACCCTCCGCTGAAAATGGACCGCCAGCGGCTTCACCACCAGTTCGGATAGGGACGGCCTGTCGGTAAGATTCTGTATGTACAGCACGTGGATCGTGCCGCCATCTATGGGAATCGACCTTTTTGAATAGCTGAAGCCCTCCGCATCCAGCGATTTCAAAATGGATTCCGATCTGGATAAACGCATGCGCCTGTCCGCCTCTCCTAATCAATGGGGTTCATAATCCATTTTCTGGCTTATGGATATGTCGATCTGCGTTGTAACGTTTATTTGCGCCTTTGGGTATTCTTCCGTCCAGCTGATCTTGTCATATGGATCGGGATAAGCTGTGCGGAAAGCGTCGCAAAGCTGCAGATAATCACATTGAAACACAGTCTGCGACTGTGCTATTGTTTTTTGAACATCCTCCTGAAGCATCCGTTCAAGGTTTTGGCTGATTTCCTCAAGCGCCTGCTCGTCCAGCGGAAAGAGCTGGACCTGGGAAAAATACTGCACCTCAGCGTTGTATTTCATCTGCACGCTGAATGCTATGGTGCCGTCCTTATATCCTGCCTTGATCTTCCTGCCAGCGCCTTGCACCTCAACCGTGGCAAAGTGGGAGCCGAAGGGAACACGATACAAGAAAACAGGGTTGTATGCCAGCAGGAAAACAAGCCCCCTTGCTTCCTCCACAGGGATAAAGCCGATGAATTTGGCATTTTTGATTACGGAGTATCCCGTCAGGGCGTGCTGCCTGTTTACGACATCAATGCAGTGAACCACAAAGCTGCGCCCGCTGAGTATATCCTCCACATAATTGGAGGAGGTTTCGGAATAGGTCCTTCCGTTTTGCGCAAGCTCCACCAGCATGTCATCGATGGCAAATCCGCCGGGAGAGTTCGTCTCCCCAGTGAAATCCGTAAAGGCGGCAGGCTCCTCCCTGGTGGTTACAAGGGTCACCTTCTGGCGGTAGGTGCCGTCCTCCCTCAAGCGGAACATATACTCGGCCAGGTCGTTTTCCGCCGCCTTGTCCGTGATGACAAGGGTGCGTGTCGTACCCAGGTACAGCGGTTTTTGAAGCTTTTTATCCAGGTTGTTCCTTGCCTCGGGAAAATCCGCGCCGCTTCCCTCAATATAGGTGTTTTTGCTGCCCGAGTTGGCACCCTCGGAAGAAACAGGCATGATGCTGGGCACCTCAATCGTGAAGGAGATGTTCTCCCCCTGCTTGTTCAATATGACCATGGTCACAAGGTCCAGGTCATTGATCTCCTTGGCATCCCAGCAGCCGGTCAGCAAAACAGATACGGCGGCCAAAAGGAATAACAGTTTAGCCCGATTTTTGTCCAAGGCCCCTCACCTTCGCTATCACAAATAAAAGCGCCGGTATAATAAACGCGGCAAACGCACCGGCTATTGGTATGGCCATTTCATAGATTACATGCGGGTTTTTTACACCGGTGCTGATCATGCTGCAAATGATGATCAACACCGCAAACATAAGCACCACCAGCTTCCGGTTCATTTTGGAAAACAGCTTGCACGCATACTCCGTCAGGGCGAGGAAAACGGCGCTGATTCCGGCTATGAGCCCAGCGAAGCCCACCGTCAGATACAGTATGTCGAACCGTTCCAGAACGGGGTTGTTCACCAGCTTGATGGCCTCAATCAGCGCGTAATTGTAGTTTTGAATGTCGTGGATGCCAAGCATCATGATAGAGGTTTCCACAACCAGCACATAAAAAACACCAATGAACAGCAGGGTGAAAAACGCGGTGCGGGTTGCTTTTTTTCCGTTCCCCTGCGCAAAGGGAATAATGGTCAGCACCTCTATGCCAAGATAAGGCAAAATGGTCTCCTTGGTGGCCGCAAGATACCGGGGTATTTCCGATGTGCGGAACAAGGGAAGGATGTTGGATGCCTGCCCCTGCGCCAGCATGATCAGATGCACGGCTATGGCCGTAATCAGGAACACGGGCCCAATGATCTCAAAAAAACGGGTTACGCCCTTCACCCCCTTGTAGGCAATACAGCCAAATACGGCTACCCCTGCAATCAGCGTGGCCCATTTGGGTGTTTTGGGAAAGAACTCGGACTTTAAAACGCTTGCAAGCTCCATATTGAGGTACACGGAGATCATGAAAAAATAGGCGATAAAGAAAATCAGGAATACATACGCCAAGAAGGTTCCGACGATTTCACGGCTGTATTCAAACAGTACTTTCCCCGGAAACATGCTTCCAAGCCTGGTAATCAACACAACAAGAACGGCAAACAGGACGGACATGGCGAGCACGGGCAGCCATGCGCCGGAGCCCGCGTGCTGGGCCATGACCTTGGGTATATTGATAATGGTATAGGTGGTCAGCGTAAGGAAAAGCAAAAGGGCAATCTGCCTGTTGGTCACATCGCCTTCCATCGCGCCACTCCCTTCCCGATTTGGAAGTATTCTTCTCCGTATTCCCTTTAGGTATCCTTTACAAGAATAAAAACAGGCCGCCGGCTAATTGCCGGCGGCCTGCAGCGTATCAACAAAGTGGCTATGCCACTTTGTTGAGCTTTTCCCTCGCTGCACTGCAAAATGGCTATGCCATTTTGCGGCCGTTTGCTCGGGCAAGGAAGGAATTTCTACGAAATTCCTGCGCAAACCTCCGCAACCTCAATCGGCGCGGCTTACAGCCGCATATTTTCGGTTGATTCGTTCGGTTCGCCCTTTGCTGCCACTGGCAGCGCTCACCTCTCTCACCACACATGTCGCTGGTTTGCGATCTAGAATCGAAGGGCTCCGTAGCCTCGACCCCGCCAGTGGCGGAA
>JAEZIN010000027.1 GCA_023436585.1 Bacillota bacterium | reverse complement strand
GGGCCCCTCGTGAAATGCACGAGGCGGTTTGCGCCAACTGCGGCGCAGTCACCCAAGTTCCCTTTGTTCCCAAGAACGACCGTCCCGTTTATTGCAGCGAGTGCTTCGCGGCACGCCGGTAATTCCTTCTGGTAACTACCCCCGCCACATTCGTATGCACAAGAGCCCCGCTTTTCACAAAGCGGGGTTTTCTTTTTTGTTCAGGCAAGCCTCGTCCGCATGCAAAGCCATCCGGAACGATAACAAACGAAAGGGTTCGCCCTTTCGCTACTCTCCATGTCAGTGTGCCTTTTTCTTAAAATGAATGCAGGCGGCATCCTTCTGTGATATACTGGAAAAAACATGTATACAGGGAGGGATAGGAATGCTGGAGCTTCCGGAAAGCCAAACGCTGGCCAGTCAATTGCGGGAAAACATCCTTGGAAAGCGCATTGAAAAGGTGCAAGCCAACAGCACGCCCCACGGCTTCGCCTTCTACCATGGCGACCCCGCGGGATACGATGGCCTGCTTGCCGGAAAGACGGTTACGGATGCGCAGGCATATGGTGGGCAGGTGGAAATCTTGGCCGGCGACGCCTGTCTTGTGATCAACGACGGAATCAACATGCGTTTGTATCCCAAAGGATCAAAAATGCCAGACAGGCACCAGCTTTTTTTGGAGCTGTCGGATGGGGCCGCCCTCGTCTGCACCGTGCAGATGTACGGGGGAATGCAGGCCATGAAAGCCGGAACGTATGAAAACCCCTATTACCTCATCGCCAAGACAAAGCCCTCACCGCTGAGCGAAGAATTTAACCAGAGCTATTTTGAAAAATTGCTGGCGGATGCCAAGCAGACCTTGAGCGCTAAGGCCTTTCTGGCCACAGAGCAGCGCATACCGGGCCTGGGCAACGGCGTTTTGCAGGATATACTGTTCAGGGCACGCATCCATCCCAAGAGGAAGCTGGCTTCCTTGACCGGGGAGGAGAAGGTCCGCCTGTATTCGGCTGTTAAGGATACCATGGCAGAGATGACAGAAAAGGGCGGCCGGGACACGGAAAAGGACCTGTATGGCAATCCTGGCGGATACCCCTGCCTGCTTTCCAAGAACACGCTGGACAAGCCCTGCCCCATATGCGGCGGAACCTTGGAACGCCAAGCCTATCTTGGCGGGAACATTTATTTTTGCCCTGCCTGCCAGAGGGAATAATCATGCAAAAAGAGCCAGAGGAATGAACTCCCCGGCCGCGAGCGAAATACCGCCGCCGTCCATCGGCGGCTTTTCATGCCTGTTCACAAGCCCTTCTCCAGCGCTCCTTTGGGAAGGTAGTACAGGTACGTACCATCCACCCCCAGCGCATCGTGCAGCGCATCGAAGGCCGCTAATTCCAGCGTGCGGGTGCGCCCGTCCACAAAGGTAAACACAATTTTGGCGTATGGCTGTTCCTGCGACACAAAGCCTTCCGGCAGCCGGCCGGAGACAGTCACCGCCTGCATGGCAGTGACGGACGCTTCAAATTTCTCAAAGCTTGACCTTTGACCGTTCAGGTCCACAAAGGTATCCTTGAGCACATTGCCTTCCTCGTCTGTGGCCAGCTCGTTGTTGGGCAGCAGCTTTTCCACCCGGAGCAGGGTATATGTGTTCTGTTCTCCGCCCTTTTCCACAAGTACGGATTGTATTGATTCCAGCGATATGGCAGCCGGCTGGCGCAGCAGCGTGCTTACCGGCACCAGGTTGTTTAAAAGCGGCTGCGAAATGCTACTGACAAGATAGATGGTGCCGCCCACCTCCACATAGTTCACAAAGTCATCCTCAGCGGTCCCAATGGTGAGTGTCAGGGTGCTTTCAGGATAAGGCGTAATTTCGTAAGCGCCCGTATCGCCGATAGAGGCGATCTGCCCCGGCGCCTGGTGCACCGTAATCACGCGCCGGGGAGGATTGAACCCGTATTTCTCCCTGGCCTCATCATCTGCCTTGGATACAAAGCGGCCCAGATGCAGCTTTTCCATGGCGGATGTCAGCGTATCCATGGCGTCCGCGTCGCAGGGATAGTTGTACGGCACAGTCATCCGCCAGGCCGAAAGCGCGTCCGGACTGGTAATGTCGGTATTCAGCTCCCACGCGGCCTCCAAAGTACCGGAGCCGTTTTCGATGGTAATCCGGTCAATGCGCTGGTGGTGGATCACAATCTGATTCACATGATGGAACACCGTAAGATCCTGGTCAAACAGGTCAATCAGGTCCGCCGTGGCAAGGTATAGCCCGGGATCGTCTTCCAGGGTGAAATAATTGAGGTTGTTGTGCGGCGCTTTGGCGCCCAGGGAAAAGACCGCCCTTTTGCCATCCGCATAATCCACTTCCACCGTAACGGCAGGGGGATTCAGGCCGAATTCCGCCTTGTGGGGCTCCCATTCCTCGCGGGATTGCGATACAGTATCCTCCGCGTTGAGAATGGCACAAGCGACAAGCAGCTCTTGTTCCTTGTCCGCATCCATTACAAACTCCGGCCAGCCCTGTACGGACAAGTGCCCGTTTTCCCCGAGCAGTACAAAGCCCTCACCCGCCTGGCGGGATACGGCGATGCGCGAGACCTCCCCGGCGTTTCGGGATACCAGCGTGCGCCTGGTGGAGCTGCTGGGCACCAGCGGGATTTTTCCGGGGCTTCTTGAAGCCGCGTAGAAAAACACGGCACCGGCAGCCAGCGCGACCGCCAGCAAAGCAAGGGAAAGCACCCGCCGGGGGCGGGGTACCTTCCGCTTTTTCTTTAAGGGTCTTTCCATGAATCCTCCAAATAAAATATCAACGGTGGCGCCTGGGCAGCAGGACCACAAGCGCCAGCGCAAGCACCAGCAAGGGAAGCGCGATGGCCACAGCAGCGCCCGCAGGCCGGCTCATTTCCTTCAGAGCAGGCCGCAGGTAGGGCTTGGATATGATATCCAGGGAAATGGGCTTCTGGTTCAAAAGGTACTCGCACATGCGGAGCGTAAACTCAAGATTGTATGAGTATTCATACAACTGGCTGTCGGTGAGCAAAGCGCTGCTGCCCAGTATGAACGCCCGGGACAGCGTGCCATCCTCCTGCGTGCGGGTGCCCAGCAGCGCCAGCGGGAAAGGTCCGATGGGATCGGTATCCTGCTGCTCCGTGGCGCTGTTGGCCCCGTAAATATCCCGCAAATACGCCTTGTATCCGCTGTACAGTACGGGCGTTACGGTCAGGCCGCTGACGGCGCCGGATGGCGCCTCAAGTGCCCGGGAGCCTTCCAGGATCAGGGCGTTCATGCCGGCGCCTATCAGCGGGTCCGTCGCCTCACCCGGCAAAACGTAAGGCACAAGAAAGGCTGTGGTATTGTTGAAAAACGTGCCCGGCTCCTCAGGGGAGGCCAGCACCACGCCGTTGCGCGGCACCATGCCGAAGGAACGCAGCAGGGACAGGTAATTGTTCATACCTGATATTTCATCGTCAAAGTCGCAGGTGATGAACAGAGCGCCGCCCGCTTTGGAAAAGGACGTAATGGCCGCAACCTCGTCCTGCGTAAAATCTATTTGGTTGGGGGAGAGGATCATCAAAAGCGCATCCGGTGTAAGCTCATCCCCATTGCGCAGATTCACATCGCGCACGGCATAATTATTGCTTAAAAGCGCCTGCCTAAGCGGCTCTACTTCTTGATCCCCTCGCTCGCTGTGGCCATTTAGAAGCATGATCTCCGGTATTTCCTCGCGGGTCACGTACACCAGGGCTTCGGTAATGCGCTTTTCATATATCAGCTCCACCCCGTATTCGCCGCTTTCAACGCTGAAGCCTATGGCGGAAAAGCTTTCAGAGGATAGAATCTTGTACCTGCCTGTTTTTTCACAGGATACGACCAGGCTGTTGGGCGTCAGAGAGGCTTCCGAGTTCCCCTGAAACTTGGCCAGCAGTCCCGGATTTTTGTTCAGCTCCAGCATTTCATAGGTGACAAGGGAGCTGCTGGCACGGTAGCGGTTCAAAAGCTCCGCAAGTGCCATATCCTCCCCGCCAGGCGTATACAGCGCATATATGTGCACGGGATACGGCAGCGACTGCAAAACGCTCCTGGTGGTCTCGCTCTGGGTGGTCAGGTTGTTGAAGGACAGATCCTTGCGCCAGCCGTACTTTGTTTCCAGCTCGCCAATCCCCAAGTTAATAAGCACCGCAACGGCTATCACGATGGCGGCCGCCGCAAAGGCGTACCCCCCGTACCGCCATTTGGGATGCTTCCAAAACAACAATTTCTTCATCCTCAGCCCTCCCTCCAGCGGCGCGCGTCCAGCATGCGCACCGTCAGGAACAGGAATACGGCGCAGAAGGACACATAGTACAGGATGCTGGCATAGGAAAGCTGCCCCAGTAAAAAGGGCTCATACCTGTCATACAGGCTCAGAAAGTGCAACACCGGGGACACCACCGGCATCGTCACCGAGGTGGCCAAAAGATCCAGCACCCAAAGGGCGAGATTGACGCCGAAGGAAGCGACGGCCGCCGTCACCTGGTTGCGGGCGCACCCGGAAATATACAAATCCAGCGCCAGGAAGGAGCAGCCCTGCAGGATAAAGCCCATATACCCCACCAGCAATTCCCCCAGGAAGACCTTGCCGTAGACGGCGATCACCAGCACATAGCAAAGCGATAAAAATACGGTGGCCAACAGCACCGCGGCGGCGGCAAGATATTTCCCCGCCACCACACCCCAAAGTGATACGGGGGATGTCAAAAGCAGCTGATCGGTTTTTTGATGCCTTTCCTCCGCCAATAAGCGCATGGTCAGCACCGGGGACAGGAGCAGCCACAAAAACGTGGTCTGGCTCAAAAGATACAGCACGCTGCCGTTGAACGCGCTGACGCTCTGCACATAAAACATGATCCCGGCCAGAGCCAGAAACACACCCGTGAACACATAGCCCACAGGCGTGATGAAATAGCCTTGTATCTCCCTCTTCCAAATCGCGATCATATTTTCAATCCTTATCCTCAGGGACCATGGCCCCGCTGGTAGCCTGCAGGAACACTTCCTCCAGGGTATCATAAACCGGCGCAAGGCGCAGAAGCGGCGCCTGCAGGCCGCACAAAAGCGTGAACAGCTTTGTTTCCGGCTGCATATCCCTTCGGCATTCCAAAATGGCTTCGGTATTGTCCGCATCCGGGGTCGGCAATGATTCCACGCGCTTTACGCAATCCAGGCCATGCAAGGCCGGCAAAAGCTGCCTCTCCTTCATGCGGATGGATACGCGCAGCCGGACGGTATCCCCGGCGGCGCCTGTCAGCTCGCCCATGTCCGCTTCCCGAATCAGCCGCCCCTGCTGAAGGATGACCACCCGCTGGCAAAGGGTTTGTATTTCATGCAGCATGTGGGAGGAAAATACCACCGTGTGCTTTTCCCCCAGTTTTTTGATCAGGGCCCGCATCTCCGTCACCTGCCTGGGGTCCAACCCCACGGTAGGCTCATCCAGAATCAGCAGCTCCGGCGCGCCGCACAGCGCCTGGGCAATGCCAGCCCGCTGCCTATACCCTTTGGAAAGGTTGCCAAGCTTCCGCCCGGCCACCTCATAAAGCCCCGTTGTGTGCATGACATCTTCCACATGGCCGGGTATGGCGGAACGGTCGACTTCCTTTAGCCGGCAGCAAAAGCGAAGGTAGCTGTCCACCGTCATCTCATCATACAAAGGCGGCTGCTCCGGCAAATATCCCATCAGCCTTTTGGCTTCCCTTGGATTTTGCAATATGTCGAACCCGCCGATGCAGACAGTGCCCCGGGTGGCCGAGAGATACCCCGTCAGAATATTCATCACCGTGGTTTTCCCGGCTCCGTTCTGCCCCAAAAGGCCCAGCACCTGGCCTTTGGGCGCAAAAAAGCTTACGTCCTTCAAGGCGTACACGGAACCGTATCGCTTGGTGACACCCTCCAGCTTTAACATGAATACTCCTCGCGGCCTTGCTTGTTTCTTTACGGGCTTATTATAACAAAGGTTTGCATCCAAGATGTGAATAATATGTGAACTGTGAAAGCCGTTCAAACATGGCAAAAAAGCGCTTGACAAAATATCCTGTTTCTTTTATAATGGCATTCGCAATCCTTTGATTGCTGTTGGGGAATTGTGTAACGGTAGCACCTACGACTCTGACTCGTATTGTCTAGGTTCGAATCCTAGTTCCCCAGCCATTTTTTTATGCCTCCGTGGTCTAGTGGCCTAGGACACCGCCCTCTCAAGGCGGCAACACGGGTTCGAATCCCGTCGGGGGTGCCATATATACCCACATTAGTAGGTATAAATAAAGACTCACCAATTGCGGTGGGTCTTTTGCTATCCCTGCAAATTCCGGGGAATGCGCCTGATTTAAATTCTTTTTGCAGGAATACACGACCCGGCTCACATGCGCTTTTTTCTGCGGGAAATCCGCTGTACCGAATTGAGGAAAGATGCACACCCCTAAGGCATGCGGCGTTTCTGCCGCTTCAGCCCCACAAGGGGTGTGCATCCTTTAAACGATTCTTCGAAGGAGCATATTCAATCGATGATACTTGGCCGGTAAGGTTTATACTAAGGTGCATAGCCCGAAATCCGGCCACAGCGCCGGCTGATGTTTATTGATCGATAAGCGTCCCGAATATCGCCCCTTCTATGGCGACTATTTCATCCATGTGGATCGTTGTCCCATCGGTCAAAATAACAATCCGTTTGTATTCATCGATCTTTTTTGCCGTACCGGCAGCATTCACATAAGACCCGCCGCTTTTCAATATATCTGGCTGAAAGAAGGTAATCGTGATTTCTGGCTGCTGCGCAATTCGCTCTGCTATGATTTGTAATCTATCGCTCAAATCGTTGGATGAATAATCGTCCAACTCTACTTTCTCATCCGTCAGTCTCGCGGTTTCCCTGATGGCGGCGTCGTAGCCCGTCAACGCTGCAAAGGGGGAAAACTGGGCTGCCCGGCCAATTGCGGCCATGGGAGGGTGTCTTCCGGAGACAGGATGCGGCAGATGTATGATATCGTCGTACTCGCCTGTCATGCCTTGTGCCCTCCAATCTGCCTGTTTCGATCCACGGTGGTGGCGCCATCCTCCAAATTCATGCCCTTTAGAATAGCGTTTTTACCGTGCTTCTTCTTGATGGACAGCATTGCCGCCTGGATTTGCTTTTCCCGTGCGAAGACGACTTCCTCAGCTTCTTTTTGTGCTTTCACAGCCGAGTAATCGGTAAAGAAATCAAGCTGCTCAGCGGCATTTCTTTTTTGTGCGGATGCTTCATCCACAACGTGGTTCGCCGTGATGTTGACCCGCCTGACCAAGAGATTTTTGTCAACGATGCGCTCAAACAACTCTGTGACGGCATCCAAAAGCAGCTTTGTTGAGGAGGTCTGCCTGCCGAGGTTTGCCGAACCATGCGCTGATTTGGGAACGGCGCGACCGTAGCCGTCCGTGGTGACTTCTCCGCGATATGCTTTCTTTATCATCGGGTCTGTCAGACTTTCAATGTCGTACCCAACCGCTAAAACAAGCTGATCCGTCATGAGCTTTTTATCGACCAGATCAAGCGCCAAAAGATCGGTCATTTCACGCACGATCAGCTTCGCCCTATCGAACGTATATGGGCTGTGCAGCACCTGCCCCGATCCGACGCTGCTTGCGCTTGGCTTGTACGCCTTTATTTCGGCCATTGTGCAGGGCTCCCATCCCCACGCATGGTCAATCAGCAGCTCAGCGTTAATGCCGAACAACTTGTACAAAAGATCCTCGTTACAGGAATCGGACGGTTTTCCCAGGGAGCAACGCGCGATGTCGCCCATGGTAAAAAGACCATGCTCCTCCAGCTTTTTCGCATAGCCTCTGCCGACGCGCCAAAAGTCTGTCAGAGGCCGGTGTGACCACAGCAAGCGGCGGTAGCTCATCTCGTTAAGCTCGGCAATCCGCAGCCCGTTTGCGTCAGCCTCAATGTGCTTTGCTCTTATGTCCATAGCGACTTTGCTGAGGTACAGGTTCGACCCAATGCCCGCTGCTGCCGTGATGCCGGTCGTTTCCAGTATGTCAAGGATCATTTGCGAGGCAAGCTCACGGGCTGAGAGCTTGTAGGTTTTCAGGTACGCGGTTGCATCCATGAGCACCTCGTCGATGGAGTAGACGTGTATGTCCTCCGGTGCAATGTACTTCAAATAGACATCGTAAATCCGCGTGCTGTACTCGATATACAGAGCCATGCGCGGCCGTGCAACGATGTAGTCCAGAGAGAGCGCCGGAGAAGCTTTCAATTCGGTATCCTCCCAAGATGCGCCGGAAAATGTACGTCCGGGCGCTTTGCGCAGCCGTGCCGCATTTACTTCCCTCACCTTTTGTACGACCTCAAACAGCCTCGCCCTGCCGGAGATGCCATGCGCCTTGAGAGACGGGGTGACGGCAAGGCAGATGGTCTTTTCAGTACGGCTGGCATCGGCGACGACAAGGTTGGTGGTCATCGGGTCAAGGCCGCGTTCTGCGCACTCCACCGAAGCATAGAAGGATTTCAGATCGATTGCGATATAGACTCTGTCCTTCACCATTCTTCTCCGGCCACCTCCAAAGCTGTCATGGGAATTATGTGACACAATAGCATTTTTCAAAACAAGAACATTTGTTCGTCTAATATTCCGCGCCTCTTTCCCTGTCAACAGGATATAATTAGAAAAACCGGTGTTCGAAAGATGAGAACTTCCTTGAGATAAAAAGCCGCTATGCTGCTGTGCAAATGAGCCGGCAGACCGGAGGCTATCCTTTCAGGGGGATGCGCACCATTACACGAAAAATGAAGGCGCATTTGGCCATTAAAGCGGCTTTCAGGGCATGGGAAAACAATCGTGCAATTATAGAAAAAGACCCGCCAAACGAGACGGGCCTTTTTCTGTGCCTGCAAAACCAGGTCTTCTATTGCTACTATTCAACGGTATTTACAGATAGCGGCAGGCCTTAGGCAAACATCCCACAGGACTGCAATGAGCGCGGATATATCCTGTCACCTTTTCATGCCTCATACAATAATGCCAACAGGACAATGGTCGCTGCCATACACTTGAGACAATATGAACGCTTCCTTAATTTGAGGCATCAACCGCCTGGATACAAGGAAATAATCGATACGCCAGCCTACATTCCGCTCCCGTATACCGGGCATCTGTGACCACCAGGAATAGGCATCGTGTTCCTCCGGGTGCAAAGTTCTAAACGTATCCGAAAATCCGGAGCCCAAGAGAATCGTCATTTTTTCACGTTCTTCATCTGTAAAGCCGGCGTTTTTGCGATTTGATTTTGCGTTCTTAATATCGATTTCTTGATGCGCCACATTTAGATCGCCGCAAAGAATCACGGGTTTTTTGGCATCCAGCGCCAAAAGATAGCTTCGCAGATCATCCTCCCATTCCATGCGATAGCCCAAACGGACAAGGTCTCTTTGGGAATTGGGTGTATATATATTTACAAAATAGGTTTCTTCAAATTCCAGCGTGATGACCCGGCCTTCCTGGTCGTGCTTTTCGATGCCTATACCATAGGTTACACTCAGCGGCGCTTTTTTTGTGAAAACGGCAGTGCCGGAATATCCTTTTTTCTTGGCGCTGTTCCAGTATTCCTGGTATCCGGCCAAATCCAACTCTGCCTGCCCCTGTTCCATTTTCGTTTCTTGCAGGCAAAAGATGTCTGCGTCTATTTTTTTAAAGGCATCCATGAACCCGTTTTTCAAGCTGGCGCGAAGGCCATTGACATTCCAGGAAATCATTTTCATAAACGGTTCTCCTTTGTGCGGCTTTTGCCTTTATTATATCACAACTTCATTTTTGCAAAAAATAATCGGTGAATAGCACACACACAAACCAAGAACATAGTGGGCCAGTCCCTTTGGATTGCCTCCCTTTGATAGGGGACAGCTGATCCCTATCCGTTTAGATTTCCAGAGCGCTTTGCTGCTTTGATTCCTGCATTGGCTCGGGGGGATGAATACCGAGGCGAATGGCTTCAATCAGTGCCGGTGTCTGCGCATCCAGGGGGACGCCGGGCTCATAGCGGATAGGTGCGCTGACATGGAAGAGATGGTTTTTATGATCCAAATGCACAGGATAGAACTTGAGCTCTATCCCAAGTGTGCGGTAGGCGAGGGGCGCAATCTGCAAAAAGCCTTCGTTTATCCACGTGTGATGGGATTGGTAGCCTGAAGGCTGCTCCGGAAAGATAACCAAGCAGTTCCCATTTTTTAAATGCCGGATGCTTTGGCGAAACGTCTTAACGCCCCGTGCGTCATGATAAACGGGCACGCCCGGCGCACTTTTCAAAAGAGGCGGCAGGAGGAATGCAGCAATATAAGGCAGTGTGATGTTAAAAAGCGGTTCCATAAAGCAACCGGGCTGCCACCAATAATCCTGGCGCACATAGGCGGGTACGGCCTTGCGGTCCATCATGTCGGCATTCATCCAATAAAAGCACTTGCCGCGCAAGGAGAATTTCGTACTCATATCAATGGGACCCAAAGCGCCTGCGTGATTACATAAGAAGACGCAGGGCTCGCCGTCAAAGGGGACATCCCAAACGGTCTTCATCCTCTTTGAAAAGATTCGTATCACAGCGCCAACGGCCTTAAACAATTTTCCCATTTGACATCTCCTTGTCGACAAAAGATTGCATTTTATGATGCCATATCACTATCATATAGGAACGTAAAACATTGTCAATCAAAAAGTGACCCGGCTGTGACGGGTCATTTTTGCTGTATATGGGATTTCTCAAAGAATTTCATGACTTCTCTTTTTTATTTGCCCGAAGGATGGGCCGCCAGGTATTTCTCCACCCTGTTTTGCGCGTTTTGGCGGATATTGTAGAAGTAGAACGGATAATCATAAGAATGGTACACACCCGGGAATCCCTGTATCGAAAACTTGCTGGCGTCAACAGATTTACAGATAACAACACCTCTTACGGTATCGACTTGCGCGGAGGCGAAGTCTTTCACAGGTGTCAAGTCGGACAAGGCCATGGTGACCGGCCTGATGGAACCCGCATTATCCTCCTTGGGCGCTTCCAAATCAGTCAGCGTCCACGAGATGGGGTTGATCGCGAGGGCGCCGGGGCGCACAAGCGGACTGTTTGTTACCCCTTGCGCCTCCGTGTTGTAGGAAATAATGACACCGGTGTCATCGGGGCCTGTGGCAAATTTCAGGGGAGCATTCTGCGCAAGATAATCTTTCGTTACAGAAAAGCCGATCACATAAGCGGCAACCATTCTGCCGAGCACTTCCGGTTGGTCTTTTAACTGGGCCAGAATATACAGAAGCACGTTGGAACCTTGGGAATGCCCTGCCAATATGAACGGCCTTCCCTTGTTATAGTGATCCAGATAATAATTGAACGCGGCGACCCCGTCCGCCGCCGGAATAATCCGTACCGATTCATCTTGCTGCGCGATCGTGGGCAGGGTCAAGGTATACATCGCATCCGCTTGCCGATAATACGGCGCATAAATATTGCCTACCGGTAAAAACGCCGTCGCCTGCCGGTTAAAGGCACCATTGGCGCCTTTTATCATGGATGCATTATCGACGGAGCAGTAATTGGAATCGTTCGGACCCTTTTGCCATGCTGTCGGGTACAGGTAAAATACATCCACAGGCAAGCTGCCCGACATGTCCGCGCTGAGCCAATTATAAGGCTTAGAGTAATCGGTCACATTATTCACGTCGTCTGCATTCAGGGTGGTTTCCGCCTTTGCGGATGCAGCGCCCAGGCCACCGGCACTCTGGGCGGCAAGCATGCACACGCAAAGAATGGCTGCTACAAGGATGTACTTCTTTTTCATGGCATTCTCTCCTTACGGCTTTGTCTTACTGTAGTATGATATATATCGTGGCAAATCCAAACAAGTTGTATAACAGCAGAAAATGAAACTGGAATTGGGTGCAATAAGAAAGTTCCCTGTGCTACATATTAGCCTTGATCCTCTCCGCCAGCTCATTTAAAAACACCCACCGGTCCATTTTGATCGCCAACTCAGCCTCGAGCCGTTCTTTTTCCTCAAGAAAGGGTTTCAGCCTTTCATAATCGCTGGCATATTGGTTGATGCCGGCCTCGGCCTGCCCAAGCTTCTCTTCAAGAAGTGCTATGTCATCATCTATGGTGTTGAATTCGCGCTGCTCGCTGAATGTGAATTTTAGTTTGGTTTGCTTTTTTTCGGTTTGAGTAGGCTCGGCTGATTTTGGTTTGTCTGTCCTGCCGGCTTTGCTTGTCGCCGCCGCATCCGAATCGCCCGCTTCTGAACCGCGCTTTTCCAGATAATCGGTATAGCCGCCGGTAAACTTGCGTATATCGCCATTCTCCCGGAATTCGAAGATCGTATCCACGACTTTATCCAGGAAATAACGGTCGTGGGATATGGTGATGACCGCGCCGTTAAAGTCCTCCAGGTAATCCTCAAGCACGGTCAGGGTAGCGGTATCCAAGTCATTGGTGGGTTCATCAAGCAGCAGAATATTGGGTGCGCCCATCAGGATACGCAAGAGGAACAGCCGGCGCTTTTCACCGCCGGAGAGCTTGCCAACCGGCGTCCACTGTACACTGGAGGGAAACAAGAACCGCTCCAGCATTTTCGCCGCGGAGACCATACCCTCGTTTGTTTCGATTTGATCCGATTCCTCGCGTATATAATCAATCACGCGCATGGTGGCCGGCGGCGTATCCCACACCTGGGAGACATAGCCTACTTTCACGGTTTCACCCAGCACAACGCTACCGGCATCCGGCGCCAAAACGCCCGCAATCATCTTCATCAGCGTCGTTTTGCCGCAGCCATTTTTGCCAATGATACCGATGCGCGCATCCCGCAAAAGAACGTGCGAAAAATCCTTGACGACGCGGCGGCCGCCAAAGGATTTGGTGATATGGCTTACTTCAATGGTCTTTTTGCCCAGTCTGGAGGATACGGAATCCATGATCAGTGCTGCTTCCGGCGCGGCAGGCGCACCGTCTTGCAAAGCCTCAAAGCGCTCGATCCTGGATTTGGCTTTCGTGCTGCGCGCCCTGGCGCCGCGCTGTATCCATTCCAGCTCGCGCCTGTACAGGCTGCGGTTCTTGCGCTGGGTGGCAGTCTCCATTTCTTCGCGCTGCGCTTTTAGCGCCAGGAACTGTGCGTAGTTTCCGCTATAGGAATACAATGCGCCTGCGTCGATTTCAACGATGCGGTTGGTCACGCGGTCCAGAAAATAGCGGTCATGGGTGACCATAACGATAGCGCCGGTATAGCGCTTTAAATAGGCCTCCAGCCAAGCCACCATGTCGCTGTCCAGGTGGTTGGTAGGCTCGTCCAGGATAAGCAACTCGCAGGGGCTCATCAGTGCGCGTGCAATTGCAACGCGCTTTTTTTCGCCCTCGGACATGGAGCTTGTGTCCATGTCAAAGTCCGTAAAGCCCAGCTTGGTCAAGATGGTCTTGGCTTCGTATTCCGGGCCGCATTTAGAATGCGAACCTGTGTGATCAAGTACAATGGAAAGCAACGATGAGCCCTTATCAAATACAGGGTTTTGCTGCAAATACGCAATACGGGCACCGGAAGATTTGCTGATCGTGCCTTTGTCCGGCGTGATCAGCCCGGCAAGGAGATTGAGCAGCGTGGTTTTGCCCGTGCCGTTGACACCAATGATGCCGATTTTATCGGTATCGCTTATGTATAGTGACACATCCTGCAAAAGCGTTCTATCAGAAAAACTTTTGCTGATCTTTTCAACAGATAATAAGACCAAGTTACACCTCGCAGCGTTTGTGAGTTCTATGGAATTATTTTAGCACAGAAGCGGCGGGTTTAAAAGGAACATACGCATTTGGTTGTGTTGACAAGGCTTCCAGATGATCTTAAGGGGTTCTAGGGTGGAACGGTTTTGATCATGTCCCCTTCTGTTCCTGCTGGACAAAAACGATATGGGCATACTGGCTCTGCGCAAATGAACGGCTGATGAGCCATTGTGCTACAAAAAAATTCAGAATTTCATATTGACAGATGATGCATTTCCATATATACTTCCATTAACGAAACGGGTTTCGAAAAAAATGAGGTTGTTTTTATTGCCCACCATTTATGATCTGGCGAAGTCGCTCAATTTAAGTGTTGCCACGACCTCCAAGGCGCTCAACGGCTATACCGATGTCAGCGAAAAAACGCGGCAGCGTGTTTTGGCGGCGGCAAAAGCCATGCAGTTCGAACCCAGCGTCAACGCCAGGATGCTTGTCACCAAGCGCAGCTACCTCATCGGCGTGCTGTATGTCGATTTTGAGCACTTGGGTCTTTCCCACCCCCACTTCAGTGAAATTCTGGAGCATTTCAAGCGGGAGGTGGAGGAGGCCGGCTATCAGATTATGTTCCTTGGCAACAAGGTTGGCCCCAAGAAGCGGACCTTGCTGGAGAACTGCCGCTACCGGGGGCTGGATGCCGTGCTGGTGATGGCTGCGGATTATTCCCATCCCCAGGTGGCGGAGCTTTTGCATAGCGGCATGCACTGTGTGCTGGTGGACTTTGATTTTGCGGGCCGCCCCTCTGTGCTTTCCGACAACGTTCAGGGTATGGACCTGTTGGTGGCATACCTCCATTCCCTCGGGCATAAGAAAATGCTGCACATGGCCGCCCCGCGCGGCACCCCCTCGGGAGAAGAGCGTTTGGCAGGCTTTGCAAAGGCTTTGCAAGCAAGGCAGCTCCACTTTTCCATGGATCAGGTGATCATCGCCGATGGGTTCGGCTTTCAGGATGGTTATGCCGCCATGGAAAGGCTTCTGGACAAGGGGTATGACGGAACGGCGCTGCTTTGCAACTGCGATGCTTTGGCCAGCGGCGCGCTGTATTGCATGTCCCAGCATGGGCTTCGGGTACCCCAGGATATTTCAGTGACCGGCTTTGACAATGTGAATGAAGATCAAATGTCACCCTGGCGGCTGACCACAGTAAGCCAGCCCCGGGGCCAAATAGGCAGCACGGCTGCCGCCATGTGCATCTCCCTCATCGAGGGCGGCGATGTTCCGCCCAACGTTACGCGGCTGCCGGTATCGCTGGTGGTTCGTTCATCCTGCGCACCCATCGTGTAACGAATTTTTTTACCCATTTACGAAACCCCTTTCGTGAGGAGGAAACCGTATGCTACAGCCGGCGGCGATCCCAAAGGGCGGATGGAAAAAGCGGCTCAAAAGGCAGAAGGCGCTCCAGATGATGGTGCTGCCGGGAATGGCCTGGATGGTGATTTTCTCTTATATCCCCATGGCCTTCCTGATCTTTGCGTTTTTCCAGTTTGACCTGGCAAAGCCAATGACCCAGGCGCCGTTTGTGGGTGTTAACTTCTTTGCGGAATTTTTCAAGGAGCCTAGGTTTTGGCGCGTGATTCAAAACACTTTGGGCATCTCCTTCTGGAAGCTGGCTGTGGGCTTTCCGCTGCCCATCCTGTTTGCGCTGTTTTTGAACGAAATCCGGAGCACACGTTTCAAGCGGTCGGTGCAAACCATCTCCTACCTGCCCCATTTTATATCATGGGCCATCTTTGGCGGCATCCTCCTGTCCTGGCTCAGTGAACGGAATCTCATCAATCAACTGTCCATCGGCCTTGGCCTCCAGCGGGGGGATGTGGCATACATCGCCATGCCCCAGTATTTCTGGACCATTTCCGTGGCCAGCGAAGTCTGGAAGGAGCTGGGCTGGAACGCCATCATCTATATCGCCGCCATCAGCGCCATCAACCCGGAACTGTACCAGGCCGCGGACATCGACGGGGCCAACCGCTATCAAAAGATGTGGCATGTGACGGTACAGGGGATACGCCCCACCATTGCGGTGCTGTTCATCCTGGCGGTGGCGGGGCTGCTGGGCTCCAACTTTGACCAGGTATTCGTGCTGAAGAACTCCATGAACCTTCGGGCCAGCGAAACCATCGACCTGTACGTATACAACATGGGCATCGTCACCGGGCGCTTTTCCTACTCCACCGCCGTAACCCTGGCCCGGTCCCTGATTTCCCTTATACTTTTGCTTACCGCCAACTATGTCACCGGCAAACTTACCGGCGACAATATGCTCTAAGGAGGGAAAGCTGACATGCAGATCGCAAAAAAGCGGAAAAGGTTCTCCCTCTTTCATACCGTCAATGGGTTTGTAATGGTTCTGCTTTGCTTTACCACGCTGTACCCGGTATGGTACATCCTCATCAATTCCCTTCTGGAAAGCTCCGATGCGCTGCGGGGCGCCTCCCTCTGGCTGCCCAAATCCACGACGCTGGACAATTATTTCACTGTTTTCCACAGCGGGAACATACTCAATGCCATGCTGGTTTCCGCCCTGCGCACAGCCATCGCCACCACGGTGCACGTGTTTTTTACCGCCATGATCGCCTACCCCCTGTCCAAAACCCACCTCATGGGCCGCAAGTTTTATATGGGCTTCGGGCTTGTCACCATGCTCTTTAACGGCGGGCTGATCCCCTTCTTCCTGCTGATCCGCGGCCTTGGCATGTACGATTCCTTTCTGGTGTATGTGATCCCGGCAATGTTCTCCTACTACAACATGTTGATTTTCCGCACGTTCTTCAAGGCCATGCCCGATTCCATCGAGGAATCCGCTCAGGTGGACGGCGCGGGGGACTTCCGCACCTTTTTGACCATTGTGCTGCCCAACGCCAAGGCGGTGCTGGCCACCATTGCCCTGTTCGCGGGGGTGTACCACTGGAACGACCACTTTACAGGCTACCTGTTCATCAAGAATGAGAACCTCATCCCCATTCAGACCATGCTCTTCAAGGTGATCGCGGAGAATTCCTCCCAATTGATGCAGCAACAGGCCTTGGGCTCCCTAGGCCGGCGGGTATCCCCCAACAGCATCAAGTTTGCCACCATGGTGATCGCCACCGCCCCCATACTGCTGGTGTATCCCTTCCTGCAGCGGTACCTGGTGCAGGGCGTCATGCTGGGCGCCATCAAGGAGTAACCCCGGAATCCGGCATCCAAGGATGCCAGAATATAAAGGAGGAACCTATTCATGAAACGGTTGCTTTCTCTTGTCATGGCAGTCTGCCTGCTGCTGGGGCTCATCCCCGCGGCCATGGCTCAGGCCGCCGAGCCCGGTTGGAAGCAGGATACTTCACCCGTCACCCTCACCTGGTTTGTGGATGCCAACTGGTACGCCAACCGCTGGAACACCGCCAACGCGGCGTATATCACCAAAAAGACAGGCGTCACCATTGATTTTGTGGTCCCCGCCGGCGATACCAACCAGGAGCTGACGGTGATGATGGCCTCCAACACCCTGCCGGACATTCTGTCCGTGGGTTTCTGGCAGTCCACCTTCAATAAGCTCTGGGAAGGCGGCTTTGTGTACCCCCTCAACGAGCTGGCGGACAAGTATGACCTGTATTTCTATGACGTGGCCGGCCAGGCCACCCTCAACTGGTACAAACAGGCGGACGGCAACACCTATTGCATGCCCAACGAAGCCTATACCGAGCAGCAGATGCGGGAAACCGGCGCCACCAACGCCAACCAGACCTTCCTTGTCCGCAAGGACCTGTACGAAGCCCTGGGCAGCCCCGACATGCGCACCCCCGACGGCTTCCTGAATGCCTTGCGCAAGCTGAAGTCCGATTTCCCCGAATTCAAGGGCGAGCCCATCACCCCCATGACCATTCAAAACGCCGCCGGATATGGCCTGGGCGAGTTCATTCAAAACTTCCTGGCCGTCCCCTATGAAAAGGATGGCAAAATTTACGACCGTATGACCGATCCTGCCTATGTGAAGTGGCTGAAGGTGCTGCGCCAGGCGTATGCCGAGGGCCTTGTCACCGCCGATATCCTCATTGGCGACACCACCGGCGAAAAGATGAACAATGGCCGCTATTTCTGCATGCTGCAGGAATACACCAGCGCCGTCACTGCCAACACCCTGCTGCATCAAAAGGACCCGGAATCCGTATACATCGCCGTGGACGGCCCCGCCAACGACAGCCTGGATAAGCCCACCAACTTCCCCGGCAGCATGACCGGCTGGCTGCCCGTGTTCATCTCCAAGTCGTGCCAGCATCCCGACCGCGCTATCCGCTTTATCACCTACTGGGCCAGCGAGGAAGGCCAGCGGGATTTCTTCCTGGGCGAAGAGGGCGTCACCTGGGACATGGTGGACGGCAAGGCAGCCATGAAGCCCGAAGTACTGGCGGAGTACCAGACGGATGTGGGTGCGTTTGAAACCAAGTACGGCATCATGGATACCTACTGGCAGCTGCGCAACCCCGTGATCGTGTACAAGTGGCGGCCCCAGCAGGTGGACTACATCCAGCAGATGCAGGATTGGGCCAATGCCAATGTGGACTTCTCCGGCGGCATCTACAAGAACCTTGATCCCACGGGCGAAAGCGAAGCGGCCATCGCGGCCAACAAGATCAGCATCGACTGGGAACAGACCTTGTCTGCCTTGATCTCCGCGCCTACCGAGGAAGAGTTTGATGCCGAGTGGAACAGCTTCCTCACCCGCAGGCAGGAAAACGGCTTTGAACTGGTTGTGGCCTTCCGCCAGCAGCTGCTGGACGAGCGCAAGGCAAAGCTGCAATAACGAAGGAAAACGACTCATATTGGCGGAGAGGGGACTTTTTGAAAAAATTTCCCTCTCCGCGCCTCTCCCTGAAAAACTTCTAGTCAAGGAATTTTATGTATTCGTGAACGGGGCAATGTGTGCATGATGTTGCCGCCGCTTTTTTGAAGGAGCCGCCATGGAACTGGACAAAAATGTGTTTGAGCCCCACCTGGGTCCGGGGCGGAACCCCTGGCGCGTTCGCCCAGGGCTGATACTTTCCGGCGCGGGTCAGTGCGTGGAAAGCATGTACGCCATGACCCTGGCCTTGGAGGATATGCAGAAGCCCGCGCTCATCGCGTTGTATGAAAGCCTTCATGAGACGGGGTATCTGCCCAACCCTTCGGTGATGGAAGCTGCACACCTGTTCCCCGGCGCGGTGCTTCAAATCGGGCTGCAGCTGCCCCTGTTCAACACACCGGGGCTATGGGCTCTTGCAAACGGCGAAGCCGACGGGCATATCGCCTGCATGGCGGCCCGGTATGCATCTCTTCCCTGCCCCGTGCTTTTGCGCCTGGGCTACGAGTTTGACGGTACCGAGTGGAACGGGTATGACCCTGCCGCCTACATCGCCGCCTACCGCCGCATCGCCAAAGGCCTTGAACAGGCCCAAAACGTGGCGCTGGTATGGGATTCGTATACCACCGATACACCTGACGTCATGGATTGGTATCCTGGCGACGATGTGGTGGATTGGTTTGGCTACAACACCATGTCCCCCAAGTTTGACTGCGCCAGGATGCGCGCATTGGCCAATGAGCATGGCAAGCCCCTGCTCAACGGGGAGGCATCCTATTCCAAGGATGCGGCAGACTGGACATTTTCCCGCTGGATGGAGGATTTTTTCGCCAGCATGCGGGCAAACGGCGTGCAGGCCTTTCAGTACATCAACTGGCGCTGGCAGGTATACCCCCGCAATGCCAACTGGTACGACTGGCAGGATGGCCGCATCACGGAAAATGCCTCCCGGATGGCCATTTACCGCAAGGCCATGAATGGGCCTGATCTGGTGGTCCGCGGCGAGAGTTATGGCCAGCCATTGAGACTGGTCATCGACTGCGCCAGGGCAATGGAGGAAGGCGCGCCAAATACGCCATGGCATAAAGACGCTGATCTTTTCACCTGCCAGGAGGGATATTCCCTTCATCCCGAAGGCGCGGAGGCTGTTTACGGAAACGGCTGGCTGGGCGGGTGGACGGGCAGGGACATCACGCTGCACGTTTTCACACCGGATGATTTTGCCGGCGCGCTGCTGCTAAAGCCCCTGTCTGCGGGACCTGTTCATTTTGCCATCAACGGGCACAGCGTGCGCTGGCAACCGGGGGATGGATACATCCGGTTTCACAACCTCCCGTCAGGAAGGGTGCAGGTCAGACTTTCCGGCATGGAGGACAAACCTGTGATGCTGGACCTGATTGCCATCCTTGCCTATGCGCCGGATGTGAAGGCCGTCACCGGGCTTGTCCTTCAGGGGGATACCCTTTGCTGGGACGCGGTGGACGGGGATGTAAGCTACAGCGTATATGCAGACGGGGCATTGGTGCAAAGAACTTGTGCCTGCAGCTTTGCGCTGTCCCGCCAGGCAAAGCAGCTTGCTGTATCGGTATTTGACCATCATCGCGGGGAAGGCAGACCAACCATGCTGTATGCGGAGGATGCTCATGAATAAAACCTGCTTGTTCATCGCGGTACTGCTTGTTTTCCTTTTTGCATGCATGCTCACATCATCCGGAGAGAAGGCGGTGCCCATGAGAGAGATGACGTTTGAGGATAACTTTGACGGGACACAGTTGGACCTGACGAAGTGGCAGTTCCAGCTGGGCACCGGCCAGAGCGAAGGCCTGACCCTGTGGGGAAACAATGAGCAGCAGTATTACCTGGCGGAAAACGCAGCGGTGGAAAACGGGCTGCTTACCATTCATGCCAGGCAGGAAGCAAAAGGCGGTGTGCCTTACACCTCCGCCCGTTTGTGCACCCGGGATTTGTTCTCCCAATGCTATGGCCGGTTTGAGGCCCGCATCCGCCTGCCCAAAGGGGAGGGGTTCTGGCCTAGCTTCTGGCTGATGCCGCAGGATGAGGTGTACGGTCCCTGGGCTGCCAGCGGCGAGATTGACATCATGGAAGCAAAGGGCCGTCTGCCGGGGCTCACGTACCATACCATCCATTTCGGCGGGTCCTGGCCCGATAACACCCATATTGGCAAGTCCTACATTTTGCCGGAGGGGACAGCCGACGAATTTCACGTCTATGCCCTGGAGTGGGATGAAAAAGAACTGCGTTGGTATGTGGATGATGTGCTGGCGGCAAAGCAGAGATTGTGGAATACAAGCGGCCATGCTTTCCCGGCGCCTTTTGATCAGCCGTTTTATATGATCCTGAACCTGGCCGTGGGCGGAAACTTCGACCAAAACCGCATGCCCGGCAGCATGGGCGGGCAGTTGGAAGCACAGATGGATGTAGATTATGTAAGAGTGTATCGTTTTAAATGAAGAGGAGAAGCATTAATGCACATATGCCGGTCCGGCTTTCATCTTGGTTCACATGCCCCGATATTGATATGATTTATTCGTTTCCATATAAACCTTGTATTTTTGCACGCCATGGTCAGCGATTCATGTACTTCTATCGCGGGACGGCCTTTTCCAGCAGATAACCGGTTACGGTTTGCCAATCAGGAAAACGGTCTCCGGCAAACAAAATCAGTTCTCCCGAAAATGCATCCGCCCCGTTCTTTGTTCTGTCATCAATCAAATAATCGCCGCGGCACAGGTCCTTATGGTGGGAGAGAATCAGGCGTTTGTACAATATGCTGCTTTTATCCGAGCCAAAATACTTGTGCACCCACTTCAGCTTATCCGACCATGCGGACGGGTTCAGCCACGGAGCGGTGGATAGTATATATACCTCATAATACTTTGCGATCACATTTACGGCTTCTATGGCACCGGGCATGGGCGTCATCAGGCTGAAAATGCCAGGCACCTCATCCAGCCTGCCTTCATATTCGGCCAGCACAGAGCCGCTTGTTTTTTCTATTCCCGATGCGAAGTCAACAAGAACATTGTCCATGTCGATGAACACGGTTTTCTTTTGCATAAATATCTCCCCAGCCATCAAAAATATGCTTTCATTTTATCACCTATTACTGACGATCACAATCATTTCCATATATAATAGAGATATGCACGGTTGGGATTGCAAGACAGCATCTGCCATAAAAGAAAGGACCGCCGACTTTATGGTCAACGGCCCTTTCCTGCTTGGTCAATTAAAAAGGAATGTTATTCGTTTTTATTAGATTCCCTTGTAGCGCTCATACAGCTTTTGATAGATTGCCATGTATTCCTGAAGACCCATCTTGTCAAATTCCGCTACATAGGCGTCCCACTCGTCCAAAGAGCGGTTCCCGACGATAAAGGCAGCGATATTTTCTTTGATATACGCCTGCATATCGGTCCAGTAGAAATCCATTTCTTCGCTTTCCTCATACGTCGGGCTGAAGGATTCCCAAGTTTCTTCCGATAGGTAGGGCTTGTACTCCTCCATCAATTCCTTGGCTGTCCAATAGGTCTCCGCGCCTTGGTAATAGGTATCGGACTGGATACCGGCGCCGCCCTGGAAGCCCATGTACTTGACACGGACCTGGGTCAGCGTCAAGCCTTCGGGGTTCTTGATCATTTCATCGGTGAAGCTGACGGTGCCATCGGCGTTCTTGACGTAGGTTACACCTTCAACGCCCATGTTCCACATCAGCTGGCCTTCTTCGCTGTACCAATAGTCGCACCACTTGGTCAGTTCTTCGGCATATTTGCTCTTTGCGGAAATAATGAAGGCGCCGTTGTTCACCATCGCGCTGCGGCGGGTGTACAGCTTGTTGCCGTAGTAATTCTCCATGACAGGGATGCAGCGGAAGATATCCTGCATGACGGAGCCGGTATTGGTGACATAGTCGCTATGCACGCCCACCAGGTCGGCGGAGGTCTTGGCCACGATCTGGCGGGAGGATGTGTTTTCAAAGGTTTCCTTATCGATGAGCCCATCTGCGTACAGCTTGTGCGCCCAAGTCAGCAGGTCCTTGAACTGGCTGCTGGTGGGGATGAAGCGCAGGCCGTTCTTTTCATAATCCCAGTCTACATACAGGTGCTTGGTCCCCCGGTTGCCAAGGCCGAAGAAGGTATACAGGCTGGGCAGGAAGTGGCCGTCCGTATAGCGGATGATATACGGAATCTCGTCCGCAGGATCGCCGTTGCCGTTGGCATCCTGGTCACGGAAGGCATACAGTACTTTGTTAAACTCCTCAAAGTTGGTGGGCATGGGAAGCTTGACGCGCTCCAGCCACTGGGGATTGATGAATATCTTGTTGGTGAGCATGTTGTCGCCCATGATCAGCTGGGGGAAAGAGTAGATATGGCCGTCTCCGCTGCGCATGGCGCTGAGGATGGCGGGATTCTGCTCAACGATCGTCTGCAAATGGTAGGCATAGTTCTTATAGTAGTCATCCATGTTGAGGAACAGGCCGGTGGAGCCGTATTTGACCAGGTCGGAGGTGCTCAGCGGGCAAGCCCAGATCATGTCCGGGACCTCGCCGGAAGCGAGGACAACGCTCAAGCGCTCGGCAGCCGTTGCCGTGGGAACATTCTCCCAGGTGATATGAATATTCGACATTTCGGCATATTTGGTCCATGCGATCATGTCGTTGTGATCCCCGCCCTGGGGGGACTGCAGGCCCATGGCGGTGATGTAGATGGGCTCTTTGAAGATGGGAAAGTCCCATTTGGGTGCCGTAATCTCCGCGCTAGCTACGCCAAAGGTGCTCGCCAGCAAGATCACAGAAACAAGGAAAGCCAGACTCCTTTTCATGTTTTCTCCTCCTTTTATGTTGCTAGGACGCGTACGCAGGTGTTTTTCGCATCCGCCGCCGCGCCTTATGCACAATGGAAACCGTTACCCCTTGACAGCACCTACCATGACACCCTTGATGAAGAACCGCTGGAAGAATGGATACATGGCGACCATCGGAAGGCTCGCCACAACAATGATGGCGTAACGGATACCTTCGGATAATGCCTGGCGGTCATCGCCGTTGAGGGTATTGGCATCGCTGACTGCTTCATGAATCTCATTGGAGACGAGGATGTCCCGCAAAACCACCTGCAGCGGGTGATGGTGCTTGTCCACCAGATAAATCAGGGCGTTAAAGTACTCGTTCCAGTGCCCCACGCTGTAGAAGATGGTCATCACAGCAATGATCGGGAGGGAAAGCGGAAGGATGATCCGAACAAAGGTGGTGATCTGGGACGCGCCTTCCACATAGGCCGCTTCCTTGATATCGTTGGGAATGGATACCTCGAAGGTACTCTTCATGATAATGAAGTTAGTCACGCCGATGGCGTTGGGAAGCGTAATCGCCCACAGCGTATTAATCAGGCCCAGGTCCTTGACCACCAGATAGGTCGGAATCAAGCCGGCGTTAAACAGCATTGTAAACAGGATGAATTTTGTAGCCAGCTTACGTCCGCGCAGTTCCTTGTTGGAAAGCGCATAAGCCCCGGTGGTTGTCAAAAGCAGATTGATTGCCGTACCCACCAGGGTATATTTTATGGAGTTCCCCAAGCCCAGGGACAAGGTGCCTTCCTTAAATATTTTTTCGTATGACATCAGCGTCGCACGGACCGGCCATAAGTAAACTTCTCCCCGCAGGACCGCAGCGGGGCTGCTGATGGAGCAGCTGATGACATAGATCAGCGGATAAGCTGTGACAATAAAAATCAGCGTGATCAGGAAATATACAACCAGGTCCACTGTTCTGTCAGACTTTGACCGAATGCCCGATACCGTCTCCCCGGCCCTGTCCATAGCAATGCTTCCATTCCTCATACCAAACCCTCCCTTACCACAGGCTGGTTTCGCTGACACGGCGCGAAATCTTGTTGATAACAACAATCAGAAGCGTGTTGACCACCGAGTTGAACAGACCGACGGCAGTAGCGTAGCTGTACTGCCCCTTCTTGAGGCCCTGTTCATAGACATAAGTGGAAATCACGTCCGACGAGCTGATATTCAGGGAGTTTTGCATCAACAGCACCTTTTCATAACCAACGTTCATCACCTTGCCGGAATTGAGAATCAGCATGGTAATCATCGCCGGGAGGATGCAGGGAATGGTCACATGCCAGATGCAGCGCAGCCGGCCGGCGCCATCCACACGAGCCGCCTCATAGAGCTGCAGGTCTACCGATGACAGCGCTGCCATGTAGATGACAGCGTTCCAGCCTGACTCCTGCCAGATGCCGGAGATGATGTACAGAGGCTTGAACCACTCCGGCGAAGAAGAAAAGGAGATGGCATTGTCGATCACGCCCAGCCCTATCAGGGCATTGTTGATGAGCCCGTAGCGGATGTTGGTGAGGGAGCCGATCAGGCCGACAATCACGACGGTGGACAAAAAATGCGGGGCATAAGAAACAGTTTGAACGATTTTTTTGAACCGCCTGTTCCGCACCTCATTGAGCGTGAGCGCAATCAGTATCGGGATCGGAAAGGAAAAAATCAGCATGCCGAAGCTGAGGGAGAGGGTGTTGATGATCTGCCGGTCGGCATAGTAGCTGCCAAAGAAGCGCGTAAAGTATTTCAGACCCGCCCATTCACTGCCCGCGTAGCCCAGCGTGGGAAGATAGTTCTTGAAGGCAATCTGAACGCCGTACATGGGCACATACCGAAATATTAGGAAGTAGGCTATCGTGGGAATCAGCAGCAGATAAAGCTGCCAATTCCGCGTGTAGGAGCGCAGAAGTTTTCTTCGATTGTATGCTTTTGAAATACCGGTCCCGATCATATTTCCATTCCTCCAATCCTGTCCGGATCAGATGCCATAAAGCCTCTTTGCGTTCTTGTACAGCAGCATTTCCGCGGATTCCTGGGCCTGGGGTATGGAGATCAGGTTCTTCCTGACCGCACCTTCAAACACGTGCGCCAGAGCGGTCTTGGAAATCTTGGAGGCGGCCCATGCCATTTCTGCAAAGTGGTGCTGGCCTGTACCGAACATGATCTTGTCATGAGGCGCGATAGCCAGTGTTTCCTCCAGGCATTGGGAAAAATTCAGGGAGATCCAGGGGCAGGTCCAGCTCAGATCCACCCAAACGTTTGGATAGCTGTGGGTCAATAATGCCGCGTGCCGGATATCGGGATAGCAGCCATGCAGGAATATGATTCTGGAGGCATAGAAGCGGTTATCCCCCAAAAGCGGGCACAGGTGAATGGGATCGCAGTGAAAGACAAGCCCATTCCCCGGGTTACCGGTGCAGCCGGTATGGATGTGCACATGGAATTTCAGCTCCTGCGTCAGCTTCAGCATGTGGCAGAATATTGCCAGGTACACTTCCTCAAAGGCGTGGACATCCTGGGCCTTGGCAGCAGAATACAGTTGTTCGGCCTCAGCATCCTCGACAATGTGCGGGTGCTGCGTCAAAATCTCCAACACGTGGCACTTGACCCCGATGAAGCCCTCCAAAAGCTTGGCGCGGATGGCCGCATCAAACCTCTGCTTGAGCTCCGTATATGTACTGCACTCCCCCAGCAGCTTCTTAAAGCAGGGATCCATCTGGAAAAGGCGCAGGATATGGGTCGGGAAGCAATGAAGGGCGTTATCGCCAAAGGGCGCCCCATCATCCACCATCTCGGCAAAGATGTGTTCGCTTTCATACAGCTCTTTGTTATATCCGGCTGCGTCTACGCTTGTGCGCTTATTGCGCTGGGCGGTGACCGCCTCCAGCGTGGGCTCGCAATGAAAGTGCTGAGCCATGTAGTTGACAACGGTCTTTACCACGCCCATGTGTTTCACATGCTCCGCATATTCCGGCGAGCAGTTCTCTTCATTGGCGGAGCGTCCGCAGGGGCCCTCCGGCGGGTTGATGTCCCCCCAGCCGTGCATCCACGAAACAGCCAGTTCCAGGGGTGTGACTTCGTGATTTTCAGATTTGATCCGGTGGGTGTGATTGTCAAAAAACGGCAGCGTACTAAAATTGAACATAGCTCTCTCCTCCATTTTTTTGAGTTTTGATATGCTTCCTTCCGCCGGGATACCTTGAATAATATAGGTACAAGATCAAATCCAGTGAAACATTGATCAGGTTAACGCAATACAGAATGAGAACATAGTCCAAAGAATACAGCAGTTTGTGGATAATCCCGCACACATAGCCCACCAGTATGGCGATAATAAAAACAAGACTTTTCCCCGCTGTTTGCTTCGTCTTCCATGTCTTGTACACCGATACCGGCCAGGAGATACCGAACAAGCCCAGCATCAACAGTTCAAATGGACTCACACATTCGCCACCTATCTATTCGTTTGTTATAGACCCTGATTGACCCGAACATGTCAACTTGTAATGACATTATGCACATTATATACTTTATTTATCAATCGCGCAATATACTTTGCGATATTTTTATTTAATGTCCCAATGCACCTAATTCGAGCTTATTTTTGGGTACATTCTCCCATAACAAGGCCATTATGGGAAAAACAACACATATGTCCATCACTATTGCATTTTTCATCCATCCGTGTTATATTGATATGACATTATGAATTCGTTCAGGTTGAGGAGGCGATTTGCTTGGATCTTAATAGATGGTGTCAGTTCATTGATCGCGGCACGCCAGTTCCTATCCACTATCAGCTGCGTCAGATCATTAAATCAGATATTGACAGCAATCGCCTGCGTCCCGGCGAAATGCTGGACTCGGAGGCGGAATTATGCTCTGCCCTCAACCTTAGCCGTCCCACGGTTCGCCAGGCCCTCAGCTCGCTGGTGGCCGATGGGTATCTTGTCCGCATGAAGGGAAAGGGCACATTTGTCGCACGCCAGAAGCTGGAGGCAAACTTTATTCAAAAGCTTGAAAGCTTCAATTTGGAAATGCAAAGCCTGGGCATCGTCCCAACAACCCAGGTGCGCAAATTGGAGATCAGCGACGCAATTGCTTCCGTCAATGAAAAGCTTGGCCTGAGTATCAGCGAAAGCCTGGTCTGCCTGCAGCGGCTTGTTTTGGCCAATGGAAAACCAATCGTTTATCTTGAATCCTTTCTTCCGGCAAGCCGTTTCTTTTCCTTGGTCGAGGAGGATATGTCCGCCTCACCGCTGTACATGGTGCTGCATACCAAGTACAACGTAAATGTCGTACATGTGAAAAGGCAAATTGAAGCAGTCAACGCCAATACCTCAGAAGCGGAAATTCTGAATATCGCAAAGAACAAGGCCATTTGCCTCGTCCGCAGCATCGCGTATGACGAGATGGGCCAGCCCGTAGAATACAGCATCGCCAAATACCGTGGTGATCAGAATAAATTCACCATGGACATGTACCGCAATGTGTGACAGAAGGAGATAGAGCAATGTACATTCCGGCAGAAACCCGTTACGATACCATGCAGTACCGCCGCTGCGGCAGCAGCGGCGTGATGCTGCCCGAGATTTCCCTGGGGCTGTGGCACAATTTTGGCAGCATTACGCCGTTTGACACGCAGCAAGGTATTTTGCGCACCGCGTTTGATAACGGCATCACCCATTTCGACCTGGCAAACAATTACGGCCCTCCCTACGGTGAGGCGGAGCGCAACTTTGGCATACATATGGACCGCGACTGGCATAGCCATCGCGATGAACTGATCATTTCCACCAAGGCCGGCTACGACATGTGGCCCGGTCCCTATGGCGATCATGGCAGCCGCAAGTATCTGATCGCAAGCCTGAACCAGAGCCTGAAAAGGATGCACCTGGAGTATGTGGATATCTTCTACCATCACCGGCCTGACCCGCTGACGCCTGTTGAAGAAACAATGGGCGCGCTGGACCAGATTGTGCGCAGCGGAAAAGCGCTGTATGTGGGCATCTCCAATTATCCCCCGGAGCTGGCCGAAAAAGCGATTGCAACGCTTCGCGGGCTGGGCACGCCATGCCTGATTCACCAGCCCAGCTATTCCATGCTCAACCGCCGCATCGAAGGCGGCCTGACCGACGTCTTGCGCCGGGAAAAGGTTGGCTGCATCGTATTCATGCCGCTGCAGGGCGGCTTGCTGACGGACAAATACCTGCATGGCATTCCGGCGGACTCACGCGCCGGCCATGATCCCCGTTACCTGAAGCCGGAATCCATCACAGAGGATGTGCTTTCAAAAGTCGCGGCTCTCAGCAAAATCGCGCAGGCCCGGGGGCAGAAGCTGGCCCAGATGGCACTTCAATGGGCTTTGCGTGACGAAGTCGTCACTTCAGCGCTGATCGGGGCAAGCCGCCCGTCCCAGATTCTGGAGAACGTAGCGGCAATAAAGAGCGCGCCGCTCGCAAATGAAGAGTTGACGGCCATAGAAGCTGTTCTTCAGGCATAAAAAAGGTACATGCGTTATTATGACGGCAATGTTGCTATAGACATGAAAAGGGGCAATCGCCAAAGAAAAGGCTTGCTAATGAGGCAGGTCTTTTTCACATTGGCAAAACAGGGCCGATATGGACATGCTGGTAGATAATATTTTGAATCCAGCAGGCATCATAATCTATGGCATTGAACCTATCCAAATGGTTTAGTTTTATTGACGCGGGCGGCGTTGTGCTTCATAATTGGCATATCAAATCATACAGGTGGAAGATATGGCTGATATCAACATCTCCTCCGTCAGGAAATCATTTGCGCAGGACCGTGTCGTGCTGGACAGTGTGAGCTTTCAGGTTGACCGGGGCGAGCGTGTAGGACTGCTTGGCGGGAACGGTGCGGGGAAAACGACACTGCTCAAAATCATTACGGGCGAGCTTACGCCAGACGCCGGCAGCGCGAGCATTGTAAAGGGGCTCAGGCTGGGCTATGTGGCACAGCTGAATCATTACGGGCCGGGCACCACAAGCGAGGATGTGCTGAAAGCGGCGTTCACCCGTGTATTTGAGATTGGTGCGGAGATCGAAAAAATCCACGCGGGCATGGATGAGGGCGATGCGGGCTGGTATTCCCAGCTCATGGATGAGTATGTGTCCCTTGGCGGCTACGAATGGGAGACAGAGGTCAACAAGGTTGCCAATGGGCTGGGAATCGATGCCGGGATGCGCCTGCGCCTTTTTTCCGATCTCTCCGGCGGGGAGCGCACGCGGGTGAGCCTGGCCCGGCTGATTCTGGAGAAGACGGACGTCCTCCTCCTGGATGAGCCAACCAACCACTTGGATACGCGCTCCATGGAATGGCTGGAGGATTACCTCTTGCACTATAAGGGAACTGTGCTGGTCGTATCCCATGACCGTTATTTTTTGGATGCGGTGGTCACCAGGATTGTAGAGCTTGAAAATGGAAAACCAAACTTCTATGGCGGCAACTATACTTTTTACGCCCAGGAGAAGGAGCAGCGATACCAGCAGCAGCTCATGCGATATCAGCGGGAGCAGGCTAAGGTCAAGCAGCTGGAGTTTCAGGTGCAAAGGCTCAAGGCCTGGGGTTCTGTCTACGATAACCCCGCGCTCCACAAGAAGGCGCGGGCGATGGAAAAGCGCATCGAGCGAGTTCAGGAGACTGACCGGCCCACAAGGCAATCGCGCATGGAGATGGGGTTTCATTCCGACCAGTTCCTGGCGGACAAGGTGCTCTGGACGGAGAATCTCTCAAAATCCTTCGGAGGGAAAACACTCTTTTCCGGTGTGAACGCGCAGATGCGCGGGAACGGTGAACGTATCGCGCTGCTGGGGCCGAATGGCTGCGGCAAAACCACGTTCTTAAAGATATTGATGGGGCTCGAATCTCCGGATACGGGCAAGGCAAGCTTTGGGCCCTCCGCCCGTTGGGCGTATCTTCCGCAAGTGGTGGAATTTTCACATCCGGAGCGGACGCTTTACGATACGCTTCTGTATGAAGCAAACTGTCAGCCGCAGGAGGCGCGTGACCGGCTGGGCGCCTTCCGTTTTAGGGGCGAGGATCAGTTCAAGCTGGTCTCCCAGCTTTCAGGCGGCGAGCGGGCGCGTCTTAGGCTGTGCCTGATCATGATGTCGCGGGCGAATGTACTCATTCTGGACGAACCGACAAACCACCTGGACCTGAATTCCCGCGAATGGATTGAGGAAGCGGTGGCGGAGTTTACAGGCGCGCTTCTTTTCGTCTCCCATGACAGGTACTTTATACGCAGGTTCGCCGACCGCGTATGGGAGATCGAAGATGGAAATTTTCGTGACTGGCCGTGCGATTACGAGCGATATAGAAAGTTGAAGGCTATGGAGCAAGCCGCACCACCGCAAGAAAAAGAAAAGGCGCCCAAGCCCACTACAAAGCCATCTGGCCGCGACCAGCGGGCGGAGCGCAAGCTGAATGTGCTGGAGCGGGACATTGCAAGGGCGGAGGAAAAGCTCACGGACTTTGACAAAAAGATCGAGGAATGCGCCAGCGATTATGTCCGGCTGAACGAAGTGCTCGCCGAAAAAGCAGCACTCGAGGCCGGGCTTGCGGCCATGTATAAGCTGTGGGAGGCCGCAGCCACGCAACTCGAAAGGGAGACGTAAGGCGCTTGTGAGAGAGATGGAGCAGCGCGGGCAATATACACCGTATCAACAAAACAGATAGCCCGTTATGTCACAAACGCAACACCCAGGCTTGCCGGCTGAAGGCAGGCCTGTTTGTTTTAGTACCTTTCTCTCAATTGAAAATTATAGCGTCATTGTTTTTATTTAACATTTCATATGCTATAATCTGCGTAGGATAAACTTCGAGGTGCTTTGTGTGAAGAATATTCTATATGATACGAATATGAATATTTTGTTGGAGGCGTGGTTTATGAGTCTGTTGGAGACCGCGGCAATCATTGTTGGTATCGTTTTTTTCCTCTACCTGTTGATATTCAAGATTCTGGGGCTTCGGATCATCAATTCCAATGAAGTGGCGGTCGTGGAAAAATGGTGGAGCCCCAAAGGCTCTTTGAAGGATGCCATCATCGCGCTGCATGGAGAAGCAGGTTATGCGCCGGACCTTTTGCGCGGCGGCATCCATTTCAAATCCGTGCTGATGTACAAAATCCATAAATATCCCCTGATTACGATTCCCCAGGGTAGCATCGCCTACCTGTTCGCCCGTGACGGGCTTCCGTTGTCCCCTGTCCAGACCCTGGGGCGGATCGTTCCTCAAGCCAATAATTTTCAGGATGTGTCCGGGTTTTTGAAAAACGGCGGCCAGCGCGGCCCCCAGCGGGGTATTCTGCGTGAGGGCACCTACGCCATCAACCTGGCGCAGTTTATTGTCATCACTTCCGGCGATATCAAAACCATTGCCAGCACCTCCAAGCAGGAGCAAAGCGAACTTATAAGCATGCAAAAAACGCTGTCGGCCCGGGAAGGCTTCACGCCCGTGGTGATTATGGGCAAGGGCAATGAATCCAGCGACATGATGGGCATTGTAACGGTGCATGACGGCACACCCATCGCGCAGGGCGAAATTATCGCTCCGGATGTGGGAGAAGAGCATGCCAGCTTTCAGGACCCCGAGAAGTTCCTGGAACTGGGCGGCCGGCGCGGCAAGCAAATTCAGGTATTGACAGACGGTACCTATTACATCAACCGTCTGTTCGCCACAGTCGAATACCGGCCCAAAACTGTCGTTTCCATCGGTTATGTCGGCGTCGTCGTCTCTTTCTTCGGCACCGAAGGGGTGGATACATCAGGCGCCGATTACAAGCACGGCGAGCTTGTCAGCGTCGGTTCCAAGGGTGTGCTGGAAAAGCCCCTGATGCCTGGCAAATATGCGTTCAACACCGACGCCGGCAAGGTCGTGCTCGTCCCCACAACCAACATCATATTGAAGTGGAACAAAACCGAAAGCGGCGATCATAAGTACGATGAGAACCTGACGGAAGTGGACATCATCACCAAGGACGCTTTTGAGCCCTCCCTTCCGCTGTCGGTGGTTATGCACATCGACTACAAGCAGGCGCCGTGGGTAATCCAGCGCTTTGGCGATATCGGCATGCTGGTCAACCAGTCCCTGGATCCGCTGGTCAGCGCCTATTTCAAGGATGTGGCGCAGACAAAAACCTTGATCGAGCTGATACAGGAGCGCAGCTCCATCCGTGAACGCGCCGTTCTTGAGATGAGGATGAAATTTGAAAAATACAACCTCCAATTGGAGGAGGTGCTGATCGGCACGCCCAAGACCGCGGTCGCCGATTCCCAGATTGAGAACATATTGATGCAGCTTCGGGAAAGGCAGATTGCCGAAGAAAAGAAAGTGACCTACCAAAAGCAGCAGTCCGCGGCTGAAAGCGAAAAATCCCTGCGTGAGGCGCAGGCAACAGCGGAGCAGCAAAGCTTCCTCACCAGATCGAAGATTCAAATCGAGATTGAGGGCAACAACGGTGCCGCTCTGGCCAGCCGTGCGGAGCAGGAATCCAACCAGATCGTCGCGCTGGCCAGGGCCCACGCCTCCAAGGTGAGACTGGAAGGCGAAGCGGAAGCGTCCAAGGAATCCAACGTCGGCCTTGCCAAGGCCCAAGCCATCGAGGCGCAGGTCAAGGCGTATGGCGGCGCGGAATTCCGCGTGATCCAGGAGATCACCGACAAGCTGGCGGACGCCATCAAAAACGCCAAGGTCGATATCGTTCCCAAAACGGTCGTCCATATGGGCGGCAATCAGAGCGGTTCAGGCGATTCGGGAAACGGCAGCACCGTAATGGATACACTGCTGAAGTTCATCACGCTGGATAAACTGGGCGTCTCCTTGCAGCACGTGCCCGAACCGTCCGCAAATTCACCGGAACAGGCTGAAACAGAAAAAGCATAATCTTTCCCATGGTCATATGCAAGGAACAGAATATACCCTGTGTTATAGGAAATACAAGAGGAGGAGCCTAACGGCTTCCTCCTCTTTGTTCATATAGTTATTTGCTTGATTGCTTACATCATTCCGTCCAGCGTGAACTTGTCCACTTCTTCCTTTAGCAGCGTAGACTGGCTGAACATTTCCTCGGAGGCAGAGGCGCTTTCCTCGGACGCAGCGGCGTTGCTCTGCACCACATCGGAAATCTGCTTGAGGCCCTGCTTGATCTGTTCGATTGCGGCGGCCTGGGTTGCCGAGGCGGTTTCAATGCCAGCAATAGCTGCCTTGATCTGTTCCGCTTCCCGGGCCACTTCCTCAAGCTCCTTGGCCGTATCCTCCGAATATTTTGCGCCGCCGGATATGGCCTTGAGGGACGCCTCGATGAGCCGTGTCGTCTGCTTGGCAGCTTCCGATGATTTGCCCGCCAGATTGCGTACTTCGCCTGCCACAACGGCAAACCCGCTGCCGGCGGAACCTGCCCGGGCCGCCTCTACCGCGGCATTGAGGGCCAGGATGTTCGTTTGGAACGCGATATCATCGATCACCTTGATGATCTGGCCGATCTCGCCGGAGGTTTTGCTGATCCTGTCCATGGAATCCAGCATCTTGTGCATGGTTTCATTGCTCTGGCCGATTCCAACGACTGCCCTGCTCACATATTCCGTGGCTTTCTTTACATTGTTCGCGTTATCCTTAGCCTGTACGGATACGCTTTCTATGGAAGAGGTCAATTGCTCGATGGAGCTCGCCTGCGTCTGCACACCATGAGAAAGTGTCTGCGCTTCTTCGGAGATCCGCTTCGCGCCTGCGTTGACCTGGCTGGACGCAACCGTGATGGCATTGAGCGTATTGTTCAGCGAAGACGCTATTTCCAGCAGCGCCTGCTTGATAGCCGCAAACTCACCGCTGTAATCATTGGCAAGGCGGATGCGCATATCCCCGGCGGCCATGGAATTCAGTACCGCGGTGATTTCATTGATATACGAAAGATACCCGTTCAGCCGTTCGGCCGTCCGCTTTGTGGACAGGCACAGCCGGCCCATTTCATCCCGGGAAATGTATCTGTCGTTGATAGTGGCAGACAAGTCCCCCTCGGCGATGCGTTCCATCACGCCGGTTACATACTTGGCGGTTTTCGAAAGCGGAAGGGTAATCAGCAAGCTTACCGCCACGCAGGCCAGCAGGCCGCATATAACGATAATATTCAGCATGAAATTGTCTCTTTGGGTGGTTTCTTCCGCCGTTTTTAGCAAGCCTGTCCGCCAATTGTCAGACAGCGTCAATGTCTTGTCTATGGCGGCGCGATGCTCCGTATAAGCGGTCTTGAGATTTCGCTGTGCCATCTTCATCTGAACGGCGTTGTAGTTCTTGCCTGCAGGCACAACCTCGTTTTCAAATACATCAAAGAAATGTACGGCGGAATCATGCGCGTCTTTCAAAAAAACCTGCCGCATTTCATTATCCGTAATGTGCGCATCCCAAAACAAATACCGCTCCTGAAAGGCTTGTTTCAGAGCTTGGAAAGATGTATACAATTCTTCCCTCTGGTCGGAGCCGTCCGTTCCGATATATTCCTGCGCAACCGCATACGCTTCGATTACATACTCCACAGGCGGTTTGATATCCGTTGTCAGCTCGTTGGAAAGCATGATTTCATCGTATAATTTGCTGCCAATTTTCGTGTTCTCAAAAAGGGATACGGAGAGCGCCCATACCAGCAGGATCAACGCAGCAGCCATCACGGAAAAAATAAGCATCTTAATACGAAGATTGATGTTTCTCACGAGGTGTGCTCCTTCATTTGTAAATAATGGATATTGATAAAGATACCACCAAAAAAACGTAAAATTCGACTTCTCCTTTTATGTCATTGTATCACCATTAATATGCAATTTCAACTGCATTCTTCCAATATGGCGTATTAGGTCAATGCAATTTACAGGTTGAACAGCAGCAGTAAAATAGAAAGCCACAGCTGCGGGGCAGAGTTCAGGGCCATTGTTTCCCCATTGCGGCGGGCAATTTCTATGCACAAACATAGCTGTATATGCAGTTTTTTCTGACTTGGTGCAAGGTCCGGCACTTTCTGCGCATAGTGTTTATATCCTATGCGCATCCTGTATTCCAGCAAATACAGGGAGTTCTAACAATGACAGACAAAGCACTCCATACCTCGGCCGGTCAATTTGACGGGCGTTTGGCTGAAGCTGCTATCTTCAGCGGGTTCACGCAAAAAGAAATGGCGGAGTTGTATCCGCTTCTTCAGGTAAGGCTCCGGCAGTTTGAAAAGGGCGTTACGCTCATTGGTATCGACAGCGAGGTGCGCGAAATCGGCATTTTGCTCAGCGGCCGGCTGGATATTTTCAAGGAGGATATCCATGGCAATCTGCTATTGCTCCGGGAGGTATCACCTTGCGAAGTATACACGGCGGAAATCGTATGCACGCCCACCCGAATAAGCCCCTTGAACATTACAAGCAAAACCGATGTGACCGTCCTGACATTTCCCTATGATGCCATCGCAAACTGCGGCATCCTCCAGGAAGCCATCCGGTGCAGGCTTATAAAGAACCTGCTGGAGATTGTCGCCAACGCAAATATCCGGCAGCTGTACAAAATTGATATCCTCTCCAAGAAAAGCCTTCGGGAACGCGTTTGCATGTACCTGGCCATACAGGAAAAAAAGAAGTCCAGCACCCTACACCTCTCCATGAACAGGGAAGCGCTGGCCTGCTATCTTTGCGTCGACCGCAGCGCCCTGTCCAGGGAGCTTAGCCGCATGCAAAAGGAGGGGCTTATCCGCTACAGGAAGAATCATTTTCAAATTCTGTCCACGCTCCGCTGAACGTATGCTAACGAACGTTCCACACTTTCCATTTCAACGGACCTGGCGGCACGCCTTCACGCTGACTTCCCGCAGCACCGTATCCACATTTGACCTTCAGCGCAGGGTGGAGTGCGCCATCAGTTCCCGGGCTGCCTGATCGCTTAAGTCGACGTGGTAAAACAGCTTGTAAAACCGCTGCGCTTCCGCAATCATATCGCAGGCATACACCTTAGGATACAGAAGGTTGCCCAGCCATTTGATGCCCAGCAGCCGGTTCACGGCCGGCGGGCGCCCCAGCCAATGGAAGGGGCCGTTGGGTATCTCGTAATACCGGCCGTTTCGCATGGCCGAAAGATTCAGCCAAAGCGGGTCGGTCTCCGCCATTTCATACACACCGCCGGGAGCGAACAAAATCACATCCGGCTGCCAGAGCATCACCTGCTCCATGGAGACGGGGTTCATGCCGGAGCCACCACCCAAAACCACCTGTGCCACGTTCCTTGCGCCTACCAGATCAATGACATCCGCGTGGATGGACCCTGAGGCATCGGTTAAGAGGCCGTCGTCCCCTTCGGCATAATACACCCTGACCTTCCTGTTTTCCGTAATGGCGGAGCTCAGCAGCCTGGCTTCCTCCACCGTATCCTTGGCGTACCGGGCCAGTGCGGCTGCTTCCTCCTGCATGTCCAGCAACCTGCCCAGCAGGGCATACGCCTCGTCCATGGTATAAAGGGTCGCCTCCACAAACACTACCGGAATGCCCGTTTGCTGTTGTATAACGTCCATATCTTCCCGGATCGTTGCCTTCCTTTCGCCAATGTCAATGATGACATCCGGCTTTGCGGCAATCAGCGCTTCCAGGTTCAGGCTCATATTCCTGCCATAAAACTGCCCGAAGACCGGCAGATCCGCCATCGTATCCGGCAGATAGGGCAGCAGCGCCTGTCCGGGTTTTGCCGACCAACCAATCAGCCGATCCGGACACAGGCTGTACAATACGATCTGCGCAAGCTGTCCCGAAGGGGCAATCCGAAGGATTTTTGAAGGCACGACCGCCTGCCGGCCTGCCGAATCTGTAAATATCCGAACCTCCTCAGCCGATCCCGTCGCCGTCCTTATTTGCATCAGCAGCATCAAAAATGCCGCCAGCAAAAGGAACCGGATGGAGAACCTGTTTCTCATATGACTCACCCGCCTTCCATGATGTGTATCGGTCCGTCTCTAAGCTCCGGTCCAGCCTCCCAGCATGCCTTGATCTGCGGGGACGCAAATGCGGACCTCTTTATGATCCACCCTAAAGACCAGCAGCCGGATGGGCATATCATAGATCCTGCACAGCAGTTCCTCCGTCAGCACCGCCCCTGGTTCCCCTTGGGCGGCCACCCGGCCCTCCTCCAGCACAAGCACCCGGCCGGCATACAAAAAGGCGTGCTCTGGATGGTGCGATGTGACGGCGACGGCATAGCCTTCCTTTGCGAGAGCGGCCGCCATAGACAATATCCGCTGCTGGTTTCCGTAATCCAGGCTGGCGACCGGCTCATCCATCAGCAGGATTTCCGCCCCCTGCATCAAAGCCCTGGCAATCAGCACCATCTGCCTTTCCCCGCCGCTGAGGTTTGCGTACCCCCTGTTTTTCAAATGCGGGATACCAATTTTCTCAAGAAGTTGCTCGGCTTTCAGCCGCTGGGCGCTGCTTGGCACTGAAAAAATACCGATACTGGAAGCCAGGCCCATCAGCACCACTTCCAGCACCGAATAATTGAACTGCGGCTGATGCGCCTGCGGGATGTAAGCCACCTTGCGGGCCAGCTGACCCGGCGAGAAACGGCGGACCTCCTGCCCGTCGTACAGTACGCTGCCACCGTATCCCGTAATCAGGCCCAGCATGCACTTGAACAGTGTCGTTTTCCCTGCCCCGTTCTGCCCAAGGATGAACACCACTTCACCCTTGTTCAGGCAGAAGGAAACGCCCTTTAATACCTCGCGGCGGCCATACCTGCACCTTACATCCAGCATCGTAAGGCTCATGCGTAGCGCCGCCTCCTCAACATCAAAAGCAGAAAAAAGGGCGCCCCCACAAAGGAAGTCAATATCCCCAGCGGGATTTCCGAAGCTGCAATCAAACGCGCCAATGTATCCACAATCAACAAATAAATGCCGCCCAACAGCATGCTGGCCGGCATCAGAATACGATTGTCATTCCCAACCATTTTCCGGGCCAGATGCGGGATCACAAGGCCTATCCAGCCAATCATGCCGCTGACAGCCACGCTTGCCGCGGTAACAAGCGTTGCGCAGCAAATCACATAAAGCCTGAGCCTTTTTGTATGAATGCCCATGGAGCGCGCTTCCTCATCGCCCATGGTGAGTATGTTCAGACGCCAGCGCAAAAGCCACAACGGCATCAGCCCCAGAAGAATGGGTATGGCGGCAAACAGTACATCCTGCTGCCGAATGGAGGCCAGGCTGCCCATCAGCCAATAGGTGATGGAGGGCAGCGTGTCATTAGGGTCGGCAATCAGCTTCAAATACGACACACCCGATGTAAAGAGGGACCCTATCATAATGCCGGCCAGAACCATGCCAAAGGCCGGATCATGGCGGATGCGCGTGCTGACAAAGTACGATATGGCAACAGCGGCAATGCCAAAGAGAAACGCCGAGAGGGATATGCCGAAAAATCCAAAGGAAAACGAAATCCCCAGCGCGGCCCCAAACCCGGCACCTGCCGAGGCGCCAAGCACATCCGGCGATACCATGGGATTATGGAAAAGGCTTTGATAGGAAACCCCCGCGCCGGATAACGCGGCGCCAATCATGACGGCCGCCAGGACCCTTGGCATGCGCACCTGAAGAATCACCGTTTCCGCCGCATCGCTCCATGCCTTGTTCAGGGGAACAATGCGGGAAAGTATCACCTTGAAAAGCTCACTCATCGAAACCGGATACTTGCCCAGGGAGAACGACAGAAAAAAGCATGCAAGCAAACTTATGATCAGAACACCCAAACGCAAGGAGCTTTTAGATGCGGTACGCTCTATACAAACCCCGCCCTTCCACCGTAATTTCCATGCCTTAAGCCAAAGGATAAAGGATGCCAGACAAAAAGTCCGTTGCCACAGCAACGGATTAGTAGAAAATTTTTAACTGGGAAGACTAACTTTGCCGCCATCCGGCACAGCTTATCGTTCATTCCGGCGGAACAAAATGGGATGGGAAGGCATTGGAACGGGAATAGTAAAAGATAGATAAAGGAGGAAGTCATGATGGAGGATGGACCCGGAGACCTTACAAGCATCAAGGGTGAATTGCCCATAGGACTTGGCATGCGTTTGATGCAGGACCGTGTCGCCATGGACCGGTATACCGCACTGCCCGACGCGGAGAAAAAACGCATCTTAAGCTACGTGGAGGGGGGCACTACCGGCGGCGAGGCGGAGGAGAGGGTCGCCCAAACCGTGAAAAGCCTGCATGACGGCACACCCTGGCCCATGGTGGGCCAGCAGACCCCTACACTTCAAAAAAAGGTGCCCAAGGTATAGTCTTAACCCCCAAGGTTCCGCCGGAATCGCCGGCGGTTTTTTTGTTCAACCAACCTTCGAAAAAAATAATTTTGAAAAATATATAGAATCACTTAACTTCTTCGATTTCTTGTCGATATATAAGGTATATATACTTTCTTACAAAGGAGATCGGGTGATGGTCTGGAAAGAGAAATATCAAATCGGCGTGCCTCTTATAGATCAGCAGCACGAAGAGCTGTTCCGGCGGGTCACTGATTTCCTGGAGACGCTCCGTTCCAGCGGGGAGTGGGCTCAAAAAGTATCCAAGGTCAATGAAACGCTGTCCTTTATGAAAGATTATGTGGTCGTGCATTTCAGGGATGAGGAAGCGTATCAGGAAAGCATCGGATATCCTGATCTTGAAAGTCACCGCGCCGTTCACAGGGATATGGTGGCCTATGTGGTTTCCTTTGCGGAGGAATATGAAAAGCAAGGCTTCCAGGAAGCGCTGGCCCAGCAGTTTGCAGGCAAGCTTCTGGCCTGGCTCATTAATCACGTGGTAGCCACCGATCAAAAAATAGCGTCATACGCAAAAACCCAGGGAGGGGCAGCGCAATGAGCAACGCATTTTACCCTCCCATCTCCAAAGCAACCTGCGAAGTTTTCAAGCTGATGCTGGACCTGGATGCCTCTGCCGGTAGCCCCCATGCCCTGTCGCTCCAGGATGGGTTAGGGGATGCGGTGCAGGTGGCCGTGGAGGTCACAGGCGATATGGCCGGCAATATTTATTACCGCTTTCCCAGGGAAACAACATTGAAAATGGTCAACATTATGAGCGGCATGGAGTTTGACCGGGTGGATGAATTCGTTACCTCCGCCCTGGGGGAAATCGCCAACATCATCAGCGGCAACGCCATGACCGCATTGTCCGAGCAGAACGTATCCTGCGATATCCTTCCGCCGCGCATTGTAGGCACGGAGGAACCCCTCCCGCCGAACATCATGAAGGATATCACCGTGATCGATGTGAATACGTATATCGGCGATGTTTCCCTGGGCATCCACATCACGCAAAAGACTGATTCCTGACAATATAAGAATGCAAAGACTGCCGGCGAAAATTTCGCGGCAGTCTTTTTGCATGCGCTGAATCATCCCCCATGATATCCCATGATTTCAAAGGGGGAAGGCGGAAGCGTCTCGCCGTAAGCCACCCGCATGGCGCACCGGGCCAGCCTGTCGCCCACCAACTGTTTGTTTTGGGGATGCAGATCGTTGTACTCGCCCAGGTCAAAGGCGGCCGCCATGGCGGTGCCCGGAATGGCTAATGATTGCCATTGCTGCTGCCTTATCAGGTACCAATCCGGACCGCCCTCCCAGCAGGGCAGCTCCACAAACAGGAAGGGCAGCTCAAGCCCCCAGTCCGTCCGCCAGGCGCGCACCAGCGTCTCAAATTTTTCACCATATAGCATAGGACTCGAAGCGTCCGATTCGCCCTGGTACCATAGCACCGCTTTGAGGGCGTAGCGCTTCAGAGGCGCGATCATGCCGTTGTACAGCCCGGAAGGCTTGTAGTGGAAAAAAGTCTCCGGCTGAATGGGCGTACCATCCCCGCCGCGGCGGAAACGCCATACGCCGCCAAGATTGAACGATCCGGCATCTGTAGAAAGAAGGTACTGCTTGCCCGGGGTAAAGCGGCCGCCTTCCTTGCTGATGACGCGCACCGTTATCACGCACCGCCCTTGGGGCAATGCAGGCACAGCATACTCCCTGGGCGGATAACGGTAGGTGGTGGTGCCAACCACCTCCCCGTTCACATACACCGTATCCCAGTCGGTCACGGTTCCAAGAAAGATTACGGCCGGCTTTCCGGCAAGCTCCTTGGGTATCATCACAGATTTGCGCAGCCATACGGACCCGCTTCCCGGCCAGGGCGTCAAAAGCGGGCGTTCCTCCCATGCACTGTCGTCATATTCAGGCGAGGACCAGTTTCCCGCAAGACCGGGATCGGCCCGATTGATCTCATTCAAAAACCTTTCAGCGTTTGCCGCATCCTCCGCCTGCACCTTTTTCACATAGCCGTCGTCCGCGCAAAGGTCCGCATCCTGAAGAAGCTCCGGAAAGCCGCCTAGTGCTTCCCGGCTCATCCAGGCATGGATGGGCGTGCCGCCGATGGCTGACAGGATCAACCCCACAGGAACATGATAGCGTTCATACAACCGCTTGGCGTAGAAATATCCCACCGCCGAAAAATCGGCCACGGAATCAGGGGCGGAAGACGTCCAGCAACCGCCCTCCAGCCCGCTTTGCGGCGCATGAAAGTCATACCGCTGCGGCACGGCAAACTGATGGATATGAGGGTTCGGGCTTTGCATCTCTTCCGGGTACATATGCTTCACGCGGCGCATGGGGACCTGCATATTCGACTGCCCGGAGCACAGAAAAACATCCCCGATATACACATCATGCAGCGTAATGTCATTGATGGCAAGCGTATGCGGCCCACCGGGCGGCAGGTCGTTCAAAACAACCTCCCAGCACCCCACCGCATCTGGAACGGCACGATATTGCTGTTTAAGGAAGGTAACAGTCACCGGCTCATTTGCCGTTCCCCATAGCGTCACCCGGGAACCCCGCTGGAGCACCATGCCGTCCGCTATCAACCGTGGAAGATGAACGCTCATACATATCATTCTTTCTGCAGGAAGGTCGTATCTTCTATCATTATACTTCTGAAAATCCGTATGTCCATTTACGGTACCTTGCGGCAGAAAGAATGGTCCTTGCGGCGCAGGCCGCAAAGACCATTCCCCCTGCCTGAACAGAAACTATTTCACTTCAAAATACTTTTCGGTACGCTCGTTGACAACATCCTGAGCGCCGGAAGCAAGCCAGTCGGCAACACCGGCATCCCAAACGGCATCAAACTCTTCGGGCTTGGCGGTTACGGCTTGCGCCATCAGCGTCTTGCCCTTCTCGACCAGCGTCTCATTGACCGGGCCGGCGGAAAGGATGGGCACCGGCACAACGATCAGCGCACGGGCATCCTTCTTGGAATAATTGTACGCGTCTATTACCAACTGCGGTTCAACGTTATAGGAGTTGGCCAGCGCCTGGGCATACTTGTCGGGATCGCCCACATCCAGGCCGTTGATAATGAAGGTATAGTCGATGTTCTGGGAGGAGTTCATGATCTTTTCGCCTTCGGCAGCCTTCATCTTGGGAACGCCGTTGACGATTTCATGGGTCACGCCCAAATCGCCGGTCTGCAGATAGAAGCGGTTCTCAAACTTGGCCATCCAGTTGGCATAACGCAGCGCGCCTTCGGGGTTCTTGCTGAAGGCCGGGATGAAGAATCTCAGGCCGGCAGCGTCATACATGCCCTTGTAGGTCTTGCCGGCGGCGTTCACAAACGGGTCGCAGGCCACGATCTGGGCATCGGGAACGTTGACCTTCAGGTCTTTGAGCAGGCCCGGCGTGTCGCGGAACGCCTGGTCCCAGTTGTGGATGAAGGAACCTACGACGCCGCTCTTGATCAGGTTGTCGCTGCCGGTATCATCGGTGTACAGCGCAAACTCCGGATCGATCAGGCCTTCGTTGTACAGCTGGTTCAACAGGCGGAAGCCTTCTTTGTAGCCCGGCTGCAGGAAGTTGCGGTCGGATACGGTATTGATCCAGCGGTCTTTGTCGCTGAGATTCGGGTCAATGAAGGAATCCAGCAGGGTGCTGGCGCGCCAGCGCACATCGTTGGTCATGGTGAAGGGAATCACCTTGTCCTTGCCGACATTGCCGGGATCCTTTTCCTTGAAGGCCCGCAGAGCGTTGACATATTCCTCTGTGGTCTTGGGGATTTCCAGGCCCAGCTTATCCAGCCAGTCCTTGCGGATGAACGTTACGTTCTGGGCAACATTCATGCGGCGGGCGGGAATGGAGAACGTCTCGCCGGTGGCCTGGATCTGGTCACGGTAGATAAAGTCCCTGCCGGGAAGCGCCTGGTCCGGTCCCAGGAAGGCCTTCAATTCGGGCAGGAATTCATCAATGTAGGGCGTGAGGTTGACGATACCGCCCTGGGTGTGGTAATTGGTGATCAGGTCCTGGCTGTAAGTGAAGCAAACGTCAGGCGCGGACTGCGCGGCCATCAGGTTGTTGAGCTGCGTTGTCTCTTCCCAGCGGGAGACCGCCACGAAGGTCACGCCGATGTTCAGCTCTTCCAGCACCTTTTTCTTGATCCAATCGGTGTAGTAGTTGTTGGTGGGGTCGGTGCCGCCAACGTTGCCGCGGTCAAAGACTTCAACCGTGATTTCGCTGTACTCGGGGAGCTTTGCCGCCTCGCCTGATGCCATAGCAGCCGGAACGAGCATGAGCATCATAGCAACGACCAAAACCAGAGAGAGAAGCCTGCGTTCCATTTGATTGCCTCCTTTTTGTTGATTCCTGGATACACGACTATGCAAAAGGGATTCACCCTTTCACTGCCCCAATGGTAACGCCGGAGATAAAATACCTTTGCAGCCACGGGTAAACAATGAGGATCGGGACCGTCGCAAACATTACGGTGGCGGCCTTCAGCCCCTCGCTCACCATCGGCGAGGATGCGGAGCCCTCCATCTGCGCCGTATCAATGGCAGACAGGTTGTTGATAATCTGATACAGCTTCAGCTGGATGGGGGCATACTTGGGCGTTGTCATGTAGATCAGCGCATCCGAAAATCCGTTCCACCGCCCCACCGCGTAAAACAGGGCCAGCGTCGCCAGCACAGAGGTGGATAGCGGCAGATAGATGCGGATGAGCACCGTGAAGGGGTTGGCCCCGTCCAATTCCGCCGATTCCCGCAGGCTCTCGGGAATGGAGTAGAAAAAGCTGCGCATGACAATCATGTTAAAAACGCTCAGACAATTGGGAATGATCAGCACCAGGGGTTTATTGATAAGATCCAGGTCGCGCATCAGTATGTAATTGGGGATTGTGCCGGCACTGAAGTACATGGTCATGATGATGACGGTATTGATGATCTTTTTGCCCTTCAGATAGTCATACGTCAAGGGGTACGCGCACAGCGCCGTCATCGTCATGGACAGGCATGTGCAGATCACGGTTAGGATGGCCGTCCACCATATGGAGCGGGAAAAGGCGGCATCCCTCAATACGTAGGAATATGATTCCAAGGTAAAATCCACCGGCCAGAGCAGCACCTTCCTGTTGATGAGCGCCTGGGGGGAGCTTAAGGAGCGCGACAATACGTTGACTATCGGCAAAAGGCAAATAAGAATCAGGAGGAAGCAAAACGCTGCGATAGCAAGGTCGCCGGCCTTTGTACGTCTCGATTTGACCACTTTGCCTATCCCTCCTCACCAGATCCCGCGCTCGCCGAACCGCTTGGAAAAAAGATTGGCCGCGACCAGGAAAAATACGCAGATCACCGATTGGAACAGGCCCACCGCGGCCGTCAGCGAGAACTGGTTTGATTTGATGCCCACGCGGTACACATAGGTGCTGATCACATCCGACACATTGGTCACCAGCGGATTGGTCAAGGCATACGGCCGGTCAAACTCACTGCCCAGGATGCGGCCCACGCTTAGTATCAGCAGCGTCACAATGGTCGGCTTCAGCCCCGGCAGTGTCACATGCCATACTTTGCGCAGGCGGGATGCGCCGTCCACCTCGGCTGCCTCATACAGTTCCGGATTGATGCCTGTGATGGCAGCAAGATAGATGATGGTGTTCCACCCCACGCTTTGCCAAAGGCCAAGGGCAATGTAGGTACCTACCCACAGATTGGGTTTACCGAGGAAGTCGACGACCGGCAGGCCTGACTGGGCAAGCACGATGTTGAACAGCCCCGTATTGGGAGCCAGAAGCTGCTTGGCCAGGCCGCTGATAATGATCCAGGACAGAAAGTGCGGCATATAGACGATTGTCTGCGTCACCCGTTTGAAACGCCTGAAGGCGAGCTCATTGAGCAGTATGGCCAGCAGGATGGGTGAGGGAAATCCTACCACCAGGTCCAAAAGGTTCAGCGTGATGGTATTTCGAAGCGCGTCATGAAAATCTTTCATGGCAAAAGCTTTTTTGAACCAGTCAATGCCGGACCAGGGCGATTCCCAGATGGGCTTGAACATGTTGTACTTTTTGAAAGCGATCACAATGTTTGTCATGGGAATGTAACGGAAGATGACAAAGAAGGCCAAAGGCAGAACCAGCATCAAATAGAGCATCCAGGTGCGCTTGAAATAATTCACGCGCCGTGCATGCCGTATGTAGCCAGGCAGCTTTGTCCGCTTTTGCAGCGCAGTATGGATCATCCATACACCTCCCTATTCATAGATATGCCTGCCCTTTTCGTCCTTGATCCCTGTCTTTCTAAGGAAGTATGTGTTCACCACATCCCTCCATTCCCGGGCGTTTTCCAATTGCATGGCAAGCTTTGCAAGAACAGATTCGTAAGCGCTGGCCGGGAGCAGCCCCTTCAGCGACTCCCAGGTGGCGATGAAGCCCTGAACATCCTCCACGCCCTCAAAATGCGTGTCGTAAATATGCTGAATCAGCGTCTTCCCGCTTTTTAAGCGGTAATCATAGGGCAGCCTGTGGAAGAAAAGCAGCAGCTCCTCCGGGCAGGTTTCCTTGTTGCTGTACAGCGCTTCCAGGCTGGGATGATACTGTGATGTATATCCCGTACCGGCTTGCGTCCTGTCCACGCCGATGGCCGTGTGGTCTGCCCGGTGGTAAGTGCCCCATTTCATGTACTCGTAGCCGTCCACGCTGGGGCCGTAATGCCTGCCCACCGCCACCATCCAGCCGATGCCAAGAGGCGCGTTGTACTTTTCATATACGGAGCGGGAAGACAGCATCATGGCGGTAAGCGGCTCAATCACATTAGGATCGCTTCCGAAGGTTTGCACCGCCCACTCCCTAATCACCTGCCGGGCGGTAAGCTTCGGGTCCCATGCCATCCGCCCGAAGGCGTACAGGTTGGCCTGCGCCAAGGTGTGCCCTGTCCAGTTTTCATCATCGCCCGCGTTGGACACCGCCGCCATGGTATCCACTTCCCTGCCGATCAGGGACCGTGTCAGGCGGGTATCCGATACGGGCGTGTCCAGGATCTCTTCCCACTGCACAGCCAGCGCGTACAAATCGATCTGCTGGCCCGTGTACTCCTGCGTCACCTGGAATTCCATGGCCTGCCGCGTTTGTGTCATGGCGCCCAGCAGCGGGGAATTGGGCTCCCTTACCTGAAAATCGGAAGGGCCGTACTTGATCTGCAGCACCACATTGGGAAGGAACTCGCCGTCCAGCGGGAAAAAGTGGTCGTACGCCGCCTTGGGCCGGTCAGTCTTTACGTCGCGCCAATCCTGGTTGCAGTTGTACACAAAGCAGCGCCAGTAGATGGTCCCCTGATGGGGCTTCAAGGCGCGGGCGATTACATTGGCCCCGTCGGCCTGTGTCCTGCCAAAGGCGGCGGGACCGCCCCGGAACTCAGAATCTGCCTTTACCAGAAAGCCCGCCAGGTCGGGGATGTACCGGTAGACAAGATCGACCGTATCCCTCCACCACGCCGCGACGCCTTCATCCATCGGGTCGGCGGTTTGCAGCTTTCCAAGCAGATTGGGGCCCTCAAAATGCACCGCCAGTATCAGCCGTATCCCGAAGGGGCGGAAAATGCCGGCCAGCCTGGCTACCTTGGGCAGCATCTCCTCCGTGACCAATTTGGCGCTTTGCTCGGTCACATTCACGTTGTTGATGGCGATCTCATTGATGCCAACCGATGCCAGCAGCCTTGCGTAATCCCTGATCCGGTCCGCGTCGTAGCTTAGTGTTCCATCTTTAAAAAACAGGGAATGCCCGCTATAGCCGCGCTCTACGGTACCGTTTATGTTGTCCCAATGATTCAATACACGCCTTTTCACTGCCGGGGCTGATTCAAAGACAATGCTGGCCGGATCTTCGCCCGCTGTCAGACGCCTTAACAGCTCATACACCCCATAAAGCCAGCCGCTCGCATCCGCCGCTTGCAACGTAAGGCCTACAGATGACCCTTCCAGCCTGTAGGATTCGGGAGCCATGGCGCTATCCAATGAAAAATCCAGCGTATACGCCGCGCCACCGTTTCTCCTTTCACCACAAGACAGTCTGTCAAGCCCCGCCTGGCACTCCGCCATTGCAAAGGCGGCATCGTCCGGCCCTTTTAATATCATGGGCGGAATAGCGGCAGCGGCGCCGGTTTGAAGCCATGCGGCATATTCACGATACGTGCAATTCGTTAGCAATTAATCACATTCCGATCTATTTTTTATTCAAATTCACCAGGCGTAAGGATGCTATATTTTTATGTTTCGTACCCGTTGTTGTAATATAAATATAGCATCCGTCCTTCGGTTTGAAAATGGAGCCATTGAAGAAGATTTGTACTTTTTAAAGATTCTTCACTTCACATTCAGGAAAACCTATTGTTTATGTACAAAACTTTGTCCAACTCGTCTGAAAGGCCAAGTGTACTCAATAGCCATGGGATGAACGATAGCCGACACTATTGCCAAAAAAACGCCGGCAATACTGTCGGCACAGAACGATACGCCTGTCTATACTCTGCAATTTATCCCCATCAAAGGTACATGGATGTCCGGCACTGGATGACCGAAAAACCTGGGAAAGCCAATAAACAAACCAAAGCCTTGTTTTCAATTGATGCAGAAAGAAGGAACGAAACAAAAAATGTAGAACACGTGGTATGCTTGGGTTAGGTTCGTTTCATGCATTTCGTGTACAAAAGATATCGGAGGCCGGCTATGACAAGAGCCATATTGACCATGGACGACGGCGCGTCATCCAACACAGTGCGATACGTGGCGTTTTTGAACAGTCTTCATATTTCCCCCCTCATGTTCTTCTGGGGCGAGCGGCTGGAAAGCGCTTATGAGCAGGGAATCAAAGCGCTTCAAATGGGGGCGGTTGCTGGAAACCATTCCTACTCGCATCCGCACTTTTCGGATTTGTCCTTTGCGCAATGCGTGGCAGAAATTGAAAAGCAGGAGGCATTGCTAAATAGGCTGTATCAGGATGCCGGCATAGCGCGCAGCCACAAGCTTTTCCGCTTCCCCTACGGCGACAAGGGAGGCAAGCATGCGCCTATGCTCCAGCAGTATTTGATGGACCAGGGCTTCAGCCGCCTTGAAGACAGCGGCGTCACCTATCCGTGGTACCGGGAAAACGGCCTTCGGCAGGATATGGATGTATTCTGGACCTTTGATCTTAAGGAGTACCGCATGCACAATGAAGAGGAATTCACCCTGAATCATATATACAGACATATGGAAGACCCCCACCCGCTTCAGGGGGGATCGCTTCAGGACAGCGGCTCCCTGCAGATCATCTTGATTCATGACCACCCGGAAACCGAAGCAAAATGCCCCGGATATTTCAAAACACTGATCCGGCGCCTTCTTAAAATAGGCGTTGTGTTTGAGAACCCGGATTTCTGCCGCTGAAAAGGATGGAGGAACAAATGAGAACACTGATCGGACGGTTCCGGAACTGCAGCCTGTCCATGAAGATCATTGGCTTGTTCGCCATTGTGCTCGTTGTCTCCATACTGATCACGTATGTGCTTTTTCAGACAGAGCATGAGCATTTGCGGTATGAGGAGTTTGACAATATCGCCAGGCAAAATGCGCAGCTGATTGCCGGCAGCATCGATGCCATGATCGAAAACCTGAACTATGTCTCCAAAATGCTCCTTTCCAACGACAACATACAAGGCATTCTAATCAGGAAGGAAAGCTTTGATGCCCCAAGGGTCATGCGCACGCTTCGCACGCTGCTAAGCAGCGCGGCCAACCTGCAGCCCCACACGGCGGCGCTTTACCTGTTTGATACATCCGGGCAAAGGTATGGCGTGGACAATTATACGCTTCAGCGGTTCAGCTTTTCCAAGGTGGAGAACGCGGCCTGGTATCCAACGCTCATAAAGCAAAAGGGCTATTACATGCTCCTATTGAACTGCGGCGAGGACCATGCCATGTACGGCAAGGAAAACGTGATTTCCATGGTACGCAATATCTATAACCTGAACGAGCAGTCCCAGCTGCTGGGCACGCTGATGCTGAACCTCCGGGAAAGCTTCATTACAGCGTGCTTTGAAGATGCGAAACTGAACACGGACCTTCAGGTCACCGTTGTGGAAGAGAGCGGCCGGCCTCTGCTCACCTCCGACGCGGGTATACTGTCCGCATTGACTAAAGAACAACAAACAAAGCTGCTTCAGGCCGACAGCCCCATCAGCCTGCCGGCCGACGGCAAGGTTCACTACGTATATTCATCCGCCAGGCTTCGCAATGCCGGGTGGCATGTAATCACAGCCATACCCTACACCAGCTCCATTCGAACGCTGGCAGGCATGGAATATGTTTTCTGGCTTCTGCTATTATTGATCGTTCCAGTGATATTCATCGCCACACTGATGATCACCAGGATGGTGGCAAGGCCCCTGCACCAGATGGCGGAAGGCATGCGCCTGTCGGCAGGCGACCATCCCGCGCGCCTTCCCCAACGCCGGAGCCAGGATGAAATCGGAAAGCTTACATCCGCCTACAACAGCATGGTGGACCAGATTGAGACGCTTTTTACAAGCATACGCAGGGAAAGCGAACGAAAGCGCCAGGCAGAGTTCCATGCTCTTCAGGCGCAGATCAACCCGCATTTTCTGTACAATACCATCGATACATTACGGGCCCTGGCGCTCTCAGGCAGAACAAAAGAGGTGAACGACCTGCTGCGCTCCCTGGGCGAATTTTACCGCAACAGCATCCACAACGGCAAAAGCATCATCACCATCGGGGAAGAAATCAGCATGGTCAAAAGCTATATGGCCATCCAGAGCGTGCGCTACGGCGATATCACCACATCCTTTGACGTGGATGAAGCGGTTTGCAAAACGCCCATCCCCAAGCTGGTGCTGCAGCCTTTGGTGGAAAACGCGCTGTATCACGGCCTTCGCTCTTCGGGCAACCGGGGCAGGATCCAAATCAAAGCCTGGCAGGATTCCTGCAACATCTATTTATCCGTTGAGGATAATGGGGCAGGCATTTCGCAGGAAGCATCCATAAGCGCCTTGCAGGCCGACCCGCCGGAAGAGGAAAGCCGCTTTGGCCTTCGGGGAACCATTGACAGGCTTCGCTTCTTTTATGGGGAAAGCCAGCCCGTAGCCATTGAAAGCGTGCAGGGCTGCGGCACAAAAATCACCATTACCATCCGCAAAAAGGACGGTGAGCAGGCATGAATCCCGTTCGCATGTTGTGCGTGGACGACGAACCTCTGGTAAGAACCTTGATTTGCAATTGCATCGACTGGCAGGCGCTGGGCATTGAAATCGCCGGGGAAGCGGGGAACGCGCAGGAAGCGCTCGCAATGGCCGGGGAGCTTGACCCGGACATTATTTGCCTGGACATATGCATGCCCGGCATGAGCGGCATCGACCTGGCGGCTGAGCTGAAACGCCGCAAGCCGGGGCTTTCCATTGTCATCATCAGCGGTCACGATACCTTTGCCTATGCCCAGCAATGCATCCGGCTTGGTGTGACGGATTATCTGCTCAAGCCCATCAACGAGGACCAGCTGACCCAGGTGATGCGCGACATACTGAAAAAAATCAGACCGGAGTCGCTGCTGCTGTCCCATAGCCGCTTAAGCATACGCGAGGTATTGACTTTCCTTCAGGAAGGCTTCCGCAGCCCGGACCTCACGCTGCAAAGCGTCGCAGACCGCTTTTTCATCAATCCATCCTATCTGAGCCGGGCTTTCAAACAGGATACGGGCAAAACCTTCGTGGAATATCTGACCGGCCTTCGCATGGAGGAGGCCGCCCGCCTGCTGGCAAACGAAGGCTTGCGCAGCTATGAAACAGGAGAAAAGGTTGGTATTCCGGATGCGAAGTATTTCGGGGTATGCTTCAAGCGGTATTACGGCCTTACCCTGGCGGAATTCCGCAAAAGAGCCCTCCGCCAAGGAAACGTTTCCAGTCAAAGGTAAAAAAAATGGAAATTTCGGTCAATAGCGCCGGTTCTCTTTCGCGCGGTTTTACTTTAGACTGAAGAAAAGCCTGTGACATCAGGCCATTCGAACAATATAAGGAGGCAGTCTCATGAACCGCATGCTCAAAAAAGGCCTTTCCCTGTGCATCGCGCTTTTGATCCTTCTGGCCATGGTGCCCGCAACGGCGGAAACGCACGAAGAAGTGACGCTGACGCTCTGGTCCATCTGGTCCTCCGACAGCGAAAGCAACAAGGCGCCCTTTTTGAAAACACTGGAGGAGTTCAAAACGGCCTATCCCTGGATCCATGTGGAGCTGGACATGAACGAAGCGGAAGCTTACAAAACAAAGATCAAGACCGCGGTAGCCGCCAACGAAGCGCCCGACGTTTTCTACTATAACGCGGGCGGCCTGCTGAAATCCTTTGTGGATGCCGGTAAGGTACTGCCCCTGAACGATTACGTCGCCCAGGATGTGTGGGACCGCGTTGTGGAAGGCACGCTTTCCAACATGACGTTTGACGGCAAGGTGTACGGCTTGCCCTATACCCTTGCCTGCTCCGTGCTTTACTGCAACACAGAGCTGTTTGAAAAGTATAATGTGAAAATTCCCGAAACCTGGTCGGAGCTCATGACCGCTGTCAAGACCTTCAAGGATGCCGGCGTCACCCCCATGACCACCGGCGGCAAGGACCGCTGGCCCACCTGCATGTACACTGATCTGATCACATTGCGGGCCGCCGGATATCAGGACAGCTTTGATGCTTTCTACAAGACGGAAAACGGCAGCTTCGTCTCCGACGGCATGAAGCTGGCGGCGCAGAAGTTTGATGAATTGATCAAGGCCGGCGCTTTCCCCGAAGGTGCTGTGGCGCTTACCCGCGATGAATCCGAGGTGCCCTTCTTTAACGGTGAGGTCGCCATGTACGTCAACGGCAACTGGACAGCCAGCAACTGCCAGGCCGATACCTCCAAGGTCAAGGGCAAGATCAAGGCGGTAGCCTTCCCGGTGATCGAAGGCGGAAAAGGCGGCATCAATGACTTCATGGGCGGCGCGGCCGAACAATTCTGCGTCAGCGCCAATACGAAAAATGTGGAAGCCGCCGTCTTGCTGTGCCAGTTCCTTGCCGAAAACCATTCCAAAAATGCTTACCTGGCAGGGGCCGGCATGCCCACCTGGAAGCTTGATGTAGACGAATCCCAAATCGATCCCCTGATCAAATCCATCGTAGCCCTTACCAGCAACGCCGCCAACTTCCTGCTCTGGGGCAACACCGCGCTGGAAGGCGAGGATTCCGAGTTCCTGATGGATACCGTACAGGAAATGCTGGCCGGTGACCTGACAGCGGATGAATACTGCGAAGCGTTGCAGACGATGATGGAATAATCAAGCGGCAAAAGGCTGCCGCGCGTAAAGAAAGCCGCACTGGTTTATATGGCGCATGCCATTCATAAACCTGGTTTAAGTACCATGGCGCGGTTTTATAGGCGCGGCAGCCTGCTTTGCTTTATTGTGAAAGGAGGAAAGCGCATGGAAAGAGTGCTTTCCGACAAAAAGGCAATCTGCCTTTTTCTATTGCCCGCGCTTTTGCTGTTTATTTGCGTAGTCATCATCCCCATCGGTATTTCCATGTATTACAGCATGCTGAATTGGGACGGCATCGGCACAGGCAGCTTTGTGGGGCTCGAGAATTACGGCAAGCTTTTTTTTGCAAAAACCAGCAAGTTCTGGGCATCCGCCGGCCATTCCTTTCTGTATGCCGGCATTTCCCTGTTGGTACAGCTTCCCATATCCCTGCTGCTGGCCATTATCATATCCTCGGGCGTCAAGTTTGAAAATTTCTACCGTAGTGCTTTTTTTATACCGGTCATCATATCCACCGTGGTCATCGGCCAGCTATGGATGAAGGTGTACAATCCGAATTACGGTTTGCTGAATACTTTTTTACGAGCCGTGGGCCTGGAGGGCTGGACGCGGACCTGGCTGGGGGATAAAACGACGGCACTTGGCGCCACCTTTGTGCCCATCCTGTGGCAATACGTGGGCTACCATATGCTGCTGATGTACGGCGCCATCAAATCCATCCCGGGCAAATTGTTCGAGGCCGCCAAAATAGACGGCGCATCGTCCTTTCGCACAGCCACGGCTGTTACCATCCCCATGATCCGACCCATGCTGAAGGTGAGCGCCACGTTTTCCCTGATCGGTTCCCTGAAGATATTCGATCTGATTTACGTGCTTACGGGCGGCGGGCCCAGCGGCGCCAGCGAGGTGCCCACCACACTGATGTACAGGACCATTTTCCTAAAGAACCAGTATGGGTATGGCAGTTCCATGGCCATGTTCATCGTGGCGGAATGCATGATCCTGACCCTGCTCATCCGGCGCCTTTTTAGGGTAAAGGCTTGACGGGAGGGAAGCATATGATTTATGAAAAAGTGGTCATACCCGCAAAGCATGCACAAAAGCCGGGCAGGTTCCGGTTCAGCCGAATCCCCGTACAGGCCGCGCTGATCCTGTGGGCATTCATCAGCCTGTTTCCCTTGTACTGGCTTTTATCCTTTTCCCTCAAGGACAACAGTGAAATTTTCGGCGGCAACATCGCCGGCCTCCCCGGCAAATGGCTTTTCTCCAATTATGCCAGCGCGTTCCTGGGCGGCAAGGTGGGCTTGTACCTTTTAAACAGTGTGATCGTCACGGGCGTCACCATTTTGCTTACCTGCCTGCTTTCCCTGATGGCCGCTTACGCGCTGACGCGCATGAAGTGGCGGGGTCAAAAGACAATGATGGCCTTCTTCATGCTGGGGCTGATGATTCCCATCCATGCCGCGCTGCTGCCGCTGTTCATTATCCTGAGCAAAATCAAGCTTCACAGCACCCACTGGGCTTTGATTCTGCCATATACCGGCTTTGCCGTATCCCTTGGCATCCTCATCATATCCGGCTTTATTGACGCAATCCCCAGGGAACTGGAGGAAGCGGCCTGCATAGATGGGGCAAGCATATACGGCATATTTGTCCGCATCATCGTTCCCATGCTTATGCCGGCGGTCTCCACGGTTATGATTTTCACCTTTTTGCAGGCTTGGAATGAATTGCTGTTTGCGCAGGTGTTTATCAGCAAGGATACTTTCAAGACGCTCACAGCCGGCATCCAGTCCATGTACGGCCAGTATCAGACGGATTGGGGCCCCATCGGCGCTGCGCTTGTGGTAGCTACGCTGCCTACGCTTGTCATCTACCTTTTCATGAGCGGGCAGGTGCAAAAAAGCCTTGCGGCCGGTGCCGTAAAGGGATAAATCAAGCGTATTTTCATTGACACATGTAATTGCATATCGGATTGTTTGCCGCGCACGAAAGGACCGCTTTGTGCGCGGCACCTTCTATTTGACCGTTTTCTTGCCAACAATGACATGCATCCTGTATAATATATCAAATGTTAATAACATAATTTTTCTGCTCATTAAAATTCTTGTCAGGCGGTGAATGCCTTGTACCGAGCCATAATCGTAGATGATGAGCCTTTCATGCTGGAAGGCATGCGCCTGATGATTGATTGGTCAGGCTGCGGCTTTACGCTGTGCGCGGAAGCTTCCACAGCCCAGGAGGCGCTTCAGCTCATTGATACATACAAACCCCACCTGGTGATCACAGACGTAAAAATGCCGGGCATGCTGGGCACTGACCTGGCCGTGATCGTCCATCATTACCATCCGGATACAATTCTTTTGTTTTTCAGCGGATACAAGGATTTTTCTTTTGCCCAGTCAGCCATACGCTCCCATGCCTTCGGCTATCTTGTGAAGCCCATAGACCAGCAGGAAGTTCAGCAAACGCTTCTGGAGGTCAAGGAAGAACTCGATGCCCGCAGCCAATTGGGCCAGGAGGCCGGCGAACGCATGCCGATCCTGCGGGACCAGGTGCTGCGAAGGATCGCATCCGGCGACACAGGGGAGGAAAGCCTGCTCCGCGCCGGCGTGCTGCTGGAATTAAAGCGCGGCGACGCCTGCTACTGCGCGGTGGTAACCGTAAAAAACAAGCCGCTGCCGGAAGGCGCGCTGTTGCTGCTATCCGGCTGCGGCGGCACGCCGTTTTTGCTATCACCCTATCAGTGCGGGCTTTGCTTCAAGCAAATCGAACGCAGCCTCTCCCAGTTAATCAGCCTGCAGGAAGGCTTGGAAAGCAGCTTCGATCTTCAGGCGCAATGGAGCGTTGGCAGTGTAGGAAGAGGCCCGGAGGGCTTTGGAAAAAGCATCAGCGAGGCGCTGGACGCCACCGGCGTGCTTTTTAAGCAGCAGGGTCCGCTCCGGCTGTACCAGCCGGCGGATGAGGCTGTTTCCGCCTGGATGCTTCAGGCCAATCCTTCGCAATGGATCAACGCCATGGAAAGCGACGATCCAGATGAGCTTACCTCCGCGCTGGAGGAGTTGTGCGCGCTGGCGGGGCGCTTATCGCCGCCGCTTTTTGCACTGCGGTACATGGCCAAAACAACGGAGACCATGCTGCTGCTTCGCCGCGCACAGCTTGGCCGGCCTGCGCCGCTCAGCGAGCTTCTTCCACCGCTGTGGAATGCGGAGACCATGAACCGGGAGGAATGGCTGCAGGCCTTTTGCGATACGATGCAGGCCGTAAAGGCACATGGGGGAGGCAAGGACGCCTATCCTCCCCCCGTTCGCACGGTGGTGGATACGGTGGCCAAGGAATACGACAAGCCTCTGTCCATTGGCAGCCTGGCCGCCCGTCTCCACATGAACCCCGCCTACCTGGGGCAGTTGATCCTTCGCTGTACGGGGCAAACCTTTCACACGCTATTGCTGGATACGCGCCTGTTGAACGCATGCCGGCTGCTGAAACAAACCGCAAACCCGGTGGGGGAAATTGCCTACATGGTAGGCTTCCGCGATGTGGACTATTTTTCAAGGCAGTTCCGGGTCCGCATGGCCATGAGCCCCCAGTCGTACCGCAGCGCGGCCGGAGAGAGGGAGGTGCAGGGCGGATGAAAATACGTATCAACGATCTGCCCATCAGAAGCAAATTTATACTACAATTTCTGCTGGGCGTTTTACTGCCCATTGCCGCGCTTTTAACGTACGTGCTCACCAACGTTACGGAGGAGATACGCCAAAGGGAATATCAAAACGCGCTGCAATCGCTGGACAGGGTATATACGACATTGGAAACGCAGTTTTCCCAGGCGGCGTCTTTAAGCAATAACGTATCCACCGACGCGCAATTGAAAGCACTGCTGGACAGGCGCTACACATCGCCGCCAGAATACTACGCCCATTATTACACCGAGTTTCGTCCCATCATGAACCGCTACCTGTACGCCTATGTGGAGCAGGCCACCGGCATTGAGATTTATACCGACAACCCCACCATGTTCAACGGGGGCTATTGCCTAAGGCTCACGAAGGAAACCGAAAGGGAAGACTGGTATCAAAAAGAAATCACCCTTGCACCCGTATTGATCACCTACATACGCCAGCCTCCGGCCACAGGATCACGCTTGCAGCTTAGCATATTGCGGCTGATGAACAATGCCTCCGCCTATACCCAGCTGTTGAAGCTGGATCTGAACATGGAACCCATCCACCGTGTGGTGGAACAGGAAAGCGCCTATCTTGCCATTTACCTTGTGGCCCCGGACGGCTCCGCCGTCAGCTATCCCGGCAGCATGACGGACAGCATGGTAGCCAAGCGCGACACCATGCCGCCATCCTCCGTGGACCTGACCCGCGCCTTTGGCGGCAGCACGGCCATGAGCGGCTGGAAGCTTGTGGCCAACATCAACAAGGAGCCTCTGGAAAGGAACATTCAAAACGCCATATGGGTCGGGCTTCTTCTGGGAGCGGTATGCTCCCTGTTTGCCGGCGGGCTGTCGCTTTTGTTTGCCCGTTCCATTATACTGCGCAGCCAAAGGCTCTTGCGGCACATGGACAGCATCACTGCCGAACATTTTTCGCCCATCACGAAAGAGACGGGGAAGGACGAGATAGGAGAACTGATGGAGCACTTCAACGCCATGGGCGAACGGCTGAAGCAGCTGATCCATGACATTTATGTGCTTCAGCTTCACCAAAAAAGCCTGGAGCTGGAAAACGTGCGGGCGGAGCTCAAATACCTGCAGGCGCAGATCGATCCGCATTTTCTGTTCAATACCCTGAACGCCATACTGGTGCTTTGCGTACGCAACGGCTATACGGAGCTGGCGGAGATCATATCTCCCTTATCGAAAATCATGCGGCGCATGGTAGACACCTCCAGGGATATCCTGCCTCTGAAGGAGGAGCTGGAGTTTGTCCGTATGGTGCTGAAAATCGAAAGATTCCGCTTTGGCGACAAGCTGCAGTATGATTTTGACATCAGCGAGGATGCCATGAATGTACCCGTACCCGTAATGTGCGTGCAGGGTCTGGTGGAAAATGCATGCAAGCACGGGATACAGCACATTGCCGGCCAGGGCCTTGTACGCATCAGCGCCAGGGTGGAAGATGGCATGCTGCTGATTGCTGTCAGCGACAATGGCGTGGGCATCAACCCAAGGCGGCTTACTGACCTGCAAAAGCAGATCGCGGACCAGGAAGATATGAAAAACAGCGTCGGCCTGCAAAACATATACCGCAGACTGAAGCTGCATTATGGAGAAAATGTAAGCCTGACGCTTCAAAACGCGCTGGACCGCGGTATGATTGTCAGCATCCGCATCCCGGTGAAAGGAGCGTGATCTCATGCTGCGGGTGATGCTTGTGGATGACGAGCCTCTTGCGTTGGAAGGGTTGTCGATCCTTATCGATTGGCAAAAGGAAGGCTTCTCCGTCTGCGCCTCCTGCAATAGCGGCACGGAAGCACTGGAGGCCCTGATAGCGCACAGGCCTCATTTGATCGTAACAGATATCCGCATGCCGGACATGGATGGCCTGGCCTTGATGGCGGCCGCCCGGGACCGCGGCTATGACGGCGCCTTTATCGTGGTCAGCGGGTACAGTGATTTTGAGTACGCAAAAAGGGCCATGCGCCTGAATGTAGCCGGCTATTTGCTCAAGCCCGTCGATCCAGCCGAAGCGTCCCAAGTATTGGAACAGGTGCGCAAATCCTTGATCAACAAGGAGCTGAAGCACAGGCTTCCCCAGGCTGCCTACCAGCAGGCCGTTACGGCCCTGCTCACGGGCCAGACTCCAAAGAACCAGCCGCCGCTGGAGGGCGTATGGCAGCTTTTTACCTGGGGGGTCCCGCTTCCCTATGATGTTGTGGCGGCCATCCTGGAGGGCTTCCAGGATACAGGCATACGTGCGACAACACACATCTTGGACGGCAAGGAATGGCTGGTGCTTCATTCCAAGGATACATTAATGGCCGCACCGCTGGATTCCCTTCGCCGGGCACTGCTCGCACACAGGAGAGAACTGGCCGCAAGCCGGGAGACAAGCACAGCAAAGGAACTGATGGAGCTTCGGCTTGCCATTTGCGCTCAGCTTGACGACTGCGAAGCGGAGCTGGTGCATAGGGCGCAGGAGCTGAAGGATGCCGTTTCTCTTTTGCAGTATGAGGCCTTTGAGCAAAAGAGCGATGATTTGCTGTCCTTTTGCGAACTGAGAGGCAGCGCCGCCAAAACCAAGGCATACGAATTGTTCCACGCGCTGTGCGCCCAGCAGTTTGCGCAGGAAACAGACAAACTGCGAAGCCTTCTTAGCGGGTCCAGTCAGGATATCAAATCCCTGGGCCGGCTGGCCATGCATCTTTTAACGCCCGATCCAAAACGGTTAAGCGGCCAGGTGAAAGCTTACCTGGCCGCACATCACGCGGAGCAATTGACACTGTTTGGCGTGGCAAAAGCACTGGGCTATAACGCTACCTATCTTGGCAGAGTCTTTCGCGAAGAAACAGGTTCGGGTTTCCGTGATTTTTTGAACAGCCTTCGGATTCAAAAGGCCGCCGAAATGCTGCTTCAGACTAATTTACCCGTCCACCTTGTGGCCGACGCGGTCGGTTACGTGCAATACAAACAGTTCTTGATCCATTTCAAGCAATGCTATGGGAAGACACCCAAGGAATACCGGCACTTGATCAACCCTTGACACTGCCGATGCTCAGGCCCACCACGAAATAGCGCTGCAAAAACGGATAGATCGCCAATATGGGGGCCGCCGATACGACAGTAATGGCGGCTCTTATGGTGATGGGCGTCGTCAGGGTGGTGGAAGCCAGTGCGTCAGCGGTAGATTTGGCAGCATTGGCGCTGTTGTTGGTGGTGGCCAGCTTCATGCGCAGCAGGTATTGCAGCGTGTGCAGCTTCTGTTTGCTGGCATTGTACAGGTGAGTATCAAACCAGCTGTTCCACGCGCCAACCGCCACAAACAAGGCCACTGTGGCAAGCACAGGCAGGCACAAGGGGAAAATAATCCTCCAGAAAAGGTACAGGTCCCCGGCACCGTCTATGCGCGCCGACTCCACCAGGGCTTCCGGCAGGCCAAGAATATAGGTTCTTATCACGATCATGTTGAAGCAGCTGACCATGGTGGGGATGATGTACACCCAAAAGGACTTCGATAGCCCCAAGGTATTATTGATCAGCAGGTAATTGGGGATCAGACCCGCGTTGACGTACATCGTGAGAACAAACATGGTAGTAATCAGCTTCCTGAGCACATACTCCTTCCGGCTTAGCGCATAGGCCAGCATGGAGGTCAGCACAATGTTGAGCACGGTCTGGACAACAGTTCTGGACACAGTGATAAAGAATGCGGAATAGATTGTTTCATCAATGAAGATGGTTTCGTAGCTCTTCAGGCTGAACACCCGCGGCCACAGCTTGATGCCGCCGCGCACGGCATCAGTGCCGTCGTTGAAGGATATAGCCAGGGTATTGAGCACCGGATAGAGCGTAACGAACATCAGAATGCACATGCCCACCGTGTTGATCACCGGAAACGGGCTGCGGCGGCGCAGGGGCCTGATTTTCCCGGAAAACGTATTCATCGTTCCATCTCTCTTCCTGTCATATTTGGCATTCTTGCCTTACAGTAATGTGCTTTCGTCAAACTTCTTCACCAGGAAGTTTGCGGACAGCACCAGCGCGATGGAAACTGTACTCTTGAAGATGCCTGCCGCGATGGCACGGCTGTACTGGCCTTTGGTAATGCCGTACTTGAGCGCAAAGATATCGATGGTTTGCGACCAGTCCATCACCAGGTTCTGGCCCATCAGGTATTGTATTTCAAACCCGGCTTCCATCAGGTAACCGATGTTCATAATCAAAAGCACAAGGAATGTAGACTTGATGCCCGGAAGGGTGATATGCAGCATGCGCTTGAAGCGGCCGGCTCCGTCTATTTCTGCCGCCTCGTACAAGGCTGGGTCAATAGCGGACATGGCAGCCAAATAAATAATGGTGTTCCAGCCGCATTCCTTCCAGATATTGATGGCGCCTACCAGCCACCAAAAGTATTTCCCTTCCCCAAGGAAAAACACGGGCTGCTTGACCAGGCCCAGTTTTATGAGCATCTCATTGATGATGCCGTCACTGGTAAAAATGTTCTGGGCTAGGCCTACGACGATAACCCAGCTTAAAAAGTGGGGCAGGTAGGTAACGGTCTGCACCGTACGTTTGAAGCTTCTGCTTCTGATTTCATTCAAAAAAAGTGCTAATGCAATGGGGAAAACAAAGCCAAACACCAGGTTGATGGTGGCCATGGCAAAGGTATTGCGGATGCTTTGGATAAACTCCGGTTTTTTAAACAGCCAGCGGAAATTTTCCAGCCCGACCCATTGATTGGAAAACAAGGGGGCCGCGGGTTCATAATCCATGAAGGCTGTGATCCAACCCCAGATAGGGGAATAATTGAACAGCAGGATATAAAGAAGCATTGGCACAGACATCAGCATCAGCTGCTTCTGCTGCCATAAAAGCTGCCACTTGGAGATGCCCTTTCCCAGATGTGCCGCAGGCGTCAAGAGGGTGGTGGCTTTGGCCCGTCTCATAAGAACACCTTCCTTGCGTCATGATGGAAGAAATAAGCGGCGGGAGGGAAGCCTCCCTTCCGCCGCCGGGGCTAAATGCCAGTCTGATCAGTTGGCGTTCTTTTCCACCAGCTTGAGGATCTGCTCCTGCATGAAGTCCACAAAGTCCGAAATCGGAATCTCTTCCACACTCTTTACGAACGCGTCCCACTTGGCATCAAACTCGGCGGGATCCGCCATGATGAGCTGGGGCAGGTCGCGGCGCTGAATATCCTGGAAGGCGGCTTTGGCATCATCGGCATCCGTGTCAACCGTGACGTCGATCTGCCAGGCTTCGCCGTAGGGGGCCAGCGTGATGGGATCGTTGAAGAAATCAAGGGGGATCTGCATGTTGTACTTGGTCAGGAACTCTTTGTCGTAGTCGCTCATCAGGCTGAAGTAGATTTCCGGCTGACGGTTGGGATCCCAGTAGTTGCCGTCATCCATGATACCCTGCTTCTTGGGCAGGCTCTGCCACAGGGCATACGCGGTGTTGGCATTGCGCCACACGGCGTTTTGAGCGTTATCGTACTGTTCACGGGTGCGCAGCATGCGGCCGTTTTCCACATAATATCCTTCGCCTTCGACGCCCCAGGCGAAGAGCTTCTGCCATTCGTCGCTGAGCATGGCCTCGATCATGCTGACCAGGCGTTCGGGATATTTGCAGTTGACAGAGATGCCGAAGCCGCGGTTCACGTTGATGACGCCGCCATTGAGGTAGTGCTCCTCAATTTCCTTGCCGTCAACATACTGGGGATCATAGACGATGGGCAGGCCCTGGTAGGTGCTCTCATACATCTTGGCGGTGTTCAAGGCGTTGGTGGCATCCTGGAAGTCCCAGGCCTGGTCGAACATGCCCACGACGGTGCCGCTGGAAATTTTGGCGATGTACTGGTCATAGTTCATGACGAAGGTGTCCTGGGAGATCAGGCCCTTGTGGTACATTTCGTTGAGCTTTTTGTAGTAGGCCTTGGCGTAGGGCTGAATGACATACGCTTCGGTCTTGTAGTTGTTGTTGATATCCACGATGACGTCGCCGTCATTGGGGCGGCCCATCAGGTGCTGTACGGGGTTGAAGAGGCAGAAGGCGCGCCAGCTGTCGCACAGGATGGCAAAGCCCGTGTTGGGGTTGCCTTTCTCGTCTGTGGGGTTGGCGGCCATGTAGCGCTCGATCAGGTCAAAGTACTGGTCCATGGTCTTGATCATGGGGTAGTTATCCCAGGCAAGAACCTTCTTCTGGACGAAGAAAGCGGGGCCGTTGACATAGTTCAGGCCATAGGCTTCGGTGTTGTATTGACGGCCGAAGTTGGGAATAACGAACAACTGGCCCTTGTCGTTGAGCAGACGCTTGAAATAGGGCTCCAGGTGGGTATAGAGGTTGGGAGTCTTTTCCTTGCTGATGTAGGGCATCAGGTCGATTAAAGCGCCTGCTTCAATCAAGTCTTCGCTGTTGCCGCCGTCCATCAGGTCAGCGTAATCCTGTCCGGCAATTTTGATGCCCAAGGTCTCGCGAAGGTCTCCGGCAAGGAACTCGAACTCAAACTTGATGCCGAATTCCTCTTCAATTTTCTTGAAGATCGGGTTGTCGGATGTGGGTTGGTCCCTGGCCTCGCCGACAAATACCGACACGGTAATGGGTTCTTCCTTGCTTTCGGCCAGCGCAGGTATGGATAGCATTGTCACAAACAATGCCAGCGCCAGCAGAAGGGTAACCAGCTTACGCATATAGGTCTCCTCCTCTTGCAATTTGGGGCTTTCGCACAGCCCTCTTTCATAATAAGAGCATAGCATATACAATTAACGTGCGTAATGGTCACAATCGTACTATCTACCGGAGAAACTATAGCTGACAAAATCCGCTATTCATAAATATGGTATTCCCCCGCCAGCATAAGCATGCAGAAAAAGTACAAGCAATTGTCATAGTAGCGGCGCTCCCCTGTGCGAAGCGGCGTGTTCCAGAACTTATGCACCCATTCTTTCGATAAAACCGTATCCGTGGCCAGCGAAGCGGCGGCTGTGGTGGCAATGACAGCCGTGGGGTGCAGGGCGGGCGGTTCCACCGGTGTACCGTCTATGCGGTAGGTCATATACGGCTCTTTGTCAAAAAGAAAAGACTGCAAATGGTCCGTTATTCTTTTATATTCCGGCCGTTTGCCAAACCACAAGGAATCCAGACCGATGTTCATGGCCACGCGGTACGCGTCGCTGAAAAAATCACCGTGGCCGCGGCTTGATTCAGGCGTGCCGTCGTAATGCGCATACTCCGGCGCAAGACCTGTTTCCGGATGGCACGCTATTGTAAGATATTCCCGGCTTTTTATCGCGGCACGCGCCCAGAAGGGACGGTCACTCTCATCCGCCCAGCGGGAGAACAGTTCATAAAAATGGGGGAGATGGTACGACGGATCGGAGAAAGGCAGCTCCGGAACGAATTTGATCAGCGCGTTTTCGGGCTCCCACATGGGCTGGCCGCCCGCGACCATTTCATGCTGATGCACGCAGTGGCGCAGAATATCCCGTGCCTGCGTTTCATAATCAAGCGGCGGCTGGCCGTCACCCCAGCGGTGGGAAGCGAAAAACAGCGCCATGGCAAAGTACTCCTCGCCATCCGGCGCGGGCCCCTGGGCGTTCTTCGTTCCATCCGTCTTTACAGACCAGGCGAAATACCCGGCGTACTTGCCCTTTTCCTGCCACATGTATTTTTTCGCAAACCGCCACAGGCGGTCAAACAGCTCTTTTTCATCCCGCTGGACACACATCATCATGCCGTAGCTGATGCCCTCCGTACGGGCATCCAGGTTGCCCGTATCCATCAGGTACCCCGCGTCAGCACCCAGCGGAAAATAAAAGCGCTCCTTTTCATCCTCAAATATGGCATGGAATACCTCACCCAGCCTTTGTTTCACCGCCTGTGCAGGTATGCCGCAGGCCTCCAGCAGATTTGGGGCATTTTCCATACTTTTACCCTGCATAAATTATAGCCTCCCCTTTCCCATATACATGGTGGAAATTAAAAAATCCGGAGCGCAGCGATGCGGATGCATCCTGCGCTGCCGGCTTTGTTTATTATTCGGCAGGATAAACACTTTGCGCCGCACCGGCAAGAAGCCCCCCGGTGCCGGCATGGCGTTTAGGCAAGCAGTTTGGCGGCGCACATGCATATCACCCTATGCAGGATAGCATGGACACACAGGTTTGCCAACGGTTGTTTTGCTACGCAAACCCCCAGGAATTATAGTTCGTAAAGGCTGCCTTCAATCCCAGTACGCCGTCACATGCATGTTTGGCAAAAGCCCATCCGGCACGCCCTGTATGGACAATGTCACCTGGTACTTGGTGGTATCCAGCACCTTCATGCCCAGCGGGCTGATGCTTTTGACATTCGCGCTGATCCTTTTTTCCCCCAGCGCGTCCGCCTTCACCTGTACGGCCTGCCCCACCTGAAGAGAGGCGATATCCATTTCATCCACATCCACCACAAACTCCAGCGTGTCAAGGGGCATGACAGTCATCAAAAGCTGGCCCTTTCTTACCTGCTGCCCGCCCTGCACGTACAGGGCGGACACCACGCCGATACGGGGGGATACCGCGTCAAAAACGGCCGGCTCCCTGTGCATGGAGGATGCTTCATCCAGGGTAAAGAGAACGCCGCCTTTTGCGACCTGCTGGCCGTCCGTCACGTGGACTCTGGCTACCACGCCTTCGCCCGGCACGGGCACCGGTTTTGTGCGTTCAATAAAACCCTCGCCCATTTTGTCCTTTGCGTTATAGGTGTCGCCTTCACCCCTGTATAAAAACACCTTGTCCTCCAGGTCGAATACCCCCGCGGGGATCTCCACCATATAATTCTTTCCGTCCACAGATATCACGGTGCCCAATGCATCCACCGGGTCGTCGGAGTCCCCATTGTATACGCGAAGCGTTTCCCCCAGGATGAGCGCGCGGTTTTTCGGCTTGTTGTACGCCCCTGTCAGGGACGCGCGCACCAAATGAACATCCACCCTGTCAATAAAGCACAAAGCCCCGTACTGCAGCATCACCTGGGAGGCTGTATCGCCCGCTTGCGCCTTTAGCAGCCTGACCACGCCATTTGCAGGTGCCAGCACCTGAAGCGGCCTAATGGTGAATAAGGGCATGTCAGCCTCCACCGTATCGCCCGCATCCAAATCAAAGGGCTGAAGCTGGCCGCCCACAGGCGCAAAAATATCCACCGTATCCACTGTTTGCACAATACCCTTCGCCCATTTCTCCTTTGAACCGCCGGCAGGCTCCGCCTGTGCGGTAACGATGCATAGAGCCATCAGCATAACCAGGGCCAGGCATATCTTTTTCATAAAAAGTTCCCCTTCCGTTATTCCACACTCTTGAGGGCTTCCACCATATCCACGCTTTTGAATTTGACGCCGATCAGAAGGTTTACGATCTGCGCGAAAAGCAGCGTCAGTATGGGCGTATAAATCCAGCTTTCCCTGGCAATGTAGGGTATGAATTCCAGCATGGTGGGGAAGCCGTTGGTCAGCACCCAACTGTGCAGGAAAGGACCCAGATACAGCCCCAGGGGCAGCCCCAGAATGGCGATAATCATGTTTTCCCGCAGGATCAGCCGCTTCGTCTCCCTGGGGTAAAAGCCCAGCACCATCAGCGTGGCCAGCTCCCGCATCCTTTCAAAGAAGTTCAACTGGCCCAATGTGAAGAGCACCACCAGCAGCAGCGCGCCTGAAAACAAGACCATCACCAGCACCACCACATCCAGCACGCGTACCACCGCTTCGTTGCCCAGGCGTTCCTCCTCAATGGTCCGCACCTTGGCCACGCCGTCCATATCCTCTGCAACAGACGCTTGAATGTTTCCGCCGCTCAAATAGATGGCGGTTGGGGAAAACGGCATCACATCAAGCCATCGCCAAACGCTTTTGCTGATATATACGCCCTGGCCCAACTGTATGCTGATGATATCCTTCACCTGTGCGTACGCAACATGTCCGTTGAGCGCCCGCAGCCGCACGCTGTCGCCAATGGCAAGGCCTGTCTCCTCCGCAACGCGTTCACTCAGGGCAATCCCTTCCCGCGGCAGCCATACCCGATCGCCATCCTTTTCCAGGTACACCATCTCATGGCGATCCTCCAATACATGCAGTGCCTTGGTTTGCCACTGGCTGTCTATATACAATTCGCAGCTGCGGTCCATGACGGTTTCCATATTTTTTGCGCCGGTCCGGAGCATAACAGCCTCGGGGTAATCCTCCGGAACAGAAGCTTCCAAATCCACCCGCACATCATACCGCATGGTATGGGTGTAGTGGTTTCTTAAAACATACAGCACTGAATCACGCATTCCAAAGCCGGTCAAAAGCAGCGCGGAGCAGCCTACCACGCCCACGATGCCGATGAGGAACCTGGATGTATTGCGCAGCATATTGCGCGTAATCAACTTGGTACTGAAGGAGAGATGCCGCCACAACAGGGGAATGCGTTCCAAAATCACCCGCTTGCCGTGGGCTGGCGGCCTGGGCCGCAGCAGACCCGCGGGCACTTCCTTCAGCGCCCGGCGGCAGCTTAAGTAACTGGCACCCATCGCGATGGCCACGGTAAGCGCGCCGGTGCCCAGCATAATGCCCGGATGCATGTATACGGCGGCGTTTGGCATGTTGTAGATGGACAACAATACCCACATGACGACCCGCCCCAGGAAAAACTGCGCGCCAATGAGCCCAACCAAGGCGCCCAGGGCGGAGACCAGGAGCCCGTAACCCGTGTAGTGGCGTATGAGCTGTCCGCGGTCATACCCCATGGAACAAAGGGACCCTATCTGCATGCGCTGGCTTTCCACCATGCGCCGCATCGTACTCCAGGTAATCAGCGCCGCCACCAGGAAAAACACCGCGGGAAAAACCTGGCCCAGCGCGCGGATTTGGTCCACCTCTTCGATGGCCATCTTGATGCCGGACTTGTCGTCCCTTGTCAGCACAAGCATCTGAGGATCATCCAGCAGCGTTTGTATGGCCTGCTTGATTTGATCGGCATCCGCCCCAGGCTTTAAACGGACCACCGTTTCCTGATAGGGCAAAAAGGCCAATGTCCCCGGTGAAAGATAGGCATAACCGAAAGTGGAGGGATTGGCGCTGAAAGCAAATCCATCCGAATACACCACATATTCCGAACTGTAGCCGATGCCGCCCACCGCAAGGACCATAGATTGCCCGGCCGCGGCAACGGTCAGGCTGTCGCCCACGGAAATGCCGTGGGCCTTGGCGAACCTTAAATCCAATACGCATACGTATTTTTTGTTTTCCGGCAGCGCTTCCCCCTGAAAAACCATGGGGCTGTTCACCCGGGATACGCCTTCGCTCATATACAGGTCCATGTCCGGCTCACCGGGCAGTTTAGCGCTGGCCCGCAGGCGGACACGGCGCTGTGCGTCCGCCACGCCTTCGATTTGTGCTATGTCCAATGCAGTGCGGTCGCTTAACCCGCCCATGATCCATATGTCGGAAAGGCCGCATTGCTCAAACTGGTTTTGAAGGTTTTTTTCCATGCCGCGCCAGGCCGCGTCCAGGCCGCTGTACAGCATGGTGGACAGCATACATATGATAAAAACGGCCGCAAACGACTTCCAGTTGTCCCGTATGTCACGGAACAGCTTTCGCCGCAATAGGGTCGGATTTTTTCCTGCTTTCACCACGCGATATCCTCCATGGATGCAGGCTGCGGATTGGTTTCCACAGCGTGGACCCTGCCGCTCTTCATGCGGATGACGCGCTGGGCAGCGGGCACGATGGCCGCGTTGTGGGTAATGATGACCACCGTCTTACCCATATCCCGGCATACACCGCTTAGCAGCATCATGACCATGCGCCCCGTTTGGGAATCCAGCGCGCCGGTGGGCTCATCGCACAAAAGCAGCTCCGGGTTTTTGCACAGCGCCCTGGCGATGGCCACACGCTGCTGTTCCCCGCCTGACAATTGCGCGGGGAAATTGTCCATACGTCCGCTTAGGCCTACCCTCTCCAGCATCTCCCTGGGGGACAGGGGATTCTTGCACACCTGCTGGGCCAGCTCCACATTCTCCAGCGCCGTCAGGTTGGGCATGAGGTTGTAGAACTGGAATACGAAGCCCACATCCAGCCTGCGGTATGTGTTCAGCTCCCTGGCATTCAGCTTTACAATGTCCCGCCCGCCGACCATGATCCGGCCGCCTGTGGCGCGGTCCATCCCGCCCAGCAGGTTCAGTACCGTCGTTTTTCCGGCACCGCTGGGGCCCAGCACCGCAGCGAACTCTCCGTTCTGTATCTCAAAGCTTGCCTTATCCACCGCCTGGATAGACACTTCGCCCATATGATACGTCTTTGCCACGTCTTGAAATATGATTTCCGCCATAGAATATTCCTTTCAGATTGAAATAACCGACTGTGTGTTGAATAAGTGCCACAGTTTTATTATAATCAACAGTGCGTTGGGTTACAACGAACAGATACGTCCGGAAATGTGGTTCACCCGACAGTCGGGCCGTAATTGTCGGTTTGCTTTGTAACAAATACATGGGTATCCCAAGGAGGCTGAGGAAACGATGACAGGCGCAAAAGCTGCGAAGAACGACAGAAGAATCAAATACACCAAAATGATGATCAAGCAAAGCTTGGTCAAGCTTTTGCAGGAAAAGCCCATTTCGAAGATTTCCATCAAGGAAATCTGTGAAACGGCAGATATTAACCGAAGTACATTTTACGCGCATTATGCCGACCAGTATGACCTGCTCCGCCAATTGGTGGATGAGACGCTGCAGGATATCAACACCTATCTGGACAGCTACAACTTCACGGTGTACGAGCCGGGATCGTACCAAATTATGAAGCGTATTTTTGAATACATCGTGGAAAACGCGGAGCTGTGCAAGGTATTGATGGGGGAGTACGGTGACATCTCCTTGCAGAAGGAAATCATGATGATCGTCCAGCGCCAGGGCATGAAGGAATGGAAGGGTAAAAAGGCCGTGGATGAGGACATGATGGAATACCTGTACATATACGGCGTCAACGGAAGCATCGGCATCGTTCAAAAATGGCTGCAAAGCGGCTTGAAGCAGTCCGCCGGCGAAATGGCCGACCTGGTCATTCAAATGATTTACAAGGGCCTCTCATCCTTTTCACAGACGTAAAGGGATATCAGCCGCCGGACATGGATATCCTTTCTTTTTTCCCTGAAAATGTCATTTTACATTCGTTTCATTGACTTTTCTTTGTGGAAAATGGTATACTTCACATGTTTGTAGCCGCACAGTAACAAAAAAGAAAACTCTCCGGCTCGCTGTGGGCAGCTGACGTAAGGGTAATGTTATCACTAACGAGGAGGTTACTGCATGAAGAGGTTCCTTTGCCTGCTGCTGGCGATGGTTTGCTTTGCCGCGCTTAGCCAAAGCGCCTTGGCAACCGGCGTGACAACCATGATTCAGGATGAGGAAAACCGCAAGATCGACGTCAAGGGTCTTGGCAGCGACGGCAATTTCCCGGTAAACCCGGAGATCCCCGGCCAAAGCCCCACCACAGGCCTTCCCTGGACTGGGTTCTACCTGCCCATGATCGTTCAAATTGACAACTTTGACGGCGGCATAGGCAACCGCGCCCCCTGGGGCGCAGCAGAAGCGGATATTATCTATGAGACTCCTCTTCATAAAAACGGCGAGACCCGCCTTTCTTTCCTTTTCAGCGATGTGATCCCCGAAAGCGTCGGCCCCGTCAGGTCCGCCCGGCTCACCCACGTTGAGCTGCGGGAAGAGTGGGATGCCGGTTTCCTGCATTACGGCGGGCAGGCATACGAAGGCACGGATATCGATGATGCCTTCCGCGAAACCGGTGCCAGGAAAAAAGGCGTTCTCTTTGACGGCACCGCCGGCGAGAGCAAGCCCTGGAAGCAATACTATAAGCGTGTAAAGAACCTGGTCAGCCCGCACAATGTGGATGCTAACGTGAAGGCAATCCAGGGGCTGATTCCCGCCGATTTCAAATCCCCTTCCCGCCCGTACCTGTTTACGGACGAGCTGCCGGATCTTGGCGACTTCGCTTCGACCATCTCCATCACCCAGAGGATGAAGGCTTTCAGCTCCAGCTTTACCTATGATCCCAACGCCAACGTATACCTGCGCTTTATAGGTGAGGAACCGTACATCGACAAAACCACCGGGGAGCAGCTGTCCTTCTCCAACCTCATCATCCAGCGCACCGACGTTACTTTCTATCATGATATTTCTGACCGGCCCCTGACAAAGAACATCGGTTCCGGCAACGCGGACATATTCATCGGCGGCCGGTATATCCCCGGTTATTGGATGCGGACCGGCATGAACCAGCGGACGGTTTTCTTTGACCAGGAGGGCAACGAGCTCGAGCTGCAAAGGGGCAAAACCTTTATCAGCATCGTTGATTACAGTACTCCGGTCGCCTACACCGCAGATTGATATGCAGCAAACAAATGGCCGCCGGCAATGCCGGCGGCCATTTCATTTCCGCATCTATTCTTCTTCCTGCTGGCTGCTTAAGCCGTCCAGCAGCGTGATCAGTATGCCGTTGTCATCCATCCAGTCCATCAAACCATTGATAAAACCCGCGGGCAGCTCCAGAAACAGGGGGATGGCTGTGCGGATGATGGGCCACTTGGCATCTGCAAAGAATTCCTGAATGGTGATATCGTTCATGCAAAATACATCGATACCCTGTATGGTTTCCAATGATCTGGGCTCAAAGCTTTCATCGGTGCTTCCCCAGGAAATCTGTCCATCCACAGTCAGAACAGGCTTCTCGTTATCGGGGTTCAGCATGCTCACCTGGCCGTTCAGGATGGTCTTGGCACCCTCCTGGCGCTGATCCCACATAAGGCCGGCCTTATAGGTCTGCGGCAGCCCCAGCCCGTCCCCGCCATACGATACCGTGATTCTGCCATCGCCCTGCATCAGCTTGCCATCCGGCAAGTCCTGGCCGTCCACGGTCAAGTAGGCATACAGCTCGCCTTCCTCATAAAGCTCCCACTCCATGGAAAGCTGCAAGCCGCTCTCCTTTTGCTCCATGGTACACCTGCCTGTGAGCCTGTATCCTTCCCATTCGGGAATATCCGCCTGCCAGACAGTTTTGCCATCTTCCCTTTTCAGGGTATAAACGTTCTTGCCGCCCAGCGTCCAGCTTTCACCCTGATCGGATGCTTCAATCGTGAGGCCGCCATCCGCAGCAAGCTCTGTTGTCCAGTCCGGCAGGGCATAAGCAAATTCCGTCACCAGTTCATCCAGGCCGAAATACTGCAAAAGCCCTGTAATCCAGTTGCTGAAAGCATGGGTGTCTACAAATTGGGAAAGCTGCACTGCCTTCTCCACCGTTTCCTCCGGGGTGTAGCTGCGGCTGCCTGTCCCGCCGAAAAGCTCCGTCCACTTGTCATGCAAAGGCAGCAGGACATGCATGATGGAATAGGGGTCTGTGAATACACCGATAAACTGCACCGGTATATCGAAGTAATAGTACATTTTTAAAAGGAACGGTATGTAGTTGGCCGGCGTGATCACCACCGGCTTTTCCCCAAACAGACTTGTAACCAGGCTCAGCCTTTCTTCCCAGCCGGTAAAACGAAAATCAACGGCAGACAAACCATTTAGGTTGAGTTGGCCTTGTATATCCGCCTGCCTGTTCGCAACTACGGCATGGCCGTTAAGATCCAGCAGGTTCAGTGCTTTGGAAAGGCCCTTCATGAAATAATCCGGCTCCTGAGTAAGGGCATAAGGATCAAACGAGGTTTTGAAGCGAAAATCGATACCAATCGCCTGTTCAGGTTCAGCCAGGGAGGATAGGGGGCTGGCCGCGCAAATGGTCAGCATAATCAACGCACAAAACAGGGAGATGATCCTTTTCCCTTTTTGCCTGGTCATTTCGTAACTCCTTACATAAGCGGCTTTTGCAAATGGCCTTCATTACTTTTGTCCATTTGCCACACCGACCAATTTCGCCCGCACCATAATGCGCTGGGCATTGCTGATTCCCCCGAAAGCCTGGCAGGATAACAGCGTCAGGGCCGGATAGCCCACATCCCTCGTCACCCGCCAGTCGTTTGCCTCAATGACTTCCACTTTGACTACCTCATACTGAAAGGAACCCATATGCGATGTATGCAGGTAGATGGTACAGCCGGCGGAAAGCTTGTTCAGATAGCGGAAATAATCCCTGGTGCCGGTCCGATGGGCGCTGATACTTAAGTTGGCAACCGTGTCAGGCTCCGGGGAGCGGGGGAACATGGCCGCGCCGATGCGCATGTTCTCATACATTTTGTTGAATGTTCCGGAGCGGTACGCCGCCACCTTGACCCCAATATCCGGTATCTCCAGCAGATAAGACCGTTTCACGCCATTCTGGTCCTTATCTATTGGATCATAGCTGCCTTCATCGTCAGATGCCTTGGCGTCCTGCCCGGCCAGCGCTGCAAGCTCACGGTGCTGCGCCATGGCGGATTTGTAGTCATCCTCGGGAAGGTGCAGCGCCACCATCGCCATATAGGATGATAGCGTATTCATGTAAGAATACAGCCGTTTTTCGGCAAGCACCGTCCTGGTGCTGTTCGCCAGTACTGCCGCGGCCTGATCTTCCACCTGCTTTAAAAGCTCTTCCAGATCGGTGAGGGTATCATAAATGATTTCCCTGGCGGCCGTAATCGTCTTGTCACCCCGGGTCACACTGTCCACCACACGCTGGCCGGTAGGGGAAGACAGCGTTTCCGTGTCGGCAATGGGCTGTATTTGAGTCAGCAGGAAAAAGGCGTTTTCCACCTGCTTGCGGGCCTCTGCCAGTGCGGCTGCGACTGCGGCGCTGTCAAAAGGTTCTTTCCCGCCTTCCTTCAGCGCCTGCGCGCCAAGATTCAACGCCCGACGCATGGAGGCAGGCTCTGGATTTTCTGCCTTGGCAGAGGATATGCCAAACAGCAGGCTGGAGGGATCGCCCACGATACCCAATTCCTCCAGCAAGCCGGGAGGGGAAGCGGCTTCCTCCATTTCCGCAGCTGAATAGGAGGGCGTTACGCCCGTTTCCATTTTGGAATAGTCCACCGGCTGATACTCTTCCTTGCCGGGGATGATCATTTGCGCTTCTGCCTCCTGCGCTTTTTTTGCAGCAACTCCGTAATTGATTTGCTGCAATACAAGCGGGACAGCAAAAGCGAGCACGCCGACCGTAATGAGAACAATGGCCAGAACGGCAAGTCTGTTCCTTTTGCCGGGCCGTTTTTCAGCTTGTGTAGTCATTGGTGATGCCTCCCATCACACAGCGCCAAGAAGAATTGTCAAGGGATACGCACTGATTATACCATAGCTGTCTGCCGTTGGAAATGGATTTCTCTCCCTCCCAAAGGTTGTTACAGTATGTAACAACAGAAGGGAAAGGGGCAGTCCTCCTTTGAGGGCTGCCCCTGTTCGGTTGTCGATGAGGGGTTTACTTCGCGTGCAGCTTCCTGCGGTTCAGGATCAGGAGCAGTACGCCGGCCAGTGTCAGCAGTCCTCCGAAGGGCACCATCAGCATGATCCATTCACCGGTGACGGGCAATACCTTGTTGTCCGCCCATACGATGACTGTCGCCGTATTGGTATTCCTGCGCACGGCCGTCTGGGGATTGATGGGGTCTTCCGTATTGGCGGATACCGCGTACCTGCCGACATTGGGCACCGCGATTTCTACGCTTGTATTACCCTCCAGCTCGATATACTTGCCTTCCACGATCACGGCGTACTGCGTTTCGCTGGGGACCACAATGCCTTGTGCATTCACGGTGGCCGGAGCAAGCACCAGGGTTACGTTGATGGAGTAGATGCCCGTATCGGGATCCTGGAAAGCTTGCTCAGATACAACGTGGGGATATACGCTGGGATCCTTGGAGAGGCTGGCGACCCAGTTGTAGAAGCTGATGTTCGTGTTAAACTCGTCCACCAGGTTCACCTGCATGGGCACCGTGTTGGTATTCGTCAGGGTGAATACGTACATCCACCGCCTGTCCCTTGTGGGATCGCCCACATACATGTCTACGACGCTGGCCGCCTTATGGATGCCCACATTGATGGATACATCCGTCTCCACTTCATTGGAGGGGATGGGGTCGTAAGGCGTTTCGTCATCCTTCTTGGGTGTGACCACCGCGCTGTTTTCGATGGTGACCACATCCTGGTCCACGGTGATGGCATCCACGTTCACCACGAAGGTGAGCGTGACCTCGGAAGGTGCCGTGACTTCCAGGGTCTCGGGATTGAAGGTAGCGGCGGGCATTGTGAAGTTCCAGGTCAGAAGCTTCTGGTTGACCGCATCCTGCAGTTCGCCATAGCCCGTTGTTGTAAACTCCTTGAAAGTAACACCGCTGGGCAGCAGGTCGCTGACGGTTATGTCAAAGGGCAGCAGCGACCGGCTCTGTACCTTCAGGGTATAGGTGATTGTTTCGCCGGGGTGGGATTCTGTCTTGTTCGTTTCCTTGGTGATGCTCATGACCGGTCCGAATACTTCCACCTGAACCTCGTTGCTGGTCAGCGGATAGGTTTCCGGGCCTTCCTGGCCTTCACCGGGGAACTCTTCGCCGTACGGATCTTCATACTCGCCTGTGGCGCCATTGATCAGCAGGCGGTATCCTTGCTCCAGCGCTATCAGTTCGTCGGCCGTTACGGTGAAGGTAAAGGAGGTGGTACCGGGCACCAGCACGCCCTCCACGATGGTTGCGGCGGGAACCGTGCCGTTCCAGGTGATGATTCTGGTGGTGCTGTTGTAGTCGGCGCTTCCGGTACCTTCAGCCGTAAAGCTTCCGAAGGTCTGGCCGGCAGCCAGGTTGTCATACACGTTGCTGACGAACACGGGCCGCAGCATGCTGTTGGTCAGGGTGATTGTGTAGGCGAACTGTTCGCCGCCAAGCACCTGGGTCTTGTCCACAGACTTGGTGAGTTCCACGATAGGGGTGTTCAAAGTATTGAGTAAGCTGTTGCCGTTCTGAATCGTACGGTAGCCGGGTATGGGTGTCTCAAGCACTGTATACAGGATGGGGATTCCGCCATCGCGATACCTTGCCAAGCCCGTCCAGCTATTCGCCCAGCTGTTCGCTTCGGTGAGCGTCACTACGCCGCCATTTTCAGCCGGAACCGCAACCGCATCCTTATACAACTGGACTGTTACATTGGTACGCTGGCCGTTCAGATTATTACCATCGTCCCATGACTTGCTCACGGGAACTTCAATGGTTTCCGGTGTATGGCTGTTGGTGATGGTGCCGCCCTCGACGTCCTTCTCGTACCCGTCAGGCGTCGTCACTTCATCCACCGTGTACACCACTTCCGTGGTGCTCCCGGCGAACTTGGGCAGCTCTGTCCAGGTGTACGTCCAGCTGTTGGCTTCGTTCAGCGTCACAGCGCTTCCGTAGGCCAGGCCGTCCTTGTACAGCTGCACGCTGATCTCGGTGGGACGCAGCCCATCCTGGTTGTCATTGTCGTCCCAAACCTTTTCGACGGTGAACTCTGTCTGCGCCGGTGTATGGCTGTTGGTGATGGTGCCGCCCTCGACGTCCTTCTCGTACCCGTCAGGCGTCGTCACTTCGTCTACCGTGTACACCACTTCCGTGGTGCTCCCGGCGAACTTGGGAAGCGGTGTCCAGGTGTACTTCCAGCTGTTGGCTTCATTCAGCGTCACAGCGCTTCCGTAGGCCAGGCCGTCCTTGTACAGCTGCACGCTGATCTCGGTGGGACGCAGCCCATCCTGGTTGTCATTGTCGTCCCAGACCTTTTCGACGGTGAAATCTGTCTCAGCCGGTGTATGGCTGTTGGTCAAGGTAAAGCCAACGGTCTTGTCGCCAGTAATGGACGGTGTATAGAAATCGACCGGCTCTTCCTCCAGCGTATAGTTGATTTCCACACCATTACTGTACTTGGGCAGATTCAGGAAGGTATGACTCCGCTCCCCATCCTGCCAGATGCCATCCGAACCGCTGGAGAAAACATGGGACGCCGCCACGGAGGATCCGTTCATCACATTGACGGTGATGGTGCCGGGGCGCAGACCATCCTGGTTATTCCCGTCGCTCCAGACCTTCGTCACAGGAATGCTGATCCTGGGTAGCTGGTTTGTAAAGGTAAAGGTTCGGCTTTGTACAAACGTACCGCCCGAGCGGCCCAGGCTGCCGGTAGCAGGGTCCGGGTTCACGCTGACCTGCGTAAAGTTGCCCAGGTTCACTTCTTCCACCGTATAGTCGCCTTGGGCCAGGCCGTCGAGCACGTACTGGTTGTTGGTGGGATAGTTCTCTATGAAGACGTTCTGTACGAACGTACCAGGGCCGGTTACCTTAAACTCAAAAGTACCGGTATCAGGCCCGCTAACGTTTTTGATGATGGTCAATGTACCCGTCAAGACATTGATCTTTACGGGGATATTACTGTTGAGCGCTACAGCACCCACTTTGGCTGTAACAGGCACAGTTGTCGTCTCCAATGGCGCATACGTGCCAAAGGATGCCGCGGCGGAAGGCGGATCCGGGGGCGTATCCGGATTGGTATTGGCGCCGGCCGTATAGACAATCGGCAAAGCGCTCAGTGCGGCTTCCAGCGCTGCCCGGTTAGGCAGGGTAAAGCCAAGCTCCACATCGGTTTGCAGCCGCACGGAAACCGTCTGGTTCAGGTTGGTCACACCGGCGGCGGATACAGTCTCACCCTTGAAAATGGTGTGTTCGCTGCCTGTGAAAATGGGTACGATGGGGATCACCTGATAGACGGCCGTGGAAGACTTCATCGGACCGTAGAGCGGGTTGTTCTCCTCATTGTAGTACACGCGCAGCGTGAAGCTGAGCGGTGTGGTGCCAACCACCGTGCTGGTCTCGGGCGTGCCGTTGCTGCCCTCCCACACATACGTGTACAGGTCGTTGGGGAAGGTGTTGTTGGGATAATACAGCGGGTTTACATACGGCGCGGTAAACATGGCCCCTCGGGCATCATCCCCGGAAAACGGCACCGTAGACCCGGCCAGAACGTATTGCGTCAGCGGGTTTACAAGCACTTTGGGCGGAACGTCCACATTGGGCAGCGGGAAATACTGCCAAATGGTGGTCAACTGCTGCCCTGTGCCGCCGTCGTATACGGCCGTACGGGGCGTATAGTTTGTGTCAGCATCATTGCCGCCAAGGTAATCAGCCTTGGGCCTGATGTTGAAGGATTGAATAAAAGGTGCGTTGGTGGGATTGGTGGGATCGTTCGGTGTGATGGGCTCCAGTTTCACCGCGGGGAACTGGATATAGGTATAGGTAATACCGTCTATCTCCTCAGTTCCAGCCGTGGCCCCTGCGGGCAGAGGATACACCAATTCAAACCGGGGATCCAGATAGTCGCGTACAACGGCGTTGGCCACGGTCAGGCCGGTCTCATTGCCAATCTGATTGAAGAGGGATGCCAGGCTGGACGAGGCGCTCACGCGCAGATAGCAGCCGGGATCCGCAACAGAAGTCATAAAAGGCGTGATTTGACCTTCCTGCGTGGAAGTGAGGTTTGTAAACATGCCGATGGCATAGACCTTCGATCCGTAGGTATTGCGAAGATCGTTTGCGGAGTTGATCGCGGCATTGGCCTCAGTCGAATTGTAGCTTGAGCTGTTCGGCCTGGTCGGGACACCGTCCGTAAAGAGTATGACAAGACGCGGGCGGATCTTTCCAGTTACCGCATCCACGTTGGAAACATGGGAGAAAATAACCTCGGCTTCTTCCATACCCAAACCGGTTCTTGTATACTCCGTCGGCTGCAGGCTGTTGATGGCATTATTGATTGTGGTCTGGTTGGCCGGCACATTCACCGGGAGCATATAGCCGGAGCCGGAGAAATGATTCGTCACGCCGGTAGAATACGATACGATCCCAATTCGGGAGGAAGGGGATTTCGTATAGATGCTGCCTACAAACGATAACGCAGCGCTCTTGAGCAGCTCCATCTTTGTGGGAGTCGAATATGTGTAGAACTGGTACTCATTGTTGTTGGCGCCGCCGCCGGTTCCCCCGTCTTTGGGCACAACTACAATATTGGTCCAGCCGCTGTTGTATCTGTACCATTTATTGTGGCTGCCACCGCTGCGCCACCTTACCTGCTGATAAGATCCGTCAGACAAAAGAATATAGTATCTGCTGCTTGTGTCTTGAACAACATTTGCAGTAAGGATGGGTGCATAGTAATCCACCTCATCATTCATACTGAGTGACTTGTCCAGCACAAGCACCACATCAAAGGGCTGCGTTACAAATTCGATATCGGACTCTGTCCACGCCCTCAGCGTCAGTGTATAACTGGGATTATCCGTCGTCCCGTTATTCCCGGATATCGTTTTGTTGGTCTTGATGCCTTCCTGCAGATCCTCCTCGGGCATGCTGCCGCCGCTGGCGCTAAGCCGCAGCCCCGCAGATTTCTGGGGACGCTGCGCGCCGGCGTCGCCGCCCTCTTCAAACACCTTCCGGGGCAGATCGTATGGATCAATGGCTCCAAGAATGCTCTGGGCAAGAGCACCATCGTTTACCAGGGATGCCCAGTAGTATGCCACGATCTTGGGGATGCCGTAAGCAGCCAGGCTGTCCGTCTGCGCTTTTGTCAATGTGTTCAGCGCCTTGGCCTGCACCGATTTGTTGGGGCTCATGTCAAACAGGTGGAAGAACAGGTCGGCTCCCTGATAGGCTTCGGTTCCCTTCTCCCAAACCATCAGGAAGGATGGGCCGTCCGCCCGAACAGGGATGCCCTGTGCAAACAGGTTGGAGCTACCTTTGTTCAGCTCATAGCTGACGCCATCCCTGGCACTGAGGATCAAGGATTCAATGCCTATGCCTTGGGGCACCACTATGACGGCATCCTCATAGTCGGTATTGCTGTTCAACGTAACGGTTACATTGCCGGCGGAATTTCCGCTTCCGGCAAAGGCTGCCTCCAGCTTTTCAAGCGCACCGCTTACGGAGGTGCTTTCCGCGTCCACATAACCATTGCCGGCCATCACCAGGATGGAGGCGGAAGCGTATGTCTTCTGAGGAATCTCCGGCAGCGTATATATCTGCTCAAGCGCTACAACGGTGTTTTCGGAATTGGCGGGATCGGCGGTCAAAAGCTGCATGACCATGTCATGGCTGTCAAGCACCGTACCGGGTTCCACCATCAGCATGAGATCCGCAAATACGCCAAGGTCGCCAGCGGCTACCGCCACATCCTCCAAGGGCACATTTTCTTCCTTGGCGTTGACGGTCACCACACCCGTGGGCAAAATCACGCGCAGCGCGGTGACCTGCGGCTGGTTCAGGCCAAAGATGGCGCTCACACGAATATGCAGCAGCGTGGTGCTTGCGATAATATTGGCTTCCATGGTATGAGGTTCTGCGATAATATCTGGCGTCGCCGAAGCCGCGGGTTCTTCCGTCATTTCGGGAATTGCGGACGCTTCAGGCTGCGGCGTTACAAAGTATTCCTCCGTATCGGCAGGGGTCTGCGTCACAACAGGTTCCTCTGTAACGGCCGGCTCTTCCGTTACAACGGGTTCTTCCGTTACAACGGGTTCTTCCGTTACAACGGGCTCTACCGTTACAACGGGCTCTTCCGTTACAACGGGTTCTTCCGTGACAACGGGCTCTTCCGTAACAACGGGCTCTTCCGTAACAACGGGCTCTTCCGTTACAACGGGTTCTTCCGTGACAATGGGTTCTTCCGTAACGGCGGGTTCTTCCGTGGGCTCGGACCGGAGATTCACATCCAGCGGGGCCAACGGCAAATCGTTATTGCCCATGTAGCGGGCGTAACCGCGATTGATGCCTTTTTGCACAAAAGCAGCCGCTTCCCCTTCCGTCAGGGGAACCAGCTTCACCGCATCAATATAGCCATGCTGTACGCCTTGATCCGTATCAAAATTGACCGACAGCCTGTCGTGGCTCTCGTCAATATACCGGCTGTCCGCATATACAATGCTGTCAGCGACCATGCGGGTGAGAATAATGCCGCTGCGCTCACTTGTATACACCCTGACATTGCCTGTGGCCGTCCTTACATATCCCGCCACAAAGGAGGGAATCTGATCCGCCGTTTTGTCCGCCGGGGCCTCGGTAGGCGCTTCCGTCGGTACAGCGGTAGGCTCGGCAGTCACCGGCGCGGGCTCTGCCGTGGGTGCCTCAGTGGGTGCCTCAGTGGGTGCCTCAGTGGGTGCTTCTGTTGGCGCCTCTGTCGGCGCTTCGGTTGGCGCTGCCGTTTCTACCGTTTCGGCGGCTTCCAGCCCTTCATCCCCAGCCTTGGTGTAATCACGGGTGGTGAAAATGCCGGAAGAATCGAAATCCAACAGCATCAACACGGTGAGGATGATGGAAATGATCCTGCGCAGTTTTTTGTTATCCATGTTTGCACCCCTATTCTCTTTCGCTTCGCTATGGTCTGTCAGTTGCAGACATTGTTCCTTTTGTGGTCAAGAATCCCTATCTTCCCATTATATGGATATATGTGTGGATAATTCGACGTATATAGTATTATACATCGAATTCCATAATTTGCAATAGATTTTTTTCATTGTTTTTTTAAATTTTGATGATATTTTTGTAATATATTGTCGATTTATCCCGAATCATCTTCCCAGATTAAGAGAATTTTCTCCAGACAAATCGAAAAATCATCAAAATCCAGCCAATCCATATCTTTGTTTCTTTTCCGCAGGTTCTGCTGGGAACAATTTTCCATCATTCCTGATTTTCTGTGTATATCCCACCAAATTCCCTCAGATGCACATCCCATCCACATACATCCGGTCCTGCAAAAAAGGTGAACGCTATATATATACCCTGCTAATTACCAAGTGACACAAAAAAACCGCACCCTTTTCTGTCGAATCGGGAGCGGCAATACTATATGCTCTCTTCTTTATATTTTCTTTTTCAGGTGGGGCAGGTACAAGCTGAATACCATGCCCAAGGCCACACCGGCGGCGCCTTGCAAAAGATTTAAGGGCACGCCGCCGACAGCGCCTTTCCAATTGGTAAGGAAAGTGGCTTCAAACAGGAAATAACCGCAAACCATGACCAGTTCAGCCCCGAGAAAAACAAGCAGGTTTCGTTTTTGCTTTCCGGGCCGAGCCAGCCAGGCGACCATAAGCCCCATCAGTGCCTTGATGATAAATGTCACCAGCATATACTGGGGAGCCCCGGCCAGCCAGTCAGCCAATGAGGAGCCTATGCCTGCAATCAGGGCGGCGTAGTTCCCCATCAGCATGGCGGAAAGAAAAATCACGCCGTCGCCCATATGGATGTAGCCCAAGACAGCCGGGGCCCTTAGGAGCCAGGTGGACAACAAAACCAGCGATGCCAGCAGGCCGCCCAGTGCCAGCTGTTTGACACGTTGATCCCGCATATAAGGACGCTTCCTTTCTATTATTTAAGCAGTCCGGCATGAAGCCTATAAAGCAGCCGCAGGCAACGCACAATAACATGGCCTGCGGCATAGGTGCCGGAAGATACATTATGTTTCTTTGTCTTTCAACTGCTCCTCCAGGGCATACAGGTGACCCTGTTCTTCCTGGGCTATGGACAGGAACATCTCCCTGGCCGCCTCTTTTTCGCAGGAAGCTGAAAACTCCAGGTAGCACTTCACGGCCGTTTCTTCGCTGTCCCGCGCAAAAGATATAAGAGAAGCCAAGTCGTCCAACGCACCTTCCCGATGGGCCTGCATCAGCCCGCCTGGGAAAAGAACCTGGGCGGCATAGGATTTAAGCAACAACTGCTGTTCCTGATCGGTGGCCTCCATGGAGCAGCTGCCCATCCTGGCAAACTTGGCCAGGTGCATTTTTTCATCGTCATGAAGCCGCTGAAGCAGCGCCTTTACGGCGGGGTCCTGGCAAAGCAATTGGCCCCGCTCGTAAACGCGAATGGCCCGCCGCTCCATTTCACAGGCGAGGAACAGCGCTTCCTGCTCATTTTTCACCTGCAAGGGTCCCGTCCCACTGCACATGTTTTGCACAAGCGCCTCCTGTTTTCCACATATTTATCCCCAGAATTAGCTGGTTTTCTTCAAATCGAACGTATGTATCCAGGGATATCCTCCGGGTTTTCCACAGTTAAGCCTTCTGTTCTTCCACGTAGGCATTGAGCTGATCCACCAGCTCATCCACATTGCTGCCGTGCACGGCGCAGGCTTCCTCCAAGCTTTCGGCGGAAGAGGCAGGGCAACCCAGGCAATGCATGCCGAACTCCATCAATATGCGGGCTGTGCCGCGGTGTAAGCGAAGTACTTCGCCAATCGTCATCGTCTTGGTAATGGTCATGGTCATTCCTCACTTTTTTATTTCATCGGACAGTTTTAATAAAGCCGTCCGCTGCGTTTATCTTACCCCAAAGAAGCGGGAATGTCAACGCAGATGCAGGTCTTCAGGACCGGGTAACGCAAAGAGGCCGGGTAACGAAAAAGCCCAGCCTTGCGGGCTGGGCAAACGGAATCGAAACAACTGTTATGGCGCACCGCACCTGGATCAGCGCTTGGGCACAATCTCCAGCCAGTAGCCGTCAGGGTCGGCAATGAAGTAAATGCCCATTCCCTTGTTTTCATAGCAGATGCAGCCCATTTTCTCATGGAGCGCATGGGCAGCCTGCATGTCTTCGGTGATAAAGGCCAGATGGAACTCCGCCTCGCCCAGATCATACGGTGTTGTGCGGTCGCGAAGCCACGTAAGCTCCAACTGAAACGATCCTGCAGCATCGGTCATGAACACCAGCTTGAAAGAGCCGTCGGAGGCCTCCTTTTCCCGCACCACGTGAAGCCCCAAAGCCTCCTCATAAAATTTCACGCTCTTTGCAAGATCCAGCACATTGAAATTCTGATGGGCAAAGTAAAACGCCATATCGCAATCTCCTTTATTGGTCATCCAGGGATACAGGCAAGTCGGTATCCGCAAAGGGATCATTCTGGTTATAGGCGTCCAGCGTCACTTGGGAGGATGGCGCCGGTTCATAAGCATTGGATGCGGCGGCTTCCTCCGCCTGCTTTTTCTCGCCCTTCTTTTCCGCCGGCGGCTCCACAATATGCAGGAAAATGGACGCGTCGGAAAAAGTAATCCGCGCAAACTCGCCGGGCTTGGTCATGGCCACCACCTCGGTGGTCTTGCTCCTGGTCCTGCGGGCAAAGTCTACCGCCACTTCGCTGCGCCCCTGCCAGTGCATGGGCAAGAAGAGCCGCGGCTTCACCGCCAGTATAAAATGGTTGGCGCCTGCATCGAACATGGCGCCCATCCTGGGATCCACCGGGAACATGCACAGGTCGATATGCTGCCCGATCAGCGGCCTGATGGCTTCCTCAAACGCTTTTTCCGCAGCCTCGATTTCCCGCAGCGTGCTTTCCTCCCGCCAGTGCCAAAGGTTCAGGTCCCCCGCGTGGAAAATGCGCAGGCCGCCGATATCCACCAGGAAGGAAACACCCATATCTGTGGAGCCGTAAGCCGTTACGCGCACGCCGGGTGCCAGAAGGAGGCTGTCCCCGGGCGCCAGCCTTTTACCCCGGATGCCGATGGGCGTATCGCTGGCCACGATATAGGTGATGGGGTTGCCCTCCATCCAGGTATAAATCACCTGATCCAGATGGTCGGGATGGGCATGGGTAACGAAAACGAACACCTGGGAATACGCCTTGAAGCTGTCCGAAGTCAGCCTAGCAGCAGCGGGAATCTCCCTGTCTTCTCCTTCCCAATAATCAAACACCAGCAGCGTGCTTTCCACCTGAACAGAAAAGCCGCTGTGATGATGATAGGTTACCGCAGCATGCAAATCCACGCACGCTCCCTCCTCTCTTGTACACTCCTTTTCATTATTCTGGCACAACTCGCCCCAACTGTCAAGAAATCGATGCAAAATTGTAATGTAGAAACCCTTTTATGTGTAAAATCCTGTTATTTTTCGCCTTAAATCGCCACTTTTCTTATCTATGCAAAGCAATCCGACAGGATTTTTCCCTGTGCGGAAGGCATGTTCAAACCAATGGCCTGCATAAGCGTTGGGGCAATGTCCTCCATTCCGGCCTGCGCAAGCTCCACCCCTTTGCGTATGCCTGGCCCGGACAGGATGAACAGGCATTGGGCCGCGGGATGGTTAGGTCCGAACCCGTGCGTGGCTCTTATCCGCTTTTCGGCCGCCAGGTCATCCGCAAAGGCAACGCCCGGCGCCGCTTCTACCGCCATAGGAATCTCCTGCCCGGCACCCATTTCCCGAAGCTCCTCTTCCCCGTATATCCGGGAAATGCCAAGCTTTTGACGGTTTTGATCCAGAAAGTGCCGGACGCGTTCCATGTCCTCCCGTGAGCCGGATGCAAAATGCAAGTACGCACCCATGCCGGTGGATTGGACGCGGCAGATGCCGTAAAGGCCGGCTTCTTTTAGATGCTCATCCAGGGATACGGCGGTTTGCACATCCCACAGGCCATGGTCGCTGACGATGGCCACCACCGTGTCCCGCCCCGTCCTTCGCATATCCATGGCAGTGAGCAGCTTACCCACCCGCCTGTCCAGGCGCCCGAAGGCTTCCATCGCCTCTGGGCTGTCCGCACCGTACAGATGGCGCATCTCATCACAATCCACCAGATGCAGGCTCAAAAAATCCGGCAGGTGCTTGCGAAGGAGAAGCTTTTCCGCCAACAGCGCGGCATAATCGTCCAGGTCCGGCTGGTGAATGCTTTTGCGTTTGTTTCCATAGCGCATTTCCGTGGACAGTATCCACATCGCGCTGCCAAATCGCAGCATTTTGAGCGTTTGGTTTTCTCTGGGCAAGGCCAGCACCTCAGGAAAATTCCAGCGGATAGACGAACTTTTTCCCGTTACCGGCCAGAGGATGGAGGCCGTCGTTCCTCCCTTTTCCCGGATGATTTGATGCAGCGTGGGCTGCCTTACCTGCGAAGCTTCCCAGTACCAGGGCCGCAAGGCTGGCGCCAGGTCCGGGGAAAAGGGCTGATTGTGGGCGATGCCGTGGGCCTCGGGCCGGCAGCCCGTGAGGATGGTGGCGTGAACGGGATACGTCAATGCGGGATAGACGGTTTGGACCCTTTTGCAGGATACACCCGACCTTATCAGCGCACCCAGGTAAGGAAGGCCTTCCAGCGTGGAAAAATCCTTTTCCCACAGCCCGTCCAGGGATATGAGCACCAGGCGGCGCATGACAAAACCCTTCTTTCCATTTGGCCGGTCAGATCAAGCAGGCACGTCCCTTACGCCGTTCAAAGGAAAGCTGCCAGCGGGCCCCGCAGCTTCTGGCGATTTCCTTGGCCCGTTCCACATGCAGATAGATGTGCTCCCTCTTATGCGCGTCGGAGCCGAAGGTGAAAAACTCACCGCCAAGCTCCAGATAACGGTGAATGATATCCGCCCCGGGGATGGGGCTGTCTGTTTCCCGAAGGCCGGAGGCATTGATCTCCAGGGCTTTCCCGTTTTGCGCAAGATGCCTTAAAAGCGCATCCAGCGCATCCGGCGCGTGATGATACCGCATGGGCCGGATTTCCGGCGGATACGGCGCGAACTTTCCGACATACCCCAGATGCGCAATGGCATCGTAATCGGGAAAATGTAGTATGCTCTCCAAGCGCTGCTCCGCGTAGCGCCGGTACGCCTGCTCCTGGGTTTTCCCCTCAAAAAACTCGGGATGATATGGATCCATGTTATCCACCAGATGCAGGGAAAGAAGGCGGAAATCCAGGGGCAGCGCATTAAGGGTAGCCGCGATCTCCTCCCGGTACGGGGCGTTATCACCGATCTCGATTCCCTGGCGCAGGATGAGCTCCGAGTATTTTTCCCGAACCGCCGCCAAATCGGCTAGCCAGTTGGCAAAGATGGGCGGTTTATCCACACCTGGGTCCGGATGATGGGGCTCTATGTGATCCGTGATGCATATTTCCTCAAGACCCAGGGATACGGCCTGCCGGCAAATCTCCTCCAATGTCTGGCGGCCGTCCATGGAGTGGGTGCTGTGCAGGTGATAATCCATTTTTCTTGATTGTTCGGTCATATCGTTTGCCTTTCCTTCAGTTCACCGCGTAAGCGTGAGCGGTGAAACGTGCACTGCATCAATCGTCTGATGCTATCCAACTGGCTCAATCGGCGCATTGCTCACATTCCGTTCGCACCGCTTGTTTCGCCAGCCTCCTCCGCCTCGCTGAATCCCTCCATCTGGCTCAATCGTCGCATTGCTTCGCTACCGCTCGCACTGCTTGTTTCGCCAGCCTCCTTCACCCCGCCCATTTCTGCCACTGGCAGGTGTGGGGTTACGGAGCCACCGGCAGCGCTTCGGCTTCGGAGCCCCCGGCCATTTCGCAATAAGTAGATAACGGCCTCTTTGACAGGGATGCCGGTGATTTCCTCCAAAGCGCGGCGGTATAGCTGAAGCTGTGGCGCGTATCGGGCGGTCACCGCTTGCTCGTCCTGCACATAGTCGGTCTTGTAGTCGATAAGCACCCAGGCGCCGTCCTCCAGGAAGCAGCAGTCGATCACGCCCTGCACCAGCATCAGCGGTTCGCGGTTCAAGCGCAGGTTGAACGGCCATTCCCGCCGGACCAGCGGAGATTGCATTAGTCTTTGACCCCACTCACTTTCCAGAAAGCCTTGCAGCCAATCCACATACAGCCCGTTCCGCTGTTCCAAAGTGATCAGACCCTGCGCTTGCATTTTGTCCAGGCTGCTTAAAAGCGCCTGGCGCAGCTCTTCCCCATGGCAGTTTTTCAGCAACGTAAGCGGCAGACATCCCAATGCCTTGTGGGTCGCGGTACCCAGGTCCGCGGAGCTCAGACCTTTCTTCTCCAGAAAGCCCGGGCGCTTGGGTAAGGGCGACAGCCGCAGGGGAAGAACCAGCTCCTCCGGCCGAGCCTTTATTTCCGGCGTTTCCTCGCCCTCAACGGGAAGAAAGCCTGGCAGAAGCCGCTGCTTGCACAAGGAGGTGACGGAGGTTTTCAAAGGAAGCCGTGAAGCTTCTGCTGCTGTATCTACATGCAGACGTCCGGCGATTTCCGCAGGCACCAAACGCGTGTCCAGCTGCAATAACCTTGCGGTTTGGGTGTGGATATTTTCCTTTTTTTCCACACCCGCACTTATGGATTCGCTCCAAACCCGAATATCCCAAGGCATAGCGCCCTGTGGAAAACCTGTGGAAGCTGTGTATTTCTTCCCCGTTTCAGTGTCCGAATCCTGCAGGCCTGTGGATAAACCCGCATTTACGGCACGAAGAAGCTCCGCTTCGGGCAAAGAATAGACGGCTTGCGCGATCCAGTCCAGCATGCTGCCCGCCTGCCATACGCGGTAGGAGCCCAGCTCCATGGCCCACTTCCTTGCCGGGTCCTTTAAGGAGGCGGTACCGATCAATATCAATCTTTCCCGCGCCCTGGTCATGGCCACATACAGGAGTCTGGCGCGTTCTGCCTTTTCCTCGCCCTGGGCTTTTAGGGCAATGGCCTTTTCCGCCAGCGTTTTTGTGCGGATTCTGTCATCCGGGTAAATACTCGGTATGCCAAGGCCCAGGTCCCTATGGATTTTGACAGGAGAATCAAAGCCGGTTTGATGCATCCTTCCCCCCAGCTCCATCACCAGCACAGCGGGGAACTCCAGTCCCTTGCTTTTGTGAATGGTCATGATGCGGACCACGTCTTCCGTTTCGCCCAGCACCTTGGCGGTGGAAGCATCCCCCGATTTTTTCAGGTTTTCCCCGTGCGCAAGGAAGCCGTGCAGACCGTCGCCCTGGGACTGCTCATAGGCGGCGGCGCGCTCACACAATAGCCGCAAATTTGCCTGCCGCGCTTCACCGGCAGGAAGCGCGCCCGACCTTGTATATATACCCGTTTTCAACAGCAACTGCCACATCAATTTGTCCAGGGGGAGGTTTCTGGACAGGAACCGCCAGTTTTCCAACTTTTCCGCAATGCCCGCGCAAAACTGCCCCAGAGGCCCTTCAAGGGTTGTACAGTGAAAGAATGCCTCGTAAAACGGAACATTCCTGCCCGTGCGGACAAGCCGGATCATGGCCAGCGTTTCCTCATCCACGGAAAAGCATGGACTGCGCAGCGTGGCGAGCAACGGAATATCCTGCATGGGATTGTCTAGCACCTGCAAAAGCGCCATCATGGTGGATATCTCTGGCAGGCCGAAATATTCCTCGTCCGCCTCGGAGTATACCGGAATGCCTTCCCTGGCGAAAACCTCTGCCACCAGATGCGCCGTATTCTTCGCCTTGGGCAAAAGCACCGCGATATCCCGCCACTTATAGGACCGTGGCATATTCGTTTCCTTGTCCAGGAACTTTTGCGTCATCAGGCGGCGGATGCACAAGGCGGCCCGGTGGGCCTCCCGCTCCACCCGGGATGGAGTCTCTTCCCCCTCCGCCTCGGAAGATGCTTCCTCTTCCGGCGGGAAAAGCACATGCAGCTCTACGGGATAATCCTCGCCGGGCTCGCGGCCGGGGATTAAAATGGCATCCTCATCATACGCGATCTCCGTTACATCCTCCCGCATGACGCTGTGAAACACAAGATTCACGGCATCAATCACAGGCCTTGCGCAGCGGAAATTCTGCTGCAGGGATATCCGCCGAAAAGCAGCGTTTTGCGCAGAGGAAGATTCCCTGGATTTTTGGAGGAACAGGGTGGGGTCAGCCAGCCGGAAACGGTAGATGCTCTGCTTTACGTCGCCCACCAGGAACAGGCCGCGGCCACCGTGCACAGCCTGCAGGATGGCCTCCTGGATACCGGAGATATCCTGGTACTCGTCGATGAACACCGCGTCAAACCGGCTGCGCACCGCGTCCCTCAGTTCTGGATGCTTTAAAACAGCCAGTGTTTTATGTTCCAGGTCGCTAAAATCGTAGACATTTCTTTCTCTTTTCAGTTCCTCGTACCGCTTGTATAGCTTGCGTGTCAGCCGCATCAGCGCCCGCAAAGCCGGCTTGGTATGCAATATGTCTCTGGCGGCCTGGGCCATATCCTTGGGGATGGCCTCCAATGTTTTGGATATGCCGTCCCGTATCCTGGTCCGGCCTTTTTTCAGTGCCTCTCCCCAGGCCATGGTTTCCGGTTCTTTTTTTCGCAATGCCGGAAATCGGGGAAAGCTCCGCTGTTCCCAGGCCACTTTAATGGCATTCAATGAATCGTCCGCAACCGATACAAGAAGCCTGATTTGACGGATATCTTCTTGCAAGATTTCTTCGTAAGCAGGGTCTGCATAAGGATCATCCAGCATGGAAAGCAGCGCGCCGGCCGCGTTCAGACTACCTTCCAGTTGAAGCTTCACGCTGCCGGCGAACTGTTTCGCCCAGGGATGATTTCCGAGCTCCGCCTCACTGGGAAAGTCAGCCATCCTGCGGTGCAGCCACCGCCAGGGATCAGGAAGCGACATCAAAAAATGGTACAGGTCATCAGCCATATGGCTGATATCCTCATCGTCAAACTGCTGGGAAAGCTCCAGAAATCCTGGCCTGCCTTCCTCATGCGCCATGAGCAGCACATCAGAAAGGGCCTGCTGGTACAGCGCACCCTGCTCTCCGCCCTCGATCAGCCGTGCCGTGGGATCGATGCCCGCCGCCTGAAAATGCTCACGGATCACCTGACCGCAAAACACGTGCAGCGTGCTGATACTGGCTCTGTCCACCTTCAACGCCTGTTCCCGAAGCGATTCCTGCGTATCCGCTGCATCGTTCAGCGCTTTCAAAATGCGTTCCCGCATCTCGGCGGCCGCAGCCCTGGTAAATGTCACCACTAGCATGCGGCTGACATCCAAGCCATCGTTCTTGATCAGCGAGAGGATGCGCTCCACTAATACCGCCGTTTTGCCGGAGCCTGCGGCGGCGCTCACCAGCAGCATATCGTTGCGGGCGTCAATGGCCTGCTGCTGCGCAGGTGTCCACTTAGGCATGAGAACGCCTCCCTTCCTTGTGGCATATTGTACCGTAACGGGGGATGGTTGTAAACTGCCCCTGTGTTTCACGTGAAACAATCCGGTTTCCCCTTCCCCCTTGATGTTTCACGTGGAACATATTGCCTCAGCGCCAGTTTCATTGAACTGCACATTATTATATGATAAAATGAATACGGTTCTCGAATTTTGTTCTATAAAGGCGGGCGACGTTTTTATGCCGACTACGTCCTTTGATAAGGATTCCATTAAGAAAAGCATTATCGGCAAGCTGCAGCGGTATAACGGCCGCACCATCGCGGAAGCGACGAGCCAGCAGATCTATAAAGCGCTGGCATCCACCGTCCGCGACCAGATTATGCAGAAGTGGATGATTGCTAGAGAAGAACGCAAGGAAAGCAAGGCGAAACGGCTCTATTACCTCTCCGTGGAGTTTTTGATGGGCCGGACGCTTTATTGCAATATGCTCAACCTGTGCAGCACCGGGGTATACCGGGAAGCCCTTGATGAATTGGGCCTTGATTTGAATACGGTTTTGAAGGAAGAACCCGAACCCGGGCTTGGCAACGGCGGACTGGGCCGCCTGGCCGCATGCTTTCTGGACAGCCTGTCCAGCCTCAACCTGCCGGCCATGGGCTGCACCATCCGGTATGAGTATGGGCTCTTCAAGCAAAAAATTGTGGACGGTCAGCAGGTGGAGCTGCCAGACGACTGGCTCACCAACGGCAACGTGTGGGAGATGGCCGTGCCGGAGGATGCCTGTGAGGTGCACTACGGCGGGCGGATCGAGGAAACGGTGGAAAATGACGTGCGCAAATTTAGGCACAAAGATTATTTCACCGTGGAAGCCGTACCGTATGATATGCCGGCCGTGGGTTATGATACCGATACGGTAAACACGCTGCGTATGTGGCGCGCGCGTTCGCCCAAGGGGATTGACCTGTGCTCCTTCGGCCAGGGCAATTATGTCCGCGCCACCCAGGAAATCGAGCTGGCAGAAGTCATCAGCAAGGTGCTTTACCCGGAGGATAACCATTACGAAGGGAAAATGCTCCGACTCAAGCAGCATTACTTTTTCACCAGCGCCACACTGCAGTACGCTTTGAAGTCTTTCAAGCGCATGCATGGCACGAACTTCAAGCTGCTGCCGGAGAAGGTTGTTTTCCATGTCAATGATACCCATCCCGGCCTGGTGATTCCGGAGCTTATGCGCCTGCTGGTGGATGAGGAAGGGCTTAGCTGGGAGGAAGCCTCCGACATCACGCAAAAAACGGTGGCTTACACCAATCATACCATTATGTCGGAAGCGCTGGAAAAATGGCCCGAGGACATGGTGCAAAGCCAGCTTCCCCGTATTTATATGATCCTGCATGAAATCAACCGCCGCCTGTGCGAAAAGCTGTGGGAGAAGTTCCCCGGCGAATGGGACCGCATCGCCCGGATGGCCGTGCTGGCTTACGGACAGGTGCATATGGCCAGCCTGTGCGTGGCCATGAGCTTCTCCGTCAATGGCGTCAGCCAGCTTCACGGGGAAATACTCAAAGCAGATACCTTCAAGGATTATTACGCATTGATGCCGGAGAAGTTCTCCGCCATCACCAACGGCATCACCCACCGGCGCTGGCTCCTTTCCTGCAACCAGGATTTGACCAACCTGATCCGTGACAGCATCGGCGACGGGTTCATGAAGGAACCGGAACGTCTGCAGGAGCTGCTGCCCTTCCGGGATGACGCTGCCTTCCGGCAGGAATTTGCCCGCATCAAGCATCAAAACAAGGAACGTCTGTCCCGCATGGTGCTTGCCCAGCAGGGGATCACGGTGGATCCAAACTTCCTGTACGATGTGCAGGCAAAGCGCCTGCACGAATACAAGCGGCAGCTTTTGAACGCGCTGCACATACTGGTATTGTACAACCGCATCGTGGAAGATGAGAAATTCACCATGGCGCCGCGCACCTTCTTCTTTGGCGCCAAGGCCAGCCCCGGCTACCGCCGGGCCAAGCTGGTCATCCGCTTCATAAATGCGCTGTCCCAGTTGATCGCTAAGCATCCAAGAGCCAGCAAAATGCTGCAAGTGGTATTCCTGGAAAATTACGACGTCTCCACCGCCGAGATACTGATTCCCGCGGCAGAACTTTCCGAGCAGCTCTCCACTGCCAGCAAGGAAGCCAGCGGCACCGGCAACATGAAGTTCATGATGAATGGAGCCCTCACCATCGGCACCATGGATGGCGCCAATGTGGAAATCGCCCAGCAGGCTGGCATGGACAATATCTATATATTCGGCATGCGGGCCGACCGGGTGCAAAGCCTCTACCAGGAGCGAACCTACAACCCCATGCAGATTTATGAAACCAACCGGGAAATACGCAAGGCCATGACCCAAATGATCGACGGCACGCTGTTCCCCGACAACCCCGCCACGCTGCAGGAGCTGTACCACGCTTTGCTGCTGGGCGAGTATGGCTGCAACGCCGATCCCTATTTCGTATTGAAGGATTTCGGTTCCTATGCCATGGCCCAGCTTAGGGTCGATGAGGATTACCGCAATCCCGACAAGTGGTGGCGCATGGCCATTACCAATACCGCCACTTCCGGCATCTTCTCCAGCGACAGGACCATTGGCGAGTATAACGATAAGATTTGGCATCTAAAGCCATTGGCCCAGGGGGCTCTGCCCCCTGGACCCCTGCTTAAGGGATAGATTCCCTTAAGAATCCCCTTTATGGAGGGACCAGAAAAAGACTCCCTCATGAAGGGGGTCTTTTCATATGATATCAATTTCTGCTGCACATTCGATGTCCAGGACAAACATCAATACTCTGCCTGGCGGCATAATACACAGATGAGAATAAAGGGGGACCAGGCCTTGCTCCTGCATAATTCCCACACATCCTTTTTCCGCTCTCCGCTGGGCGCACTTCCCTGCGGGGCATCCCTGCGCCTGCGCATCACCTGCGATTTTGCCAGGGCTGTCCAGGTGCGCACCTGGGATGGACGGGAGTCGTTCCATAACATGACCTTGGAAAGCCCCAGCACGTACGCGGCAGAAATCACAGCGCCTGTTGTGCCCATGCTATGGTGGTACGATTTTGTAATCCGCACGGATACAGGCGAGATTCATTATGGCAATGCCTACGACCAACTGGGCGGCGAGGGGGCCATGTATGAGGGAACCCCCGCCAGCTACCAGGTGACGGTGTATGATCCATCCTTTGAAACGCCAACATATTTGCAGTATGGAATAATATACCAAATTTTTCCAGACAGGTTTCACAAAGCGGCTTCCTCTTATGTATCTGATCGCACTGATATAAGCTATCACCAGAACTGGGAGGATACACCCTATTTGCGCATCGATCCGCGCAGCCATGACAACATGGCGCTGGACTTCTTCGGGGGAAACCTGAAGGGCATTGCGGAGAAGCTGCCCTATCTGAAAGACCTGGGTGTGTCGGTGCTGTATCTCAACCCCATCTTTCAGGCCCGCAGCAACCACAAATATGACACCGGGGATTATTCCCGCATCGATCCCATGTTCGGCACTGAAGCGGATTTTAAAGCCTTGTGCGAAAAAGCATCTGCCCTGGACATCCGCGTGATCCTGGACGGCGTGTTCAGCCACACCGGGGAAGACAGCGTTTATTTCAACAAATACGGCACCTATGAAAGCTTGGGCGCTTATCAAAGCCCCGATTCTCCCTATGCCTCCTGGTTCACCTTTTTGGAATATCCTGACCGGTACAAATGCTGGTGGGATATACCCACCCTTCCGGAAGTGCGCAAGGACGACCCCCATTACCGCTCCTTTATGCTCCATCAGGAAAACGGCATTGTACCGCTGTGGCTCAAAAGCGGCGCCTCCGGCTGGCGGCTGGATGTTGCGGACGAGCTGCCCATGGACTTTATCAAAGAATTACGCAGGGCGGCCAAGGGCATAAAAAGCGATGCGGCCATCCTGGGCGAGGTATGGGAGGACGCCAGCAACAAGGTTTCCTACAATGTACCCCGCAGCTATTGCCTGGGCGATACGCTGGACAGCGTGATGAACTATCCCCTGCGGGAAGGAATTATTTCCTTTTTGACGCAACAAACAAGCGCCCATCAGCTGGCAAGGCTCATCCGCCATCAGCAAGAGGTATACCCCGCTCCCTTCCTCTACGCGCTGATGAACCTCATCGGCAGCCATGACCGCGCCAGGATCATCAACGTGCTGGCCGGCTGCGAATGGGGCCACCTGCCACGGGAGGAACGGGCAAACCTGCGCCTTACGCCTGATCAATACCGAATAGGCTCGGAACGCTTTTTAAAGGGCATGGAGATTCTCTGCGCCCTCCCGGGGGCGCCTACGCTGTACTATGGCGATGAGGCCGGCCTGCAGGGCACGGCGGACCCGTTTAACCGCGGTACATTCCCTTGGGGCCGGGAAGATATCTGCTTGCAAAGCGCCGTCCGCACATTATTACAAAAGCGGAAATCAAGCCCCGTGCTGCAGACAGGTTTTATGGAAGCGGAGGCAATGGACGAAGACACGCTGCTCATACACCGCTGGACGGAGGGCGGCATGGATGCCCTTGGGCGGCCCGCGGACAACGCGGAAGAGGTTGTGAAGATAAGGCGGTAGGATAGCGGGGAAGGGGCTTTTTGAAAAAATCCCCTTTCCCGCACCCTATCCTGAAAAACTTCAATTTTTTACAAGAGTACCTTCAAGCTTAGGTATAGAAGCTTGGAGGTATTTTGTGGTTCTTAACACGGATTTTCTTTGACAAGTCATGAAAGGCAAGAGTAGAATCAGGCAGAGGGGTGATTGGATGGACGGCGTGGAAAAGCTTCAAAGCATGGTGGATGAAAGCCGGCGCATCGTGTTTTTTGGCGGGGCCGGCGTTTCCACGGAAAGCGGCATCCCTGATTTTCGCAGCGTGGATGGCTTGTACCATCAAAAATATGCGTATCCGCCCGAGACGATCCTCAGCCTCTCCTTTTTCCTTCGCAAGCCCGAGGTGTTTTATCAGTTTTACCGGGAGAAAATGATATACAAAAGCGCGCAGCCCAACCCTGCCCACAAGGCGCTGGCGGCTTGGGAAGCAGCCGGAAAGCTGTCCGCCATCATTACCCAGAACATCGATGGACTGCACCAGGCCGCCGGAAGTAAAAATGTGATCGAGCTCCATGGCTCTGTTCATTCAAACCGATGCATGCGCTGCAAAAAGGCCTACAGTCTGGAGGATGTCCTTCAATCCCCCGCCGTACCCGCCTGCTCCTGCGGGGGCACGATCAAGCCGGATGTGGTGCTGTATGAAGAACCGCTGAAACAGACGGTGATGGAAAAGACCGTACGGGAAATTGCTGACGCGGATATGCTGTTAATCGGCGGCACGTCCCTTTCCGTGTACCCGGCCGCCGGCTTCGTGCAGGCGTTTACCGGCCGGTACATTGCCATACTCAACATGACGCCTACGCCCTTGGACGAGAAAGCCGATCTGGTAATTGCCGCGCCTATCGGCAGATCGCTTGAAAAAATTCATGTATAAAAGCTTCTTTTCGAGGCAAGATAGGGTTGATGCTTCGAGGTGGTAGAATTCGTTGCAACCACGCGCCCCGGCGGCTGAAAGAGATGCAGGAGAGGCAACGCCTGCCGAAGCATGAAAACAGGGTTTATCCTGGTGAGAAACAGCATGGAAAATGAATTCCTCCCTTCCAGGAAAATGATTTTCTTGGTTCTCCTTTATCCTACAGCGTGAAGGTTGTAAACAAGGAGTTGCAGGGATGACCCTTGCCAAAAGGGATACGTAAAATCATGTTTTGCGTTGCTGTTTCCACCGGATAAACCTTGTTCGTTACCATAAGGACCGATGCAAAAGCGCCGCTTTCGCAAGGATTCGCGGCGCTTTTGCGTTTTTTTATCTTTTTTAACTATGTAGCCCATTTACCTGGATTCATCCGCAAGGTAAGCGCAGCCCGTTTCCCTGTCCGTTTTGACCTCCACCACCGCCTGGGCCTTCGCTCCGGACAGGTCGCTGCGGTCAGTGCATGTCACAAACGTCTGCACACCCTCGATCCTGTCAAGCAGCAGCGCCCGGCGCTTTGGGTCCAGCTCGCTCATCACATCGTCCAGCAGCAATACCGGCGACTCCCCGGTCTCCATCTTCACCATCGCCAGCTGGCTTAACCGCAAGGCCAGCGCCGCGGTTCGCATCTGTCCCTGGGAGGCAAAATTCTTCATGTCCTGCCCCTTGATGGTCAAATGCAGATCATCCCTGTGGGGCCCGAAGTGGGTGGCGCACCTGCGCGTATCCTCCCGGCGGGTCTTATAAAGCCCTTCCAGCATCGCTTCATACGGTTTATCGGATTTGGAGAGCGCACCTATATACTGGGCTTCGAAAATCTCTTCCTTGATTCCGCTGATATGCTCGTAGTTATTTCCGGCATACTCCCTCAAGATTTGAGCGAACCAGCGCCTGTGCTCCGTCAATGTGGCGCCTTCCCGGGCCAACTGCTCATCCCATACCTCCAGCTGGCCTGCCGGATTCTTGTTACCTCCCGGGGCCGCCATGGCCCGCAGCAGCGCGTTGCGCTGGTTCAGGGTGGATACATACTTTTGCAGCGCGTAAAAATAGGTGGGCCGAAGCTGGGAAAGCTGCATGTCCATAAACCTGCGCCGAAGCGCGGGCCCATCCTTGATCAATTCCAGGTCCTCGGGCGAAAACATCACGCAGTTGATGTGGCCCATCAGTTCGCCGATGCGGGCGGCCGGCTTGCCGTTTAAAAAAATCTGTTTGGCCCGCTTTTGCTGAGCCCACAGCTTCACGGCCACTTCCCGGCGTCCGTCCCTTCGCATGACCTGCACCTGAACGCTGCCGCTCATGCTCCCTTGCCGGATCAGCTCCCTGTCCTGGCTGGTCCTGTGGCTGCGCCCCAGGCAGCACAGATGAATCGCTTCCAGCAAATTCGTTTTTCCCGCGCCATTTGCGCCATGGAAAACTGTAATGCCCTCCGCAGGGGAAAAAGAAACGCAGGGATAGTTCCGGTATTCCGCAAGCTTCAGCTGCCGGATGACCATCGCTATCCCTCCTTACAAGGAAAGTAGAGGGCTCTGCCCTCTACAACACCCGCCAAAGGACAAGTCCTTTGGAATCCTATTTACATGGGGTGCTCACGGAGGCGGCGCCCCCTAGTTGAATACCCGAACCGGTAATACAAGGTAGATGTATTGATCCCCCTCCGGCGGGCAGATCACGCAGGGGGACACGTTGCTGTTAAAGCGCAGGGACAGTTCGTCATCGCCTATGTTCTTGATCACATCGCTGATATAGCGCGCATTGAAGGCGATATCCAGGCTTTTGCCGTCCAGCAGGATATCAAGCTCCTCCAGCACGTCGCCCAGCTCCGCGTTGCTGGTGATGACCATGGTACTGCCGTCGATGTGCATGCGGATCAGGTTGTTTTTGCCTTCCCTTGCCATCAGGCTGGCACGCTCAATGGCGTTGGCCAGCGTTTCACGGTTGGCCTGCACGCGGGTCTGCCAGTCTCCGGGAAGTATCTGCTTGTAATTGATGTATTCCCCGGCCAGGAGCACTGTGGTCAGCTCCGTCTTGCCGAAGTTTACCTTCAAATGCGTTCTGTCGATGGTAAACAATACGGTTTTTTCTTCATCGGGCAAAATCTTGCCCAGCTCGCCCAGCACACGCCCGGGGATGATGGCCTCCATGGTTTCCTTGCCTTGGGGCAGCAGGAAGTTGCCGTGGATGCGCTGCAGCGCCAGGCGGAAACCATCCAGACCCACCAGCCTTGTTTCGTCCCGCGTCACTTCAAGCAGGCAGCCGGTCAATATTTGACGGCTTTCGTCAGTGGCAATGGCAAAGATGACCTTGCCTATCATTTCCTTCAATTGCTTCTGTGGCAGGGAGATCACATTGCCGTCCTCAATGGCCTTGACAGGCGGAAAATCTACCGGCGACATGCCCGACAGCGTGGTGCGGCTGGACATGCAGCGGATGGTGGCAACCATTTTTTCATTGACGGAGATTTCCACCTCGCCGCCGGGAAGCTTGCGAACCAGCTCCGTAAAAAGCCTGCCGGGCAGAACGATCTGCCCCTCCTGGGATATTTGGGCGTTCACCTGGCTTTTGATGGTCAGGTTGCCGTCGGTGCATGTCAGGAACAAGCCCTCTTCGGCCGCCTCCACATAAACGCCTTCCATGACAGGCTTGGCAGGCCTGACGGCCAGGGCCCGGGTCGCGTTGTTGAGGCCTTCCAGCAGTTCCGAAGTAGCGCATATAAAACGCATGGGAATCCCCCTTTGTCGAGTTGATGTAGTGTATTTATATACCGTAGTAGCAGTAGGCTGTGTGGATAGCGTGTAAAACGCACAAAGTGCTTGTCCTGTCAGAAAAAACGCACTGCCTTTTTTGTGGAAAAAAAGCGTTTTGGCTTGGATATTTGGGGGACAAGCAGTATCGGAATAGGATTTCGATTTCCGGATGTCTTTTCCTGCCTTGGTTTTCTTTGCGTTGTAAAAGAATCGTGTGCATTTTGGGTGCGGAGGCGGATCTGACAATCCCTATATCAATATATTTCGACATTTTATCCACGCAATCCACAGGCTGTATATAGACGGCTGTGGAAGAAAAAAGCAAGGCAAACTCTGATTCTATGCGCGCTTTTCCCGGAGTATGCACACATTATCCGCAAATGAATAAAATTTACACGACCTTGATCAGCAGCGTCTTTTGCTCATCCATTTCCAGCACCAGCACGCCATCCTTCTCCAACTGCTTCAGCACGTCGCTGAAGCGTTTGAAATTGATGGAACGCTCGCTGAAATCGGGGAAGGAAGCCTGAATGTCGGCCTTCAATATGCTGGGATTGATGCGGTCAAAGCCGTCTTCTTTATACCGGTTAAGCTGGCTTTTAAACGCATCCTTCCAGTTTTCCTTGGTAAGCTGGGGTGTGGCGGCCGCTTCCTTGGTGGACAGGCTCACCATGACGTTGAAGTTGTCGTTTTTTACATGAATGGAGTTATATTTCTGGCTGAGCTTTGAAAGCAGCTTGCCGAAGGTGGCGCAGCCGTAGGATTTTTCATTGAAATCGGGGCGCAGGCGCAACAGGATGCCTTTGAGTTCACTGGCGTATATTTCGTCCTCGTCGGTCTGCTCTTCAAAGATGCCCTCGATCAGCTTGTTCAGTTCCGCCTCATCCAAGGGATCGGAGGATGTAGTCTTTTTTGTGGCCTGTATGCCGGCGCGGCCGCCCACGCTCTCCAAAAACTGAAACTCGTTGCAGGCGTTGATGAATATGGTGCTGGCTACCTCGCTTCTCGATATGCCCAGCACAAATTTGCCCATGCTTTTGAGCTTGCCCACCAAAGGCGTATAATCGCTGTCGCCGGATACGATGCAGAAGCTGTCGATCAGCGGGTTGGTGTAGGCCACTTCCAGCGCGTCGATGACCAGCAGGATATCCGCGTTGTTTTTCTGGGCATAGCCGTAGCGCAGGGACGGCACAACGGTGAAGGTATTGCTGAGCAGCACTTCCTTCATGTCGCTGAACCTGTCGGTATACCCATATACCTTGCCCAGCAGGATATCGCCGCGGATTTTTACTTTTTCCAGGATGCTATTGAGCGTGGCCACTTTCGCGCCGCAGTTTTCCAGGTCGACGAAAATGGCGAATTTGGATGTGCTCAGGAAAATCTCCTCATTTCTTTTTTGAAAAAAAGAGGAATGTCCCCTCTTTTTCAAAACGGATGTTAAATATTTTTATCAGATGCGGAAGGTAAACCGGTCGCCCCGGATCAATTGGCTGCTGGTATGTATGACCGAACCGCTTTGATCGTACACGCATTCCTTCAAAAGAAGCAGCGCCGTGCCGGGCTCCACCTCCAGCAATTTGGCCTGGGCCGGCGCGGCATGGCTTAGGGCGATGTCGTGCACCGCCTTGTTGGGCTCGGCGCCGTTGCGCAAAAGGATGTCGTACAGCGACTGTGTCAGATCCTCCTGCGCAAGGTAGGAGAACGCAGCGGAAAAACGGTTGGTTTCCAGCATGACCGGAAGGTTATCCGCGTAGCGCAGCCGGCAGATTTCCAGCACCATTTCCCCCGGCTCCACATGCAAGTCTTCCACATCTTCAGGCGCCGCATGCTGCCAGTGCATATGAATCAGCTTGGTGCTGGCGGTGCACCCCATGATGCGGCACGCGGCATGAAAGCTCGTGATCTGCTTCAAATCCCTTTGGATTCTGGGCACCGCCACAAAGGTGCCCTTGCCCTGGTGGCGAATGAGAAGCCCATCCTGCACAAGGTCGGACAGCGCCTTGCGCACCGTGACGCGGCTGACCTGGTACGTGTCGCAAAGCTCTTGTTCGGAGGGGATGCGGCCATGTACCGGATACACGCCGGAGGATATGTCGTTTTTCAACCGCTGCATGAGCTGTCGGTACAGCGGGCTGAACGTGTCGCTGTTCAGGATGCTCTTTTTCACCGGCGGCCCCCCCTTGGCATCTTTCTGACAGTATACCAGTTTTTCCAGGGAAAATCAAACAAAAACCATACTTGGAGACGTATGGAGAAAGATACATGATATAATGCGGGATGAGGTGATACAAAAGATGAAGTGTGTTCTGTGTCCGTTGAACTCGCTGAAGGAATATAAGTATGTGGTGGTGTTTGCCCTGTATCAGGGAAGGCTTTTATTAAGCAGGCACAAGCAAAGGGAGACATGGGAAACGCAGGGCGGCCATATCGAGCCCGGGGAAACGCCCTATGAGGCCGCCTGCCGGGAGCTTCAGGAGGAATCCCAAGCACAAAGGTTCGTGCTTCAGCCTGTATGCGACTATTATGCCGGGCCTGATGAAGCACCGCACGAAAACGGCATGGCCTTTATCGCCCGGGTGGAAAGCCTGGGGCCGATGCCGGACAGCGAAATGGCGGAATCGGTTCTCTTTGATTCCCTGCCGGATAACTTAACATATCCGGAGATTACCCCTTACCTGTACAGGTTTTGTATCGAGGGAGAACTTCAGGAATAAAAGGAGAAAGGCATGCCTCCGGTCCAAATAGACGCGTAAGCATGCCCTTTCTTACGGTTTTCTGATTACAGTTCTTTTTTCCAAAGGCCGTGGAGGTTGCAGTATTCGTAGACAGCCAGCACTTTGTCCTCGTGCAGGGCAAATACAGCCTTGGGCGATTCGCCGGGTTTGAGGTTTTTGCGCTGCCCGCCCTTTTCTGTCTGCAGGTAGATCCAGGCGATGTAATGGGCATCCGTCATGGGATGGGGTACGGACCCTACTTCCACGGTCACCAGGTCATCTTCCACCGTGACGACGGGCACATGCTTTTCCTTGGCCCCGTCCGATGTGTTGGGCGTTAGCTCCTTCATTTCCTTACCGCAGCAGGTCATAGGAGCGCCGGAAAAATGAAGGGTCCCCACCAGATTGCCGCATTCCTCGCAAAAGAAAAACTGCACAATGCTTTCCTCCTTTTTACTTGTATGATTCTCTTTTTATGGTATCCGCTTCCCCGGTATTCGTCAAGGGCAGAACAAAAAATATTGGGTCTGTCCGCATGGCTTATTGATTTGTGGTACAATCAGGAAAACTGCCGGCCGGGAACGGCGGAAGGAGCCGCTTATGAATTATGATATTACATCCCTGCAAACCCCATTGCCGGAGGATATCTTCAAAAAGAAATGGGCCGGGGATATACAGGGGGCCTTAATTGCCATTCAGGCTCGCCTTCAAAAAACCCTGCCCGCACCGCTGCGCAGACGATTGGAACTGGAGCAGGCTATTTTGCCACGCTTGCTCAGGCAATATCCCCATAGCCGCGAAAATGCCCTGGAAATCATGCGGGGACTTGTACCCGGTTTCACGGATGAAGAGTTTGACGATCTGGAAAGAAATAACTGGATCGACTTTTTGTACGCGCAGGGGGAAAAGCGTTATTTTGTGCGCTTCCACCGAACGCTTTTAAAGGTGAATCCCGACATCGCCCGCCGGGCCGGCGTCCCGCTTTCGCCCTACAGCCCGCTCCTGGATGAGGCCATAAGGGAGATGAAGGAGAAGGGGTCGCTTACGTATCAGTTCCGCATCCGCGGCACCATGAAGATTGCGAAGGAAGCATTTGTGTCGGGGGAAACCTACCGTGTGCATCTGCCATTGCCAACCGAGTCCGCCCAAACGGAAAAGGCGGAGATACTGTCCGCCTCCCCCGCCCCCGTTTTTGTTTCGCCCAAGGAGCATCCCCAGCGAACCGTCTATTTTGAGGAAACGCTTCGGGAAAACAAGCCGTTTATTTTGGAGTATGCGTACGCCTGCACCATGCGGTATGTGGACCTGAAAAAGCCGTCTTATTCAAAGGAGCCTGTGTATCCCCGCTGCCCCGCGCCAGCAAAAGCGGATTTGGAAGAACTGGCCCCCCATATTGTCTTTACGCCATATATAAAAGCCCTGGCGGCGGAAATTCTTACAGGGGAGGAAACGCCCCTTGAAAAGGCCCGCAAAATCTATGACTTTGTCACCACGAAGGTGACCTACTCCTTCATGCGCGCTTATCTTTTGGTGGAAAATCATGCGGAGTACACGGCCGTAAACCTGAAGGGCGACTGCGGCCTGCAGGCCTTGCTGTTTATTACCCTCTGCCGTGCCGCGGGCATCCCGGCCAAGTGGCAGTCCGGCCTGGCGGCCGAGCCGGATTCCATAGGCAGTCATGATTGGGCGCAGTTTTATGTGGAGCCCTGGGGCTGGCTTTTTAGCGACTGCTCCTACGGCGGCGCTGCCTGGCGTAAGGGTAACATGGAGCGCTGGGATTTTTACTTCGGGAACCTGGACCCCTACCGCATGGCGGCCAATTCCGCCTACCAGGCGGATTTTGATCCGCCCAAGCAATATTTGCGCAACGACCCGTACGACAACCAGGACGGGGAGTGCGAAAGCTCCATGAGGGGGCTTCAAGGCTGGGAGTTCGATACGGACTATGAAATGATATCTTGTGTAAAAGTAGAGCAGCCCTGACACATACAAAATGCCTCGTTTTCATGAAGTAGTTCGGGCTATCAACAAACCTCGGGAGGTATCGGAGGGCCGAAGCCCTCTGATTCTAGATCGCAAACCAGCGACATGTGCGGTGGTTTGCGAGGGAATTTCGAAGAAATTCCTTCCTTGCCCGAGCAAACGACCGCAAAATGGCGTAGACATTTTGCAGTGCAGCGAGGGAAAGCTCAACAAAGTGGCGTATGCCACTTTGTTGACATAAAAAACCGCCCCGTTTTCACGGAGCGGTTTTCGCATTAGTGGACTGCTTTTCGACTGCAGGAGGTGCAGCTTCCGCAGGAGGGACAGCCGGCGCAGGCGTTTCCGTTTTTCTTGTTGCGGATCATTCGGTAAACGGTGTAACCCAGCGCGCCGAACACGGCGGCGGCAACCAGGATGGTGCCCATTATATCAAGACCTTTCGGGTTAATCAGGCGTGGGTTCCGGCGGACAATACGTTTCTGCCGGCCTTGGGGTTATAGGTTTTGAAAAGCTGCCACAGCATCAATCCCAACAGCAGGAATGCGGCTATCTGCCCGATGCCTAAGGCGGAGCCCTGGAAGATCAGATTGCCAAGCTGCGTTACCAGGAAGGCGATGGCGTATGCCAGCAGCGTTTGATAACCGATGGCGATCCAGGTCCATTTGGCGCTGCCCATTTCCCGGCGGATGGCGCCGATAGCCGCGAAGCAGGGGGCGCACAGAAGGTTGAACACCAGGAAGGAATAGGCGGTCACCTGGGTGAACACGGCCTGCAGCTGCGGCCAGATTTCCGCGCCGTCCTCGGCCACTTCCGCCGCGCCGTACAGTATGCCGAAGGTGCCCACCACGTTTTCCTTGGCGGTAAGGCCCACCAGCGTGGCCACGGTGGGTTTCCAGTCCCCCCAGCCCAGCGGGGCGAACACGGGGGCGATCCAGGTCCCCAGGGCGGCCAGAATGCTGTTTTCCTGTTTCACCATTTCAAAGCGGAAGCTGAAGCTGGACAGGAACCAGATGACGGCGCTGGAAACGAAGATGATGGTGCCGGCCTTGAGGATAAAATGCTTGCTGCGGTCCCACATGTGAATCAGCAGGCCCTTGACCCTGGGCATATGGTAGGCGGGCAACTCCATGACGAAAGGCGCCGGATCACCCGCGAACAGCCTTGTCTTTTTCAGCATGATGCCGGATACGATGATGGCCAGCATGCCCAGGAAGTAAGCGGAGGGGCCAACCCAGGTGCTTAAAGGGAACAATGCGCCGGCAATCAGCGCGATGATGGGCAGCTTGGCGCTGCAGGGGATGAAGGTTGTGACCATGACAGTCATCCGCCGGTCCTTTTCGTTTTCAATGGTGCGGCTGGCCATGATGCCGGGAACACCGCAGCCGGTGCTGATGAGGACCGGGATGAAGGACTTGCCGGAAAGGCCGAATTTGCGGAAAATGCGGTCCATGATGAAGGCGATACGGGCCATATACCCGCTGTCCTCCAGGATGGCCAGGCACAGAAACAGCACCATCATCTGCGGCAGGAAGCCCAGCACCGCGCCGACGCCGGCAATGATACCGTCCAGGACGAGGCTTTGCAGCCATTCCGCCGTGCCGATGGAGGTCAGGAAGCCGCCCACGGCATTGGGTACGATCTCCCCGAACAGGCTGTCGTTGACCCAGTCGGTGCCCATGGCACCGATGGTTTGGATGGAGATGTAGTACACCAGCCACATGACAACCGCAAATATGGGGATGGCCAGCCAGCGGTTGGTGACCACCTTGTCGATTTTGTCGCTGACGGACAGGCCGCCCAGGTTTTTCCTTTGAAGCACCTTTTTCATCAGCCCGGCGATATATTGATACCGTTGGTTGGTGATGATGCTTTCGCTGTCATCGTCCTCCTCCGCTTCCACGCGGGTGATAACGCTTTCCAGCGTTTCTTTCTCAGTCGTGGAAAGCTTCAGGCGCTCCAGTGCCTTCTCATCCCGCTCGAACGCTTTTACGGCGAAAAAACGAAGCTGTTCCGCCGGAACCTTTGCTGAAATAAGGGAAGAAATCGCTTCCAGCGCCTTTTCCACATCTGTGCTGAAATGGTGCAGCGCCGCCTGAGGCTTTTTCTGCGCCCCGACTTCCAGCGCCTTTTCCGCGGCTTCTTTGGAACCTGAGTTCTTCAGCGCCGTGGTTTCCATCACGGGGCAGCCCAATGCGGCGGAAAGCCTGGCGGTATCGATCTTGTCGCCCCTTTTGTTCACCAGGTCCATCATATTCAGGGCGATGACCATGGGGATACCTGTTTCCAGTAGCTGCGTGGTGAGGTACAGGTTCCTTTCCAGGTTGCTGGCATCCACCATATTCAAAAGTGCGTCTGGCTTTTCATCCAAAATATAAGTCCGGCTGACGACTTCCTCCAGCGTGTAAGGCGAGAGGGAGTAGATGCCGGGCAAATCCTGTACCAGAACGTCCTTATGGCCTTTTAGACGGCCTTCCTTTTTCTCCACCGTTACGCCGGGCCAGTTGCCTACATACTGGCTGGAGCCTGTCAGGTCGTTGAACATCGTCGTTTTTCCGCTGTTGGGGTTTCCGGCCAGGGCGATTTTCATTTCGGCCAAGGGAATCACGTCCTTTCAAAAGTTAGCATGTGCTAACGTGTGGCTTTAAAAAAAGAGCCGTTCCGTTATGCCAACAGGATATTTTCTGCCTCGGATTTACGGATGGAAAGCTCATATCCCCGGAGATTTACCTCGATGGGATCGCCCAGCGGCGCCACTTTGCGAATCATTATTTCGGTGCCCTTGGTGATGCCCATATCCATGATACGGCGTTTGACCGCGCCTTCCCCTGTGAGCTTTTGCACGGTGACTGTTTCGCCGATCCTGGCATCCTTTAAAGTACGGGGTTTCGCTTCCATGGAAAGCCTCCTTATGCCACGTGTATTTTGCTGGCCATGGCTTTGCTGATAGCCACCCTGGTATCCTTGACATTAACAATCAGGTTTCCGGCGATTTCGGTGACGATGGTTATGGTGGCGCCGGATACAAAGCCCAGGCTTTCCAGAAAACGCCTTGTTTCATCTTTTCCATGTACCTGGCTGATGGAGATGGGAACACCCGCATTGGCCATGGTAAGCGGCATAGGCGTTTCCTCCTTGCTGTGATTGGTTCCCTGCCCTGGCCGGGCCCGACAGCGTCTTCACCTTCTATATCGGAAGGGCGGTTAAGATGTTAGGCACAACTAACTTCCAACCGCATCATAAGTTTACTACCGCTAACTCGCCTTGTCAATAGGCTTCCTGTGAATTTTTATACTTTTTTGTTGGCTGTGGATAGATTCATTCCAAGGGGACGGTCACGCATGGCGCAAAGAGTGTTAGTAATGGCTAACATAATAATATACCCACTTCATGGTATGAGTGAAAACGAAAAAGATGACAGGTGAAAAAGAAGCAGGCCGCAAAAATGGCGGCCTGCGAGAAGATTATTTCGTCTTTTCCGGGTCGCAGCTTACCACGCCGCGGATGGCATCCAAGGTAACGACCGAGCCGCTTCTTAAAATCTGCGTAGCGTTTTTTGCCCCGATGATTACCGGTATATCCAGGCTCATGCCGGCCACGGCGCCGTGGCCGTTGGGGTTGTCCTCCTCCAGGATGAGGCCGCAGGCTTTTCTCACCAGCGGCAATAATGCATTGCTGGTCTGGGAAATGACCAGGATATCCCCTTCCTGGAAAATATCGAAGGCTTCCTTTTCACTGTGGCACACGCACAGCTTGGCGCAGGCGGCACGGCTGGTGGCGCCCTGGCCGGTGACCAGGATGTGGCCCACCACCTGTATCTTCATTAGGTTGGTAGTGCCGGAAATGCCAAGGGGTACCCCGGCGGTGATGACCACCAGTTCTCCTGCGTGCAACAGCCCGGCCTTTTCCCCCGTTTCCACAGCGTGCTCGATGAGCTCGTCCGTGTTGCTCTCTTCGCCAATGAGAAGAGGCGCCACGCCCCAGGAAAGGTTCAATTGACGGTATACGGATGGCGATGTGGTGCAGCCCAGGATGGGGCAGTTGGGCCGGTATTTGGAGATCATGCGGGCGGTGCGCCCGGATTTGGTGACGGTGATGATGGCGGCCGCGTTCAGGTCATGGGCGGAGGTGCAGGTGGCGTGGGAGATGGCGTTGGTGATATCGGGGTTTTCATTCACCGGCCGCTCCTTGAGGCGCTTGATATAATTGATGTCCGCCTCCGCCCGCATGGCGATGCGGGCCATGGTCTTTACCGATTCCACGGGATACAGGCCGGCCGCGGTCTCCCCGGAAAGCATGATGGCGCTGGTGCCGTCGTAGATGGCATTGGCCACGTCGGTGGCCTCCGCCCTGGTGGGGCGCGGGTTTTTCATCATGGAATCCAGCATCTGCGTGGCTGTAATCACCTGCTTGCCGGCGGAGTACACCTTGCGGATGATCATCTTTTGCAGTACGGGCACTTCCTCCAGGGGAATCTCCACGCCCATATCACCGCGGGCCACCATGATGCCGTCGGAAACGGCGATGATCTCATCAATGTTTTGAACACCCTGCATGTTCTCAATCTTGGCGATGATGTTCATGGTGGAGCAGCCTTCGCGGCTGAATATCTCCCGGATGGCCAGGATGTCCTGGGCGCAGCGGGTGAAGGAGGCAGCCACGAAATCAAAGCCGTTCTTGATGCCAAAGAGGATGTCGTCCCTGTCCTTCTGGCTCAAAAAGGGCATGGAGAGGGAAACGTTGGGCACGTTCACGCCTTTTTTATTGGAGATGACACCGCTGTTTTCCACCCGGCAGCGGATGTCCTCGTTGGTTGTGCCCAGCACCGTCAGTTCCACCAGGCCGTCGTCGATCAATATGGTGGTACCGGCGGATACGTCCTTGGGCAGCTCCTTGAAGGTGATGGAGACATGGCTTTCATCGCCCGGCTCGTCCCGCGCGGTCAGGGTGAATTCCTGGCCGGCCTTGAGGATTACCCTGCCGGAGGCAAAGTCGCCCAGCCGGATCTCCGGCCCCTTTGTATCCAGCATGGTGGCGATGGGCAGGTTCAGCTCTTCCCGCAATGCCTTCAATTGTTCAAAGCGCTTCAAGTGGTTTTCGTGGGTATCATGGGAAAAGTTGAAGCGGGCCACGTCCATGCCCGCCAGTATAATGTTTCGAAGGTTGTCCCCCTCCACAGCCGCCGGCCCCAGGGTGCATACAATCTTCGTTTTTCTCTTTTTCAATGCCATGTTTGTTCCTCCGCATCCGGCTGCCCGCTTTGCGCCCAGCCTAAGGTTATTTTAGCACATATGCAAGGGCTTGAAAACTTCAAGTTAGGCCATCTTTTTCCCTTTGAGGACAGGTATGGTTAGTTTTACGTTTATGGAAGTGTTTTCACATGAACATTTGCCTGTGGGATAACGTTATTGTGCCGCATCCGGTGTTATTTTCTCCCGTTGACGGCTTGTTTTTGATGTGCTACCATAGTCTGACATCACAGGTATGCTCGCGCTCCCGACCGATTTCCCCACGGAAAGGAGGACCTCCCTCATGAATAAAAAGCGCCGCGCATTGCTGCCCCTGGAGCCGCAATGGCAGCATTTTTCCAGGTGCCTGGACGTAGGCTATGCCTACCGTCTGGCCAGGAAGATGGAGGAATTCCGCACCAACCCTGTATTGGGCTACCGCACGGCAGGCTCCCGGGCCGAGGCGGATACGGGGGATATGCTCTTTGAAGAGATGACCCGCATTGGCCTGCACCCCACGAAGGAAAAGTTCCCTGTAGACGGATGGGAATTTTCCAGGGCCAGGCTTTTTTACCGGGACAAATCGGGGCAGGAGCAGGCTTGCGAGCTGGGCGGCTACCAGACAGACCTGCATACGGGAGGCCGGAAGCGCTTTACCCTGGTGAATGCCGGGCAGGGTACGGCAAAAGAACTGGAAAAGCTGGATATCCGGGGCAAGCTGGTTCTGATCTCCATCAACCAGCGGGATGAATGGTGGATCAACTATCCCGCCTACCAGGCCCATCTGCACGGCGCGGCGGCGGTGCTGGCAGTGCAGCGCAGCGGCTATGGCGAGGAGAATCTGAAAACCCTCAACGCCCAGGATATCTGCGGGCCCAAGGACGCACCGGCGCTTTCCATGTCCCAGCGGGACGCCAAGAACCTTGTTGCGGCGCTGGACCTTGCCTTTTCAGAAAGCGCCCAGGTGGAGCTGGATGCAGAATCCACTGTGATGGAGGATGCCTTTTCCCACAACATCGTAGGGCAGATTCCGGGCGAGGAACAAGATTCGCTGGTGATCCTCTCGGCTCACTACGATTCCTATTTCTCCGGCTTTCAGGACGACAATACCGCCGTCTCGCTGATGCTGGGTCTGGCCCGCACCGTGCTTTCCAGCGGGTACAAGCCCCGCAAGACGCTGGTATTCTGCGCCATGGCCGCCGAGGAGTGGGGCGCCGTCAACACCAGGTACGACTGGTCTGTCGGCGCGTACAACCAGGTGTTCCGCCTCCACCCCGAATGGGCGGGCAAGGCCGTAGTGAACATCAACCTGGAGCTGCCGGCGCACGCCCATGGGAAGAAGCACTTCATCCGCAGCGCCTATGAAATGAAGGGCTTTTTGAAACGGCAGATGAAGGCGCTGCCGCAAAAGGTCCGGGCCGTGTACCCCAAGGGCTCCGGCGTGGTGTGCCCCACCCAGACCTGGTCGGACGATTTTTCCATGTCCATCGCAGGCATTCCGGCATTGGTCAACGAGTTTGGCGGCGGCACCTTCATGGAGACCAGGTATCATTCCCAGTTCGACAATGACGACGCCTATGATGAGACCGTCTACCATTACCACCACGTGCTCTATGGGCGGCTGATGCTGGCCTTTGACCAGCTGTGCCTGCCGCCCCTGGATTTTACCGTTCGCCTGGCTGCCATATCGGAATCGCTCACCTGCCAGCGGCTGCATCCCCGCATGGAAGGCGCTTTCCGCGGCGCGCTGATGAAGGCCGCGGAGAAGGCCAAGGAATTGTATGAACTGACGGAGGAGATCAACCGCCAGTACATTTTGAAGCTGGCCGACGGAAGCCTGGAGGCCAGGGAGCTGTTTTCGGCCTGCGGAGAAGCCCGGCGCCAGTTATTGGCCATATTCCGCTACCTGGAGGATCATTTCGTTAGCCTTACCTGGCACGATGTTTCCATCCTCCCCCATGAGCATGACCAGCATATTGCGCAATTGCTTCACCAGGCTGTCTGGCAGCTGCACGCCGGGGATGTGAAGGGCGCGGCCGCAAGCCTTGGCCATATTGACAACAATTGCTACGCCGCGGATTTTGACAGGGATGTGTATGACTACTTCACCGCCTATGTGCTCCATCAGCCAAAGGAACGGCTGCTGTGGGGCGCAGGGCGTGTGCAGGGGCATCTTGATATGTATGACCTGATCCATAGTTTGAGGGACAAAAGCAAAACAAAAAAGCCGGACCTCACCACGGAGATCCGGGAGCTATCGCGGCTGGAACAGGAAGCCCTGTCCCGGCTGGACAAAAAGGTGCGGGAAGAGACGGCTTCGCTGGAAGACATGGAGGCGCTGATCAAAAAAGCGCTTAGGAGGCTGCGGTCGCTTGTAACGCCCCAGGAGGATTAATCTAATACCCTAAATGAATGCGTCGTCGCGGCGATTCTTTTTGCGCAGGGCAGTGTTGCCCTTTCACTTAAGGTATCGCGGCGTCGCCTCCTCCGGCTCTTTGCCCGCTATCTACAATATCTTGCCGCTTTGGACACATACATCTTTTACATTCGTATAATCAGGTGGTGCGATGATGCAAATAGATACGCTGTATCACTTATCCCGGGCGGACGCCCCCAAGGTGGTCCGCATTTTGCTGGAATGCTTTAAGGATGATCCGCTGTACAGAAAGCTTATCCCTGAGGAGCACTTACGGGACAGGACATTGCCGGAGGTATTCGCCTGCGACGCTGGTGAGCTACTGGAAAACGACGACGCGTTTGCCGACAGCCCGGATGTCAACGGCCTGATTATTGCTGACGACGATTCCCAGCCCTATAATCACTTGAAATTCTTTTCCGTAGAAACTTTTTATGCCTGGAAAACCAACGTATCGCTCATCAAGGATGATATGTCTTTAAAGACCCTGGGGCATTTTTTGAAGGCCAGGCAGTATTTGAACGCCACCTGGACCAAGGAGCTGCCGCCCAGGCGCTATATGCATATCATTTATTTTGCCGTCCGCCCCGCGGCCCGGGGCACGGGCATGGCCCACAAGGTGATGGAGCCGGTGCTTAAGTATGCCGATCAAAAAGGCCTGCTGGTATCGCTGGAAACGCATAACGAAAAGAACCTGCCCATGTACCAGCATTACGGGTTTGAATTGCATACTACTATTCAGACGCCCTTTGACTTGCTGCAGTATTGCATGATCCGGAACCCAAGGGCTCTGCCCCTGGACCCCGCCAAAGGGATTTAACCCCTTTGGAAACCCCATATTCTAGAATAAAAGACCAAGATGGTTTTTGAGATAAGCTTGGTTATTCCAACGGCCAGGGTAGTTTAAAGCCATTCCCAAACATGATCGGGAATGGCTTTTGCATTTCATATGGAAAGGCCGCATTACGCAGCCTTTACCTTGCCTTGTATTGGATTTCCGTCAAATAGATTGACGGCTGAACAATTATTTGTTATAGTAGATAAAAAGAACCGTCATAGTTGTCCTATGAAAGGCTTTTATTTCTTACGACAGGATGTAGTAAAAAATGAAAGTGCCTTTTATTTATTTATGTCCCGAAGTAACAAGGGAAAATGCCCTGCAGATCATACGGTGGCTTAAGGATGAGGAAGTCAGGAAATATTTGAGTGACGCGCAGGATGTACCCCATCATATCAGGCAGGCATTGGACAGGGCCAACCTGCCTGTTGTGACACACCTGTTCAGCCGTGACGGAAGATTTTATATCATCCATGATAAAAAAGGCATTCCGGTAGGCTTTGTGCGCCTGGTGGTGCGAGCTTCTGATACGGAAATGGTGATTGTCATCGGTGATCGGAACAATTGGGGCAAAAGGATAGGTACCAGCGCGATCCGCGAAAGCATGAGGATTGCTTTCTTTGAACTGAGATCGGCGAAAATGACTGCCAGGATTCATCATGAAAACAAGCGGTCCATCCGGGCTTTCTTAAGATCCGGGTTTCAGCTCAGGCATGAAACGCCGGCGCTTATAAGGCTTGAAATCACCATGGTGGAATATTTGAAGTTCATTCAGGAGGGGGGAAGTGCCATGCACGCACAGGTAATCATCACGGAAGTGGATCAAGCAAGGCTGAAGAAACTGATCAATGAGGAAGCGCACAACGGATCCAGCATGGAACAATCCATGCAGGACCTTGAGCGTGAAATCAGCCGGGCTCAATTGGTGGACAGCCATGTGGTTCCGCCGGAAGTTATTACCATGAATTCCAAGGTTCTGCTGGATTTGGGGGAAGACGAGCTTGAGGTTTCGCTGGTATATCCCCCCGAAGCGGACCTTGCAAGCAATAAGCTGTCCGTCTTGTCGCCCATTGGAACAGCCATCTTAGGGTACAAGGAAGGCGACTTCATTCAGTGGAAGGTCCCTTCCGGTGTTGCCGAAATACATGTCAAGAAGGTAATCTATCAGCCCGAAGCGGCGGGAGATTATCATCTGTAAAACCTTCAAGGGCGTTGTCCTTTTTGGGGCTGCGCTTTTTCAAGCGGCCCTGCGCACCGGTTTTGAGCCAGCAAAAGGGTTGCATTATGTTTGCAGCATGAAAGAGGCAGGCTTTATTGCCCGCCTCTTTTGATGAATATAAGAAATGGAGATTCTCAAGAGGTTTTATCTCTTGAGCAGGGGTGTAGGGGACAGAGTCCCCTACTGGCCGATGGATTTCAGGTAGTCCCGGCTGAGCTTGGCAGCCACCAGCGGCGGACGCTCGGTGGACAGGTCCTGCTCCACCACCAGCCATTTGGCGCCGCTTTCCACGGCGGCGGCCACGATGGAGGGGATGTCCTGGCAGCCCAGGCCCACGGGCTTGAAGGAGAAAGCCACGTCGGTGTCGGCGGCCTTACCGGTGCCGATGAGGCCGTAAGGCGTTTTACCATCCCTGCGGCCTACATAGTCCTTCAGGTGCACCACCGGGCAGCGGCCGGCATACTTGCGCACGTATTCCGCGGGATCCAGGCCGGCGTATTTCACCCAGCAGGTATCGATTTCCGTCTGCAGAATATCGGCGGGCACGGCCTCGTACAGGAAATCCAGCCCGTATTGCCCGGAAAGGGATAAAAACTCAAAGTCATGGTTGTGGTACAAAAGCTGGATTCCGGCCTCCCTGCACAGCCTGCCGAACTGATAGATGACTTTGAGCATGCCGGCAAAGCCTGCCGCGCCGGGGCGGCTGCTTTCATCCAGGAAGGGGATGGCGATATAGGAGCAGCCGATAGCTTTGTGATAGGAAATGACGCCGAACATATCCTCTATGATCTTATTGATAGGTACATGGCTGGAGATGGCGGTAAGGCCGTGCCTTGTCAGCATGGCCTTCACTTCTTCCGCCGTGTGGCCGTAAAAGCCGGCGAATTCCACGCCGTCATACCCCAAGGCCTTGATCTGGCCGAGAACGCCGCTTAAATCGGCCTGCGCCTCATCCCTGGCGGAATATACCTGGTACGCGATGGGCAGTTTCATATGCTTCTCCTTTGATCAGTCGAAATACACGGGCTTGCCCGTCGTGGCGGATTCATAGATGGCATCCAGAATCTGCGTAACCACCAGCGCCTGCTCGGGCTTGACCAGCAGGGGCTTTGTGCCGTCCAGCACATGATCGATCCACATCCTGGCTTCCAGGTCGGCTGGCGAGACGGATGCCCCGTCATAGAACGCCACGCCGCCGGCATTCAGGTTCGGGGTGGTGACGTAGGTCTGGGAGAACTTTTCGCCGTTTATGCGCAGCGCGCCATTGTCACCCAGCATGTCCGCGCCGCCCTCGGTGCCGCAAAGCATGGTCTTGGCTTCATGCACAAACAGCGTGTTCAGCGCCCAGGAGGCTTCCACGGTGATGGTGGCTCCGTTTTTCATGCGCACAAAGCCAAAGGCGGCGTCTTCCACGGTGAACTGCTTGGGGTCCCAGGGGCCCCAGGCGTTGGCGGAGTTGGGCTTCCCGGCCAGCTCGTGATACTTGGTGCCTACCACCATGGCCGGCTCATAATTGTCCATGCACCAGAGCGTCAGGTCCAGGGCGTGGGTGCCAATGTCGATGAGGGGGCCGCCGCCCTGTTTTTCCTCATCCAGGAACACGCCCCAGGTGGGCACGGCCCTGCGGCGGATGGCCAAGGCGCGGGCATAGTACACATTGCCCAGGTCGCCGCTTTCGCAGCACTTTTTCAAGTAGAGGCTGTCAGGGCGGAAGCGGTTCTGGTAGCCGATGGTGAGCTTCTTGCCGGTGCGTTTGGCGGCGTCCAGCATCAATTGAGCTTCAGCAGCGTTTTTCGCCATGGGCTTTTCGCACATGACGTGCATGCCGGCTTCCAGTGCGTCCACGGTGATGGGCGCATGGCTGGAGTTGGGCGTCAGAACATGTACAACATCAAGGTCCAGCTTCAGCAATTCCTTGTAGTTGGTAAATACCAGGGCGCCGGGTGCGCCGTATTTCTCAGCCGCCTCCTTGGCGCGCTCCGGAATAATGTCGCAAAAAGCCGCCAAATCCACCTGGGGGATTTTTTTCAGGCTGGGCATGTGCTTGCCATTGGCGATACCGCCGCAGCCGATGATGCCGATGCGAACCTTTTCCATTATACAATTCCTTTCCGTGATCCGCCATGTCAGGCGATTTTACTATGTTCATTGTAACGCATATGCGGTATAATTGTCATGACAAAGGTCATGCATTTTATGACAGATTGTGCTGCCAAAGGAGGTGTGGTCATGCCCGAGGTATATGAACAGTCAAGGGATGATATGGAGCAGACGATTTGCTTCCGTTCCAGGAACAACAGCTGCATGCCTCATTTTCATTCCAGCATTGAGCTTGTATTTGTGGCGGACGGACAGTTGACCGCCATCCTGGAAGGTCAGCGCCACGATGTGCCCAAGGGAAGCCTGCTGATCACCTCCGGTTATACGGTGCACAGGTATTTTACGGAGGTATCGTCGGAAGTTATCGTATGGATCATCCCGTTATCCTTTGTGCCCATACTGGAAAAGCCGCTGGCCAATAAAAGATTTGCAAAGGCGGTATATCATGACGATAATGCTGAGCTTTCGACCTTGATCCCGCTGATGCACAGCCGGTGGGATACAATGGGCACGGAGGCCCGGCGGGGCTTCAGCCAGCTTCTGCTGGGCATTTTGATGGACCGGGTGGGCCTTTGCGATATGAACATAAAGGCCCCTGCGGGGCTGATGCGAAACATGCTTGCTTATCTGCAGGAAAACAGCGCCTCCTCCCTGAGCATGGAAAAGCTGGCCCGCCACCTGGGGTACAGCCGCAGCCGCCTGTCCCACCTGTTTCGTGACAATTTCGGTTGTTCGTATTCCGATTATGTCAACAGCCTGCGCTGCCGCAGGGCGGCCAGGCTGCTGGCCCAAAGCGACCTGACACAATTGGAGATATCCCTGATGACCGGCTTTGAGTGCATCCGCACGTTCTACCGCGCGTTCCAAAAGTGCTACGGTATGACGCCCAAGCAGTACGTGCGGTCCCTTTCCGCCACAGGGAATACGCCTGCGTCGCACCCTTGAGGAAGATGATACAAAGGAGAAAGCAATGGAAAATAGGAATGCTTCCGGTATTAATGTCTCCTATTCGGATGGTGTGTATGCAATCAATAGGGATGCGCAGATGCATTCCGCCAGGCTGTATTATGACCGTGACCCGGAGGGGACAGAACGCAGATTTTTATGCGATATGGAAGGGCCTGCGCTGAAACTACCTTCACCCCATCCGGGGGCGAGGCTGTATTTTTTCCTTGAGGAAGAGGCCGGCTCCGTTTTCATATCCGCTTCCCGGCGAGTGGAAATAGCGGGGGTGGACAATTTTCGGGACTTGGGCGGATATCCTGCTGCTGGGAAAACGGTAAAGTGGGGCAGGTTTTTTCGGGGCGGCCCGCTCAACGGCCTTGGGGAAAAGGAGCGGGAAGCGCTGGCGGAGCTTAAGCTCAAGAGAATATTCGACTACCGCACCCGTCTGGAGGCGGAACGCTTTCCGGACGAGTGCCCGCCGGGAGCGGTCTGCGAATGGATCCCCGCCGTCCCGCGGGAAGAGCGGTTTTTGCAGTTTGCGGACAGGGATGTGATCGCGCACTTAAGAAGCATCCGCACCGCTGAAGATGCCCGGGAAGGCTATCAGCTTTTTGTGGACCTGTATGCCGCCATGCCCTTTGGCAGCGATGCCTTCCGCCGGATGCTTCTAAATCTTGATGACCAACAGGGTGTTCCGTTTATGCAGCACTGTTCCGCGGGGAAGGACCGCACCGGCGTGGGAAGCGCCCTGCTTTTGCTGGCGCTGGGGGTGGAGGAAAAGGTGGTTGTTGATGATTACCTCCTCACCCGTGTCTTCCGGGAGTCGGCCAGCGGGCGGCGAATCAAGAAGCTTCAGGAGGAGAATGTATCCGCGGAGGCGATTGAGATGGTACGGCGGATGATAACCGTCAGCGAGGAATTGATTTACTCCGCCTTGCACGCCATCCGCTCAAAATATATATCCTATGAAGCATTTTTTCTTGGGGAGTACGGCATCACCCAAGAGCAGCTCGACTGCTGGCGCAATATGCATACATACTAATCCTTGCGATATCCCGGCCTGATTGCACGGAAGCCTGCAGGCTGTGCGGGAGAATCCAGGAAGCCCTTTTCAGCCGAAGGCCCGGAAGGGCTTTTTGTTTTGGATGTGTTTGGCCTTGACGCCGTAAACTAAATTGTGTACAATTAAATTGTATAAAATGATGGAGGTGCCTTATGACGCTGTATGATTTTACTGTAAAAGACGCCAAGGGGAAGGATGTATCCCTATCCGATTATAAGGGCAAAGTGCTGCTGATTGTGAACACCGCCACGGGCTGCGGCTTTACGCCCCAGTACAAGGGGCTGCAGTCGCTGTATGATGCGTATCAAAACCGGGGGCTGGAAATACTGGACTTTCCCTGCAACCAGTTTTTAAACCAGGCGCCGGGGACGGACGCGGAGATACTGTCCTTCTGCCAGACAAACTATCATGTAACCTTCAAAACATTTTCGAAGATTCAGGTAAACGGCCGCAAGAATCATCCGCTGTACGCCTATTTGAAGCGGGCGTCAGGCCGCAAGATCATCCCCTGGAATTTCACCAAATTCCTGGTGGACCGTGAAGGCCGGCTGGTGCGCCGCTTCTCCCCCAAGACAAAGCCGGAGGATCTGGCGGAACGCATTGAAGCTTTGCTGTAAAAGGGAGTTTTCGCATGGAAGAATTTTTGAGGCTGGACAGGCAGCTTTGCTTTGCGCTGTATACCTGCTCCAAGGAGCTTTTGCGCAGGTATGAGCCGGTATTGACTCCCCTTGGGCTGACCTACACCCAATACATACTGCTTTTGTCCCTGTGGGAAAAGGATGGGCAGACTGTCAAATCACTGGGGGAAACGCTCTATCTGGATTCCGGCACCTTGACGCCTTTGATCAAGCGGATGGAAGCAAAGGAACTGGTAAAAAAGCAGCGCAGCAAAACGGACGAGCGGAGCGTGGAGGTATATTTGACCGAAAAGGGCCGGGCGCTGGAAAATGAGGCCGTAGCCATACCGGAAAAAATGCTGTGCATGTCGGGCTTGGGCATTGGAGAGGCCGTTTCGCTGCGGGATTCCCTGAAGAATTTTCTGCGCATACTGGAGGAAAACCGGAAGGACGGCGTATGACGGCAGACCGCTGCATCGTACATAAAGCCTGCACCGTGGGACAGTGTGGAAAGAAACAGCCCCGCTCTCAAAAAGCGGGGCTTCATCATGCCTAAATCTGCATTTCCACGATTTCATTGGGTTCCCAGTAGCCTTCCGGCGCGATGATCTTCAGGAGCCATTCCATGGTCTTAAATCCTTTAAGCGTATACTGCCTGGATTTTCCAGGGCCGCGGTACCGTATGAACACCTCGTCCGTTTCGTTGGATGTGGACCATACGGTGATGGTGAGTTCATCCCCGAACCGGATCGTTACATTGTTTTCGGGGGTTTCACGGTCAGTCAGCTGAATCCAACGCTTGCTTTCCCCATTGGTCAATACCCAGATCAGCTTTTCCACGTTGCTGTTGAGTATGCGCGTCGTTGTGTTCCCATAGGTGGCGAGGATTTTCCCATCTTCCTGGGCAAGCCCGGCATACTTTACGATATCGATTCCGTAATTAATCTTGTCCGACTTGAACCACAAGGCGCCGGCCATTACGGCGATACCGCCCAGAAGCAGCACAAGCACCAGCGCCAGCGCTTTTTTCATTGTTATCCCTCCCCTCTTATTGTACCAGTGTCTGCCAGATAGAACAAGGGAGGAGTCAAAAGCACACAGAACCAAGAGGAATTATTGGCTGTCAAAATACAACCGCCCTGCCGGAATTTCCGGCAGGGCGGTTTCTTTTGTGCCACCGCGTCAGGAAAGCAGCGCCTCCGAGGAACGGATCAGCGCATCGTTCAGCGCCTGGGATACCGTTTCTTCCCCGGCGCAGGTGTTCACGTACAGCTTGATCTTGGGCTCTGTGCCGCTGGGGCGGACGCATACCCAATGACCGCCGTTAAGCTCATAATACAGGACATCCGATTCCGGCAGGCCCATTTGCGTGCTGTTCCCCGCCATATCTGTCCGCATGCCAGTGAGGTAATCCCGCTGAGAGACGATGGGGATGCCCGCCAGTTCCCTGGGGGGATTCTTTCGAAGCCCATCCATGATCTCCTGCATCTTGGTGAGGCCGTCTTTACCGGGCAGCGTCTTGGATACGACCTTTTCCACATAGTAGCCGTAGCGTTTGAATATGTCCTGCACCCTGTCGTACAGGGTGATCCCTTCCGCCTTGCAGGCGGCCGCCACCTCCGCCAGCAAAAGGGAGGCGTTCACGCCGTCCTTGTCCCGCACGAAGGTGCTGGACAAGTAGCCGTAGCTTTCCTCAAAGCCGAACAGGAAGGTGTGGCTTCCCGTATCTTCAAATTGCTGGATGAGCTCCCCGATGAACTTGAAGCCGGTCAGGGTATCAAACATCTCTACGCCGTAATCCTTGCAGATGGCGCTGGCCAGCTCCGTGGTGACGATGGACTTGGCGGCGGCTCCGTTTTTCGGCAGCGTGCCCAGCTTTTTGCGGGTGGAAAGAATGTAGTGCAGCAGCACGCAGCCGATTTGATTGCCCGTAAGCAACTGGAATTGGCCCGTTTTATCCCGTACCCCCACGCCCAGCCGGTCGCAGTCCGGGTCGGTGCCGAAGATCACGTCGGCCCCCACCTGGTTGGCCAGCTCCATGGCCAGCCTGAACGCGTTGGGGTCCTCCGGATTGGGCACGGCAATGGTGGAAAAGTTGGGGTCGGGCTGCTCCTGCTCCTTAACCACCGCCACGCTGCTGATGCCCACTTCCTTCAAAATGCGCCGCACGGGCACATTGCCCGAGCCGTGCAGAGGCGTGTATACAATGGAAAGCTTGCCGCCTTCCTGTTTCATCAGCTCCGGCTGCACGCAAAGGGTGCGTACCCTTGATATGTACTCGTCGTCCACTTCCCGGTCGCCGATGATGTGCAGAAGGCCCTTTTCCAGCGCTTCGGATTCGTCCATGGGCACGGCGTCGGAATAGTCCGTTTCCCGGATGCAGTCAGTGACGCCCTGGGCGGCCTCGGGGCCAAGCTGCGCCCCATCCTCGCCATATACCTTGTAGCCGTTGTACTGGGGCGGGTTGTGGCTGGCGGTGATGGCCACGCCCGCGATGCAGTTCAAGTGCCGCACCGCAAAGGAAAGGATGGGAACCGGGCGGAGCGCATCGAACAAAAAGGCAGGCACACCGCTATTGCAAAGAACCAGTGCCGTTTCTTTTGCGAATTCCGGGCTCATGCGCCGGCTGTCGTAAGCAATCGCGACGCCGCGGGCGGCACCGTTCGCGCTGCTCAATAGGTATTTTGCCAGGCCGCGGGTGGCGCGGCGCACGTTGTACACGTTCATCCGGTTCAGGCCCGCGCCTAATACACCGCGCATGCCCGCTGTGCCGAAGGATAGCTCCTTATAAAAGCGGTCCTCGATTTCTTTCTCGTCTTCGCCGATTCTGTCCAGCTCCGCGATAAGCTGTTTATCCGATGCGAAATCCCTTCGCCAGGCTGCGTAGGATTCACGGTAGTTCATCGGGCAAGCCTCCGTTTCCTTATGTTGCTTGTCTCTTTATTATAGGAAATTACCACAGTTTTGGCAAACAGAATCTTTTTTTCACTGCCTCTGCATAGGCTATTTTCAGAATCATTGGCACGGGGGAGGGAATCATGTGGGACGGCGGCTTGCCATCCTTGTGTTTTTGTGCCTGACGCTGCTCATGGGCCTGGTTTTTCCCGATGTCTGGGATCGTGCCTTAAGCCGGAAGGATGAACTGCCGCCGGGGATCACCGCACCGGAAAAGCGGCTTCTGCGCGTGTGGCTGATTGAGGATACACTTTCGGCATCCTCCTGGCTCAAGCGCCAGGCAGCCCGGTTCGAGGACGCGCAAAAAGGCATATCGGTTTACATTCGTACGGCGCGGACCCAGGAACTGACTTCGCCGGATACTATTTTGCCGGACATGATCCTTTTTCGGCCGGGCACCGTCAAAAATCCGGAAAGCCTGTTCCTTCCCCTGACGGGCGATTATCCCCTTTCAGACGGCGCACAGCGTGCCGGCAGATGGCAGGGTATGCAATATGCCATGCCGGTATGCATGGACGGCTACGTGCTGGCCTTTGACCCGGCGCTGACGGGTGCCGTTGCCGCGACACCGGCGCCCACGCCGCTGCTGGGAATAGGAGCTTCACCGGCCAATACGCCATCGCCGGAAAAATCGTCGTCCTTTGAGGATTTGGTATCCTCCCTTTCCCTGGTGCCCCGGGGCAAGAATGCCGTATGCGATTTTCAATGCGCATCAGGCATGCCTTTGATGCTGTTCTCGGCGCTAAGCGGCGGCATGGCCCGTTTTCCCCCCGGCGCGCTGCCCTCAAACTTTGGTTCTGTGACACAGGATGCCGCGTACTCGGAGTTTCTTTCAGGCCGCAGCCGGGCTGCCATGCTTTCCTCCAGGCAGCTCCGGGGTCTTGCCGCGCAGAGCAAGCCATTTGCGCTGATAGCGCCGCCCCTGCCTGTTACGGATATGTACCTGGCGGCCGGTATTGTAAAAGGCGGGGGCAGCGATATGGCGCTGCAATACCTCATGCAGCTGTTATCCCGAGAAGGCCAGCAGGATCTCGCCCAGGGCGGCATCATGGCCGTATCCCGGGAAGTTTCGCCCTATGGGGCCGATCCTGTTTTCAGCCAGGTGGAAGGAAGCCTGCGGGGTGATTTGATCCTTCCCAACGCGTTTGCGTATGATGAACAGGGATTGAAGAGTGTCTCCAAAAGTGTATTTACAAACGGCGGCGCGATTTCGGATATATTTGAATCTATTCGATGACTCTTTTTTCGTATATCGCCGCTTTAGCGTGTGCATACTATGTACTGACTAACCCGTTATGGAGGGATGAGAGAATGGAACAGGCTTTACATAGGAGCTCCCGCACCGGCTGGCGCAATGAGGAATCCGATACCTTGTTCAGCGCCGTTCGGGAGGCGTCCCGTCAAGGAACGCCCCTGCGCAGCGTGTTTGAGCAAGTGGCGTCCTCCCTGGGCCGAAAGCCCAACAGTATCCGCAATTACTACTACGCACAGTTGCGCCAGCGGCCGGAGACCGGCCTCAACCGTGCCGCTCCCTTCCAGACATTTACGGATGAGGAAGTGCGAGAGCTTTTGCGTACGGTGCTCATATCCCGCGGGCAGGGTATTTCCGTCAGGGCCTGCGTCATGCGCATGGCCGGCGGCGACAGGGGCCTGATGCTGCGTTACCAGAACAAGTACCGCTCCATCTTGAAAAACCGCCCGCATCTGCTTTCGGAGATTGCGGAGGATCTGCGCCGCGAGGGTGTCGCCGTTCCCGACAATGCCGAGGCGGCCCGCCAGATGGATGCGCCGATCCGGACCGCGTCCCAGCTCAACCGCGCCCAGCAGCTTGCCCAGGCACTGGGTGATCCCGCCGTGCAGCAGATGCTGGATGGGCTCAACACACTGCTCCAGCGGGCGCTGGCCTTCCGCGGCCGCGACAAAACCGTGGAGCTGGACCGGCTGCAGATTACCTATGACCTGGCCCGGATGCGCTGGGAGGATGAGCAGAACAGGCTCCATGAAGCCATCAATGACATGCTTACCGTATGCCGTGAATTCCTGGGCCTGACCATGGACCGGCGCCAGGAGGGGATGAATGATTTCTCCGGCCTGCTGGCAGTGAAAATCTCCAACCTGGAAAACCTGATGACCAAAACCTCGTGACTCAGGGGCGCTGCCTCCTGAGAACCCTGCCAAAGGAGAATGAGCCGAGCGCCGCCAGTGGCTCCGGAATACCGCCCCTGCCAGTGGCGGAATAGGGCGGTATGGAGGAGGATGGCGAAACGAGCAGTGCGAGCGGTAGCGAAGCAATGCGACGATTGAGCCAGATGGAGGGATGAAGCGAGGCATTACATCCCTTTGGAATCCCCAATTTTAAATAGACTCAGGGGAGCAACGAGGGGGCCGCGGCCCCCTCGTTTGCAATCGTATCCTCCGTTTATGCCGGAGGTACTGGGTGCTTGCGAGGCCTGCAAGGAGATCATGAAAAGTCATGGGAGGCCTATCTATGACAGGCCTCCCATGAAAGGCTTCCTTACTTACCGAGGCTCTTGTAGCTGGAGCACAGACTTTCATCCGGCTTGCCCGAGCCGCAGCCGGGTTTAGGCGATACCTGGATGGATTCCAGCGCACAGAAGCTTTGCTTGTCGTTGTACTGGCAGCTTTCCACATTACAATGGATGCACTGGCTATGGTTGTGTTGATGAGCCAACCCGCATACCTCCCCGCATTGTTCAGGATGTGCCTGCCAAAAGGAAAATCCCCCCGGCAGGCGTATTTTGCGCATGGTCTCCTGTTGCTATGCCGGGACAAGTGTGGTATATTCTTCAAAGCATTCAAATGAAAGCGGGGCATCGTATGCGCAAGAGCTTATTCTCTCCCAAGGGCCTGGCGTTCAGCGCGGCAATCGCGGCAGTATATGTCGTTCTCACTGTATTCGCCACAATCTATTTTGGGCCGGTTCAATTTCGGATATCTGAAGCGTTCACCCTGCTTCCCGTGTTTTTCCCGGAAGCCATACCGGGGCTGTTTATTGGCTGCCTGGTCGGCAATCTGCTAATGGGCGCGGTTCCGCTGGATATCATTCTGGGCAGTCTGGCCTCCCTGATAGCAGCCTCCCTCACCTATGCATGGCGCAAGAACCGTTATATTGCCGCCATTCCGCCGGTCGTGGTGAACGCTTTGATCGTGGGCGGTATTGTTCTTCCCATCGCTTACGGCGCTCCGTTTTGGGCCAGCATCGCATATGTCGCGCTGGGACAAGCCGCATCCTGCTATTTGCTTGGATTGCCGCTGCTCAAGGCGCTGGAAAAGACAGGTTTGAGCAAGTTGAAATAAAAAAGGCAAAAAGAAAGCGCCAGCGATTCAATCGCTGGCGCTTTTATCATCCTCTTAGTAGCGGCTCTGACGCTGGGAGTCGAAGCACTCGCGGCAGTACACGGGCCGGTCTCCACGGGGCTGGAAAGGCACCTGGGTGGTGCGGCCGCAGCCATCGCAGATTACTTCGTACATCTGACGCTCGCCGCCGCGGGCATTGCCGCCGCCGCCCTGGGTGCTGCGCCTGTTGGCACGGCAGGCATGGCAACGACTGGGCTCGTTCTGAAAGCCCTTCTCGGCGAAGAAAGACTGTTCGGAACCAGAGAATACGAATTCGGCGCCGCAGTCGCGGCAGGTCAAGGTCTTGTCCTGATACATGATGGGTTCCCTCCAAAGTTCATTATTTACCCAAACCTATGTGCCTTGCCGTCGCTCCCGTGGATCCCATGGTTTGGGCGTTGAACGAGGAGGAAAGACCCGGATGCATACCTGGCTGGGTTAACATAAGACATTATATCACGAGCGCAATGTTTTGTACACCCCTTTCAAACATTTTTGTCATGTTATTCTTCCGCAGCCCTTGAATGATCTTCCATAAGTCTTGTAATTCATTGCTTTTCCGCTTCCTGCGGGATTGGAACATGCTTATTTCATTTGTTTAAAAAATCACAAATATCTTTGGCGGAAAGTGCATATATATCGGCGGCCTTCTGGACATAGCAATACCAGGTTTGCCCTGCGATGGCTTTTATCCATATTGCAGATTTTTGCATAAAAATGCCCGACGTCTTTGTCTGCCGGGCATTTGATTATTATGAAAGAACCAGGGAAGGCGGAGCGTATGTGCGGGCTGCCAGCTCCGCGTTCAGCATATACAGGCCCTTGGCGTCGCTGCCGAACAGTTCATAGCGCTTGATCAATTCGTCCGCGTTTTTCTCTTCCTCGCCCTGTTCGGTTACGAACCAGTTGAGGAAATTTACGGTACGATAGTCGCCTTCTTTTTGCGCCTGCGCGTAGATCTTGTAAATGCTTTCCGTCACATAACGCTCATGCTTTAGTGCGGCGGCCAGCGGCGCGCTCAGGGAATCAAAACCGCCTTGGGGTGCATCAATTAAGGTAAGGGCGATATCCTCACCCTCGTTGATCAAATACTGCCGGATGAGCAATGCATGATCCTGTTCTTCCCTGGCCTGCACCAGAAACCAGTTTTCAAAGCCGTTCAGGTTCTTCGCGGCATAGTGGTTTGCGATGGCCAGATACAGGTACGCGGAGTAAAACTCCTTGTTGATCTGCTCATTCAGAAGCTTTTTGACCTCCGGCTTCAGCATGGTATACCTCCTTCATCTTATGGTTGGCCCCGGGTTTCAGGAAAACACCTTGAGCCTTTTGTCCATTTCCATGTGGTCCTTCTCTTCGGGTGCAGACAGCGGCTTGCCAAAGGGCATCTGTGCCGTCAGCTTCCAGTTGTCCGGTATGTTCCATTCCTTGCGCACCGCGTCATCGATCAGGGGATGGTAATGCTGCAGCGATGCGCCCAGTCCTTCCTCGGCCAGTGCCACCCAAACGGTAAACTGGTGCATGGCGGCCGTATGCTCCGACCATATGGGGAAGTTATGGGCAAAAATTGCAAACTGCTCCTGCAGCCCCTTTACCACGGCCTGATCCTCAAAAAACAGGACCGTGCCGTACCCGGACTGGAAGCTGTATTGCACGTTCGATTTGGATTTTTCAAACTGCTGGTCATCCGTCACCTTGCGAAGCGCGTCGATGACGATATCCCACAGCTTTTTGTGATGCTCGCCAAAGAGCACCACGGCGCGGGTGGTCTGGCTGTTAAAGGAGGAGGGCACCAGTGTCAGTGCCTTTTCCACGATCTCAACGATTTTTTCTTGCGCAACAGGCTTTTCCTTGTCAAAGCCATACACGCTGTGACGGCCTTCCAAAGCCTTCCAAAATGTCTTTTCCATGACTGTCGACCTGCCTTCTGTCGGTCTGCCGGCGTTTTAATGCCGGAGGGTATTTTTGTTTCTGAACAAATGATACCCTAAAGCCTATGTCATGAAACACGCTTTTTAGTATTGTCAGGCTTCGCCAACCGATTCCCGCAGGCAAAGCGAGCAGGGAAGAACACGGCTCAACCCTTCGTTCTTAGGCTCCCCTATCCTGTCCAGCAATATCCTGGCACTTTCATAACCGATCTGGCGCGTAGGCATCGACACTGTGGTCAGCGGCGGATTCAGGTGGGAGGAGATTTCCCGGTTGTCAAACCCGGCAACGGATACATCCGAGGGAATATTCAGCCCGTGGCGCCATATGGCCTGGTAGCAGCCGGCGGCCATCAGGTCGTTCATGGCAAAGATGGCGGTGGGGCGCTGCGCCAATGACAGCAGTGCTTCCGTCTGCACGGCGGCGCTTTGGCTCTCCCAATCGCCCCAGCGGATGTATTCCGCCGGTACCGGGAGCTTTGCTTCCGCCATGGCTTCCATATAACCTTCCAGGCGCTGCCGGCTGGGGTCTGAATCCCGGTGGCCGGCGATGACGGCGATGCGCTTGTGGCCTTTTTCGATCAGGCACCGGGTGACGGCGCCGGCGCTTTCCTTGTTGTCATACGTGACATATAGCCCGCTCCGCTCCCCTGTTTTGGCGTAGGCATACACCAGGGGCTTGTCCACCGGCATCACCACACCGTCCAGCGACCGGTCGTGCATGGCGACATAGATGATGCCGTCCACGTGCGCATCCAAAAGGACCTTCATTCCCTGGCTGACTTCCTCCTGGAACATGGTGATATGGTCGTATTGATTGTACAGCTTTTCCAGCAGGCGCATGTTGCTTAGCAAAAGCTGGTAGCCTTGCATTTCCAAGTATTCGCTGATGCCGGTTACGATTTCCGGCACGGGCAGGCCGCGGATGTCTTCGGCCAATACGCCTATGGTCTGCGTCTTGTTCATGCGCAGGCTTTTGGCGATGGTATTGAGCGTATAGTCCGTCTGCTGGATGGCTTCCTCCACCCGGCGCCGCGTCTCCTCCCGCACAGGCTTTTTCCCGCTGAGCACATGGGAGACCGTGGCGGTGGACACCTTCGCCAGGTGGGCGATCTGCTTCATATTGGCCATGTATATGATTCCTCATTCCCCGGGATAATCGATTAATATGTTATCATGCGATAAATTTCCTGTCAAGGCGGCAGGCTTTGCGCGCCTTGACACCACCTTGCGCAAATGCTATCATTTCCACGGCGCGGTGCACGCGTACAAGAGGACAATATGGCAAAGTTTTATAAGAAGGTCGCCTCCCATCCCCTGATCGACACATTGGTACATGCCAAGGGCAACGAGCGGGCGTGCCTGATCACCGAGCCCATGTGGGGTATCCCCTATAATCTGTACGCTCCTTTTGCATCCGTCTATATGGCAGCCTTGGGCATGACGCCGCTGATGATCGGCTTGACAGCCACCGTGTTCTTCGCATCCCAAATGGTATGGTCGCTGCTGGGCGGCATACTTACCGACAGGATGGGGCGCAGGCTGTGCACCCTTATATTTGATTTTCTGTGCTGGAGCGTGCCGGCGTTTTTATGGATGATGGCGCAGAACGAATACTGGTTTCTGGCCGCGGCCTTGTTCAACGGCATGGTCCGCGTGACGGAAAACTCCTGGACGCTTCTGTTTGTGGAAGAAGCGCCGGAGAATAAGCTGGTGCACCTGTACTCGCTGGCAAACATCGCCGGGCTGATTGCGGGATTCGTAGCCCCCCTATCCTACTTCTTTGTGGATAGGTATACCGTCGTACCCACCATGCGCGTTCTATACGGAATCACCTTTGTATTTATGACTGTAAAATTCGTAATCCTATATTTCATGACCCACGAGACGGCCGTAGGCAAGCGGCGGATGGAGGAATCCCATCACCGCGGCATGCTTCGCCATTTGCTGGACAGCCGCCATGTCCTTGCGCGGATGCTCAAAACAAGGCGGGTCATGTACACGGTGGCATTGCTGGCCTGCTATGGAGCCATCCGCAGCGTCGTTGATAATTTCTGGCCGCTTCTAATAACCGAAAAGCTGGGTATCGCGGAGAAAGACCTGTCCATGTTCGCCATGCTGCGCTCCCTTGTGTTTTTGTGCGGATACTTTCTGTTCACCGGGAAGTTGGATGTAAGAAGGTTCAAAAAGCCGCTGCTGATCGCCTTTTCCTGCTTTGGAGCCGTGCAGTGCATGCTGATCGTACTGGGCAGCGGTTCCTATGTGCTGCTCGGCCTGGGCGTTTTTGTGGAGGCGCTGTGTCTGTCGGTATTGAGCCCCCTTACATCCTCGCTGCAAATGCTGAGCATGGACAAAGAAGAGCGGGCGCGGATGAATGGCTTGTTCCTCGCCATGTGCCTATTGATCACATCCCCGGTTGGTGCGCTGGCCGGCGCGCTGGCGCAGGTCGACCGGTCCCTGCCGTTCGTACTGACGCTTTTATTGTGCGGGATGGCGCTGTTCCTTGCCGTCAAGGTATGGCATATACAGCGGGAGGACGACGGTGCCCCGGCCTCGGCAAGCATGGCGGCCTAAGGAAGATAAGTAAAAGCGCGGGCGAAACGCCCGCGCTTAGCGTATCAACAAAGTGGCTATGCCACTTTGTTGAGCTTTTCCCTCGCTGCTACTTGACACTTGCTTCGCCATTGTGCGGCCGTTTGCTCGGGTAAGGAAGGAATTTCTTCGAAATTCCTGCACAAACCTCCGCAACCTCAATCGGCGCGGCTTACAGCCGCTTGTTTCGGTTGATTCGTTCGGTTCGCCCTTTGCTGCCACTGGCAGCGCTCACCTCTCTCACCACACATGTCGCTGGTTTGCGATCTAGAATCGAAGGGCTCCGTAGCCTCGACCCCGCCAGTGGCGGAA
>JAEZIN010000018.1 GCA_023436585.1 Bacillota bacterium | reverse complement strand
ACCAACTGGTTCATGATGTCCTTGTACGTCATGGTCCCTTTGGTTTTTCCCTGCTCATACAGGTCGTTGAGTTTGGCTTGACGTGCATCGGGCGTCATGCTCAACAAAATCACTCCTTTTCTCCACCGGAGGTGGAAGGCCCGGACGATCCGGAAGCGGCAGAACCTTAACGCGTGACAGCGGCCTTGGTTTTTTATCTGCCTGGTTTGAGTTGGTTCAGTCGCTGCATCAGCGCAAGCGTTTCCGCAAGGGCAGCTTCTTTTTCCTTGCCCTTCAGGACAGGAATCTGGTTCTTCAGTTCGGTAAGCTTTGCTTCAATGCGCTGCCTTCGCAGCTTGTCCAGACAGTCCTCTGCCATGCGCATCAGCGTGTCCGGCTCGCCTTCCACAGGCGTTGCGAAAATTTCGGCGGCCAGGCTCCGGTACTTTTCGTCCGCCTGCGATTCCATAAGCTCCGCGGGCGTCGAGCCTTCTACCAGCCCCTGGCATAATTGCTTCATGAATGGGTCCTTGAATTCCTCAGGGGTGATGGTGCCCTTGGGCAGCCTTCCTGTGGCCAGCAGAGACAAAAGCGATTGCTCCGCCCTGTCGGGTCTTTCTTCCGCCCTTGTGGATAATCTTTCCCTTTGAGTGGAAGTGCTATTCTTTATGGACGGCAGGGAAATACCAATCTGGGCCTGAAGCACCTCTTTGGGGAAGCCTGTCTGCAAAACAAGCTGCTGCAAATGGTTTTCCAGTTCCACCGGCTGGGTAACGCGGCGAAGTATATCGGCGCAGGCCTTGGCGTATTCCGTACGCCCATCCTGGGTGGACAGGTCGAATTCTTCCGCCTTGCGGGCCATGCGGTATTCCGCGGGGCTCATGGGGGTCAGGCTGTTGAACGCGTCCAGGCCATCCCGGCGGATGAACTCGTCCGGGTCCAGGTTGTCCGGGAATGCCAGGACCCTTGCGGGTATGTTTTCCGCCTCGAATATGTCCAGTGCACGCAAGCTTGCGTGCTGGCCGGCGCTGTCCCCGTCATAGGAGACCCATACCTGTGGGGCAAAGCGCTTCAAAAGCCGCGCCTGCTCCTGGGTTAAGGATGTGCCCAGCGTAGCCACGACGCCCTCCACGCCGAATTGCGACAGCGCTACCACATCCATATACCCTTCCACCAGGATGATCCTTTGCAGGTTGCGCACCTTGCGCAGCAGGTTGGCGGCGTATACGCCCAGCCTTTTGTTGAAGGCCGGGGTATCCTGCGTGTTGAGATACTTGGGCTTTATGTCTCCCATGGCCCGGCCGCCGAACCCCAGCACCTGCCCGTACAGGTCGATGATGGGGAAAATGGCCCGGCTGCGGAACATATCGACTGTCTTGCCTTCCCGAAGGATGGTCAGCCCGGCCTTTTGTGCCTCCTCCACGGTATAGCCCAGGGTGAGGAGATGGTCCGTCAGCTCGGATCGGGCACCGGTGGCGGCGCCCAGGCCGAACTTGCGGATTACGCCGTCGTCCAGTCCGCGGCCCTTCAAATAGGCCAGGACAGGCTCCCCTTGCGGGGAGAAAAGGCGCTGGTGATAATATTGGGCCGCAGCGCGGTTTGCGCTTACGAGCCTTTCCTTCAGCGTCCTTGCCGCTTGATACGCCTCGTCCTCTTTCACCTCGGGCGGGGTCATATGCAGCCTATCGGCCAGGTGGATCACCGCTTCCGAAAAGTCCATGTGCTCCATGTCCATCACAAACTGGATCACGCTGCCCCCTGCCTTGCAGCCGAAGCAGTAATACATCTGCCGCTGGCTGTCCACGGAAAAGGAGGCCGTCTTTTCGTTATGAAACGGGCACAGACCCCAATATCTATGCCCGTTCTTTTTCAGCGGCAAGTAGGTGGACACCACTTGCACGATGTCGGCCCGGGCCCGAAGCTCGTCCAACCATGCGGGTGGGAACCGTCCTGCCATGCATTGCTCACCTGCTATCCTTCATTCGCCGCTAAAGCGTCATTTCCTGCACATTTTTCAACAAATTCGGCGTTCCTTCGCCTGTTTCCGGCAATTCCCATCATGGTGCGGGGAAACCGGAAGGGACGAAAAGTTTCACATACAAGCGGATGGCGTACCTGTCGGTCATGCTGGCCAGGAAATCCGCCACGCCGCGCCAGGTGCCCTCTTTTGCGCCGATAGCCACATATTCCGCGGGCATTTCCCCTGGACGGTCCATATAATATCCGTACAGCGTGCGGATCACGTGGTCGCACCGCGATTCCTCGGCCTCCCGCCAGCCTTCCCTGTATACCTTTTCAAAAAGGAAGGCGCGCAATGCATTGGTGGCTTCCAGAACAGGCCTGCTCATCAGCACATGGTTTTTGCCCATGCTGTTCTCCACGATATCCAGGATCATGGTGTGAATGCGCTGCCCATGGGTCTGGCCCAGCACCTGCAAGCAGTCCCCGGGCAGATTGCTTTCCTTCAGTATACCGGCCCGAAGCGCGTCGTCGATGTCGTGGTTGATATAGGCGATGCGGTCGGCCCGGCTTACACAGTACCCTTCCAGGGTTTGCGGTTCTTCCTTGCCGCTGTGGCAGAGGATGCCGTTTCGCACCTCATAGGTGAGGTTCAGTCCCTTGCCCTCGTTTTCCAGCTTTTCCACCACCCGCAGGCTTTGCTCATTGTGGCGGAAGCCTTCAGGCAAAAGCGCGTCCAGCGACCTTTCCCCAATATGGCCAAAAGGGGTATGCCCCAGATCGTGCCCCAGGGCGATGGCTTCGGTCAGGTCTTCGTTAAGCCTTAAAGCCCTGGCCAGCGTCCTTGCCACCTGGGCTACTTCCAGCGTATGCGTAAGCCGCGTGCGGTAATGATCGCCTTCGGGGGATAAAAACACCTGCGTCTTGAATTTCAGGCGGCGAAAGCTCTTGCAATGGATGATCCTGTCCCGGTCTCTTTGGAACACAGTGCGCAGGGGACAGGGCTCCAGGGGTATCTCCCTGCCTTTGGACCGGACGCTTAACATGGCCAGCGGGCTTAACCGTTCCTGCTCTTCCAGCTCCTGTATTTCCCGTGGTGTCATGGGCGGCCATCCTTTCCATGGGTGATGGGAAAATCGTATGAAGTCCCCAATCCATATATACGCTTTCGTACGTACATATATACAACACAATCGCCGAAAATCCCTGCTTTATGCAGGAATATCCATTGACAAAGGATGCGGGGCCATGCTATTCTTGCTGGAGCGATGCGAGGTGGCTGGGCGGCCGCATGCCTTTGGCATGAGGAAAGTCCGAGCACCATAGGGCAGGGTGCCGGCTAACGGCCGGTGGAGGCGACTCCAAGGAAAGTGCAACAGAGATATACCGCCGCGCGAAAGTGCGGTAAGGGTGGAAAGGCGAGGTAAGAGCTCACCCGCGGCTTGGCGACTTGTCCGCGATGTAAACCCCACCTGGTGCAAGATTGAAAGGGGAGCGCATATGGCGGCCCGTCATGCTCCCGGGTAATCGCTTGAGCCTGCTGGCAACTGCAGGCCTGGATAGATGACCGTCCACGACAGAACTCGGCTTACAGGCCACGCTCGCATTCTACTACATGCCGGCCATAGGGGACACTCCAGATGGCCGGCCTTTTTGCACATTCACGAGATGGAAATAGATGGAAACGCAAGATGTCACAACGAAAGCATGCCTTTCGCGGCAGGATCGGAATGGAGCTTCCTTATGAAAAAAGGTATTAGGTTTGCCGTATGCTTCACATTGCTGGCGCTCATGCTGCAGGCCGTGCCAGCGCTCTCGTATCCCAGGCTCTATTATCACGGGGACAGGGAAAAGAAGCGGATTGCCATCACTATGGACGACTGCTGGAAGCAGCAGTACGTGAAGGAAATGCTGGACCTTTGCGAACTGTACCAATTCCGTATGACCTTTTTCCCTGTGGGGAAATGCCTGGATGAGTCCGAAGCGGAGGATTGGCAGCGCATGGTCTCGGATGGCCATGAGATTGGAAACCATACCAACAACCACGCGACGCTGACGAAAAAAACAAACAGGAGCGCGGTGATGCACGAGCTGCACGGCATGGAAAACAGGCTGGAAGGCGTGCTTGGGTACGAGTATACGCCGACGCTGTTCCGCCCGCCCTTCGGACACATTCTAGATGAGGACAGGCGCACGGTCAAATGGCTGGAGGAGTACGATTACCCCAACATTATCATGTGGAGCATTAGCGAAACCGATCCGGAAGTGATGCTCAAAAAGGTTCAGAACGGCGACATCCTTTTGTACCACAGCAATAAAAAGGATGTGGAAGGATTGCGCAAGGCCATCCCTGTCCTTTTGGAACGGGGATATGAGCTGGTCACCGTATCCGAGCTTTTGGGATTTGTGCCACCGCAGGCAAATGGGGTCGGGCAGATTCAAAAAAACCCTTAGAACATGGAAAAATCAGCTTGCCAGCCAGTGTGAAATATGCTATTATAGGACGGATAACGCACCTTTGCCGATTCGTCGCTTGTGCCAGAAATGGTGGCTGACGGATATGACGCAAGGGGTGGAAAAAACAAGGAGGAAACCTAAATGGCAGTCATTTCCATGAAGCAGCTGCTGGAGGCCGGTGTTCACTTTGGCCATCAGACCCGGCGCTGGAACCCCAAAATGGCCCCCTATATCTTCACCGAGCGCAACGGCATCTACATCATTGACCTGCAAAAGACCGTCCGCAAGATCGATGAAGCTTATGCTTTCGTCCGCGATGTGGCCATGGAAGGCAAGAGCATCCTGTTCGTCGGCACCAAGAAGCAGGCCCAGGAGAGCATCGAGTCCGAAGCCAAGCGCTGCAACATGTACTATGTCAACAACCGTTGGCTGGGCGGCATGCTCACCAACTTCCGCACCATAAGAACCCGCGTGGAGCGGCTCAACACTATCGACCGCATGGAGCAGACCGGCCAATTCAACCTCCTGCCCAAGAAGGAAGTTATCCAGCTGCAGCACGAGCGTGAGAAGCTGGAAGTCAACCTGGGCGGCATCCGCGAAATGAAAAAGCTTCCCGGCGCCCTGTTCGTTGTGGACCCCCGCAAGGAGCACATCGCCGTCACCGAAGCCCGTATCCTGAACATTCCCATCGTAGGCATCGTGGACACCAACTGCGATCCCGATGAGATCGATTATGTGATCCCCGGCAACGACGACGCCATCCGCGCCGTGAAGCTCATTGCCGGCAAGCTGGCCGACGCCGTGCTGGAGGGCAAGCAGGGCGTGCAGATGGACAGCGAAGCCGAAGAAGCCCCCGCTCAGGAAGAGGCAATGGAAGTCTGAAAATTCGGTCATTTGGCGGGAACCCCGCCGGATGTGTGAGGAGGATATACCCATGGAAGTAACGTCCGCATTGGTCAAGGATTTGCGTGAGCGCACCGGCGCCGGCATGATGGACTGCAAAAAGGCATTGGTGGAATGCGACGGCGATATGGAAAAGGCCATCGCCTATCTTCGGGAAAAGGGCCTGGCTGCCGCTGCCAAGAAGGCCGGCCGCATTGCCGCCGAAGGCATGGTGGAATCCTATATCCATATGGGCGGCAAGATCGGCGTTCTGGTGGAAGTCAACTGCGAGACTGACTTCGTCGCCAAGACCGATCAGTTCAAGACCTTCTGCCACGACGTGGCGATGCACATCGCCGCTGCCAACCCCCTGTACGTGAACAAGGAAGAAGTTCCTATGGATGCCCTGAACAAGGAAAAGGAAATCTTCCGCGCCCAGGCGCTCAACGAGGGCAAGCCCGAGAAGATCGTTGACCGTATGGTGGAAGGCCGCATCGAGAAGTATTTCAAGGAAGTCTGCCTTATGGAGCAGCCCTTCGTGAAAGATCCCGACAAGACCATCAAGGATCTGGTGAGCGACGCCACCGTGGCCATCGGCGAAAAGATCAGCATCCGCCGTTTTGCCAGGTATGAGCGGGGCGAAGGCATTCAAAAGCGCGAAGACAATTTCGCACAGGAGATTGCCGCCCAGGTCAGCAAAATGTAACGCACCGCTAAGGGAACGCGCAGGAAACCGCTTGTGTGTTCCCTTTTTCATGCGCACACTTAAACTGCAAGGGGGAAAAACGGTATGCCATCCGTTTACAAGCGTATTCTGCTGAAGCTCAGCGGCGAGGCATTGGGCGGGGAAGAAGGCGTTTTCGACCATCATCATATTACGCGTGTGGCCGAAGTCATCCGTAAGGTCAAGGATATGGGCGTTCAGGTGGGCATTGTTATCGGCGCCGGCAACATCTGGCGCGGACGCCAGGGCCCTACCGCCCAGATGGACCCGGTGATTGCCGACCAGATGGGCATGCTGGCCACCGCCATCAATTGCCTGTGCATGCAGGATGCCCTGACGCGCATTGGTGTGAACGCCCATGTTTTTTCCGCGGTGGACATGCACAGGTTCGCTCAGGGGTACAATACCACCCAGGCGCTGGAAAGGCTCGAGGCCGGGGCTGTACTGCTTTTTGCCTGCGGAACGGGCAACCCCTTCTTCTCCACCGATACGGCGGTCGTCTTGCGGGGCATTGAGCTGAAGGCCGACGCCGTTCTGATGGCCAAGAACATCGACGGCGTGTATGACGCCGATCCCAAAAAGGTGCCGGACGCGAAGCTCATCCATGACATCACCTATGAAAAGGCGCAGCAGATGGGCCTGAAGGTGATGGATGCGGCCGCCTTCTCCCTTTGCCGGGAGAACAATGTGCCCATGGTCCGCCTGTTCGGGCTTTCTCAGCCGGAGAATATATTGGCGGTGCTGGAGGGCGGCGACCTGGGAACATTCGTGCATCCGTAACGACATTTCCGCGTGTGCTATGAGCAATTGGTTCAACATGCATATTTTCCCTTGCCAGATACGCGCAAACCGATTACAATAGATAAAGCAAGTATGTTCGCATGGAGGGTGATCCCATGTATAAGGAAGTCATTGACGCCGCCAAGGAAAAGATGAAAAAGACGGCCGCCGTGTACCAGCGGGAAATGGTCTCTCTGCGGGCGGGGCGGGCCAATCCGCAGATCCTGGACAGAATCAAAGTGGACTATTATGGCACGGAGACGCCGCTGACCCAGATGGCCAACATTGCTTCCCCCGAGCCCAGGCTGCTGACCATATCCGTTTGGGATCAGAAGGCCATCCCCCTGGTGGAGAAGGCCATCCTGAAAAGCGATCTGGGGCTGAACCCCACCAATGACGGCAAACTTATCCGCCTGACCGTGCCGGAGCTCAACGAGGAGCGCCGCAAGGAATTGACCAAGGTGGCCCGCAAAGGCGCGGAAGAGGCCAAGGTGGCCGTGCGTTCCATCCGCCGCGACGCCATGGAACATTTGAAGAAAATGAAAAAAGACAGCGTCATCACCGAGGATGAGGAGCGCAAGGCGGAGGATGAGCTGCAAAAGGCAACCGATGCCGCCATCAAGGACGTGGACAAGATCTGCGCCGACAAAGAAAAGGAAATCATGGCTGTTTGACCATGATGCATGAGGATGTATTGGGCCTTAAGTTAAACACGGCTCTTAAAATACTGCTCGAGCGGGGAATCTCGGTCGAGCAGGTTGAATGGACCTGTGCGCCCAAGTCCCCCCAGCAGGAGGGAAGCCCAAGGGTCGTTGCCCTTAGGCAGGATGGCCGTATTCTGGTGGCCGCCCGCTTTCTGGACGGCATGATCCAGGCTTGATTAAAGAAGGATACATGCGCGGGCCGCGGCTTCGCGCATGTTGTCTATTATCGGAGAATACCTTACAGGGAGATGCCGCATGAAGCTGCCACTGGTTCAAACGCCGCTTATCAAGGAACAATTGCCCCGCCATGTGGCCATCATCATGGACGGCAACGGCCGCTGGGCAAAAAAACACAAGGTGAAGGTTGCGCTGGGTCATAGAAACGGCGTGGAAGCGCTTCGCGGTGTCATTCGGGAAAGCAGCGACCTTGGCATCACCGCTTTGTCTATCTACGCCTTCTCCACGGAAAACTGGTCGCGCTCTCCGGAGGAAGTGGCAGCGCTGATGCAGCTTTTGCTGGAGTTCTTTTCCTCAGAAATCGATGAGCTTCATGCAAAGAATGTGGTCATCCGCATCCTGGGGGATGTCCAGGGGCTGCCGCAGCCGCAAAGAGAAGCTGTCACAAACGCCATGGAGCGCACAAAGGGCAATACCGGCCTCCGGCTGAACATTGCCCTCAACTACGGCGGGCGGGCGGAACTGCTTCATGCGGTGAAAGTTATTGGCGAAAAGGTCAAGGCGGGCACGCTTTCACCGGAAGCCATTTCCCTGGCTGATCTGGAGGATGCGCTTTATACAAAGGGGCTCCCCGATGTGGACCTTTTGATCCGCACCAGCGGGGAGATGCGGCTGAGCAATTTCCTGCTGTACCAGTGCGCCTACGCGGAATTCCTGTTTCCCCAGGTGCTCTGGCCCGATTTTACTGTAAGTCACTATCATGAAGCCCTCCGTACCTATGCGGGCCGGGACCGGCGGTTCGGCGGGCGCAAGTAATTCCTGTCTCCGGGAAGAATAGGAAGAGGCACATGTTGCAGCGAGTCATTACGGGATCGGTCATGATCATTGGGCTGGCCCTGGTGCTGTATTTGGGGGGCTGGGTGTTTGCCGTGGTGGCCATGGCAGCCATCTGCGTTGCCATGCGGGAGGAGTTCCAGGCGCTGGCGGTGGCAGGCCACAGGCCTGTCTGGTGGCCAACCTTTGTGGCCATGATCGCCAGCATCCCCCTGATGCTTTTATCCTCCGGCAACAGATTGATGTCCCTATTGCTGATTCTGATGCTGGCCAACTGCCTGATGGTGCTCATCTGGGTTATATTCCGGGAGGAGCCGAAGCTGGAAGATGCCCTTGTCTCCGTCATGCCCATGTTCACCATCCTTTTGCCGGGCATCTGCCTCATCAGCCTTTTGCGCATCGAGGCCAAATCGCTGCAGGTGACACTTTTGTGCCTGGTGTTTGCCATTTCCGTCATCGGGGATACCTTGGCCTATTTTGTGGGCACGCGGGTGGGCGGCCGCAAGCTCTGCCCGGCCGTAAGCCCCAATAAGACCATATCTGGCGCCATGGGCGGCCTTGTGGGCAGCATAATCGGCTCCCTGGCTGTGGGCGGTATCGCTTCCATCTGGCCGCCGCTGGACGGGACCGTGCCGCCGACGGTGGTGCAGTACCTGCTGATCGGTCTGGTTGGCGGCATCGCCGGCCAGGTGGGGGATTTGTTTGCGTCGCTGATCAAGCGGCACTGCGGCATCAAGGATTACGGAAGCATCTTTCCCGGCCATGGCGGTATGCTGGACCGCATGGACAGCATATTGTTTACCTCCGTTGTGGTATACTGTTTCTGGATGATTACGCGGGCGTAGCCCGTTCGATAAAATGACTGCGTCATTTTATCGATTTTACACTTTTCGCCTGTATGCCTGCGCACCGTCCTGCGCTACACTTGGACGGTGTTCCGTTTTCAAATGACAAGTCATTTGAAAACTACAGGTTCGGGGTACCCCCGCACACTGGCATACGGCCGGCGAAAAGTGCAAGGAATGTTTGCTCCGCAAACCCCCGCGCATCCATCTGGCTCAATCGTCGCGCTGGTTCGCTGCCGCTTCCATCGCTCGTTTCGCCAGCCTCCTCCACACCGCCCATTTCCGCCACAGGCGGGCGCAGTGTTCCGGAGCCAGCAAAGCCGGTGGAGACGATTACAAAAGAGGGGGGCGCCCCCTCGTTGTGCCCCCTTGGTGAACCTCCTTTTGAAAGTGGTGCCAGGCCAAGCCTGGCGGAGGATTGTTTCGACGCCGGGGGAGTGCGGGTATAGTTCACATAGTTAGCCTGAAAGGATATATCATGCGGGATATCGCTATCCTTGGAAGCACCGGTTCCATTGGCACACAGGCGCTTAACGTGGCGGCGCTGCATCAGAACCAGTTCCGGATTACCGCCTTGACCGCCCATCGCAACGCGGAGCTGCTGTTTGAGCAGGTCAGGGTTTTTAAGCCTTTGATGGCGGGACTCACATCTCCCATCCCATGGGAGCAGGTGCCGGAGGATGTACGCTTTTGCGACTGGCACTTTGGGGAGGATGCGCTGGAAATCGCCGCCGGGCAGGTGCCCGCAGACGCGGTGCTGGTCTCCGTGGTGGGCATTGCCGGTCTTCGCGGCGTGATGGCTGCTTTAAATGCCGGCCGGCAGGTTTTATTGGCCAACAAGGAGGCGCTGGTGGCCGGCGGGGCGCTGGTGACGGCGGCCGCTAAAAAGGCCGGGAAAGCGCTTTTGCCGGTGGACAGCGAGCACAGCGCCATCTTTCAGTGCCTGCAAGGCGCGGGCGAAAACAAGCCGGAAAAAATCCTGTTGACGGCCTCCGGCGGACCGTTCCGCACCTGGGAACAAGACCGGATCAAAAGCGCAACCCTTACGCAAGCATTAAACCATCCCAACTGGCAGATGGGGAAAAAGATCACCATCGATTCGGCTACCCTGTTCAACAAGACACTGGAGGTCATGGAGGCATGCTGGCTGTTTGACATGCCGGAGGACAGGATCAAGGTCGTCGTCCACCCCCAGAGCGTCATCCATTCCGCCGTGGAGTTTACTGATGGCGCTGTCATCGCCCAATTGGGCACACCGGATATGCGTCTGCCTATCCTGTATGCCATGGCGTATCCCCGGCGCCTGCCTACCGGCGGATCGAAGCTTGACCTGACAAGCATGAACCAGCTTACATTTGAAAAACCGGATGAAACGCGCTTCCCTTCCCTGCGCCTGGGCCGAGAATGCCTAAGGGCCGGCGGAGGCGCTTGCTGTATTCTAAACGGCGCCAACGAGGTGGCAGTAGAAGCGTTCTTAGCCGGCAGGATCGCCTTTGGCGCCATCTTTGATGTGGTGGAAGAAACGCTGTTGAAAGTGGGCAGCATGAGCGCCGGGTCCCTGGAAGAGGTGTATCAGGCCAACGAAGCTGCCCGGCGAACGGCCTTTAGTTTATTGGCACGCTGAAAGGAGCAACCTATGACGTTTTTGTTGGTATTGGCGGCAATCATGCTGTTGGGAATTCTGATCGTTGTTCATGAGCTTGGCCATTTCTGGGCTGCCCGCTGGACCGGTATTACGGTCCAGCAGTTTTCCGTTGGCTTTGGCCCCAAGCTTATCCAGTGGAAAAGCAAAAAATATGAAACGCTGTTTATGATCAGAGCCATTCCGCTGGGCGGCTATTGCATGTTCCTGGGTGAGGATGACGCCCAGGGGACCCACGAGGAGGATCCCAGAGCCTACCATAAACAAAAGGTATGGAAGCGGATGCTGTCCGTCTTGATGGGCCCTGGCATGAACTTCGTGCTGGCTTTTGTGGTGGCTGTGCTCTTGCTATACATCGGCGGCTTGCAGGCGGTTGTTCCCTATGTAAAATCCCTGGAGCCCAACAGCCCCGCGGTCCAGGCTGGCTTTGAGGTGGGCGACATCTTTTACTCCGTCAACGGACAGAACGTGCAGGATGGAACCACCAAGACTGTTGTGGATATCATCGGCGCATATCAGGCGGGGGATGCACCCATGGCGGTTACAGTGCTGCGCGGCGCAGACAAGGTGCCTGTCACGCTTTCCGTGACTCCCTTTTACGATGCGTCTCTCAATAAGGCCCGTATCGGTATTGGTGTCGATGGAATATTTGTGCCCGGACGGACAAGGATCTCCTTTGGTGAATCCGTCCGCTACAGCTATGAAATGTGTGTCAATGCAGGAAAGCTTATTCTGGGTGGTTTAAGAGATTTGCTTTTCCGCGGCCAGGGGCTGGACCAGTCCGCCGGCCCGGTGGGCATTGTAACCGTAATCGCCTCGCAAACCAGGGAAAGCGGTCTTGACGGATATTTGAACCTGTTGATCGTGCTGTCCATCAACCTGGGGTTAGTCAATCTTCTGCCCATACCTGGCCTGGATGGCAGCCGGTTCCTGTTCATGCTGGTGGAGGCCATTTTCCGCAAGCCCATCAACCGCAAGGCCGAGGCGGTCATCCACCTCACCGGCTTTGCCCTCCTGGTAACCGTGATGCTGTTTTTCACCTTCCGTGACATACAGCGCCTGTTCCAGTAACGGAGGGCGGCTTGATGCGCAAGACAAATACGGTGCGGGTGGGCCCCTTGCTCATGGGCGGCGGGCAGCCTGTCTGGGTGCAATCCATGACCAATACGGATACCCGGGATGTTCCGGCCACGCTTGAGCAGATTCACGCGCTGGCCAAAGCCGGGTGCGATATCGTGCGCGTTTCCGTGTATGATGAGGCCTGCGCCGAAGCGGTGCGGGCCTTGGTGGACGGGAGTCCTGTACCACTGGTGGCCGATATTCACTTTGACCATAGGCTGGCCATACGCGCCGCGGAAAACGGCATCGCCAAGCTGCGCATCAACCCCGGCAACATTGGCGGGGACAGGCATGTGAAGGCGCTGTCGGACTGCGCCAAAGCCCACCACATTCCCATCCGCATCGGTGTCAACAGCGGCTCCATAGAAAAGGATATTTTGCGCAGGGAAGGCGGCGTGACACCCAAGGGGATGGTAGAAAGTGCCCTGAACCACGCAAAGCTTTTGGAAAATCAGGGTTTTTCCGATATCGTACTTTCCATGAAATCCAGCGATGTGCGTCAAACGGTGGCCGCTTATGAGCTGGCTTCCGAGCTCTGTGATTATCCACTGCATGTGGGGGTCACCGAGGCCGGGCTTCCTGGCCGGGGCACGGTGAAATCCGCCATCGGCATCGGCGCGCTTTTATTGCGGGGCATCGGTGATACCATCCGCGTGTCGCTGACCGGATCACCCATCCCCGAGGTGGCGGCGGCCTGGGATATCTTGAAAGCCTTGAAGATTCGGGGCTCCGGGGTAGAGATCGTCTCCTGCCCCACCTGCGGGCGCACCTGCATCCCCGTGGCAGAAATTGCCAAGCGGGTGGAGGACGAGCTATCCGATATCACCGTACCCTTGAAGGTAGCCGTCATGGGCTGCGTTGTCAACGGGCCAGGCGAAGCCAGGGAGGCTGATATCGGCATTGCCGGCAGCGGAAAGACAGGTGCATTGTTCATCAAGGGCCAGCCCCCCAGGAAAGTGGAAGGGGATCTGGCGCAGATTCTGATTTCGGCTGTCAGGGAGGCGGCCTTGAGGAAAGAAACCAAAGAATAAGAGCTTCCAGGAAGGAGGCAAAGCGCTTTATCATGGAATCCAATCAAATGCTTTCGCAATTATACAAGGAAATACCGGCGCTGGCAGGGAACCTCACCGTGGAGCGGGTCGTTTACAAGCAAGCGGAAAACAAGATTTATATTTCTTTCTTATCCCAGGTGCTGGTGGCGGAAAAAGCCTACCTGCGCATGGAACATCTGATCCGCGGCATGTATCCGGAGACGCGTCTGGCCATCCGCGTGGCCAGCCCTGCATTGGCCCAGGATTTTTTGGAGAACATCGGCAAGTACAAGCAGGTGTTCATTGACTTTGTCACGCGCGCCCATCCCGCCTCCGCCACATGGATCGGGGAACTGGATTGGGAAGTGCAGGATGGCCGGGTGGTATTGACCTTCCCGGATGAATTTTCGTTGCGCTTTATGCAGCGTGGCAGCATATCCGACAAGCTGGCCCAGGCGGTATGGGACATCTTCCGCATCCGCGTGCCGGTGGAGCTCAGGGTGCGGGGCAACCAGGAGCAAAGGCTGCAAGCACTTCGGGAGGAGCGGGAACTGGAAGCGCAAATGCGCCGGGATATGGAAATGGCCCGGGCAGCCGCCAATCAGGGACAAGCCTCAAAAAACGGAACTGGGAAAACAGCTGCATCAGGCCAGGGGAAGCCAGCATCGGAGGATAAGATGCGGCCCATCAAAGGCCGCAGCATCGGCGATCCGCCGGTGCCTATCCGCGAACTGACCAACGACACCGGCCTTGTCACCGTGCAGGGCGAAATCATTAAGGCAGAACAAAAAGAATTAAAGGGCGGCGAAATGCTGCTTGTTTCGTTTATCCTGACCGACTACACATCTTCCGTGCAGTGCAAGATTTTCTTCCGCTACCGCAACCGCTTCCGCAAAAAGGAGGAGGATGGCACGGAGGAACCGCCCATCACCCAGGAGGAGCGCCAGGCGGTGCTGGATGTGGCGAACCGCATCCAGGCAGGCATGGCGGTCAAGGTCCGCGGCGAATGCATGTATGACAATTTCGCCAGGGAAGCCACCATCACCATCCGGGATATCATGCCCGTGCCCAAGGAAGTCAGAAAGGATACGGCCGAGGAAAAGCGCGTAGAGCTTCACATGCACACCCAAATGAGCGTGATGGACGCCACGGCTTCCGCCGGCGACCTGATCGCCAGGGCGGCCGCATGGGGCCATCCTGCTGTGGCCATTACCGACCATGGCGTGCTGCAGGCATTCCCTGCCGCTTTTTCTGCTGCGAAGAAGAACAACATCAAGCTGATCCCCGGTGTGGAAATCTATCTGACCGACGAAGCCCAAATTGTTGCCGACGCGGACGAGCGCACCTTTGACATGCCCATTGTGGTATTGGACTTTGAAACGACTGGCTTGGATACCAACCGGGAGCACGTGATTGAGATTGGTGCCGTCAAGCTGCTGGGCAATACGGTGGTAGAGTCCTTTGGTACACTGGTGAACCCTGGCATTCCCCTAAAGCCCAAAATTACCGAGATCACCCACATTACCGACATGATGCTGCGGGACATGCCCAGCGCCGAAGCGACCATTCCCCAGTTAATGGACTTTATCGGGGATTGTGCCGTGGCCGCACACAACGCCAGCTTCGATATCTCCATGCTGCGCACGGAGCTAAGGCGACTGAACAGAACCTTTCAGGGCCCTGTGATCGATACCCTATCCTTTGCCCGCAAGCTGTACCCGCAGCTAAAGAGCCACCGCCTGGGAGCCGTATGCAAAGCGCTTGGCGTATCGCTAAAGGATGCGCACCGGGCTGTCAACGACGCTTCCGCCACCGCCCAATGCCTGGCCCGCATGATAGAAGCCGCCAAGGCAAAGGGGGCAGAGACGTTATCTGACCTGAACACCGTTTTGCAAGGCGGCGCGGTGGGGGAAAGCTACCACGCCATACTGTTGGCCTCCACACAAACCGGTATGGAAAACCTGAATCGCATTGTATCAGAGGGCCATTTGAAGCATTTCCGCCGGGTGCCCCATGTGCCGCGCAACGTGCTGCAAAAGTACCGCGAGGGGCTGATTGTAGGCTCCGCATGCGAAGCCGGCGAGCTTTTCCAGGCGGTGTTCAAGGAAGCACCTGAGGAAGACCTGCGCAAGATGGCCAGGTTCTACGATTACCTGGAGATTCAGCCAGTTGGCAACAATGCCTTTATGGTCAGGGAAGAAATGGTCCCCGACGACGATGCGCTTCGGAACATCAACCGCCGCATCGTTGCCCTGGGGGACAAGCTTGGCATACCGGTAGTTGCCACCGGGGATGTGCACTTTTTAGAGCCTCAGGACGCCATCTTCCGGGCGATTTTGCAGGCCGGCATGGATTATAAGGACTGTGATCTGCAGCCGCCGCTGTATTTTAAAACCACCCAGGAAATGCTGGAGGAGTTTTCGTACCTTGGCAAAGAAAAATGCCATGAGGTCGTCATCGCCAATCCCCGCAAGATCGCCGACAAGGTGGAGAGCCTGCGGCTGTTCCCCAAGCACCCCAAGGGGGAGGAAACCTTTCAGCCCTTCTGGGAGGACGCGAAGGAAAACATTGAAAACATGTCCTGGGGAACGGCCCGAAAGCTTTATGGCGACGAATTGCCAGAATTGATCGTAAAAAGGCTGGAAAAAGAGCTGGGCTCCATCATCGGCTACGGGTTTGCCACGCTGTACAACATCGCCCAAAAGCTGGTCAGCAAGTCCTTGTCCGACGGCTATCTGGTCGGCTCCCGCGGGTCGGTCGGCTCCTCCTTTGTGGCTACCATGTGCGGCATCACCGAAGTGAACCCGCTGCCGCCCCATTACAGGTGTACCCATTGCCGCCAGGGCTTCTTTGACGTGGACAAGGAAAAGTACAAGGTAGGTGTTGACCTGCCGGACAAGGATTGCCCCATCTGTGGACAGAAGCTTGTCAAGGACGGCTTTGATATCCCATTTGAGGTATTCCTGGGCTTTAAGGGCGATAAGGTACCTGATATCGATTTGAACTTTTCCGGCGAGTATCAGCCCCGGGCCCACGCCTATGTGGAAGAATTGTTCGGCAAGGGCCATGTGTTTAGGGCCGGTACGATCTCCGCATTGGCAGATAAGACGGCTTATGGTTATGTGAGCAAATACCTGGAGGAGCGGGGTATACAGGCCGGTAACGCAGAAAAAGAGCGGCTGGTCGCCGGCTGTGTAGGAGTCAAGCGCACCACCGGCCAGCATCCCGGCGGCATGGTGGTTGTGCCCAAGGAGTATGAAATCTACCAGTTTACCGCCATCCAGCATCCGGCGGACGATGTAGGCAGCGAAACCACCACCACTCACTACGACTTCAACTCCATGCATGACATTCTGGTGAAGCTGGACATCCTGGGGCACGACGATCCAACCATGATCCACTTCCTGGAGGAGTTGACCCACATCTCCTTCCAGCAGATTCCCCTGGACGACAAGCCCGTCATGTCCCTATTTACGAGCCCCAAGGCGCTGGGCATCGACCCGGAGGCGCTGGGCTGCTCCACAGGAACCCTTGGCATACCGGAGTTCGGAACCAGCTTTGTGCGCCAGATGTTGGACGACACCAGACCCACCACCATGGAGGAATTGATCCGCCTTTCGGGCCTGAGCCATGGTACCGACGTGTGGCTGGGCAACGCCAAGGACCTGATCACCTCCGGCACGGCCGTGCTGGCCCAATGCATCTGCACCCGCGATGACATCATGAACTACCTGATTTCCAAAGGCGTGCAGAGCAAGATGGCCTTTGACACCATGGAAAGCGTGCGCAAAGGCAAGGGTTTGAAGCCCGAGATGGAAGAGGCCATGAACGCGGCCGACGTGCCGGCCTGGTTTATTGACAGCTGCAAAAAGATCAAATACATGTTTCCCAAGGGCCACGCCGTGGCCTATGTGACCATGGCGCTTCGAGTTGGCTGGTACAAGGTGCATCAGCCCCTGGCATACTACGCGGCCTATTTTACCGTTCGCGGCGACGGCTTCGACGGGTCCAGAATGCTGCTGAGCGCCGACGTGATCCGCGGCATATTGAAAGGCTACAAGGAACAGGAGCAGAAACTGACCGAAAAGGAAAAGGATGAGATTACCGCCCTGGAACTGGTGCTGGAAATGAATCTTCGGGGCATTACCTTCCTGCCGGCGGACCTGTACAAAAGCGATTCCAAGCGCTTTTTGATGGAGGACGGCAAGCTGCGTGTACCCTTCATCTCCCTGGGCGGTCTGGGCGAAGCCGCCGCTGAAGCGATCATTCGGGAGCGCTCCACGCCCTTTTTGTCCATTGAGGACCTGAAAAACCGGGCGCGGCTGTCCAGTGCCGTAATAGAGCTTTTGCGGGAGCACGGCTGCCTGAACGGCATGACGGAAACTAGCCAGTTGACGTTGTTCAGTTTTATGTAACGATTTGTGAAGCACGGCGAGAGGATGATGTCCTTTCGCCGTGATTATTGCATAAGCTAGCGTGAAATTGTATGATCACAAACATAAAGATGGACTCCTATGGAATTATGAGGAGATGCAGAACATGAAGAGAATTGTGTTAAGCGCAGACAATTTCCCTTCCATCTATCTTGTTCCAGATGAAATTGCAGACAATTTGGACCATTATATTAACCGTTTTTACAAATGGCTCTTTGATCCTGAAAATGATCATGAATATTGGATGGAGCTGCCGCAAGGCGGAAAATGTGTGTGTTATACCGAAACCGCTTTTATTCAGTGGCTAGATGACCATGTTCTTCTGTCTTCTGGAAAGGCACAGTTAGTTGAAGCAAAAAGCAACCATATACTTTCTGAAGATGAGCAGAAATATCCCAAGTACAATTTCTGATTGTACCTCTAAATGCCAAAAATAAACAAAAGATAGGCACCACGCTTCGGATTGGTGCCTTTTTCACGCTCTTTTCAATGAAGAAATTAGGCATATCATCCACAATAAAACACGAGGCGCCTTTATCTGCGATGAATAACCTGGAAAAGAAAAGGATGTCTGATGTGTTCAACCTTTAATAAATGTCATATCCTCCACATTCCTATCCTTCAGCCCCGCCAAAACCAGCATCACCCTCTCCACCGAGCCTTCCTCCGACATGCGGCCGGACTTGACCGAGAACTCGGTATCCACGCACAGCTGAAGGGCGGACTGCAATTGATCCGAAGTGTAGGAGGATGCCTGCTTTGCCGCACGGTCCACCGCGAAGGGGGGAATGCCCAGGCGGCTCCTTATATCCGCGGGGGACGCGTTGCTTTCCCGAAGGGTCTTGTAGTGGAACAGTATTCTGTATTGCCGCAGGATCATGGCCAGTATGGCAAAGCGGCTGCCGCCTGTGCGCAGCATGTTTTCAAACAGGCCGAAGGCCTTGGGCATTTTCCCCTCCACCAAGGCATCCACCATGTCAAACACCGACGCTTCCAGCGAGCGGGTGGCTACGGCCTGTATATCCTCCGCCGTGACCTGACTGCGCTCTCCTGTATGGGCGGCCAGCTTTTCCATTTCGCCCCGGAGCAGCGCCGCATCCCGGCCTACGGTGAAAGAGAGATTGCTCGCTGCGGCGGAGGATATCTCTTTACCCAAACCGCGCATGGTCTGTATGATCCAGCGGTTCAGTTCCTCATTATCCAGCGTGTCAAACAAAGCGATATTCCCATGCTTTTTGATGGCGCCATACAGCTTGCGGCGTGCATCGGCCTTGCCCTTTTCGTAAAAGACAAGGCAGGTTGTGTCGGGGATATTCCCCAAATAATTGCAGAAGGCCTTTGATTGGTCATCCTCCGCTGTCTCTTCTTCACTTTCCTCGCCCTTGCGGGAAGGGCGCAGCATCGCGCATTCCTTCACCAATACCAGCCGCTTGTCCGCCATGAAGGGCAGCGTTTCTGCCGCGGCACGGAGAGATTGCAAGGAGGGGTTCTCCAGCACCGTTTCGTTCAACGCCTCCAGCCCGGCAGGCAGCAGGGTCTTGCGCAATAGCTCCAGCGCCTGCTGCTTGATGTATTCCTCCACGCCTTCCATTAGGTATAGCGTATCTATTTTCATGGCTTTCACAGCCTTGAAAAATTCCGAATGGTTCATGGGGTGACTCCTTTCAAAAACGGGATTGCCTGGAAACTTTCGTCCCGTACGATCAGCGTAACTGCACCTGCCTGATCCGTTCTGAAAACAGGAATATGATGCTTCAAAAGTCTCTCCATCGTAACAGGCGAAGGCAGATTTCCCGTACCGGAACAGCTCACAATAGCCAACTGAGGTTCCACTTGATGAAGGAAGGCGTCTAGCGTGCTCCCCGCGCTGCCGTGGTGGGCCACTTTGAGAACATCGACTGGGGCCATGGCATATTTTTCATACTCTCCTGTGATATCGCCTGCCAGGAGCAGGCTCACTTCTTCCATTTCCAGCCTCATCACCAGGGAGGAGTGGTTGGCGTCCTGGTTCGGCCTAACCGTTCCTCCAACAGGCCAAAGCACGGTCAATGACGTTCTGGGGCTTGTGATCGTATCGCCGGCACGCAAGATTTGCACGGGGATTCCTTTTTCCCGAAGCAGGGAAAGCTGCACAAACCCCTCTTCATCTGGCAGCACGGCTTCCGCCCCTTCCGGGATATAGGCCCTTCGTATCTCGATGCCTTCCTCCAGCAGCCTTTTCACACCGCCCGCGTGATCCAGGTGCAGGTGCGTCAGAATCAGCGTGTCAATGCTCCGGCCCTCGGCCAGGAGGTAGCTGGCCACTTCTGCGCCTGATTCACCCGTGTCGATCACAGCGGTGTACACGCCATCCTCCAGGATGGCGGCATCGGCGTCACCCGCGCTAAGCTGTATATAACGTACATCCCGGTTGGCAAGCAGCATGCTGCCGCCAGCAGCAAAGATGGCCACGGCGGTTATCAGGAGCACCCTGCGCCAACCACGACACACCACGAATCGGGACAGCAGAATCAAAAAAACGGTCCCACCCACAATCACAGGCCAGGCAGGGGAGGGGACACGGACGGCCATACCCGGCACATCCGCCGCCAGGCGCACCATATTCAGCAATAGATCCGTGCACCATCCCGCCGCCGCGCCGGCAGCCTGGCCGATCACCCCTAGCGGGCTCAAAACCAGCGCCGCCAGATAGACAGCCATCAAAAGCCCCACATACGGGATCACCAGCAGGTTTACGAATATGCCCAGCAGGGATATTTCATTATACCATGCGGCAAGCGGCAGCATGGTCCCGATTTGAGCGGCGATGCCCAGCGCCGGCAGGGTTTTTATGCTTTGCCACTGCCGGTGCAAAAAGAGCCAGAACCGGCCTGAAACACGCTTCTTTTTGCCGGGGAACAGCCTGTTTTGCCACGCGAGCATCGGTTCGCCTAGAATCAGCATGCCGGCCACGGCGCCGAAGGAAAGCTGAAAACCGGGGGATAACAGGTCCAGGGGGTTTAATATCAGCAAAAGCAAAAACGCAGCGGAAATGGTGGTGAGCGGGTCGTGCGCTTTTCCCGAAAGCCTGGCACCCATAAAGATGAGGAGCATCAGCGACGAACGCAATACCGGCGCGCTGCCGCCCACCAGCCAGCTGTAGGCAGCCAGAAAGGCCGCCGCGGCGATAAAGCGCGCTTTGGGATGAAGCTTCAGCCGTTTGAACAGCCATACGGCCATGGCCGCCAGGTACGCCACATGCAGTCCGGAGATGGATAGCACATGCGCCGTGCCGGTGATGCGGAAATCCTCCTTCGCTTCCTCGGGCAGTTGGCCGGTTACGCCAAGGAGCATGACGGAGGCCAGCGCTGCCTTATCGCCCATGGTCCTATACAGGGCACTGGTCAATACATCTCGAAGCCTGTAGGAAAAGCTGCCGTCCCATACAGATTTGGGCGGGGCGATGGTCAGATTCTCCCAGCCGTACAGGCAGACGGTGATGTTTTGCTGCTTCAGGTATAAATCAAAATCGAACCCATGGGGATTCATCTGGCCGCTGGGGTAGTACAGCCTCCCGGAAAAGGTAACACAGCTTCCGTTTTCCAGAGCCGTTGCCGATGCGCTATCCGCTGCATAAAAGGACCAATAAGCGTTTCCGGAAATCTTGTTGCCGTTCAATACTACACCGCTCAAGGTGCATGCGATTTGCCCGCTTTCCCGGATTTGTACCTGGCCCGATACAGTGCCTGTTATCGCGTAATTCCCTTCCGGGGGTCTTACAGGATGGGCGCTTGATGATGCAAGGACAAGCCCCAGAAAAAACAGGGCGGGCAACACCCCAAGCACCGATTTTCTTCCTGTCAGGAGCCACACAACCGCCATAAGGCACGCCACAACAAGGCCTGCCACCCACAGCCAGTGATACGGCCTGTCCGCACCCAGCAGCACGCCCGCGCCATAGCAAAGCGCGGCGCACACAAGGGGCCGGCCGATAAAAAAGGAGAGGAGGCGCCGCTTCGCGGCTAGGATGGGGGAGTCATCCATGGACGCGTCACTTCCCGCTGTCAACCTGTATCAACATATCGGTCTTTACCAGGGAGGAGTTTGGGAATACCGCGGCGGCTTCCTTCAGCAGTGTTGTCTCATCCACATCGGGCCGAAGGTGGGTGATGTACAGGCGCCCGGCCGCAGCGTCGCGGGCCAGCTCCGCCGCTTTAAACGCCGCCATATGAGGCGCGTTCTCCATCCACTGGGCTTTCAAAAAGCAGCCGTCCGCTAACAACACCGACACACCACGGTAAAATTCTGCAAGCTCAACCATAACGTTTGTGTCGCCCGTATAGCCGAAGGAGTCGATCCTAAAGCCCACCGCCGGCACAGGGTGGCGGGCGGGGCCGCAGTGCACACTCCATTTGCCGGCCTGAAATGTATCCCCCGCCTTTATCCAGTGCATGCGGATGGATTCCGACCTGGCAAGGAACCGTATGGCGGGCGAGTCGTCATCCCTTGGCGCATACACATTCAAGGGTTCCAGATCGTCCTGCTGGCGGCGGATGTCCATATAATACCTGAACGACATCATATCCGAGCAGTGATCGCCATGGCCGTGGGAAAGGAGCACCGCCGTAAGCCGGGCCGGGTCAAACCTTGTCATCAGCCGGGAGAGCACGCCAGGCCCGCAGTCCAACAGCAGCCTTTCGTTTCCCTCGGAAAGCAGATAGCCTGAACAGGCGCCCCCCGCGGCGGGGTAGGGTCCATTGCAGCCAAGAACGCGCACATCCATCGCTTTATCCTCCTGCTTTTTCCTTATTGTACCATAGCCTATCAGCCTTAACAAGGGAAAGGCCGCCGGGTGAGCGGCGGCCGGAAAAGGGAACACATTTCAATTCTTTCTGTGCCAAAGACTTTTTTATGTAGAGAACGGGATCAAACCTCCGGTTCCAGCAAGCCCAGGTCGCCGTCCTTGCGCAGATACAATACGTTGGTGCGTTCCGTCTCGTTGTTGACGAACACAAAGAACGCGTGTCCCAAAAGCTCCATCTGCAGCGCAGCATCCTCCACCGACATGGGCCGGACGGGGAACTGCTTTGTGCGTACCACCCTGCGCTCTTCCTGGGTACCGGCGGCGGCATCCTCGATAAATTCCAGTTCGGTATTTTTGAAGGCGTCCTCCCGCAGCCGCTTTTCCAGCTTGGTGCGGTGGCGGTGGATCTGCTTTTCCAGCTTGGCCAGAGCCTGGTCGATGGCCAGGAACAGGTTATCTTCGGCGGAGGCTTCCGCCCGCAAAATAACGCCCTCAAAGGGTACGGTGATTTCTGCGATGCGGCGGTTGCTGCGTTCCTTGGAAAGCCGCACGAACATTTCGGTATCCTGCTTCAAGTACCGCTCCATGCGGTTTGTTTTCTTCATGATCCGCTCAGTGATGCCGGGGGTTACAACCATGTTTTTTCCGGTGATCGTCGTCTTCATAGCAATTGCTCCTTTATGTGAGATGGCAAACCCCGGGGAATGAAAAAAGCACGCCGGGCTGATTCCTCTTTCAAGGCTTTCCTTCGTGCCATAGGGTCAATGGAACCACGCCCTTTCGTTTAGGATGGACATTGGCTTGACCGTATATCCATCATTCGCCTTAAATATTTGATATCCTTCTTTTTGTGATCTGAAACCGGAAATTCGTTACCAAGCGTTTGGCGCGTTCCCCATCAATTGACAGCGGGGGGCGTCTTTTTCCATGGTTTCTTGCGGAATAAAAGGGCATAGCGGGGAAACAATAACATCACGGCGAGGCGGTGAAGCCCCGCTCACACAAGGAGGGCATATCATTGAGGGCAACGGGAATCGTGCGCAGGATAGACGAGTTGGGCCGCGTCGTCATCCCTAAGGAAATTAGGCGGACGCTAAGGATCAGGGAAGGGGATCCGCTGGAAATTTACACCGACCGGGATGGCGAGGTCATCCTGAAAAAATACTCGCCCATCGGGGAAATGTCCGGCTTTGCCAAAGATTATACGGAATCCCTTTTCCGCAGCCTGGGTCATATCGCCTGCATCGTGGACCGGGACCAGGTAGTGGCCGCCAGCGGTGTATCCAAGAAGGAGCTGTGCGACAAGCCCATCAGCCACGATTTGGAGACTGCCATTGCCAACCGGCAGACAGTGGCCATCAACCGGTCAGTGGGCGGCAAGATCGTGGCCGTCACCAATGAAGAAGACATGTCCGGCTATACCGCCCAGGTGGTTTCGCCCATTATCGCAGATGGGGAGGCCATTGGCGCGGTGGTGCTCATGAGCAAGGAACAGGGCGTAAAAATGGGGGATACGGAGCTGAAGGTGGCGGAGACGGCCGCCGGCATCGTGGGCCGCCAGATGGAACAATAATTTTCAGGCACCTGCCGGCACAAGGATTCCCTTTTTCAAAGGATGTTATCGATGGTTCCGGATTGCTGCCCTGCCAAAGCAGTTTATGGCTGCAGGGCAACCGGCCGGGAAGGCCCGGGCTTGTACTTCCGCAACAGATTGCTTATAATAGGCATGTTGCGGATTTTTTTTGCCGCAAAATGGCAGCCAAGGGAGCGTACCATGACCCGCACGCAAAAGTCCATACTGGGAGGCGTAACGATCCTGGGCATTACGGGCATCGTCTGCAAAATGATCGGTGTCCTGTTCCGCATTCCCCTGGCGTGGATCATCGGCGAGGATGGCTTGGGCACGTATCAGCTGGTCTTTCCCACCTATTCGCTGCTTTTGACAATCTCCTCCGCGGGGCTGCCGGTAGCCATCTCCCGCATGGTGGCCCACTGCCTGGCCAAGGATGACCCGGGGAATGCCAGGCGGGTTTTCCAGGGCGCGCTGTACATGCTGATTGCTTTGGGCCTGGTATCCACCATTGCTTTGGTGGCGGGCAGCGGACCCCTGAGCGCGAACATCATCAAAAACTCCGAAACACAGCTTGGTTTTCTGGCCATCGCGCCATCCCTGTTCATCGTATGCGTACTGTCCGCCTTCCGGGGATTCATGCAGGGGCAGCAGGATATGGTGCCCACCGCCGTTTCCCAGCTGATCGAACAGATCGGCAAGGTGGCCGTGGCCTTGCCGCTGGCGGCGATGGGCATGCGGATCAGTATCGCCCATGCCGCGGCCGGCGCGCTGCTGGGTACCTCCATCACGGAAGGCCTTTCCTTGGTATATATTATCTTCCCCTATCTGCGCCGCAGGAAAAGGCTTGACACCCATCCGCAGGACCCCGCCCAGCAGCCGATTCCCATGCGAACGCTGATGAGGCGGCTCGCCGCCAACGCTGTTCCCATTACCCTGGGCGCCTGCATCGTACCGCTTGCCGCGTTTGTGGATTCGGCCATGCTGGTGTCCAGGCTGCAGCAGATCGGGTTCACCCAGGACCGCGCCACGGAGCTGTACGGCTTGTATTCCGGCCTGGTCATTAATCTCATCAATGTGCCTACCGCTTTTTCCATCGCGCTGGGCATGAGCCTTGTACCCGCCATATCCGGACGTTTTGCCAAAGCGGATTTTGATGGTGTGGCCAGGCAAAGCGGCCTGGGGCTTCGGCTTTCCTTCCTGATCGGGCTTCCGTGCTCCCTGGGCTTAAGTCTATTGGCGGAACCGCTCTTGTATTTTTTCTACGGCAGCGGAAAAATATCGCAGGCGAACCTGTCCCTGGCGGCCCAGTACCTGACGGTCAGCGGCCTTACCGTAATCGTGTTCACGGTGGTGCAGTCCACCAGCAGCATCCTGCAGGGCATGCGCAGGCAGCGCATCCCCATGTATACCCTGATGGCGGGCGTGGCTTTCAAGATTCTTTTGAATTATATTTTGGTGGGCATACCCTCCGTCAACATTCACGGCGCGCCTGTATCCTCGCTGGTTTGCTATACCGTCAGCATGGTCCCCAATGTCTTTTATGTTTTGAAATACAGCCGTATGTCCTTTGATTGGGCAGGATTTGTGATAAGGCCAGGCCTGGCCACGGCCGCCATGTCCCTGGCCTTGCTGATAGGCCGGGAGCTGCTGCCCGAAGGGCGCCTGTACACGCTGATCCTGGTGTGCCTTGGAGTTGCGGTCTACGCGGGAGCCGTCTTTCTATTCAAGGCCGTCACGCCGGAGGATCTGAGCGCCTTGCATCTTAAAAGGCGCAAAAAACTGCCAAAGGGAGAGTGAAGCATGAATCAAGCAATCACCGTTGTACCCCTGGGGCCAGGCGCGCCGGAATACCTGACCCTAGGCGCGCTGGATGCTTTGAAGACGGCCAAAACGGTCATATTGCGCACCGGCCGCCATGGAGCCTGTGCCGAAATTGAAAAGCAAGGCGTGCATTATGATACTTTGGACGCGCTGTATGAAGAATGCGGCGATTTTGACGCATTGAATGCCAAGGCGGCGCAAACATTATGGGAAGCCGCAGTTTCAGGCCCTGTGGCCTACGGCGTGGCGGACCCCGCGGCGGATGAGACGGTGCGGGAGCTTCTTGCATCAGCCGGCTCCAAAAGGAAGGTGACGGTGCTGGCGGGTGTTCCACTGTCAGCCCCTTGCCTGTGCGCCCTTGGGGATATGCCCGTTGGCCGGCCGCTGCGCATCCATCCGGCATCCGCCTGCAAAACGGCTGAGCTCATCCCTTCCGAGGCGCTCCTTGTCACTGAGCTGAACAGCCGTCTTCTAGCCGGCGATATCAAGGTTTGGCTGATGATGTTTCACGAACCGGAGCAGGAGGTTTATTTCTTCCCGCCGGGAGAACAAAAGGAACGCACCGCGGAAAAGATACCCCTGTCCGATTTGGACCGCAGGAAGGGATATGACCATACCGCCGCGGTGTACGTGCCGGCCGTGCCCGTGCTGTCCAGAAGCCGTTACGATTTCTTTGATCTTATAAAGGTCATGGAAAAGCTTCGCGCGCCGGACGGATGTCCTTGGGACAGGGAGCAATCCCACGAATCCCTCCGTACCTATCTGCTGGAGGAAGCCTACGAGGCCGTTGCCGCCATTGATGAAAACGACATGGACCATGTGGCGGATGAGCTGGGAGACGTGCTTTTGCAGGTGGTCTTCCATGCCCAGATTGCCGGGGAGCATGGGGAATTCGACATCCGGGATGTTACCACCGCCATCTGCCGCAAGATGATTTCCCGCCATGCCCATATCTTCGGGGACGTGAAATGCGATACGGCCGAAGAGGTGCTGGTAAGCTGGGACAAGCTCAAGCGCAAGGAACGGAATCTTGACACCCAGGCGGCTGTCATGGCGGATGTGCCAAGGCATCTGCCGGCGCTGATGCGGGCTTACAAGGTGCAGCAAAAAGCAAAGCAGGTGGGCTTTGACTGGGACGATCCCGAGGAAGCCTTGAAGAAGGTGCTGGAGGAAGTACAGGAGGTGCGGGAAGAAATCAAAAAGGGTACGGACCCCGGTGAGGAACTTGGCGACTTGCTCTTAGCCGCAGTCAGCGCCGCCCGCCTGTTTAAAAAGCAGCCGGAGCTGCTTCTATCCGCCGCCGTGGATAAGTTCATTAGGCGCTTTGAAAGGATGGAAAAAGCAATTGTTGCGGAGGGAAAAGCGTTGGAACACTTGACTTTATCAGAAATGGATGTATACTGGGAAAAGGGAAAGCTGCTGGAAAAAAAGGTATAAATCCACGCTTTTTCAATGGTATCCGCTTCGCATCCGCTTTCCGGAAGGAAATTGCCGGATGGAGGCGAATATAGGTTCAGGTGATCCCAATAAAGAAAATCCATCATACATCATGGTAAAAACGAGGAGGTACTTTCATGAACAAAGCAGAACTGTCCAGCGCCATCGTCGCCAAAACCGGCCTGACCAAAAAGGACGCGGAAAAGGTCATTAATGCTGTGGTGGAAGTCATCAGTGACTCCCTCAAAGCTGGCGAAAAGGTTCAGATCGTCGGCTTTGGCTCTTTCGAAGTGAAGGAGAGACCCGCCCGCACCGCCCGCAATCCCCGCACCGGCGAGGAGATCAAGATTGACGCCTCCAAGGCCCCCGTTTTCAAGCCCGGCAAGGCGCTGAAGGACACCGTCAACGAATAATATCAGCCTCAAACATGGTTGGTATATGATCAAATCAGGAACGTCCGTGCGGTTTCGCATGGGCGTTTTTGGGTGCAAGCACCTGAAACAATCAAATTTCAATCGCCTTGAAGGTTGAGGTATTTCATGCGTCTGGATAAGTATTTGAAGGTATCCCGCATCATAAAAAGGCGGACGGTGGCCAATGATGCCTGCTCCGGGGGGCGCGTATCCCTGAACGGCAAGACGGCCAAGCCGGGGGCAGAGGTGAAAGAAGGGGATCTGTTGGAGATCCGCTTTGGCGACCGGTACGGAAGGTATGAGATCGTGTCCATCCTGGAGCATGTCCGCAAGGAAGGCGCGTCGCTCATGTACAAGGTGCTCCAGGAGGATGAGACGGTAGCCAGGGAGCGGAACTGATGAAAGGGCAAGCCATGCGCACCGAAGTGATATTGCTGGCCGCGGGATCGGGCAAAAGGATGCAGGTGGGGGAGAACAAGGTGTTTCTGCCCCTTGGCGACATGCCCGTCCTTTGCCGCAGCGTAAGGGCCTTCCAAGGGCTGTGCGATGCGTTGGTGCTTGTCATAAAGCCTGAGGAGGAAGAGCGGGCAAGAGAGCTCCTAAAGTCCTATGGGCTGCTGGACTCCGTATCAGCCTTTGCCTACGGCGGGCCGGAGAGGCAGGATTCCGTATTAAACGGATTGAAGCTGCTTTCTCCGGGTGAATCGGTGGTGCTTGTTCATGACGCCGCCAGGCCGCTGATAACAGGGGAGGCCATCGGGCGGGTCATAGCTTCGGTCGGGGAACATGGCACAGGCGTGGCTGCCGTAGCCGTCAAGGACACCATCAAACAGGTGGACGCGCAGAATACGGTGCGCTCCACGCCCGAAAGGGCACAGCTCCGCGCCGTGCAGACGCCCCAAGGCTTCTTGAAAAGCATTCTTGCAAAGGCCCATGATCACGCCCGGGAGGCGGGGATATTAGCCACCGACGATGCCGGCCTGGTGGAAGCGCTGGGCATTCCCGTAAGGCTCACGCAAGGGGATTATGCCAATTTGAAAATCACCACGCCGGAGGATATGCTTATGGCGGAGGCTGCCCTCAAGCAAAGCGAGGGAGGTCCTCCTTCTTCACTGCGCGTTGGCCAGGGGTATGATGTGCATCAGTTGGTGAAAGGCCGCAAGCTCATCCTCTGCGGGGTGGAAATCCCTCATGAAACAGGCTTGCTGGGCCACAGTGACGCCGATGTGGCGCTGCACGCGCTGATGGATGCGCTGCTGGGCGCCGCGGCCTTGGGGGATATCGGAAAGCATTTTCCTGACAGCGACAACACCTACAAGGGCATCTCCTCGCTGCTGCTGCTAGAGCATGTCATCCGGCTTGTAAAAAGCAAGGGCTTTCAGGTATGCAACGCGGATGTGACCATCGTGGCCCAGCGGCCCAAGCTGGCCCCATATATCGCGATCATGCGGGATAACGCCGCCAAGGCGCTGGATATCCCCCAGGACCGCGTGAACATCAAGGCCACCACCACAGAGCACCTGGGCTTCGAAGGCGAGGAGAAGGGCATCAGTGCCCAAGCTGTGTGTCTGCTGATGCAGCGATAGCCTAAGCTTGCAACATGCAAAAGGGAACCGGAGGAGATGCCGTGGCCATCCGATATGAGGTACTGAAGGAACAAGATTCGTATCTTGTCAGGGATCTGTGCAACGAGATGATGACATATCAAAAATCAAAGGCTTTTATCCGTCCTGAGTTCTTTGACGCCATGAGCTTCGAATCAAGGATGCTTCCATCCTTAAAAAGTGCCAAGGCCAATTTCCTCATTGCCGCTTACGATGACGATCATGTAGTGGGTTACGCCTACAGCAATATCGCGCCTAAGCAAATCTATACCAGCAATTTTGCAACGCTTAAGTGCGATTCATTCTTCGATTTCGATTCCGTAGAGGGCGATTTTATCGGCTGCCTTTCCCAGTTTTATATAAGAGATGATTACCGTGGCAAGGGCATCGGCAGCATCTTGTTTGAAAGGTCAATGGATTGGCTGAACGCACAAAATGTAAAAGACTTGTTCATATTCGTTTCCAATGGCAACACCCAGGCTATGAAGTTCTATCAGGACAAAGGCTTTCGCTATAGCCATGATATACTGGATGGGTTTATAAGCGTGCTGCGCAACGCCTGACATTCATAATCACTTTCGTAATCATGGACAACATTGCTGGACGCAAGTATAATCAAATCAAAAAAAATATGTGTAGCCGGGGGCTTGCTCCCGCCGTTTGTGCAAGGAGCAGGTCAATGCATGTGAAGCTGGCGCGTGCGGCGGGAGCAAGCCCCCGGCTACCCTGAACGGCTTATAAGTAAATCGCCCACATCAACCGGAGGCCAATTTAAAAGCCGGAAAGCAACTGCTTTCCGGCTTGTATGGTCCTATGTATTACTTGGCGAATTCCGTGCTTCTGGTCTCCCGGATCACGTTTACGCGGATCTGGCCGGGATACTCCAGTTCCTTTTCGATCCGCTTGGCGATTTCCTTGGCCAACACCTTCGTGCCCTCGTCGGTGACATCGTCGGGCTTGACCATGATGCGCACTTCGCGGCCGGATTGGATGGCAAAGCACTTTTCCACGCCGGTGAAGGAGTTTGCGATTTCTTCCAGCTTCTCCAGGCGCTTGATATAGTTCTCCAGCGACTCGCGGCGGGCGCCAGGCCTTGCGGCGGAAATGGCGTCCGCGGCCTGGACCAGCACAGCCTCAATGGTTTGGGGCTCTACATCGTTGTGATGGGCCAGGATGGCGTGGATCACATCGGCGCTTTCCCGGTATTTGCGGGCCAATTCGCCGCCGATGGATACGTGGGTGCCTTCCTGCTCATGGTCCACGGCCTTGCCGATGTCATGCAGAAGGCCGGCGCGCTTGGCCAGGGCCACATCGGCGCCCAGCTCAGCGGCCATGAGGCCCGCCAGGTGGGATACTTCGATGGAATGCTTCAGTACGTTTTGACCGTAGCTGGTGCGGTATTTCAAACGGCCCAGGATCTTGACCAGCTCGTGGTGTATGCCGTGCTGGTTGGTTTCAAACACGGCCTGCTCGCCAGCCTCCCGGATCTGATTGTCTACTTCCTTGCGGGCCTTATCCACCATTTCCTCGATGCGGGCGGGGTGGATGCGGCCGTCCATGATCAATTTTTCCACGGCGATCCGGGCCACTTCCCGGCGCACGGGGTCAAACGCGGATACGATTACGGCTTCGGGGGTATCGTCGATGATGAGGTCGACGCCTGTGGCCGTTTCCAGGGCGCGTATGTTGCGGCCCTCACGGCCGATAATGCGGCCCTTCATGTCATCGTTGGGCAGGGTGATGACCGATACGGTGCTCTCCGCCACATGGTCGGCGGCGCATTTTTGTATGGCCAGCGCGATGATGTTGCGGGCTTTTTTCTCGCCCTCTTCCTTGGCGCGGCTTTCAATGTCACGCACCATGGCGGCGGCGTCGTGAAATGCTTCCTTCTGGATGCGGTCAGTGAGCATCTGCCTGGCTTCGTCCTGTGTCATGCCGGCGATGCGCTCCAGCTCGGTAAACTGGCGGTTGTGGAAATCTTCCGCCTCCTCCTGGAGCTTTTGAATCTGCGTCTGTTTCTTGTTCAGGCCCTCTTCCCGGGCTTCCAGGTTATCCAGCTTCTTGTCCAGCGTTTCTTCCCGCTGGATCATGCGTCTTTCGTTGCGCTGCAGTTCTGTGCGGCGGTCCCTGATTTCCCTGTCCAGTTCGGTTTTCAGCTTGAGCACTTCTTCTTTGGCTTCCAGAACGGTTTCCTTTTTCTTTTCATCCGCCTTGCGCATGGCGTCATCAAGTAAATTTTTGGCGTATTCCTCAGCCCGCCCTATCTTTTTTTCGGCGGCGTTCTTGCGGTAGATATAACCGGCTCCCACGCCGATGGCCGCTGCAATGATGGCGGCCAGAACGATCCATAACCATTCCAATGCGATTCCCTCCCTTTTTGCAAATTTCTTCTATACGTGAGTCCAAGACCTTTAGGGAACGACGAAAGCCGTACAGGCAATACCTGCACGGCTGGCTGTTTTTTCGCGCACCATGGGTTCATCTGTTTGCTGGTCGATCTGCACACCTGCATGCGCCGGGAGAAACCTACCCAACACACTATTCACATAAACGGGAATGCGCAGGCATTCACCATTTTGCTGTTATGCCGATATCAGGCGGCGGACAATGCTTTGTCCAATTGACGGAAAAACTGGGACCGGGAAATTTCTTGTTCCCGCCCCTTATCCTGCCATCCGCCTGCTCTTCCATACAAACCGCACCGGGACCAAAAATGCCCCGCAACGGAGAAGAAAAGGAATGGTTGCTTTATACGAAAAACAGCGCAGGCACCTCTTCGTTCAGCACGGAAGAAACACCTTTTCAGCCGATCATAATCATTGTAACGGCCAGCACTTCATCTGTCAAGAAAAATCGTTTCATTGCAGAAAATCCATGACCGTAGTAAGGGCAATTTGCATAAAGATAATGCGGCGGTATAGACAAAGCTGTCTTTATTGGCAGGCAGGAAAATGTGAATTGTTTTTCCAAAAGCGGCAAGAATTTGCATATGTTAAGCGTTAGATGGATGTATCCCGCATGACGCGGGACCTATTACAGCAAAAGACAGAACAAGTATAATAAAGGGAGGTATTTTCATGAAGAGGAAGGCATTGCTCGCGGCGCTATTGATGGCCGTCATGCTGATGTCGGCGGCGCTGACCGCGTGGGCGGATGTGCCCGATGCGGAGACGGGTGAGGTTGTCAGCCAGAACGTTTCCCTGCGGGAAAACCATACTACCAGTTCTAAAACCATCAAAAGCCTTAGCAACGGCGACACGTTCGAGATATTGGACCGCTGGGAAGACTGGCTGTATATCGCCTACTTTGACGAAAAAACCGTGCAGACCATCAACGGCTGGCTGCTCAACTATTATGTGGTGGAAAACCCCATGCATATCACGCTGCGCAACAGCAGCACGGCGGCTTATGCGTACCCGGCTTCCGGCAGCAAGCGGGTTGGCTCCCTGACCAAATACACGCGGCTGACGGTGATCGCGCAGCTGGACAGGTATTGGGTGGTGAGCCTGCGGGAAGCCGCGGCATCCATTCCCAAGTCGGCCAAGGTATGGCTGGATGAGGACCTTGCCGCCTGGACATCCGCGTCGCCTATCGCCGGCACTGTTGTAAACCGCACCACCACGCGCACCGGACCCGCCTCCAGCTGGAATTCCGTGCAGACGCTGAACGCGGGCACGGCAGTTGAGATACTGGGTTCCGAAGGCGAATGGTATGTGATCCGCTACAAGGATGCTGTCGCCTATATCAAGATGGCGGATGTAACCTACTGAGGCTTCAGTACTCAGCGCAGACCATGCCTTCCCCTTGAGGGGAAGGGGGCACACAGTGCCGGATGAGGTGTCATTCTTCAGATGCTTGTTTGAGAGAGCCGCCTCATCAGTCGACTTCGTCGACAGCTTTCCCTTAAGGGGAAGCTGTCGCGGGTATGCCAATTTCATTTGCAAACAACGGCGGCAGTCGATCGACTGCCGCCGTTTTCATTGCTGTGCGTGGATTATTCCTCGTCCAACAGGGAGGGGTCATCGTCATCGCTGTCCGCCGGCGGCAAAACGGCTGCCGCAGCATTGAGCATTTCCTGGCGGATGAGGCTTTCGACTTCGCGGGCCACTTCCGGGTTCTCCTTCAGGTATTGCTTGGCGCTTTCGCGGCCCTGGCCTATGCGCTGGTCGTTATAGCTGAACCACGCGCCGCTCTTGTGAATGATGTCCCTGACCACGGCCATATCCAGGATCGAGCCTTCCTTGCTGATGCCCTGGCCAAAGACGATGTCAAACTCACAGACACGGAAGGGTGGCGCCACCTTGTTCTTGACCACCTTTACCTTGGTTCGGTTGCCGATGACATCCGCGCCCGTTTTAAGCTGCTCGCCCTTGCGCACATCCAGGCGTACGCTGGCGTAGAACTTCAAGGCTCGGCCGCCTGGCGTCGTCTCCGGATTGCCGTACATGACGCCGACCTTTTCGCGGAGCTGGTTAATGAAGATGCAGATGGCGTTGGTCTTGGAGATGACACCCGCCAGCTTGCGCAGCGCCTGGCTCATGAGCCTGGCCTGCAGGCCCACGAAGCTGTCGCCCATTTCGCCGTCGATTTCTGCCTTGGGCACCAGCGCGGCCACGGAGTCGATGACGACAACATCAATTGCCCCGGAGCGGACCAGCGCTTCGGCGATTTCCAGCGCCTGCTCGCCCGTGTCCGGCTGGGAGATGTACAACTCATCAATGTTTACGCCCAGCTTTTTGGCGTACGCGGGGTCCAGAGCGTGTTCCGCGTCCACGAACGCGGCAATGCCGCCCTTCTTTTGCGCCTCCGCCACCACGTGCAATGCGACGGTGGTCTTACCGGAGGATTCAGGCCCGAAAATCTCTACGACGCGGCCACGGGGCAAACCGCCAACGCCCAGCGCCATGTCCAGATCCAGGCAGCCTGTAGAAATCACTTCAATGCCGCCGCTGCGGGCGGAAGCGCCCAGCTTCATCACGGCGCCTTTGCCAAACTGCTTGTCCAGCGCGCTTAATGCGGATTCCAGAGCGCGAAGCTTTTCCTCTTGCGCGGCGTTTTCGGGTGTCCGTTCCTTCTTTTCCAGCGTGTCCTTCTTTGCCATGGAGCGATCCCGCCTTTCTTATGAATGCAATGAATTGGTTGAAGCCCATGCGCCAAGGCGCAGGGCATTGAGCGCGTGCAGTGTGGCGATGGTTCGTATGCGGTGGCGGCTGCCGGCGAGCCGGAGCCTCGTCACGGTGGTGCCTTCCCTTGTGGCCAGCCCGATGAACACGGTGCCCACGGGGGCTTCCGGCGTTCCGCCGTCCGGGCCGGCAAAGCCGGTGGCCGATACGGCCACATCACTGCCGGCGACTCTAAGCGCGTTTTCCGCCATGGCCCTGGCGCATTCCTCGCTGACCGCGCCATTGGCATGAAGGAGTTCTTCGCTTACGTTCAGCATACCGGTCTTCATTTGCTCCGTATAGGTGATAAACCCACCCAATAGCACGGCAGATGCGCCGGGTACATTCGTCAATGCTTCGCAGATCATCCCTCCGGTGAGGCTCTCGGCTACGGCCGCGGTAAGCCCTTTTTCCTTCAGCGCGGCCATGGCGGAGGCGGCCAGGGAGCCCTTGTTGTCAGGGTCCACGGAGTAGACCACATCGCCCAGGCGGGCTTTGACTTCTTCCACCCTGGGCAAAAGGAGCGCAAGGGCCTCTTCCTTCGTGGCCGCGGCGGCGGTGGCGCGAAGCTGCACCTCGCCCAAAGAGCAATAGGGGGACAGGGTGGGGTTGCCCATCTCCTCCAGGTCGGCAAGCCTTACATCCACATCGCTTTCGCCCATGCCGAAGATGCGGATGTACCGGCTTTCAAAGCACATATGGCTGTGGTTTTGCAGCCACGGCGCGATATGCAGGTCAAACATGGGCTCCAGCTCGATGGGCGGCCCGGGCAGGTGGAAAATCACCTTTCCCTCCCCGGCGGGCACCATGGCCCCCGGCGCCGTACCATTGGGGTTGAAAAGTACGGTGGTATCTGGGGTGAACATGGCCTGGGACAGGTTGTTTTGTGCCATGGGGCGGCATATGAGGGCAAAGCGCGCCCTTACCATCTCCTCCGCTTCCGGGCGGAGCACAAGAGGCTTATCCAGCACCTTGGCGGCGGAACGCTTGGTGATATCATCCACCGTTGGGCCAAGGCCCCCGGAGGTGATGACCACATCCGCCCGGGACAGGGCCAGCTTGTAGGCCGCCTGCAGCCGGAGATCGTTGTCGCCCACAGTGGTGTGGTGGTAGCAGCTAACGCCCAACTCGCTTAGCCGCCTGCTCAAAAACTGTGCGTTGGTGTTTACAATTTGACCCATCAAAAGCTCCGTGCCTACGCACAGGATCTCGGCTATCATTTCTGCTCCTCCTGAAAAGACAAAACGGAACGGTTCTTTACAAAGTAATCCACGCCGGACCATAAGGTGATGGCCACCATGGCATACGACAGGATGCCGGAAACCGGGAAAGCGCCAAAGGGCCAGTTGTCCACAAGGAGAAGGGAAATGGTCACCATCTGCGTCACGGTCTTGATTTTGCCAAGCTTGCCTGCCGCGATCACCTTGCCAGTCAGCGACGCTACCATGCGCAGCCCGTCGACGGAAAGCTCCCTGGCCAAAACGATGACCGTCATCCACGCGGGAATTTTTCCTTGGGAGGAGAGCATGATCAGTACGCTCAAAACCAGCAGTTTATCGGCCACCGGATCAATGAATTTGCCAAAATCAGTGACCAGATTCCGTGATCTGGCGATGTGCCCGTCCAAAAAGTCTGTAAAGGAGGCGATGAGGAAAGCAGCAAGCGCCAGCCATTGAAAGACCGGCGTTCCCGCGTACATCAGCGCTACGCATACAGGGATCATCAATACGCGCGCAAGGGACAGGCGGTTGGGCAGGTTCATGCTTTTTCTCCCATCAGGTCATATGTCTTTGCCTTTATGATGCGCACGTTACAGAACGATCCAACCTGAAGTGGCACGGGGGAGGTGAACAGTATCTCACCGTCGATTTCAGGCGCTTCCCACTCTGATCGGCCGGCATATGTACCGTTTCCGCGTTCGCCGGTGATCAGCACCTTGGTGGTGGTGCCCACCCGAAGCTGGTTGCAGCTTTGGGAAATGGAAGCCTGCAGCTTCATCAGCTTGTCCAGGCGTTCTTCCCGCACTTCCTGCGGGATTTGATCCTCCATATCGGCGGCCGGCGTCCCCTCCTCGGGGGAGAAGGCGAAAGCGCCCAGGCGATCAAACTGCTGCTCCCGTATAAAGTCGCATAGGCGGCTGAAATCATCCTCTGTTTCACCGGGGAAACCGACGATGATGGAGGTGCGCAACGCGAAGCCGCGCTCCCTGGCGGCCGCAAGCAAGGCGCGGATGTGACTGGGATCGCCCCTTCTGCGCATGCGGCGCAAAATCTTAGGATCGATATGCTGGATGGGCAGGTCGAGGTACTTGCAGATGTTGGGCGTTTGCGCCATGGTATCAAGCAGCGCGATATCCGCTTCGTCGGGATAGCAGTACAAAACCCTGAGCCAATCCACGCCTTCAATTTTGGCGGCCTTTTGCATAAGCTCGGGCAGCAGGGAGGTTTTTTGCCAGTCGGTGCCGTAGCGGGTGGTATCCTGGGCCACCAGCACATGCTCCCGAACGCCCTGGCGGGCCAGGCTTTCCACTTCTGAAAGGATGCTTTCCATCGGCCTGGAACGGTAGCGGCCACGGATTAAAGGAATGGCGCAGAAGGCGCAGCGGTTGTCGCAGCCGTCGCCGATGCGTATGTAGGCGGAATAGGTGGGGGTGGTCAAAACGCGGTCGGTTTCCAAAAAGGCATCGGAGGCCGAGCAATAGGCGCTGCGGTTGCCGGAAAGAGCGCTTTCAATGGCGGATACCAGCCGCCCATACTGGTTGACACCCAGGATGAGGTCTATTTCCGGCATATCGTTCATCAGCTCTTGGGAATACCGCTGGGCCAGGCAGCCGGTAACCACCAGCAGCCGGCAGGCACCTGTCTTCTTGTGACCGGCCATTTCCAGAATAGTTTCGATGGATTCCGTTTTCGCCGATTCGATAAAGCCGCAGGTGTTGACGATCAATATTTCAGCGCTTTTTGCATCTGGAATGATTTGATATCCGTTTTGACGGAGGATACCCAGCATCTGCTCGGTATCCACCCTGTTTTTGGTGCAGCCAAGGGAAACCACGCCGACGGTTGCGGGCATTGACATAACTCCTTCAGGGGCATAAATGGGGAATATCCTTTTGCATACCTTAGCCATTGTACCATAATCCATGTGGAAAGTAAAAGAAAAAAGGCTCCTTTGCAAAAGGCACACTTCCAAAACGAACGACTGGAAAGCCGCGGGCAAGCCTTTTCCAATCCTATCCGCGCGTTGTATTTCACAAGGGTATGGTGTACAATCAACCCAAACCGGCTATGGGGTGACGGAGCATGGCGAAAAACGGACATGAGAAACGCAAGGCGCTGCCGCTTCGGCGGAAGCTGTTTTTGGGCACGGCGGGCATATCCATCGTTCTTGTGCTGCTGGTTACCGGTTTTGCCATGCGAACAACGTATGACTCCCTGCACGGCCAGGTAATCGGTATACGCCATATGAGCATCGGCTGGCTTCAGGAAAGGTTCGAATTGAGCCTCAAGGGGTACGCCGAACAGTTCTATACCCTGGAGGTGGACAAGGAAACAAAGGCGGACATCCAGGAATGGTGCCGGCCGGAAGGCGAACTGGATTACGCTGCCCGGTGGCGGCTGATAACCGCCCTGAACGCCATGATCAGCATGGACGCCAACATTAATTCCATTGAGATTTACAACCTGCAAAACGGTACGGTGCTTTCGGCCAAACGCTCCGGGGCCACCCTGCTGGAAACGGGAGACAAACTGGCCATGTGGCGCTCCCGAGGGGAAGGACTGCAGACCAACATGGTTCTCTTGCGGGAGGGCAGTGAGGTTCTGGCCATGCATCAAATTAACCGGTTTGAGACGAATACGCCCCTGGCCCTGGCGGTGATCCGGTTAAAGCCCTCTGCCTTCCTTGACCTGATGAACAACATCCGGTCCAATTCAGGCGAGACGCTGCTGCTGATGAATGACGCGGGTCAATTGGTGGCCGCGACGGATGAGGGGACAAAAGCCTGGGATGATTTAAAACTGAAAGAATTGCTCGGTTCATTGCCTGCCACCACTCGCGGGGAAGGGCTTTATCAGCAAAACTATCTTTTTTACGGGCCTGTCAGCCGGGGAAAGCTGCAAATCCTGCAATTGGTCCCCGGCAGCGTCATCGCGTCCCCGCTGAGCCAAACGCTGCTGGTCGGCGTTCTGGCCGCGGCCTTTGCGCTGCTGGGTGCTTTGGGCCTGTCCCTTTTATTCACGCGCATCGTAAGCCGCCCCATCATGCGGCTGGCTGAGGAAATGCAGCATGTGACCATCCGCGAATACAGCCTAAAGGAAAACGCAAGCCTGCGCACCGATGAAATCGGCCGGCTGGAGGAGAGCTTCCACCTGATGATCGTAAGGAATCAGGAGCTGATCGCCCAGAAGTTTCAAACGAAAATCGAAAAGCGTTCCGCGCAGCTTCGGGCGCTTCAAGCGCAGATTAACCCGCACTTTTTGTACAACACATTGCAGAGCATCGGCGGCATGGCGCTGAAGAAAAACGCGCCGGAAATCTATGGCGTAACGGTGGATTTGAGCGACATCCTCCGCTATTCCCTGAGCTTTTCCAAGGAAATGGTGCCCCTGGGAGAGGAAATCAAGTATCTGGACAGCTACCTGGCCATACAGAACCAGCGGTTCGGCAGTCGTATCAAGGTGGTCTGCGACATCGCGCCGGAGTGGCTCACGGTGCTGATCCCCAAGCTCATTTTGCAGCCCATGGTGGAAAACAGCCTGGAGCACGGCCTGTCGGAAAAGCCTGGCGTATGGGAGATCACCCTTTCCGCCAGGGCGGCCGGCGAAAGTGACATGCTGCTGAGCGTATCTGATAACGGGCTGGGCATGGCGCCGGACAGGCTGGCATATATCCGCGAAGAACTGGCAAAAGGGGCCGATAACGCCATCGCCTCCAGCGCCCATATTGGGCTGAACAATGTCAATTCCAGAATCCGTTTAAAGTATGGCGCGCCGTACGGGGTGAGTGTGGAAAGCGAACCCGGGCAGGGAACAAACGTTACCATCCTGCTGCCCGCGTCAAGGGAGGAAGAAGCATGGCCTACACCGTTGTCCTGATTGACGATGAGCCCTGGACCAGGGAAGTGATCAAAAGCCTGGGGCAGTGGGAACGTTTGAACCTCAGTATTGTCGGCGAGGCCTCCGACGGCGAATACGGCCTGGAGCTGATCCGCCGGTTGAAGCCGGATATCATATTGACCGATATCAGGATGCCGGGCCAGAATGGCATATCCCTTCTGGAAAAGGTAAGGGAAACCGATAGGCGGGCCAGGGTGGTCATCATCAGCGGTTACGATGATTTCAATTATATTCGCAGCGCCATGCACCTTGGCGTGACGGATTATCTGTTAAAGCCCGTAAAGCCAGAAGAACTGAACAAGCAGTTGGGAAAGTGTGTTCAGGAGCTTTCGGAATCAAGGCATGCTTCATTTGATCAGCCCCAGGGGATGGACGGCTTTTTGCATGTAAGCTGGATCGGAGAATACCTTTCTCAGCGCTCCGCCTTGCTGGAATGCCTTCGTTCCGGAAAGCCGGAAATACTGGAACGCTGCTTTGACAGGCTGATCTCTTTGCCCGGCACAAAAAACGAAGGGGAGCCGCAAAAGGGGCTGCTGGTGGCGCTGTATTATGATCTGATGGGCGCGCTGCAGCGCCACATCGCGGCGGAAGGGTTTACTGTTGCGGATGTGCTTTCCAAAGTGGAATCCTCGTTTGTTTTCAGCCAGGATGCCACCTATGATGCCATGCTGCATCACGTGCAGATAGTCTACACGGCGGCCGCCGCCGGCATGGAGAAGCTCATCCGCGCCCGCGGCCGGCTGGATATGGAAGGCGTTGTCCGCTATGTACGGGAGAACGCCAGTAAGGGCATCACGCTGGAAGAGACGGCGGGCCGGTTCTTTGTGACGAGGGAATATTTAAGCAAGGCGTTTAAAAGTCATACGGGCGATAATTTTTCTGAATTCGTGATGCGGCTGCGCATGGAAAAGGCCAAGGAACTGCTCTGTGTACTGCGTGTACCCGTTAAGGAAACGGGGGAATTGACCGGCTTTGCGGACATCGCCCATTTTTATAAGGCATTCAAGCGCTTTTATGGCATGACGCCGGGGGAAATGGTGAAGGCAGGCTCCTGAGCCCTGGCTTGTGTCCTTAAACATTGACAAAAGTACAGGCTATGAAATGACAATGTTTTTTATGGGAAAAGAAGATACAATCAAGCCATCGTTCGTGACCGAACAGAAATTAAAGGAGGGTTCCCATGAAAAAATTGGTCGTATTGACCCTTGCCCTGACCCTGGCGCTTTCCCTTTTTGCGCCGGCGATGGCGGCACAGGCTCCCCGGGAGGCGGAGCTGAACATCATGATGAGCTTCCCCCAGTACATGGACCAGTGGCAGGCTTATGTGGAGCAGTTTGAAGCAAAGATGCTGGCTGAGGAGAACGTAAGCGTCAAGGTGACGCTGGAAATGCCCAGCTCCGACCAGTATGAGAGTGTGCTGCAGGCGCGCTTGGCAGGCGACGACGCCCCCGACCTGTACACCCTGCACGCCAACAACATCAGCCTGTACAACAAGGCCGGGCACTTGACGGACCTTGGCAATGAGCCTCTGGCCGCCAAGATCTACGAAAACGTGAAGGCCACCGTTTCCGTGGACGGAAAGCTGATGGCTGTGCCCATCGAGAGCCAGGCCTGGGGCGTACTGTACAACAAGGCCATCTTCGAAGCATGCGGCCTGACCCCGCCTAACACCCTCACCGAGCTGAAGGCCGTTTGTGAGGCCCTCAAGGTAAAAGGCTACACGCCCTTTATGCTGGCCTATCAGGAGCAGTGGGTGCCCCAGCTGATGACCGCGCTGACCCTTGGCGGCAAGGTTTCCGGTGAGCTTCCTGACTGGGTAGCCAGAATGTATAAGGATGAAGGCTCCTACGCGGAGGTCCGCGATATCTTCGGACCCATCGACGTGATCATGCAAAACGGCACTGAGCGTGCCATGGAAGAAGGGTCCCAGGCCGGCGCCGCCGATTTCGCCATGGGCAAGGCCGCCATGTTCGTGCAGGGCACCTGGGCCGCAGGCACCATTATGGAAACCAACCCCGATATGAAGCTGGGCGTGTTCCCGCTGCCGGTCAACGACAATATAGAATGTACCAGGGTGAACCTGTCCACCTCCACCACGCTGGCGGTGTACCCCGGCAGCAAGGAAATGGACCTGGCGCTTAAGTTCGCCAACTACGTGCTGGACGACAAGGACTCCTCCGCCCTCTTCGAAAGCTGCGTATTCAACCCGCTGGCCACCGTGCACACCTTTGAAGCCAAGTCCTGGGTGGCCGACGCTTCAAGCTTCGTGGCCCAGGGCCGCGCCTATCAGGACCTGGTGCTGCCCAATGCCGTCACAGACGAGCAGGGTAAGCTGCTGCAGGAATACTACGTGGGCACCGTGACGCAGGACCAGTTCATTGAGCGGATGGATAAAGCCTTCCAAAATGCCAACAAACTCAATTAATCGTTAATACGTTCATATCAGCCGCGGGCAGCAGGCAAGCCTGCTGCCCGCAATTTATCCAAACCGAAGGGAGGGAAGTGTTTGAAATCAAAAGCCAGGCAGAACCTGCAGCTGCTTTTGTTCGTTTTCCCTGCCCTGTTGGTATATGCCGCCTTCAAGCTGTATCCCGCCGCCTCCGGCCTTTACTATGCCATGACCGACTGGAACGGCATCAGCAAAGCCTTTCAATTCGTGGGGCTGGATAATTTCAGGGAGATTCTGTCCGACACCTACTTCTGGCGCGCCATGGCCTTTACGGCAAAGTATGTGGCCGTCATGGTGATCCTGGCCAATGTATGCGCCATGACGCTGGCGGTGGTCATTGAATCCCGCAGGCGGATGAAGGGTCTTTTCCGCACCGTCTTTTACCTGCCCAACATGATCAGCATGGTCATCGGCGGGTATATGTGGATGTTTATCTTTACCAAGGTGCTGTACTTCATGGCCGACAACTGGGGCTTTGCGTTCCTTGACCATTCCTGGATCGGTGATCCCAATTACGCCTTTATCGCCATCGTCACCGTATCCATCTGGGGTATCGCCGGATACCTCATGATTATCTACATGGCCGCGCTGCAGGGGGTATCTCCTCAACTGACAGAGGCGGCCAGGCTGGACGGCGCCAACGCATGGCAGGTTTTCTGGCGCGTGGTGTTTCCCATGATCAGTCCAGCTCTTACCATTTGCGTATTCTGGACGCTGAACGCCTCCTTCCAGGTGTTTGACGTTATCTATACATTGACCGGCGGCGGTCCCGGCCGGGCCACCCAGGCCGTGGCGGTGAATATTTATGAGGAGGCCTTCCGCGGGAATGTCCGCTACGGCTATGCCACGGCGAAATCCACGGTGTTGTTTCTATGCGTACTGGCGGTGACCATGGTCCAATTGAAGCTGATGAAAAGCAAGGAGCAGGAACTGTGAAGACGAAAAAGCGGATCTTCGGCACTGCGGCATATGTCTTTTTATCGGCGGCGGCCCTTGTATGCCTGTTCCCCTTATGGATGGCGCTGATGAACTCCTTCAAGACCAACGGGGAACTGCTGGTGAACGTGATGTCCCTGCCCAGGCAGCTCAAGCTGGACAACTACATACGCACGCTGGACAAGATGCATTATTTTAGGTCCCTTGTGAACACCGTTGTCCTGGCCGTGTGCGGCGTGGGGATGATGGTGCTGTTTTCCGCCCTGGCCGGCTGGCGGTTGTGTCGGACGAAGACGAAGCTTTCAAGCTTTCTCTTTTCGCTGTTTGTGTTCTCCATGCTGATTCCCTTCAGCTCCATCATGATCCCCTTGTACCGGGTGGTGCTGTCGCTGGGCATCAAAAACTCGCTGCTGGGCCTTTCCCTTGTGTACGCGGGGCTAGGTGTGAGCATGGCCGTGTTTTTGTACCACGGCTTTGTCAAGGGCATTCCCTATGAGCTGGAGGAGGCGGCCGCCATCGACGGGTGCGGCCTTTTCATGACCTTCTTCCGCGTTCTGATGCCGCTTTTGACACCCATCACCGCCACGGTGGTGATCACCAATGTGCTGTGGGTGTGGAACGACTTTCTGCTGCCCCTGATCGTGGTGAGCCGCAATGAAAAATACACACTGCTGCTTTCCACCAACACATTGTTCGGGCAATACCAAAGCGACTGGACGGCGATACTAAGTGCGCTGATTCTGGCGGCCGTGCCCATGATCGTTTTCTACGGCCTTTTCCAAAGGCGGATATTGCAGGGCATTGCTGACGGCGCGGTAAAGGGGTGAGAGGATGGGCTTTGTAAAAGCCTCGGGACAGGAACTAACACTGGACGGAAAACCTATCCTCCTGCGCGGCTTCGGGCTGGGCGGATGGTTTTTGCCGGAGGGGTACATGTGGAAGCTGTACGGCAAGTGTGACCGCCCCAGGAGGATGGAAGCGCTCATCGAGGGCTTGTGCGGCGAAGCGTATGCCGGCCGCTTCTGGCGGGAGTACGGGGAACGGTATATCACCGAAGGCGATATGGAGCTGATAGCAAAGCAAGGCTTCAACTCGGTGCGCCTGCCCATAAATGCCCGCCACCTTGCGCAAGAGGAGACATTGCTAAGGATCGACCGGCTGATTGCCTGGTGCAAAAAGCATGGACTGCTGGTCATCCTGGACATGCACGGCGCGCCGGGAGGGCAGACGGGCACGAACATAGACGACTGCGAGGCGGACAGGCCGGAGCTGTTTGAAAACCCGGATTACCAACACGAATTGATCGACCTGTGGCGCATGCTGGCCCGGCGCTATCGGAACGAAACAACGGTGGCCGGGTATGACCTTCTTAACGAACCGCTGCCCGAATGGTTCAGCGGCTACAATGCCATGGTGCTCCCTTTGTACCGGCAGCTTGTACAGGCGGTCCGGGAGGAGGATCAAAACCATCTCATTATTGTGGAGGGCGTGCACTGGGCCACCGATTTTTCCATATTTGAGCCGCTTCAAAACGAGCCATTGGACGATAACTGCATGCTGCAGTTTCACAAATACTGGTCGAACCCCGACCGGGAGAGCATTCTGCCTTATTTGCAATACCGGGAAAGGCTGAACATGCCTCTTTTTATGGGCGAGGGCGGAGAAAACAACCTGGAATGGTACACGGCTGTTTTCCCGCTGTACGAGCGGGAAAACATCTCCTGGTCCTTTTGGAGCTACAAGAAAATGGACTGCTCAAATTCTCCCGTCACCTTCCCACGGCCCAAGGAGTGGGATGAGCTGATCCGCCACCTTGATGGGGAGCAGCTGCTTGAAAGCAGGCGCGCAGTTGAGATTTTCGACGGCTTTTTACAGGCTATCGCCGAACCCCAAATCAATCCCGGCGTGTTCCGGGCCCTGAAGCGGGAAGCGCCGGTATCCATCCCGGCCGAGCATTATGACGCGTGCGGCGCGGTATCCCAAAGGATGCCCGGAGCGGAATACAGGATGGAGGACGGCCTGACCATACTGTTCGCAAACGGCAAAACAGGAAAGCCTAATTACCAGCGCTACGGCGGGGAAAGCCAGCCGGAGGAGGAAAACCTCGTCGTGCGCTTGCTGCCGGGAGACAGCGCATCCTACAGGTTCCTTGGTGCAAGGGAGGGCGTTGTTGCGTTAACGGCAAAGGGGTCTGGAAGCCTGTCACTCAGGATAGGCATATGGCATGAAGCACTTGAGATACCGGCAGGCTGGCATGCGCTCCCGGTCCCATTTGCCCGGCCGGAAAGCGGCGAATGCATGCTTGCAGTCACATGCATAAACGGGGAAGTGTTGTTGGATGATATCGGTATCCAATGACCAGCGGCCTGCATAAGAAAAGAAGCGCATTCTCGCGCTTCTTTTCTTATGGGTGGCGGGCCGGTTCGACATCTGTCGATGCTGCCTGCGGAAAGAATATAAATGTATATGTCAAGACATGCGCAAATACCTATTTTTGCTTGCAGATTTCCTCAAGCTGGGGTACAATAAAACGTACTGCGCGCCTTTGGCCGCGAAAAACGCAGAAGTTTGAAAGGATGGACGCGATGCGCGTATATCATCCGTTAGGAGTATATCAGGGCCTGCCGTCGGAGAACGTGTTCTTCGTGATGGATGACATGGATATCCAGCAGGGCACCGGTTATGTGATGCCCTTTTATCAGCCGGACATGTTTCCGCAGCGGCCCATGCACCTTTATTTGCAGCTGGAAGCGCCGCCTTCCTGCCAATATATGCTCTTTGGCGCATTGCTGGCCCGTGTCAGCCAGCTTCGGGCGCAAAACCCCTATGTACCCACCAGGCTTTACACACAGCTTTCCGTGGAAGACGCCAGAAGCATGGAGTTTTACCTGGGCAACGGCTTTTTGCTGGACGACGCGGAGGACCTGGTGCGCTTTCCCATTCCTGAGGGCAGCGACACGATCCCCATGGGCTGCACCGTGGCCAATATCCCCATGCGCAACGAGTTTGAGCAGCAGGCGCTGCTGAACCGGCTGAACCTGAGCCGCATCGCGCCTCTGGATTTGAATGCCTTGGGCCAATGCATGCAGCGGCCGCATTTTCTGGCGCTGGGCATTTACAGAAACGACGAGCCCATGGGCGAGGTGCTCCTGTCCGGCACCGGGGACAGGGTTGCGCTGGCCGCCCTGTATGTCCGCACCAATTACAGGCGGGCCGGATTGGGCAAGGCGCTTTTAACCAGGGCGCTGCATATGCTTCGGGACGAGGGCGTCACCCAGGCGGAAGCGCTGGTACTGCGCCGCAGCGCCGCCCAGTGCGCCATGGCGCGCAGTTTTGGGGCGAGATTTATAAGAACCACTTGCTATTATCCGGGGATCGATATCGGGTAAGAATTCATAGCGGCTTTTCCCGGACAGAGCGCAGGATCAGGTATGTGGCAGCACCAGAAAACAATATGACGGCAAGGTCAACAGGCGCGAAGGCCGTTGTGAAAAGGGGCTCAAAGAAAAATCCCCGTCCGAACGTGAACAGCTTGCCGCCAGTTAATACCAGTTCGCCAAGATACATCATGCATGCTGCCGCCGAAGCGGCAAGGGCAGGCGCGAATAGCGCAAGCCCTTTTTTCTTGCCATACGTAAGGCAGCCCAAATAAGTGCCGCAGGCGATGCCAAAGGCCAGGAAGAATGTGATCATCAGCGCGGCGGACAGCGGCGATACATTCAAGGTGCCGTTTCTGAAAAAAGCGGTGAAGCAGGCCAGGATGCAAAGCCCTATCAATACAAGAAGGGATACAAGCTGCAGGACAAGCGGCTTTTTCTTTTTGCTGCTTTCTTCCTGGTGCATTTTCATAAAGCCGTAGGCTGTGTGAAGGACACAAAGCAGGATCACCAGCGCGATGAAGTAAAAATGAAGCTTGAAAGCGGGGTTGCCCTGGGCGAAAATCGGCTCTCCCAGCGCCCGCAAAACCTCCGGCGTGGCGATGCAAAGGCTGTACTGCCAGGCATCCAGGGAGAGGGAACTCGCACCTTCCTTTACCTGCATGCTTTCCAGACCAAACTCAAAGGCAAAAAACAGGATAACGCCCAGGAGGGACAAAAGCAAAAGCCCATGGCGGCGGAAGCGTTTCAGGAAGGACGGCAGAAAAGCCGCGGCGATGATCAGCGCAAAGGACAAAGGCGCGTAGGGGATGACGTACCGGGGATAGGCGGACGCGTGTATGGCCCGTTTTGCAAAAACGAAATCAATGTGGCGATACCCATGTAGACGGGGTATGCGCAGGCAAGCAGTATCAGGGTGAGAAGGATAGGGTAGGGGGATGTGCGCTTCTTTTCCATGATGTCTCACTCCCTTTGTCCACATGGATGATTTCATTGCCTTGCATGGGAAGCCTGCTCCCGGAATGCCTTGGGGGTCACGCCCCGCTGTGCCCTGAAGGCGCGGTAAAAGGTGCGCTCGCTCTCAAAGCCGCAGGCCTCCACAATCGCGGGGATACCTGCGTCCGGATCGGCCAACATGCTGCAGGCCCTGTCGATGCGGATGGCGTTGACGTATGTCCTCAGGCTGCAGCCGATGCGCTGGGAAAAAAGCTTTGAGATATAATACTTGTTCAGATACAGCTCCTTGGACAGCATTTGCAGGGAAATGGGCTCCGCGATATGGGCGTCGATGTAGGTGATCAGATCCCGCAGGGAATCGTGGGCAAGGGGGCGTTTCTTTTCTTCCAGAGGAAGCTGCATAAGAAGTCTGCCGGCCATGACGCCAACATAGGCTCGGCGAAGCTGCTCACCCATATTGCCGTTCCGGGCCAAAGTGTCCATGCAATGCAATATGTCGGGATGGACATCTTCCTTCCCAAGGAAGAAGTCAAGGCAACTGTGCTGGGTGATCAAAGCGGCATACTCGTGGATTTGGTTCAGGTCCACGATGGCAATGATATGCCTGGTTTCACCGATAGCCGTATAGCTGTGCACATGGTTGGGCCAGGCTACGGCCATTTCACCGGGCTGCAGTATTTTTTCCTTATCCTCCACCACAACTTTTGTCTGTCCCTGCAGGCAATAAAACAGCTCCAACCCCGGATGGAAATGAGGGTAGAAGGTTAAATTCTGCCCGTAATATACGCGAAGCGACTGCCTGTTGATTTCAAAGAATGCACTGCTGCTCACAATATTTAAGCGCCTCCGGTCCGGCTGTTCCTTTGGCATTATCATATCATGTCCTGTATATTCAAAGCAAGATATAAGACGCGTACAGCTTCCGGCAAAGAGCACTACTTTTGACAGTGAGTTGATGTATTTTGTCTTTCTTCCCAGGGGAGCGGTATGCTATGATATCATCAAGCGGCATTGGATGAATAACGCAATATGTTTGGAAAGCGGGGCATTGCCATGAAGATCGCCTATACCGGCTGGACCTGGCTTGTTCATCACAAGGACAACTATCAGTACGAGTTCGAGCAATTCCTGAAGGAAGCTTCCCATTTGGGGTATCAGGCGGTGGAGAATTTCGCCTTTATCGCCAAGTATTTTGACAACGACGCGGCGGCCATCAAGGCCCTTTTGGACAAGTACCACCTGGAGATGGCCAACCTCTATCTGCACTATTCCGACGACGCGGAAAAGGATTATGAAAACGCCGTGTTTTACGTGGACTTTATGAAAAAGCTCGGCGCAACCTACATGAACCTGCAGGGCACCATGTGGCATGACGCGCCTTTTGAGCGGCCGGCCGACAGGGAAAAGATCGCGGCTTACGCGCGGCTTTCCGACCGCATCGGCAAATTGTGCAAGGAAAACGGCCTGGTTGCCTGCTTCCATCCACATGCTCAGACGGCCATTTTCAGCCAGGAGCAGATTGAACTGTTCCTTTCCATGACGAATCCCGAATATGTGGGCCTGTGCTTGGATACGGCCCATACCACCATCGCGCATATGGACGCGGTGGAGGCTGTGAAGCGCTTTGTGCCCCGCATCGCCTATATGCATTTGAAGGATGTCGACCCGGATGCTGCTGGGGTTTTTGCCCAAAGGCAGATGGCGCGCTTTTTGCCCCTGGGCATGGGCACGGTGGACTTTAAAGGCGTTGTTCAGGCGCTTAGAAACGGCGGCTATGACGGCGTACTCTGCGTGGAGCTGGACAATCCGCCGGTATGCAACTACCACGCGGCCATGGTTTCCAGGGAATATCTGCACAACGTGCTGGGCCTGTAAGGAGGATATCGTATGGCAGTGAAGGTGGCAATGATCGGCGTAGGCGCCATCAGCGGGATTTACCTTAAAAATATCACCGAGACCTTTCATGAGCTTGAGCTCATCGGCGTTTGCGATTTGGTACGGGAACGGGCCGAAAAGGCGCAGGCGGAATACCATGTGCCCAAGCTGTATGAAACCATGCACGATGCCTTTGCTGATCCTGAGGTGGAAATCGTTTTGAACCTAACCCGGCCAAATGAGCACTTTGAAGTAACCAGGGCAGCCCTGCTGGCCGGGAAGCATGTGTACAGCGAAAAGCCCCTGGGCGCAGACTTTGAGGAAGGCAAAACGCTGGTGAAGCTGGCACAGGAAAAGGGCCTGATGCTGGGCGGCGCGCCGGATACGTTCCTTGGCGCCGGGATTCAAACCTGCCGCCGGCTCATTGACGACGGCGTCATCGGCGATGTGGTGGGCGCCGCGGCGTTCATGATCTGCCGCGGCCATGAAAGCTGGCATCCGGACCCCGAGTTTTACTACAAGCGGGGCGGCGGGCCCATGATGGATATGGGACCGTACTATGTGACCGCTCTTACCAACCTGGTCGGCGGAGTCAAGGCCGTGACCGGGGTCACCAAATCCACCTTCCCACAAAGGCTGGTCACCAGCGCGCCCAAACGGGGGCAAATCGTGGATGTGGATGTGCCTACCTTCGTTACCGGCATGATGGAGTTTGACAACGGGGCCGTGGGGACCATATTCACCACCTTTGATGTGTTCTACCCCAGCCAGGCGCGTTTGGAAGTGTACGGCACAAGGGGCACGTTGTTTGTGCCCGACCCCAACACCTTTGGCGGGCCTGTCTCCCTGTTCACGCCGGAGGACCGCACGGTGAAGGAAGTGCCCCTTTTGTACGACTACAAGGAAAACAGCCGCGCCTTAGGGCTCGCGGACATGGCCAACGCACTCCTCAACAACCGCCCATTCCGGGCCGACTATCAACAAACGCTGCATGTGCTGGAGATTTTGACCGCCTTTGAAAAAAGCAGCGACAGGCATAGCCGGGTGGAGCTGGCGACAAAATTCCAGCGCCGCGCACAGATGGGCCGGGGCGGCATGCCGGGTATTGTGGGATAAGGCAAGCCATAGCCGTATGGCTGGGAAATGTTTCAAATAATGCTTGACAATTAAAAATGCGGCGCGTATAATGCGTGCAACAGCATACAAACCGTTGAGTAAGACGAGTACGCACGGAGAGCCTTTTAAAGAGAGCCGCAGGCGGTGGAATTGCGGCAAAGGAAGCTGTGCCGAATGGACTTATGAGGGCAGGGCGAAAGGCAACGAGTAGTACCTGACGGGAACTCCACCCGTTATAAAGGGAGCATATATGTCAGTATATGGAGTGAGTGGGCGTTAAGCCAAATTGGGTGGTACCACAGGAGTTCATGCTCTTGTCCCTTACGGGGGACAAGGGCATTTTTTTATACCCTTTGGCTGATCCTAACCATTCGCGCTGCCATAGCCGTACAAACCGCGTTGCGGAAAAAATAAGTGAAGGAGAAATGAACATGAAAAAGGTGCCTTACCGATTTTACCTTACCGAGGAGCAGATTCCCAAGCAATGGTACAACCTTCGTGCCGATATGAAGGAGCAGCCGGCGCCCTACCTCAACCCCGGCACCATGAAACCTGTACAGACAGCAGAGCTGTACCCCGTTTTTTGTGAGGAGCTGGCCAAACAGGAAATGGACAGCACTACAAGGTATGTGGACATCCCCGAGGAGCTTCTGGATATCTACCGTATCTACCGGCCCTCACCCCTCATAAGGGCGTACAATCTGGAAAAAGCGCTGCAAACCCCTGCGAAGATCTACTACAAGTACGAGGGCAACAACACCTCCGGCAGCCATAAGTTAAATTCTGCTCTGGCACAGGTGTACTATGCCAAAATGCAGGGCCTGAAGGGCCTCACCACCGAGACCGGTGCCGGCCAGTGGGGCACGGCCATGGCGGAGGCGGCCTCCTATTTCGGTCTTCCCCTGACGGTGTATATGGTAAAAGTCTCCTACCAGCAAAAGCCGTACCGGAAAAATGTAATGGAAACCTTCGGCGCGAAGGTCATCGCCAGCCCCAGCGACGTGACGAATGTGGGCCGGGCGATGCTTGCGCAAAATCCTGAAAGCGGCGGGAGCCTGGGCTGCGCCATTTCGGAAGCCATCGAAACGGCGGTCACCAGCGAGGGTTACCGCTATGTGCTGGGGTCGGTTTTGAACCAGGTACTCTTGCACCAGTCCATCATCGGCCTGGAAACGAAGAAGGCCATGGAAATCCTGGAGGAATATCCCGACATCATCATCGGCTGCGCCGGCGGCGGCTCCAACATGGGCGGGCTGATGGCACCTTTCATGCAGGACAAGATTCTGGGCAAGGCAAATCCCCGCTTCATTGCCGTGGAGCCGGCCTCGTGCCCCAGTATGACCAGGGGCAAGTACGCCTACGATTTCTGCGACACGGGTCACATTACACCTCTGGCCAAGATGTATACTCTGGGCAGTGGGTTCATGCCCTCGCCCAACCATGCCGGCGGCCTTCGCTACCACGGCATGGCGCCGATTCTGTCGAAGCTCTACCACGACGGATACCTGGATGAAGCCCGGGCCGTAGAACAGACCAAAGTCTTTGATGCCGCCGTGTTCTTCGCCAGGAATGAAACCATCCTGCCCGCTCCGGAATCGGCCCACGCCATCCGCGTGGCCATGGACGAGGCCATCCGCTGCCGGGAGACCGGGGAGCAAAAAACGATCCTGTTCGGCCTGACCGGCACGGGGTATTTTGATATGACCGCTTATGCCGCCTATAATGAGGGAAGAATGACGGACTATATCCCCACCGATGAAGATTTGCAGCCGGGGTTTGCCTCCCTGCCGAAGATTCCGGGGATTCAGGAGTAAAACCAAAGGGCTGCCTCACCGCGATACCACCGCTTGGAGGCAGCCCTTTTGCTTCTACTGCTTGCTATTCTACCAGCTGGCGGGCTCGCCCAACTGAATATCCTGCAGGTATTTAGCCTGCATATAACCCACTTGCCCGTTGACACGAACCTTATACCAAGTGTTTTCCCTGGTGGCGGCATCTGTGGTATTATACTCCAGCACCTCTGCCTGGGTACCGGCAAAATACTTCCCCAGCGAGCGCGATTTGTCAGACGCTGAGGCCCGCAGGTTCAAACGGTCTTTCAGATCGGGGCTTGTGACCACGGCAATGTTCTTCTTGCCGGGATTTCTGACCCCCGGTGTGACCCGGTTGACGGGATAATAACCTTTCACACCGTTGATCTCCACATAATACCAAGTGCCGGTCTTGTCAAGGATAATCAGCGCATTGTTGCCCTCGTGATAAGGCACTTGGACGACGGAGGCATTGGCAAACGGCGCACTGCATAGGGGTTGGTAGGAAGTATTCCCTTCCTCGTTGATTGTTCTTCCTATATCCAGTGTTACGAACGATTTTATCGAACTATCCATCAGAAGATTTTTGGCCAGCATATAACCGGTCTTCCCGTTCACCTTCACCTTGCACCAGGTAACACCGGTGTTCAGAATCTCTACAGTAGTGCCGTTATAAAACTTACCCAGGGAGCTGGAAGTATTTGATGCACTGGCCCGCAGATTCAAACGATCGGAAGCAATGGGGTTATTGATCACCGCATAAACGCCGGATGAAGCAGGCTCGGGTGTACCGCCATTATCGCCTAAGCCGGTATCTGCGGCTGTACGCACATACTTGGCAAGCATAAAGCCCCACTGCTTTGTTTCGGGCAAGTAAACGTGGTACCATGCCCCGCTATCTATGACACCCAGTATTTCCACCGAAGTGCCATTGTAAAATTTTCCATAGGAGCTGCCGCTTGTCGATGGCCGGTTCCGAAGGTGCAAGCCATCCTGAGGCCGCTGCCCGGATATAACAGCTTTGGGCATGGCACTTGAAATGCTGTCGATCACCGTTTGATCATAGTCGCTTTGCAGGCCGCATGGTGAAAGAAAGCTGGAATCCATATAACCCGTACGGCCATAGACATCCACCTTCCACCAGCCAGTGCTGCTTTTGTCTTTTATGACCACGATGACACCGTTATAGTACTGCCCAAGCGATTCAGCACTTTTCTTCGGTGCGGCGTACAGGGTTAGGGATTGGCTTGAGCTGGTACTGTTGACTACCGCCACCGGGTAATCCCCTGCTGACGCCGGCTGGGCTGCCGCCCAAACCGCCAACAGAAGCGCAATCAATAACGCGGCCCGCAGATGCTTTCTCATTCCTGCCACCTTCCTTTTTCTGCTTCAACACACACTCTAGAGTCACTCATGCAACGCACCAGTTTCCTTTTTTCATCCAACAACAGAGGAAAATTATTGCTGGGGAAAATTGTGTTGTTTCCATAGGCGCTGGTTGCACAAAGCGAAACGGCGGTAGGCTTTTGCCTGCCGCCGTTTTGTAAAATGAAAATTGTTGTTTATCCAAATATGAGATTAAGTTTTTCAGGGATGGGTGCGGGAAGGGAGATTTTTTCAAAAAGCTCCCTTCCCGCAAATCATATCGTTCCCTTACGCGAACGGATTCTCCGTCTTGTACAGCATGCCCTTGGGCTGGTTGAAGGCGATGTCGTCAACGCCCAGCAGCTTCAGGGCTTCAAACAGCACCTTACCGGCCTTGCCGAAAGCTACGGCCCCGTGGTGGGGATACCGCTTTTCGATGAGCACATGGCGATAGAATCGGGCCATCTCCGGGATGGCGAAGATGCCGATGCCGCCAAAGCTACGGGTCGCGACAGGCAGCACCTCGCCATGGGCGACATAGGCGTGCAGGGAGGTATCCGCCGCACTCTGCAGGCGGAAGAAGGTAATGTTGCCGGGCTTCAAATCTCCTTCCAGGGTGCCCCTGGTGATGTCCGGCTCGCCGTCCGGCTCCAAGGCGCGCTTCATGATCAGCTGATACTTCATCTCGCCGCCGTTTAGGTGGCATAGCGGTGTATTGCCGCAGTGAAAGCCCATGAAGGTATCGCACAGCTTGTAGTCAAACCTGCCCTTTATTTCGCTGTCAAAAAGGTCCTGGGGCACGGTGTTATTGATGTCCAGCAGCGTCGGCGGAACTTCGGTAGCGCAGGCGACGAGGTATTCCGACAGCGCGCCGTAGATATCCACCTCGCAGGAAATGGGCATCAGGCGGCTGGAAAAGCGGCTGTTGACATAGCAGGGCACAAAGCCCATCTGCGTCTGGAAGGCCGGCCAGCACTTGTTGGCCATGACTACGTATTTGGAAGCACCTTTGTTCTTTTCGACCCAGTCCAGGAGTGTCAATTCATACTGGGCCAGCCTGGGGAGCACGCCGGGCATTTTATTGCCGGCGCCAAGCTCCTTGGCCATGTCCGCCACAACGTCCGGGATACGCTTGTCCTCGATATGGGCGTGGAAGGAGGCGTACAGGTCCAGCTCGCTGTTTTCCTGCACATTGATGCCCAGGTCGAAAAGCGCCTTGATGGGGGCGTTGCAGGCCAGGAAGTCGTAGGGGCGCGGGCCGAAGGTGATGATCTTGAGGTCGCGCAGGCCCAGCAGCATCCTGGCGATGGGCACGAATTCCGCGGCCTTGGCGGCAATTTCTCGGGCGGTGCCTACGGGGTATTCCGGGATGTAGGCCTTTATGCCCCGAAGGCCCAGGTTGTAGCTGGCGTTGAGCATGCCGCAATAGGCGTCGCCGCGGTCGGAGGCCAGGATATCGACGCTTTCCTCGGCAGCGGCGGCAAACATCACCGGTCCATCGAACTTTTGCGCCAAAAGTGTTTCCGGCCCCTCCGGCCCGAAGTTGCCCAAGTATACCAGCAGCGCGTTGCAGCCGGTATCCTTGAGTTCCTTGAGGGCGTTAAGAGCATCAATTTCGTTTTCGATGATGGTGGAAATCTCCGTGATCTCGCCGCCGGCCTTTTGAACGGCCTCCACCAACGCGCCGCGGCGGCGCCTGGATAGGTCGATGGGGAAGCAGTCGCGGCTGACCGCCACTACGCCGAGCTTTACTACAGGAATGTTCATAGTAATCCCTCCCGCTTTTGTTTATCGTTTACGCGGCTTAGCCGTGTTCCGTTTCAAAGGCTTTCCAGTCAAGGGGCCGCGGGTCCTCATCGTTTAACAGCCCGGCGATATGGTGCAGCAGCGGGAAATCCTCCCGCCGGGCGATGCCCTTTTCGACCCATACAGACATGGCCGCGATGGTGCGCCTGGCGATGACCACCGATTCCAGCGTGACGCCATTCAGCTCCTTCAGCGCGTCGCCAAGGCGCATGCCCCTGCCCAGGCGGATGCCCAAGGCCCTGGTGCGCCCGCCAAAAATGGTGACGTACAGGTCTCCGGCGGCATACACGATGTTCTCCGGACCGCCGCCCACCAGGGCAATCATTTTCCCCATTTCCTTCACGCTTTGGCTAAACAGAGCCGCCTGGGGATTGTAGGCTTCCGTGCAGCCGATACCGTCCTTTGCCTCCACCATTCCGATGGCCAGGGATACGCCCAGGGCGTAGGCGTTTTTCATGGCCACGGCGCATTCCACGCCCAATACGTCGGTGGAAAGGCTGATGTGGTAATACTCCGTCTCCAGCAGGGCCTTCAATTGCCGGAGGATGGCCATGTTCTCTCCGCAGAATGCCACGTGGGAATGCCTCCGGTCCGCCAGCTCATAGCTGGTGCAGGGGCCGCCGATGGCGTTCAGGGACAGCCTGCCGCCTGTTCGTTCCTTCAGAAGATGGGGGAAAGGGACAAGCCTTCCGTCAGGGTAATTTTGCAGCCCCTTGGTGACGGACAGCACGGGGAGGGAATCGGGAACCAGGGGCAGGACATGGTCTGCAAACCAATCCACCCCGAAGCTGGAGACTCCGCCAATCAGAAGATCGGCATTTTGAAGCGCGTCTTGGAGATCCTCCATCTGATAATAGGAAATGCCCTCCGGCAGCCTGCGCTTCATTGTCAGGTGATAGCTATGCAGCCTTGCGTGGTCAATGATTTCCCTGTCCAGGTGCGTACCGACGATGCGCACCTCATGCCCGTTGTCCCGGGCTGGGACACTTAGGGCGGAACCCATCATGCCCGCGCCGGCAATGACGATGACTTTGCTCACTGGCTTGCTCCTCCACTTACGCGCTGCTGTGCCCAAGGGTATTTGCCCATGCTTACTTTCCGTAGAGCGGGCCTAGCTTTTCGCAGGCGCGGTAGTCGGCGCTTTCCAGGTCGCGGGTGCCAAATGCGTCCCACATGCTGGGCCGGTAGATGCTGTCTGGTGCCACGTTATGCATACAGACGGGAATGCGCAGCATGCTGCACAGCGTGATCAGATCGGCCCCGATGTGCCCGTAGCTGAATGCGCCATGATTGGCGCCCCAGCGGCGCATCACCTCGTATACGCTGACAAACGCGCCTTCGCCCGTGAGCCTGGGCACAAAGAAGGTGGTGGGCCAGGTGGGGTCGGTGCGGCGGTTGATGGCTTCGAATACGTGGTCCGGCGTTTTGACGGTCCAGCCCTCCGCCAGCTGCATCACGGGGCCAAGGCCATCCACCAGGTTCAGACGGCACAGGGTGATGGGCATCTCGCCTTCGGATAAAAGCTGGGAAGAATACCCGCCGCCGCGGAAGTAGCCGAGGTCGGCATAGCAGAACTCCGTGTTTGCCATACAGCTTTCCGCTTCCCGGCCGGTGATCTCCCACCAGGGTTTGATAGCGGGCTTCCCGTCCTTTTGACAGGTGCCGCTGGCTTCCAGGGTGACGGAGCCGGAGTTGATCAGATGGATAAAGCCCTTTTCGGCCAGCCCGTCCGGCTTCCAGCCGGTGACTCTTTGGATTGCCTCCGGGCTCCAGAAGGTGCGCACATCGGCAAAGCCCTGGGCGGTGCCGGTTAAGAGCTTCCCAAAGAGCATCGACAGGCCGTTCAGATGGTCGTTCTCAGTAGCTACGATCATGGGCTCGCGGATGCCGTTCCAGTCAAAGGAGGTATTCAAAAGTGCCTCCATGAAGTCGCCGTTGGGGAAGTGGTCGGTCCACTGCCGCTGGCCCTGGAAGCCGCTGGCGATGGCGTTGTGGCCCATGGCCTCCTCAGCAAACCCCAATGCCGCCAGCTTTTCGTTGCCCTGCATGAGGTCTCTTGCAATCATCGTCATCAGGATGCATTGTTCCAAAACCTGCCGCTTTTTTTCCTCGCTGTGCCGTTTTAGTTCCGGATTTTTGTCATAGCCGATGCGGACATACTCCGCCACCCAATTTTTTGCCAGTTCGAATTCTTCGGGATCGTATATCTTCTCTTCCCAGCGGCGCACGAATTCCGTCATGTCCACATATTCCATGCGCATGCCCAGGTACTTTTCCAAAAACTCCGCGCTGACGATGGAGCCGGCGATGCCCATGGACATGCCGCCCATGCCAAGATAACTCTTGCCCCGCATGGCGGCAACGGCCAGACCCGCTCTGGCAAAGCGGAGAAGCTTTTCCTTTACATCTTCGGGGATGGTGGTGTCCCCGGCTTCCAGCACATCGCGGCCATAGATGCCGAAGGCGGGAAGGCCCTTTTGGTTGTGGCCGGCCAATGCGGAGGCAAGGTAAACCGCGCCGGGCCGCTCCGTGCCGTTGAAGCCATAGATGGCCTTGGGCAGCATGGGGTCCATATCGATGGTTTCCGCGCCGTAGCACCAGCAGGGGGTGACACTGATGGTGAGGCCAACGCCCTCGCGGGTAAACTTATCGGCGCAGTCCGCGGCTTCGGCCACGCCGCCGATGGTGGTATCGGAAAGAACGCATTCCACAGGCAGGCCGCAGGGATGGCGCAGGGTGGATGTAAGCAGATTGGCCACGCCTTTGGCCAGCTCCATCGTTTGATTCTCAAGGCTTTCCCGTACGCCGCCACGGCGTCCGTCTATAACGGCCCGAATGCCAATCTTAGGCAGCCTGCCCCGCAGGCTGTAATGCGGCGCGTTCATCGCAAAAGAAGTTTTTCCCATACATAGTTACCTTCCCTTTTCCATTATTAACTATCCTGCGCATACTTTGTACGGATCACTTTTCCTGCCAGTATCGTAGTGCATAGGAGACCGCTTGTCAAGAAAACAAACCGTCTTTGTTTAGAAAAAGGGATAACACAAACAGGAGCGCCACATCCGGCACTCCTGTACTGCTTACTTGTTCAGGTAATGTATGATCCGGTATGCTTCCGTGAACAGAACTTTCAGGATGATGATGGCGGACAGGAGGTAGAAACTGACCTGCCACCAGTTTTGGTTCCGGATGATCAGGGCCAGCAGGCCGGCCAGGAAAGCCAAGCCGCCCAGCACGCACAAAGCAGTCATCATCCAATGCTTGGCTGGTATGATGGAGGCCGGGGAACCCATACCGTCTTTCATTCCGCTCATCATGGACATTACCAAACCCAGGATGAACATGGCCAGCGTCAGAAGCCCCCAGTGGGTTATGCTGGTTCTCCGGGCGGTTACCAAGGTAAAGAACACGGCAAAGGCAGCGGCCAGCAGGGTGGAGATAGTGGAAAAGACGCTTCCGAAATAGAGCTTCAGCATGATACTTCCTCCTTAATATGAATGGGAAAGAGATGCTTGTTTTTACGATATAGGATAATGGCCGCCAGTAAGAACAGGGAGCAGGAGACAATGCTTTCCAGCACAGTGAATTTGGGAGAAGCTTCTGTGGCAAACAGGGCACCTGCAATAATGGAGCTGGCGGTGATGGTGTAGTGGTAGAAAACCATCAGCCTGATGCTGCCCTTGTTGACGGCGTAGAGGATGGCCATGATGACCGCGTTCAGCGTCAGGTTCGCAAAGCCGATGGTCAGGAAGGCTGGGATCATATACACCCCGTATGCCTTATAGGCCATGTAGTGCATGGGCAGATGCCATACTTCCCAAAGGATACCCAGAAGCAGTGAGGCTTTCAATAATCCAAAGCGCCTGATCAGCCGGGGCAGCAAATATCCCCTCCAGCCAAATTCCTCACCAAGGCCGGAGAACAAAGGCCACACAAGGCCCATGGCGATCATGGGGGCAACGAGCACGAACCTGTATTCGCGGAAAACAAAGTGAGAAATCAGTGTGGTAAGCGCTGTGACCACAGGAACGATTATCAGGGTCAACCCTGTCCAGCCTTTTTGGCCCTTTACCTTGAAGCCGCCCAAGAGCTTTCTCATGGCCTCCTTGCCGCCGCTGATTCTTGTAACAAGCAGCGCGGCCAGGCTGGGGGAAACATTGCTCAATATGCCGCCGAGGATAAAAAGCGGGGAAGGATTCGCAACATCGTCGGCCAGGCCGGTGAGCAGCATGGCGAAGGCGATCAGCCAGGTCCATGAGAAAGCGAGCAAAATGTAGGCTGCGGTGGGGTGGCGGCGGATGGCGGTTTTCATCGGGAGGCCTCCTTTGGTTCCAGTTGTTTTTGTACGGATATCAGGGGCAGGTTCATGTCGCGGATGCGGTTCAGGATACTGAACAGTGCTGCTTGGTCGGGGAGGCAGCCCGTAAGCCTTGTCTTCCCGTCCGCAAGAAGGGTGGCGGTGAAGCCTTCAAAGTCTTTCAAGCGGTTTGGGTTAAGATGGCCTTCCACGGTGATTTCATAATGGATCATGGCGTTTCCCTCCGGGATGGTTTCTACGCTGTTATCATAACAGCATTGTTTCAAAGATGCGCCACTGAAACCTGTGGTTTTATCGCAACATGTAAAGAGAAATGACCCCACAGTTTTGTGGGGCCATGAATTGTATCAGACTATTTCAGCAATCCAAGCTCGTGTGCCTTTGCTGTTGCCTGGGTACGGCTTTTAACACCCAGCTTGCTGTATAAATGAGAAATATGCCATTGGGTGGTGTTGGTGGATATGAACAGTGCCTTGGCGATTTCGCCGTTGCTCAGGCCCTTGACCAACAGGCGCAGTATTTCCATCTCCCGCTCGCTTAGCTTTTCCCCAAGGCCCAGCATGGGAGCGGGCTCCTTCTCCTGCTTGGGCGGCGGGTTTATAAAAATCTTCAATGACGCGCCGATGTCGTAGGAAATGCTGCGGCACAGGGCTTCGCCCTCGCTTTTCAGCCTGTCAGCCCTTTCCCTTTCGCCAAGTGCCTGTAAGTATCCGGCCATGGCTACATACAGGATGCCAACGTACGGGGGAAGCTGCCCATGCTGCTTTTTCATGCCGGCGATAAAAGTATCGCACTGCTCGACGGCTTCCCGGTGCCTGCCCATGGCATGAAGGCAGGAAGCATAACTCATCGACACCAGCGTGGTGACAAACTGATGGCCAAGCCGCATTCCGGCGGACAGCGCGCTTTGGAAGGTTTCCGCCGCCTCCCGTATGTTCCCCTTGCGGAACTGTGCCCGGCCCAGGGTATTGTAGGTGGATGTGCGGGCAATGGGGTCCCAGGGCTCCAGATGCTTCAAGGCCTCCCTGGCCAGTGGCTCCGCATCCTGCCCGGCAGCGCCGGCCATCATGGCCTTCATGGAATAGTACAGCCCCCGGTTGTGGGGTGAGGCTTCCCTTTCAAAATCGGGGCCAAGCGCCTGAAAATATCCCACGGCTTCCTGCAGCCTGCCGGTAATGAAGCAGGCGATAGGCCGGCGCATGCACAGAACTTCGTTGGTGCGTACCAGGTCATCCGGCAGCTTCTCCAGCCAGTGAAGCAGCGTATCCAACTGCGCGGTGCGGAAAGCATCTTCCGTGGAATCCTCCACCAGCGTGACAGCTTTTCCCATGTCGCCGGACAAAAAGGCGTATGTAACCGCCTCATTGTTCAGGCCTCTCATTTTCATGTGGCGGGCCGCGGCCAGGTACAGCTCTTTTTCTTCGGCACGGGTTAAAGAGGACTTGATGGAATCCGCAAACAGCGCATGATACCTGAACCACTCCCGCCTGTCATCCAGGGGGATCAAAAACAGATTCCGGCGGCTCACTTCCCTCAGCATTTCCCGCCCGTCGTTTTGCAAGGTCACAGCGTTGCACAAATCGCCGTCGAACCGTTCCAGGATCGATGTCTTTCTTAGAAAAGTTCGAAGCTCCTCCGGCTGGGCATTTAAGACTTCCTCCACCAGGTAATCGATGATATAAGCGTGGGTGCCGGACAGCCTCTCGATATAGGCTTGCGCTGATGGATAGTCCAGCCCTTTTAGAGCCAGCGCGTACAGCTTGATACCTGCGGCCCAGCCCTCCGTACAGTCGGCGACCCTGCCGGACGATTCCTGCGGAAGGGGCTCATCCAGCGATGCGTTCAGCAGAAGGGCCGTTTCCTCCCGGTTAAAGAGCAGGTCATTTACCCGGAACTCCGCCAATTCTTCCTTTACGCGAAGGCGGGAAAGGTTCAGGGGCGGATCCTCCCGTGTCAGCAGGGCAATATGAAGGTTCACGGGCTGGTGCGACAGCATAAACTGGACAAGATTGTGTACCTTTTGCTGCCGGATAAGATGGTAATCATCCAGCACCAGCAAAAGGTTTTGCCCAAAATCGGCCGCGCTGCCAAGCAGCAGCGTCATCACCGCTTCCGGCGCCTGAAAGCCCGCATCCTGCATCAGCGATTCCAGGCCGCCCTGCAGGATAACGCCGGCCTGCTTCAATGCGGAACAAAGATACGTTAAAAAGCGCTGCGAATCGTTGTCGCCCTCGTCCAGGGAAAGCCACGCGGACACGGCGGAGGAAGCCATCAAAAGCTCCGTCATGAGGGTGGTTTTGCCGTATCCCGCAGGGGCGCAGATCAGCGTCACCCTGCGGCCTGTCCGATAGCCTTCCAGCCACCTTGAAATAAGCGATTCGCGGCGTATGGTACGCGCCGCAATGCTTGGCATGTATAGTTTTGTCGTAAGCAGCATCTGCGGCATAACGGCCCCCCTGCGTGCTGTCGGTTGATGGAATCAATTATAGCGAATCCTGCGGAAATACGCCATATGAATTCCATCAAATATAGTAACAAGTGTGCTTTTCTTCAAGTGCCTGGTTATCGGTTGACAGAAGGAAATATCTGACGTATGATGCAGGCAAAGACAATAACGGGGGGCGATCAATATGGCGGACCGCATCATGGAAGTCCTTCATTCCTTTGTGGAAAAGAAACTGGCGGCAGGCGTATCCGCACTTGTGACGGTGGAAGGAAAAGAGGAGATTTTCCGCTGCGCCGGCCTGGCCGACCTGCAATCCCGGCGCCCCTTTGCGCGGGATGCAATATTGCGCATGTATTCCACCACCAAGCCCATGACCGCCGTGGCTGTGATGACGCTTGTGGAGGAAGGCGTCTTTTCCCTGGATATGCCCATCTCACGCTTCCTTCCCGAGTGGAAGGATGTCAATGTGTGCGTGATCCGGGATGGCGAAGCCATACTGGAACCGGCAAAGCGTGAGATCACGGTGTTTGATCTGTTGACCATGACCTCCGGCATACCTTATCCGGCCGACCGGGCAACGGATGATCCTGTGCTCAAGGAGGTCACAAGGTACTATGCCAAGGCCTTCCGCCATATCGCTGCCCAGGAAGCGCTGGGGAAACGCGTCAGCACCAGGGAGGTCGTCCGATTGATGGCCGGGTGCCCCCTTTGCTTCCATCCCGGCGAACGCTGGAAGTATGGCTTCAGCGCCGATGTGCTGGGTGCGCTGATCATTGCGGCCACAGGCAAGGAGTTGGGCGTATACCTGAAGGAGAGGATACTCGATCCTTTGCATATGCCGGATACAGGCTTCCGCGTGCCCAAGGAAAAGCACGCAAGGATCGCCCCCACATATGCGCCAGGCAAAACCGGGCTTGTGCGCAGGCCCAAGAAGCGCGAGCTGGACATGATTGAGGAAGACGGCTTCGAGTCCGGCGGCGGCGGGCTGTTTTCAACGGTGGACGACTATACCCGGTTTGCCAGGATGCTCTTAAACCACGGCGAGCTTAATGGCGTACGTATATTGAAGCCCGAGACGGTGGACATCATGACCCAAAACCAGCTGACGAAAGAACAGCGGCTTGGCTGTACCTGGGCGGATGAGAACGGGTACGGTTACGGCTTTCAGATGCGGGTGATGATGGATCCCACACAGTCCTCCATCCATGAAAGCATCGGTTCCTTCGGCTGGAACGGCCTGGCCGGCGTATCCATGCGCATCGACCCCGTCCGCCGCACGACGCTGTTGTTTGGCATCCAGCGTATACCGCCTTCCCATGAGCTGTTCATCCCTTGTTTGACGGAGGCTGTGGAGAAGCAATTGGGTTTTTAGCACAGGCGTTTTGAAAAAACAGGCTGCCTATGCGCCGCCTGTTTTTTCATGCCTGCATTTGTAGGAATCAGCCGTGGATGAGCGTTTTGCGAATGGATATGATTGACAATCGTTATGAACCTATGTACTATTATTACTGTATGAACAGGGAGGATTACTGCATGGATATCTACGAAGCCATAGCATCCCGCCGGACGGTGCGCGATTTTGAGGACAGGCCCATTGAGCACGCCGTGATCAGGCGGATCATCGAGACCGGGCTTAAGGCGCCTACCAACAACCACATGCGGGAATGGGAATTCATTGTATTTCCTGATAAGCAGGATAGGCTGAAAGCCGTCCAGAAGGTGCGCGACAGGGAACAGAAGGAAGCGGTGGACATTGTGGACCACTGGGGCCTTGTGGAAGACAGCCAGCGGGAGATGTATATAGACGCCATCCCCAAGCAGCACAGGATGCTGGTGGAGACGGGCTGCCTGATCATTCCGCTGTTCCGGCAGTATGAGCCGCTCTTGAAGCCCGGCAGCCTATCTTCCCTGAACGGCTTTGCCTCCATTTGGTGCTGCATTGAGAATATGCTCCTGGCCGCCGCAAGCGAGGGCATACAGGGTGTCACCCGCATCCCCTTTGATGAGGAAGCAGGCTTCCTCAAGGCTGCGCTGAAAGTGCCGGAGGGGTATGAAATTCCCTGCTATCTGGCGATGGGCTATCCCGCTTTAAGACAGCCTGTGATCCGCCAGCATCCCGTGGATATAGACGGCAAGATCCATTTGAATCACTGGTAAAAAGTCTGGAGGATTAAAAGGAATGAAGCTTGAGCTTTTACAAGTCGAAAAGCGGTTTGGTGAAAAGGAAGTATTGAAGGGGATCGGTTTTTCGGTGGAAAGCGGGCGTTCCGTGGGCCTTTTAGGCAGGAACGGCGCGGGCAAGACCACCACGCTGCGCATTGTGATGGATGTGTTTGCCCCCGACGGCGGGCAGGTGCTGCTGGACGGGAAGCCATTCAAGCGGGGCGATTACCGTATCGGCTACCTGCCGGAGGAGCGCGGGCTGTATCCCAAACGGCTGATATTGGACCAGCTGACATACCTGGGCACGCTGCGGGGACTGAACCCTGCAAAGGCGCGTGAGGAAGCCAAAAAGTGGCTGGACCGCATGGAGCTTGGCGACTATGCCAACAAGAAGGTGGATACGCTTTCCAAGGGCAACCAGCAGAAGATACAGCTTGCCGTGGCCATGCTTGGCGATCCTCAAATCGTGATCCTGGATGAGCCTTTTTCCGGGCTGGACCCGGTGAACGCCATCCTGCTCAAGGATATCGTGCGGGAATGCATTACGGCGGGCAAAATCGTTCTGTTCTCCAGCCATCAAATGAACTATGTGGAGGAGTTTTGCCAGAACATCGCCATCCTCAACCAGGGCCGCATCGTGCTGGATACATCCATCGCCGCGCACAAGCGCAGCTATGACCGCCGCCACATCGTAGCGGAAGTGGCTCCCGGCCAGCAGGAGAAGGCGCTGATGTATGTAAAGGGGAAGGGGCTTAAGGCCGAAATCGCGGATGGCGCGCTGCACATGCATGTGCATGCTGTGGAGGAAACGCTGCCCCTGTTAGGCGCCATGGCGGGGGAAGGCATGGCGGTGGAGGGTTACCGCGTCTTCGAGCCTTCCCTGAATGATATTTTTGTCGAGTACACCGGCGCGGCCGTTTGAGGAGGAGCGTATGAAGCAGTTTCTATCCGTGCTTCGTTTTGAACTGAAGGGATACTTCAAAAACAAGGTATATATGGGGATGACTTTGGCGTTTGCGCTGATCGTCGCCGTCGTATTGTCATTCCCTACGATAAAGGGCCTGCTTATAAAAGAACCGGCCGGGGTTAATGGGGCCGGGGGGCCTGTTGTGCAGGCGCCTGTCCAGTCTGGCCCGCCGGTGGCCATCATCAATCAGAATGGTGCCTTGAGTAAGGAGGCGCTGAAGCAGTTTTCATCCTCCCTGTACGGGGTTACGCCCCAGGTGGTAAACACTGACGAGCAGACAGTGCGGGAGCAGGTTGCTGCTGGCACATATGAAGGCGCCGTTGTGATCGAAAGCGCCGGGAAGCTTAAGTATATCGCAAGAAACCAGGGGATGTACGACAACTCCGCGGCCTGGCTGACCGGTGCACTGCAGTCGGCCTACAGGCTGGAAAAACTGAAGGCGCTTGGCGTGGCTGCGGAGGATATCCCTTCGATTCTGATGCCGCCGGTGAATGTGTCGGTGGAAAACCTGGGCGTCAGCCAGATGGAAACCTTCTTCTATACGTATGCGCTGATCTTCGCGCTGTACATGGCCATCCTCATCTATGGACAGCTTGTATCCACCGCCGTGGCCACGGAAAAAAGCTCCCGCACCATGGAGCTGCTCATCACCTCGGCCCGGCCCAACAGCCTTTTATTCGGAAAAGTCATTGGCTCAGGCATGGCGGGGCTGTTCCAGATGGTGGCCATCTTCGGTTCCGCCATCCTGTTCTTCCACCTCAACCAGGCATCCTGGGCGGGGAATGATATCATCGCCTCCATATTCAACATGCCGCTGAACATTGTGGGCTTTGCGCTTTTGTTCTTTGTGCTGGGCTATTTCCTGTATGCCTTTCTGTTCGGCGCCATCGGCTCCCTGGCCAACCGCACGGAGGATGTGAACACCATGACGCTGCCGGTGATGTTCGGCTTCATCATCGCCTTCATGGTGGTGGTCATGTCCATATCTACCGGCAATATAGAAAACGCAGCCATGATGTTCTGCTCGTACCTGCCCTTCACATCGCCTATGGCCATGTTCGCGCGCATCGCCATGGCAAGCCCGGCATGGTATGAAATCGTAATCTCCGTCATATTGTTGATTGCCTCTACGGCGTTTATTGGCGTGCTTTCGGCGCGCATCTACCGTATCGGTGTATTGATGTACGGCAAACCGCCCAGGATGGGCGAACTTATACGCGTGCTCAGGGCGGCACGCAAGGCAAGGGCATAAGCTGCCGCTTTCACCCGCCGCGTGCGCAGACGAAAGGGAGAGGGACAAATGAAAACAAAATGGGGCATTTGCTTTCTGGTTCTTGTGACTGTTCTCTTGCTCGCCCCGGCGGCGCAGGCAAACGCTTTTCTGGATTTTGAGGGCGGTACCGGCGGCTTTGTGAAAAGCGGAAGCTGCCAATTGATTCAAAGCCCTGTTGCCCATGCAGGCGCGTACAGTCTGGGTATTGAAAACAGGAGCCAAAACGATTACGACGCTGCGTATTATCCCATGGCCAGCCTGGGTATCCAGGCCGGGGATACGGTGACCATCTCCTTCTATGCCTATCATGAGGGGAAAGAGGCAGGCATCATCAAGGCAGGTCTTGGCGGGGGCAGCTATGCGGAACTGGCGCGTGCCACTGTGGAGCCCAAAACCTGGACGCAGGTCAAGGGCACGTTCACCGCGACGGAGCTTGGCAACATACGCTTCCAGACATACGGGGCGAACATGAACGGCGTCAGCTTTTACGTGGATGATATTCAGGTAAGCGTTGATAAGCCGCAGTCGGAGGCACCGGCGGAGGATTCATTCCAGGATTACTTCGGCGGCTTTGAAGGCGGCGTGGAACTTGATGGCTGGTTCCCCCGCAGCGGAGGTGGCGCTGTTACTGCTGTTTCCAAAGAAACCGCCCATACCGGCACGCAGAGCCTTCAGATTACAGGCCGCAGTGACAACTGGCACAGCCCCGGGCGGAGCTTTTCTTTCACGGCCGGAAAAACGTATGATATCACATGCTATGTGCGGCAGGATACTGGTGCTGATGTGGAGTTCATCCTCTCAGCCGCCATTACAAGGGGCGGTCAGGAAAGCTATGTGAACCTGAACAGGAAAACGGCCCCAAGCGGCGAGTGGGTGGAGCTTTCGGCCGGCTTTGCCGCAGGACCCGGCGTGGAGAATACGGTGCTGTACGTGGAAACTTTGAACAAACCTACGGTCAGCTATTTCGTGGACGATTTTTCAGTCACGAAGAAAGGCGAAAAATACCGCGGCGATCTGCCTTCCCTGAAGGAAAAGTACAAGGCAGATTTCCTGATGGGCTGTGCGGTGGGCCAGTCCCAGTCGGCCAATCGGGAGCGCATGGATTTCCTTGCCTCCCAGTTCAACTCCTTCACCCCGGAAAACGAGTTGAAGCCGGAGAACGTGTTCGACGCGCAAAAGAGCCGTGAACTGGCAAAGGCGGGCGACAACACGCACCCCGCGGTGAAGTTCGATGCTGCAAAGCCCCTGCTGGATTACGCCATGGCAAACGGAATCGCTGTGCACGGCCATGTGCTGGTGTGGCATTCCCAAACGCCCAGAAGCTTTTTTACGGAGGACTACACGGAGGACGGCGCGCTGGCCGGCCGTGAGACGATGCTTTTACGGCTTGAAAGCTATATCGCTTCGGTCATGAAATACCTTGATGAGAACTACAGGGGCGTTGTGCTTTCCTGGGATGTGGTGAACGAAGCGGTATTGGACGGCAATGGGCAGCTGCGTGGAAAAAAGACACTGGATGATAAGAATGGGACTTACTGGATGGATACGGTGGGAGAGGATTATATACTGCAGGCTTTCTCCTTTGCCCGCAAGTACGCGCCCGAGGGCACGAAGCTGTTCTACAACGATTATTCCGAGGTCTATGAGCCCAAGCTCACAGGCATCAAGGCTGTCATGAAGCAATTGACGGACGCCGGCGTGGCGGACGGCATCGGCTTCCAGGGCCATTACCAGCTGACGACGCCTTCCATCAAGCAAATCAGCGATGCCATGGCGTATTTCAAAAACCTGGGGCTTCGGATACGCGTTTCTGAACTGGATATCCCCATCCCGTCCGATACCTCCGAATCCCTTTTGGCCCAGGCCAAGCGGTATCAAAGCCTGATGGATACATTCCTGGGCTTTGCAGATGCAGTTGATGCCGTCATCGTATGGGGCACATCCGACGACCTGAGCTGGAAGAACAAGGAATTCCCCATGCTTTTCGATAAGGATATGGCCCCCAAGCCCGCCTTCTGGGCCTGGGCGGACCCTAGTCAGCTTCCCTTGGAGAAGCAGGCGGCCAACGGCTACGGTCCGGCGGAACCCAGTGCTGAAAACTTTAATAAAGCTACTGCCTATTCTTTCGGCAGCCATGCGTTCCGTGTGCTGTATGATGAAAAGGGGCTGTATGTGCAGGTCCGCGTGAAGGATCAGGCCGCGGGGGAGAATGATTCCGTCACCGTGTACGCGGGCGGAACTGAGTTAAAAGCATACCGCAAGGATGGCGCGGAAACGGACGGCGGGTATACGGTGACGGTGGCGGTGCCCGTATCCTTAAAGGCCGGCGGAACACTGGACTTTGATGTGCTGGTCCATGACGGAGAAAACCACCTGGCCTGGAATGACAAGCAGAATGCCTCCGCCAGCCGGCAAATGGGCAAATTGAACCTTCTGACGCTGAATCTCTGTGCTGTGGCCATCATGGGCAGGCCGGATATGGCGGGGGCGGCGCTGGACCCCCTTTGGGAAACCGCACCTGTTTTTAAGGTGGCTGCAACGCAGTCCGGCAACGCGGATGAGGATGGTAAGGTGGAGGTCACCTTCCGGGCGCTTTGGCAGCCGGATACGCTGTATGTGCTTGTAAATGTTACTGACCCGCACCTTGACAGCAGCAACGCCAGCACCTACATGCAGGATTCCGTAGAAGTCTTCCTCGACGAAGGCAACCACCGTACCGGTGCTTATGAAGATGACGACGGCCAGTACAGGGTGAATTTTGAAAACCTGCTGACCGTCGACCACGGCACGGTGACGCCGGTCACCCGCGTCTTTGCAGGGGACATGGGCTTTACGGCGGAAATAGCCATTCCCTTCATTTCCGTCATGGATAAGGGAAGCGTTGCGGGCTTTGATATCCGCTACAACAATGCCACCGCCGACGGCAGGCGTACGCTTTTGAATTTCTGCGATGCCAGCGACACCGGCTGGAAGGATACGAAGGTATTCGGGCTGATCGAATTGAAGTAAAACTTGTTTCCTTTATTTGGCCTCCGCAATTATTTGGTTGCGGAGGTTTCATTTTCCTTCCGCCTGTCCATTCTATAGGATGAATAGCCGGTGCAGAACTTGGAAAAGTAAACGTACCCGGCTACATAAAGACTTCTGCGAAAGAATCGGAAAGTCGGCGGCGTCCATAGCCTCGACCTCCCATGGACAGTCCTATTTACAGGCGAAAGGAGCCCATTATGAAGAAAAACACATTGCTGCTTGGTATGCTGATGCTCTTGTCCCTGGCCCTGCTGGCCGGCTGCGCCGCGCCGGCGCCAAGCGCCACCGCTTCGCCGGTGGTAACCGCCGCGCCCACAGTTGGGAACACCTCCACACCGCTGCCCTCTGCTACGGAAGGGCCTTCCCCGAGCCCCGCGGCCGGTGCGGAAAAGACGTTTACTACGGAGGAACTGGCCACCTTCAACGGGAAGAACGGACAGCCCGCCTATGTTGCCGTGGAGGGCCTCGTCTATGACGTGACCAACAATAAGGGCTGGAAGGACGGCAAGCACCTGGATTATTCCGCGGGGATGGACCTGACGGAACTGACCAAGGGCGCCCCCCACGGGGTGGACATTTTGAAAGATGTGCCGGTTGTGGGCAAGATGGTCAGCCCGGCCAGCGCAAACGCCTTGCTTGTATTGACGCTGGAGGAACTGGCCGCCTTTGACGGGACCAATGGGAAACCGGCCTACATCGCCGTGGATGGCTTGATCTATGACGTGACCAACAGCGCCCTTTGGAAAAACGGTGCTCACAATGGTTATACCGCCGGCAGGGACCTGACGACGGAAATCAAGGAAAAATCCCCCCACGGCCTGAGAACCCTGGAAAGAGTTCCGGTAGTAGGCGAAATCAAGAAATAAAGCGGAACCAATGGCAGGCCACCGGATTAAAACCGGCGGCCTCCTTTTTATGGGAAAATGGTCCGGTTTATGTTATACTCATTCAAAAGGCGCCGGTTGGAACGCGCAGGGAACGGAGCGCTATGAAATATATCATACGCCGCGGGCTTTTCAAGCGTAAGGTTGCAGATGAAACAGGGACTGTTGTCGCCTGTATCAGGAGGGGCTTTTCCGGCATATCCGTTTCCGGCATATCCGGTACAGGACCCGTGGAACTGCTTGTCACCCATACGCCTTCCATCAGGCATCGGGGGGCGGCAGAAATTCATAATAGCTATCATGCCATCCTTGGTGGAAAAAGCATCGCTTTTGCAAGCACCGGCAATACCCTTTTGGCGCAAAGACAATTAAACGTAAGCACATCTTTCGGGAAATTTCTATTAACGTGCAGATTTCCGGCTTCTGATTATGACATATGGAAGAATGATGCGCTTGTCGGGCGAATATGTACCGGAATCTGGAAAAGAAATTTTGTATCCAATAGCTTAACAATACCGGTGGAAATCTGCTGCATTCTGTATGCCTTCGCAGTATTCCTGAAAGAAGAATGAAATGTTATCCCGAATGCAGCATGCTTGCGTAAAGAATCGAAAGGAATGGAAAAGCCCGGCACAGCAGCCGGGTTTTTGGTGAGATATGATTGATTTGCAAACGCTGACCGCCTATTGCCTGAGCAAGAACCAGGCCTGCGCGGATTACCCTTTCGGGCCGGAACCCATGTGCGTCAAGGTGAAGGGGAAAATCTTCGCCGAAATCTATTTCAAGCCCGGCAATTACAAGATCACTTTAAAATGTGATCCCCTGCTGGCAGATGTATACAGGCTTCAGTTCCCCGGTGTGGTGGTGCGCGGTTACCACTGCCCGCCCAGCCAGCAGCCCCACCGCAATACCGTGTGGGTGGAGCAGATGGAGGAAGGGCTGCTGTATCAGATGATCGACCACTCTTATGACATGGTAGTTAAAAGTCTACCCAAAGCCATTCGGGAAGAACTGGCGCTGTGAACTAGATTTCCGGCTTGTACTTGACCTCCAGCCTGGTCATAAAGAGGGCCAGTGCAATGCCCGCGGCGCAGGTAGCAAGGCAAATCAGCCCGCCCAGACTGATGTAGTTGAATTCGGTTGGCACGATGATCAGCGTTGACGCGATAACGAAGCCAAGGATAGCATGGTACAGCGTTGCGTACGCCCGGCTGAAGATGTAGTTCATCAGTTTGGACAAGAGAAGAACGCACAGCGCAGCGCCCAGAAGCAGAGGAATGATAACTCCGAAATCCAGTGCCTTGATGCCATCTGTCATGCCTACATAAAGGCTCGTATTCTGATTCAGGTTCAGGTATAGCAAAAGGTTCGACGGGCTTAGCCCCGGCACTACCGTGCCCAGGCCGATGAGTGCGCCGGCGAGCATCCAGGTGAAAAAGCTCTTGGAAAGTGTAATGGCTCCAGCGTTTTTTCCCAGCCGCAGGAACAGGTAAGCCGCAGCGCAGGTAACCACCAGCAGCCCAATATGCCACGGCTTCCAGCCCTTTTTGCCAGCCTGACGGAATAGTGCCGGCAGCGTACCCAGAATGCAGCCGATAAAGAACCAAAGCACATAGGTCTCTGTCTCAACTTGATCCAGCAGAGAGCTAATGGGGAAGGATAGCAAAAACACACCTGCCGCCATGCCCAGTGCGACCGGCAGGAAAAACAGAATGTTCTTTTTGAAATCCTTTTTGATGTTGGCCAAAAAAGAAATCATCCGCTCATAGATGCCGAATACTGCCGCCAGCGCGCCGCCGCTTACGCCGGGCAGGATAAACCCGCTGCCGATGAACATGCCTTTGATGAGCCGCAAGATCCAATCCGCCAGTCCATTGTTTTTCATACATCCATCTCCGTTGCTTTATTTCGCTGAATCATTGAGGAATTTGCGCGCAAGCGCCGCATTTCCTTTATTGCTTCTGCCGCTTCATGTGCCGGGCAAAAAGAACCGTCACCGGCAGGAAGTACACGCACCAGAATTCCAGCACCAGCACACCGAACAAATCGCTGCTTGCCGCACCAGCACCCTGAGAAAATACGCCCAGCACCGGGAACACAAGGCAGGCCGGCGCAAAGACGCCGTGGATCAGCAAGAGGCGGCGCAGCCATGTATCCTCCCTTGTTTGAACGGCTATGGAGAGCCCTGCAAAGATGGTGGAAATGCTTAACAGCCCGTAGCCCAGCATATCTAAATTGAACATCCAGGTTCCCGGTTTGTACGTGAGCGCGTCCAGTAGCTCGGGGGAAGCCGCCTGCTGCGGCACCGTTGTCAACTGAGTGTAGTATACCAGGCAGATCATGGCGGCATATGTAACCGCGAATGCGGCGGCGGTGAAGGCGCACCCCTTCCGCTCCTGGCCGGCTATTGCGGCAAGCCCGCAGGTCATCAGTATGTATCCAAAGAAAATGAATATGCTGATGCCAGAAGATAGCGGTACAGAAAGCGATTTGGCCGGAATCAGCATGGTCACGGCGAAAAGCAGTGTGGCTGCTCCGGCCGTAAACGCGCCAAGGCGGCCTATTTGATGGCTCTTCATGCAAAACCTCCCTATCGATGAACCTCCTTTGCCATCTTAAAGCGGATGATGCCGCCTGTCAAGCGTTTCCTGCCATTGCATTGCCAATTTCCAAACGGTATAATGTACCTGGTGATGTCATGCAGGTAAGCCGGCTGTTTGAAATCGTGATTCTTTTGCTGGACAAAAAAACCGCCACGGCGGCGGAGCTTGCCCGGCATTTTGGCGTATCCCAAAGGACCATCTACCGGGATGTGGAAGCGCTGAGCCAGGCCGGAATCCCGGTATACGCCTCCCAGGGAAAAAATGGCGGAATTGCCCTGATGGAGAGCTTCGTAATCCAGCGGTCGCTGCTCAATAGGGAGGAGCAAACGGAAATTCTGGCCGCGCTGCAAGGGCTGAGGGCTGTCGGCATCACCCAGGGAGAGGGGCTGCTGGCCAAGTGGCGCGTCCTCTTTGGCGCGGGGGACGGTGATTGGGTGGCGGTGGATTTTTCCGACTGGAGCCAGACAAAGCAAAGTGAGCTTGCGCTTTTGAAGGACGCGATCCTGAACAAAAAGGTGCTTTGTTTTACGTACTATGGGGCATCCGGGGAGAAAACGGAGCGGGAAGCGGAGCCTATCCAGCTTTGGTTCAAGAGCAGGGCCTGGTATTTGAAGGCCTATTGCCGGCTGCGGGAGGAGGTGCGGCTGTTCAAGCTTACCCGCATGAAGGACGTGCGTTTAAGCGGCGGCAGGTTCACCGTAAGCGGCAAGGCGGAGGCTCCGCTGGAGTACGAAAACAATCCGGTCAAGCCTTTTGTCGTTTTGAAGCTTTGGATAGACGGTTCCCAGGCATTCCGGGTGTATGACGATTTTGAAGAATCACAAATAGAGAGAGAACCCGGCGGACACTTCCTGATTACCGTTTCTTACCCGGAAGACGAGTGGGTGTACGGCTTCTTGCTCTCCTATGGGCCGTATTTGCGGGTGCTGTCTCCGTCGCATATACAATGCATTCTCGGGGAGCGGCTGAAAAAAATGATTTCTTATTATTAGAATATGACAGCTAGATGTCAGGTTACCGGTGGTACAATGAACCTGTAAATAAGAAGGAGGTATTGTACCATGGAACAAGCCATCTGCCAAAGCTGCGCCATGCCCATGACGGAGGAAGCCCAATTCGGAACAAACAAGGACGGCGGCAAGAACGGGGATTACTGCTGCTACTGCTACACGGACGGCCATTTCACAAGCGACCAGACCATGGAGGAAGTGATTGAAACCTGCGTGCCTTTTGTGGCCGGCAGCGTCTATCCCGATGCGGACGCGGCCCGCAAGGGGATGCGGGAGTTCTTTCCCACCCTCAAGCGGTGGCAGAAAGCGTGAGGAGCCCTATGGCGGAAAAGGTGGATTACAGGCTTTTGAATAAGGACCTTTACCAGCCCTCCAGGGAACCGGGCATCGTGGACGTGCCGGAAATGGTGTTCCTGATGGTAAACGGCCAGGGAAACCCCAACCAGGAGGGCGGAGAGTACCAAAGGGCGGTGGAGCTTTTATACGCCCTGACCTACACCATCAAAATGAGCGCCAAGGGAGGCGCGGCGCTGCCCGGCTATTTTGAATACGCCATCCCGCCGCTGGAAGGCTTGTGGTGGCTGGCGGATGATAAGGACATGGATTTCTTCAGCAGCAAGGACCGGTATCAGTGGATATCCATGATCCGGCAGCCGGAATTTGTGACAGAGGATATCCTTCAATGGGCCAAAGGGGAAGTGCGGCGCAAGAAACCCGAGTTGAATGCGGATTTGGCCAGGCTGCAATCCTTTTCGGAAGGCCTGTGCGTGCAGGCGATGCATTTAGGCCCATATGACAATGAGCCGGAAACGCTGGCCAGGATGGACGAGTTCATCCAAGCAAACAGCCTGCTAATCGACATCGGCACGCCGCTGCCAAACGGCATGATCCGGCGGCATCATGAAATTTACCTGGGCGACCCCAGGAAGTCAAAACCCGAGAATAGGAAAACCGTGCTGCGCCATCCGGTGAAAAGGCGCTAAGGATTGCTATGATGGAATTGGAAGCATTGCTGGCCGCGAAGCAGGACCCGGCGGCGCTGGCGGAAACGCTGGCGCCAGGAGACATCCCGTATCTTGTCGGGCTGCTTGAGGAGAAGAACAACGACATCCGCTACGCTGCCTTTTTGACGCTGCAAAAGCGGAGCATGGCGCATGCCGATGTTTATCCGTTCTGGGATGCGCTGGCTCAAAAGCTGGATCATGAAAACTCCTACCAGCGCAGCATCGGCGTGATGCTCCTTTCGGAGAATATCCGCTGGGATACTTCAGACAGGCTGGATGCCGTTCTTCCGCGGTACATGGCCTGCTTTCGGGATGAAAAGTTTATCACCGCCCGGCAGGCCATCCAAAGCCTGCAAAGCTGGCTGCCCCAAAGGCCGGATCTGTATCCCGCCATCGTGGAAGAGCTGACGGACATCCATGTGGACCAGCTTCCGCCCACCCAGCGCAAGCTGATCCTACTGGATATTGTAAACGCGCTGCTTTTAATTCAAGAAGTGACACCAATGGATGATGCCGCCGTCTATATCGTAAGGGCGCTGGACGGCGGGCTGCTTACAAAGAAGGAAAAGGATGCCGTCCGCAAGCGGATGGGCAGCGGGGTAGCAGATGGAATGGCATGAATGGTACGGACCGGATCATCTGCCAGCCTTTGAGGAGATTTCTGCCTTTGTGAAATCTCCCCTCTGGGAAAAAGTCAGGGGAGAAATGGAGAACGTGTTTCGTGTCGCGCCAAGGCTGGAATACAGCGGATGCTCCGGACAAAAGGGTTGGAACATTAAATACAAAAGGAGCGGAAGGTCTCTTTGCACACTGTATCCCATGGCCGGCCATTTCATCGCGCTGGTGGTTATCGGCAGCAGGGAGGAAGCAAACATCCCCGCCGTGCTGCCGGGGCTCAGCGAATGTACGCAAGCGCTGTACAGCCGAACGCCTTTTTCCCTGGGCGGACGCTGGCTGATGATCCATGTGAAGGACGAGCAGACGCTGAACGACCTTTTGTCACTTGTGAGGCTGAGGGCGGCTTCGTAAATGTTATAATCTTTAGAAAATGAGAAGCGGGCGCAAAACGCCGCTTCTTTTTGTATATGAATCCGCCATGAAATACAATGGCAGGAAATCTGCTCATATGGTATACTATGGCATAACATGTATTGTACCGGATGCACAGAATTTTTCGGCATCATGCGTTCAAAATACAGGGAGGCAGGTTGAATGAGTTTTTTGAAGACCAAATCGTGCACCGATGAACAAATTGCTGCCTTCTGGAAATGGTTTGCGGCCAATGAGGCAAAGCTTACGGAGAAGGATGGCGTAAAGCGCGTACATGCGCTAAGAGAGGCTCAGCAGCAGTTGAAAGCATTGTTTCCGAGCAGCCCGGATGCTGTTAACCTGACCACCATGCCCAGCGGCAGCCTGTGGGAGCTGAACGTATCCTACGGCGGCGGGGCAGGCGCCAAGCGCGAGGCCTGCCGGATCAGGGTGATGATGCCGCCATCCCTGCAGGGAAAATGGCGGATGGAGGTTACGGAATAGTGTTTTATGCTCCTCAATGAAATGACATCGTCATTATCTTTGAGGAGCATGGCATTCTCATATCACCTTATATTAAAATAGAGACGATGCCCCCGAAGGTCCAGGGCGACCGGAAAGCCCTGGTCGCCCCCGTAGGGGCGAAATTATTTCTTGGAATGGCTACCACTGAGAAAAGCAAGGATATTTCTTGCCTCACGGCACGACCAGGGCTTTCCGATCCCCCATCTGGCTCAATCGTCGCCCTGCTTCGCTACCGCTCGCAACCCCGGCTTGCTCAATCGGCGCATTGCTCACTGCCGTTCGCACTGCTTGTTTCGCGAGCTTCCTCCGCCCGGCCTTTGCCCCCACTGGGGGCGACCGGACTACGGAACCCGTTTCGCCAGCCTCCTCCGCCTCACTTCATCCGGCACAGCCGGCGCTTCGGCTACGGAGCCACAGGCGGGGTCGGGGCTATGGAGCCCTGGACCTTCGGAGGTACAGCTTGTTTTCTTTTTTTGCATTTCGTGGCATGATATAAGTCTATATGAGGCCACCCTTGTCTTAGAGGAGAATTATGCTTGACAACGGTTTGCCACTATGCTATCGTATACGGGCAAGCCGCTCGGGAGAGGTCTGTCCAAATGCGCATTTGCGCAACCTCAATGCCCGGCGAGTAAATGTAGGAGGTGCTGCACCATGTATGCAATCATTGCAACAGGTGGCAAGCAATACCGTGTTTCCCAGGGCGATGTGATCTACATCGAAAAGCTCAATCAGGAAGTGGACAGCTCCGTATCCTTTGATGTGATTCTGCTGGGCACCGATGCCGGCGTGAAGGCCGGGACCCCGGTAGTGAGTGGCGCGAAGGTGGAGGGCAAGGTTCTGGCACAGCTCAAGGGCGAAAAAATCACCATTCGCACCTACAGGAGCAAGAAGGATTCCGCCCGCAAGATGGGTCACCGCCAGCCCTATACCAAGGTAGAGATCACCGCCATCAAAGCATAATGACCACCGTCACGCTTTTTACGTCACAGGATGTGTTATGCGGGTTCGCCTGTGAAGGCCATGCGGGATATGCCCCATCGGGCAGCGATATCGTGTGCGCCGGAGTATCCGCGCTGACAGCCACCTGTGCCAATGCGCTTGAGAGCGTGGCAAACATACAGGTCAAGGTTAAAAGACGGCCCAGGGACGCATATCTGCAGGTGCTGCTGCCGGAGAACTTAAATCAGGAGCAGCGCCGCGACAGTCAGGTGCTCCTGAAATGTTTGCAGCAGGGCATCGGCGACCTGGCCCAGCAATATCCCAAACACGTCCACCTGTCGATACAAGAATGGAGGAAACCGACATGATCAAGCTGAATCTTCAATATTTCGCCCACAAAAAGGGCGTTGGTTCCACCCGCAACGGCCGGGACAGCGAAAGCAAGCGCCTTGGCGCAAAGCGGGCTGACGGCCAATTCTCCCTGGCCGGCAACATTCTGGTCCGGCAGCGCGGCACCCATATCCACCCCGGCCTGAACGTGGGCATCGGCAAGGACGATACCCTGTACGCCAAGGTGGACGGCGTTGTCCGTTTTGAGCGCCTGGGCAAGGACAAGAAGCAGGTCAGCGTTTATCCCGCTGCCGAAGCCGTCGCCCAATAAGTTCTCCTTTTTTGCAAAACAGCCTGCCCTGAGCATTTCTCCGGGCAGGTTTTTTCCAATCATTCATACAAATGAAGGACTGATCCGTTATGATTGGCACCCTTATCAATACCGCCGCTATTTTATTGGGTTCCTTGGCAGGTATTCTTTTGCGCAAGGGGCTTCCTCAAAGGCTTCGGGATACGGTGATGCAGGGTCTGGGGCTTTGCGTGCTGGTGATCGGCGTGATGGGCGCCATCAAGACACAGGATATGATGGCGGTGATTATCTCCGTTGTGGTGGGCGGACTTATCGGCGCGCTTCTGAACATCGAGAAGCGGCTGGATCAACTTGGCCAGCGCATGCAAAAGCTGCTGGCCGGGAAGCATGACGCCGGGGACAACACGTTTGCCAAGGGTTTTGTCACCGCCAGTTTGGTGTACTGTGTGGGGGCCATGGCCATCGTGGGTTCGCTGGAAAGCGGCTTGAAGGGCGATCACAGTACGCTGATTGCCAAATCCGCGCTGGACGGCATATCCGCCATCGTATTTGCCAGCACCATGGGTCCCGGTGTGGCCATGTCGGCGCTGGCGGTGCTTTTGTACCAGGGCAGCATTGCCCTCCTGGCCCAGTGGGCGTCGCCGCTGTTTACGCCGGTGCTGATCGCCGAGATGAGCGCGGTGGGTGGGCTGCTGATCATAGGCATCGGGCTGAACCTGTTGTATGACAAGCATTTGTCCGTGGGCAATCTGCTTCCCGCCATATTTGTGCCCATGGCCTATCTGCCCCTTTCGGAGCTTTTTACACGGTTGCTGGGCTGACAAGAAAGCAGGGACTTTTCCTTCGTTTATAGAAGTAGAATAAACCACACAAACCATGGCAAGGAGGAAACGGCATGGCTTGGGAACAGAGCGTTTTGGACCGCATGGACGGAATCCTGCATGCGGCGCATGCGCAGGGGCGGCACACGCTGCACGAGCATGAGGTTTACCAGTTATTGAAGCTGGCGGGGATGGATGTACCGCAGTACGTTTTCGTGCAGGATCCCATCACTGTCACCGAGCAGATGCTCTCCCGCTTTCCTGGCAAGGACCTGATGATCAAGATCGTCTCCCGCGACCTGGCCCACAACCAGCGCTACGGCGGCGTGAAGCGGGTCACCATCCGCGATCCTCTGTTCGTGCGCTTTCTGCTTACGCAGATGCAGGAAGAGGTCCTTTCCCACTTTGGGGAGGAGGAAAAACCTCACATCGATGGATTCCTGATTGTGGAGTTCATACGCTTCACCCAGGCGCTGGGCAACGAGATCATGATCGGCCTCAAGGAGGATGCCTCCTTCGGCCCGGTGGTGACACTATCCAAGGGCGGGGATGACGCGGAATTCTTTGCCAAGTACTATGATCCGGCCAACCTGTTCCTGGCCCCCGTCAGCTTCGGGGATGCGCAAAGCTTTACCCAGGGATTGAACATACGGCACAAGTTCGAGGACATGGGCCATCCGGAATACCTCAATATGATCGCTGCCGGCGTATCACGGATATCGGAGCTGGGCATCGCCTTCTCCTTCCTCTCCGGGCGCAGGCCGTCCTTCTATTTGAAGGCGCTGGATTTGAACCCCATCGTGTTTTCCAAGGATGGCCGCTTTGTGGCGGTGGATGGCTATGCGGAGTTTGCCCCGGCGGAGGAATCCGCCCAGGTTATCTCGCTGCCGGACGCTTCGCACCTGAAGGGGTTCTTCCATCCCCGGGGCATCGTGGTGGCCGGCGTGTCCACCAAAGCCGAAAAGTACAGCATGGCAAAAAACATTGTGACCTTGTTCGCAGAACTTCACAGGGATGACGTGTATTGTGTGAATCCCAAGGGCGGCGAGGCCCAGGTCCAGGGCCGTGTGTATCCCTTATACAAGAGCTTAAGCGACATTCCAAACCCCTATGACCTGGTGGTATACGCCGCGCCGGGGCAGCATTCCCTGAATTTTGTAAGGCAGGTGCCGCCGGGCAAATCGGTGATCCTCATTTCCGGTATCCCGGCAGACATGAAGTATGAGGATTTTGTCAACGGCATGGGGCAGGCAAGGCAGCCCGGCGTGCGCGTCATCGGCCCTAATTGCATGGGTGTGTTCCGTGCCCCAAGGGATGGGGAAAAGGGTGTCAATACGCTGTTCATCGATGAAAAACGCATGCGCATCCCGCTGGGTCCCAAGAGCAATGTGGCGCTTTTAACCCAGAGCGGCGCCATGGGCATCACCAGCGTGGAGCGTAACCCTTATGCCGCCATATTCAATACCATTGTCAGCTTCGGAAACAAGGTGGATGTAAACCTTCCCGACCTGATGGAGTATTTTGAGTCGGATACCGCCGTGGAAGTGATGGCCCTGTACCTGGAAGGCGTCGGCCTGGGGGAGGGCAGGCGGTTTTACGAGCTGGCCAAGCGCTCCAACAAGCCCGTGATTGTGTATAAATCCGGCCGCACGGAAGCCGGGGCCAAGGCTGCCGCGTCCCATACCGCCTCCATTTCCGGCAGTTATGATGTGTTCCGGGCCGCCTGTCTGCAGGCCGGCAGCGTGCTGACCGAGGAGTTGGACGACTTTTACCACTTCACCAAGGCGTTTGCCATGCTCTCAGGCCGCAAGCCCCTGGGTTGCCGTACGGCCGGGGTTGTCAACGCCGGCCTGGACGCCACCATGGGCGCCGACCTGTTGAAGCATTTGAAGCCGGCTGATTTTTCGAAGGAGACGTCCGCGCGGATACGGGAACTGAACACCCATGGCCTTGTCAGCATAGGGACCGCCTTTTTGGACCTGACACCCATGACAGAGGATGTGGCCTACGCCGCGTATGTGGAGGCTGTGCTTTCCGATCCCGGTGTGGACTGCTTGTTCGTGGCCATCGTTCCCCATATCGAGAACCTGAAAACGCTGCAGGACAGCTATCTGGACGAGGATGCCATCGGGCCGCTGCTGGTAAAGGCGGTCAAGCGCCATCAAAAGCCCGTTGTCGTATCGGTCAACGCGGGCAAGCACTTTTTGCCCTTTGTGCAGTACCTGGAGGAAAACGGCCTGCCCGTTTACGGCGACATCCGCTCCGCCGTACGCAGCCTGGACGCCTATGTGGAATACTGGGCGGGCAGGAATGAGGGTTGAGTGAACCAATAATGCCGGGCCGTCAAAGGTCCGGCATTTACTGCATTTGCCAAGAAAACGGCTGCCCTAAAAACTGTTACATGGGATTGCTGAATATTATCTGTTTTTAGATCGTTGAATAGTTGTTGTGAAGAATATGCTGGGGAGGGCGAGGCGTGAGGCTATACATACGGAAAAAGAGAATGAAGGGGCTGGCGCTTGCCGCCATGATGCTCCTTTCCTTTGTGCTGCCGCAAATGCTGCACAGTCCTTCCGTTACGGCCTTTGCGCAGGCGGAAAATGGCCTGGTGCGCGTGCTTCTGACGCGGCTTGCGCTTACCGACAGGCTGGATGCGGCCCTGGACGGGAGCTATTCCGTGGAACCCGGCGGGCTGGCCTTTCAAAGGGGATCGAAGCTGACCATCTCCAGCACCCAGGGGACGCTGATGCTGTATTACGAAGGCATGGCCATGAACGCCGGGCAGCAGCTTGTTCTTCGGCGGCACGCGGTGTTAAACGGGGAAGAGAACGGCCTTAGGCTCAACGGCGATTACGGCCTGTATACAGGCGATCTTGTGCTATCCATCCGCAACGGGATGCTGCGCGCCGTGCTGCACATCCCCATGGAGGAATACCTGCTGGGCGTGGTGCCCTATGAAATGAGCGACTCCTTCCCTTTGGAGGCGTTAAAGGCCCAGGCCATCACCGCCCGCACCTACGCGCTGAAAAGAACGGGCAGCAGCCAGGATTACGATGTGGTGGACAACACCAACGATCAGGTGTTTAAGGGGATGCTGCCCGGCAATGTGCAGGCGGTTCAGGCGGTAAGGGAAACCGAAGGCCTGGTGGGGTATTACAAAGGCGAATTGGCGGATTTCTTTTACTCGGCCAGCAACGGCGGCCAGACGGAATTCATACAGCACGTGTGGGGCGGGCCGGACAACGGAATCAGTGTGATAAAGGACGATCCCTACGATCTTCAAAATCCCTTGAGCGTTGTGCGCAGTTACCGCGTGCCGCGGTCTACCGTAGGCATGCCGGCGGAGGAGCCCCTGATGGCACTGCTGAAAAACGCGCTTTCCGGCCAGCTTGCGGCGCTGGGGTATGACGGCGACCCTGCCTATATCCGCGTGACGGCCGTCAATGGCGTTACTGCGCATACGCCAAAGTTTCAGGAGCCCTCCAGGATCATGACCATGCTGCGCTTTGATGTGCGGGCGGAGGCCAGAAAGCCCATCCCCGAATCACTGCAGGAGGAGGAATCCTTCTTCCTTACACAAACGCAGTCGCCTGTTCCCAGTGTTACGCCCGAAATACCGAAATGGTCGCCGATACAGCCCGTGCCGCAGGCGCTGACTGTGGATATTCCCATTTTCACCGACGCAGAAACGGCAATGAACCTCTCCATCAACGGCGACAGCAACGAAATCGTGACTGTGCGGGAGACAGAGGACAGCTTTGTTGTAGAGTCCAGACGGTATGGCCACGGTGTCGGCATGAGCCAGCGCGGCGCGGAATGGATGGCACTGGAGCAGGGTTTTACCTTCGATCAGATACTGCAATTTTACTATCCTGGCATGACGCTTGTGAGAATGTCCTCCCAAGCTTCGCCCCAGCCGGCCATTGAAGCGGCCTTCCTGGCAACGCCCGGCCCGCCGGCCACACCTACACCGCGGCCCACCCTGATGCCGCTGAGCCAGACGCCGGGGCCAAACCAGTGGCGGGCCAAGGTGACGCTGATCGCGGAAAATTCCACGCTGAACCTGCGGGGTGAGCCTAGCCTGGCCGGGCCGGTGGTGCGTCAGCTGTTTTACGGACAAAAGCTGCTGGTGCTGGAGGAACTGCCCGACGGCTGGCTTAAGGTGAAGACGGATGCCATGGAGGGCTACGTGATGGCCAGCTTCGTGGAGAAGGAAGAATAGGGGATACCTGGGCAGCCATCGGCCAATAATGCCGGTGGCTGCTTTTTTATCCCGCTGAAGGCAGGTGCTAGAAATGGAGTCCGGGCAGAAAAATCGATATTTCTTAAAAAAACTATGTGCTTCCTGTTGCATTTTCAAAGCGTCTTTGATATAATACAAAAGCTGTCCCAAAGACAGCCTCGGGCCTGTAGCTCAGCTGGATAGAGTGTTTGACTACGAATCAAAAGGTCGTGGGTTCGAATCCCGCCAGGCTCACCAAAGAAACCCTGTAATCACACCGATTACAGGGTTTTGTTCATCTTCCATTTTCCTGATGGGCACTCATCATGAGATCCACTATCTTAACATGCTTCTATTTTGTCAAAATTTTAGTAAGTTCTCCTTCCAATTCGTTGGCATATAGGCAAATCTCATCCACATCCTTGAGCATTTTCCCGATGATTTCTTTTTCCCGTTCGCTGGTTGCATGGTTTTGTGTGACCTCGCCCTTCAGTTGAATCAGCTGCTGCTCCGTATCGCCCATGATTTTCTCTGTTTCCGTTCGAACTTTATTTTCCAAGGCCTGAAAGGTGTCGTCAATTTGTTTGCGGATTTTTGTTGCGATTTCGCTGTCTCTTTTCATAAGAGCGATCTCCTTGATGATTTCTTCCCTGAAGCCCTTTTTCAACCGTTCAATTTTCACATCGGCGAAAAACAGATCGGTTACTCCTCTTCCTGCGAATATGCCTACAATGGATCCCAGGATTCCGCCGATAACCAACACAGGCAGGGTCATAGGCAAACTGAGCAAGCCAACAAGCACCCCGGCCAGCATCGAGCCACCAAACGTGGTTACACCGCCAGTAATTCCGCCCAGCAGCGCACCCTTCCACCCGGCTTCTTTATAACCCAGATACGCGCTGCCAATGCCAAGCGTGAGGTAGTTCACTGCGGTGCTCATTACAATTTCCCCGGATTTTGCGGTCTTTATATCCGTGCTGACAAACAGGTTCTGTATCCTTTCAGATGCTTCATAAAAACTGCTTTCAAACTCTGAAAGACGGTCTGCCTCCTTTTCCAGCTCGGTATAAATCGAATCTTGCACCTGTTCCAGTATATTCTGGCTCTTTTGCGACATCGCGTTTTGAACCGCCTTGTTCATCGCCCTCTGCGTGGCTTCTATATTTCCCTTCTTTACATCATTCGCCGATACATTGTATTGGGTGAGAGCGTTGATGGCTGCGTCTTCTATATCCTTCCAAAAATTATTTATTTTCGGAAGGAGTTTATCGTATGTTCTTTTGGCCGCGACTCGTATTTTTTCCAGTTCTTCCTGCCTCTTTACCCGAACAGCGCCGATTTCCTCCAAAGCAATTTGATATTTCTCGTCAAACGCCTCGCTTTCCATTTGCAAGGCGGAATCACGCAGCTTGGCGGCTTTCAGAATTTCAATGGAAGCCCGCCGAATTCTGCTGATGGGTGCATTGAGCACAACGGCGGCGCGGTCTTCACTCAAGAACCGCTCCAGCGCCGCCTCAAACACGGGGAACTGGCTTCTGTTCAGCAGCGCATCGTCCCCTTCCTTTTTGGCCTTGAGTGCCCGTTTGGCAGAAACGCCATAAATCTGAATGCGGCCAATTTTCCGGGCATATGCTTCATACTCTGCCGAATCCTTACCGTACACGCTTTCGGCCTTTGCCAAAATTCTTTCCTGAATGCTGTTCCTGATGTGGTTCAGTACACGCACCACATCGTCTTCCTCAAGCTTGTCGATTCCGGTGACAACAAACAGCACCTTACCCAAATCGGCCGTGATGACCTTGCTTTCCAGGAAAGCTCTTTCCGAATCGGAAAAAGGCGCGTCAGCCATAATCACCATAATGGCCGCATCTACCTTGGAGAGCACCGAAAGCGTCACTTCCGTCATGGCGTTTTCATCGTTCAAGCCGGGTGTATCAATGATTGTAACGCCATTTTTGCAGTAGTTGACCGGATAATATACCGTCGCTTCCGAAATGGTCTTTGCCTTTTCTTCGTATTCCTTGCTTAATTTCGTGACATAGCTTTCCAACTGTTCGATTCCGATCTGCTCCGTCATTCCATTCTTGTACAGTATATCGATGTACGGCTCCACACTGAATGTAATTTTGTTCAGTGTCGCGGTTGTGGGCAGGATATCCATTGGCAATATGCCTTTTCCAATAAGGGCATTTATGACCGTGCTCTTCCCCCTGTTGAATTCACCTATCACAGCAACACCAAATGTATCGGTGGCCAAATGATTGATTGTTTCTTGAATCAGGTCAGAGTTGCCCTGGAGAGACAGCTTTTGACTGATTTCATTTAATGTCTTCAAATCGTTCATGATCCGGTTCGTGACATTCTTGTACCCCGAAAACCCATTCAGATGGCTGGCGCCAGACATACGCATGACCTCCCATACCAATATCTTTGAGTGACACGCCTGCTCATTGCACACCTATGTGATAAAGTTCTTTCATCAGGTGATCGCACTCCGCCGTTATATCCTTGGCATCCGCAGAGAATTTGGCGTAGTTGTTCAGCAGTGCCTTCAGCTTTATGTCTGTTGCCTGCTTCCGCTCTTCCACGTATTGCTCAATTGCATCAGCAAGAAGCGATGATTCATCATCCGCTTTTCCTGCAGATGATTTTAATACGGAGGCGGCATATGCCTCCATTTTTTTCATTAGGTTGTTCACTGACAGATCAATGGAGACCAAAATCGAATCCATGATGTCATATTGCTTTAGGTTTGGTTGATTGAAAGCTGGAAACTCATCCCATTCAAATTCCGGCAATGCCTCCTCCTCGGCCAGGATATGCGTGAGCGAATGACCCATCCGGTATGGCATACGGATATGCTGCAGAATGAAGTCCAGCGCCTGCCGCTGATCCTGCGCGAACCTCGCAGCCGCATCCCGTATCAATGTCCAGATGCCATCCCTGATCATGGGAAGGTATATCTCTTCTATTTGCGTTTTTCCTTTGGCCGCTACTTCGAGGATGGCTTGCTTTATAGTGGCATCGGAGTTTTCATTTACGCTGGAAAGAGTGTTTACAAACAATCTTGCAAGCTGATTTTTTACTTCATTCAGATCGCTGATTTCATGCTGGATTCCTTCTTTTATGTCATCCAGCTCTCTCCTATACGCCCCGCTCATACCGGGAAATTGGGCATCCGTAGCGGCCTTTTGGTCTTTCAGCTTGATATAGTAGGATTCGTAATAGGACTTTTTTTGCAGGTAGAGCTCATACAGGGAAGCGTCCAATAGCGTATGGATATGCGTGGCTGTTTTTTTCACGGTGTTTTCAATCTGTTTGGCCGTCAATATGCTGATCAATTGATTATTGAAAGCGTCGAACCGGCTCTTTCTGCGCAAGGCAGCATTGTTGCTGGAGAATGCGTTAAGGGCGTACTTGGACGAAATACCGAAAATATGCATCTTATCCAGAAGCCGATGCGCCTTTTCCAGGTTCCTGTCCCGATTCTCATCATTGTCGCCGGAGATTTTTTGAAATACGGATTCCTGCACCTTGCGCCGGATGGCGTATACCATCTTATCTACGATCTGGTTATATTCCTCTTCCGAGTCGGCATCCTCGTCAAACGTATCAATGAATGTAACGGCAAAAAGCAGACTGTTGATATGTGTATTGCATATCAAATCGCAAATTTGATTGATCTCCGTATCCTCGCCCGGATAGCGGGCGCTGATGGTAAAGATCACGGCATCCGCCGCATTCAGTGCGTTGTAGGTGAGGCGAGTCATTTCGGCATCATCATTGAGCCCCGGCGTGTCAATGATGTCTATGTAGTTTTCGCAGATCTTCGCCGGGGCGTATACCACGACCTCCTCAATTTGCGCGGCCCGGCACGCTCCCTCAGGCGTTACCTTTGTGACATAGTCAAACAGTTCCCCGATGCCAATCGATTGAGAAGTTCCGTTTTTGAACCTGGCGACGGACTTAAGCTCCGCGTTCAGCCCGCCGAAGGTAATTCTGTTGATGGTGGCCGTAGCCGGCAATACATCGGCCGGCAGTACCGCGTGGCCCAAAAGCGTATTGATCAGCGAGCTTTTTCCCCTTTTGAATTGCCCGACGACGGCGGCCGCATATTGCTTTGTGCTGATAAAGCTGATATTTCTCCTGATCCGCTCAATCAGGCCGGGTTCGGGTTCCATCAGCTCAAACATATCCTGTATCTGCCGAAGCTTTTCTACCAGGCGGTGTTCAATTTCTTTATAGGTCATCGCCATATATGATTACTCCTATAATGCAGGACATGATCCTACTTTATGGTTACTGTTTTCTCACCAACTACTTCATTGTTGTATACGATCTGAATTGTGCAGAAGCCAGGCTCATATGATCCCCCAGAACTGCTGCCCCAGCCAGATTCCAGTTGACCGTACATAATTTCTTCGGTAAACGTGCAAGTGGTTGGGCTTTCTTTCCCTTGGCACAAAGCCCCATTCTCATATAGTCGTATTTCAATATCCTTGCCGATATATGTATCAAGCCCGCTTGGTGATACAGCCTGATAATCGAAGCACAAGTACTCGAGATCTGATGCAGTCAAATCATCAGAAATTTTCTCGGCTTCGTTCGTTCCATTCCAGACCGATCCTATTTTCACATACAATCCGTTAGGTGCGGCTGCATCAGCAAATGACTGCAGTGTCGATAGTTTTTCATTATAATTATCATTCAAGCTTTGGAGTCCATTATTTGTTTTTTGTAGATCATTGACTTTACCCTGAAGTTCTTCGTTCTTGGCGGTCAGTTTTTGAACATCATCCTGAAGCTCTTTGTTCTTGGCAGAAAACTGTTGCATATTATCCTGAAGCTCTTTGTTCTTGGCAGACAACTGTTGTGCATTGTCCTGAAGTTCTTTGTTTTGGGCAGTTAACTTCGTTACATTATTTTGAAGTTCTTCATTTTTTGCAGTCAACTGGCCATCATCTTTTGCATTGAGGCTTGCAATATCGCTCCTTAGGCCATCGTTTTCCACTTTATACGCCATCACCAAATCATCATTATAACTCTTTAGTCCCGCAATCTCGGATTTGTAACCCTTCACCGTATCGCTTGTTATCAGCCAGCCAAAGCCCATTACAATGCATGCTACTCCAAGTATAGCAATCACTGCTGCCAACCTTGCTGTGCGTTTGGAATGTGCCTCTGTTTGCAGTTCGGATGTTTCATACATTCTCTCATTGGCTAGATAAAGTTCATGTTCCAGACGTGATATCTCATCTGTATCCTTGTTTGCCTTGTAAATATTTTTTCCGCAAGATGCGCAAAAGAACGTGCCCTCAGCAATTTCATTGCCACAATGTCTGCACAGCAAGGTATTTTCTCCTTTGTATGTATATTTTCACCCGCATGATTCAGGAGACCTTAATGGTAATCCTCACTTTGTTTCTATACGTGTTCGGCATCTTCCGCTTGCACCTTCCGGATAGTGGAACTGATGGACCCGATAGTAACATGCCGGCATTCTCGGCGGGCACATCGTCCATGCGCATGGATTTTCATCGGCCTGGATGTGGGCGAAACACACTGACCGACATTGCAAAAAATAATCATGAGATTCGTAAATGCTGTCACTGGTATAAATATGAGGGCGAAGAGAAGTGAGAAGGCGAGATGAATATTCTGCATATATATCCCTCATTTGCCAATTTTCCGCATTATACCATACTTATAGGAGGATGCACAGTAGCAAGCTGCATCAATCTATGTGTGGCCGTCCATTATGTTTACATCTCCTGCAATGCCAATAACGCTTGATATAACCAGAGCCGGTTTGGCAGGGTGATTGACTACGAATCGAAGGCTTGCGGGTTCAAATCCTGCCGGGCTCACCAAAAACAACCCTCAGAAACGATGGTTTCTGAGGGCTTTCATTATCATTATGAGGCCGGAAAAGACTGCTCAGCAGATTCTGGGAAGTCCTTCGCCTGGCAGCGGCTCTACAAGCCTGGTGGCCCCGGAGCGGGTTTTGATTGCCACGCCGGGGGCACCGTCCGACGCTTCGCCGATGATTCTGGCCTGCGCGCCGTATTTGCAGGCGCGCAGCAGCTCCACTGCCAGCACGGCATCCTTTTTTGGCAGGACCAGCGCGAACTTTCCCTCGTTGCCCATGTAGAGGGGGTCAAGGCCCAGGATATCGCAAAAGCCGGATACCTGGGTATCGGCAAGCGGCACATCGCTGGAAAGCGCGATGCGTACGCCGGAGCCATGGGCGATCTCATACAGTACGGTTCCAAGGCCGCCCCTGGTGATATCGCGCATCGTGTGAATTTCTATCCCGGAGTTCAGCAAAGCCGCTACCATCTCATTCAGTGGCGCGCAGTCGCTTTGAATGCCGTTTTGTATGTTCATGCGGGCGGAGAGGATGCAGGCGTGGTGGCTACCCATGTCGCCGCTGATGATCACGGCATCCCCGGCCCTGGCACTTTGAACGCTGATATCCAAATCCGTTTCCACAGCGCCGATCCCGGCGGTATTGATGTACAGGCCGCCCTTGCCCTCGATGACCTTGGTGTCGCCGGCCACGATCATAACGCCCGCTTCCCGGGCTGCCGCCTGCATGGAAGCGGCTACCCTCTCCAAAACATCCGTATCCAGGCCCTCCTCCAGGATGAACCCAGCGGACAGATACTTGGGCGTCGCGCCGCGCATGAGCAGATCATTCACCGTGCCGCACACGCTGAGCTTGCCGATATCCCCGCCCGGGAAGAACAGGGGGGAGACCACAAAGGAATCGGTGGTGAAGGCGATTTTGCCGCCGGGCGAAGGCAGCACGGCCGCATCCTCCATACGGCTCAATATCTCGTTGGAGAAGTGCTTTTCAAAGATATCGCGAATCAGCTCATTCATCATTTTTCCGCCGCTGCCGTGGGCCGAGGTGATGACCATGACCGCTCCCGTGCCGCCGCGCCGCGGCTAAAATACGCTTCCCCATGCGCGGTGGTTTGATGGGGAGCCTTGCTTTACCTGGTTCTTTCGTTTTGATGCCAGATGCCGCAGGTGCCCTCGCTGGACACCATGCAGGGGCCTTTCGGGTTTTCGGGCGTACAGGCGGTGCCAAAGTGTTTGCAGTCCACGGGCCTTGCCCGGCCGGTGATGACCCTGCCGCACAGGCAGCCCGCCGTTTCCCTGGCATCCGTTTCAAAGCTGCCCGCGTCAAAGGCTTCATATTCCGGTTTCAGGCAGTAACCGGAACCATCAATCTCTCCAAGCCCCCGCCAGACGGAGGTTTTTTTTTCGAAGAACGTATCTATCAGTTGAAGGGCCTCAAGGTTGCCTTCCTTGGTAACCGCGCCGGGATACAGATTATGCACTTCGCTTGTGCCGCGCGTAAGCTGGCCCATCAGGTCATAGATGGCCGCGACAATATGCTCGTAGCCAAAGCCGGCCACCGCCATGGGAATGGTGAACTTGCTGCACACCGGCTCATAGCCGCCCCAGCCCAGCACGGCGCTGACATGGCCTGGCCCGATAAACCCGTTTATGTCCGGGTTGTTTTCGCAGATCCAGGTGAGCGCCGGCATCAGCGCTTTGACGGCGGTCAGGAGGCGCACATTTTGAATGTTGTTTTCCTTCAGCCGCCGGACAAGCAGCGCATACACGGGCAGCGTTGTTTCAAAGCCCACCGCCGTTACGTAAAAGAGCCTGCCGGGCTCGCGCCTGGCGTAGTCCAGCGCCTCCATGGGGGAATACATCAAAGCGATGCTTCCGCCCTCCGCCTTGGCTTTTTGAAGCGATGTTTTGATGCCAGGCACGCGGATCATATCCCCAAAGCTCAAAACCGTGCAGCCGGGCGTAAGGGAAAGCTCCGCCGCCCGGTCGATGTAACCGGCGGGCGTGACGCAAACGGGGCAGCCTGGCCCGGAAATGAGGCTGATTTCCGGGGGGAACAGCGAAGGAATCCCGAACCTTGATATGTTGTGGGTATGCGTGCCGCAGACCTCCATCAGGCGGACGGGAGGGCCGCTGTACTCCCGGATGGCTTGAACAATGCTATCCAGCTTACTTTCCATATTCATGCACCAAACGGAACAGCTCGTCCAGCTCTTCCGCCTCGCTTTTACTTATGACCGATATGGCACAGCCCGCGTGCACCAGGATATAGTCGCCTACCTTGGCGTTCACGATGCCCAGCTCCACCGGCAGGATGTTGCCGCGGATGTCTGCCTTGCCGCGGCCGTCTTCCATGAAAATCAGTTTTCCGGGTGTTGCGATGCACATGTTTTATGCGCCTCCTGTTTGGAATGAAGCCCGATATACGCCTGGCCCAGGGCCAGGCCGCCGTCCCCCGGGGACACCATATGATTCATGTATACCTCAAAGCCTGCCCGTTTCAGCGCCGGCACTGTATTTTCCACAAGGATGCGGTTCAGGAAAACACCGCCGCCCAGGGCTATTTTGCGAAGACCGAATTTCTCGGCCAGCCTTTCGCACATATCAACCACCATGCGGCAGACCGTGATGTGGAACCTGTAAGCCAGTTCCCCGGCGCCGCCGCCTTTATCAAATAGAGAATGGATTTCTCGGACGCAGGGGGAGAAGTCAACAATATACTTGTCCGCTTCTTCCCTTATGTCATAGGGGAAGGGTTCCTGTGCAGCCCGGCTTTGCGTATCGAAGCCTGCCGCCGCGTTTTCCAACTCTATGGCACACTGGCCGTCGTACTGCGATTCCTGGCAGATATTTAGGATGGCGCTGACGCCGTCGAACAGGCGGCCCATGCTGGACGATTTGATTGTATTCACCCGTTGCGTTAAGGCGGCATAGACCAGGGATTCCCGGCTGTCCGCGGGGGAAAGCCCCGCATTATGCTTGAAGCAGGCCGCGCTTTTCCAACCCTGGCGGACGGACTCGTCCCCGCCCAGCATGGAAACCGGCTTCATATGGCCTGCCCGCGTAAAGCTGTTGGGCGTTGTGAGGAGGAACTCGCCGCCCCATACCGTGCCGTCGGTGCCGTAGCCCGTTCCGTCAAAGGAGACGCCGATGACAGGCTCTGTTAATCCGTGCTCGGCCATCACCGAGGCGATATGGGCAAAATGGTGCTGCACCTGCAGCACGGGTAGCCCCAGGCCTTTGGCGTACCGGGTGGACTCGTACTCCGGATGCAGGTCGCATACGATGCGTTTTGGTGTAATGTTAAGAAGCGACTGCGAATCCAGAACAGTTTCTTTGTAAACGTCCAGTGTTTCCAGGCTGTCCAGGCCGCCGATCTCCTGGGAAGGGTACAAAAACCCATCCTTGTACAGGCAGACGGCGTTTTTCTCCTGGGCGCCGCAGGCAAGCAGGGGCAGCCCGCCATCCTGTACGTGCATAAACAATGGCGTATACCCACGTGCCCTTCTGATCATATGGGCCTCAGCCAGGACCGCCTGCATGACGGAATCGTCCAGGCGGCGCAATATCTCCCTGTCGTGGTGCAATACGCCGCCCAAATCATGATGCTCCCTAAAAAACGCAAGTATCTCCCCGTCATCCTTGATGATGGGGAGGGAGGTGACGTTGGCACTTGTCATGACAAGCGGCCCAGTTTTGGAAAGAATAAGCTGCTGCATGGGCGTATAGGGCAGGAACGCGCCGATATACGAGCTGGTTGTATACACGGCTTGGGAGATGGGGGAAGGCTTTCGCGCAAGCAAAACGATGGGCCGGGCGGGGCTTGTAAGCAGTTCCTCCTCCAGGGGCGATACAAAGCAGTATTCCCGCAGAGAAGCAATGGTTTCGAACATGACGGCAAAGGGCTTGCGCTCCCGGCCCTTCAGGGACCGAAGCCTTGTAATGGTATCCCCGTGAAAGGGTGTGCAGGCAAAATGGTATCCGCCGATGCCCTTGATGGCGACGATCTCCTTATGCAGCAGTGCTGTTATTGCCGAGATCAATGCCTGGCCGCCGCTTAATTTTGTATCCCTGTCAAGGTAGGAAAGCGTGGGGCCGCACTTGTTGCAGCAGACCGTTTGGGCATGGTAGCGCCTGTCCTCCTGGTCCTTGTACTGGGCGCCGCACAGGGGGCACATGGGAAACGCGTCCATAGCCGTGTTTACCCTGTCGTAGGGGATGCCGCGCATGATGGTATAGCGGGGGCCGCAATTGGTGCAGCTGATGAAGGGATTCAAATACCGCGGATCGCCGGGGGTATGCAGTTCCCGGAGGCAGTCCTTGCAAACGGCCAGATCGGGCGTGGGCATCACGGGGCCTTCGCCCTCCTGGCCGCTTGATAAAATAGCGAAGCTGCCGGGGTATTCCTCACCTTCCGGCCAGGGCTGTGTGTGCTGCTGCACGCCGCTGATCCGGCTGCCTTCCGGCTTGCGCGCCTCAATGGCCTTCACAAAATCCGCCATGCTGCCTTCATCGGCGCAGGCTTCTATGACCACGTGACCCAGCACGTTTTTCACTGAGCCGGTTATCTTGTATTCCTTTGCCAGCCTGGCAACAAAGGGCCGGAATCCCACGCCCTGCACCACGCCGTAGATGTGGATGAGTGCCTTTACAGCCTGGACCTTAGCCATTGACCAACCTCTAAAAATCCATCGCCGCTTTTGGCGGATACGAAGAATATGGGGGCATTGGGATTCAGCACCCTTACGCCCTTTGTGAAGTACTCCGTGTCAAAATCCACATAGGGCATAAGGTCTGCCTTGTTCACGATAATTGCTTCCGCCTTTTCAAAGGCCAGGGGATATTTGTAGGGCTTGTCGGCGCCCTCCGCCACGGTGACGATTAGCAGCTTGATGTTTTCGCCGATGTTGAACTCTGCGGGGCACACCAGGTTGCCGATGTTTTCAATGAACAGCACGCCCTTTTGATCCAGCGAAAGCCTGCCCAGCGTGTTTTCGATCAGTACACCGTCGATATGGCAGGCGCCGCCGGTATGAATCTGCACGGCCTCGATGCCGAGTTTTTGCAGTTTTTCCGTATCAATGTCCGACTGGATATCTCCCTCGATCACGTAAGCTTTGATGCCGCCCAGGCTTTCGATGATCCTAATGAGGCTGGAGGTCTTGCCGACGCCTGGCGCGCCGATGATGTTCACGGCATAGATGCCGCTTTCATGCAGGCGCGTTTGTATGCCTTCCGCGATGCGGTCGTTTTCCGCATTGATATTTTCCATGATGACGACGTCTTTGGAGCTCATATGAATTTTCCTTTCCTATACCATATCCGCGCCTGGCAGTTGGCTGTGCCCTGGCTGATAACATTGTTATTTTATCCGATTTCATCTGCATGGAATCTGCGGAGAAAAATAACAACGTTATTCTTCCAGTTCCACGCTTTCCACGTAGAACTCATTGCCGATGTCCGTGGGTGTGCCCAATGCGCCGCATTCCGGGCACGCAAAGGAGAAAAGGGGACGCCGGAAGTTTTTCCCGCAAGTGGGGCAGCGCATTTCTGCGCGGATCAGTCGAACGCTCAGCTTTGCCCCCTGGGCCAAGGTATCCTTTGCAATCATATCAAAATACATTTGTATGGATTCGGGTATGATGCTCGTATTCTCACCCACCACGAGCTGCACGGCATTCACCTTCACGGCCCCGTGCTTTTGCGCCGTGTCGCTGACGATTTTTACGATTTGCCTGGTGAGGCCGTATTCGTGCATCCGCTCTTGTCTCCTTCATGCCCGGTTTGCCGTAAGGGCATGCCGGGTACAGCCCATTATATACGCATTCCTTTACGGATTCAAGATGGCGCTCCGTCAGCGCTTTGTTCCTTTTTCATTTCATAACAAGCGCTGAAGCACCAAATATGCAATAATATCAGCCATGCCCGTGCGTTTTTTATAAGCGGAAAGCAGGTACAACATCTAGTTTGTTAAAGATATATTTATCGCAAAATACACAAAATAATCAATTGCTGCCATTGACGGAATACGTATGCAGTTCTATAATGGACGTTGGTTTAGGGGCGCCGCGGCAGGAGACTGCTTACCGGCGCCTTGCCCATGCTGAATCATACCCTGGACGATGCCATGATATTACGCTGGGGGTTAAGATGGAAATGGCGAGTAAGACCCTGATGTTACTTACGGTGCTGGTGCCTTTGGCGGGATCGTTTCTCCTGCCCATAGCGGGGAAGGCCTCAGCGAAGCTTCGCAATACCTTTGCGATGCTTTTTGTGCTGATCCCCTTCGGGATTTTATTATCACTATTGCCCGAGGCGCTTTCGCAAACGCCCCCGTTCTTCAGCGTTGCTTTGCCGCTGGGGCTTAGCTTCGGTTTTCTGGCGGACGGCCTGGCCGTTTTTATGGCGCTGGCTTCCTCCTTCCTGGGGCTGATTATTATTCTGTACTCATACGGTTATGTTTCCCACGCCGAAAACCAGAATGAATACTACATGACCGTGGTGATGTTCATCGGCGCCATGATGGGCATCACGCTCACCACCAACCTGATTTTCCTGTATGTGTTCTGGGAAATTTCGGCTGTGTGCTGCTGGCGTTTGATCGGCTTCTTCCGGGAGAAGGAGTATGTCCGCCGCGCCAACAAGGCGTTTTTGATCACCGGCATCGGTGCGCTGATCATGCTGGGCGGTTTCCTGCTTGTTTACCAGCAGTATGGCACTATGGACCTGACGCTGCTGCGCGGCAAGGAAATTTCCAACGCCGCGGTGATCCTGATCCTGTTTGGCATACTGTCGAAGTCCGCTACGCTGCCGCTGCACTCCTGGATCGCCGACGCCGGTGTGGCCCCCACACCCGCCACGGCGCTGTTGCACGCGGCGGTGCTGGTGAAAATCGGCGTGTACGTGTTCACCAGGCTGTTCGTGGTGAACTTCGCGGTGGATGAGCTGTGGCATACGGCTGTGCCCGTGATTGCCGCCGTCAGCGCGATTCTCTCCGCCGGAGCGGCAATCGCGGAAACAGACATCAAGCGTATCATCGCGTATTCCACCGTCAGCCAGATCGGCTTCATCCTGCTGGGCCTGTCCGTGGGCGGAGAGCTGGCGTTGGCCGGGGGACTCATGTACATTCTCATGCACGCCATCTCCAAAGCCGGCTTGTTCCTTTGCGCTGGCATTGTGGAGCACAGCTGCCACACCAAGGATATCCGCAAGCTGGGCGGTCTTGCCAAGTCCATGCCATGGACGGCGGCATCCTTCTTCCTGTGCGCGTTTTCGGTCATGGGCGTGCCGCCCTTCGGCGGCTTCTTCTCCAAATACATGGTAGTAAACGGTGCGGTGGAAGCGGGGCACCCCTACATCGCCATGGTGTTTATCGTCGGCGCGGTGATGACCGTGATTTATCTTCTTCGGGCTTTTGTCAAGGTATTCCTGGGTGAGACGAAAATGGAGCACATCCCCCATGAGGGCAGCGGGACCATGGTGTTCTCCGTGGCACTGCTGGCGGCGCTCTCCATCATCAGCGGCCTTTTGGTCCATTACCCGGCCAACCTTGTGAACGCAATTGTGCAGCAAATGGTGGTGATCGTAAAATGAACGGATCTTTTCTGCTTTGGATGATCCTCCTCCCTGCGGCCTTTGGCGTACTTACGCTGCTTGTGCCCAAGAAGCTCAAGGGCGGCAAGGAAGCGGTTGTTCTTCTGGGCTTTGCCGGAAACCTTCTAATGAATATTATAGCTTATGGAAAAGAGCTTGTGTTTGAGCGGCCCTTCGCCGGCTTTCAAATCGACTTTTCCCTGAAGCTGTACCATTTCAGCGGCTTTATCCTGTTAAGCGCCGCGATCCTGTCGTTTCTGGTGGTTGTGTACACGACCGTGTTCATGAAGGGAAAAAATGGCGCCAAGCTGTTTTTCGCCTGCCTTCTATTTACGCTGTCGCTTGTCAACGGCGCGGTGCTGGCCAATAACCTGGCGGTCATGCTCTTCTTCTGGGAAGGCATACTGGCCACAATGTTTGTTCTGATCATGGCCGGCGGCAAAAAAGCGTACAAGACATCCGTCAAGGCCGTGGTCATCGCCGGCCTTACAGACCTTATGATGATGCTGGGGATAGGCATAGCGGGCTATTTGGCCAAGACGCTGGCAATGGATCACATTCGCCTGCCCATCACAGGGTGGGGCGCGCTGGCGTTTATACTGCTGATGGCAGGCGCTGTTTCCAAGGCCGGCTCCATGCCCTTCCATACATGGATTCCCGACGCGGCGGACGACGCGCCTATGCCGTTTATGGCGTTTTTGCCAGGTGCGCTGGAAAAGCTGCTGGGCATTTACCTGGTTTCGAGGATTTGCCTGGACCTGTTTGAATTTGAGCACGGTTCGCCCATGAGCCTGATACTGATGATTCTTGGCGCAGCCACCATCCTCTTTGCGGTGATGATGGCGCTGGTGCAGAAGGATTTCAAACGCTTGCTATCCTACCATGCGGTCAGCCAGGTGGGTTACATGATCTTGGGGATTGGCACAGGCTTGCCTGTGGGCATTGTGGGAGGCCTTTTCCACATGCTGAACAATGCAGTCTACAAATGCTGCCTTTTCTTGACCGCAGGCGCGGTGGAGAAGCAGGCGGGAACCACGGACCTGCATCATATCAGCGGGCTTGGCAAAAAAATGCCTGTCACTTTTGTCTGCTTCCTGGTGGCCGCTGCTTCCATTGCGGGCTTCCCGCTTACCAATGGCTTTTTTTCCAAAGAGTTGATATTTGACGGCGCTTTGGAAAGCAATGTTATCTTCTATATTATTGCGGCAATAGGCGCGTTTTTTACCCCCATCTCTTTCCTCAAGCTGGGCCATGCCGTTTTCCTGGGCAAGCCAACGCGCCAAACCGAAAACACAAAGGAAGCGCCCCTTGGCATGCTGATCCCTATGGTAGTGCTGGCGGTAACGTGCCTTGCTTTGGGGTTTGGCAAGGGCTTTATGATTTCCCGCATTTTCGAGCCAGTCCTGGGCCATGCGGCGGAGGCCGGCGAGCATATAGGCGGCCACACCAACTGGCTGCTGGTAGGAATCTCTGTATTCTCCCTGCTGCTGGCGGCGCTGGATCATTTCCGCGGCTTCAGACGGACTGGTGCAGGCCTTTCGTCGGCGGACCATTACCACGATGCGCCTGTTTTAAAAAACATCTATCACATGGCGCAAAAGAAATATTTTGATCCCTACCACCTGGGCGGTTTTGTGATCAGGGGTTACGCGTCGCTCTGCCTGAAGATCAACGACGGGATCAGCTGGTTTTACGATGTTGCCGTTGTCCGCTTTGTCGGCTTCTTCTCCAATCTCGTAAAGCGTGCCCACAACGGAAGCCAGTCGCGCTATGCCCTTTGGGTGCTGTTTGGCGTGATAGCCGTCACAGCCCTGTTCCTTATTTCCCTGTAAACCGGACGGCATAACGCGAGCGCATTTTGCAGGAGGGAAGAACCGTGCCGTTTCTATTTTTAGCAGTTCCCCTTACAGCGGTGGTGATCCTGAACATTTACACATGGAATGACCGCAAGGCCGCCATGTGGGCCGGTATGACAACCGCGGTTTTCCAGATGGTGCTGGCCGGCGTGGACGTGGCCAGCTGCTTAAACTCAGGGGCAGCCCTTCAGTCGACTTTTTTCGGCACTTTTACGGTGGATCTTTTCAGCGCCGTGGTGCTTTTCATCATTGGGCTCATTGCCTTTATCACGCTGATTGTGGCCGGTGCCACGGTGCATTCCTCCCGGTTCAACTTTGGCAGCGCCGTGTTGCTGCTGATGATGGGCATGAACGGCGTGGTGATGGTCAACGATGTGTTCAGCCTGTACGTTTTTATTGAAGTGACCGCCACCTCTTCCTTCCTGCTGATTGCCCTTAACAAGAAGCGTGATGAGCTGGAAGGCGCTTTCAAATACTATATGATGTCGGCGCTGGCCACCATCATGATGCTGATTTCCATCGTGCTTTTGTTCGCCTTGGTGGGGGATACATCCTTTGCCGCCATCGCTTCGTATGTGGCTGCCAGGCAAGGCGCGTATCCCGTGGCACTGCTGGCCGCATTCGTACTGTATACGGTGGCGCTGTCCATCAAATCCGGCGCTGTTCCGTTCCATACCTGGGTGCCGGACGCCCATTCCTCCGCGCCTTCGCCTGTATCTGTCATGCTGGCGGGCGTGGTCATCAAGGTATCCGGCGTGTACGCGCTGATGCGTATTTTCAGGGACGTGTTCTTGAACAATCCCGCTCTGGGAACGGTGCTTTCCGTACTTGGCCTTGTATCCATTGCAGTCGGCGCGCTGGGGGCCATGGGGCAGACCGATATCAAGCGGATGCTTGCGTTTTCGAGTGTCAGCCAAATCGGGTATATTGTACTTGGGGCCTCTACAGGTTCCGCGCTGGGGTTCCTAGGTGCGGTAATGCACTTTTTCAACCATGCGACATTCAAATCTTTGCTATTCGTGGATGCCGCGGCAATCCTGCACGGGACAGGCACCAGGGATATGGACCAAATGGGCGGTCTGGCCCAGAAGATGCCGGTGACGGGCGTAAGCTCGGTGCTCGGGCTTTTGTCTATGGCAGGCATACCGCCGCTGTCGGGGTTCTGGAGCAAGCTGGTCATCGTTATGGCCGTCTGGCAGGTTTCCCCCGGATTTGCCATCGCCGCGCTTTGCTTGAGTGCTTTGACGCTGAGCTACTTCCTGATTCTGCAGAAGAAAGTTTTCTTTGGGAAGGTTCCACCCAGCATGCAGGAGGCCAAGGAATGCGGCCCGGGCATGCGGTTTGTGCAGGTGCTTCTGTCCGCCATCAATGTGCTGGCAGGGCTTTTGTTCCCGCTCCTGTTTGTGTTCTTGCAGGGCAAGGGCCTGATTTGACCGCGGTTAAGGATTGCAATGGAGGATGATGTCGCTTGAACCTCACGGTGATCATTTTGATGCTTGCGGGCCTGGTGGTTTCTGCATTGGTGTGCATTATGATACGGGACCTGCTGAAGGCTTCCATCGCCCTGGCGGTGGTGAGCGCCATTCTTTCCGTAATCATGTTCCTGTTAAGCGCGCCGCTGGCGGCCGTGTTTGAGCTTTCTGTCTGCGCGGGCCTGATTACGGTGGTATTTATAAGTGCCATCAGCATGACGCGGATCAGAAGCAAGGAAGAGGTCGCCCAGATGGAAAAGGAAAGGCGCAAGCGGTTTGCGCTGCTGCCCGTGATACTGATCGTGCTTTTGGCGGGGGCGCTGTTTGCCATCTGGCCGCATTTGGACGCGCTGATACCCTTTAACAACGCACCGCTGAGTGCGGTGACGGAGCAGAATTTTTTCTGGAACAAGCGGCAGGTGGACCTGCTGGGGCAAATCATCATCATCCTGGCCGGCGTATACGGCGTGCTGATCTTTTTTAAGGAGAGTGATGCGAAATGACGCTGCTGTTTACCCTTTTTATCATTGCCGCGCTGCTGCTGTTGGCCATTGGCTTTTACAGCATGGTGGTGACACGCAACCTCATGCGGATACTGATCTCGGTGGAAATCCTCACCAAGGCCGTCACGCTGCTGATGATCGGCGCGGGCTACATGACCGGAAACATGGCTGCCGCCCAGGCGTATGTTGTAACGATCATCGTCATTGAGGTTATGATCCTGGTGGTGGCGGTGGGCATCCTCTTTGGCGTATACAAGGCCAACGGTTCGCTGGACACAAAGAAGCTGAACAATTTGAAAGGTTAGCTGCCGGCAAGGCGATCTTGAAAGCAGCTTGCGATATTGGAGGCCGATTATGCAAACCATTCTTCTGGCGCCGCCCGTAACGTTTATCATTTACCTGCTCCTGTCCTTGGGCGTTTCCGCCGTATCCAAAAGGATCGCGGCGCGTGGAACCGAATCCCACGGCAAGCTGAAGGCCTATGCCTGCGGCGAGGACATGCCGGAAAACCAGGGGCAGCCCGAGTATTCCCAATTTTTCAAATTTGCCTTTTTCTTTACCATCATGCACGTAATCGCGCTGGTGGTGGCAACCGACCCCGGCGGGTTGAGCATCACGTCGGCGGTATATCTTGGCGTGACGGTGCTGGCGCTGTTCATGCTGCTGCGGAGGTAGTACAATGACGACGGTAGACAGGATTATCAATTGGGCACGATTGAAATCCCCATGGATTATTCATTTTAATTCCGGGGCTTGCAATGCGTGCGATATCGAACTGCTGGCAGCCCTGACGCCAAGATACGACGTGGAGCGTTTCGGCGTTCAGTTGAAAGGCACACCGCGCCACGCCGATGTGTTGATTTGCTCCGGACCGGTTACAATGCAGCAGAGGGACCGCCTGAAAACCATTTACGAACAGATGCCCGAACCCAAGTTCGTGGTGGCCGTTGGCACCTGCGCCTGCTCGGCCGGTGTGTATGACGGCTGTTATTGCGTGGAAGGCGGCATTGATACGGCCATCCCGGTGGACATGTACGTCCCCGGCTGCCCAGCCAAGCCGGAAGCGATCATCGACGGTGTTGTCAAATTGCTGGAAGGTTTGAAAAAGTGACCTGGAGGTGACCGCTTTGGAAAAGGAAACGCAGGTTGTAAGCCGCTTGAAGGAGCAGTTCCCCGCCCTTGATGCGGATAAGGCAAAGGTGACCGTTCGCAGGATATTTCTGGATGTGCCCGGCGACATCTTTCTGGATGTGATCGGTTATGCGGCGCATGAGCTTGGCTTTGGCCACCTTTGCACCATCACCGGCCTGGATGCGGGTACGGAATACGAGTTCCTGTACCACATCGCCAATACGGAAGGCATTCTTCTGAATTTGAAATTGAAAGTGCCCAAGGACAACCCTGTTATTGCGTCCGTTTTACCCATTTACCAGGGTTCCTCGTTTTACGAGCGCGAGCTGGAGGGTCTGCTGGGTGTAACGGTGGAGGGGCTGCCGGAAGGCAGGCAGTATCCGCTGCCGGATAACTGGCCCAAGGGGCAGTACCCTCTGCGCAAGGATTGGACACCGGAACCGCGCAAGACCGAAGAGTAGGAGAGCTTGTATGGCAAAAATGGTAGTTCCCCTGGGTCCGCAGCATCCCGCGCTGGAAGAGCCGGAAAGCTTTACCCTGCTCCTGGAAGGGGAGCGCGTGGCGGCGGCGGCCGTGGGTATCGGCTATAATCACCGTGGCATGGAAAAGGCTACGGAGAGCAGGACTTATCTTCAAAACATATACCTTCTGGAACGCATCTGCGGCATCTGCTCCCATTCGCATTCCACCTGCTATGTGCAGACGGTGGAAACCATCGCCGGGGTGGAAGTGCCCAGGCGCGCGCTGTATCTGCGGGCGCTGATTGGCGAGCTGGAGCGCATACACAGCCATCTTCTCTGGCTGGGCATCGCCGGGCATGAAATCGGCTTTATGACGCTGTTCATGTATGCCTGGAAAGACCGCGAGATCGTGATGGACGTCCTGGAGATGCTCACCGGCAACCGTGTCAATTATGGCATGAACACCCTGGGCGGCGTGCGCAGGGACATCACCCCCGAGCAGGCTGAAAAGGTGCTGGAAGCGCTGGATCAATTACAGGCGCGTACCGAATATTACCAGAAGACCATTCTGGAGGAGCGCACCGTGGTGCTCCGCCTTTCCGGGGTGGGCAAGCTATCCAGGGAGGATGGGCTGAAATTTGGCGCCGTCGGGCCTGTGCTGCGCGCCTCCGGCGTGGCAAGGGACGTTCGCAAGGACGATCCGTACGGCATCTACAGCGAGCTGGATTTCAAAGTCATCACGGATGAGCATGCCGACGTGTTCGGCAGGACCGTCGTCCGCGTGCTGGAACTGATGGAAAGCTACAAGATTTGCCGCCAGGTGATCCGGGAAATGCCAGATGGTCCGCTGAGCGTGAAGGTTCCCACCAGGATCCCGGCAGGCGAGGCCGTCAGCCGGTATGAAGCGCCCCGCGGAGAAGACCTGCACTATGTCCGTTCCAACGGCACCGACAAGCCGGAACGCGTAAAGGTGCGCGCCCCTACGCTGGCCAACTCGGCCGCGATTGCGCACATGATCGAAGGCGGATACCTGGCGGACGTGCCCATCATTATCGCGGCCATCGATCCGTGCTTCTCCTGCACCGACCGCATGATCCGCGTGAAGGATGGTTCCTCCGGCAGGGAAAACATGTTCAACTGGGAGGGTCTTCGCCAGTACAGCATCGACTGGTACGGGAAGCAGGGCCTTGATTTAAGCAAGCGCTGATTGCCTTGGCAGTTGAACGGCGTTGGATTCTCATCCCGCCCCAAAGCATGAGGATGACCAAACGCAAAAGCAGGAAAGAGGATTGATGACCGTGGGGCTCGCCCTGTTCCATATTCTTGTATATCCGGGTTTCTTATTTTTAAGCGTCATCTCCCTGGTGTTTGAGTATGTCGACAGGAAGCTGTACGCCAGGTTGCAAAACAGGGTGGGACCGCCCTGGTACCAGCCCTTGGCCGACCTGTTAAAGCTTTTGTCCAAGGAGACGGTGATCCCCAGGGAGGCGGACTCAAAGCTGTTCCGCGCCATCCCCGTGTTCGCCCTGGCCGCCACCGCCGCGTCGTTTCTGTATGTTCCCATCTGGAGCACCCAGTCGCTGCAGCCCTTTGACAGTGATTTGATCGTGGTGATGTATTTCCTGACCATACCCACCATGACGTTTTTCCTGGCGGGCTGGTTCTCTACCTCCCTGTACGCGGAAATTGGCGCCATCCGTGCCATGACGCAGCTTTTCGCCTACGAAGTGCCCTTTTATATGGCGCTACTGGGTCCGGCGCTGCTGGCCGGCACATGGTCCATCAGCGGCATGGCCATGTTCTATCACGAGAACCCCTGGCTGATCCTGGTGAACCTGCCGGGCCTGCTGGTCTCCATCTTCTCCGCCCAGGGCAAGCTGGAGCGCGTTCCCTTTGACATCCCCGACGCGGAAACGGAAATCGTGGGCGGCACCTTTACCGAATATTCAGGCAGGCTGCTGGCGATGTTCAAGATGACGCTCAACGCCGAATTGGTGGTTGTATCCGCACTCATCGCCGCCATCTTCTTTCCTATTTTCATTCATGACAACGCGTTTATCGGATTCGTTCTGTTCCTTGTAAAAGTCTTTGGCGTGGTGTTCCTGCTGGCGCTGATGCGGGCCGCCCTGGCCAGGTTCCGCCTGGACCAGATGATCACCTTCTGCTGGAAGGTGCTGGCGCCGATTTCTATTTTGCAGATATTGATCGACCTGATCGTAAGAGGAGTTCTGTTCACATGAAAACCCTTGGCAAAATGGTTCCCTACCTGATGGGCATGATGGTCAAAAAAGCGGACACGGTGATGTACCCCGCCGTCAAAGCAAAGGTGGCGGAAAACTTCCGCGGCGCTTTGAAGTTTGACAGTGAAAAATGCGTGGGCTGCAAGCTTTGCGTACGCGTCTGCCCCAGCAACGCCATCACCATCGAGAAGGTGGCCGACAAGCAGTTCAAAGCCACCGTGCAGATGGACAAATGCATTTATTGCGGACAGTGCGTGGATTCCTGCAACAAGGATGCGCTGGAGAATACGACCCACTTCGAACTGGCCAGCCGGGATAAAGCATCTTTGAAGGTGGATATTTGATTGGAATCCTTATATGAGTACCTGAAGGAACGGTTGAACGGCGCGGGCAGGCTTGCCGTATTGGGGGCCGGCTCCACGCTCCGGGGTGACGATGCCGCCGGCATGGCCGTTGTGGAGGAATTGCAGGCGGCCTTCGATCAAACGCTATGGCCTGACCTGCTGCTTTGCCCCGGGGAAACGGCGCCCGAAAACTACAGCGGCAAGATCAAACGGTTTTGCCCCACACACCTAGTCGCCATCGACGCGGCAGATGTGGGAAAGGCACCGGGTACCGTTGTGGAGATTCAACCGGAGGATGTTGGCGGACCTACGTTCTGCTCCCACATGCTCCCCTTGCGCGTGATGATCAGTTATCTTGCGCAAGAGACAGGCGCCGATGTGACATTGCTGGGCATACAGTACAAGAGCATAGAGTTTGATACCGCCATGACGGATGAGATGCAGGCAGCAGCCCGGGGATTGAGCGGAGCATTGAAGCAGGTCATCCGGGATGTGCTCGGGGGTAATCAGGAATAACGGTGCAGAAAGCTATTTTGAATTCATTCAAGAAAGCGCATAGATGCGATAAAACCCTGCAGTTAATGAGGCTGCAGGGCTTTTCGTATTATGAATGCTTTATGAAAGAGGTGGGGGAGTCGGGGAAGGAAGACATGCTCTCATTTGCCGATGCAAATATCAATGCATGCTTAAAGCGCTTGTCATAAACATGATGGCAGGATGAACGCGATCATACTCTCCAATGATGTCCGCAGCTTTGGCACACGGCGTAGCTTTTGACCTTTGTCGTGATCCTCCTTGATCTGAACAGTGCAACAAGCAGGCGGGGAACGAACAGGAAAAACCAGAGCATCAGGTCGATCAGCCAGCCGAAAAACAGCCAGTAGATCAGGCCGTGATGCTTTGTCTTTGTAATGGATACCGCCTGCACATTCGTGTTTCTGCTGCCGCACCTTGGGCAGGACATTCCCATCGGTGCGTACCCGGTGTTGTTCATGGGAACTGCTCCTTTCATATGCTGTATCATTCGTGTGCACGATGGATTTCGGCATGATTTTATCATATATTTGAACGGAAATATACAGCGAGTCGAGATGTGGAAAAATAAAAGCCAGACGGCTGACAATGCCCATACGAGGCTAAAAAAAACACTTTTCAAATAATGTTTTTCAATCGGAAAGTATGGTATAATTATATGGTTCACGTATTAGTTGTTTCAAGTGCACCTCTTGGGTTCATGGAATGTCCAGTGACAGCTTATGGAGCCATTTGTAACGACGAAAATTCAAAACGACTGGACAAGAATCAGGAGGTATTTTCATGTACACGGACAAGACACTGACCTGCCGGGATTGCGGCGCCGAATTCGCCTTCACCGCCTCTGAACAAGCTTTCTTTGCTGAGAAGGGATTTACCAATGAACCCAGCCGCTGCCCCGCCTGCAGGGCCGCTAAGCGTAATAGCAGCGGAGGACGAAATGACAGGGGCAATGCTTCCCGTCAAATGTACGAAGTAATCTGCGATGGCTGCGGCCGCCCCACGCAAGTGCCCTTCCAGCCCCGTGGTGATAAGCCTGTCTATTGCCGTGATTGCTTTGCCAGGCAGAACCCCAGGTACTGAGCTAATGATAAAAGCCCTTGCCGGAAACGGTAAGGAGCTTTTTTTTGCACTGAAACGGTAGAGCGGGCTGCATCTTTTTTGGCTGTTTATCACCACTACCTATTCATCCTACAGATAAAAACTAAATAAGCAAAACCCTGTAACCACTGAGATTACAGGGTTTTTCATTTGTATGCCTAGCAGGATCTGAACCCGTGACCTTCATCTTCTTTACTCATTGAAAAGTGCGCAAATCATAGATATCATGCTGTCTAAATCACGTACCTTATGGCATATACTCATGTGTCATAAGGTGGTTTTTTTGACTTGGCAGTATGAGTAATCATGGCAGCTTTGATTAAATGGAGAAGTGGATATGACAGAAATTTTTGGAGGCATGCCTGAACCACAGAATATCGGCATGGATACAATAGCCAGGGCAAGAATAGATGCCATGGCTGCAAATGTAAAAAACTTTAAGTGTAACGACGGACAGTATGTTAAAGGCGATGGTCTGCATGACGACACAACAGGCATACAAAACGCCTTGAATAGCCTGGCGCAAGGTGGCACTTTATTCTTTCCGGAAGGAACATACATGGTAACATATAATCTGTGCCCCAGGTCACACACAAGAATCATTATGTCGCCCAACAGTGTTGTCACCTTCCCAAATGGGCATGATGGTACAAATAAAGCTACGAAAAGAAGTATTTTCAACTTGACATTGGTTGAGCACGTCGATATTGATGGGCTTACAATAGATGGGAACAGAACTCGTGTATCCGGCTGTTATCATTGCATAAATATTACGAATAGCAAACACATTGATGTTCATAATTGCAGATTATTAAATCCGCAGTACGATGCTGTTTATATTGGCGGCGGCTCTCAGTATGTAAGTGTATTTGGCAATCATTCCTATAATCCCGGGCGTTCCCATTACGTGATCACATGGGCTACAGATATTGATATTCATGATAACGTATGTGAGGGATCCGCAAACTCCTATGTAGACCTGGAAACCAATAAGGCAACAGACATCATCAAAAGGGTAAACATACACCACAACCTTTTTGCTGGAATTCCTAACACCGCTGGGGTCGGCGTGGGTTGCACTGGCCCGTCATTGCCGGAGGATGTAAACGTAGAATCGAACATTATGCTCATTGACGCTCCAATAGGTGTTTTTGGAGGCACCAATATTCACATTACCAACAATATATGTTTTGGCAAGGTGGGGAAAAACAAACACCTGCTGGAGTTTAGAGATAACGGAACAAACAGCTCAATCAAGGATAATATATTGTACGTTCTTCCCCCCGCCGATCCAAGCAATCCTCAAATTGCCAATGCGATACGCGTTCGAAACCCGCGGAATTTTGAAATATCCAGCAATATCGTTTTAAACTCTCCCTATATCGGAATCTATGTTGATTATCATGCGTCGGTGGAGAGGTTTGACACCAACCTAATCGTATCAAAAAATACCGTGCTGAACTCCGCCAACTCTGGAATCAGCGTAGACGCAGATGGCAGTATAGTATCTGATAACTTTATTGAAAACTCGGGATATATCGGTATGGTCATCAGCTCTGCGCACGAAGTCGTAGGGAACTCCATTAAAAATTCTCAAAATTATGGACTTCTTGTTTCCGGCGCTCATAACATTTCGCTAAGAGGCAATCTTGTAGATACCAATGGGTATGGCGGCGGAATTCATCTGAACCGTACATCCAATGCCACAGTTTCCAATAACAAGGTAATTGCGGGACAAGACGGTGGTATAATTGTTGCCAGCGGTTGCAACAACACACAGATTATAGACAATATGATCGACAGCCCAAAAAACAAAGGAATCATACAACAGCAAGGTGCTGCGAATGCCCACATCGCAGGAAATATAATAAAGAACGCCAATACATCCGGCATTGAAGTGTCTGGTGTCGGTAATACCATAGTAAATAATCGTTGTTATGATGTAAGAGACAAAAGACAAACGAAGTATGGATTACATGTCCGCAGTGGAAGCGACTATAATGTCATAATCGGAAATGACTTTAGAGGAACCATATCTGGATTTCTATATGAATCAACTTCTAAGAACTATAAACCAAATCTTAGCGGGAATGTCTCTGCCGATATCGGAAGTTTCAATTTTATAAGCGTTTATACCATTAACGCGCCTGCTAAGCTGGCTTTTACTGGAGTAACAAAAAATTCAGTTAGCTTGTCGTGGACGGCTCCCGCATCTCTATTTGCGGATTACATCATAGAGTACAAATTATCCTCGTCTGTAGATTGGCTGCTATTTAGCGATAATGCAAACACCAGCACTGCTGTTATTGTTACAGGTTTAGCAGCCTCTTCAAGTTATGACTTTAGGGTTAAGGCAACGGACGGAGCAGTAAATAGCAGCGCTTCTAATGTAGTTACTGGTTTAACCAAAGCCTAATTGGCATTGTCGGATACCAGTTATTGAGTTTGTGATTGACTTGTGATTTTCAGCGTCAAAACACCGATAGCGGTCTGCATTTGACTCCGTATAAACGAAAAACCCAAAAAGAAAAAACCCGCAACCGATTGGGATTGCTAGGTTCTTCTTACTGAAAAATTTTGGTATGCCCGGCAGGATTCGAACCTGTGACCTTTGGAGTCGGAGTTGTATAAAGTAGGTTTTTGGTCGATTAGGGAGAAGCTAGAACCGTTGATTTTGCTTGGTTTATGGTGATGGGAGGTTTTGGGAGAAGGTGGCCCATTTAGGGTGAGTAGTCACCAAAATAGGCTACCAAATAAAGATATAAATAATAAGTAATCCGTCTAGCTTTATGAAGCCAATTAAAATCCACGCCAGATAATTGACGGAAAATTTTTTTCACTCATCAATTGGTCCATACATAACTTCTTTACTTAAATTCCAGCATTTGCTATACTTATATAGACTAGGTGCGAATTTTGGGGAATAATAAGAACCTATCCGGGTTAATGAAAATGACGTGCATTTTGCATGGCTGCTATACGAATGATGGGAGGCCGCTATGACTGTCGATGAAATTCTTCGCGCGAATCTAACCAATGAGCAGTATCATGCTGTTGTGGATGAATCGCGGCATATCCTTTGCTTAGCTTGTGCTGGTTCAGGAAAGTCACGGACGCTTGCCTACAAGATCGCCTATTTGATTTCGAAAGGCGAGCCGCCCGAAAGCATCATTGCCTTTACGTTCACGCAGAAAGCCGCTGAATCAATCAAACGCCGGGTGGCTGAGGCCCTTCGCAAGTTTGGGCTTCCCGAAAACAATATTGGTGCAATGTTCATTGGAACACTAGATTCCTTTTGCCAGAAGTTGCTTGGCGATATAGACGCGCATTATCGGCAGTATGACATACTGGATCAGAATCGCCTTATTCTGTTTGTCATGTCACGGCTTGAAAGAATAGGGCTGCAAAATGGTGCGGGGTATTTTCGCCGTATCAAAGAATTGACCGATGCTTGGCAGACGCTGAATAACGAAAACATCTCCCTTGATGATGTTGAACAGTACGACCATGATTTATATACCAAACTCGTAAACCTTTCTGAGAATCTTAACGCTGCCGGCTATATGGATTTTTCTTTTGCCATCAATCTTGCCGTCAAAGAAGTAAGAAAAATCACACGCAAAGAAGATTCTTATATTGCCAAATTCAAGTTTCTTTTCGTGGATGAGTATCAAGATATTAACCCCATCCAGGAGGATTTTATAAGATCGCTAGCAAGCCACCTCGATATGCTCTTTGTGGTGGGTGATGACGATCAATCTATCTATGGTTGGCGTGGTGCCAATGTGCAGAACATCCTTACATTCAGGGACAGATATGCCCGTGTTTCCGTTCATCGCTTGCTGGTGAACTTTCGTAGCACTAAAGCAATCGTTGAAACCGCCAGAACATTTATCCAAAGCACTATCCCCATCGCTCGTTTGCCGAAAGAGATTACGTACCATGCGAACGGCAATATTCAGGATTTACGAAAGCTTTGGTTTGAAGATCGCGCTCAAGAGGCGCAATGGGTGGCAGATCGAATCCAATCTCTTGTAGGAACCACTTATATTGAATATAACGCCGATGGGTCGGAAAAGAGCCGGCGTGGGTTGACGTACAGCGATTTTGCTGTACTGCTTAGGGGTATCCATAGTCAAAACGGTGAGAATAGGGATATACAGTTTGTAAATGCCATGCGCGCTATGGATATTCCTGTTAAGACAACCGGCGAGGGTGGAATCTTCGATCGGCCATATGCACAATGTATCCGTGGTATCATGGAATTGTTGCGTGAAGGCAACGGTCTTGATAGGGATGTTGCAGAAAGATTTTTTGATGACTTTGTAAAACCGATTTTCCCAACTGCAGACAAGAACAAATATTTTCGTGTCTTGCAAGAGTGGTATAGCAACATTTATGCGCCGATAAGCGCCGCCCGTAGAAGGATATATCCACAAAACTTTCTGCATGAACTTGCAGATGCGCTCATGCTGCGGAATCTGGATGATGAAATAGCAATACGGGATTTAGGTTTGTATAGCGACATCATCAAGGATATCGAGCAGATTTACCCCAATATCGATAGTGTGAAGCGTTACCGGGAGATGTTGAATTATATCCAGAATATCGCACAAAACTACGAATTGGAAAACATGGACTACATCGCCAAGACCGATGCTGTGAACGTCTCAACAATTCATAAGGTCAAAGGTTTAGAGTTTCCGGTTGTTTTTGTTGTGGATTTGGTTAATCAACGCTTTCCGGGCAGAAATAGCACCTATAGCGGCGTTCTGCCACAGCAGTTGATGATCGAAGCGATGGATCGTGGTGCCTATGGTAACCGTTATGAGGATGAAGCGCGTCTTTTCTATACCGCCATAACTCGCGCTGAACGATTGCTTTATCTGAGCGGCAGCACCCATCATCCCGGCCTGCGAAACGAAAAAAAGAGATCATCTTTCATAGTCAGTTTGCATCATGAACAGATGCGTGAAGATATGATTTTGGATGATTTGGCAGACAAAATCGCACCGCAACCGCGCTTTGATGATAACGAACTGCCGACTGACTTTTCAGCTGTAAAGAGCTATTTGACCTGCCCATATATGTACAAGCTGCAAAATATCTATGGGTACAACCCTACTGTGTCCGAAATGTTCGGCTTTGGGCAAACCACACACACCATATTGGAGCGATTGCACCAACGATATAAGGATAGGGTGCCGACCGAAGCTGAAATAACGGCAATGGTGGAAGCAACCTTTATGCTCAAGCATGTTTTCCCGTCTGGTGATCCTGTTAACCATCCGGGTGCGTATGAACGTGCAAAGGCTTTGGTAGACAAGGTAATGAAGCTGTATGTCAAAGACCATGGCAACGATTTTAACCGGCTTCGTCAAGACGAGGTACGCTTTGAGCTTTCGGTGGAGGATGCACTTATAACAGGGTCAATCGATCTCTTGCTTAAAGAAGATGAAAGAAAGGCTATCGAATCAGCGGAGGTAATTGATTTCAAATCAATGGAAATACCCGACGAACTGGAGAAGCAGGATTGGCGCGAAATGTCTGTGCAAGTACAGCTTTACTCTAAAGCAGCACGGGAGGTCATCGGTGAAAATGCTGAAACAGGCTATGTGCACACGCTGAAAAGCAACAAGCGGGTTTTAATACCAGTTGATGACGGTTCTGTACAAAGTGCTATCGGCGCTATCGAATGGGCTGTCAAAGGCATATTGCGTCAAGACTTCCCGATGCGTGCATGTGGTGCAAATTGCACACAATGCGATTACAGGGCTTTATGCCGGCAGAAGCGCCAGGATTTTGCGAACGCAGAAAAGCCGCCACAAATTCATACACCAACCGGGTTAAAAACGATTGCCGCCTTTGACATGATAGACTAGGAGTTTAATTCGTCAAGTTATATGTAAAGGGGTCACGTGGATTATGGCTAACTTTTTTCAAACATTGGTGGAAGTCCTCAAAGCGGACGAGCGTTTCTTCACAGGAGATGGGACATTGTTGCGAAACAAGGTCTATGAGTCCGCCCTTAATATGGATGTGGAATTACTTAAGCTGCTCCTTTCAAATGACGATACGAAAAAGCGCTTTTTTGTAGATGTGAACGATACACTAGTTTTTGATAAAGTAGGATTTGGATGGGTTATTAACAACCGCCAATTCTTGCCTGATAGCTATACACGTTTCAAAAATCGTATTGGTTTGACTGACAGTAACGGCAATCTGATTTCCATGTCAAATGATATTGTCCTTTCCTTCCCCTACAAAGATTGTGTCCTTGAGGGTGGTCAAACGAAAGACGATCAGAAGCGAGACGAGGTGTTCTTTAACGCAACTCTCGCACCCGATGAGGTGGACAGGCTGTTATATCCGAAGGTACTTGTCGGAGCAAAACGTTATACTGCGAGTGGTGTAAGGGATGAAGAAATTTTTAACGACAGTGATAACCTTATCATTAAAGGGAACAATCTACTTGCCATTGCCTCATTGCTGAAAAGGTACGAAGGAAAAGTGAAGTGCATCTATATTGATCCGCCTTATTATTTCAGCGTTAAAAAAGATGAAGACACATTTGCGTATAACTCAAACTTCAAATTGTCTACATGGTTAGTCTTTATGCAAAACAGGCTTGAAATTGCCAGAAGGCTATTAAGTGACGATGGAGCAATATTTGTGCAGATTAGTGATGATGGAGTTGCGGAACTTCATCGTTTATTAAAAGAGATTTTCTGTCGAGGTGATGAAAATAACTTTATAAACAAGATCACTGTAAAAACGAAGTCCCCGTCGGGATTTGCTAGTGTAAATCCCGGTGTATTTGAAACTGCCGAGTATATTCTTGCATTTGCCAAGAACAAGCGCAGATGGACGTACAATCCACAATTCGTGAAGTCCGATTATGATGCGAACTACAAATGGTTCATTACAAATAAAGAGCATGACTTTTCACATTGGGAAATAGTTGATTTATTTGAACATGTTGCTATTCAACAAGGCCACAAGTCAAAGAAGGCGGCATTGGAAAAGCTTGGATCGAGTGCATTTCTCGATATTGTCGGTGAGTTTGCACTACAAAATGCAGAAAGCGTATTTCGTTTTACTGCCATCGGTAATAATGCAGGGCAAACCGTTGTGGAGGCAAGAGACCGTTCAAAAATTGAAAGAGATAAGATAATCACAGTTGAACGGGAAGGGCATTACAATGTTTATGTCATGAATGGAAATGAGATAGCTTTTTATAGTAAAAAGGTAAGAGTTATTGATGGCGAACGTGTACCAAGTATTCAGCTGTCTAATATTTGGATGGATACTCCATACGAAGGCATTGCAAGTGAAGGGGATGTCACACTTAAGGGTGGCAAGAAGCCTGAAAAACTTATTCGTAGAATAATCGAGATGTCTACCAATCCGGGCGATTTGGTAATGGATTTTCACTTGGGAAGTGGAACAACTGTTGCTGTTGCTCACAAGCTTGGGCGAAAGTATATAGGTGTTGAGCAGTTGGATTATGATGAAAATGACAGTGTGGTCAGGCTTTCAAATGTTATAGCCGGCGATACTTCTGGCATTTCACGAGCTGTTAATTGGCAAGGTGGTGGTTCTTTTGTGTATTGCGAGTTGGCAAAGCTTAATCAACGTTTCGTGGATGCAATAAAAGTTGCCAAGAATGACGCAGATGTGAAAGCATTGCTTGTACGTATCCTCAACACAGGGTTCATTAGCAGTAAGGTCTATCCCGCCGATATTGCTGCTTCTGCCACTGACTTTGAAGAATTGTCGTTGAAAGATAAAAAGCGCCTTTTACTCGAATTGCTTGATAAAAATATGCTCTATATCAACCTTTGTGATCTAGATGATAAGGATTATGCATTAGGTGATTCGGACAAAGCGTTCACGTGCAGTTTTTACAATTTACCGGCACAAAAGTCATTACCGCAAGAATCGATTGTTGTGAAGGATTAGGAGGGCGAGTAATGTTCCTTTTTCAGCGGATGGAAGCCATAAAAGAGTATGGCGGTGTAGCCTACAAAGAAATGCCGGCATACATGGCTGATAACCTTAACAAGACATTTGATCTTCGCCCATACCAAATTGAGGCTTTTCGTAACTTCATTACCTTCTACGAGAATGATAGACGTCCAAAACCGACACAGGTTCTTTTTCACATGGCAACAGGTAGCGGAAAGACACTTATTATGGCAGGGTTAATCGTATACCTCTATCGGAGTGGGTATCGCAATTTCCTCTTTTTTGTGAACCTAGACAATATAGTGAAAAAGACGAAAGACAATTTTTTGAATACTTCATCTGCAAAATATCTGTTCTCAGAAGAAATAGTTATTGATGGCGAAAAAGTTCGCGTTAATGAAGTGAGCAATTTTCAAGGTGCTAATTCCGATGCGATCAACATTTGCTTTACGACAACTCAAGGACTGCATTCAGATATGTGGAGCGCAAAAGAGAATGCACCATCTTTTGATGATTTTTCGGAGCAAAAAACGGTGCTAATCTCAGATGAGGCACATCATCTCAACGCCGATACGCGCCAGGGAAGGCGAGGGAGCGATGATGATTCATCAAAGAGCTGGGAGTATACTGTTGGTAGGATTTTTGGGGCGAATATCGATAACATATTACTCGAATTTACGGCTACATGCGATTTGCGAAATCCTTTTATTTTGAGTGAATATGAAAACAAAATAATATACGATTATCCTCTTCGTAAATTCCGTGAAGAGAAATATTCAAAGCAGGTAAAAGCCATTCGCGCTGACATTAACCATACCGATCGCGCTTTGCAGGCATTGATGTTCAGCCAATACCGCTTAAAGGTGTTCCAGGATCATCGACTGTACATTAAGCCGGTTGTGCTGTTCAAAGCCAAAACGATCGCCGAGAGCAAAGGGTTTGAACAAACTTTCTATGAAATGATAAGAACGCTGAGGGGCACAGCTTTGGAACGTATTGTTACTTCATCGCCGCTTCCAGAAGTGAAGCGTATGGCAGCTTATTACGCCACAAAAGGTATCGACTATGACGAGTTGGCACAAGAACTGCGAGAGGAATTTAGCCCTGATCATTGCATTTCGGTTAATGACGACAAGGAAGCAACCGAACGCCAGATACTCCTCAATTCTCTAGAAAACAAGGATAATCCGTACAGGGCGATTTTTGAGGTCAAAAAGCTGGACGAAGGTTGGGATGTTTTAAATCTTTTTGATATTGTACGTCTTTATGAAACACGTGATGCTACTTCTGGCAGGCCTGGCCCGGCAACCATAGCCGAGGCTCAGCTTATCGGACGTGGCGCAAGATATTGCCCGTTTGTCATTGATGAGGGCGATGAGAAGTATAAGCGCAAATATGATGGTGACATGGAAAATCCTCTTCGTGTGTGTGAAGAGCTATATTACCATTGCCAATATGACCATCGCTACATTGACGAATTGAATAAGGCTTTGATCGCTACAGGTATCATGCCGGAAAACTATACCGAAGTGCACTATGTGCTAAAGGATTCATTTAAGCAAGACGAGATTTACCAAACGGGGATCGTTTTCATGAACAACCGTGAAGTTAAAAGAGACATTGTGGCGCTGTTACCATCAGTCCGTGGTAGGGAATATCCCGCCACTGTTAATACGGGGAAAACGGCAATGGACACGATGATGAGCACCCCCACCAAAACAACTGTGAAGACATACTCCCACAGAACAACAATCAAGAAGATTGCTGAATACAACTATTCGATTGTTCATAGTGCTATGCGCCGTATTGACGTTTTCAAGTTTAATGTTTTGTGTGGCTATTTCCCGAATCTATCTTCTCTACGAGAATTTATTATGGATGAAGCATATCTTGGCGGTGTGAGAATTATCATTGAAAGCCGAGATGAAGAGCCAACACCTGAAACGTTATTTGAAGCATGTATGACTACCCTAACCAAAATAGGTGTAGAGATTTCAAATATCAAGGAAACCTATGAGGGGACGACAGACTTCAGGGACAAAAAGATCAGCGATGTTTTCCACAATAAAACACGATACATTACCGATCCACACGGCGAGAGGGAAGGCGTGTCTCAGAACGCTCCGACTATACGCCCAGAATGGAGAATAGACTTAAGCACCCAGGACTGGTATGTTTTCAATGACAATTTTGGCACCTCTGAAGAAAAAGCATTCGTAGCATACTTTTCACGTTATGTTGACGATCTGAAAAAGCAGTATGAGAAGGTTTTTCTTGTCCGTAATGAGCGCCAACTGGTACTGTATTCCTTTAATGGTGGTGAGCGCTTCGAACCAGATTACCTTCTATTCCTGCGGAAAAAGAACACAACCGGATATGAGCAGTATCAGATTTTTATTGAACCTAAAGGGCAGAACCTACTTGAACCGGATAAATGGAAAGAGGATTTTCTACTTCAAATAGAATCTTGCGGAATTCCTAAAAAGACATTTGCAGACGATACAGATTATCGTATTTGGGGCTTACCCTTCTTTAACACGCAAGGGGATAAGCTAAAAGGCTTTACCGATGCTTTCGAGAAATTTGTATAAACAGTTAGCCCACGATCACCTTAGCCGGCAAAGAAGCCGGCTTTTTGTTTTTTGGAGTATTTGAAGAGATAACCCGATTCGCAAGCTATTCTGCCATCCCCCAAGGGGGTATAGGGCTGTGAACTGTGGCCTTAAGGCAAGGTTTTTTTATTCCTGATTCTTATAAAATTGGCGTATGCTGTCAAGAAATAACGTGGTGGGGGGAGTGCTTTTTGTTATGGGGAAGGTATACCGTGCTTGATTTATGCACGATTCATGCAAGGACAGTGCATAGGCTGACGGAAACAGTAAGAACTACCTAATATATGTATTTTCTGGCATGCGATAGTGTCGCTTTACCTATGAAACTATTCGCAAATGCTCCCTTTCGCGAATAGTTTTGAATTTGGGCTGGATAGAAGGCCTTTTCGGGAAAAAGATATGGTAAAGGGGATTTAGCATAGGCTTAAACTTGCAAAAGACTCGATAATTGTCTTGTACTGCGATTATAAGCGAAAAAGCCTTTAACCTTCCTCAATATAGTAGTTCAGGAATTGAAAAGGTTGTTTTTATTACTTCTTTTTTATGATGTCTCCACCAAAACAGATAAGCGCCTGCATAGTAGCAAGCGCAAATATATGTCAAAAGTCGAAAGTCGTTTATTCTTCTGGCAGGGAAGCAGCAATAGTCGCTGGGTCAACCGGATTACACAACGAGTTTTGTGAGGGCAGCACGTGTTCTTGTCGATCCACCAAACCATAATAATTCTTGGCCCTGAAAATATAGCTTACGGGATTGATTGAATTCTCCATCAGAAGCTCAGCATCAAAGGATTCCATAATCTGCCTAGCTTTTTCGATGATTTGTTGGGTCCGGTATCCAAGTGAAGAAGGTTTGCCATCCCCCCACGCCCATACAGTTTTCCTATTGTAGCCAATAGCTAAGCACATTTTTTCAACGGTAGGTATGGATTGATTTTCCGCACAGGACATGAAGAATTGCATTAGTCTTTCTTCCAATTCAACATCGGTTTGCACCGGTTGCATACCCATCTCCCAATAATGCAACAAATTTCTCATGACTACCTGAACTTTTTTGCGTTTATCAGCACTTTGAAGCATCCTCTCAAGATTCTGATGCGCTAACCTCTTTGGTTCCTCCACGATAAGATCAACGTTCGTTTGGATGCCTTTCTTGTTTTGAGAAGTCACGCGGTCATATATGCCTTTGGGCATTGTTTTCTCCTCCAAGCTTGCTAGGCAGTTTTCTATATTCAGCTTCATACAGCAAATTCTTTTTTCTTTTCCCTTATAACTGATTTTAGCCTAGCAAGGTATGCAAGTATAAAAAGTATAGGAATCAAGGTTTTTTCCTTGCAGGGTAGTTGCATGGTTACTATGCAACTACCACTGCCGTTTTAGACTATTCCAGTGGGCTAATTAGCAACACAAAGGGCTGTTTATCACCTATTTTGCGCCGAGATTCATCTTTAATCCGTTTCCCCATTACCTCTCTAAATTTGGGGAGGAAAATTTGCCTTGATAGGGCCTTGTTTCCGGTGTCCCTACACCACATCGCATATGCGGTATATATTTCGTCCCTGGTCATCATTTCCTCGAACGGGCATTCTTCACAGAACACAACGATGGGGTTAGAAAGCTCCTTGAACGAATGCATGTATTCGGTTTGCTCCCTGGTTTCTGTGAAGTTGCCCAAAGATATAAGGGCTTTGTACCCTTCGAAAGCCCAATTAAAGATGCCAGGCAATTCTTCCAGCAATTCGGGGATGATGTTCAGATTCCGCTTCTTTTGCAGCGGATTCTTGGGGTCTGGATGCTCCACGAACTGGCAGGGGAACTTGATGAACACAAGCCGCCTGTCCAGGCCCTTTATTATCTCCGCCCTGGGCATTTCGTTGCAGGCGTACAGGAGCTTACAGCGGGGATAGAACTTGACATAGTTTAGGCCCTTGTAGCAGGCCGTTACTTCCTCCCCGGCAGCAACCTTTTTCAGCACCTTTTCTGCCCGGCTAAAATCGTTGTCGATCTCGCTGCCGACATTAAGCAGGCTGTCTTTCAGGTAGATGCGCTGGAAGTCCTCGACGATGCCAGCCGGGTCTACGTTGGAGCAGTTTTCATCCCCAAAGAGTTTTTGTAGGATTTCTAGATACACCGATTTGCCGTTTCCGCCGTCACCGATCAGCGCGAACATTTTCTGGTGCCTGCAATCCGGGAAAAGGACGTACCCAGCAAGTTGCTGCAATGCTTCTATTCGAAGGTGATCATTATCAGCGACATCAGAAATGAACTTCTCCCAAAGCTCAGCCCTTGCCGCCGGTTCGTAAGGGTATGACATAGCGAAGTTGCAATAATCGCTGGAACGTGCCGCGCGGAAGTTCCCGGTATCAAGCTCTAGGGTGCCATTGGTAAAGGTCAATACGGGTTTACGGTTGAAATTTGCATCTGTAAGCAGCCGGGCTTTAAGCGTGTTGCATACAGCGGTACACCGTACAGATGTGGCAAAGAACTTCCCATAAGCAACGTCTGCCATGCTCTTTATGTAGATATCTGATCTCCGCCGCCAGATCACGCCGTCCCATTGGTAAAAGCCCACGTTTTCAATGTATACCATGTCGTTGCCATGAATGATCTCGTCCGCGATTTCGCTTTCCGTAGGGGCGCTGGTGGCTATCCGCTCAATGGTCTTGCGCTCTTTCTCGGTGAACTGCTTCCCGGTATCGATAAGCTCTACCAATCGCAGCCTATCGCATGACCGGGCCGCTTGACAAACGAACTTACGGAAGCTGTCTAATTCCTGAAATTCGGATACAAGCTTTTCCAGACCATCCCGCAGGTGGATGCGATCCATTTTGCCCCCGTCAACGTAATATTCAGCAAGGTCTTTATCCGGGAACTCCGCCATCTGGAAGGGGATGCGGGCTGTAAACAGCTTCAAAGCTACCTTGCGGGTGTATTCAAGTCCTGCCTCGTCGTTGTCATAGGCAAGGATCACGGTCTTGAATCGCCGCAGGGTATCCAATTCGGGATTCGTACTGCACAATACCGCTTTGCCCTCTTGATCCAGCGCCAGAGCGTCGAAACTGCCCTCTACCAGCCATACGCTGTCCCCCCGGCCTAAAGTGTGCTGCCCCCATGGTGCCTTGTCGAGCCCTTTCCCACTGCGCTTATATCGCGGCTCTCCCTCATAGCGCCGGACGGTATAGTCATAGACATAGTCGTTTTTCCAGTAGGGGATCACGATGCCTTTCCCATCATACCCTAGCAGCCTATCCCGTATCGTATCGTCCGATAGGCCCCGGCTGTGCAGATAGCCGTAATCCTCCGGGCGAAGCTGGGCGTTGTAGTAGGCAACCTCGTTACAAAGGGCCCGGATCTTTTCCTTCCAGCTCTCGTCCACCTGAACCTTTACTCCGGCGCTTGCAGCCAGCTTCTTAATGGCAAGCCCCTTGTCCCCATTCTCAAAGAGCATGGCCCACAGGTCGATCACGTCGCCACCTTTGGCGTCGCTGAACGAATACCAGAAGTCATCAAAGCAAACAAAGGACGTGCTATTAGTGCCCTTGTGAAAAGGGGATGGGCAGCGATCCCCGGTCCTGGTAATTGGCAAGTTAGCCCGTTTTGCCACGTCTACACAGCTTATTTTCTTCTTGATCTCCTGTACACCTACCATCTCAAGGAATCCCTCCTAACGTTAATTACTGACGGGTAAGGCACAATGGCAGACCTCCAACTGCTTCCTGAGCTTCTTTTTGGGATTTTGCCATTTCGGTGCGTATGCATTCTTGAAGCGTATCCACGTCCACAAAGAGCCGCTTACGGTTACGAGTCCAGTACCCCGGATACCGTCCGTCCTGTATACCGACCCTAAGTTCATAAATGGATAACCCAAGTAGATTAGCTGCTTCCTGCACTTTAACCAGTTTCAAGGTTTTTCACCTCCATAAATAATTGGGTCATAAGTCAAAAGGTCAACTAGGGGCCACTTCTGAACATGATTTCTCTCTCCTTTTTTTACAAATCAGACCGAATGATATCAACAAAAACCGCAGTCCCCTTAAGCACATACTATTATATCATACTAAGAACAAAAATACAAGATGGTAGAGTATATAAATGAACGTAAAGAAATCATACTATCTCATTGACATATTACAAGAGGCATGGTATTCTTAGGAAAAGGAGGGTTTTGATATGGAAACAGATTTCAAATTACGCATTAAGGAACTGCGAATAAAATCAGACATGACCCAAAAGGAGTTTGCGAAAAAGGCAGAAATATCTGTAGCCGCTTATTCGGCTTACGAACAGGGAACAAAAATGCCTCCACTAGAAATAGCGATGAAAATTGCAAAAGCTTTCAATGTATCCCTTGATTGGCTTTGCGGTTTTTGGGCTGATTCAAGTGTTCCGAAAAGCATCGGTGAAGTGATTAAGATGCTTATTGATATGTCGCGAACAACCCTTTACTTTGGTCTCGATGAAGAAAAGCTACCGCCTGATCAAATTCCGAATTTTCTAAAGCAATATCAAGGCTATGCCGTTGCTGCTGAAGATGGCAAGTATCATATTTTTCAGGCTGTATTGAAGTGCGCTGATCCAAGAATCTTGTCTTTTTTCGAGGATTGGGCATCCCTTTATAAGCTTTATAGGAACAAACAGATAGACGAAAATGTTTATTTGCTTTGGGCAAACGATCAAATAAAAAGGTACTCGAAAGATGCGTTAGGTTTAATTGAAAGAATGGGAGATTAGGAAGAGTATGGGATATACCCTAGAAAACCGTGGAGAAGGTTCTTGGCGCATTACAATCTGCGACGGATATGATGGGGGCAAAAAGCGCCGTCTGTGCCGTACCGTGCGTGTAGACCCCGGCATGACCATGAAAGCTCAAGAGCGCGAGGCCAACCGCCTTGCTGCCGAACTAGAGACGGATTTCAGACGGCATAAGCTTACGGTAGCAAAAAAGATAACGCTTGCTGATTTCAGTAAAGAGTGGATGGAGAGTTATGCCCATCGTCGCAAGCTATCTCCCAGAACTATATATACATATGAGTATCTCCTGAAGTCCCGTATCCTTCCCGCCCTTGGGCATATTTATATTCAGGATATCACTCCAGCGACGTTGAATCGATTCTATAGCCAATTGGAGAAGGAAAAGCCGCTTACGTCTAGGGCAAATGGCAAAAAACTCTCTGGCACGTATACGCAAAAATATCACGGGCTGCTTTTTAGCATGCTTAAAAATGCGGTTATGTGGCAGTATATCGCCATTAATCCAGCACAGGCGATACAGCCTCCAATGAAGGATACGAAAGAGTTTAAACCCTATACGGACGAGCAAGTAATCCTCTTTCTTGATGCACTCGAGAAGGAAGAGCTACAATGGAAAACATTCTTCACGCTTGCTATGCAATCACAGATGCGGCGTGGTGAGCTGGTAGGCTTGAATTGGGATGCAGTTGATTTTGAGCGCCAATGTGTGATTGTCCGGCAAAGTGCTGCTTACGTGCCCAAAGAGGGTCAACTTATCAAAGACCCTAAGACGAGGGCAGGCAATAGAACGGTATATCTTCCAGCCTCAATGATGAAACTGTTCAAAGAGCATAAGCTGGATCAGAATACTCAGCGTTTGGCAATGGGGGATATCTGGATTGATGAAGGCGCAGTATTCACACAATGGAATGGCAAACGGATGAATGTGGATTCACCGTCCAGCAAATTCCGTAAGCTTTTGCAGGTTAACGAGCTGCCTATGATCCGGCTTCATGATCTTCGTCATACCGGGGCTACGTTGCTCATTAGCGGCGGTGCCGGAATGGACCCTGTTACTGTCAGTAAGCGTATGGGGCATTCACGGACATCTACAACACTAGATATTTATGCTCATGCCTTCGAGCGGCAGGACAAAGCAATACCAGGAGTCCTGGAAGATACGCTAGATGATGCTCGGAAACGTCTGAAAAAGTCAGTAAAATAAGGCGGTTTCGAAGCAGTAGTCACCAAAATAGGCTTTTCACAAAATGGATTAGTTATATATAATTATAAGCAAAAACCCTGTAACCGTTGAGATTACAGGGTTTTCCGTTGGTATGCCCGGCAGGATTCGAACCTGTGACCTTTGGAGTCGGAGTCCAACGCTCTATCCAACTGAGCTACGGGCACATATGCCTTGAAACAAGGCTTATTGATTATAGCCGATACTGGGACGTATGTCAACCGCCGAAGACTGATTTTGCGCCATTCTCCCGCAAAGAAATGTTGCAAGAAACCTTACAGAACGCTTTGGGTAGCGTCCCGTTGAGCCGGCTCGGCCTCCTCCGCCAGCACGCAGTATTGCTTTGGCCGGTACAAGTCCACCAGCACCGGCACAGTGCTGCCCACTTTCAAAGCGGGCGTAAGCTGCCATATCCAGCCGCTTTTAAACGTCCATTCCCCAAGGCCTTGGGGGTTGTGCACGGCGCAGGTGATCACAGTAGGATGGCGTCCGTTCACCGTAATACTGCTTTTCACAACCAGGCTTGTGACGGTGGCATTAAGCCGTGTGCCATAGAGCATAAGCTGCCTGCGAAGGGAGGATTTCCGAGCCTGAAAGAACAGCGACACAAGCCCCGCCGCTGCCAGCACGCAGCCGATGATTCCCAACCACATTTGAGCGGAAGTGAAGTCTGGTTTTAGTGATGCCCGCAGTTCCGGCGCAAGGAAATAGCGAACGATTACAACCTGCCCCTTTAGCATGGAGGGTTTGAAAGAATCTGCCTCAAATACATACGGTTCGCCGCTTGAGGCGACAAAGCAAATGAGCGGCCTTTGGGTGGTTCCGCTTTGGGCAAAGCCTACGATCTGCCCCGTGGTCTCGGTAGCATCCGCCCAACGGGCCGCATCCAAACTGGGCAAAAGGCGGCTGGCGCCCAGCAAGAATGCGGACGCCAGCAGCAGAGCAAGCCCTAGATAGCCTAAAACGCGGCGCATGGCGGTTACCTGTGGTTCCCCATAAAGAAGATGGCCATGGTGCCGGGGCCGGAATGAGAGCCGATGACAGGCCCGATCAGGCCGATCATGACATCCTTGACATGCAGCTCCTCCCGCAGGGCGGAGGCCAGCCATTCAGCTTCTTCCAGGCAGTCGCCATGACTGATGAAGATGGTCTGCTTTTCCGGCTCTACCGCGTTTTCCTTGACCTTATCAAACAGTGTGCGCAGCGAGCGCTTCCGTCCCTGAACCTTTTCCATGGGAATCAGCTTGCCTTCCTCGCTGACATGAAGGATAGGCTTGATCTTCATGATGCTGCCAAGGTACGCGCTGGTAGCGGATACGCGGCCGCCCCTGCGTAGGAACTGCAGGTCATCCACCGTAAACCAGTGAATCACCTTTTGGTGATTATCCGTCACCCATTTGGCGGTATCCTCAATGGACGCACCGGCATCCCGCATTTGAAGGGCGTGATGCGCCAAAAGGCCGTGGCCCAGGGAGGCGCATTTGCTGTCGATCACGATAAGCTTACGATCCGGGAACTCGGTTTTCAATTGTTCCTTGGCAAGCGCAGCGGCTTCACACGTGCCGCTCAGTGCGCTGGAGAAGGCGATGCACAGCACATCCTGACCGTCAGCCAGTATCTTGCGGAAGGTTTCCAGCCAGGTCTCCGTCGTGACCTGGGAGGTGGTGGCCACCACGCCGCTGCGAAGCTTCGCAAAAAAGGCCCGGGTACTTTCGTCAGAGCCGTCCGGGATGTGGAACTGGCCTTCTATTTGATACATCATGGGAACGATGGTTAAATCCTTTTGCTTTTGCACATAAGCCTCTGGGAAATCCGTGCCGCTGTCCGTTACGATCCAAAAAGACATGGTACCCTCCTTGCTGAGGCAGGCCTAAGCCGCCAAACGATGCTATTTGTTACCAACTTTATGATAGCAGACTGCACGTCCCACGTCAAGAATTCTTGGGACAAGCGCAAAAAAACTGATCCCTGAAAAGGGATCGGACCAAGGCCCTGATGTAAAAGATAAAAGAAGATTCCAAAGGACTTTCAGGCCGCCCTTTGGAATCCCTCGGGAGCCATACCGATACATCAGAGGGTAAATTGGGCTTAAAATGGCACTGCCTTTAAAAGGAGTGTTTGCAAAAAAAAGCGGCGCTTTCGCGCCACTTTTTTGAACATTACTTGATTTCGATGACTGCGCCGACTTCGGCAAACTTGGCCTTGATCTTTTCGGCTTCGTCCTTGGAAACAGCTTCCTTGACGGTCTTGGGAGCGGCTTCCACCAGGTCCTTGGCTTCCTTCAGGCCCAGGCCGGCGATGACTTCGCGCACAACCTTGATGACCTTGATCTTTTCGGGGCCGGCATCCTTCAGGATGACGTCGAACTCGGTCTTCTCTTCCACAACTTCAGCAGCGGCGGCGGGGCCGGCAGCAGCCATAGCAACGGGGGCAGCAGCGGAAACGCCAAACTTTTCTTCCATGGCCTTGACCAAGGTGGCCAGTTCCAGCACCGTCATGGACTCGACGGCCGCGATGATTTCTTGATGCGTCATGGGGTTATCCTCCTCAAAATTCGATCAAACTGTGTATGCCGCTCAGGCGGCGAAGAGACGGGGGATTACTCGGCTTCGCCGGCCTTTTGCTTGCGGTAGGCTTCCACCACGCGCACAAAGCTGGAGATGGAATTGGTCATGCTGCCCAGCAAACGGGCCAGCAGCACTTCGCGGCTGGGGAGCTCGGCCAACGCCTTGACGGCTTTGACGTCCAGCACATCCCTGCCCAACAAACCGGCCTTCACTTCCAGCACGGGGGTCTTCAGCTTGCTGATGAAGCTGTCCAGAACCTTGGCGGGGGCCACGGCGTCCGTCATGCCAAAGGCAAAAGCGGAGGGTCCTTCCAGCACATGGTCCAATGCGGTGATACCCAGATCGTCCAGCGCACGGCGGGCCAAAGTGTTCTTCAGCACGCTGTATTCCACGCCGGCGGCGCGGCACTGGTTGCGCAGGTCGGTGACTTGCTCCACCGTCAGGCCGCTGTACTTCACCACCACGACGCTTTTCGCGTTCATGAATCTCTGGGTGATTTCGGCAACTGTTTGTTTCTTGATTTCCAGATTCTTGCTCATTCCTTGCACCTCCTTTTTTTGAGGATAAAGGAAAACCCTTGCGCAGGCGCAAGGGCGAGCAAAATCATAACGATTGCAAGCTTCCTTACACCTCGGCTGGCGAAGCAAAAGCTTCATTACGCCGGTTACGCCCGGCACCCGCTGTCTACGGCACAGGTTTTCTAAAACCTGAAACATCATAGCACGTGTTTTGCAATTCGTCAATATTTTTTTACATACAGGAGTATAAAAACGAAAAAATAGGCATGACATGGGCTTTTCAACGACTGGCATTAGCACCCTGCGAACAATTGGCAGCGTAATTTGGCCCGCACGGGTCAAAATAGCGTTGAAGCCATAACAGGAGGTGATAAATCCGATGATGAATCAAAGATCCGCCAACAGCGGCAGTTCCAGCAGCAACAGCAATGTAGTACCGGAAGCACGGGCTGCGCTGGACAACATGAAGTTTGAAATCGCCCGCGAATTGGGCATCAACTTCAAACAAGGCTACAACGGAGATCTGTCTTCCCGGGAGAACGGCTATGTGGGCGGCTACATGGTCAAGCGCCTCATCCAGCAGGCCGAAAAGCAGATGGCCGGCAAGTAGGCAGGCGGAGCGGTACGCGCCGCGCTATCAGGGAACCCCACAACTTAAATAATGGAGTGAAATGAAAATGTTCAACAATTCCAATTCCAGTTCTTCCAGCAACACCTCTACCGTACCCGAAGCCCGCGCGGCGCTGAACAACATGAAGTTCGAAATCGCCAACGAGCTGGGTATCAACCTCAAGCAGGGCTACAACGGCGACCTGCCCAGCCGTCAGGCTGGCTATATCGGCGGCTACATGGTCAAACGGATGATCGAGCAGCAGGAAAGGGCCATGAGCGGCCAGAGCCGCTAATCCGTAAGGATAGCAGGCAAAGACCCTTCCATATAGGCCGGCGGCGAAAGCCGCCGGCTTTTTTTAAGGGAAAAGACGTTTGTTGATTTTATAGTGGAGTGATTGAATATGCCCAATCGTGCCAGCACTTCCAATAATCCCGGTAAACCCAGCGTGCCCGGCGCCCGCAAGGCACTGGACAATATGAAGATGGAAATTGCCAATGAGCTTGGCATTGACTTGAATCAATACAATAAAGGCGAAACGCCCAGCCGGGTGGCCGGCAGCATGGTCAAGCGAATGATCGAGCTGCAGGAAAAGGCCATGAGTGAAAAGGGCCGTAGATCTTGAGAATTTCTTATCCTATACGGCGGAAAATCCGGCGCTCTTTTGCCATCCCCAATGCAGGCAGCGCGCCCTGGGGAGAAATGTGGGGAAGGCTGCCTGACTTGTGGATCTTAAGGGCGGGAAAACAGCCTTTGATGCGGTCTTTGTGTCGCCCGTCTCCTAAAAGTGGAGGTTTGGTACAAAAAAGGGTGCCCCCTGTGAAAAGGGAACACCCGCGACCAAGCATATGTCAGGCTTTAGGCATTATCAAGAACCGCTTGTACGGTTTCGGGGCTGAGTTTCGAAAAGGGCGTGGGTGGGACGGGATGATCGGGATATTCCCCCAACGCTTTTTGCAGCCAGATGATGTCATGCCACTTATCCAGCTTGTACCCCGACTTGGGGAATACACCCAACGTTTCAAAGCCGAACGCTGCATGCAGCTTAAGGCTTTTTTCATTGGGCAGGGATAGGACGCCGTAGACAGTCTGATAACCCTGGATTTTCAGAAGCGCCAATAATGCCGCGTACAGCCTCCGTCCGATGCCCTGGCCGTGCATGTCCCGGTCTACGTATACCGACAGCTCCGCATCCCACTGATAGGCGTCATGGGGCCGCAGCGCGGAGGCATAGGCATAGCCCGCGGCTTTCCCTTCGATTTCGCACACGATAAAAGGGTATTGTGGCAGCAGCGACTGTATCTTTTCCGAAAAGCTTTCTGCCGTAGGTTCCTTGCAGATGAAGGTGATGGCCGTTTCCATAACATACGGGCGGTAGATGGCGCAAAGCGCGGCGCCATCCTCCATGCGGGCAGATCGGAGCAGCATAGGAATACATCCTTTCCAAATCATGATTTCTTTGGTGCAAGCTCTTTGATTTTCTTGATATCGCTTTCCGCTACGGTGATGTACAGCGTGCGCTGGTTGGTGTATATGACAAAGCCCGCCGGGCTTCCGCCGGGTTTTTTGACATGCTTGCGCAGCGTGTAATCGATGGGCACGCCGGAGCTTTGCCTGCCCCGGCAGAAATAGGCGGCCAGCTGGGCGGCTTCCAGCAGTGTGGAGGGGGGGATATCCCCTTCCTTGCGGATGATCACATGGGAGCCGGGCATGTCCTTGGCGTGGAGCCAGGTTTCCTCACCCTTTGCCGCCGAAGTGATCCTGTCGTTTTGAAGGCTGTTTTTGCCTACAATGATCTCGACACCGTCCCGGCTTTCATAGCGGAGTGGCTGGCTTTCCGGCAGCTTTCTTTGAGGCTTGCGGCTGTGGCTGGCGCGGATGTAGCCAGCCTTTTGCATCTCCTGCCTGATTTCCGAAAGCTCCGACTCCTCCACGCATTTTTGCAGGTCATCCAGAGCGCCTTCCAAGAAAGCAAGCTCCATCAGCGTTTTCTCTTTTTGCTCGGCTGCCGTCTCCTTGGCGGCCCGGGCTTTTTGATAGCGCTTGAAATACCTTTGGGCGTTTTGCGCCGGGGTCAATTGCTTGTCCAGCGAGATGTCCACAAACCCGCCGTCAGGATCGTAAAAATTTTGAAGTTTGGCCGTTTCCTGACCCTTGTGCAGTTGATAAAGATTTGCGTTGATTAGATCGCCCAGGATGCGGTACTCTTCCATCCTGGCGCTGTTCTCCAGTTCCTGCAACTGCAGCGCCAGCTTTTTTTCGCACCGCTCGATATGGTTTTTTAGCAGCCGATTAAGAGAGGCGCTTTTTTGAGAAATCCGCTCCGCCTGGTCGCGGGTGGAAAAAAAGGCGTCCAGCGCCTGGCTTATGGTGCCGCAGGCTGTTTGCAGCGATGTATCGCGGCTTAAGTAGGGGAATGGGAAAACATCGACGAGCTCGCCATCCTGATTTTTTTGCAGAGCGGGCGGGGCAAGGCTTGGGATCAGGTTCATAAAATCAAACAGCCGCTGGCTGAGAGCGTGTATATCGCTGTCTTCCAACAAAGCCTTGTCGCTGCCGGTCAGACGATAGGCAATCTCTTGCGATGCAACGCCGGACAGGCCCCGGAAAACGGATGCCAGCGCCTTGTCCAGCCGGCCGGAGCATGCGGCCAGCCTTTCTATTGCCTCTTCCACGGTGAAACCAGCCGGGTCCAGCTTGTCCTGCGCGGGCGGGGCCTCATAGGGAAGCCCCGGAAGCACCTCCCGCACACGGCTCATGTCGTGACCCACATGCCGGATGGAATCGATAATTTTGCCCTGCATGTCCACCGCAATCAGGTTGGAATGGCGGCCCATGATTTCCAGTATCAGCGTGCGGGTGGTCAAAACGCCAAGCTCATCCGTGTTCTCTATGTCCACGTGCAGCACCCGGTCGCCGCCTATTTGCCGCACGGATACCACATGCCCGCCCTGCAGGTGCTTGCGCAGCAGCATGCAGAACATGGGTGGCTCCATGGGGTTTGAAAGGCTTTGAGCGCTTATGTGCGCCCTGGCGTTATTGGGGCTGGCGCATAAAAGCAGCCGGTGGTTTTCGCCCTGACTGCGAATGGTCAATACCAGCACATCCTTTTCCGGCTGCGCCACCTTGTCAACGCGTCCCTGGGCAAGTTTTCCGTTCAGTTCCCTGGCTACAAACTGCAGCGTCAGGCCATCCATGGGCATGGTGCCGTCCTCCTTGATGCGATGGGAAATATTATAATGCCAAACGGACAATTAAGCAAACGCTCCTTGTTTACGCAGATGCAAATACTGATTCATAGTAGGATGCATGGAGGCATACACTTTCACTGCAATCATCAAGCAAGGAGTGAGCTTTGTGAAGATCAAGCGGACGGATATCGAACGCATCCTAATCCTATGCGCGGCGGCGCTGGTGGTGGTTCTGGCTCTGCGGGGATTGGGGCCCAAGTCATCCCAAATCCTGTATGAGGAGCCGCCGCTGGACGTAACACAGACCACTGCCCTTCAGGGGGATACACAGGCCACGGTGGTATTTTATCAGGACGGCGAGGGCTACCTGGTGCCGGTTACCAGGCAGATTGCCAAACAGGACGGGGTAGCCAAGGCGACATTAAGCCTGATGGTGAAAAGCAGCGAGAATGACCTGCAGGCCGCGAGGCTGGGGCTTCGGACCGTGATTCCGGAAGGCACCACCTTTGACATCAATATTGCCGATAAAAAGGCAAGGGTGGACATGAGCAAGGAAGCACTGAACTGCCAAAGCGCCGAGGAAGAGCAGCTCATGGTGCAGGCAGTAGCCAGCGCGCTGACCACCTTCCCCACGGTGGAGGAGGTATCCTTCCTTTTTGACCACCAGGCCAGAAGCAAGCTGACCCACGGCACGGATGTAAGCGGCGCCTTCACCAAGAATGGCTTGAACCTGGAGAGCGTCACCACCATGTCTACGGCCAATGCCGACCAGATTCAGCTTTACTTCCCGTCCCAGACAGGGCGTATGCTGATTCCCGTGACGCGCACCGTATTCTCCACCGCCGACCTGACCACCGCCATGCTGGAATTGGCCAAGGGCCCCAGGGATGACAGCGGTCTGACCAGGCCCATCCCCAAGGATTGCGGTCTCAACGGCGTCACCATGAAGGATGGAACAGTCACGGTGAACTTCACCAAGGAATTTATGGAGGTTGCCCAGCAGACCGACGGCGGCAAGCAGGCGCTCCGCGCGATCCTGTTCACCTGCTCGCAGTTCCCCGGCGTGAAGAAGGTGGAGGTCCAGGTGGAGGGCGAGAAATTCGCGCCCAAAGAGGAGGATAAAACCACCTTCGTAAACGAGGAACAGGATGTGCTGGCGCAATACCCGGGGGTTATCGAAATCGACTAAATAATAACCTTCGGCAGGAATTGGCAAAGCAAAGCCGAAACAAGATACATTCAGGAATTCCGGGAAAGGGCCGGCCCAAAGGCGCTGCCGGGAAACCGCCTGCGCATCAGCCGGCCCTTTCCATGTTCTATAGGAGGGACAAGCCATGACAAGAACCGATGGCCGTACGCCGGACCAGATTCGTACATGTGTGATTCTTCCCGGCTTTGTGGGCACGGCGGATGGAAGCTGTTTGATTGAAACAGGAAAGACGCGCGTCATATGTACCGCTTCAGTGGATGAGGAAGTGCCGCCTTTCCTGCGCGGCAAGGGCCAGGGCTGGGTCACGGCGGAATACGCCATGCTGCCTGCCTCCACCGGCCGGCGCAAAGCCAGGGACGGCATCAAAAAGGATGGCCGCAGCGTCGAGATCCAGCGGCTTATCGGTCGCAGCCTTCGGCAGGCGGTAGATATGAAGGCACTGGGGGAGCGGACCATCACCCTGGACTGCGATGTGCTGGAGGCTGACGGCGGGACCCGCACGGCTTCCATCACCGGGGCTTTTGTGGCTTTGACGCTGGCGGTGGACAAGCTGCTTGCGCAAGGCAAGCTTGTACGCTCGCCCATCTGCCGCCAGGTGGCGGCCGTCAGCGTGGGCGTAGTGAAGGATACGCCCTGCTTGGACCTGTGCTATCAGGAGGACAGCGGCGCTCAGGTGGATATGAACCTGGTCATGAACGACCTGGGAGATTTTATTGAGCTGCAGGGCACAGGGGAAGGACGGGCCTTTTCCAAACGGGAGACAGAAGCGCTTGTAGCCCTTGGAGAAAGCGGCATTCGCACCTTGATGCAAGCGCAGCGGGAAGCGCTTGGGGAAGCGGCCAGGCACATCGCCCCCAAGCCCCTGCTGGTGGCGGCCACGGGCAACGCCCACAAGCTGAAAGAACTGAAGGCCATGTTCGGCGGGTACTTTGATGTAGTCTCCATGCGGGATGCCGGCTTTTTAGGGGAGATAGAGGAAAACGGAGCAACCTTTGCGGAGAACGCCGCCATCAAGGCGGAAGCGGTCGCCAAGGCTACCGGCCAATGGGCGCTGGCGGATGACAGCGGGCTTGCGGTCGATGCGCTTCATGGCGCGCCGGGGGTTTATTCTGCCCGGTTTGCCGGACAGCACGGCGATGACGCGGCCAACAATGCGCTGCTGTTAAAAAAGCTCGAAGGTGAAACCAACCGCAATGCAAAATTCGTTTCCGCCATCGCCCTTGCCGCGCTGGGGATTAAGACCACGGTGGTGGAAGGGGAATGCGAGGGCGTGATTTTGCATGAATTGAAGGGGACCGGCGGCTTTGGCTATGATCCCCTGTTCCTGTATGAAACAGGCAAGACGTTTGCCCAGATGACGGACGAGGAGAAAAACGACGTCAGCCACAGGGCCAGGGCGGCCGAAAAGATGCTGGCGCACGTGAAAAGCGCCTTTGGCGGGCAGGAAAAGTAATATGCGCCTTGCGTTTTTCAGCGACAGCCACGGCGATGTGACGGCTTTGCGCAACGCCATGGAGGCAGCCATGCTCCATGGCAGGGTGGATGCGTTCGCCTTTTTGGGCGACGGCATTCATGATTTTTTGGATTTGCGGTCCTTTATCAAAAAGCATAATCCCCTTGCGGTGACCCACGCCGTCCGGGGGAACAACGACCCGGCCATGCTGGATTTGAAGGAAGAGCTGGTCGTCTCCTTCGCTGGCTTCTGGATCTTTTTGACCCATGGTCACCGGCAGCGGGTGAAGCTCACCGATCGGCTGCTTTTGGACGACGCCAGGGACAGGCAGTGCCGCATCGCCCTGTTCGGCCATACCCACAGGGCCTTTTTGGAAGAAAAGGACGGGGTGCTGCTCATGAATCCCGGCTCTGTGGCCATTCCCGCCGGAAAAGGTCCCACCGCGGGGATGATAGAGATCGGGTCGGATGGCAGGATCATTCCTCAAATATTGAATTTGAAGGCGTATCTATAAGGCATATCTCCGTATCCATAACGATATGGGGGGCATATTTGAGTGCTCCCCGGAAAAGGTGGTATTCGTGTGAAAAAGTGTTTTGCAATCATCCTGTGCGCATTTGTTTTTCTTTCCGTTTGTGCCCATGCGGAGGCCGCATATGACACACTCTCGATCAAGGTGTCGGACATCACGGTTTCCGACGAAGGGCAATCCGTAAGCCTTCTGCCGACGGCCGAGGCAACCCTCGGTTTGAACAAAAGCGGCGATCATGGGTGGATTCAAATCGCCGTTTTCCTGAACGGGGAAGAAAGTGCGGCTTTGCAGCTTGAGTATACCGAAGAAAAGTTCCTTGCCTCCGCCGCCGGTGCGCAGGACTGCGTTGTGATGGAGGACCGGGATCATATCCGGGTTTTTAATGCTTCTCTGCTTGGGCAGGAGAGCGCGGAGGGCGGCAATACGGTCTTATCCTTTATGCGTGCCATGCTGTCATCGGAGGATAGCGCTGCGGAGTTCCTGGATTCTATTTCAGGGGAAGGCCTGGCCGTCACGATGGCCGGAGATAATGAGTATGACATTCATGCGGAGCTGGAGGGATACATTGTAGAATGCAGGCTCGAATGGATTCGCGGCGGCGCGGAGCAGGTGCCGTTTGATCTGTCAGGCAAGAATATGGTACGGTTCGTTCCTTACAAGGGACTCTTCGGCAGCGGCGATATAGCCAATGCGCTTCAAACGAGTCTGATGCAGCTGATGGCTGATGAATCGGTGCGTGATTTGATGGTACTGCTGCAAGCTGGGGTACCCGGCCAGCAGTGAAGATAGCCACATGAAAGTGGATGCAGGTCAAAAGGGTACTCCCTCAGCGTTTTATAGTGAAGAGTCACCGTCCAGCTCCCAAATACAATGAGAATACAAATTTTGCTCTTGACATACTTCGAAAGCTATGTTTAAATATCGCCATAAACCATCGATGTGGAGATCAAACCGCAAGCGCGCTTACAGAGAGCCGGGGCAGGTGGAAGCCCGGTAGACAGCGGGGCGGCAAATGGACCACGGAGGGCACGGGGAAAGGCGCAAGCTGAGTATTCTGTGACGCAACTCCAGCGTGAAAGGGAGAGGGGTGTGTCGGCACCCTAGCGAGCCGGGCAGCATAGCTGTCAAGCAAGGTGGTACCGCAGATGTTGATCATCTGTCCTTGAAACAAGGACAGGTGTTTTTTTATGCGGTGGATAATTTTCGCCCGGCTAAATGGCAGCTTCTCCGACAAATGGCATACGTGAGTCCCATTTGAAAAATCGGAAGGAGAATCCTCATGAAAAGAATCGTAGCTTTGGCCGCCACATTGGTACTCGCCCTTTTGATGACCTCCTGCGCCCTGGCCGAACAGCCGCTCAAAGTCGCAATCGTTCAGCTGGTGGAAAACGGCGCTTTCAAGGACATGCGCGAAGGTTTTATCGCCCGCATGCGGGAGCTTGGGTACACCGAGGATAAAATGGTCTTTATCGAGAAAAATGCTTCCGGGGATATGAGCAATCTTCAAACCATCGCCCAGGGCGTCATCGACGAAGATGTCGATCTCATCGTTACCATTGCCACCCCGCCCACCCAGACCGTGGTCAACTTGGAAAGCGATATTCCGGTGTTCTTCATCTCCGTAGCCAACCCCATTGGCGCAGGCGTGCTGACCGATATGCAAAAGCCTGACCGCAACGCTACCGGCGCTTCCAACGCCATTCCCATCGGCGAAAACTTTAAGCTGGCTGCGAAGTTAACGCCCGACGCCAAGGACTTTGGTCTCATTTATTGCACCAGCCAGGTCAACTCTGTGACCACCATCGAGAACGCCAAAAAGTATCTGAGTGAAAACGGCTATACCTACAAGGAAGCCGTCGTCACCACCAGTTCCGAAGTGTACGAGGCCGCGCTGTCCCTTATTGACCAAGGGGTGACCGGTATGTTCATTCCCAACGACAGCGTGATCCAGGATGCCATGGATGTTATCGCCCAGGTGGCAAAGGACGCCAAGATCCCGGTGTACGGTTCCTCCGCCGTCATGGTCAATTCCGGCGCCTTTGCCACCATTTCCATCAGCGATCCGCAGATCGGCGCCATCGTGGCCGATATGGTGGATAAGCATTTGAAGGGAACGGCCATTGCCGATATCCCTGCCGTGACCGTGGATGACTTCACCACTGTTATCAACAAGACCACGGCGCAAGCCATTGGGGTAACGGTGCCGGAGGATGTGCTGGCGGCCGCTGTGGTTGTGGAATAACTGGAGTTGTCAGTTATCTAAACGGCAATAGCAGAGGTTATGCACACAAAAATATCTGAACATGTTGTGTCTGGCCAACGATGATGCAGGAGGGAACAGGGTGGATTTCGATTTCCCCCCTTAGTTCCCCCCTGCACTCCCCATATCCCCCTTGAAGCGACCAGGGCCGCGGGCCCAGGACCCAGGGTGAAGGATACGAATCGCCACAAGGGGAAAGTTGGTTATAAGCTACAAAGATTTGGCGGCCGAAGGTTTCCAAAGGGCGACCGGAAAGCCCTTTGGTCGCGTCCGAAGACGCGATACCTTTCACATCATGTATCAGTGTATATGTGATGATGGCATGGCAACCGCCATATCCCAAAGGGGGATAAGACGTGAACCAATTAATAGGTGCCGCCCAGCAGGGATTTGTATACGCCGTTCTGGCCCTGGGCGTCTATATCGCGTTTAGGATACTGAACACACCGGATCTTACGGTGGACGGAAGCTTCACATTGGGGATGGCCGTATCGGCGGTTTTGACCGCCGCCGGCCACCCCTTTGCCGGTTTGGCTGCAGCTATTGTATGCGGTATGCTGGCGGGCGCGGTCACTGGCCTTTTGCAGACAAAGGCGGGCATCTATCCCATACTGGCCGGCATACTTGTGATGAGCGGGCTGTATTCTGTCAATATGTTCGTCATGGGCGGTTCGCCCAATATCTCCTTGCCTAAAACGCTGTTCAAAGCTGCGTACGGCCTTTTCCCCAGTATCGCCAAGGAGGGCCGCGATTTTGTTTCCGCCGGTATCGCCTTCTTGTTCGCTATGCTGTGCACAGGCTTTTTGATCTGGTTTTTCAAGACGCATATCGGTCTTTGCGTAAGGGCCACCGGTAACAATGAGGACATGGTCCGATCCTCCTCCATCAACGCATCCCGGGTCAAGGTGATGGCCCTTGCCCTGGCCAACGGTCTGGTGGCACTGTCGGGGGCCATGGTATCGCAATTGCAGGGCTTTGCGGATGTGAACGCGGGCATTGGCATGCTGGTGGTGGGTATCGCATCGGTCATCATCGGCGAAGTGATCATGGGAAAGCGCGGTGTTACCGTGGGGCTGATCTCCTGCATAATGGGCTCTTTTATCTACCGGCTGATCCTGGCCTTTGTCTTCCGCACCAATTTCTTCCCGCCCTATGCCCTAAAGCTGGTGGCCGCTGTCATCGTAGGCACGGCGCTGGCCATACCCCATATCCGCAAGGGCATTTCAAGGAGTATGCGCAAGAGGGAGGGAACACGCGGTGCTTGATGTTTTGAACCTCTCCATGCTCTTTTCCAAGGGCACGGTCAACGAGCATAAGGCGCTGGACAATGTCTCCCTTCATCTTGACAAGGGGGACTTTGTGACGGTTTTGGGTTCCAACGGCGCAGGCAAATCCTCGCTGTTCAATGCCATCTGCGGCACCCACGATGTGGAAATAGGGAAGATCGTGCTGGATGGCCGGGACATTACCTGGATGCGGGAGCACAAGCGGGCCCGCATCATTGGCCGGCTGTTCCAGGACCCTATGAAGGGCACGGCGCCGGATATGACCATAGAGGAAAACCTGGCCCTGGCCCACGCCAGGCAGTCCCGGGGGCCGTTTTCCCGGGCGGTGAAAAAGAGCGACCAGGCGCTTTTCCGTGACAAGCTGGCGGAGTTTCACATGGGACTGGAAAACCGCATGAAAACCAAGGTGGGGCTGTTATCCGGCGGCCAGCGCCAGGCCATGACGCTGCTCATGGCCACCGTTGCCTCTCCCAAGCTGCTTTTGTTGGACGAGCATACCGCGGCGCTGGACCCTAATACCGCGGAAATCGTGCTGAATATCACAAAAGAGATCGTCGCCCGGCAGGGGATTACCACCATGATGATCACCCACAACATGGTTTCCGCGCTGGCCCTGGGCACCAGGACCATCATGATGGACGCCGGCCGGATCGTGCTGGATGTAAAGGGCCAGGAGAGAGCAGAAATGACCGTGGAAAGCCTGCTGGACCGGTTCGCCAAAAACAGCGGCAGCCGGCTGGATAACGACCGGGTGCTGCTGTCAATCAAAAAATAGCGCGCAATAGTTGGCCCCTGTTTTGCATATGCCATGCAAAATAGGGGCTTTTTGTTTTACGGAAAAATCATCAAATTCCAAAAAGTTCTTGACAATACGCATTTCACCCGTATAATACACGTATAATTATTCAATAATCCGGAATGATTATGCTTTTGTTGGAGGGACCCGGATGGCAAAGGTATTTATCGACGGCCAGGAGGGCACCACGGGGCTGAACATTGCCCGGCGGCTTGCGGGGCAGAGTGACATTCAGCTATTAGGTATTGACGATGCCCTACGCAAGGACGCGCAGGAGCGAAGGAAGAAGATACACGAAGCCGATATCACGATCCTCTGCTTGCCGGATGAAGCGGCCAGGGAATCGGTCCAGCTGGCAGAAGGGGCAAACACCCGCATCCTGGACGCTTCTACCGCTCACCGTACAAAAACAGGTTGGGCCTATGGGTTTGCGGAGCTATCGCGGGACCATAGGAAGGCCATCCAAACTGGCGCCAGGGTATCGGTGCCCGGCTGCCACGCCAGCGGCTTTGCGGCCATCGTGTATCCGCTGGTGAAGGCTGGCATCCTGCCACCCGATTATCCCGTGGTGTGCCACTCGGTGACCGGCTATTCCGGCGGCGGCAAGAAAATGATCGCGGAGTACGAGGCGGCAGGGCGGTCTGCACTGCTTGACAGCCCCCGGCAATACGCGCTGAACCAAACCCACAAGCATCAGCCGGAAATGCAGGCGGTATGCGGCCTTGCGGAAGCGCCTATCATCAACCCCATCGTGGCGGATTTTTACAGCGGCATGGTGGTATCGGTGCCCTTGCATACCAGGCTGCTGATGGGCAAGCCGGGGAAGAAAGCCATTCATGAGGTGCTAGCAGGCCACTATCAGGGAGAAAAGCTGGTACATGTGCTTCCTGTGGGGGCGGAGGAAAGCCTTGGCGGCTTTTTGCAGGCGGGCGGCCTTGCCTTAAGGGATGATATGGAGATATTGGTGTCGGGCAATGACGATAGGGTGCTGCTGGCCGCCAGGTTTGACAACCTGGGCAAGGGCGCCTCGGGGGCGGCGGTGCAGTGCCTCAACCTGATGCTGGGGGCTGATGAGTTCACCGGCCTTAACCTATAGGAGGATATGTTATGAAACAGATAGAGGGCGGCGTATGCGCCGCAAAAGGATTCATGGCTGCCGGCATCCATTGCGGCATCCGCAAGAATAAAACGAAAAAGGACCTGGCCATCATCGTAAGCGAAAACAAGGCCTCGGCGGCCGCTATCTATACGCTGAACCTGGTCAAAGGCGCGCCGATTTATGTAACCCAGGAAAACCTGCAGGACGGTTATGCCCAGGCGGTGATCTGCAACAGCGGCAACGCCAATACCTGCAACGCGGACGGTATCGACATCGCAAAAGGCATGTGCGGCCTGGTGGCCCAGCATTTACCCATTGCCGCAAGTGACGTCATCGTTGCCTCTACCGGTGTTATCGGCCAGCCGCTCTCCCTGACACCCATGGCGGAGAACATGGGGGCGCTGGTGAAGGGGTTGAGCAAGCATGGCCAGGCCGCCGCGGCGGAGGCCATTATGACCACCGACACCATGAAAAAGGAAGCCGCCGTTTCCTTTGAAATCGGGGGCAAGACCTGCAAACTGGGCGGCATGGCCAAGGGCTCTGGCATGATCCACCCCAACATGGCCACCATGCTGGTGTTTTTGACCACCGACGCGGCCATCAGCCCGAACTTGCTGCACCAGGCACTGCTTCATGACGCCCAGGAGACCTTTCACATGATCAGTGTGGATGGCGATACCTCCACCAATGATATGGTCAGTATCCTGGCCAACGGCCAGGCGGGCAATGAGCTGATAAGCGGCAAAGGGGAGGCATACGATATTTTCGTTAAGGCTTTGAACGCCGTCACCCAAACGCTTTGCAAAGCCATTGCCAAGGATGGGGAAGGGGCTACCAAGCTCATCACCTGCACAGCAGGCGGGGCCGCGGACAAGGAAACAGCCCGCAAGGTGGCCAAGGGCGTCATCTGCTCCAGCCTGTTGAAATCCGCCATGTTTGGCGCGGATGCCAACTGGGGCCGGGTGCTTTGCGCCATCGGCTACAGCGGCGCAGCGGTGGATGTAACCAAAATCGATGTGACCTTTGCTTCCAAGGCCGGCAGCATTAAAGTGTGCGTAAGCGGTGCAGGCATCCCCTTCAGCGAGGAGAAAGCAAAGGAAATCCTTTTACAAGATGAGGTTGAAATTCTGGTGGACCTTCGTGATGGCAAAGAGGCCGCCACCGCCTGGGGCTGCGACCTGACCTACGATTACGTGAAGATCAACGGCGATTACCGCACGTAACAAGGAGGACAAACGGAAAATGCATCTTGACAATGCCCAGCGGGCCCAGGTGCTCATTGAGGCGCTTCCCTATATCCAGCGTTACAACGGCAAAATCATTGTGGTCAAGTACGGCGGCAATGCCATGATCAACGACGAGTTAAAGCTGGCCGTTATGAAGGATATCGTGATGCTGTCTTTAATTGGCATCAAGGTAGTGCTTGTCCACGGCGGCGGGCCGGAAATCACACAGCTGCTTACTAAAATCGGCAAGAAAAGCGAGTTTGTGGATGGGCTTCGTGTCACCGACGCCGAAACCGCCGAAGTGGTGCAAATGGTACTGGCCGGCAAGATCAACAAAGCCCTGGTGGCTCAACTGGTCAACATCGGCGGCAAGGCCATCGGCCTTTGCGGTATGGATGGCGGGCTCATTGAGGCCAGGATGCTGGATGAAAAGCTGGGCTTTGTGGGGGAGATTACAAACGTCAACACCCAGCCTATCTTGGACCTGCTGGACATGGGTTATATCCCTGTCGTTTCCACCGTGGGGTATGACAAGGAAGGCCATGTCTACAACATCAACGCCGATACCGCCGCCGCCCGCATCGCGGGAACATTAAAGGCAGAGAGCATGATTTCCATGACGGATACCGTGGGCCTTTTGCGCGACAAGGATGATCCAAGCACGTTAATCCCTAAGGTTGGGGTCAGCGAGGCGCCGCAATTGGAACGGGAAGGCGTCATCTCCGGCGGCATGATCCCCAAGGTGGAATGCTGCATCGAGGCCATCCGCCGTGGCGTGAAAAAGGTATTCATCATCGATGGCCGCGTGCCCCATGCCATATTGATCGAAGTGCTGACCGACGAGGGCGTAGGCACCATGTTTGTATAGGAGGGGAGCCCATGAACATACGGGAGCTGGATAAGACCTATGTGGCCAACACCTATGGCCGCTTTGACCTGGCCCTTGTAAAGGGCAAGGGTTCCCTGATGGAGGATGATCAGGGCAAAACCTACATTGACCTTGGCACCGGCATCGCCGTCAACGCTTTCGGCGTGGCGGATGATGATTGGCAGCAGGCGGTAGCGGATCAGATGGCGCTTTTGCCCCACGCCTGCAACCTGTACTACACCTCACCCCAGGCGGAGCTGGCGAAGCTTTTATGTGAAAAGACCGGCATGAAAAAGGTGTTCTTTGGCAATTCGGGGGCGGAGGCCAACGAGTGCGCCATCAAGGTGGCCCGCAAATACGCCTTTGATAAAATGGGCGAGGAAAGCCCGGTGATTGTAACGCTGACCGGCAGCTTTCACGGCCGCACCATCACCACCTTATCCGCCACCGGCCAAAATGATTTCCACAAGCATTTCGGTCCTTTCACGCCTGGCTTTATTCATGTGCACCCGGATGATTTTTCTCAAATGGAAGAAGCGTGTAAAAACCCCAAGGTCTGCGCCGTACTGCTGGAAGTGGTGCAGGGCGAGGGAGGCGTTCGTGTTTTGGATAAAGCCTTTGTGCAGAAAACAGCCGCGATCTGTAACGAGAAGGGCATACTCCTGATGGTGGACGAGGTACAAAGCGGTAACGGCAGAACGGGGGAATTGTACGGCTATATGCACTTTGGCATCGCGCCGGATGTCATTTCCACCGCCAAGGGCCTGGGTGGCGGCCTGCCCATTGGCGCCTGCCTGATGAATGAAAAGACTGCCGGGGTTTTAACCCTGGGCAGCCACGGCTCCACCTTCGGGGGCAATCCCATCTGTGCCGCCGGCGCGCTGAGCATATTAAAGCGGCTGGATGAACAGCTGATGCGTAAGGTCCGCGCCAAGAGCGCATATATAGTAGAAACAATTGGCGGCGCACCGGGCGTAAAAAGTATATCGGGCCTTGGGCTAATGCTGGGTGTGGAAACGGAAAAGCCGGCAAAAGAGGTCGTGGCACTTTGCCAGGCAAAGGGTGTGCTGGTGCTGACCGCCAAACACAAGGTGCGTTTGCTGCCGGCTTTGAACATCCCCATGGAGCTTTTAAAGCAGGGCATTGAAATATTAAAGGAGGCCGTAAAGCCATGAAGCATTTGCTGAAACTGTCCGACATCCCCGCCGAGGAGATACTGGATGTGCTAAACCTGGCGGACCAATTGAAGTACGAAAAGGCCCACGGTATCAGCCATAAGTACCTGCAGGACAAGACGCTTGGCATGATATTTCAAAAGGCCTCCACCCGCACCAGGGTTTCCTTTGAAGTGGGCATGTATGAGCTGGGCGGCCACGCCCTTTTCCTGTCTGCTAACGACCTGCAAATAGGCCGCGGCGAACCGGTACAGGATACGGCCCGGGTTCTTTCCCGGTATGTGGATGGCATTATGATCCGCACCTACAAGCAGCAGGAGGTGGAGGACCTGGCCAAATACGGCTCCATCCCCGTCATCAATGGGCTGACGGACTTTGAACACCCCTGCCAGATGCTGGCGGATTTGATGACCATACGGGAGTTGAAAAAAAGCTTCCGCGGCTTGAAGCTGGCCTTCGTGGGGGATGGCAACAACATGGCCAACTCTTTTATTGTAGGCGGCGTGAAACTGGGCATGCAGGTTTCCATCGCCTGCCCCAAGGGATATGAGCCGGACGCGGGCATTGTAAACTGGGCCACGGAAACGGGGCTGTTTACCCTGACACATGATGTGTTGGAAGCCTGCCGTGACGCTGACGTGGTGTATACGGATGTTTGGGCCTCCATGGGCATGGAAGGGGAAGCTGCCGCCCGCAAGGCCGCCTTTGCTGCTTATCAGGTGAATGACGCCGCTATGGCCGCGGCCAAGCCCGACGCCATCGTGCTCCACTGCCTGCCGGCGCATAGGGAAGAGGAAATCACCGAAAATGTGTTTGAGGAACACGCGGCGGAAATCTTTCAGCAGGCCGAAAACCGGCTGCACGCCCAGAAGGCAGTGCTGGTAAAGCTTCTGCAGAAAAATTAAACCTTTCATATTCATATGTTAGTGCTTTGACATATAAAATACACATCTGGAAGCTGGCAGAAAAGCTAGCCATAAAAGCGCCTGAACGCAGAAATGGCGCTTTTTTTGTTGGAGTTTGTTTTTGTTTAAACAATCCAAATTTTCTCTTGACATTTAACATACATTCCTATATGATGGTCATGAAAACGTTACCGCGAACGTTACCAGAGAAATAGGGAAGTGATGGGATGCAGGTCGTCACCATCCGGGATGTGGCCCAGAAGGCTGGCGTCAGCATATCCACGGTATCCCGTGTGCTCAACGAGCGCATGGATGTGGACCCGGAAACACGGGATAAGGTACAAAACGCCATCACCGCGCTGCATTATGTGCGCAACAATAACGCGCGAAATTTGAAGCAGCGTCATACGGATTTCGTGGCCGTGATTCTGCATGGCCGTCGGAACATATTCCTTACGGATATCGCCGAGCGCATTTTGGAGTACGGAAAAGAGACATCCTGCCAGTTCTTATTGGAATTCATTGATGAAAAGGCGGATGAGTTCAAGGCGGCACGGAGATTGTTTCTGGAGCGGAAGCTCTCCGGCGTTATCTTCCTGGGCAGCAATTTAAGCGGCCGGGAAAAGGAAATTGCACAACTGGACCTGCCATGCGTATTTTCCACCATCGAAGCCTCTTCCTTAAAAATACCCAAGGTATGCTCCGTAAGTGTGGATAACCGAAAGGGCGGTATGGACGCTGCCGGCAGGCTGTTTGAAATGGGGCATAAACGCATTGCAGTGGCCGGCTACCAGGGTGAGCCCAGCGATGGTACGGGCCAGCGTTTTGCCGGGGTTATGGACAGTTACACAAAACATGGAGAAGCGTTTGATCCCGACCTGTATATCCATACAGACTTTACTTTAAAAGGGGCGTATGACGCCACAGTCAAAACGCTTCAAAGGACACGAAACTTTACGGCGGTGTTCGCTATATCCGATATGATCGCCATAGGCGTTATCAAGGCTTTGTGCGATAACGGACTCCGCGTGCCGGAGGATGTGTCCGTCATCGGTTTTGACGGAATCGAGCTGGCCGCTTATATCACACCGTCCCTTGCGACCATGCGCCAGCCGGTAGAGGAACTGGCCAAATTATCCGTTTCCCTTTTGCTTGACAGCATTGCGGGAAAGCCTTCCCGCCATGTCTTGTTGGATACCGAGCCCGTCTTGGGCGATTCAGTCAGGTCTGTCCTTTAGTATGCAACCGGCACGCCCGGTTTCATAAAATTGCAAGGAGGTAGTATCCATGAAGAAGATCCTTTCTGTCCTGCTGGCGCTTACCCTTTTGTTTGGCGCTATGTCCCTCACCGCGGCCCTGGCTGAAGGGAACGTAACGCTGCTGGTATGGGAATCCGAAGGTGTGGAGCTTGATTTCATCAAAGCCGCTGCGGAAAAGTATACGGAGCTGCATCCCAATGTTACCTTTGAGTTCAACTCTGTCGGCCACACCGACGCGGTTCAGAAAGTCGAGCTGGACGGCCCCGCTGGCGTCGGGCCCGACGTATTTGCCGCGCCGCATGACAAGCTGGGCCAGATGGTGGTTGGCGAGTTGGTGCTGGAAAACCCCGCCGCGGAAGAAGTCAAAAACAGCTACATGAGCGCCGCGCTCAATGCCGTAACCTATGATGGCGTAACCTATGGCTATCCTACCGCCATCGAGACCTACGCCCTGTTCTACAACAAGGACTTGATTCCTGAAGCACCCAAGACCTGGGAAGAGATGGAGAAGTTCTGCGCCGAATACAACGACGTTTCCAACAACAAGTTCGGCCTGGTGTGGGAAGTGTTCGCTCCCTACTATAACTACATCTTCATCAGCGCTTACGGTGCTGACCTGTTCGGACCGGCCGGCGATGATCAGAGCAAGCATGACATCAACAGCGAAGCGTCCATCAAGGGCATGACCTACTTCTCCACCCTCAGGGACAAGATTCTGCCCGTGGCCGCGGAAGATATGACCGGCCCCTTCTGCACCAGCGCCTTCTTTGAGACGAAGACGGCCGCCATGTACATCACCGGCCCCTGGTCCATCGACGCGGCCATCAAAGCCGGCGTGAACCTGGGCATAGCCCCCCTGCCCGCCCTGCCCGAGACCCAGACGCCCCCCGCATCCTTCTCCGGCGTGCGCGGCATGTACGTGTCCGCCTTCTCCGCCCATCCCGCCGAGGCCCAGGACTTCGCAGCCTTCCTGCTTACCAATGAAATGCAGACGCTGCGCAGCCAGATGACCAACACCATATCCCCCCGCACAGACGTCGTTTCCGAGAATCCCTACTTTGCGGGCATCATGGAGCAGGCCAAGTATGCCAAGCCCATGCCCTCCATCCCCGCCATGGACGGCTATTGGTCCAGCATGGGCCCTGCCTTCAACAACATCTGGAACGGCAGCGATGTCAAGACCGAACTGGATGCCGCCGCCCTGGTGATTGAATCCATCGGAAAATAAAGAGATGTCACAGCACACGAGGGGGCTTCTGCCCCCTCGTTTCTCCCCTGGGGCTTCCTGTTGCAGCTATTTTTAAGGGGGGTGTTCCGTATGGCGCAGCTTGCGGTAAAAGCGCCTAAAGAAGTGGAGCAGATTTCTGACAGGCGGCCTGTCATTGCGTCCGGCCTGTTTATGGGGCTTGGGCAGATATTTTTTCAGAAACAGTACATCAAAGGCGCCTTTTTTTCGCTCGTAGAGCTTGTTTTTCTTTTCAACTGTACGGCCTTTTTTCAAAAAATACGTGGCTTCATCACGCTGGGTGACGCACATCCTGAGTTGAACATACTGCAGCGCGACAATTCCCTTTTCATGATGGTGGAGGGGATCATATACATGATCCTGCTGGCCGCCTTCATCGGCCTTTATATTGCCAATATCCGGGATGCCATGCACACGCAGCGCCGGTATCAGCGTACGGGCGGCTATCCCACCAACCGGCTGTTTTTAAGTTCGCTGGCAGACACATCCTTTGCCGTGGTGGGGCTTTCTCCCATCCTGGTGATGATTGTGTTTTTTATTTTCATACCGCTATTGTTTTCCGCCCTGATCGCGTTTACCAATTACTCTACGCCTAAGAATATTCCCCCTGCCAATACGGTTGACTGGGTTGGTTTGGATACGTTCGGGCAGATTGCCAACAGGCCCTTGTGGGCCGGCGCTTTTGCCCGTACTGCCATATGGACTTTTCTGTGGGCGGCGCTGGCCACTACCACCAGCTACGCGGGCGGCATGCTCATGGCTTTAACGCTGCTCAACAGAAAGATCAAGCTGCCCAAGCTCTTTAGAAGCATTTACGTGCTGCCTTATTCCGTGCCGGCCATGCTGTCGCTGATGATATGGCGCAATCTTCTAAACGGCCAGTTCGGGCCTGTCAACGCGCTATTAAAGCAGTGGGGGATCATCAGTCAAAATATTCCCTGGCTGTCGGAGATCGGCATGGCCCGTTTCTCCTGCGTGCTGGTGAATCTATGGCTTGGTTTCCCGTATTTCATGATGCTCATCACAGGCGTCATGACATCCGTGCCCGGCGAGTTGTATGAGGCCGCGCAGATCGACGGTGCCAGTAAACGCCAGCAATTCATGAAAATTACGCTGCCGCTGGTGCTTTACCAAACGATCCCCCTGTTCATCATGAGCTTTTCCTACAACCTGAACAATTTCGGGGCGGTGTATTACCTCACCCAGGGCGGCCCGACCGATACGGCCACCACACAGTCCGGGGCGGGCGGCACCGATATCCTGATGAGTTGGATGTACAAACTGACATACGACCTGCGCCAGTACAACAAGGCGGCGGTGCTGGCCATCCTGCTGTTTGTGGTCATCGCTCCCTTCGCCATTTACAACTTCTCCCGCACCAGGGCGTTCAAGGATGGTGATTTGTAATGCCGGCGTCCCGACTTATGCAGGCTTTGCGGTACATCGTATTATACTTCTTCCTTGTGCTGGTGGTGGTGCTGGTGATCTATCCGCTTCTTTTCACTGTGTCCAGCGCCTTTTCTAAGGGGGACGCGCTGGCGGGTCTTGGCGCTTACCCCTTCCCGCAGCAGTTTTCCCTGCGCCAGTTTGACCGGCTGTTTCATGATACCAAGTATGTGAACTGGTATCTGAATACCCTCAAAATTGCGGCTGTCAACTCCGTGCTGTCGGTATGCATCACCACGGTTTCGGCCTACATCTTCTCCCGGTTCCGGTTCAAGGCGAAAAAGCCCATGCTCATGGGCATGCTGATACTGCAAATGTTCCCTTCCTTTGCGGGGATGATCGCGCTTTATGTGCTTGTCTGGCGCCTGGGGCTTCTCGATTCGCATCTGGGGTTGATTCTGGTATACGCCGCCGGGCAGATTCCCTACAACACCTGGCTTATCAAGGGGTATCTGGATACCGTGCCCCGTTCACTGGATGAGGCAGCCAGGGTGGACGGCGCTGGATATTTCCGCACCTTCCTGAAGATCATTTTGCCTATCGCCAGGCCCATGGTCACCTTCCTGGCCGTCACCAGCTTTACGGGCCCGTGGATGGATTTCATCCTCCCCAGGCTGCTTATCAAATCGGATACGCAAAAAACGCTTGCCATCGGCTTGTTTGACATGATCAATGGAAAGGAACGCACGAATTTCACCATGTTTGCGGCCGGGGCCGTACTCGTGGCTGTGCCGTTCATGATCCTGTTTGCCATCAATCAGCAGTACATGACGCAGGTGCTGGCGTCAGGCGCGGTAAAGGAATAACTAAATATGAAGAAATGCTTCCTTGTTTTACTGGCAGCGCTGTTATTGTTCCTTTCTGTACCTGCCATGGCCGTGGAACGCGGTGTGTACTATGAGGTGTTCGTGCGTTCCTATGCGGATTCCAACGGCGATGGCATTGGGGATTTGAGCGGTCTCACCCAAAAGCTGGACTACTTGAGCGGCCTTGGGGTGAGAGGGCTCTGGCTCATGCCCATCTTCCCTTCGCCGTCCTATCACGGCTATGATGTAACGGATTACCGCTCCATCCAGCAAGACTATGGCACCATGGAGGATTTCAAAGCTTTCCTGACAGCTGCCCATGAGAGGGGCATGAAAGTGCTGCTGGATATCCCCTTCAACCATACTTCCATTGAGCATCCGTGGTTTGTGGAAAGCAAGGACCCTTCAAGCGGCAAGCGGGACTGGTACCACTGGGCGGACGAAACGACGGCCGGAATCAATCTCAAGCAGTCTGTATGGGACAGCAACGTCTGGCGGGAATCCGAGGGCGGCTGGTACTACGCTCTATTCTGGGAAGGGATGCCCGACCTGAACTTTGAAAACCCGGATGTGCGCAAGGAAGTCATCTCCATCGTACAGTACTGGCTTCAAATGGGCGTGGACGGTTTCCGGCTGGACGCCACCTCCCATATCTATGCCGAGGGCGAATTCACCCGCATGCAAGATACGGACAAATCGGCGCAGTGGTGGACGGAGTTTTTTACTGCCGTCAAGGGGAGCCATCCCGACAGCTATATCCTGGGCGAAGCCTGGGAGAATGTGGAACGCAGGGCGCAATTGCTCCGGGGCCTTGATTCCGCGCTTAATTTTGATGTGGGCGAATATATCATCGATCTGGTGAAGTCCGGCGGCTCCGGCAAGATCTATGTCCAGAACCTACAAAAAATCTATGCGGCTTACGCACGAGTGCGGGAGAATGTCATCGACGCACCCTTTTTGACCAACCATGACCAGAACCGTCTGTATGGCATGGTGGGGGCTAAAATGGAACGCGCCAGGATGGCCGCGGCCATGCTGCTGACGCTGCCCGGAAACCCCATTATCTATTATGGGGAAGAGATTGGTATGCTGGGCGCAAAGCCGGATGAAGAGTTGCGCACGCCCATGCTTTGGGGCGGCGGCGATCCCCTGCAGGCAAGCTGGCGCGAATCACGGTACAATAAGAACACCAAGGCGGCCGCGGTGCAGCAGGATGATCCCGGATCGCTATTGTCCCACTACAAAGTGTTGATCGCGCTGCGCAACGGTCACCCCGCGCTGCTGATGGGAACACTGTCTCCCTTGGATGTGGGAAACGATGTTCTGGCCGCTTATACCATGCAAGGCGGAGATGAGACATTGTACGTGATCCATAACTTCACCGCCAAGGAGCAAACCGCCACCGTCGGCGCCGCGCTGAAAACAGTCTACCAGAGCGGGGAAGTCCTTCGGGATGGGAATGCGGTAACGCTGCCGCCTTACAGCACGCTGATTGCCGGTGAATGATACGCAGGCGAAAGGCACAAATGCAATGATAGAATTGGCATAGGGCGGGGGCTTGCTCCTGCCGATATTCCTGATCATGAGCGCTTGTGTTTGGTAATGATCCAATGCTTGCGGCGGGAGCAAGCCCTCGCCCTACACATACCCGAGAACAAGGCAAAGATTTCGAAAACCGGACCGCGATGTGTATTCGCGGTCCGGTTTTTGCATGAACTCCTTTATTCCTTTTCCCTGACCCATACTTCCATTTCATTCTCACCCCGGTTGGCCCACAGGGAATAGGGAATATAGGTCAGGGTTGTTTGTTCCTCTTTCCAGGCGGGCTCGTCGGTGTACAGCGCTTCTCCGGTTTTCATAAGGCGGATGCCATCCGCGCGGATCACCGGCGTGCCGCCCAGTATCTCCGGATCAAACCTCCATGTGAGCTGTGCTTTTTTCGGCAGGGACAGGCAATGCAGCCCAGCGCCGTTATCGCGTTCCTCCAGGCAGTATACCAACGGGCCGCGCATCACGGCCACCTTGCCGATATCCTCCCGTACATTTACGCTGGCATAGCAGCGGCGGGGCGGCATATCCATATGAAGCAGGATTTCCTCATTCTCTGAAAAGGGCCCGTTCACCGCCAAGTATCCGTTAACAAGATCGGGGCTGACAGCTTTTCCGCTGCGCAGGACTTGATACTTTTTGCACCAGCCGGGCAGGCGCAGCATCAGGTCATAGGCACCGGGTCCGGGCAGGATTCGTACATTTTCTTCAAACGGATATTCCGTCTTCATGGTGATGTGAACAGGCTGGCCGCCGGCGGTAAGCGAGGCCTCTCCTTCTATGTACAGGTGTGCATATACCTTATTCCCCGCAACGGCATATTGGTACGAGCCGATGGAGGACAGCAGCCTGGCCAGGTTGGGCGGGCAGCAGGCACAGCCGAACCAGGCCGGCCTTTCGGGCAGCACATGCCTTTTTCCTGGGTCCTTATGGCTGGCATCCGGATGGACGGACAGGGGGTTGACATAGAAGAAGGCCATTTGATCCAGCCGCATTCCTGCCATGCAGGTGTTGTACAGCGCCTGCTCCATCACATCTCCATAGACGGTGAGCTGCTCCCCGCGCAAAAGCCGCTGGCAGAAAAAGATCAGGGCAATGGAGGCGCAGGTTTCCGCGTAGACCGTATCGTTGGGCAGGTCATAGTCGAAGGTAAAGGCTTCCCCGTGATGGGTGGAGCCTATGCCGCCGGTGATATACATGCGTTTTTGGGTGATGTTTTCAAACAACGCCTTGCATGCGCTCCACAGGGCCTCATCCTGCGTGCGCAAGGCCACGTCCGCCATGCCGGCAGTCAGGTACAGCGCCCGCACCGCATGGCCTTCCATTGTCTTTTGCTCCCGCACAGGCACATGGCATTGGGCATACCTTAAGCTGTTTTCGTCCAATGGCTTGCCGCCGGAACGCTTCCTTTCCTCCATGAAAAAGTTGGGCGATTGGCCGCGCAGGTCGATAAAGTAAGCGGCCAGGCGCAAAAAGCGTTCTTCTCCCGTGACATCAAAGAGCTTGCACAGCGCCAGTTCGATTTCCTCATGGCCGGGATAGCCGGACAGCTTGCCCTCCCCGAGGCCGAAAACGGATTCTATGTGCAGCACGTTGCGGATCATCACGTCCAGCAGCCTGCGTTTGCCGGTGGCCTTGTAATAGGCCACGGCGGCCTCCAGCATGTGCCCGGCGCAGTACAATTCATGATCGTCCTTTATGTTCGTCCAGCACTTTTCCATGCCGTTGATTTGATAATAGGTGTTCAGATAGCCGTCGGGCGCCTGCGCCTTTTCGATCAGATCGATGGCCGCCTCCGCTTTTTCTTCCAGCTCCTTGTCCGGTGCCATATGAAGCTGGTAGGCCGCCGCCTCCAGCCATTTGGCCAGATCGCTGTCCTGGAACACAAAGCCGTAATGGCTGCCGCCTGCAATCCCAGCCGCGATCCGAAAATTTTCGATGCAGTGGGATTTCTCCACGCCAGGCACCGTGTCGTTTAGCACTTCCCATTGGAAGGGGAGCATCTTGCGGCGGACGCCGTCAAGTATTCCGCCCATCCATTCACCCGTTATTTTTACCTGGTCCGGTGTGGGTATTTCGGCAAACCGTGTATTAGGTAACAAGAGCTGCAGCCTCCCTGATGCGCATGGGGCATACCCGCCCAAAATGCATTATTATGGTTTCATTATGCCAGAATGAATGGATTAACACAATGGGTAGTGCATTTATCCGATATTATATGCAAAATTGATTTACAAAACCGTCCTATCGCTGTATGATACTATGGAAACAAAAACCGGAAGGAAATGCTATTTGTAGCATACTTTCCTTCCCATCATAGATGGAGGCGTAATCATGGAGAACCTGGGCTATTACAATGGTAAAATCGGCCTGATGCAGGACATGATGGTACCCATGAATGACAGGGTAAGCTACTTTGGTGACGGCGTGTACGATGCCACATATGCCGTGAACCACATTATTTATGATTTGAAAGAGCATATCGACCGCTTTTACAACAGCGCTGCTCTGATTGAAATTCCCCTTGTGATGAGCAAGGAGGAAATGGCCGACCTGCTCCGCGACCTCGTTAAAAAGGTGGACAGCAAGGAAAGCATGGTGTACTGGCAGGTAACCCGCGGCACCGGCATCCGTAACCACGCGTTCACCGGTGCGGCCACAGGGCCCAATCTGTGGGTGACCATCCGCCCCAATCCCATGAAGAATGTCTATCAAACGTATAAGCTCATCACCGTGCCTGATACGCGCTATTTCCATTGCAATATCAAGACGCTGAACCTGCTGCCCAACGTCATCGCCTCCCAGCGCGCCTTGGAGGCCGGCTGCGACGAGGCGGTTTTCCACCGTGACGGCCTTGTTACCGAGTGTGCCCACAGCAACATTCACATCCTGAAAAACGGCGTGTTCCGCACAGCGCCGCTCAGCAACCTGATCCTGCCCGGCATCACCAGGATGGTTCTTATTGGCCTGGCCAAGGAGCATGGGATACCCGTGAAGGAGGAAGCCTTCACCCTGGATGAGATGATGGATGCCGACGAAGTGATCTACACCAGTGCCGGCGCCTTGTGCTGCCCGGTAAGCCAAATCGACGGCAAGCCCGTAGGCGGCCGTGCGCCGGAGCTTTTAAAGACGCTGCAGGATGCTTCCATGGCCCGCCTGCGCTTTGTCACCAGCGCTGTGGCGACCCCCGTATGATCCTAATGCAATCATTGAGGTCTGCATCATGAACCAGCAGCAGTTGACCCGCCTGAACATTGGACAGAACCTGGACGACCTGATGAACCTGGACCCCCGCGGATACGGAGTGTGCCGCATCCTTTATAAAGGCGCGCGGGAAAAATGCAAAATTCCCCTGACCATGAACGCGGCGATTCATTTGAAAAAAGTTTTGCAGCCTGGCAGCCTGGTTTATATCTTTACGGGCTTTGTGCTTCCCACCCATCAGAAGCCGGAGACGGACGGCATCGTCAGCGCCATTCTGCTGGCCCGCGCCCTGGCCAAGGGCTTTCAGGCGGTACCCGCGCTTATTTGCCCCGAGGATTGTATCGCGGCCGCCAGAAACATGGCGCCGGTGGCTGGGCTGCACGCCTATGACACCATGGAGGAAGCAGCCAAATATCCCGCCGCGGTGGCCTTGATTCCCTTCACCAAGGATATTCAGGCGGCGCAAGGCCAGGCACAAGAACTGCTGGACAAATATCATCCTGTGGCCGGTATCAGTATCGAGCATCCCGGCGCCAACGAGTTGGGCGTTTACCACAACGCCATCGGCAGGAATGTAACGGCGCTGGAAGACAAGTCCGATATCCTGTTCGAAATGATGTATGCGCGGGACATCCTCACCGTCGCCATAGGCGATCTGGGCAACGAAATGGGCCTGGGGTCCATATCGGAGCATATCCAAAAGTATATCCCCTACGCGGAGCCGAATGGCTGTGCCTGCGGCTGCGGCGGCGGCATCTGCGTACGCTCCAAAGCCCATCATTTGATTACCGCAACGGTATCCGACTGGGGCTGCTACGGCCTGATGGCCGCGCTCGCTTACCTTTTGAAGGACATGAACGTCTTGCACGACGGGGACATGGAGCGGGAAATGCTGCTGGCTGCCACCCGCAACGGCATGGTGGATATGAACGGCTGGCTGATTCCCGCCATTGACGGCTTCGAACTGAAGATGCAGGTGCTGATGGTGGAGCTGATGCGCGAATGCATCACATACCCCATAAAGCTGGAGCAAACCTGCAAGACCTGGTTTGACAAGGTGCTGGATAAAGGGTTTTACCAAAAGGAAAATGACGCTGCCGAGCTGTGATTCCATAGGCAACTGTCATAAAATATTGCCTTCTGCTGCACCAGACCCTTCCCGGCCTCCTTAGCCGGCAGCCTTAGCCTCCCTCGTGGAGGGAGGTGCCGCCCGCGGGCGGCGGAAGGATGTAAAAGGGTTGTCATTCTTGTCCCTTGAGATAATGACCGTCAACAACCTGAAGGGAGGAAAGCCATGGACGGATGTGTGTTTCTGCCCGTGGGGGACTGTGCGCTGACGGTGGAATTTGGCCAGGAAATCAGCGAGGAGATCAACAGCAGGGTGCGGTCGCTGGCCATGGCGCTGAAAAACGCTGCCATTCCCGGCATTTTAGAGTGGGTGCCCACCTACCGTTCCCTTCTTGTTTGTTATGATCCCATGAAAATCTCCTGCCGACGCCTGATGGGTTTGCTCCGCCGGCTGATACGCTCGGCGGGGCAGGCCGCTCAAGCCGGCCGGCGCGTGTGGGAAATTCCTGTGTGCTACGGCGGTGCGTATGGAGAGGACCTTCCTTTTGTGGCTCAAAACGCCGGCATGGCACCGGAGGAAGTGATTCGGCTTCACAGCGGCACGGAATACCGCGTGTATATGCTTGGCTTTCTACCCGGCTTTACGTATCTTGGCGGCCTGGATAAGCGCATTCATACCCCGCGGCTGAAAACGCCGCGTACGCGCATTCCACCTGGGTCGGTGGGCATTGGCGGCGAACAGACGGGAATCTATCCTATCGCATCCCCCGGCGGCTGGCAGCTGATCGGCCGGACGCCGCTGAAGCCATATGACCCCAAACGCGATTTGCCAATCCTCTTTGAAGCGGGGGATTTTTTGAAGTTCGTGCCAGTCGGCGAGGAACGGTTCCGGGAAATTTCCGCCAGGGTGGAGGCCGGGACATACAAATACCGCCTGCAGCAGGAGGGATGGCTATGAGCATCATCTTCCTGTCGCCGGGCCTTTTAACTACCATTCAGGATGCGGGCCGCCTGGGTTACCAGCAATACGGTTTTGCCACCGGCGGCGCGCTGGACAAACGTGCCATGACCATGGCCAACCTGCTGGCGGGCAATGAGCCGGGGGAAGCGGTGCTGGAAATGACGCTCCTGGGCGCTGAAATGGAATTTACCCACGACAATGTCATTGCCATCACAGGCGGGCTGTGCGAGCCCACCCGGAACGGCGAACCCGTGCCCATGTATACAGCCATTCAAATGCACGCGGGGGATACGCTGGCCATAGGCGCTGTGAAGGATGGCTGCCGCACCTATGTTTCATTTATGGGCGGGCTGAACGTGCCGTCCGTCATGGGCAGCAAATCCACCCAGATCAAGTATGGTTTGGGCGGTTTTGAAGGCCGGGCGCTGAAACTGGGGGATGAAATCCCTTTTATCAAGCCCCGCAAGGATGCACCCAGCCTTGTAAAACGCACGCTGCCGGCCCCGCAAAGGCAGCAGGGCATACAGACGCTCCGGGTGGTATTGGGGCCCCAGGCGGATACGTCCTTCCCCAAAGAGGCCGTTGAAACATTCCTGAAGGAAGAGTACGCGGTCACCAATGAATCCGACCGCATGGGCTACAGGCTGGAAGGGAAGGCACTTTCCTTCACAAACGGTGCGGATATCATTTCCGACGCCATCGCCCTGGGCAGTGTGCAGGTTCCGGCCAGCGGCAAGCCCATTGTGCTCCTGTGTGACAGGCAGACCGTTGGGGGATACGCAAAGATCGCCACGGTGATTTCCGTGGACATCCCCGTGATTGCCCAGTGCAAAATGGGGGACAAGGTCAGGTTCGAGGCAATCTCCGTTGCCGCAGCCCAAAGGCTTTACAAAAAGCAGGAAAAGCAGTACATTGCCTGGCGCAAGATGCTGGATGGAAGATAGGGGAATAATGATGGATTACAGCCGCTTGTCACCAAGGGAAGTACGCCGTTTGATCAGGGAGGGAAAGATTACAGGTCCCACCTCCGGCATGTGTTTGGGTTATGCCCAGGCGAACCTGGTGTCCCTGCCCAAAGCACTCTCGTATGATTTTTTGCTGTTTACCCAGCGCAACCCCAAGGCCTGCCCTGTGCTGGAGGTCAGCGATGCGGGCAGCCGCGCACTGCCTTATCTTGCGCCGGATGCGGATATCGCTCTGGATATCCCCAAATACCGCGTGTACAAAAATGGCGTGATGACAGGGGAATACTTCAAGGCGGATCAATATTGGCGGGAGGACCTGGTAAGCTTTCTCATCGGGTGCAGTTTCTCCTTTGAGGATGCGCTGCTGGAGGCCGGCGTTCCTGTGCGCCACATCGAGGAATGCCGCAATGTGCCCATGTACAATACATCCATCCCCCTTGTGCCCGCCGGCGTTTTCCATGGGAACATGGTGGTGAGTATGAGGCCTGTGCCCAGGGATCTGGTGGTCCGGGCGGTGACGGTAACCGCGGCGATGCCCAGGGTGCACGGCGCGCCCGTCCACATCGGCGATCCCGCCGCCATCGGCATTCAGAACATCAATAAGCCCGATTACGGCGACAGCGTGACCATCCACCCCGATGAAGTGCCCGTATTCTGGCCCTGCGGTGTTACCCCCCAGGCGGTGGTGATGCGGGTGAAGCCGGAATTCGCCATCACCCACGCGCCGGGGCACATGTTCATCACCGACATCAGGAACGCGCATTTGAAGGATTAGGAGGCGGAACGTATGTACAGGGTCGATTTGAACTGCGATTTGGGGGAAAGCTTCGGGGCGTATGTCATGGGTATGGACGACAAGGTGATCCCCTTTATCACCTCCGCCAACGTAGCCTGCGGCTATCACGCCTCCGATCCCGTTGTGATGGAAAAGACCGTGGCGCTGTGCAAAACGCATGGCGTGTCCATTGGCGCGCATCCCGGCTTTCCTGATTTGATGGGATTCGGCCGCCGGGAAATGTGCCTGACGCCTGCGGAAGCCAAGGCTTATATGCTGTATCAAATAGGCGCCCTGGATGCTTTTTGCCGCGCCGCGGATATGAAGCTGAACCATGTAAAGCCCCACGGCGCGCTATACAATATGGCCGCAAAGGATGCGGCCCTTTCCCGGGCCATCTGCCAGGCCATAAAGGAGTATGACAGGAGTCTTGTGCTGCTGGCGCTGGCGGGCAGTGAAATGGTTCGTACAGCTCAGGAGATGGGCCTTTCCGTAGCCCAGGAGGTGTTTGCCGACAGGGGTTACGAGGAGGATGGCTCCCTTGTATCACGCCTGAAGCCCGGCGCCATGATCACCGATGAGGAGGAAGCCATCGCCCGGGTAGTGCGCATGGTGACGGAAGGCAAAGTAACGGCCGTGACCGGCCGCGATGTCCCCGTTCAGGCGGACTCTGTCTGCATCCATGGTGATGGGGAGCACGCGCTGGCTTTTGCTAAGAGGATACGTGAAGCCCTTACATCCTCCGGCGTGCGGCTGATGCCCCTAAAAGAAATGGCGGAATAGACGCCCAATACACTTGCATCACCCCAAGGGGTACAACCTGTGCATGCGTAGCGCGCATATTGAGCGTTCCCCTGGAGGGGAAGGTGGCGCACAGCGCCGGATGAGCTGTTCGGCCTCAAAATATCGATTCGTCCCACTTTCCGCTTATCTGCCGATTTTCTCTCCCCGGTGCGTATGCTCCCGGGGATTTTTTCATTTCTGTTACACATAACCGCAATCAGACCAAACAAAATGCTGTTTTTGAAATATTGTACGAAAAATGACAATTATAGAAATTGATTATTCAAAACCTGTATACAACTGGCCGTAATTGATGTTTTGGAATGTTTTCCTCCTGTATTTTTGCATGTTGAAAATTGACATCCTGCATTATATCCCATATAATAAAACCAATTCCATTACCTAAAAACGTATGCTGACCGCTATACCGACCGAAGATTATTTTCACAAGACGCCTTTATTGTTACTTAAGGAGGCTGCTATATGATTTTATTTGATGATGTTCATGTCCGGTTTGGTCCCTTGCACGTATTGAAGGGGATCAATCTCGAAATTCCCGACGGCTCCAAAACGGTGATCATCGGGCCCAGCGGCAGCGGCAAAAGCACGCTGCTGCGCACCATCAACCTGTTTGAAAAGCCAAGCCACGGCCGTATCGTTGTAAATGGCAAGGATATGGGCCATCTGCGGGGCCATCAGCTTTATAAAGCACGCCAGGACATCGGCATGGTTTTTCAAAATTTCAACCTGTATCCGCACAAGACCGTGCTGGAGAACCTCACGATGGCGCCCGTGGCTCTAAAGGGCGAGGGCAAAAAGCTGGTGATGGAGAGGGCGCTGCAGCACTTGAGGGATGTAAATATCATCGAAAAGAAGGATGCCTATCCCAGCCAATTGTCCGGCGGGCAGCAGCAGCGGGTGGCCATCGCCAGGGCGCTGACCATGAATCCCGAAATCCTGCTCTTTGACGAGCCCACATCGGCGCTTGATCCGGAAATGATCAAGGAAGTGCTGGACATCATGGAGCGGGTGGCAAAGCAGAACATCACCATGCTGTTTGTGACCCACGAGATGAATTTTGCCGAGCACATTGCTGACCGTGTTCTGTTCCTGGATGAAGGAAATATACTGGAAGATGGCACACCGGACCAGGTGTTTCATCGCCCATCAAGCGAGCGGACCAGCTCGTTCCTGGGCAAGATACTGCATTAAATCAGGAGGAGGGGACTTAGATGAAAAAGATTCTGGCGGTACTCCTTGCGCTTACGCTTATGTGGATGACCACCACTGTTTTGGCGGAAGCAGCCTTTAACGCGGAAGATCCCGCCATCAAGGCGATCTTGACCCGCGGCAAGCTGCTGGTCGGCGTGAAGGCCGACGTGCCCAAGTTCGGCTATCAGGAACTGGGCGGTGCGTTTGAAGGCCTGGAAATCGATTTGGCCAAGGCACTGGCGAAAAAACTGCTGGGCGATGAAAACGCGGTAGCCTTCACCGCCGTTACCGCCGCCACCCGCGGCCCGCTGCTGGACACCGGCGAATTGGATGCCATTATCGCCACCTTCACCATCAAGCCCGACCGCATCCTGCAGTATGAGTTCTCCAAGCCGTATTTTGTGGACGCCATCGGCCTGTTGGTGAAAAAGGATTCCGGCATTACAGGCTTTGCCGATTTGAACGGCAAGAATATCGGCGTGGCCCAGTCCGCCACCACCAAGGCGGCACTGGAAGCAGCCGGTGCCGAAAAGGGCTATACCATGAACTTCCTGGAGTTCCCCAGCTATCCCGACATCAAGGCCGCGCTGGACAGCGGGCGCATCGACTGCTTCTCCGTGGACAAGGCGATTTTGATGGGCTATGTGGATGACACCGTAACCCTGCTGCCCGATTCCTTCGCCAGCCAGCCCTATGGCGTGGCCGCCAAGAAGGGCAATACGGAACTGATGAGTGCCATCGATCAGCTCATCGCCGATATGCGTGCCTCCGGCGAACTGGATGCCCTTGTTGCCAAGTGGGAGTTGGTTGCCGTGGACTGGGCGGTCGTGGACGGCTATAGCGTACTGTGGGATAAGGCTGCCGAACTGGCCGCCGCTACCCCTACCCCGGCGCCGTAAAACATTTATGGGATAACACAAATTCGTCGTAGTCAAGGGGCTGTCGTACTAGTTCATAATGGTAACAGTAAACAAGGATGGTAACCGAGGGTTTCCAAAGGGCTCCAAAGCCGAAGCGCCGCCAGCGGCGGATGTAGCGAGGCGGAGGAGGCTGGCGAAACGAGCAATGCGAACTGAAGTGAGCAGTGCGACGATTGAGCCAGATGGGTAGGAAAGCCCTTTGGTCGCGCCTGCAGGCACGAAATCCTTCTCCTTGAATGCTTTGTCATTATGTGACTTAGTGCGACAGCGCCTTTCCCTGTTATTCAGCACTTCATAGCGGATGGATGTGTGGCCCATGCAAAGCGGACCCTTTTCCATAAGAAACTGGGAAACCCTATTTACCGACTGGCGTTTCTTTGCCCAAGGTTTTGCAAGAACATTGCTGATTTCAGGCCTGGGGCTTCTATTAACGCTGATAATCGGCATCGCGCTGGGAATGATTCTGTGCAGCAAGCAAAAATTTCTTCGTGGCCTCATCAAAGGGTACATGTCTGTTTTCCAAAACACGCCGCTGGTGATGCAGGTTTTTATTTACTATAATGTGCTCCCCAGGATCGGCATCCGGTGGGATACTATTTCCATCGGCGTTATCGGTCTTGCGCTTTATACCGGGGCGTATGCTGCGGACATCGTGGCCAGCGCCATCCGGGCTGTTCCTTTTGGGCAGATGGAGGCGGCCTCCAGCCAGGGCTTCAGCTTCCTTGGCAGCATGTTCCGTGTGGTGCTGCCCCAAGCGGTTAAAATCGGTCTGCCGCCCATGACCAACCAGGCGGTGAACCTGATCAAAAATTCCTCTGTGATGGCCGTTATCGCCGGCGGGGAGCTGATGTATGCGGCGAATTCCTGGGGCTTTGACAAGCTGATCTACGGCCCTACCTTTGTATTGACGGGTGTCTTGTATTTGATCATTTGCCTGCCCATTTCTCTTTTCGCACGAAAGCTGGAGAAAAGGAGCATGAGCAATGGATAACGCATGGATCAACGCCATTGAAAAAGTGTTTACGGTCAAAATCCTGTCTTTTCTTGGGCAGGGACTTCTCAATACTTTATATATTGCCGCCGCGACGATTGCTTTGAGCTTTGTGTTCGGCACCATTCTGGGGCTTTTGCGGCAGAGCAAGATGCCCGTGTTCAGCCAATTGGCAGCTTTTTATGTGGAAACGGTCCGAAACATCCCTTTGACGCTGTTCATTATCAGCATGCGTTTTATGACCAAGCTCCCGCCATTGGAGAGCGGCATTGCGGCCATGACCGTCTTTACTTCCGCCATTGTGGCGGAAATTGTGCGCGGCGGGCTCAACAGCGTGGGCAAGGGCCAATGGGAGGCCGCCTATTCCCAGGGCTTCAGCTGGGTAGGCAGTTTGCGGTATGTCATCGTGCCTCAGGCGGTGCGGCGAATCCGCTCGCCCCTGGTCTCCCAGTTCGTGACCACCATCAAGGATACCTCCTTCTGCGCGGTGGTCGGCACCTATGAGCTGTCTTTCACCAGCAAGATTGCCGCGGCACACCGCAGCATGGTCACGGCGGAGGATATAATCGTTATTTACATGACGGTGACGGTCATGTACTATCTCATCAACCTTGTCTTTGCCACCATCGCACGCCATACGCGGGATAGCGCGGCAAAGGGATTAGTACGGTAGAGTAATCGTCAAAGTACTTGTATTAAATATTGGGATTCCAAAGGGGATTTGTCCCTTTGGGAGGGGTCCCGGGGGCAGAGCCCCCGGGACCTGTCGCATTTTGCGCACAAGGGCCTTTCTTTGCGCAGTGGTACGACAAGGATGCCGTGCTATGCTCTGTATACTGTTCCCAATCATATCGTTATACATATGGAGGAACAGCATGAGCAGCGGAGCGCAGACGGCGGAATTTGCGGAAAAACGGAAGCGGCTCAACTTGCTGGCCCGCTTAACGGCCAAGGGAAAACTTCAAATGGAAGGCTGGCTGCACGCGGCAGGGAAGCCTGCGCTGCTGGCCGCCACAACCTTCTTTTTGTCTTTCTCCCAATGCTTTCGTGTTCCGTCTCCCTTCGCCGCCGCGTGGATCATTGCCCTGGGGGCTTGCGGATATCCGATGCTCTGGCCTACCGTGGGCTGCGCCGCGGCCCTTGGCATGCGACTGATCTGGCATATCCCGCTGGATTTATGGCAATACACCGGCTGCTGCGCGCTGCTATTGACAAGCAGCTGGTGGAAAGAGCGTGGAGAGATTTTTTTGTCCTTTTTGGCCATACTTGCGCTGCTTCCGCGCTTCTTGACCATTATTGGCGAAGGGGTGCCTGGCGAGCTCTTGCTGGGCGGTGCCGGGCTGTTCATGGGTTCTGTTGCCGCGCCGGCTTTCATTCAAAGCATGCGGGTACTTACGAGCAACAGGCATACTTTGACATTGGATGACAAGCTATGCTGCCTGCTGCTTTTCATGGTGCTGCTGACGGGCATGGGCTATCTGGAATTATTCGGCGTCAACCTGGGCCAGGTTATGGCGGTGACCGTGGTGCTGTGCCTGTCGTTTGTGGCGGGAAGCGCCGCGGCGGTTTGCACGGGCTTGCTGGCCGGCGCGGCGTTGGCGTTTGGCGGACAAAATGCCATGGTTATGGCGCAGCTTGCCCTGGGCGGCCTGCTGGCCGGGCTTGCCCAGGGAAGGGGAAAACGCAGGGAAGTTCTGGGCCTGTTCCTATTGGCTGACCTGCTGGCGATTTTTTTGATCAGGGCGGAGCCGCCGGCTTTGCAGACAGGCGCCGTGGCGGTCGGCTGTCTCCTGTTCCTGTTCACGGGGGAAGGGCTTCTTTTCCGGATCAAGGCCCTTTTGGTGGCAGCGCAGCCTGTACGCTCAGGTATGGAAAACGCCTTCGCCTCCGAGCAGATGCGCCGCTGGGAGAGCGCCATGGACAAAATGGCGCAGGCTTTGCCAGTCGCCGGCATGCAGGAGGAACTGCCGGAGGCAGAGCAGCTGGCGGCAATTTTTTGTAAAAACTGCGCGGAGAATAAAGCCTGCTGGGGCGAGCAGTTCACACAGACCACAGCCATGCTGGAGGTGGTGCTGGAACAAGCGGAACTGGGGGAGGAAGCGTTGGATAAGGCCGTCACTGGCTTCAGGGGATGCGGCTGCATCCGCCTGCATGGCTTGAAGGAGGCTGCGGAGCAGGTCTTGAAAGTGAAGCGGCAGAGAAAAGCGCAGGAGGCCAGGGCCAGGTATGAGCGTGACATGATCCGCACGCATTTGACAGCCATGGCCCAGGCGGTCAGCCATATGGCGGAAACGGTCACAGGAGAAACGGTGGGCGACGCGAAGGCGGCCTTTGACATAAACAGGGTTTTAAGGGAAATAAGCTTTCCTGGCAAGCTGAAATACGCCAGGCAGGTGGATGGGCATCTGCAGGTGGGCATCGAGGGCGAATCGCTTTCCTTAGTCCGGTGGCAGCCGGAAAAGCTGATACGTGCTTTGAAGGAAAAAGTTCAAATAGTGATGCGCGAGATCACCAGCGAAAGGGGCAGGCTTCTGTTGGAAGAGGTTCCGCCGTATGACATTGTCATTGGCAGCGCAACCGTTAGCATAAGCGGGCAGGATAATGGGGAGCAGCCTGTGAGCGGGGACGCCACGATTCATGAAACCTTCCCCGGCGGGCTGTGCCTGTTCGGGCTGTCCGACGGCATGGGCCATGGTGAAAACGCCAGGCGCGAAAGCCAAAAAACACTGGAACTTCTTTCACTTTGCATGGCGGCCGGCTATACAAAGGAGCAGGCCATCACGGCTGTGAACGGGATGATGCTTTCCGCCACGGGAGGCGACAGGTTTGCCACAGTGGATATATGCCTGATGGATCTGTGGTCAGGTGAAACCCAAATGGAAAAGCTTGGCGCCTGCACATCCTACCTGTTAAGGGGCGATCATGTGAAAGCTCTTGCCGGTGCGGCGCTTCCGCTGGGCATCCTGGAACAGGTCGTGCCGATCCATCAGCGCATCCGCCTTCATGATGGCGATTATCTGATCCTGGTCAGCGACGGTGTCCAGGATGCCTATCCCGATGGCTCGGCGCTGGAGCGGGCCATCGTACGCAATCAGTACAAAGACCCGCAGCGCATGGCGGATGCGCTTTTACGCAGCGCACTGCTGGCGGCGGGCGGCGTGCCCAAGGATGATATGACGGTGCTGGTGGTAGCCATACTTAGCACAAAGGCCGTTGAGGATGGGGCCGATGCTGTACAAACCATGGCGGACGCCGTATAATAAGGCTAAGCAGGGAGGAGGAAATGGCATGGCGCAGCGGACGGAACGAAACTTTTCCGATGAAAACGCGAGGCCCTTTTTGCTGGAGGGCGGAAGCCATGGCATATTGCTGCTGCACGGTTTTACGGGCAGCGCCGGGCATATGCGCCTGATCGGGGAAGAGCTTCACCGCCAGGGCTTTACCGTTTTGGGTATCCAGCTTCCTGGTCACGGCACATGCATGGAGGATATGCAAAACGTGCATTGGCAGGATTGGCTCCAATCCGCCAAGGAAGGCTTCTTAACGTTGAAGGAGCGTTGTGACTCGGTCAGCGTGGCGGGGCTGTCCATGGGCGGCATATTGGCGCTGCTATTGGCGCAGCAGATGAAAGTAACCTCCACCGTTTCCATGTCCGCGCCTATGGCGCTGAAAAACAGGCTGGCGTCCATGGCCCCGCTGGCATCCCGTTTTACGCCCGTCACCTACTGGAAGGGCGATGAACAGCGGGATAAACTGCTGGACCAGCGGTACGATTATGGCTACCCAGGCTTTCCTACAGCCAGGATCGGCGACCTCTTGCACCTGATCCGTTTGGCCAGAAGAAACCTGTTTGCCATTACATGCCCCGTGCTTGTAGTGCAGTCCCGGGCGGACAGCACCATACATCCCAACAGCGCAGATATCATCTTGCAGAACATCCGCAGTGAGAAAAAAGCGGTGCTCTGGCTCGACGATGTACCGCATGTGGTGACCATCTCCCGTGAAGCCGGACGCATCGCCAAGGCCATGGGGGAATTTATGAAATCCTCCCTGGAGGTTTCCCCGGAGGGAGAAAAGTTTATAAAGACAGTTGACAAAGGGGCAGAAATATAGTATTATTACCCTTGCCGCTAAAAGCGGAACGTCGCGGGGTAGAGCAGTTTGGTAGCTCGTCGGGCTCATAACCCGGAGGTCGAGGGTTCAAGTCCCTCCCCCGCAACCATCATGGCTACGTAGCTCAGCTGGCCAGAGCATTCGGTTCATACCCGAAGTGTCGTAGATTCGAATTCTACCGTAGCCACCAGCAAACTCACCTAAAAGGTGGGTTTTTTGTTTGCAAATTTTGTGGAACATGCATAGTTTTCTTGCACTAACGATCACTTCGGGCAGTTGCTTTTCGGGGGAATGGTGGAATCTCCACATTTTTGTGCACATTTTGGCTTCGACAACAGGCCTCAAAGCCTTATGTCATAAGCGTTTGCGGCTTTGCCGCCTCTCCACATTTCTGAGCACATTTTAGTTTAGTTGCCGGTGATGAAACTTGTCATTCGTCTTCCGGCGTCGAGGATGTTTTCATGTACCGGATGAACGTACCTGTTCATTGTGGTTTGGATATCTGCGTGACCACCGATGGCTTGAAGTGTCTTGATGTCAACACCTGTACCCGCAAGCAGGGTTAGGAATGTATGTCTGAAGACATGGGCTGTTGCATCGTATAGGTTTATTTCCTTCTCTATCCGTTCAATAGCTCGCTTATATGCCATGTCGCTGATCGGGGTTATACCGTTACCTACAATAAATCCGGATTCTTTCAAGGGAGAAAGTAAGTCCAGCAGTAGTGGATGTAACGGAATTTTGCGATTGCCGCTTTTGGTCTTGGTGGTACCAACTACGGCTTTATTGTGGACTCGAGTTGAATTCCTTCGAATGTTAATGAAGCCTGTATTGGGATCAATGTCTTCCCATCTTAGCGCCAAGACTTCACCTTTCCTGGCTCCAGTTAGTGCAAGCAATGCTAACATTCGTCTGTCGTTGATATCATGCAGTTTCGGAATATTGCATAGCACATCTTTGAACTGCTCCGAAGTCAGTGCTTCTCTTGTTGTCACTTTGTCAGAAGGGATTTCAAGAAGCTTGCTTTTTGCCGGGTTATCCTTGATTAAGTGTTCTTCAACAGCGTAATCGAGTATTTGCCGCAGTAGATCAAGCATTTTGGTGATTGTCGCCTTACCCAAATCCCGCCGTTCATTCATCCAAGCTTGGATATCCCTCATAGTGATGCCTGCGATGGGACGATCACCAAAGGCGGGATAAATGTGTGCACGGAGATAGCTTTCGTATCCGTTAAGCGTTGTTGGCTTGAGCTTTGACCGCTTATAGGTGTCAAGCCACTTTTCTGAATACTCTTTTACAGTAATCAGTTTTGGCTTGGAAACCTCTGCAAACGGGGATGGGTTTGGTGACATGAATTCCCATATTCTACCGGATGCTATGGCTTCTTTGATAATCCTATCATTCAAAGCATCCTGGCCTGGTGCTTGAAGCTCCTTATGGATGGGCGTGCCATCGTCATTGTATCCGACGCATAATCTGCAACGTTGTACCGCCATTGTGTTTTCTGCCTCCAATGGCGTGTCTGCTCTCATGCTTTTGCGGTTTTCAAGGTGCAGGGGTTCGAGGTTCCTTTGGGTGTTTTCTGATACCTACGTCATGGGTGAAATCCTCCTGTATTTTACAATGATCATTTGTATTCTGCAAGCGATGTATGGCTTCAACTGCCTCTTTGAATGGTACTGAATCTGACAGTTTTGGAGCAATCAACGCCAGCGGGTCGTATTGGGAAATGATAGGGGAGAGTAAACATAGAAGACATTTTAAAGCAAAACGTAAAGTATGGTTGGATTCTATTCCATTCTACTATGCCTTACTTTTCTTCTGAATCATGCTTATCCTCAGCGATCAAACTGTCAAATGAATGCCAGATAGGTTTTGATTTTGTAAATCCCTCCTTCTGTTCAAGTTCGCTGAACAGTTTGTTTAGGGTTGGTCTGCTGATCTTGAGTTCTTGTGCAAGCTCCGACTTTGACACAAGACGTTGCATGTACCGCTTATAATGCTCCAGCAAGTTATTAACTGTGACAGCGTTACGACCTGTATACTTGCCTTCGGCTTTGGCGATGGCTATCCCTTCTCGCTGCCTTTCCAGCAGATTTGCCCGTTCGAACTCATTGATAGCGGCGATCATTGTTACCATTAGTTTTCCCGTTGGCGTGCTGGTATCAATGTTCTCCTTGTGACTTACCAACTGAACACCCTTGGCTTTTAGCTGTTCGATTAAGTTCAAAAGGTCAGAGGTACTCCTGGCCATGCGGCTAAAGTCCAGGATGTACACGGTGTCCCCTTCCCGCACATAATCAAGCATTGCTTGAAGTTTGGGACGGTTCGTATTTTTTGCACTTACCTTTTCTTTGTACCATTTATCAATGCCATACTTATCCAATGCTTCAACCTGGCGGGCTTCATTTTGATCGATGGTACTGACCCTTACGTAAGCTACCTTTGCCAATGCTCTTGCTCCTTTCAGCTGATGATGTCATACTAACACAGGTGTAAAACAATGTCAAGCACATACTTTACAAAAAGTAAAAGAAATCAAAAGTTGATTCCATTTTTACAGATTTCGGCCTCGTTTTATGTGTAAAATCAAGTATACCCTGTTTTACACAGTCGGCGAAAGCCCCGAATCGCACGAAGTGACTGATGGAAGAAGAGTGCAACGACGAGCAGGAAGGTATGCTGTATCCAATTGCGGCAGTAGATATGACATCCAAGATGAATGGTTATAACAAAGGTCGTAGCATTCCTGTCATAAATCAAGGAAAATCAAGGTACAATCATATGGGCGGATTGCATAATATAAATGATGATGTATATTTATGAAACGGAACATCAACGATCATGAATTCCGGTATCTGAATGAACAAAAGAGAGCGCAGATGGATTGGAACGGCAATATCACTTGTAACCGTAATCTGCAATGCTCTATCTATTGGGGTTTAAGCATGAGTCCACCGTGAGTGGTACCAAGCGTTTCATGACCTCGCATCTGGAAGGATTTTGCGGGTGATTTCCTCATGCTCTGGTCCCTGTAGGCCAGGGAATATCACTCGCAAGTTTTTCCTTTGATGTAACCCCCGCGCTGTATCCGCGCATTTTATACTGAATGCGGAATTTTCCGTTGTATGCTCAAGCAGTATTGCTGGTTTCGAATTGCGATGCTTTTTTAACTGAGCAGTGTTATTTCGAGAGCCACTATTAAGTGAGGCGGGTTCCTTATCCACGTTTTGTTGGATTCTGGGTGATGATCCAGGTTCCATCTTCAAGGCCGTAACACTCCCTCTGCTTTCTGGTGGGGGATGCGTATGCCAAGTTTGACCGTTGAAGGATGAGATTGCCCCTGCTCTTGAAAACGTGACTTACCATTCGCCATGAGTGAACATCAGCTTCGGAAGAAGTGTCCAACAATTCTGAAATGGAGGATAGGAAGGATTCGTCCTCTAATAATTGCGCCTTGAGATTTCGGGAGACCTCCTGCATGACTGCTTGTTTTGTGGTGTATCCAAGGGCTTTGATCTGTTCTTTTGCCGTTCGCACCAACATTTGCTCAATATCCTTGTGACGTTTTGTTTTGCGCCGTCCATCGCCATAGATACTATCTGCCATTGGCTGCCCGTAAACCTCTATGATGGTCTCCTTGCTGAAGCTTGTGAATGTTGCGCCACTTTTAATCCACCGTTCGGCTTGCCGATCAGCATAAGAAAGCTGTTCCGGAGAATAGAGAAGAACAGAATAGAAGGCCGTGGGCATATTCCTCCCATGCTGCTGCATCTGCTCATAAGCTTTACGCATGTACTTGTTCGGACTGTCAGCAGTGGGGAGCATGCGAACGAGCAAGCCCCAACACATGAAAAGAATGATGCTATGGTACCATGTAATATAGCTCTTTCCGGCATCCGGGTACTTCCCAGCAATGTCCCGCATGGAAAAAAAGACAAACCAGTACCCGTCTTGTAAGGTTTGGTTGTCTTGTTCATTCATCCGGCGGAGGATGGCCATTATTCGCATGTATAAGGCGCTGTTGTGCTTCATAAGCATGCGGAATAGATTCGGGTAGGCTTCGGCAGAAAGCCCCTGCAAAGCGCTAATATTGGCCTCTACGAGCGTCCTATATTCATCGAAGGATATGGGCATGATAATACCTCTTTGGCTTTTTTTAATAGGGATACAGTATAACAATAAATATAAGATTTAAGAGCATGAGTCACTGTCGCCTTCAGGATCATACTTCCTCCATCCGGAGGCTGACAAATTCTCTTAATTAACGTTCCTGCCCTCGCTTTTCGCAATTTGATCATCAAGTTCCCTTTGCCCATTTACAAAGTCTGCGTCGTATCGGAAACGTTCTTCACTTCGCGCAGCATCAATAAATAACCTTGCGCTTGCCGGAGACTCAAGAGCGCTTGGTATCCCTTCGCAGTCAAGGTAAGTGCCTCTCCCGCGTAGGTCGAAAAGAAGATTCGCCAAGTTCTCATGAATGCCCTTCGTTCGGCAGTCATTATCAGCATTCTCAAGAGCATTAAGATGAAAAGAAAGCAAGGTATTTGAGAGTTCATCCGCCTTTGCAATGCCTTCTTCTTTATGCATGCTTAGGACATTCTCGGGTGTCCTCCAAACTTGGGTAATCGGCATCAGTATACCGGCCTTCCCATACTCCCTGTTCTCCCAGTATGGAAATTTCTTAGACTTCACAATCTTGGCTACGCCACCGTACGGCTTTGCAAATTCTTCAACCGTATCAATCAATTCTCGTAATGGTAGCCGAATCGCAAAGTTAAAGTGACTTGATAATCATCATCGGGGTTACTAATGGCGTCCGGATCACGTTGGCCACCATTTGGAACATCAATAAAACCACTCGTAGTTGTATAATACCAGAACATTCTATCCCGTTTGATGCCTTTGCTGCCTTCCATATCCAGAAGCTTTTTGTACTTCGGATACCAACCCTTTGCCCATCTACGATACTCGTCCCATTGTCCCATTTCTACGAACATATTTCCCGTGCCGCCTTCGGTAGGGGAGGCATCAAGAACTGTGAGCAAAGTATATAATTCTTGGGCTGATGCAGCATCTTTACTCTTTCCTCGAGCTGCTTTCTGGTCAGTCTTTACCTCATGCCATACTTCATGATGACCATTCGTATCGTCCCATGTCTCTATGATATCAACACCATTCTTTTTCCCGTCCTCTTTATCTCGGACGATTAGAAACATATGTCCCGGTTTCCATCTGATTCGAATTACATATGCTTCTCCTAAAGTGGCAACTAAACCATCATAGGCAGTGAAGAGGGCATTGCTTTCTTTGTTCATCATTAAAATGCCTCCATGTGCACAGTAGAAAACAGGATGGTCTCAGGTTACCCATCAACCAATCCCGTGATATTGTACCATATGCTGTCTTGGCTTGTCACCGCTAACCTAATGCTACTTCTTTTCCCGAAGTGCATCTATGAAATTCATAACCAAAGTGACATTTGTCTCCGATAGGCCTGTGACATCCAAACGCTGTCTTTCATCAACACCCAATAAAAAGTCAGTTGTGACACCAAACAGTGCGGCTATTTTAATTAACGTTTCGAACGAGGGGTACTTCGCACCCATTTCGTACGCACTTATAACACTATTTGTTAGTCGCAGACGTTCAGCCAGTTCGGTTTGCGTGAGTTTCTTTGCCATCCTTAGCCTTTTCAGCTTATCTCCAAAATCAACCAACCTGATCACCTTCTCTCAAAAGAGCATACACAAATTGATTGTCCTGTTGGTATAATATATTGTTCTGTTGGTTGACATTGTTATCGCATAATGATAAAATTCTTTCGATGTGTTCCGTTTTCTGGAAAGAGAAACGGATATGAATAAGTATTGTGATTCCCTTGCTATGCATGATGAAAGGAACGAGTACAAATGGAAAAAAGAGTAATGATACATGAAATGGACTTAAAATCTGATATTCTGAGTGAAAGCCTTGCAGATAACCTTGCTATTGATGCAAGCCAATTACCTCCTCCGAACAATGGGATCAACTACGAACTGACTGTTGACTTTTCGCATGAACGGATACATGATGAAGCCCAGATCATGGCCTTTCCAGTTGAGGACAGGCCATATATCAAAAATAGCAACTACAGAGACCGATTAGGACATGCATTATCGAAGCAGTTAAGCAACATAGAATCGCGCTTTATCGGACTTGGCTATGATATTGTTAATTGCAGCATAAATGGTCAAGCATTTGAAGAGACGAACAAAATAATTATCAGACTTTTTGAAGGCAAGGCAAAAGAGTTTGATAAAAAGGGCAAACCCAAGGAAATGAAGGTTTACTCTATCGCTCCTTCTGTACCTGGTCTCAATAAAATTATCAGGGAAACTTTTGCAGAACTTGCTCTCAGGCAAATGAAGGAGTTGGAACTTGCGGCAAAAAAGAAAGAAAAGCACATTCCAAACAATGTTGCTGTTCGTGAGTTGTTCGAATTGATAGCGTGTGGAATCGTTATGGATCAACGTATTCCTAATGAGCAGCAGGATGACCTCATCCAGGAAGCAACCTCTCATTTTATGGCCAATTTCAAAGTGGGGAAAGAATGGCCACTTGATATGTCCGGCCATGTTAGGGAGATCAGCAAGGACGATTGTACTGTGCATCAAGTGGATTGCTCGGAGTGGATGGTCTATTCACAAGGCAAGGATGGGAGTTGGACCTTGAATTCAGTTGAATCTGCAGAAATGGCAAGGAATGTAGTTGAAAAAGGCATAGTAAATAAATCAATAGAAACGATCGTAGTACTGCACGATCTGCTACCGGTATCCTTTGCATTAATGGCACAAGACAGATTCGGGCTTTCTCTTATTGAGAAAAAGGATGCACCTCTGCACAAAAGAGTCCAAGTCGTTTGGAGGAATGCTGTTTAATTACGAGCCCTGGAGACCTTTATTGCCTGGGATCGATTCGAAGTGTACAAATGAGGTGTGAGATGTGAAACCCGGCTTGGCAGCATTTCTATCGTTAGTGGGTATGTTTTTGCTTACTTGTTTTGTGGCACTATTAGGAACAACCTCGCGTGATGGAATCGGTGTGACCTGGTTTTTAGTGGTAATTTTATCTTTTGCTATACTCATTGTGCCATTCGTAGTATACAGGAAGCAGTATCAGTTCCGCATAAGCGAAATCAGCAAGAATCAGGAAACGCATATGCGCAGTCAAGGAATTAGTGACTCCGCGAAGATAATCCATATCGAGGATTCGAAGTCATATCGCGTCACAACAATTTCCCTTGACGTGGACAGCAGAACAATCTATAGCTATGACGGTACGGAAGAAAAAACAATACCGATTGATAGTCTGATGCAATGTGATGTTGTTGAGTCCGGATGTGTGATACAGAGCGAAAAAGCATCCAATGTAATGTTGGGAGCATCAATTGCCGGTGGCGCTGGAGCAGTTATGGGATCGTTGTTTTCAACCAGTGGTGGGGACTTCGTAAGTGAAATCTATATTCGGTTTATTACAAATGATCTTCGAGAGCCGGTTATAACTTTGAATCTTCTTACAAGAAATGTTGACAGGCAATTTGGACACAGCGACAGGATAAAAAGAGCAACCAACGAGGTGTATGCGTTTGCCATCATAGGAATCAGGCAGCAAGGCAAATCGTGATAATGGAATGGTTTTAGAGCAAGAGTAGACAAGCAACAGTGAAAAATGAAAAGGTCCGCCTTTGGAAGTGAGTATGCTTCTGAAGGCGGTTTTCCTTACAATGCCTAATTGCATAAAATGATGATGGTAATGAATTAGACAAAATTTATCGAATTGACTCGAATTTCTGCATATTATATCTTGAATAGTTGATGGTAATGTCTTACAATACTTGTGAAAATAGGAACGCAAAAAACGAAAGCAACTACAAGTTGGTGTGATTGATGCTGAATGACAGAAAGGTAAAGAAGCAGGTGCACAAGCAAGCAAATGGGCACTGCACTTCTCTCGCGAAGCATAACGTAATTTTAGCAAAACACCAGTATGCGTGGGCATATTGCGAAGTGCTGATTGCCGCATTTATAGCGTAGGTGGTGGAACTGCTGGCGGCAGTGGAAGGGAGAACGTGATGGGACGAAATACACCAACTAAAGATGAACTTTTTGCCTTTTTACTTCTGCAGGAGTTGCATCTGCTCGAAGAAACGCCTGTTTCGGTAATCAAGTGGGACAAGCCAGACATTCAGATCGGAGAAACCATTGGCATAGAGGTTGTGCAGCAGGTTTCGCAAAGAGACAAAGAAAAGGATGCCTTTGTGGTGAAGAAGTTGTTCGGCAGAGGCCTTACAGGTGCCAAAGCACGAGAAATAGTGGCGCGAGAATGCCGTGAAAATGACAAGTCTGCGTTTTTGGAAAAAAGCGGCAGCCACTATATCAGCCCACATCTACCGGTTGTATCAACGACGAGAGGTGGCGGCTTCAATTTGCTGCCAAGATTGGAATCGTTCAAAGTAACTTTGGCAGGAAAGGTGAAGAAGTGGAGCGGTTACACAACCTGTTCTGACAGACGCTGTTTCGTTTTTTGTGACGATTTATTCCGTTACATAGAGCACCTTGATCCAATAAAGGCTGTCTTTTCGGAAGTGTACAGCCCGGATGCCTTTGACGTTCTCTATCTATTTGGTACATTCAGGGAACTTGTTGATCCCGGTTGCTATGCCGTTATAGAGCTAAAGGCAAGCACGAGAATCGGATTGATGGAGATATCTGATCGTATCTTTCAAGTAAAAACACAGAGACTGTATGATTTAAGAAACGATTTATGGAAGGAACCTCTGGCGACAGTGTAGCGTTAATACTACATCCCCATGCTTGTGTATAAGAACCGATTCGAACTTAAGGGTATCGACTTGAAGAGCTTTTATAACAAGTAAAAAAATGAATTGGCAATATAGACGGTCTTGTCCCAGTGTGGTTTGAGTTGGTTTTTGTACGTATGAGGAAGTTGGAGGGATCGTAGATGCCTACAGCAATTGAGAGCATGACAGGAGTATCAGTGCGATGCAATTGGCTTTTTGCCAACATGCAGACGCTCGAACTCTTTCCGACACATGTAAACACGTCAAAGACAAACCGGGTTGCCGTTCTATATGGTAAGAACGGTAGTGGTAAAACGACCATGGCGCAAGGATTCCGAGAATATGCTATCTCTGCGCAGCCCCGCACTGTTGAACTATCGCCTTTAGTAAATAGAAGCCATATTCCTGTATCCCCCGGAGGCAGGTCTGAAAAGATTTTCGTATTTGACGAAAAATATATCGAACAAAAGGTCAGGGTCAAAGAAGAAGGGTTAGATGCCATCGTACTGTTCGGTGAGCAAGTTGCCATCGAACAGCAAATTGAAGCGGTTAAAATTCTTATCAATGACTTGACACAGCAACAACGGCAGCAGGAAACCGAATGCGCGAAATACACAAATAGCGCCGTCATAACATCTCCTCAGTACTGGCTAACACAAATCACCCAGTCGTTACGGACGATCGGCGGTTGGGCGGACACCAAAGGCATAAAGCTAAATGGCAACAGGACTGCTGCGACGGTTAACGAAACGGAGATTGACAAGCTGGGTCAACTAACACCTTCCTTAGGCGAGCTGGAGACGAAAGCTGAATTTGACAGACAGTTCGCGCTTTTCACCAGTGCCAATGCTCAGGCACAGCAGAATACACGAGCGATTCGGCAGTATTCCATCGTCGGGAACTTGGAATGTACAACGTCAGACATGCTGTCAAAGGTGATTTCGAAGCCACATACGTCTGAAAGAGAAAAGGCGTTGCTGGAGCTTTTCGGTATTCGGGTGATTTCTGATGCCAAGGTTTTTCTATCTGACACAGCAAACAACGTTTGCCCAACCTGCTTACAGGAGGTCGGGGACGAATACCGCGCCGAAATGTTGTCGCGTATTGAGACCATCCTCAACCGGGAAGTGGTGGAATTCCGCGCCAATTTGAGCAAGCTCAAACAGCAAGTTATCGAAAAGGACGATTACAGTTCCTACAGCGGTTTGGAAGTTGCCGCATACTGTAATGTCCAGCAATGTATAGATGCTTTTAACAATGCGGTTGAAAAGCATAACAACGCAGTGCAAGCCAAGATTGACAATCCGTTCGAAGCCATGACATATGACATATCTGTCGGGCTGACTACCGCTTGCAACGCACTGAACCAAGCTCTTACCATTCTTGAGGCAGCTCGTATTGCATTCAACGATGCGATTACAGGGCGCACAAGGTTAAAGAACGCCCTGCTGAAGTTAAACGACGAAATCGCCCACTATGCCATCAAAGTTGCGTATGTCAATCTTGTTGCACAGAGGACGGCAAAAAAAACTTCCGACGAAAATTTGGCGGCCTTAATCGCAGATATCTCCGGGCATGAACGTCGGAAAAGGGAACTGGATGCGCAGCGAAAGAACTTCCAAATTGCTGTTGATGACATCAACGATTCATTGGCGTACATCTTTTTCAGCAGGGGACGCATTGAACTTGCCCTTGGAACAGACCAAATGTACCACCTGAAGTCCAACGGCAAGGAAGTTGACCCCAAAAAGGTATCGTGCGGGGAACGTAACGCCCTCGCGCTCTGCTACTTTTTCACAGAGATTGCAAAAGACACGGATGTTAGGGCGATCTACGCTGACGAAGTGTGTTTGATTATAGATGACCCCGTATCCAGCTTCGACACAGAAAACAGGATCGGGATTCTATCTTTTTTGCGCTGGAAACTTGGACAGGTTCTATTGGGCTGCCCCACTACGAAAGTCCTCATGATGACGCACGATATTAGTGTCCTTTATGACACTGAAAAGGTGTTGGAGGAAATCGCCAAGGAATGCACAGCTGCCAACAAATCTGCCGAGTTCAATTCATTTGAGCTCAACGGCACAGGCATTATCTCGTTCCATGATAGCAGAAGGAACAAGCACAAGGAATACACCCGGCTGCTCGAAACGGTGTATGATTACGCACGGAACGGCACAGCTGACGTCGAGCTGTTCATCGGCAACTCGATGCGGCGCGTGCTGGAGGCTTTTTCTACCTTCCTTTATACAAGAGGTATCGCAGACATTTCACGCGATGCCGATATCATGCAGAATATCAGCGAGGACAAAAGAACCTATTTCCAGAATCTGATGTACAGACTCGTTTTGCATGGCGAGAGCCATTATGAGGAACACATCCAAGGGTTTCAAAGCATGGAATTCTTCAGCCATCTGTCTCTTGCAGAAAAACAACGTACAGCACGGGATATCCTCTGTTTTATGTATCTTCTGAATAAGCTCCATATTCTGGCGCACTTAACACCGAACGCGGAGGCAAACATCGCAGGATGGATCGCCAGCATAAGCTCGGCACCCTCAGCACACCCCGCCGCTGAAGAAACAACGGTTGCCTAAACGCTTTGATCTACATAATGAAAATGCCAAAGCTGAAGAAAAACTGCCACTTTGAGAGGTGATCACCAATGAAATTCCTGCACCTATCCGATTTGCATATCGGAAAAACTGTGAACGGTTTCTCTATGCTGGAGGAGCAGCGTCATGTATTTGGGCAGATTATCGGATATATAGATTCCGAAAAACCTGATGCCGTTCTGATTGCGGGTGATGTGTATGACCGAGCTGTGCCAAGCGTGGAAGCCGTGCGCTTGTTCGACGATTTCCTGACTGATCTCGCGGCAAAGGAAGTCACGGTCATACTCATCTCAGGGAATCACGACTCACCGGAACGTTTGAACTACGCCAGCAGGTTACTGTCGGAACGCAAGCTCCACCTTTGCGGCGTGTTCGATGGGAAACTGTGCTGCGTTACGCTGTCTGACGCTTATGGCGACGTGAAGTTCTGGCTCCTGCCGTTTATAAAACCGTCGAGCGTTCGCGGAATGTTTGCGGATAAGGAAGTCGAAAGCTATACGGACGCAATAAATGCGGCTCTTGAATCGGCTGATATAGACCATTCCAAACGGAATGTCCTGCTGTCGCACCAGTTTTATACGGCAGCGGGCGTTACCCCTATCCGATCCGAATCGGAGATAAACCCCGTTGGCGGTCTGGACGCGGTGAACGCAGCGTTGTTATCTAAGTTTGATTACGTCGCTCTCGGGCATCTGCATGGTTCTCAAGGTGTTGGCGGCAACATTCGTTATGCCGGTTCGCCAATCAAATATTCCATCTCCGAATGGAAACAGGCAAAGTCCGTATCGCTTGTTGAGATAAAAGAAAAGGGTAGCATTACAGTAACCGCTTTGCCCCTCATTCCGCTCCGTGATATGCGTGAGATCAAAGGCTCGCTTGAGAAGCTTTTAGGCGATGAAGTTTCTTCACAAGGAAACAAAGAAGATTATCTGCGCGTGGTCCTTACTGATGAAGAAGAAATCATTGACCCGATGGGCAAAATCAGGAGTGTTTATCCCAATGTTATGGCACTCGATTTTGAGAATTCCCGCACCTGCATTGACGTTTCAGGTACACCGCTGGGGTCAGACCAGATTGAGAAGTTGTCGCCTTTTGACTTGTTCAGTGAGTTTTTCCTTGAAATGAGCGGTAGCGTGATGTCGGAAGAACAGGCGCAAATCGTGCGTGAGCTTTTGGAAAAGGAGGGTGAAGAATGAAACCTCTTAAGCTGAAAATGTGTGCGTTCGGCTCCTATGCCAATGAGGAAGTCCTTGATTTTTCAGAGCTCGGCAGGAACGGCCTGTATCTGATCACCGGGGAAACGGGTTCGGGGAAAACTACAATCTTTGATGCGATTTCCTATGCACTATTCGGAAAAGCAAGCGGTAGTGCACGCTACAGCTATAAAATGCTCCGAAGCGACTTCGCCGAGGGACGCACAAAAACCTTTGTTGAACTGGATTTTTCATCCGGAGGGAACCCATACAAAATCCGCCGTGAGATCATTCCGCATGTTGCACGTAAAACAGAAGAAATCAGCTACACCGACAACGTATCCCTTGCTTTGCCTGATGGAACTATAATTGACAGAAGCCGCGATGTTGATGCAAAGATAACGGAGGTTGTCGGGCTTGACCGCGACCAGTTTGCTCAAATAGTGATGATCGCCCAAAATGATTTTCTGCGTTTTCTCCAAAGCGGTACAGACGAGCGTGTGAAAATTCTTCGCCGTATTTTCGATACAGCTGCTTTGAGATTCTTTCAAGATAACCTCAAATCACGCACAAAAGCCAAGGATGATGAGCGTATAGCTGTGATTCGCGACTTTCAGAAGCATGGTATTGACCATAACAATGCAAGGCAGCGTTTTGCGCAGTGGGAACAGGACATAAAAATCGACAGCGAAGCGGTCAAGTACAGTGATGAGAAACTGAAGGAGTATGACAAAGCCAAAGAAGAGTTTGCTGCGAAAACTGCTGTCGCAGAGAGGTTATGCAAAGTTTTTGAGGAACTCGAAGCACAGCAGGCCGCCCTTGAAGAACACGCCTCAAAGGCGAACGAAATGATTGAGATGGAACAGAGGCACAAGCGCGGCGAGGTCGCAATACGCAAGATTAAGCCGTTTGCGGACAAAGCTACTGAAGCCGAAGCTGCCTATACAAAGGCAAAAGCTGACCTTGTTACCGCAAAAACGGATGAAGAAGCGGCTAAGCTCACGTTACAGCTTGCGGAAAAAATAATGGCAGCCTTACCGTCGCTCGAGGATACTCAGGTCTCATATGATGCGTTAAAACAGAAATGGCAGGAAACTACCGAAAAGCTGAATCAACTGACTTCGCTTATTGGAGATTACAAGACCATCAGCGACAAGAAATCCGCATTAGATACAGCAAAGGCGGATCATGAAAAAATCGATGCATTTATTGAGAGCCTGCCCTCCCTTGACAAAACGAAAGAGGCTCTTGACCAGTTGACACGTGAGTGGGAACACGAGGACGAGAAACTAAAAAAGCTTAAATCATTGCATAACGAATACGATATCATCATCGTCAAACAGAATGCGTTATTTTCTTTCCAGGATGAGCTTGCTGCACTTCTTGAAACAATCAAGGGTTTACCGTCACTGAACGAAACAAGGCAGCAATTCGATCGGTTGTCAAGTGATGTGGAGAAAGCCAATGATAAATTTGGGGCACTAATGGTTTTACAGTCTGACTGGGATGAAATTACCGCAAAGCAAAAATTACTGGTAACAGAGCAAGCGGAGCTTGTGCGTCTGAACGGCAATTACGCTTCAGCAAAGGGTAAATATGATGAAATGTATGAGCGTTTCATCCTTGGACAAGCCGGAATAATCGCTGGTACTTTACGCAAGGGCGAACCCTGTCCCGTTTGTGGTTCAAGTGACCACCCTGCGCCTGCAAATGCGCTTGTTGGGGATGTCAGTGACATAATACTGAAAGGGTTACTATCCGATTCAGATAACGCAAAGGGAAAGGCAGACCACAAGTCCTCCGAGTGTGCATCTTTGATAACGGCTATTAACATTTTGACAGATCGGTTTAATACAGCAGTGGCCGTTCATATTCCGAACGCCACCTATGAGAATGTCGGAGAACTTCTTAACACAGAAGCATCGGCGTTAAAGATAAAGTATCAGGAATTGTCAAAAAAGAAAGTGGCGGATGAAATCTCCTTGAACAACCTTGCCGCGCAAATCGAATCAACTGCAAAACAGCAAGCGGAACTATCACCGAGATGTACCGCTTTGCTTTCAGAGGTGACGACACTAAAAGATAAGTTTATTAAAGACATTGCGGTTTTTCTACCTGATGCTTTATGGGAGAATATCGGAACAGAATTGTCTGACTTCTTTGGCAACACCCAAACATCTGTCGAGAAAATGGCAGCCAGTATATCTGCTACTGAAAAGGCACTCGACGAGTTGAGAGATAGTTGGGAAACATCTACCAAGAAAAGAGCGGAATTGAACAGCAAGTGCGTATCTTTGACATCTGAAGTATCTACACTTATTGACCGTTTTCTGAAAGACTTTACCGAATATATTCCAGGTGTGGTCTGGGATAATGCCGGAGCAGAAATGTCGGCGTTGTTTATCGAAACCACAAATATTGCTTCTGACTTAACGGCAAAGAAAGACGCTGTTGAAGCTACACTTGCCAAGCTGAAAATAGAGTGGGATACGGCGAGGAATAACCAAACGGACAGCAATACGGAACTTGCAAAAGCGAAAGCGCTTTTATCCGAGCGCGTAAAAAATGAGCAAGCGTGCCTTAAGCTAAACGATGAAGCACAGAAGTTTTTTATAACCGCGGTACTTACAAACGGGTTCGGGACTGAATCCGCGTATTATTCATCGCTTATCCCGGAAGATGAACTTGCGGTAATGGCCAAGCAGTTTGCCGACTATGATGAAAACGGCAGACGAATCCAACATGACATCGAGCGTTTGGCAAAGGAGACTGCAGGCAAAGAAAAACCTGATTTGGTAAAACTCAAAAGCGATTCTAATGAAATAAAGATTGCGTCCGATGCCTTACGCACAGAGCGCGACGAAACAAAGTTGCGGTTAGATATAAAGTCACGTGCTTTGAAGGATTTGAAGAAATCTGCTGACGCTCTCGCAAAAATCGAACGGGAATACGCCGCTATCAGAAGCCTGTCTGATACAGCCAATGGTAAACTCGATTTTGAAACTTATGCGCAAATGGCGTACTTTGAACGTGTGCTGCGGGCGGCGAATTTGCGACTCAAAGTAATGAGCCAGAACAGGTATGTCCTCCTGCGAAAAGAAGAAGGTAGCGACGGGCGCAAGCGCATGGGCTTAGAAATTGAGGTTGCCGACAGTTTCACCGGCAAAAGCCGCAGCGCGAACAGTTTGTCTGGTGGCGAATCATTTATGGCGTCATTATCGCTTGCGCTTGGTTTGTCAGATGTGGTTCAGCAGAGCACGGGTGGCATTCATCTTGACGCGATGTTTATCGACGAAGGCTTTGGTACTCTTGATGCTGAAGTTTTGGAATTATCTATCAGAACCCTCTCGAATATGGCTAACGGCAATCGCATTATCGGTATCATCTCCCACGTTGCCGAGCTTCGAGAGCGGATCGAAAAGCAGATTCGCGTCGAGAAAACGCATAGCGGCAGTAAAATCCGGTTAGTGGTTTAGTGAAAGCTAATTAGGAGATTATTCAAAAAAAGACTGGAGATTGTTTGATTTGACAGCTGAGCAATTAAAGCCACTCATTCAGCAAGCATTAGAATGGTTATATAATAATGATGATTACCTCATTATGCATAAAGGTATACAATTGCGCGAAAAGGACATCCACGTTTCTGAACGTGGTATTGTGTTCCGTTTTGGGGTATATTTTCAACGTATTGCTTTGCAGCATCCAATGTTGCATGCATATAACATCGACACCGAGTACAATCGCAACTTGGATAATGTGAAATCTTTACCGCATACACAATGGGCCGAAACAGGAGCACTGCCAGATTTGATTGTTCATAAGCGAGGAAATAATAAAAACAATTTACTCGTTGTTGAGTTTAAGGCTTGGTGGAGTAAGACGAATCTAATAGAACAAGATAGAAAAAAGCTTTCTGCATTTAAGCGCGACCCATACAACTATAAGAATGCACTTCTTGTACATCTAAACCAAGACGGTTATCAATTGGAATGGATTGAAGGCAATGGGCTCTAATTCTCTATTGATACCATTTCCGCATACAATAGCTTGACCCCAGACCGTAGGGCTATCGTGTAGGCGTATTTAAGATTGCATTTTTCTTGGATGTACGGTATAATTTGTCGATAAGTATAATTTTGTATATTCATCACTGACGAGAGGGGAAAATCGCATGAGTCGGATCATGGAGGATATTGCCGACATTACAGGCGGCAGAAGCTTCCAAAGTTACAAGTATAGCTTCGATTCCGTGCGTACCCCAAGCCCTGATTATGATGACAATCCCGATGATGTGGAATCTTGGGGGCGGGATGGTGAATCGATGCCCCAGAATAAATCCACTGACTTGCAGGAATACGCCGCCGCTCTTACCCGTAACCGTCCTATTCCGTGCTTACAGTATTTCCTTGATGGTTCACGGCACGTATACCACGTTGATGATATTTCCTACGACTCCCGCGTTTTCCCTGTTGTTGCTGGGCAAGTGGGAGTCGCTTGCTGTCAAAGAGTTGATGGGCGGATGAAAGCTGTACAGCCAACCGTCCGAAAGTTCGTGGTTTCGCTCCCCAACAAGTGTGACAAATCCGGTAGGTACCCCGAAGCTTTTCTTGCCAACTTGCGTGGCAAGCTTAACGGCAATCCCCGGCTCGATGGGAAAGGACTGTCGTTGGCCGATGTCCTTACATATATCACCGCCAATCCAGAACGAGGTGAGTTCCGGGATAGAGGCATCGCCACCATTCAGGACTACATGATCAATGAAGAAAAAGCCATGGTCTATTCGCTGGCGCAGCGAGGGCTTCTCTCGCAGACAGCATATCTGGTGAAAGATGGTTCCCTCGAATACCAGCCGATGAAGGGCGACAGCAAATATGCAAACCTGAAGAATTTTATAAACAGCTACCAATACGTTATTGGTGTTTCTAAGTCTTTCAATCCTGAGAATTGTAAGGACAGCAAAGGTAACGCAAATGCCCGCGCCATCATCGAACTGCCGCAGTTCCACCGAACGCCTGTGGCAAGGATGAAGGTAAAACGCATACCCGACATTGAGTTTGCTGTTTGGTATATAAGGCTTCGCAAATATCCTGAGCAGACTAAGACGCCTTTTGACGGTGTGATCAAGGTCGAGAAAATTATGGTTACAGACAAAGAGAAGCAGCACGGACGCGGCTTTGGGTTGGACACTGAGGACGTAGATATGATTTCTGCAACGCTTATAAATGAACGCTGCCCAACCTGCTACGGCGCTGATTTGCGCTACGCCAACCACCTGTATCCAGTTTACTTGACGGAATCCTACATCAAGAGCCTTTATCTCAGCAGTGATGTGTTCCTGAGTTTGTTTTGATCGGAGGCAGAAAGAATGGAACCCAAACTCATCGGCAGGGTTATAGCAACCGAAAAGAAGCCGACAAGCGTGGACACGTTTGCCTTCTGGACGGACAGCAAACTCATCCTCAATCCCTTTGATATCGTGCGCGTTGACCATGTGAACGGATCGAAATCGTATGGGGTAATTGAGGACATTTCGCACATCACCGATGCAAGCAGTTTCCTCACGAACTACATCTCCAGCGACTTCGGCGATGTTGAGGTAACGCCACCAACGTTTCGCGTGGGGATGAACTATGTGGACGCAAAGATCATCTGTAACACGGCAGGTATCTATATCCCAGTTCAGAGCGACGCGAAAGTCTGGCTTGCAGATGAGAGCGAAATCACCTATGCCTAGGGGCTTGATAAAAAACACTGTGTTCTTCCCAGCGGATTTCTTGAGATGTACGAGAACACGAGTGGGACGGAGAAAGTCGTTATCCCCGTCAGGTTTGATCCAAGATTTGTAATCGGTCCAGAAGGGGCTCATCTTAATATCTCCGGCATCTCTGGCTTGGCGTCTAAAACATCCTACGCAATGTTCCTGCTGAAAGCGATTCAAGACAGCTACCGCGATGTAGAACCGGATGACGGCAGCGTTGCTTTCGTGTTGTTTAACGTCAAGGGTAAAGACCTCATGGGTATCCATCTGCCTAACGACTTCACTGAGGATGGAAAAAACACGCCCGAACAAGCCGAAAGTGAGCGCAAGGCAGTTCACACTTTGTATGAGAAAATGGGTTTGCTGACCACTCCGTTTGATCATGTTCAGTACCTTGTGCCAAACGGTGAATTTGACCGCGCAGCATCTGGCACGTTCCTGTCTGAAGTGGAACTGGCGGACTATGTCGAGAGCGGTATAGCAAGCCAGTTCGTATTCACCTACGAGAAAGACAAGGAAGATTTGGACTTGCTTCTTTCCAACGTGGATGACTCAAACCAAACGCTTGATGCCATACAGGAATACATCATCTCCGGCGCAGGCGGCTTTGATGGCTGTAACGACTGGGAGAGCTTCCTCAGTCTGGTCAGCAAGCATTGCGACCCGACGGAAAGCCCCAATAAGAAGAGCAAGGATATCCCGGTGGTCTCCTGGCGGCGTTTCAGCCGCATTATCCGCAAGACCATAGAGCATTCACCGCTGTTTGAGCGTGATGCACGGGACACTACCGTCCGGCTGGAAGATAAGCTCCGGCAGATACAGCCAAACGACGTGATGGTCGTGGACGTCGCCAATCTTGGTGAGATCATGCAGTCTTTCGTGTTCGGCGACGTGGTGCGTATTATCAACAAGCTCCAGCTTGGCGAGTATGACCATATGGGAGCAAAGCCACCGAAGAAGATCATCATCTTTATCGATGAGTTGAACAAGTATGCCTCGACCGAAACTCCGAAGAACTCGCCCATCCTACGGCAGATTCTGGACGTTACCGAGCGTGGTCGTTCCTTGGGCGTGATTCTGTTTGCGGCGGAGCAGTTCCGCAGTGCCATCCATGACCGGGTAAAGGGCAACTGCTCCACCCACGCTTATGGTCGAACAAACGCCATCGAAACCAGCAAAGCGGACTATAAGATTGTACCAAATACCTACAAGAGCATCCTAACGCGCTTGTCGCAGGGTGAGTACCTCATCCAGAACCCGATTTTCCGCTCCATGCTGAAGATCAAGTTCCCGAAACCGCTGTATAAGCAGTTTAAGCAGAATTAGGAAGGAAGATCGATATGGCGGTGTTCGGGAAGAACATTCTTGAAAACCTTACGACGGGTATGTATTCCGACTCGCGGGTGGTGTACCGTGAGTATGTACAGAACTCATGCGATGCCATTGATGCTGCTGTCAACGCTGGGATTATCGACCGAAAGGCAACCAGCATCGACATTAACATTGATGCTGAGAAGCGAGAAATCCGTATCCGTGACAACGGCAGCGGCATACGCAAAGCGGACTTTGTGCGCGTCCTAAGTGACATTGCCAACTCCGACAAGAAGCGAGCGGTTGACAAGGGCTTCCGGGGAATCGGGCGGCTCTGCGGCTTGGCGTACTGCAGTGAGCTTCGATTCATTTCCTCTGCAGTTGGTGAAGAAGAAGCCCTTGTCATGACATGGAACGCTTACAAAATGCGAACCATGCTCAACGACAACGCTAAGCACACTGCCGATGAAGTGCTGGAGGCCATAATGCAAATGTCGTCCCAGCCTTCTGACACAAGCGACCATTTCTTCGAAGTAGTCATGACAGGCGTGACCAGCCCTGACCTGTTGAATAAGGATATTATCAGGGATTACCTCTCTTTTGAAATACCAGTGCCCTACCCGAACAAGTTCATGTTCTATGGACAGATATACGAGCATGCGAAATCGCTGGGCATTACTATTGATGAATACAACGTGTTCGTCAATGCCCAGCAGGTTTTTAAAGGTTATACTTCTCGTATATACTCCGGCGGCAAAACCCATGACGAGATCAAAGCCATCGAATTTAAGGACTTCTACGATGAGAATGAAACGCTCATCGCGTGGATGTGGTTCGGACTTTCTTCCTTGAATGGGCAAATAAAAGCCACTGGGAATATTCAACGCGGGCTCCGGCTACGCAAGGGCAACATCCAGATTGGCGAATCCGGGACGATGCGGCGGCTTTTTAAGGATGCTCGTGGCAACGAGTATTATATCGGTGAGGTTTTCGCTGTGCACCCTGACCTTATTCCGAACGCCCGCCGTGACTACTTCAACGAGAATGCTATTCGGGAAGCATTCGAAACCCAACTGCGGGAGTTTTTCGATTACCTCTGGAAGCTTTGTAATGTTGCAAGTGATGAACGGAGCGCATACAGGGCGATTGAGGACTATCGCAAGTCATATACCGAATATACAGATAAAACTAAGTCAGGCTTCAGCGGCGGTGTTGACCGCGAAAAGATGCAGACCGACTTGGAAGAAAAGCGGCAGAAGGCGGAAAAAGGACAACGGACGCTCCAAAAGTCAAAGGAGTCTACCGACGATCCTATTACTGCCCGTGTCAAGACGATTGTCGCTACTGTCGAAACCTGCAAAGCACCGGAACCGCTAAGGCCGCTCCCCGCAATTCCCACCGAGGAAGACCCGTCGGAGGGCGGCAAGCGATCAAAGCCCTTGTATATCACCGACGAACTCTCACAATACCCCAAGGAGACACGCCGAGTTGTCGGGAGGATATACGACCTGATCAATCAAAACGCGCCGGACATTGCACAGGCTTTGATTGCCAAGATTCACGCCGGGCTAAAAGTTAAGAAGGATTGATATTGTCATGCCACGTGAAGTGCTTTTAATAGAGCCGAACTATAGGAACAAGTATCCACCCATGGGACTGATGAAAATCTCCTCGTATTACAAGCAGCGCGGGGATAATGTGCGATTTTACAAAGGCGATCTTCAGCAACTTGCAGCAAGTTTGTTATGCGAGGAGCTTATACGGCTCCTTTTTGGTGTATCAGCCAATATGAAGTGGCGGCGATTCATCCCAACTTTGACCACATACATACGCTACGGTAAAACTGCCGACATCCCCGAAGAAGAAATTCGCAGTAACGACGCGACGAGGGATGACGCAGATATGCTCCTTGATTTGATCCGGGACTACAGAATAAAGTTCAAGGACAAGGACTATTTCGAAAATCCGCGCTTTGACGTTGTATGCGTGACCACACTGTTTACGTTCGAGTGGGCGATTACCATTGACACTATCAACTTCGTAAAGCAGCTTTGCAAGAATCCGAGTAAGGTTTTTGTTGGCGGCATCGCCTCGTCCATCATCCCAAAAGAAATCACAAGAGAAACAGGTATAGTTCCCATATTCGGCATACTGGAAAGCCCCGGTATGCTTGACGCAGACAGCGATGTCATCATTGATACTCTGCCTTTGGACTATTCTATCCTTGATGAGATCGACTATAAATATCCGACCACAGATGCCTACTTTGCCTACATGACGAGGGGCTGCCCGAACAAGTGCAAGTTCTGCGCCGTACCCAAGTTGGAGCCAAGGTACCAGAACTATATACCCCTGCGCCAGCAGTTAGAAGCGGCGCAGGCAAGGTTTGGCGAGCAGAAAAACCTGATGCTGCTCGACAATAATGTTCTCGAGTCTGAATGCTTTGAACGCATTATCGATGAAATCATCGCTTGTGGCTTTGGAAAGGACGCGACGTATGTCCCGCCCAACCCGTACGAAATAGCCTATCGTAATCTGGTCGATGGCATCAATGACCGCGCTTATGTCCGCGTGATGGTTGACCTGTACGATGCCTTGCTCGCTAAGTGTAACAACTCCAAAGCTTTCAAAGACAAGGCTGTTCGCGATACGCTATACAAGCGTATTATGGACGCAGAGTGTGATCAGTACCACACGGCGACGAAAGCGGCAATACTTGACATGCACGAGTATATCCAACCTTTATATCAGAAGTATGCCTATCACCCCTTGCGCCGCCAGCGTATTATCGACTTCAACCAAGGCATTGATGGGCGGCTGATTACGCCGGAGAACATGGCGATACTGGCGAGGATCAACATCCGCCCTGTTCGTATTGCCTTCGATAGCTGGAAGCAACACCGCATCTACGAACGCGCCGTCCGTGCCGCCGCTACCGCCGGGCTGACCGACCTCTCGAACTATATGCTTTATAACTTCGACGAGGAGCCAGTTGACCTCTACCGCCGCATGAAGTTGTCCGTCGACCTTTGCGACGAACTGGGCGTGACCATCTACTCCTTCCCGATGAAGTACCATCCCATCGATGATCCGAAGTGGTTCCGCAACCGCGACTTTATCGGAAAGAAGTGGAGCAAAAAATATGTCCGCGCCGTCCAAGCAGTGCTGACCTCAACGCACGGCAAAATCGGACGCGGCAAGCAGTTTTTTGAAGCCGCCTTCGGTGCCGACGAAGCGGAGTTCCATGAAATCATGATGATGCCAGAAGCGCTGATTATCCATCGGTTTGAGCATGATCAAGCCAAACGCATACGGTTCGATAAGGTGAGTGAATACACCGATGCCTGTGATACTCTGACCGACGAATGGCGCGAAGCCTTCCGGGGTCTTAACCTTGATCAGCGAGCGGTTGCTGACCCCATTATCATGAAAAACCACTTCACTGACGAAGATATTACTGTGGACGATCCTGCTATCTGTGAAGTGCTTCGATATTATCAGATTCAGCGTCCTGACCATTAAACCATCCTTACCCGAACAACATAGGGGCTTTGTGAATATCGCGGTATTCTTCAATTATCTCTGACATGAAAGTAAGCGTCTTTTTATCCTTCGTATCCAAGGCTATCCAATGCCAGATTGGATTGAAATTGCATGATTGAGCATGATTCGTATTTCATCAACCGAATAGACTACTCTTTCGTGAGAATGATCCATGTTTTCTTGTTTTGACATGATTATCTCTCCCTACGTAATTTTGGTTCATGACCTTAACACATTGACATCTTGGTGTAGGTATTTTCAATCTTACCTTTTCCATTTTAAAAGGTGGTTTAATCTGCATACTTCTAAATACACCTCACGTCCTGCAAACCGTTGTGACCAATACTCTGCTGTAATAGGGTGTAATGGGCAAATTTGTTCGGGCAGACCACCAACCAGAAAAAAATCTCCTGAAGAACTGATGTAAAGTTGGCCTGTGAGACCTTCATCATATTGGCATGTAGCCAGCAGTATTGCATACTCGGTATCATAGACATTGTCATCGATAATCGCCCTCATGATCTTTGGCTCCTTACAAATTCATATGGATGCCATTCAACTCTTGTCAAAGTTTGGAATTTGGCCAGCACAAGCATGATCGCAGACACGCTGTTCATTTTATTGTTGTTGAGATGACCAAGCATTCATACCCGAAGTGTCGTAGATTCGAATTCTACCGTAGCCACCAGCAAACTCACCGAAATGGTGGGTTTTTTGTTTATTCCTTAACTTATACTATGGCAATACAAGCATTTTCTGCATCTTCATTACGTTGGCCTTAGGGTTGAAAGTGTTAAAGAAGGCGCATTGCACGTACACTGTGGAAGAAAGAACAAATTTCATGCTATGTAAGGATGATTTAAAAACAGTTATGAATTTCCTGATCACCAGTGATTTTGCTGGCTATTGGGAAAAAAACATACTGCCCAAGGTTGTTAAAAATATCGATGAAATAGTGAATGAAGGCATAGCCAATTATGATATCGTACCAGAAATCGAAAAATACTTGGGGCACAAGTTAGGCGAAGATCAGATAATTCTGTACTTGATATATTTTGCAAAACCTCACGGCATGAAAATTGCCGGGACGCAATATATAACCGACATCTCAAACGACTTTGAAGCAATACTGGCAAACGCGATTCATGAGATGATGCATCCTCCCTTTAGTGCGGAAAACCCCAGATTTACGGCTGCACGGGCCAAGCTTGTAGACGATGCATTTTTTCAAAAAAACTTTGCCAATCGTAACGCTTCTTATGGCTATCCAACGTATGAAGGCTTTTTGGAGGAAAATTGTGCAGATGCTCTTGAGGTAGTCATTCGAGAAAAGTTTGATTTGATCAAAGAAGGCCCAAGGAACTATTTCAGATCATGACGGTGGGGTAGATGGGTTAGGCGCTGCTATTTATAGCCTTATACAACAGGAGGACTATGTTAGCAAAGGCGAGTCGTTCGAGGAGTTTCTTGTTCATATGATAGAATCCGGAAAGCTGGCCGCCGGCAGGTCGAAGAGTTGTATGATACATTTATGAATGGCCAATGATTAAGATTTCATCGGCAACCCGTATGCATAACAATCCCCCGGAAGTCTTCCGGGGGATTGTTATTGGAAAACCAAACAATTGTTGTCTCATTTTCGCTTTCTATGTCCCGTAATCCCGAAGCGGCGCAGCTATTCCTCCTCCTCCGGCGTGCCGCTTCCCCCGGCATCAAGGCTATTCATCAGAGTATTCAGCTCAGCCTTGGTGAGCATACGCCAATGACCGGGGCGCATATTACCCAAGGTAATATTCATGATGCGTATCCGGCGCAGGTGGACGACATTGTATCCAAGATATTCACACATGCGGCGTATTTGACGGTTCAGCCCCTGCACCAGGATGATGCGGAACGAGCCAGGGCCAGTTTTGCGTACGCGGCAGGGGAGTGTAACCTGCCCAAGGACAGGTACGCCCCTGCTCATCCGCTCAAGAAATTCCGTCGTAACGGGCCTGTCTACCGCGACCTCGTATTCTTTCTCGTGCCTGCCCGAGGCGCGCAGGATGCGGTTAACGATATCCCCGTCGCTGGTCAAGAGAATCAGCCCTTCACTGTCCTTGTCCAAGCGGCCGATGGGATAAATTCGCCCGGGAAAATGGATGTAATCGACAATGTTCAACGGCTCGCGGGGGTCGGCGGTGCACACAATGCCCACCGGCTTGTATACCGCGATGTACGCCTTGTCGCCCGATCCGCTTATAAGATGCTTTTCGACAACGACACGGGCGCCTGGGGCGACCCTCTCCCCGATTTTCGCCACGCGCCCGTTAACCGTCACTTTGCCCTCTTCGATCAGACGGTCCGCCTCGCGGCGCGAGCAGTAACCGCTGTCCGAGATATATTTGTTAAGACGCCTGTCTTCCTCCAAATCAATCACCCTGCGTGATTATACCATTTGCACGCCATGCGGGCAAGTTGCTGGGTCATGCCGCAAGGCAGCGAAATTAGTTCAAAGCAAACTTTTTCTCCAATCATTGACTAACCTTTGGGGTATGCTATAATTAATAATTATGCTATGCCCATAAAATGAAATGGAGATTGGAGCAATTTATGATGGCGAATATTCAGAAGGTAGCGCTGATCACAGATTCATCCTGTGATTTGTCACAAGAAATGCTTGATATGCACCATATCCACATGATCCCACTTCGCGTTGCTTATTCCAAAGGTGAATTCCGGGATAGGCTGGAAATATCTGAAAATGAATTGTATACCGTTATGAGTCAGGAGCTTCCCAAGACCAGCCTGCCTTTTACCGAAGATGTAGTCGCCTTGTATACGCGGCTGCGGGAGGAAGGCACCACCCATGTGATTCATATTTCCATTTCGTCCGGTTTAAGCGGCACATATAACATGATGAAGATGATCACAAAGGATTTTGAAGGTGATATGAAGATTGCTTTGATCAATAGCAAGACTTTGTCCACCGGCCTTGGCTTGATGATACTGGCAGCCGCGGAAGCCCTGGAAACCACCGGTTCCTTTGAAAAGGCCGTGGAAAGGGCAGAGGCCGCCCGGGAAACGCAGCTTGGGATGTTTATTATCAAAACGCTTGAATTTTTGCGCAAGGGCGGCAGAATTGGCCTTGTGGAAGGCGTTATCGGCACCATTTTGCAATTGAAGCCTGTCATCTATATCAATCCTGACGGTGTCTATCAAACATTGGCAAAAGCCCGGGGCTATACCAATGCACTGGATGCAATGATACGGGAGACGGTTGCCCGTTTTGGCAAACGCAGAATCCGTCTGACCGTCGTTCATGGCGCGGCAGCCGCCGAAGCGCAAAAGCTGTTGGAACACTTGAAAGAATTATTAAACGTCGCCGACAGCTTCATTAGCTCAGTCAGCCCTGTGCTGGCCGTTCATACAGGGCCAGGACTGTTGGGGATTGTAGCTCACGAGGCATAATGCCGTAAAGGCAGAGCTTTACGTTGTTGCACTGCTTTTCCCGGCTGTCTTCTATAGGTCATACCCGATGTGCCGTAGATTCGAATTTTCATATCTTCCAGTAAAGCTCTTGAAAGCATTCAGTTTTCAAGGGCTGCTTTTTTAGAGACGGCCAATAACTATTTTGATTGTTAGCACATAATTAGGACAAATACTAGAATATGCCGGAGTTTTCAAGGAATGGAATAAATGACCATATATGTTCGTTCTATGGGGGAAAGGCCGCGCGGCAAAGGCGGCGCCAATGCGGGGGAGGCACTTTTATGCCCGTCATTTACAACCAGAAGCGCAGGCGGTTACTACATTTCATGCTAGCTCCGCTTTTCTATCTTCTCATCATGGCAGCGCTGCTTGCCCCCAATCCTGCTAAAGCGGAAGAAGGCTTCGTCGCGTACACCGTCGAAAGCGGTGTGCTCACCATAGCTGACGGCGTACAGAGCATAGACTATGCCAGCATACGCGAGGAGGACGCGCGCTACGCCCACAAAATCATTCTGCCAGACAGTCTCCGCCATATCGGAGAAACCTTTTATGGTGCCGGGCGGATTACGGAGGCGAATATCCCCGAGGGCGTCGAGACCATGGCCAGCGGAGCCTATTCCAATTGCGGCGGATTGAAGGCGGCATCTCTGCCATCCACGCTCAGGGAGTTTGGCGCGACCGTTTTTTATGATTGCTATGCGCTTTCAAGGGTTGTTGTATCCCCTGAAAATCCTTATTTCATGAGCGTGGACGGCGTGGTATTTACCAAGGATGGAAGCACGCTTGTTTACTATCCCCAAGGCCGGCCGGATGCGCATTATGATGTGCCGGCCGGAACAACAACAATTGCAAAATACGCTTTTGGCCATAATGACTACCTGCAAAGCGTTTCCTTGCCGTTTGGGCTTACGGTCATTGGGGATTCTGCCTTCGCCCGCTGCGGTATGCTCCGTTTTGCGGCTCTGCCGCTGTCCCTATCCACTATAGGTGACTATGCGTTTATTGACTGCGTTCATCTGACAGGTATCGCCGTGCCGCAGCACATAAAAGTAGGTAAGGAGATTTTTCAAAACTGTCCGCTGCTGGAGGGGTACAATGAATGGAAGGGCGATACCAACCAAGGCTCGTATGATATCACCTACAGGCTACCGACCCTGTACGGCGCGCTGAACCCTCAGAACGCCCGGGAATCTGTTACAGTGTATGAAGCGCCGGATGAAAACGCGAAGGTGGTGGGCAGGTATTATAGCGGATCCGCGATGGAGGTCATTGGGCAGGAGGGAGATTTTTATCAGGTCAGTTACCGCTCTCAGGAGGTTACCGAGACCGGCATGGGAGGGTATGTGAAAACGGATGACATCGTGCTGACCGATCCGATGCAGGGCTTGTTCACTCCGGTTCGGGCAGCGGCGCGGGGCAAGCCGGCCGTCGCATACTGGGACCTGTATGTACTGCCCTGCGATTTAAAGCCGGACTGGACCGTAAAAAAGGATGAAGACGCTGTCATCAACCGGCAGCTGGGACAATGGTGCCAGATTGTGCTCCCCGAAGAAGAATATGTCTACGGCTATGCCTATATTGGAGACTTATCCTTGATCCGCGAATATACCGGCGACAGCAAGACATTTGGCATCGTAATCAACAGCGACCCGCGGGACCGGCTGCATCTGCGGGCGAAACCTGATAAGGGCGCAGAAAGCTTGGGCAAGTTTTTCAGCGGCACGCAGGTGGAGATTCTTTCTGAAACAGGTGATTGGTATCAGGTCCGGGTTGGTTTTCAGGAAGGGTACATGATGAAACAATTTGTGGACATCGTGCCACAGGAAAGCATGGGGAATCAACAATGAAACGCATTGCGGCAATCATCCTTTGCCTTATGGTATCCTTTGCTTGCATGGCGGCCAGTGCGCAGAGCGGGTCATGGGGGCAGATCAACCAGCCCGTCGGGCGCCCTGATGACTGGCAGGCATTTGTGCAAAGCAGCCCCTTTGCTTTGGGGGAGAAGGTTCAGGCGGGGGAGGCAAACGGCGCAGCTATATACCAGTACCAGTGGGGTTCTTATCCGTCGCTGGACGGCTCCACCGTATGCGTACCCATGGCGATGGAGCTGGGGCGGCAGTTGCTTGGTATGCGGGAAGAGGATTTAAAAGGCTTTGTTGCCTTCTCCACCACGCACTATGCCTATGAGCGGCTGATACAAAGCGCGGCTAATCCCACCGTAACCATCCCGTCGGAAAATGCAATGATGGACGGTACACACCCGGTGGACATCATACTGGCTACGGAGCCCTCCGCCGACGAACTGAAAATGGCGGAGGACGCTGGGGTGACGCTTGTGAAGGTCCCCTTCTGCTATGATGCCTTCGTCTTTTTGGTAAACGCCCGGAATCCTGTGAACGATTTGAGCCTGGAGGAAATACGGGGGATATATACGGGGGCGGTTCGCAATTGGTCGGCGGTGGGCGGCGCGGATGAACAGATTATCCCTTTCCAGCGGGAGCCTAACAGCGGCAGTCAGACCGCCATGGAAAACCTGGTGATGAAAGGCACGCCTTTATCAGGCGCCGTGGAAAACTACGTGTCCGAAGGCATGGGCGAGCTTGTCAGCCAGATTGGCAGCTATGACAACGGCGGGAACAGTATCGGCTATTCCTACCTATACTACATTGAAAACTTGTACAAGTCGGGGGATCTGAAGGTGCTGAGCGTCAACGGAATTACACCTTCGGCCGAGAACCTCCGCACCGGCAAGTATCTGTTTGCCGCCTGCTACTATGCGGTATACAGGCAGGGCGACGAGGCCGCTGCCGCTTTTGCTAATTGGCTTCAGGGTGAGGAAGGGCAAAGATGTGTGGCTCAGGCGGGATACATCCCTTATGCAGCGCCATAAGGATAGCGGTTGCTGTAGCGTACGAAAAGGGGCTTTCGTGCTGAGCGAATTGCATGAATATCTAAGAAGATGGCTTCCGAAGGTTTCCAAAGGCTCCGTAGCCTAGCCGCCGCCAGTGGCGGCATTGGGCTAGGCGGAGGAGACTTGCGAAAAGAAGCAGTGCAAGCGGCAGCGCAGCAATGCGACTATTGAACAAGCCGGA
>JAEZIN010000036.1 GCA_023436585.1 Bacillota bacterium | reverse complement strand
AGCTGTATTGCCATCCATCGATTGTTTATGTCTTGACATTTTAACTTACCTCCTTAATAACTAAAAACACTATTCAACGACATATTCTATCATTTTTTTGCCCATTTGTAAAGGTTGTACAGCCTTTGTTTTGTTCTTTGTATACAACATTTTTTATACAAATCCTTTGAAATTCCCTTATACACCGTTAACAGTTTCCTTGTATTTTATAAATATCATCCAATATACAGATTTACATAATATATTAATTAGACACTAATAAATACTAAAAATTGTTTATTATAACAGTACACCAATTATTTTGTATTAATTAGTCATACCATAAACTGTAAAAATACCAAAAGTATAAGCCCGGGTACTCCAAGAATTCCAATTATCAAAGCAGAGTAAATATTAAGTGCTATATTGAAATCAAAATATAAGCCTATAAAGTTAATAATTATTAATAAAATAACACCAAGAATTATATTGATGAAAAGTTTTTTAAACCCTTTTCCTATATTCATATTACTGCCCCTTCCTATAAAAGGTTTGTCCCTGCTATAAGAAATATATTAACTATGTACGGTAAATATTCTGTAAAAATAAAAAAGGACTTTATTCACTGTGGAATAAGGTCCTTTTAGGTCCAATTACAATTGATTAATGCCTATGGCTTTTGCCTTCTTTATCAAAAATTCAAACATTGTTTCATAGGCCTTTATCTGGTATGTATAGTAGTCAACCATTAATGAATCATTTACATAGTCAAAATTTTTGTAGGCCTTTTGCAATTCAACTTTTACCTTTTCTATTTCATTCAGGAGAATAAATTTCTCATTGGCCAATTCTTTCGCTTCTGATGTTTTTACAACATTGTTTAATGACCTGTTAAACGATATTTCCATAATTGAACTCCTTAATACATTATAATATATTATAATGATTGACCCATTATAATACTATTTATGCAAATCGGGAAATATTCGCTACTGATATTTTTCAACCATTAGTGCCCCATTCTTTTTTAAGATCTCAAGAATATCCTCAGAACGTTCTTCATCGGTCATCATACTAAATAGAGCCTTACCGTTAGAAACTAATTTTTCAAACTCCTTTTTTTTATTTCTGGGAACTTGGAAATCAATAAATCCTCCTATTACTCCACCTGCAAACAGCCCTATAAATAGGCCTCCTATAGGCCCTGCTGCTGCAACAAAACCCAAACCCTGAACAAACATACTTACTCCGCCTATAAGTATACCTGCAATACCTCCAATAATACCCCCTGTTACTATGCCGTCAGAGATTCTTACACTTAAGCTTGCTGGTCTGACGAAGGGCTTGCTGTTTTTCCCGCTTGTTTCTATATTTACGTCGTTATTGGGCTTATATCTGTTTATATTGCTTCCTGTTTTGGTTATTATAGATATATTATCCGTTCTAAGCCCTTTTTCACGGATTTCATAGGCTGCTTTTTCAGCATTTTCATAAGCTTCAAATATCGCTACTACCGTTTTGGCCATAAAACCACTCCTGTTTAATCAAGTAGTTTTATATTTTACTCAAACTGCTTGTGTTTATGCAAATTTAGACATACTTTAGTAGGTCAGCAGGGCATTCTATAAATATATCCGGCTCAACCCTTTCAAGATCAGTTCTCTTACTGTATGTCCATGCCACAGCGGCACTTCTGATTCCTGCATTCTTTGCGCACAATATGTCTAACGGACTGTCCCCTACGTATAAAACTTCATCCTTGTTTTTAACTCCAGCTTTACCCATCGCAACAATTAATGGATCACCATCCGGTTTGTGTTTTTTTGAATCCTCCGATCCGTTAACAAATATAAAGAATTGATCAAGATTAAATAGTTTTAAGCCTTTGAGAGCCAATTCTCTCCTTTTTGATGTAACAACTCCCATAATTATGCCTTTTTCATATAGTCTCTTTATAGTCTCAAAAATCCCAATAAAAACTCCAATACAGCTGTCATGTCTTCTATCATTATAATCCCTGTAAGTCTTTGCTAGCTCCTCTTCGTGTCCTGGATATAAATCTCTCAAGTGATTGATTAAAGGCATACCAATATAGCTTATTGTCTCTTCTTCAGGACGTGTTTCGCCAAAATGGTGAATAAATGTGTAATTGAAAGAATCCAAAATCAAAGGGACAGTATCAATAAGTGTACCGTCAAGATCAAAAAAAATATACTTAAAATTATTCATAATAGTATCATCCATTTCTCTAATATAAGTAATGACTATCATACTTAGTAAACTTAAACTCGTATAATAGATTAGCAAATTATTTAGCTTGTTAATTTTTATGATATTAATTATAATCTATATTATATGTAAATCATATATAATTAAGTTTATATATTTTACGAAATAGAAATTAACCGTAAAAAGCGTAATTATTATTTTAAAGTAGAGGGTGGATCATTTGAAAAACACGATTAAGCATTCATTGCCTAACCTCCTAACGTTTATAAATCTCTCACTTGGAATTATTGCATTACTATTTGCAATAAAAGACGACTTGATTCAGGCATCCCTTTTAGTTATGGTGGCAGCATTAACAGACAGATTTGACGGCAAGGTGGCAAGAATGTTGGATAGTACAAGTGAACTTGGAAAAGAATTGGATTCGCTTTCGGACTTAATCTCCTTTGGTGTAGCTCCAATAATAATTGCCTGGAAAATAAGTTTCTTTGATGTAACAGTAATTGGGTATTTACTTGCAGTGATGTTTCCTATTGCAGGTGCATACAGACTGGCACGGTACAATGTCACTACATTTACCAATGTATTTTCAGGAGTTCCCATAACTATTGCAGGTGCATTTTTATCCATAGTAAATTTGTACAACAGCTTTTCAATTGAACATCATAACTATAGTAATGTGAATACCATAGTAACTGGGGTAATTATCGTTTTACTTTCCTATCTTATGGTCAGTAAAATCCAAATTAAGAAAAGGTAAATATTTTTTAAGAACCATGGTTTAAAAATAATCATGGTTCTTTTTTATTCACATTTTATATAAAAAACTAATTTTTTATCCACAAATTATTATATCAATGTTAATAACCTACAAAAATATTATAAAGCCTGTGAATTAAAATGAAGGACTTCATTGTCATTACGTTCCTCTAAATAACTAAAAACGGACATTAATTTTGAAATTTTTCTTCAAAATAGTGTCCATTTTTTTACTTCTAAAACGCTGAAAAGCCTGATAAATCAGGCTTTTCAGACAAATTGTGGCGGAGAGAGTGGGATTCGAACCCACGGTGAGTTTTACCCCACACACGATTTCCAGTCGTGCGCCTTAGACCAGCTCAGCCATCTCTCCATGAATATATTAGTTCCGCTTTTAAACTGCCTTTTTATTTTACATTAGGTCATGCTGAATGTCAACAAAAAAGTACACCGTAGTCTATGTAATATGTTAACAATATTTTTATAAAAAAAGTGGACTTGTTTTAACAAGTCCAAAGGAGTATGTATAGATATTTTTAATTATCTACTAAATTAAAATTACAAGGCATGAAGATTAAGTTCTTCATCAAACTCCGGAAAGATTTCATTACAGCTATGAAAAACAATTTCCTGAGAGGTACGCCTTATCTCGTTTATTTCCTCAATATTTTGGTTGAGACAATATTTTACATCATAATCAAGATTACTTACTTCATTAATAAGCTTTATCGTGTCTTTAAGAGACAGGGCACGTCTGTAAGGTCTTTCTTCCGTTAGTGCTGTAAACATGTCGCTAACAGCTAGTATTCTGGAACCCAGGTCTAGGCTTCTTGAGTCAAGACCAAAGGGATAACCCGTACCGTCAAGCTTTTCATGGTGGAATGCAGCCCAATCCCGCACTTTTCCCAAACCGGGAATGGAATTCAATATCCGGTAGGTATGATATGTATGTGCTTTCATAAGATTGAATTCATAGTGGTCAAGTGGCCCGGATTTTTCTAAAATACTCTCCGGGATACACAGTTTTCCCAAATCATGCATTAGCCCCGCGGAGTGCATCAACCTGCTGTCGCAAGCTGAAAACCCCAGTTTAGAGGCCAAAGCACTTGCACTTGCAGCGACACCTATTGAGTGGGTGGCTGTAAATTTACTTCTGAAATCTATAATTCTGTGTGCAACATTTGCGTATTGGATTAAAAGCTCACTATTAATATAAACTTTGTATGGTGACATTATTTTGCGTATAAGATCCTCAAGATAAGTTCCGGTAATATCGAACCAAAAGTAAGGTTTTGAGGCAAGGTTCTCAAACGCATTAACAGCAGCAGGCATAAACATTGTATCTTTACCGTTGCGGATCATTTTACTTATATATTTTTTCTGCTGCAAGATTTCCTGGTTAGGATTTATCAGTATATCAATTCTGTCTGCCAAATGAAGAATATGACTGAATTTTGGTATCTTGCAGGATTGATATCGCTTGTGAGATATTTCTTTCCAAAATACATGATGATATTTAATAATATTGGCAGCAGAACGTAATTCCGATGCGTCCCGAAGGATAAACCATCCCTTGTACCCATGGGAATGCCTGTCGGAATAGGAATTGCCAAATTCAAACTCGAATATGGAACTCCTTTCAAACAAATTAACCGCGCCACAATCATGAAGCAAGCCGGCCAGTACTAAATCCTTTATCTCATTTTCCGAATAACCCATTTCTTTAGCTATACAATAAGAGATATATGCAACTCTCTTGTGATGATTTGAAATATTAGGGTTAATTAAATCTATAGCACTCGAAAGGGCTATAACAATATCTATAATCGGTATGTATTGATCCATTTTATACCTCAAAATATGTAGAAAATTGTAACAATTTGCCGTTATAAGTATATATTACTACAAAATATTACAAAAGAAAACAAAAAAATCTACTGTTTTGAAAATATTTCTTCAAGCAGCAATTATTAAACAACAAACAGTTAATAATTAGAGTAAAATATAGTATAATTCTAGTAATATAAAAAACTTATAGGAAAGGTGCTATTATGCTTACAATAAGTAATTTATCGAAAACTTATAAGGGCGGAAAAAAGGCAGTAGACAATTTGACATTAGAAATTCAAAAAGGTGATATATATGGATTTATTGGACACAATGGTGCAGGGAAAACGACGACTATAAAGTGCGTTACGGGTATTCTTGAATTTTCAGAGGGAGATATTCGTATAGGTGGTAAATCCATAAAAGCAGATCCCCTTGAATGTAAAAGAATGATTGCGTATATACCTGATAATCCTGATCTTTATGAAAATATGACAGGAATTCAATATCTCAATTTTATTGCCGATGTTTTTTTAATTTCAGCTAAAGAAAGAGAAAAGTCTATCAAGGAGTATGCAGACATGATGGAACTTACTGGGAGTCTGGGAGATTTGATTTCATCTTATTCCCATGGTATGAAGCAAAAGCTTGCAATTATTTCGGCACTGGTGCATAACCCTAGTCTATATATAATGGATGAGCCTTTTGTTGGGCTTGACCCAAAGGCAGCACACACTCTTAAAGAGATAATGAAAGAAAAATGCAGGCAGGGAAGTGCCATATTCTTTTCAACTCATGTTTTAGAGGTTGCTGAGAAGCTCTGCAACAAGATAGCCATTATAAAGGACGGTAAGCTTATTACCAGCGGTGAAACCGACACTGTAAGAGGAAACAGCTCACTTGAGCAATTATTTTTGGAGTTGATAGATAATGAATAGTATATTTCTTTTAATTAAAGCAAACATAATTAATTCCTGGGGAATAAACAAGGCACTAAAATCAAAATCCAGCTCAGAAAAGGTAAAGACTGCACTGCTGGGTTTACTTATTGTATACGCTTTTTGTATGCTGGTTTTCACTATGTTTATGTTATACCTACCCCTTGGTAAGGTTCTTGCACAGTTGAATTCATTGGAGCTGTTAATAGGTAGCTCTGTTTTGACAACTACTATGTTCTCACTTTTTATGAGTATTTACAAAATACCGGGATATTTGTTTTCTTTCAGAGATTTTGATTTACTAATGTCTCTGCCTGTAAAACCATCGGCAGTACTGGCAAGTAAGATGATTTTTGTTTATCTTTCGAACCTTGCCATAAGTGTACTTGTTGGGGTTCCTTCTTTGGTCATTTACGGAATAAATACTCACGGTGGGCCGATATACTATGTTTTTGCAGCTGTAGCAACCTTGATTGTACCTCTTATTCCAATATCCATAGGTGCGGTTCTAGCTTATATACTGGGCCGTATATCTTCGAAATTCAGATCCACTAACGTTTTAATGTTAATAGGCACCTTTGCAATTATCATTGCATTTATGGTTCTGCCAAACATGATTACCGGAATTAATCAAGAGCAGGTTCAGAATGCTATTCCTGCAATATCGGGTGTGACAAAATTTCTTTTCTGGACAAATCTGTATATTAAGGCTTTAAGCAACACAAATATTCTGTATCTTGCAGCCTTTTTGGTGGTTAGTGTGGCGGTTTTTGGAGCGTTTGTTTTTATATTCTCCAAAGGTTTTAAAACTATTAATTCCAGAATGTCCGAAAAATACAAGGCATCTAACTACAAGATTACGAGGCTAAAGGCTTCCGGGGTCATGAAAGCGCTGTATATCAAGGAGTTAAGATTCTATCTCTCTTCGTATATATATGTAACCAATACCGCAGTGGGTGTAATAATGATGCTGGTCTTTTCGCTGGCAGTTGCTATTTTTGGGAAGGATAAGGTTGCGGTGATGCTGGAACTCCCAATGGCAGGTTCGTATGTAGCACCAGTGGTTGCGCTGGTTTTTGCATTCTGTATCAGTTTCACCTTTGTAACCGCAGCATCGATATCTCTTGAGGGAAAAAATCTTTGGATTATCAAATCCCTTCCTATAAAAATAGAAAATATACTTTGGAGTAAAATACTCCTCAATATGACGCTTACTATCCCGGCACTTATTGCAAATATAGTTATTGTGGCATTTGCCTTTAATATGAGTGCTGAAACGATTATTGCTCTGTTTTTGTTCTCGTTGCTATTGTGTATAGTTTCTCCTGTTATTGGTATTCTGGTAAACCTGTACTTCCCGAAACTTGAGTGGACTTCACAGGTTGCAGTAGTAAAACAAAGCGCGAGTATTTTTGTAACCATGGTTATTAACGTTATAATCATGGGAGTCCCTGCTCTACTATTTGTTCTTATACAGCCTTCCAACACTAATTTGTTTTTGGAACTGGTTTGTGTTGCTTTGGCTATATTGGCATTTGTACTTATAAAAGCATTAAGTACAGTGGGCGTTAAGAAGTTCAAGGAATTATAAGAAACAGTTTACTCACTGAGAGTATAATAATGAGTAAGAGGATTTATAGAAATATATCCTGTAATACGAATTGGGGGAGTCAGGATGAGTAGTTTTTATGAATTCATTATCTATCTTACCATATATAGCTTTATAGGTTGGGTCTGCGAGGTAGTGTACTGCTCCATATTATCTAAAAGGGTAGTAAACAGAGGCTTTCTTGCAGGCCCTGTTTGTCCTGTATACGGTTTTGGTGCAATACTGGTAATATACTTGCTGGAACCTGCTCAATCCAGTATACCGGTAATTTTTCTGGCAGGACTTGCACTTACCAGTATACTTGAGTACATAACAGGCTGGCTGCTGGAAGTGTTCTTCAGTACAAAATGGTGGGATTACTCAAACAAAAGGTTTAATATTAACGGCCGGGTATGTCTGAAAAATTCAGTTTTATTCGGATTATTGTGCGTTGTTCTGGTCAAGGTTCTGCACCCTGCAATAACCCATGCTGTTTTACTAATGCCTGAAATCTGGATAAGGGTATCCGCGATAGCACTTATTGCAACTTTTGCAATTGACATGTTATTTACTGTTAACACTTTGGTAAATCTTAATGAACGGCTTAAAAAGCTGCATGAATTTACTGAGGACTTGAAAAAGCATGGAGAACTACAGGAATGGTTCAATGAGAGTGAGCTGTTTAAAAGCTTTGAAAAACTCAGGCTTTTAGCTGAGGAAGGCAGAAATGAGCTGAATATGAAGTTCAGAGAGAAGTTTGAGGCTCTTAGTCAGAAAAGAGGCAGTGGACATCGTTTGATTAAAGCCTTTCCAAATATGAAAAGTATAAAGTATGAAGAACAGCTTAACCATCTCAAGGACATGCTAAAGCAACTAAGGGAAAAGGCCAAGGGAAAGCAATAAGCAATATGCCTTAAATTATTACATTCCAATAAATAACCATATTAACTATTCCATATATTCCATAAAAAAGAACAAATACCTCTATAATAAGCATTATGTTTGTTATAGAGGTATTTAAAGTCATGCCTTTTAATGTTTCCATAAAATGCTTGAAAGATTTCATATATAACTCCGTAAAAATGCAAATAATAGTTTTAAATGAGCGTATCAGGTTATTAATACAATACGTAAATTAGAGATTAACATAACGTTATTATGTGTATTGTGCAAGGTTTAAATAATACACAATTATAGGTAACCATTTTACGTTTGCTTTATACGATATTACCTATAGTATTACCATATCACATTATTTCAAGGAGGAATAAGGATGAACAAAATGTCAGTGGCAAAAAGAGGAACAGCATTTATACTGGCGGGAGCATTAACAGTGGGAATGGTGGCATGTGGCAAGAATACAACAGGTAACAATGCTACAGGAACAACTAATAATGCAGGTGGAAATAATGCTAAAAATGTGGAATTGAAATTCAGCCATATTTGGGGATCAGCAGCTGACCCATTTACACCGGCAGCTAGGAAAGTTATCGAAGATTATGAGAAGGCAAATACAAATGTAAAAATTAAGGTTGATACTAACGAAAATGAAGCATATAAAACAAAGATTAAAGCGATGGCAGCAGCAAATGAGCTTCCTGATATTTTTTCTACATGGGGTGGTGGTTTTTCTGAACCATTCGTTAAGTCAAATTCAGTAGCAGCCCTTGATGTGACCGAAGATATGAAAAATAAGATGGTTAACGGTGCGTTAACCAATGTGACTTATGATGGAAAGGTATACGGATTACCATTTTTACTGTCCTGCGGAGCATTGTTTGTAAATACAGAATTATTTGACAAGAACGGTGTCAAGGTTCCTACTACTTGGGAAGAACTTCTTACAGCTGTAAAGACCTTCAAGTCCAAAGGAATAACTCCGATGGCTGTTTCAGGTAAGGACAAATGGACAATAGCAATGTACTTTGATGTAATGGCATTAAGAGCTGCCGGACCTGAAAAGGTTACAAAAACTCTTACAAAGCAAGGTTCATTTAAAGACCCTGAATTCCTGAATGCTGCTAACAGATTTAAAGAGTTAATTGATGCAGGTGCATTCTCAAAGGGTGCTGCAGGTGTTTCCAATGACGAAGCTGAAGTACCATTCTTTGACGGAAAAATTCCAATGATGTTCAAAGGTAGCTGGACTGCAGGAAAAGCAGGCTCAAAGGATTCAAAGGTTGCAGGAAAAATCAAGGCAATATCCTTCCCGTCAATACCGGGTGGTCTTGGAAATCCAAAGCAGTTTACAGGAGGTGCTGTTGACGCTGTAATGGTAAGTGCAAATTCAAAGAGCAAAGAAGAAGCACTTAAATTCCAGAAGTACTTTGCTGAAAATATGTCCAAGGAATCATACCTTACAGGTGCATCAATGCCTGCGTGGAAAACAGATGTCGACACAAGCAAGCTGAACCCTTCACTTGTTGATGTTGTTAATCTGACTAAGGATGCTGAATCATTTACAATCTGGTGGGATACACTCCTTGCCGGTAAAGACACAGAGACTTATCTGAATTCTTTGCAGGAATTGTTTATGGGTTCAAAAACTCCTCAACAGTTTATTGACAGCTTGCAAAAAATTTACAATAAATAATCAAAGATAAAATAAGGCGTCCATTTGTTTGCTTTAGTCAATAACATCTGGCAAAGAATGGACGCCAAATCATATGAACAAACTTTATAGAAGGAAGTGAGTTTAGTGGATAGAGTTTTAGGCAATAAGAAAGCAATAGTATTTTTCCTGTTTCCGGCTTTAGTTATATTTATTGGATTAATAATAATACCTATCGTAATGTCAACGTACTACAGCATGCAGGAATGGTCGGGATTTGGCAAAGGTACTTTTATAGGTCTGCAAAACTATAAAGGACTTCTTTCTGATCCGATATTTATAAAAGCAGCAGTAAATTCACTAATTTTAGCAATTGCATCGGTGTTTATACAGCTTCCGATTTCGTTGCTTTTGGCCCTTACACTTGCAAAAGGTGTTAAATTTGAAAAGAGTCTTGTAACTATCTACTTTATACCCGTTATTATTTCTACAGTTGTTATAGGACAACTCTGGATGAAAATATATAATCCCGATTATGGAATTTTAAATTTATTGTTAAGGAGTATAGGATTGGGCTCTCTTGCATCAGAGTGGCTGGGTGACCCTAAACGAGCACTGACTGCTACATTTATACCTATAATATGGCAGTACATCGGATATCATATGCTTTTGATGTATGCAGGTATAAAATCAATTTCCACTGATGTTTTTGAAGCTGCAGTAATTGACGGATCTTCTTGGTGGAATACATCTATGAAAATAACAATACCGATGTTGAAGCCTGTATTAAACGTGTCAGTTATATTTGCTGTTACAGGCGCACTGAAAGTATTTGATCTTGTATATGTTTTGACAGGCGGAGGGCCTGCACACGCAAGTGAAGTAATAGGCACATATATGGTAAGCACAATATTTAAAGGAAACCAGTACGGATATGGTAGTGCTATGGCTGTATTTGTAATCCTTGAATGTTTTGCCTTATCAATTCTTGTAGGTTTATTATTCAGGGAAAAGGAGGAAGCAAAATGAGTGACATAGTTCAGGATGAAGCATCCAGATATCCTGTATCAAAAATTTTAATGTATATAGCACTTTTTATAGTGGCGGTCATTCAGCTGTTTCCCCTTTATTGGATGTTTTCTTTCTCTCTTAAGGACAATTCCGAAATTTTCGGTGGAAATCCTATAGGGCTTCCCGGAAAATGGTTGTGGTCAAACTACAGCAACGCATTAATGCAGGGAAACGTGGGAAGGTATTTTTTTAACAGTGTGATTGTAACAGGAGCTACAATTATATTTACAAGTATAATATCAGTTATGGCTTCATATGCATTGACCAGAATGGTGTTTAAACTTAGAAAGCCGTTGAATTCACTTTTTGTACTCGGACTCACGGTTCCTCTTCATTCAGCACTGCTTCCTATATTCATAATGCTTAGAAATCTTAAAATGGTTAATTCCTATTGGGCTTTGATAGCCCCGTATACAGCATTTGCAATACCAATGGCATTACTTATTTTTTCAGGATTTATGGGTTCCATTCCTAGAGAAATGGAGGAGGCTGCAGGTATAGACGGTTGTAGCATCTATAAAATATTTTTTACCATCATACTTCCACTCATGAGACCGGCGATTGCAACAGTTACAATCTTTACATTCCTTCAGGCGTGGAATGAGCTGATGTATGCTGTTGTATTCATAAGTGATGCAAAATATAAGACGCTGACAGTTGGTATTCAATCTCTGGCAGGACAATATACTACTGAATGGGGGCCTATAGGTGCCGGCCTGATGGTTGCTACAATCCCAACTCTTATCATTTATGCCATAATGAGTAAAAAAGTTCAAGACAGCCTTGTTGTTGGAGCAGTAAAAGGCTAAAGGTACTTTAAAATGTTACTAGGTATGCTGTATAATAGGATACCAAGTGGTGCTATATTATTAAACGCTTTATGCGGAATTGTGGAGGTTTAGAATGGAAAAACCGAAATATTTGGACAAAAGCCTTTCTTTTAAAGAAAGAGCTGCCGACCTTGTATCAAAAATGACTTTGGAAGAAAAAGCTTCACAACTTAGGTACGACGCACAACCTGTAGAAAGGCTGGGAATTCCCAGATATAACTGGTGGAACGAAGCCCTGCACGGAGTTGCAAGAGCAGGTGTTGCAACAGTGTTTCCACAAGCAATAGGAATGGCTTCAATATTTGATGATGAATTTCTTGAGAAAGTAGCAGATGTAATTGCGACAGAAGGTAGAGCTAAATACAACGAGAGCACAAAGAAAGGCGACAGGGATATATACAAAGGGATAACCTTCTGGTCACCTAATGTTAATATATTCAGGGACCCAAGGTGGGGTCGGGGGCACGAAACCTATGGAGAAGATCCCTATCTGACTTCCAGACTCGGAGTTGCATTTGTAAAAGGCTTGCAGGGTGATGGAAAATATCTAAAAACTGCCGCCTGTGCAAAACACTATGCAGTTCACAGCGGGCCGGAGGATGACAGACATCACTTTAATGCGGTTGTTTCACAAAAGGATCTGTATGAAACATACCTGCCTGCTTTTGAAACTCTTGTTAAGGAAGCAAAGGTCGAATCAGTTATGGGTGCCTACAACAGAACAAACGGAGAACCCTGCAACGGGAGCAAAACCCTTTTGAAGGATATTTTAAGAGATGGATGGGGTTTTGATGGTCACGTGGTTTCGGATTGCTGGGCAATTAAGGATTTTCATGAAGGACACGGAGTTACCAAGACACCTACCGAATCTGTGGCACTGGCATTAAAGAATGGCTGCGACCTGAACTGCGGAAACATGTATCTTCTAATTCTTCTTGCACTAAAAGAAGGAAAAATAACAGAGGAGGATATTGACCGTGCAGCTATCAGACTTATGACAACCAGAATGAAGCTGGGTATGTTTGATGATGACTGTGAATTTGATAAAATTCCTTATGAACTAAACGATTCAATTGAGCATAACAAACTTTCACAAGAAGCTGCAAAAAAATCAATGGTATTGCTTAAAAATGACGGATTATTGCCATTGGACAGCGGGAAGATTAAAAATATAGCTGTTATCGGGCCGAATGCAGACAGTAGCTTGGCACTAAGGGCCAATTACAGCGGGACGCCATCTCAAAATATTACTATTCTTGAGGGTATCCGTAAAAGGGTTTCCGAGGATACAAGAGTATGGTATGCAATGGGCAGTCATCTTTTCATGAACCGAGATGAGGATCTTGCACAGCCTGATGACAGACTGCAAGAAGCTGTTTCTGCGGCGGAGAGAAGTGATGTAGTTGTTCTGTGCCTCGGACTTGATGCTTCGGTAGAAGGGGAACAGAATGATCAGGGTACCGTTATACTTGATGCAGGAGGCGACAAGGCAGATTTAAATCTGCCTGAATCCCAGAAAAATCTGCTTAATGCAGTTCTTGCAACAGGAAAGCCTACAATAGTAGCATTGCTCTCTGGAAGTGCATTGACAATTGGGGAAGCAGCTGACAAGGTAGCAGCCATAGTACAGTGCTGGTATCCGGGTTCAAGGGGTGGCTTTGCATTTGCAGAAATGATATTTGGAGATTACTCTCCTGCAGGAAGACTTCCCGTTACCTTCTACAAATCTACTGAAGAGCTGCCTCCATTTGAAGATTACTCAATGGAAAACAGAACCTACAAGTTTATGAAAGGTGAAGCCTTGTATCCTTTCGGGTTCGGCTTATCCTATACAAACTTTGAATACTCTAATATAGTGTGTTCTCAAACTGTAAATAATGGAGAGAACCTGTCTGTATCAGTAGATGTTCAGAATACGGGAAGTGTTGATTCTGATGAAGTTGTGCAGGTGTATATAAAGGATAATGAAGCTTCGGTAAGAGTCCCTAAACATAGCCTCTGTGGCTTTAAGAGAATTCATTTAAGGAGCGGTGAAAAGAAGACCGTGACTTTTGAAATAGATAAAAAGGCAATGACTATAGTTGATGAAGCAGGAAAACGTTATATTGAAAATGGCGAATTCACGCTATATGTTGGCGGGTCACAACCTGATAAGGTAAGTGAAAAGCTATCAGGCAAGAAGCCGTTGGAAGTATCTTTTAATGTAAAGTAAAAAAACAAAAATAACAGCCGGGGGAATCGGTTTTCCTCGACTGTTATTTTTTTATCCGAAAGCAATTTACAGGAATTATATATATATACATAAATAGAAATACAAGGGTGGGTTTTTATAAAATTATTGGTATAATTTCTTTAATTTTGCCAATTTATCTTAATGGGTAAAAAGTATATAATTAGTTTTAATAATCCAAAAGTAGTTAATTAATGCAAAATTATCATGTGTTTAATCGTTGCAAGGGTCACGAAAATACTAGTTGGGCAGTATAATCTAATTATAATGTAGCTTTCCGCAAGTCAAGTGACAGGGTGAAGCTGTGGAAAAGGACGGTAATTTAAGATGTACTGGTATATACTTTTTGTTAAAACCGGGAGAGAACACCGAGTAGAGAAATATTTTAAAAAAATAGCTGAAATTGATGTGGCTAAGCCATTTATTCCAATGCATGAATTTCTTTTTAAATTTTCGGGAACGGTCAAGAGAGAAGTAAGGCCTTTATTTCCGGGGTATGTGTTTATCGAGTCGGTAATGCGAGGGGATGAATTCCTAAAAAAGGTGAATAATCAAATGCGTTCAATAAGTGACATAGTTAAAATATTAAAATATTCTGATACTGAATTAGAGGTCAGGGAATCGGAAAAGCAAATGCTGCTCGACTTGTGCAATACCAGACATTGCATAGAATCTTCAAGAGGTATTATCAAAGGCGACAGAATACACGTACTAAACGGGCCTCTAAAGGGTCGGGAGAGCATGATTAAAAAAATTAACAGACATAAAAGGCAAGCCTTAATAGGAATGGAATTCATGGGAGATCAAAAACTGATAAACGTAGCACTCGAAATAGTAGAAAAAAAAGTAAATGAATGAAAGGTGTGTGTGTTATATGATATCAGAATTTAGATCAAATAACTGCATTGAATATTTTGTAACAGTTGAATTACCGCCTGCAGGACACTCTTTTTCCAAAATTGCAGACTCAATATTTAATCATTTTGATAACATGTGTCAAGAACGTAGATTGGACAATAAGTCCCTAATTTATATCAAAATTTATCTTAGCGATATATCAAATCAAGCAGATTATATATGTAAATATTTAGAAGAAAAATATCAAGATGTTTTTTATATTCTGATAGGACAAGCACCGGCTTCAGGTGCAAAAATAGCTATAGAAGCGTATTTCTGTAAGGCTGAGAATAATTACAAAATCAAAAAAGACAATTCATTAAATAAAGTAGCCTTAAGCCATGGACAGTATTTAACGGTATTTGGAAATATGACAACTGATTTAGAGAAAGATTCATACGAACAAACAGAAGAGTTGATGAATAATCTCTCATGTCAATTATCAGAACTAGGCGGGAACATTAAACAAAATACTTTGCGTACTTGGTTCTACATAAGGGATATAGATAACAATTATCAAGGAATGGTTAGAAGTAGAAGAGAGTTGTTTGAGAAAGAAAATATGACAAAGGACACACACTTTATTTCTTCTACAGGAATAGGCGGATGTAGCCCCTTACCGTTTAGTCTGGTTCAGCTGAGTTATATTTTAACGTTTGGTTTAGAAAAAGAACAGGTAGAATTTATGTCTGCATCGGAGAACATGAACCCTACACATGAATATGGTGTTACCTTTGAACGGGGAACGAAAGTAACTTATGGTGACAGATCTCACTATTATATATCAGGAACAGCAAGCATAGATAACAAGGGAAACATAGTATTCCTAAATGATGTCATAAGGCAGACGGAAAGAGCCTTAACAAATATTGAAGCGTTGCTGGGTGGATATAATGCAGGTATTGATGATTTAAAAATAATGATAGTTTACCTGAGGGACTTTTCGGATTATCATGTGGTAAATGAGTATCTTAATGAGCGTTTTAGGGACAGGATTCCATATATAATAGTAAATGCACCTGTTTGCAGACCCGGCTGGTTGGTTGAAATAGAGGGTATTGCGGTCAATGATCACAAGAATTGCATGTTTAAAGATTTTATATAGATATTATGCATAATGAATATCCCTTTATATAATAGGTATCATAATACGTGACGGATTTATGGAAATAATAAGCTATTATTGTGTTGGGAACTCCAACATGCCTGTAACCATTAGTATTAACGACATTATTAGTTTACATGGCAGATAAATAGTGATACAATTAACAAAAAATAAACAGATAAATGTAATCTGTCACAAATTATGGTATTAAGGAGATTTCTATTGTATGAATGATCAGAAAGGAAAAAGTACTAATTCAATAGATGGATTTGATATATCAGATTCAAGACCTAACTTCCCTAAACGTGCTATCGTAACCGCTGGTATGCCATATGGAAACAAAGAACTTCACCTGGGACATATTGGTGGAGTTTTTGTACATGCAGATACCTATGCCCGTTTTCTTAAAGACCGCATCGGAAAAGAAAATGTAATCTTTGTATCTGGTACTGACTGCTATGGCTCTCCTATATTGGAATATTATCGAAAATTGGTTGACAGCGGGTCTTTTGAAGGTACTATAGATGAATTTGTAACCTATAATCATAAAAAGCAAAAAGAGGTACTTGATTCATATAAAATCGATATAAGTATTTTTGCAGCTTCGGCCTTGGGTCGTGCGGCTGAGATTCATCAAAAAGTTTCTTCTGATTTTATAAATAAGCTGTATTCAAACGGACATCTTAAAAAGATTACTACATCACAGTTCTATGATACAGAATTGGATGTTTTTCTTAACGGGCGTCAGGTTGTAGGACAATGTCCAATTGCCGGATGTTCTTCGGAAAGAGGCTATGCAGATGAATGTTCACTGGGACATCAGTATATGCCCATAGATTTAATTAACCCTAAGAGTACTCTGTCAGGTAAAAAACCTGAAATGAGGGATGTAACTAACTGGTACTTTGAGCTGGACGAATTCCATGATTTTCTGACCCAGTGGGTAAGCCAGTTGGAACAGGACAAAAGCTCCAGAAAATTTGTAATTAAAAGCATTGGAGAATTTTTAGAGCCACCTGCCATTTATGTTAAGAGAGACCAAATGGATATAGTGGATTCTATCAAGGAAAAACTTCCCGAATACCATTTGAATGATGAAAAAAACAAGTCATCAGTACTTATGGTTTTTAATAACCTTGGAGACAGAGAAGCGGCGTGCATTGTGCTTGCTGAAAACGGTATCCGTTTCCGTACGGGAAAAACCCTTGTACCTTTCAGACTGACAGGTAATGTTTCATGGGGAGTTCCTTCGCCTGTATTAGAGGATATGGAGGACTTAACCATATGGGTATGGCCTGAATCCCTTTGGGCTCCAATATCCTTTACAATGACATATCTGGAGCAACAGAAGGCAGACGCAAATGCATGGAAGGATTGGTGGTGCTCTAAAGAAGCACAGGTATATCAGTTTATAGGAGAAGATAATATCTATTTCTACGGGCCTGTAGAAATGGCTATGTTTATGGGATGTCAGGGCAAAGAAGTGTCGGCTAATCCTCCGGAAGGTGATTTGCAGCTACCAAAGCTCATTTGTAATAACCATGTATTATTTTTAAATAAAAAAGCAAGCAGCAGTAGTGAGATAAAACCGCCAAAAGCTGAAGAACTACTTAATCACTATACATTTGAGCAATTAAGGGCTCATTTCCTTAGTCTTGGATTAGGAATAAAAAGTGTAGGTTTCCAGCCTAAACCGTTCAATCCTAATGCCAGTGAAAAGGACAGCGACCCTGTACTCAAAGAAGGAAACCTTTTGGCAAATGTATTTAACAGGGCGGTAAGATCATGTTTCTATACTGCACAGAAGTATTATGAAGGTAAAGTGCCTGTTGCCGACGTAAGCAGTGAGATTCTGGAAGAGTCAAAAAAGACCATACTTGAATTTGAAAGATTAATGTACAAAACAGATTTTCACTTGGTTATGAGCCTTATGGACAGCTATATCAGAAATATTAACAAATACTGGTCCAAGTATATTAAGCAGGCAGAGCAGGACAACGATGAAGAACTCAGAACAAAGGTATTGGTTGATGCTTTGCATATGGTGAGAACTGCCACTGTTCTTATGCATCCTATTGCACCTAAGGGGACAGAAATGATACTAGAGTATCTCAACCTTGGCGAAGAATTCTGGAATTGGGATCGTATATTTGATACCATTTATGATTTTATGGAGGAACCCGAAAATCATAAGCTAAAGTTCCTGGAACCAAGAGTTGACTTTTTTGAAAAGCATCCAAGTCAGTTACAAGAAAATAATTAACTTTGCGCATAAAAATTTGTGGAACCTGTAAAAATAAAAATTGAAGTTATTTTAACCCTTTGGAGGCAGAAGATAATGTCAAAAAAACAACAGCCTGATCAAAGAAAGGCAAGAGTTAAAACAAGTGCCGGACAGGTTCCAAATCCCGGACAAAAGACAAATACAGAAGTTACTACTCCAAAATAAAAGTTAGATGTAAAAAAAGGCAAAACCAGCTAATCGCTGGTTTTGCCTTTTTTTACATCTAACTTTTTTATGTTTTTAATCCATATTGAAACATAAAAAAGTTTATTTTAAAGAATACTGTAAATAAGCTTGATAATAGTAATATTTATGATACAATATTCCTGTATTTTTTGACATTATTAATCAAAATCTGTCATAAAACCACATAGTTCTTGAAGACTTTGGCAATAAAATTTATGACGGTATGATTCAGGAGGGGAAATAATGAGTTTTTTTGAAAGGCAATTCAAACTAAAGGAGAGTGGGACAAGTGTTGCAACTGAAGCAATGGCTGGGTTCACTACCTTTTTTACAATGGCCTATGTCATTTTTGTAAACCCTACTATTTTAGGGCAGACCGGTATTCCTAAAGGTGGAGTTTATGTTGCAACAATACTTGCTGCAGTAGTAGGAACACTTATTATGGGGTTATTCGCCAATGTCCCATATGCACAGGCTCCGGGTATGGGATTGAACGCATTTTTTACTTTTACGGTTGTATTCGGATTGGGGTACACTTGGCAGCAAGCCATGGCAATGGTGTTTATCTGCGGTATCATAAATATAATTATTACGGTAACTCAGATAAGAAAATTAATTATTAAGGCGATTCCTGAATCACTTCAGTTAGCCATTGGTGGTGGTATTGGATTATTTATTGCATATATAGGTTTCAAAAGTGCAGGATTTTTAAAATTTACATCTGAAGGCAAGGATTGGGACCCTTTGAAAATTATAGGAACTGATCCTAAATCCGCTACTGTTATAGCAGACGGAGCAAATGTAGTTCCGGCTTTTGTAAATTTTACAAATCCTGTTGCACAGGTAGCACTTATTGGTCTTGTAATAACAGCTGTTTTAATGATTCTAAAATTAAAAAGTGCAATACTTATAGGAATAATTGCATCTACTGTAATTGGTATTCCGCTAAATGTAACTGATATTTCCATGTCTTCGTCATATAATGTAGCTGACGTTGCTCAAACAGCATTTAAGATGGACTTTGCAGGTCTGTTCAGCGACCCGGGGAAATTGGCGCTTGTATTGGTTACAATACTTGCATTTAGTTTATCTGATACCTTTGATACAATAGGAACCTTCATCGGGACAGGCCGTAAAAGCGGTATATTCGATGACAAGGATGAAGCTGAGTTGTTTGCAGGAAAAGGTTTTAAGTCTAAAATGGACAAGGCGCTTTTTGCAGATGCTATCGCTACATCTATTGGTGCATTATTCGGTACATCAAATACAACAACATACGTTGAAAGTGCGGCGGGTATAGGTGTCGGAGGAAGAACCGGTCTTACATCAATATTTACCGCCATAATGTTTGCTTTGTGTCTGCTGTTTGCACCTATTGCAGGAGTAATTCCGGCAGCTGCTACGGCACCGGCATTAATTATTGTAGGTGTGCTGATGATGGGTAGTTTTGCAAAGATAAAATGGGACGATTTCGATGAGGCGTTGCCTGCATTCTTTACGGCGGCATTAATGCCATTTGCATACAGTATAACAAGCGGTATAGCTTCAGGATTTATCATGTATGTGATTGTAAAGATATTCAAAGGAAAAGCAAAGTCCGTACACCCTGTCATGTATATTGTAACCGGACTCTTCTTAATAAACTATCTGATAACTGCATTGCTTAAACTTTAATTATATATATTCCCCCACTTTTACTCCCTTTGTATGAACGGTCATTAATGAGACTATTTATACAAAGGGTAGTTTTTTTGTAAGGTCTATTATAAAATAAAAAAGTTGAATACATATATAGATATAGAAAGGAAGCTTGCATATGCCGTTAATTGATATGCCATTGGCAGAATTGAAAAAGTATAATGGAATTAATCCATGCCCGCCGGATTTTGACGAATACTGGGCTAAGGCAAAAGAAGAAATGGAATCCGTAAATCCACAGGTTGAACTTGTTCCGTCTGTCTTTCAGGTGCCTTTTGCAGAATGTTACGACCTTTATTTTACAGGGGTAAGGGGAGCAAGGGTACATGCGAAATATTTACGTCCAAAAGGTGGGACGGAGCCTCACCCTGCCGTACTGCAATTCCATGGTTATACAGGAAACAGCGGTGACTGGAATGACAAACTGAATTTTGTAGCTATGGGGTACTCTGTTGCAGCGCTTGATGTCCGTGGCCAGGGAGGCTATTCCGAGGATTCGGGAAGCGTGAAGGGTGACACTGTCCATGGTCATATAATGAGAGGACTTGATGATAAGCCTCAGAATATGTTTTTCAGACATGTTTTTCTGGATACTGCGCAGCTGGCAAAAATCATAATGGCAATGCCGGAGGTTGATGAGAACAGAGTAGGGGCTATGGGGTTTTCTCAGGGAGGAGCTTTGACTCTTGCATGTGCATCATTGGAACCTCGTATCAAGAAGCTTGCTCCGGTTTATCCGTTCCTGTGCGACTACAAAAGAGTTTGGGAAATGGATCTGGCAAAGGATGCATATAATGATATTAAGGATTATTTCCGATTCTTTGATCCGCTTCACGAGAGGGAAGACGAAGTGTTCGAGAAGCTGGGGTATATAGATTTACAATACCTTGTCAAACACATTAAGGGGGAGGTATTGATGAGTGTGGGCCTGATGGATACTATATGTCCGCCTTCAACACAGTTTTCCGCTTATAACAAAATTACTTCCCAAAAACAAATGCTGATTTATCCTGATTACGGACATGAAAATATTCCTACAGTTTTGGATAAAATCTATCAGTTTATGCTGGAACTTTAAAAATTTAGGCACCCGGCCTGCTTAAGTGTGAACTATCGTCCGGGTGCCTTATCTATTAACTTATGACATACTGAAAAAATAATCGTCTATTTTTAACCTTAAATCATGATTGATTTTGTCAACTATGTCATAATCAATCGCATCTATATAAATGTTCTCCAGGTCGTCATTAAGGTCCTTTGCTTTGGAAAGATAGTGTATACCTTCATTTATTATACTTTTATAGCGAACGGTAATATCCTCAAGCTGGGACTTGAACTCCTCATCAGTACCCGGCTTTATAGCATATGAGTAAACATCTATAATGCTGTCGGTATCCTTGGAGGGGAAATACTCATGAGGCGCGGTACTGTCAAATACAGCTGCGGACAATTCTCGGATAATAACCATATCTATACTATCAGTATCAAAGCCACAGTGATACATCTCCACATCAAATCCTCTGTCCTTGGCAGATTGTGCAATCTTTTTCAACATGGTGGACTTCCCTGAACCCGGTCTGCCTTTAATAAAATACCTGTTTGACAAATCGGAAGTAAGATCCATAACAAAATCTACGGACCCTTTAGGGGTAGCACCCCCGAAGAATCTGTTCTTAACACCGGGCTGTTTGTCTTGAAAACTATTCCCCATTATTGTATTGATAGTCTCTTGAGTTAGTTCGTTCAATTTGTTAAAGTCAATATTTGAAATGTATATCTTTTCCCACTCGTCATGGACTTTGAGCGCCTGCGAGAAAAGCTTATAAGCATTGTCGTAACACGTAGCAATTTGTTTATTAATTGCAAGAATTTCGTCTTTTAGAGGAATGAGCTTCTTACTGTCCCATGCGGTTCCAAGGTTTATGTACTCTTCGATTGCCCCCGGGGCTCTGGGCTCTACCACGTGAGGGTAGGTTCCGTCTACAACGCCTATTCCCAAAGCAGGAAGAATAATCCCATCCACAGAGCTGTTGTCACAAGGGGAATGAATGTACTCTATATCAAAACCTCTATTGTACCATTCCTTGCCGAGTCTTTTCATTAGAGTTGATTTCCCGGTAGCAGGGCCCCCTTTAAGAATAAAAAGTCTGTCCAGATAGTTAATGTTGTCATCCAAGTAATTTACAAATCCCTTTGATGAGTTTGCGCAGGCATAATAGTTAATAATCTTTGCACACAAAAGACACTCCACCTTTCAAACAACTTGGGTATTATATTTTTAGAATATGCGAATACTAGTAATATTGCTAAACCCATCGACTAAAAATAACCACATTAGCCAGGTGTGTCATGCAATATGGACATGCAAATTACTTCGTTTTATATACCATATATTTACATTGTATGTAATTAAAAACATATTAAAACTTGCTAAGTACCTTGGTATAACTGAATTAAAAACTTTAAATTTTTAAATAAATTATTGTATAAATATACATACATGAAATATTGGAGGTTTAAAGTTGCATATTTCATTTAAAAAATAAAAATGTGACAAAAACATATGTTGAAATTTATACTACTGTATGTTAAGATTGTTAGTGAAAAAATTATCAAATAATTTGATTACCAGAAATACTGAATAGTACCGTGTTAATCACAAATACTACTCATTGATAGCAGTATATTTTTTATAAATTGAAGGGAGAATTATAATGACTACAAACAAGAAATTAGAAGCTTGGGTTAAAGAAATTGCCGACATGTGTCAACCAGACCAGATATATTGGTGTGACGGTTCTCAGGAAGAAAACGATCGTCTTTTAAAAGAGATGGTAGCTTCTGGATTGGCTAAACCTTTAAATCCTGAAAAACGTCCTGGATGCTACTCTTTCAATAGTGATCCTTCTGACGTTGCTCGTGTTGAGAACAGAACATATATCGCTGCAAAGTCTAAAGAAGAAGCAGGACCAACTAACAACTGGGTTGATCCAAATGAATTGAAAGAAACTATGAAAGGCCTATACAAAGGTTGCATGAAGGGAAGAACAATGTATGTAATTCCTTTCTCAATGGGACCTATCGGATCACCAATATCAAAAATCGGTGTTGAAATCACTGACAGTGCTTATGTTGTTGTTAACATGCGTATAATGACTCGTATTGGTACAAAAGTATTGGAAACTCTCGGTGACGGCGAATTCGTACCTTGCTTACACTCAGTAGGAGCTCCTTTGGCAGAAGGCGAAAAAGATACAAAATGGCCTTGCGCTCCAATCGAATCAAAATATATCAGCCATTTCCCAGAAGAAAAGACTATCTGGTCATATGGTTCAGGTTACGGCGGAAACGCTTTGCTTGGTAAGAAGTGTTTCGCTCTTCGTATAGCATCAGTTATTGCTCGTGAAGAAGGTTGGTTGGCTGAGCATATGCTTATCCTCAAGCTCACTGATCCTAAGGGCAATGTTAAATACATCTGCGGTGCTTTCCCAAGTGCTTGCGGTAAGACTAACCTGGCTATGCTTGTTCCAACAATTCCAGGATGGAAAGTTGAAACAATCGGTGACGATATAGCTTGGATGAAGTTCGGAAAAGACGGAAGATTGTATGCTATCAATCCTGAAGCAGGTTTCTTCGGTGTTGCTCCTGGTACATCATTGGATTCAAATCCAAATGCTATGCACAGTATTGAAAAGAACACTATCTTCACAAACGTTGGTGTAACTGACGATGGAGATATTTGGTGGGAAGGTATGGGAGTAGATGCTCCTGCTCACTTAATTGATTGGCACGGAAAGGATTGGGCTCCAGGTTCAGAAACTCCTGCTGCACATCCAAATGCTCGTTTTACAGCACCTGCAAATCAGTGTCCTGTTATAGCTCCTGAGTGGGAAGATCCTGCTGGAGTACCAATATCAGCTATATTGATAGGTGGACGTCGTCCAAGTACTATTCCATTGGTACATCAGAGCTTTGACTGGAACCATGGTGTATTCCTTGGTTCAATCATGGGTTCAGAAATCACTGCAGCTGCTATCTCTGATAAAATCGGACAGGTTCGTCGTGACCCATTCGCAATGCTCCCATTCATCGGATACAATGTAAATGACTATTTACAACATTGGTTAGATGTTGGATCAAAGGGCGAAGCTGACAAGCTTCCAAAGATATTCTATGTTAACTGGTTCCGTAAAGATGAGAACGGAAAATGGTTGTGGCCTGGTTATGGCGAAAACAGCCGTGTTCTTAAGTGGATCTGTGAAAGAGTATCAGGCGAAGGTAAGGCTGTTAAGACTGAAATCGGTTACATGCCTACAGAAGACGCTATCGATGTTGCAGGCTTGGATGTTTCTGCAGAAGACATGAAAGAACTTCTTAAAGTTAAGAAGGACGAATGGATCAAAGAAGTTGAGTCAATCAAAGCTCACTATGCGACTTATGATCTAAACAAGGTTCCTGCTGAATTGAAGAAGCAGCTTGCTGATCTTGAAGCAAGATTGAATGCTTAATTTATAAATTAATTGATTTAATATATAGACAAAAACCCGGAGGCGTCACAGCCGCCGGGTTTTTGCTTGTTAAATAACTGAAAAATTTTATTTATGTTTTCGTTGACAAAAAAATACTTCGAGAGTAGAATAATAATATACTTCGTAATAAGAAGTATATAGGAGACTTATATGGAAAGTAAAAATCAATTGGGACTTGAGACAATAATTTTTGAATATATTGATGAATTGAAGTTTTTGTTTTTTCCAGATAAGTGGAGCAGTGTTTTTTTGGATTACTCAAAAAACGAGATACTTACCCTACTGCTTCTATACAAAAATAAAAAAGCTAATATGACTGAAATTGCTGAATATATATGTGCACCGCTCAATACTGCTACAGGTGTTGTTGCAAGGCTTGAAAAAAAGGTTATGGTAGAGAGATTGCGGGACAAGGAAGACAGAAGAGTTGTAAATATTGTTCTGACAAAAAATGCAGAGGATTTTATAGAGCAGGAAAGAAGAACTCTATCCCACTATTTTGAAGAGGTAGTTAAAATACTGTCTGATGATGAAAAAAAAGCAGCCTTAAGTATATTCAGAAAGGTAGCTTCTGTATTGCAGAACGACAAATCAACTACCGTAAATGATAACAAGACAGAAAAAAGAGTAAAAAGGATTATAATTGATTAGCTAAAGGTTTTTATAAAGTAACTTGCAGAATCATTTTTCAAGTGAGCTGCAAGACTATTTTTTAAATAAATACTTCGGGGTACGAATGATTCATAACAGGAATTATAGGAGGCTTAGGTATGGGAAGAATAATTATTTTTACCGGCAAGGGTGGGGTTGGAAAGACAAGTACTGCTGCAGCACATGCGGTTAAGGCTGCGGGAGAAGGAAAGAGGACTCTTCTTGTTAGCACTGACATGGCACACAACCTTAGTGACATTTTTATGACAGAAGTAAAAGAAGAACCGGTTGAAATCGTGGAAAACCTTGATTGCCTGGAAATTGACTCAAATTATGAAATGAACAGACACTATGAGCATATTTCAGCTGCATTTAAGAATATGATGGCATTTAAAAAAGAGAAAGATGCTGAGACTTTTGAGGATATTGTAGTATTTCCGGGCATCGAAGAGTTATTTTCACTTCTTCGTATAAAGGAATTGTATGATACTGGGGATTACGACCTGATTATAGTGGATTGTGCTCCTACAGGAGAAACCCTTTCGCTTCTGAAATTCCCGGAGCTGTTTTCGTGGTATATGGAAAAGCTGTTCCCGATAGGCAAGGTAGCAATGAAGGTTTTAAGACCTATTTCAAAGGTAGCATTCAAGCTGGATATGCCTGATTCAAAAGCTATGAACGATATTGAAAAACTTTATGTAAAGTTAGGAGAGCTCCAGGGACTGCTGAAGGACCGTGATGTGTGCAGTATCAGGTTGGTTACAATTCCTGAAAAGATGGTGGTGGAGGAAACAAAGAGGAATTTTATGTACATGAACTTGTACAACTTTAATGTTGACGGCTTGTACATTAACCGTATAATTCCAGATGATATAGATAACAAATTTTTTGATAGGTGGAAGGAGGTTCAGGGAAATTATCTAAATGAGCTTAATGCTGCTTTTTATAATATTCCAACCTATAAAATTAAATGGTATGAAGTAGACATAAATGGAATAGAAGGGCTTGAGAGGATAGTGAAGGATTCCCTGCAAGACACAAACATATTTAAGGTCAACAAGAAGGTGGAGAGCGAGACCTTTGAAAAAACCGACAAAGGCTATAGGTTAAAGGTTTATGTGCCTTTTACAAGCAAACAGGATTTTGACCTTCTTGAATCGGGGACAGATATTATTATTAAAATCGGAAATTTTAAACGCAATATACCTATTCCCAATGCAATGAGGAAATATTCTGTGGGGTCAGCCAAGTTTGAATCGGAAGTTCTTTGTATAGATTTTGCAAGAAAGGGGTGAAGCGATTGAACAAAAAATTTATTAAAAACATGATAAAGTCTGAAATACTAAGGTATAAAGCTTTTAAAGAAATTCTCCCGGAACATGTTAAAACGAATTTGGAAGGATTTGAAAAGGAAGCTGTAAGCGTGATGAAGGATATTGCTATTGAAATATTTACAGAGAACAGTAATAAGGATGAAGGAGCGGAAAGAAAAGAGGTCAGGAAGGTGTCTGTGGATTTTTCATAATTTTAATGGAGGTATAACAAATATGAGGATAATTCTATATACCGGCAAGGGTGGAGTGGGTAAAACCAGTATAGCTGCTGCTACAGCATGTAAAATAGCTGAGAGCGGCAAACGTGTTTTGATAATCAGTACCGATCAAGCCCACAGTCTGGGAGATTCTTTTGCAACAAAGCTGTTAAATGAGCCGGTCATGCTTGCAGAAAACCTTTTTGCCATGGAAATTGATTCTGTTCTTGAAAATGAGAAAATGTGGGGGAATATTAAAGGTTATATTAAAAGACTTATGACGCTTAAGGCTGACAATAATATTGAAACTGAAGAATTGCTGGTGTTTCCGGGGTTTGACGAACTGCTCTCCCTGATAAGGATCAAAGAAATTTATGATGAGAATAAATATGATGTATTAATTGTAGACTGTGCCCCTACAGGAGAGACAATGTCGCTACTGAAATTTCCTGATTTGTTTAAGTGGTGGATGGAGAAGTTGTTTCCAATTAAAAGGAAGGGAGCAAAGCTTGTAAAGCCTGTTATTGAGGCAACCATGAAGATTCCGGTTCCCGGTGATGAGACTTTTGATGAAATTGAAAGCCTGTACTCTAAAATCGATCAGCTGCATCAACTTATGCAGGACAAAGAAAAGGTAAGTATCAGGATAGTAACGACACCGGAAAAGATCGTCGTAAAGGAGGCGAAGAGAAGCTTTTCTTATTTACACCTTTTTGATTATAACGTTGATGGAATTATAATAAATAAGATATTTTCTAAGGAATCCCTGTTAGGATATTTTGAAAAGTGGGATGAGATTCAAACAAGCAGTATTAATGATATCCTTGAGAGTTTTAATGGAATTCCGGTATTCAGACTCGACCTTATGGACAGCGAGCTTAGAGGATACGATGACTTAAAGAAAGTGGGCGGACTATTGTACCAAAATACTGACCCGGAACAGGTACTTTTTAAAGATAAAATATTTGATGTGGTAAAAGAAGCTGAGGGATATATCTTTATATTAAATATGCCTTTTGTTAATAAAAATGAATTGAAGCTACTCCAAAAGGGTGACGAAATTACCATCTCCATAAAAAATGAAAAGAGAAGCTTTATTTTGCCTTCAAAACTACAAGCAAGAGAAATTACAGGAGCTAAGTACGATGAGGGAAACTTGAATATTCATTTTGCATAATTTTTGTCCGTATGCTATATTTGGATTGAGGTGATTAATTTTGAATAAAAAAATTCTTAGCATTTTAGGCGATTACTATCATGACCATGATATAGCAGTTGAAGCACTCAAAAAAGCAGTTGATATGTTGAATAAATCAGGACCTCACACATTTGAGCTTATTGATTCCGATGTAGACGGCCTTGAGGAAGCAATATCCCAGAAATTCGACCTTGTCATATTGGGCAAAGAGAACAGAATTAATCCTACTGATGAAGTAGTAAACAATTGGATGACTAATGATATTGAAAAGAAGATTGTGGACTATGTAAAAAATGGTGGGAGCTGGATGTCATGGCACTCAGGGTTAGTGTTCTATGATGAAACAGGAGAATACACGCAAATGGTGGGCGGATATTTTTTGAGCCATCCAATCGAACACAAGATCGTAAGGTATCTTCCTAAACAAAATAGCAGCGGAATCATATTGAATGAATCCTTTGAGGCCATAGACGAACATTATTTTGTAAAATATAACCTTGACAGCAGTCTTGTATTCCTTGACAGCGAATCCCCATACGGTAAATCTGAAGCTGGTTGGGCCCGTGGATTTGGGGCCGGAAGGGTTTGTGCTCTTACTCCTACACACAGGGAAGAGGGACTTACAAATAAAGTAATGCTTGAGACTTTGTCAGATTGTATCGCTTGGTGCTGCAGACTGTAAACAAAGTTGATTTTAGCACGGCTGATACGGAGGTGTAGTATTTGTTAAGCAATAATTTTATTTTGAACGGGAGAACAGCGGAATCTTTGTATAAAGGTTTTGCAAAAGATGCACCTATTTATGACTATCACTGTCATCTCTCTGCAAAAGAAATTTATGAAGATGAAACTTTTACTGATATATCATCTATCTGGCTGGGATATGACCATTATAAATGGAGAACAATGCGTTTTGCGGGAGTACCTGAGGAATATATAACCGGAAATGGTGACGGACGTACCAAATTCAAACTGTGGGCGAAAACCTGCGAAAGGCTTATCGGAAGTCCCCTTTACCATTGGGCAAATATGGAGTTGGAGACTTACTTCGGAGTAAATGAAATTCTGAAGGAAAGTAATGCAGATAAAATATACGATTACTGCAATGCAAAAATAAAGGAGGATAAGCTTTCTCCTGTAAAAATGATAAGGTGTTCCAATGTAAAGCTTATTTGTACTACGGACGACCCGGTTGACTCCCTTGAATATCATCTACTGCTTAGAGAGAATAAGGATAAAGGGTTTGATGTATTCCCAACTTTCAGGCCGGATAATGCATTAAAAATACTTAACCATAACTTTGTTGACTACATAAAAAGTCTCGAGACTTCTGCAAATACAAAGATTATAACTTATAAGGATTTGTTAGCTGCCTTGAAAAGCAGAATAGAATTTTTCAGCCGGGCTGGCTGCGTTCTATCGGATCACTCTCTTGAAAGTCTTGTCTATTTGCCTATTGACGTTGAAGAAGCAGAAGAAATATTCCGAAAGAGACTAAATGGACAGACCGTATCCCTTGAGGAGGCAGAAAAATACAAGCTGTATACTCTTTGCGTTTTAGCAGAAGCGTATAAGAATGCCGGATGGGCCATGCAGCTGCATATGGGAGCTATCAGAAGTACTAATGATACTATGTTGAAGAAGGCTGGGGTTGATTCAGGGTTTGACATTATGAACGATTTCCAGATTGCTGAACCTTTAGCAAAGCTTCTCAACGACATGGATAAAAAGAATTGCATGCCTAAGACTATATTATATACACTTAATTCCAAGGATAACCTGGTATTGTCATCAATACCGCACTGCTTCACGGAAGATGGTGTGACCGGAAAGGTACAGTTTGGTGCCGCTTGGTGGTTCAATGACCACAAGGAAGGCATAACAGCTCACCTTAAAGCCATTGCAGACCAAGGCATGTTGGCGTACTTTGTGGGAATGCTTACTGATTCCAGAAGCTTTCTGTCTTATGTAAGACACGATTACTTCAGAAGAATTCTCTGTTCTTTTGTGGGTGACCTTGTTGATAAGGGAGAATTTGCTGATGACAAAGCAATACTTAGAGAAATTGTTGAAGGAATATGCTTTAAAAATATTGTAAGATATCTGGGTTTATAAGGTTTATTAAAAGTTAGAGGGTTATTTTATCCGGGAACTGCCCAGTAAAAATAACCCTCTATTTGTTTTTTAATCATTTTACTAAGACAAAACCTCGCCTAGTTTTTCTGCCTCTGTAATAGGTTCCATGCAGGAAAAGTTCCGACATAGATAAGCGGCTGTTTTTCCATTCTGAGACTTATAGTCTCCAACATAAGGAGCAATTTCAGTAAGCTCCGGTGATATATTTGAGATAGCTACAGCAAAGGGTAAATATTTTTGGTTAAAGGTTTCAATAAATTCATTTCCGTTTACTCCGGCAATAACTAATTCTGACGATAAATCAGAAACGGAATACATATAGCTGCAAAGCATGTAGCTATGCCCGGTGGGGGCGGCTCCGACCTGATTACTGAAGAAATCCATTATGGCTTTTGCTCTGTTTTCATATTCATGATGACCGGTTATCCTTGCCAATCTCAACAGATTCATCGCTGCAACGGAATTTCCGGAAGGAATTGCACCATCATAGCTTTCTCTTGGTCGAGATATAAGTTGTTCAGAATCATGTCCGTATAAAAATAGTCCTGTAGAATTATTTTCTCCAAAGAGAGTCAACATTGCATCTGTCAGTTTTAAGGCTCTTTTTAGATAAATTGTTGTAAACGTAGCCTCGTAAAGCTCAAGCAATCCCCAAACCAGAAATGCATAGTCTTCTAGGTAAGCAGGGAAAACTGCTTCTCCGTCACGGTAACGTGCCAGCAAACGTCCGTCAGTCCGGATAAGTTTTTTATATATGAAATCAGTGCACCTTTTAGCTGATTCAATGTACTTGTTTTCGCCGAAAGTCCTGCCACAATAAGCCATTGCTGCTATCATAAGACCATTCCAGGATGTCAGAACCTTGTCATCTTTGTATGGATGAATTCTTTTTTCTCTTTGGTTAAAGAGTTTTTTGCGACAGTCCTCTGCAAAACGTTTTTGTTGTTCTGATAAAGTACCTGTTTCAATAAGGTTTGGTATGTTCATATCTTCAAAGTTCCCGGAGGAGGTTATATCGAATAATTTGCAATACTCCTCACCATCTTTAGACCCAAGAACGTCAATTACTTCCTTTTGCGACCAAACATAAAACTTGCCTTCAACACCCTCTGAGTCAGCATCTTCGGCGGAATAAAAAGCTCCGGATTTTGAAGTCATGTCCCTTTGTACATAGTCCAGTATCTGTCTGGCAGTTTCTTCGTAGTTTTTGTTTCCCGTTGCCGAATAAGCTTCTCCATATGCAATCGCTAAAAGTGCATTGTCATAAAGCATTTTTTCAAAATGTGGTACAAGCCACTTTTTATCAGTGGAATATCGGCTGAATCCGAAACCTATGTGGTCAAATATTCCGCCATTTTTCATTGATTCAAAGGTTTTCTCTACCATTTCCAGTGCATAGGGCTCTTTTTCGGCATACCAGTACCTGAGTAAAAAAAGTAGTGTATGGGGTGAGGGGAACTTGGGAGAGGCTCCAAAACCTCCATATTTACTGTCAAAATTATATTTAAAATGTGTAAATGTCTCATGTATAATGTCTTTTGAAATTTTCGTTTCATCAGAGACTTCTTCCTGACTTACATGCTCTATTATGCTTTTGGCTGATTCTAATAGTTTATCTCTTTTGGTGTCCCATGCTTCTTTTACTGACCCAAGCAGAGACATAAGCCCCATAAGGCCTCTGCTGTCTTCTTTTGGGAAATACGTTCCGGCATAAAACGGCTGTCTGTCCGGGGTTAAAAATACTGTGAGAGGCCATCCGCCGTGGCCAGTTAATGCCTGGCAGACGGACATGTAAATGCTGTCTATATCCGGTCTTTCTTCACGGTCAACCTTTATACATATAAAATCCTTATTCAGGATATGTGCTATTTCCGGATCTTCAAAGGATTCACGCTCCATTACATGGCACCAGTGGCAAGTGCTGTAGCCAATGCTCAAAAAAATTGGCTTATCTTCGCCTGCAGCTCGTGCAAAAGCCTCCGGACCCCAGGGATACCAGTCTACAGGGTTGTGTGCGTGTTGGAGGAGGTATGGAGATTTTTCTTGGATTAGTTTATTGGTTGTTTTATTAGTTGTCATAGAATCACTGCCTTTAAATGTTTTGTAATTGTATTTTTAATACCACTTGAGTTATTATTACAAAATGAGAATTTATATATTCAGAAGTTAATTATAAAATTAGAAAAATAAAATAGTTTACTATGCTAAATGCTCTGTGTAAATAGTAAATAACATATGGTCATAGTTGGAAAGTTGTGTATTGTCTGATATAATTAACTTTTGGAAACAATTATAAAATGCATTTTTTAATTAGGGGCATAAGTTGTGTAATGTAGGATTTATTTCACAGTGAGTGATACTATTTATTAATACTTAAGGAATGAATAATATGGATTATGGGCAAGACAGCCTTAATAGTGTAAGTAAAATAAATAGAGTGATAGATATTGGTATAGCAAGTTTTTCTATTTTCGAGATTGTAAGAAAAATCGAGAGAGAAGATATTGCGTTTAGTTTTGATGTTCAAAGAAGCCGAGAGAAGTGGAAAGAACCGAAGTTATCTAAACTTATAGAATCCATTATTTTAAATATTCCAATTCAAGCCATTTATCTTGCAGCAGAGAACAATAATACATACATTGTTATTGACGGACAGCAAAGATTGAATACTATCTATAAGTTTTTGGTTGGTAGGTTTCCATTAACTGGGTTGGAAATATTGTCAGAATATAATAGTCAATATTATAGAGATTTACCTATGTATATAAAAAGAAAAATAGAAGACTACCAGATTACAGTTTTCATTATAAAAAAAGACTCACATCCAGATATTAAGTTTGATATTTTTGAAAGGATTAATGAAGGTGCTACAAAATTAAATTCCCAAGAATTAAGAAACTGCATATATAGAAGTAGGGGAATTCCTTTTATTAAGTATCTGTCCCAATATCCTGAGTATATGGAACTTATAAAG
>JAEZIN010000017.1 GCA_023436585.1 Bacillota bacterium | reverse complement strand
TGTTGGGGCTTTTGTTTTGTTGGCCGCCGGAATTGCGATGGAAGGGATACCGACCATCACATATCGGTTGTTGCTCATACTCGCTTATTTGAGCTTGGTCAGCGGCGCATTAGGCTTTTCTCTGTGGACACATAGCCAGAAACATCTGACAGCCTTTGAAAGCAGCAGCATCAATAATTTCATGCTCATTGAAATCGCTTTGCTGGACTTGTTTGTGTTCAACCGTTCTTTCAGCGTCCATCAGATCATCGCGATTTTGATCGTGTTTGGCGCCATCCTATCCATTCAGTTCAAAAAGAAGATACCCTCGCGAGATAAAACATATCAAAGAGAAACTAGTAAACAAGAGGAGTTGCTATGAAGCGTATTGTCTACCAAAAGCTTGTCCGAGATTTGATCCCTGATATTATTGCGTCATCCGGAAGGCAAGCTGTTACAAAGCTGATTGATCCGAAGGAAAAGGTGCATTATCTTCAGGAAAAGCTTCAGGAAGAAATGGCTGAATACCTGCAAAGCGAATCCCTGGAAGAACTGGCCGACCTGCTGGAGGTAATGCATGGTTTGGTTGATTGTACAGGATACGCTTGGTATGAACTGGAGAATATGCGTCTGAACAAGAAACAACAGCGTGGCGGTTTTGACAAAGGTATTTTGCTGGAAGAAGTCATTGAGGCATAAAGGATAGCAAATGCTGCAAAACACATCGTCTTGCATACGGTAATAACGCTTAGCTTACTTGAAGTTCAATTCCCCCTTACAATGAAAACGAGCTGCGGAATTACTCCACAGCTCGTTTTCTGTATAGGAAACCCCTCATTGTAAAGGTGACTACCGCCAAGTATCCAATATCTTGATAAACCCTTCCAGGAAGCCCGGCAAGCGGACATCTTGAGCTGCCACACAGTTGAGCCTGGCGATTACCTTGCCGTCCAGTAAAATGCGCACGGTCCCCAGCGTATCGCCTTTGAGAACCGGTGCCTGTACCGATTCCGGAAGCTCTACCTCCATGGCCAGCTGCTTTTCCTGACCGGAGCGCAGCAGCATTGATAGTCCGCTGCCCAGCGCCGTATCTACCATATCCCTTGATCCTCTGGTTACCGGCACCTGCTGGCCCAGTAGGTCACCCTCCCTGGCGATAGTGATTCTGCGGTAAGTGGCAAAGCCATAATCCAGCATGGCCCTGGCCTCATCAAACCGGGTCTGGCTCTTGGGGTTGCCAAGGACCACCGCGACAAGCCGCATGCCATTCTTTTCTGCAGTCGCGCTGACGCAGAACTTGGCTTCGTCTGTAGAGCCTGTCTTGAATCCGTCGCATCCCTCATAAAAGCGCACCAAGCGGTTGGTATTGGTGAGGTCGGTTACACGGCCGCTGGGGTGCTTTAATGTATCAATCCATACACTGGCGTATTTATGATAGGATGGATGCTTGCCAATCTCACAGGAGAGCGTCATCACATCCCTGGCGGTGGTATACTGCCCATCCTGGGGCAAGCCTGTGCAGTTGACATAATGGGTACTTGTCATGCCAAGCTCGGCCGCGCGGGCATTCATGCGGTCCACAAATGTCTGCTCCGTACCGGACGTGTGCTCCGCCAGCGCGATGGCCGCATCGTTGGCGCTGGCCATGATGGTGGCCTGCATCAGCGTTTCCAGCGGATAGGCGGCACCGGCATCCAAAAGCGCCTGGCTGCCCTTGGCTGAAGCGGCGTTCTTGGATATCGTCACCTGATCGGTAAGCGAAACCGCGCCGCTGTTGATGTCCTCCAGCAAAAGCAGCGCCGTCATCAGCTTGGTAATGGAAGCCACCTGGCGTTTATCATCCGCGTTTTTTTCGAATATGACAGTGCCTGTGGATACCTCCGCCAATATAATGGAAGGCGAAGTAAGGGGAACGGATTCCCCCGTCTCCAGCGGCGCGGCCCCTGCCGCGGGTATGATGAGCAAGACGGCCAAAAGCGCCGAAAAGAATCGCATTCCTTTACCCATGATGTATCCCCTTCCCAAGTCAGCGGTATGCGTTCTTATCATGCCCTGACATGGCCGGGAAAAGGCATGGGATTTTTTGGCATATCTACATGTCCCTGATCACCGCGTCGACGAGCGTGCGGAAGGTATCCTTTACGCGCTCGCCAGTGGCCACGACCTCGTCATGGGCAAGCGGCGTTTCCAGTATGCCTGCCGCCATATTGGTGATGCAGCTTAGGCCCAGTACCCTCATGCCGCAGTGGCGGGCCACGATGGTTTCCGGCACGGTGGACATGCCCACGGCATCAGCGCCCAGGATTCTGGCCATGCGTATCTCTGCCGGGGTTTCATAGCTGGGACCGTTGAACCAGCAGTACACACCTTTTTGCAGCTTAATGCCCAGCTCCCCGGCCTTTTGATGAGCCAGCGCGGCCAGGTCCCGGTCGTAAGCATAGGACATATCGGGAAACCGCGGGCCGAATTCATTAAGATTCGGGCCGCGCAGGGGATTGCGACCTGAGAAATTGATGAAATCGGTGATTTGCATCAGGTCTCCCGCATGAAAATCAAGGTTGACGCCGCCGGCGGCATTGGTGACGATGAGTGTTTTCACGCCCAGCAGCGCCATGACACGGACAGGCATGGTCACCTCCTCCAGATCAAAGCCTTCATAGGCATGGAAGCGGCCCTGCATCATGCATACGGCTTTGCCGTGCAATACCCCCGAATGCCACATGCCCGCGTGGCCCGGCACCGTGGATTCCGGGAAGCCGGGGATATCACTGTAGGGCAGCGATTCAGAATCCTTCATGGCCTTGGCGTAATCCCCCAGGCCACTACCCAGGATTACGCCGATTTCGGCCCGCCCGCAGGCTTCCTCTATAACGCGCGCCGCCTTGTGTATTTTCTTTAGCATAACCGTTCCTCCGTATCAGAAAATGTCGCCTAAAAAGGATTTGGCGCCGAATCTTTGGGGCAGGCGAAGGTACTCGGCCGCCGTGGCGGCGATATCGGCGTATGTTTCCCGCACGCCCAGGTTCACAAGCTTTTTCATGCCCTTGTGCCAGCACAGGATGGGCACGTGCTCCCTGGTGTGGTCAGTGCCGGGGATGGTAGGGTCCACCCCGTGATCGGCTGTGATTATTAGCAGGTCTTCCGGCCCCATGAGGGAAAAGACTTCGTTAAGCTTTGCGTCAAAATACGAAAGCGCCTGGGCATAGCCGACCGGATCGTTGCGGTGACCGTAGACCATGTCGGTATCCACCAGGTTGGTGAACAGAAGGCCCGAAAAATCCTCGCGCATGAAGTCCAGCATGGCCTCGATGCAGGCGGGGTTCCCGGCGGCATGGTTGCTTTTCGTAAGTCCGCGGTGGTTGAATATATCCTCTATCTTCCCCACGCCCATCACCTGCATGCCGGCTGCCTTCACGGCATCCAGCAGCGTTTCCCCGGTGGGGTCGATGGAAAAATCGCGCCGCCTGGGTGTGCGGGTGAAATTCCCCGGCACGCCCGCAAAGGGCCTGGCGATCACGCGGCCCACGGCATGCGATCCTGTAAGGATACGCCGTGCGGTTTCGCACATCTCATACAGCTTTTGCGGCGGATACACATCTTCATGGCAGGCGATTTGAAATACGCTGTCCGCCGAGGTATATACAATAGGATAGCCCGTTTTGAGATGCTCCTCCCCCAGCTCCACCAGAATCTCCGTGCCGGAAGCCGGCTTGTTGCCCAGGGTTTTTGTACCGATGGCGCTTTCAAACGCGTCCATCACCTCTTTGGGGAAGCCGTTGGGATACGTGGGGAAGGGCTGCTTGAGGGTGACGCCCGTCATCTCCCAATGGCCGGTGGTGGTATCCTTGCCTGGTGAACGCTCCATGGCTTTGCCATAGGCGCCTTTCGCTCCCTCAAAAGCGGGATAGCCCGCACTGTCGATATGGCCCAAGCCAATTTTCGCCATATTGGGGAGGGACGGGCTTGCGGCAGCTACCACATGGCCCAGGGTATTGGCGTCCACATCGCCATACGACGCGGCATCGGGCAGATACCCCACGCCCACGCCGTCCAGAACGGTCAAAATCACTCGCTTCATAAAGTCCTCCTTCGGGATTGTCCTACCTGTATTTTACACACGAAAAACGGGTATGAAAAGGCTTTTGCGGAATTTCAAGGGAATTTCCAACAGGCACGGGATGCATAAGCAGGCCAAGCCGCGGAAAGCTAACGTCAGTATCAACCGCAAGGAGGATGATTATGAAACACAATCCCGACGACCGCAGGGACAACGTGGACCATATTCAAAAGAATATAGACAGTACCATTCGCAACATCCATATGGCTGATGACCTGATCGACCGCACCTCCGACCCCAAAGCAAAGGAAGCGTTAAAGGACAAGAATGTGCGCCGGAGCCACGCGCTTGACGACATGCGCGAGGAGATTAAGGACGAGGCCAAGCACCAAACAAAAAAGACTTGATGGTCTCCATGGCAGTATGACCAACGCACAACCTGACCTGCAACGCATCAGGCCGCGTCATAACACGCGGCCTGTTTTTTTATGGCTTATTGGCCGCGAGGAACGCGCCGAAATACTCCTGCACCTCATCCTTGGTAAGTCGGAAGGCCGATGTGATATGCTCCACCATCTTGTCAGGCCGTTCCCTGGCGTTCTGCTTTAACAGGTCCACATACATCTGCCAGCGCGAAACGCTGGTATCCGGCCAGCGCTTTTCATGCTCCGGCATCAGGGGGCCAATGATGGCCGCCCAGGCATCAATTTTTGCTTCCAGGTCGCGGTAAAGGAATTTTGTATAGAGTATTTCCCCAAAGCGGCGCAGGAACAGTTCACGCATATCGGGCACCCGCATCAGCGCCGCGAAAGGCTCGTGGTAGAACCTGTCCATTTCCTCGTTGGCCTTGCGAAGGTACAAATCCAGCGGGTGACGCCCTAAGCTATCCATGCAGCCGTCCATATCAAACAGCGCCAGCTTCCATTTTCCGCCCGGCACCTTGTAATAGCGCACATTGTGCATATCGGTGTTGCCGGCAATGATTTCCAGGATGGCATGATCAAAATAGCTCATCACATCCAGCCTGTCCTGCACATATTGCAGGTTTTCGGGTACGTTCAAATCCTTATTGACGCAAAAGCGTATCAGCTCGTTCATTTCCTCCCGGCTGCCCTGCACGACGGAGCCCCTGCTGCGAAGGATGGAGATGCCATCAATAATTTCCTTGTCGGTAATGCCCTCCCATTGGGCGATAGAATCCTGGTTGATTCTTTCCCGAAGGTTGAAGTGCCCCCAATACTGGCCGTTGATGTACACCACTACGGGCACGGCATCCTGGTACAGAACATTCAGGCCCTGCGCCAATGAGGTCAGAAGCTCATCCTTGAAGCGCGTGCCCCTGGATTCCGTTCCGCCGGACCTGAGCGTCAAGGCGCTGTAAGAATCGTAATCCCTCTTGGGAAAGGGATTGAAGTAAAATTGATCCTCCCCCAGCGAACCCCTGGCAAAAAGAGAGATGGTCTTTTGCGGGCGGGTGAGCCCCAGCGCGCCGGTGGTCCGAAAGGAAGCCAACTGGTTTATAAGCATTTGGCCATGATCAAAACACTGCACGTGCATGGGGTATTCCCAATCCTGGTAGTAGTTGGGCGTGCTGCCGTTCCCCCGGACCAGCAGACCCGTGTTGTTATCCGTAAGGTACTTCTCGTCTGTGATCAGAGATACCACGGGAACGCTCACGTGAACACCGAAAAGATAGCTGGCGGAAGAAGCCCTGGAGGACAGCTTCCCTTCCGCAAAGGCCCGCGCCCGAAGCACAGTATTGGCATTAACCCGAAGCGGCCGGTCATACACGGGAGACTGCTCCGAAGGCGTGGAGCCATCCAATGTATAACGGATCACCGCGCCTGGCTCCGCCCCAAGGGTAACCGCAAAAGGTGCGCTGAAAAGCCCGCCCGCCGGAGATATGGATACGTCACCCGTTTGCACAGGGAAGCCTTCCTCAGGATTTTTTGCCTTCGGTGTCTGCTGTTCAAAGAACGTAAAGGTCCCCTGCCCGGGTACGCGGCCATAGGCGATATTGCCTAATTGGCGGCCCAGGGAAACATGGTCGACTGTTTCCTCCCCGGAACACAAAAGCAGCGTACCATTGTTCTTTTCGATTTTGAACGTGGCATAGTACGTATTGGACTTGCTGCTCTTTAGCTCCCTGCCGGCCATGTACACCACGGCATACCCACCTGCCGAGATTGCCGCACCCTTGGGGAAAGCCCACTTCTTTGTGTTCAGAGCGCCGTCGGAAAGAAAATAGTCCGATAGCCGGATGGTTTTTTTCGAGGCGTTGTACAATTCCACATAGTCATAGGAATTTCCGTTTGCATCAAACGTGCCGTTGGAGGCAACGACTTCGTTGATGTACAAGCCGGACGGGTTTTCCTCAAAGACCGATTGCTCATAGGCAGCCTTGCCTTTGACCGTGTTTTCCTTTCCCGGCGTGGGCGCCCATGTTTCCTGCCATTGACCGGATTCATACACCAGGGAAACATTGTTTTGCTGCGGCCCGAAGGACACATAATCCAGGACCTTGCCGCTTGGATCGGCCAGGAGCGCGCATTCACCATCGCTGTCAAGGCCAAAGCCCACATCCGTTTCGGTGAGGTAAATGGCAAGATATCCTCCGGCTGGAAGATATGTGTCGGGGAACCGCCATTTGAAGGGCTTGTCCGGGTTGTCGCTTAAGCCGTACCCCATAAGGTTTATAGCCGTTTCCCCAGGATTGTATAATTCGATATAGTCCGGCGTTTCGCCGTTTACGGGCAGAAGTGTGTTGACCGCCAGCAGTTCGCTGATGTGCAGCGCATTTTTCGGTCCATCCATTCCATTTTGGATGCTGCTATCTGAATACCGCTGGTCGAATGCCATGGGGGGTACGGACAGTTCCTGCAAGCAAATCCCTTGCGCGTCATAGAGAAACAGCGTCTCTCCCTTTGCGGACAGCATGAACGGCGCTCCGGGCTTTTGACCCGTGCAGTACACGATCACACTTTCGCCTGGCCCAAGCGCTGTATCGTCAAACACATACGCATCAGATTCCCCGTTTGTAAGCGAATAACCGCCTATATGGGCGGCTTCCTCCCCGGTATTGGTGATCACCACATAATCATGAGCCTGCCCGCTTTCATCCAGGCGCAAGGTCAAATTCTGGGATGCCACCTCGGTGATCTCCAGCTGGGCAAAAGCCGGCGCGCAGTACAAAAGCGCAATCGCGGCCAATACAACATAAAAAAGCTTCTTCATTGGCATCCCTTTCCATTTTTCTGTATGTGCATTCTACGCGGAACACCCTCCCTCCTTTTTCCATTCCTTGTTCCTGCGCATTTTACGAGTGTTTATATGACATACCTGCTTACTCTTTTGTTTGCCAAATGGTTGACAATCCCGGGAAACCATAAGACAATATACAATGGTACTATAAATGATGTGAGGAAGCAATATGGTTGAAAACACAACAGCGAAGGCAACAAAGAGGCCTAAAGCGAAGAAAGTGGCATGCATCATTGCCGCTGCCCTTGTTTTCCTGATCCTTGCCACACTTGTGGCCATCCCGTATGCCATCATGCCCATGTTCCTGGGACAACGATATGAACAAAAGCAGCATGATGCAGCCGATTACGGGATCAGTGCAGAGCGCGTCACCCTTGAAACCGGCGACAGGCTGAAGCTGGCCGCGTGGCGCACGCGCGCAAATGACCCCAAGGGTACGGTGATCATACTATCCGGGATACAAAACCCGTCTGTGACGGCCTTCTTCGGTTATGCCGGAATGCTGGCCGGCAATGGCTGGGATTCGCTTTTGATCGAGATGCGTGCCCGCAGCCAAAGCGAGGGCAAGGAAATCGGCTTTGGCATGACAGAATGGCGGGATGTGAAGGCCGGCGTGGACTATCTTACCGCCGATGTTGCCATGAAGGATCTGCCGATTGTGACCATGGGCACCTCCATGGGCGGCGGTACTGTACTCATTGCCGCGGGCGAATTACCGCAGGTGGATGGCGTCATCACCGCATCCGCCTTCTCCACGTGGTCGGACCTGTTTATAGACAACATGTCTATGACGGGAATCCCGCAGTTTATAGGCGTGATGGATATGCCCTTCATTAACATGTACCTGGGCTTCCACTTTGGCTTTGACGCGCTGAAATACTCCCCTCTGAACGGCATCGCAAAGCTTAATGACCGCCCCATCCTGATGATGCATTCCACCGGGGACACGCAGGTGCCCTACAGGGAGTTTGAAAAACTGTTCAGCAAGGCAAAAGAGCAGAATTTGAATGTAACCACCTTTATCCGGGAGGGCGACGAGCATTTTATATGCTACGAACGGTATTTCGAGCATCCTGAGGAGGATACGGAGTTCAGCAATGCTATTCTTTCGTTCTTGTCCACCAATTTTCCGTGACGCCGTTTAGGGCTCCAATGCATTTGATTGGCGCACAACGGCATAGAAAACAGGCTGCATTCCCGCGTGTAATACGGGAAAGCAGCCTGTTTGCTGATTTGCGGTTTTACTTGATGAATTCCCTTAGCCTGTCCACAAGCAAATGTATCTGGGGCTTGGACAGCTGGTCGTCCGCGCCGACCTCCTTGCCCTTCAAAATCATTTCATCCGATATTAGGGATGAGAAAATAACGACCGGTATCTTGGACAGCGTCTTGCTTTCCTTGATACGTTTGGTGAGATGGTGGCCGTCCATTTGAGGCATTTCGATGTCGGTGATCACGCAGCTGATCTGCCGCTCCACCGGGCCGTTATCAGGCTTGAGCCCCTGAAGGTATTCCCAGGCATCCTGGCCGTTTTCCTTCATGATGATGTTCATGTAGCCGGCCTTTTGAAGGGCATCCTGTATCATCTTGCGCAGCATCATGGAATCTTCCACCACAAGGATATTGTGCGCGGAATCCTGCTTATCCGGCGTGCGTATGAGCGTGGCGTCCGCCGCTACGCTGGCGCCGGGATTGATATCCACCATGATCTTTTCAAAGTCCAGGATGGAGATTAAATTATCCTTCAGCTTGGCGATGCCTGTCACGACGCCTTCGTTGTCGCCAAAGATGGCGGAATTGGGCTTTTCGATGGCTTCCCAGGAAATCCAGTGGATGCCCACCACTTGCTGCACATGGAAAGCGATATCTGTCTGATTGAAAGCGGTGATGATAAATATATCCTGCTCCGGCCGGTCGGAAGCCGGATGATGCAGATACTCCGCCAGGTTGATGACTGTCAGCAGCTCGTTGCGGGGGCAGATAACGCCCTCCACACACGGCTGGGCGTGGGGCATGGGCTGGACCGGCCGGCACTGCAAAAGCTCGCGCACCTTGGCTACATTGATGCCGTAGCTGTTGCCGCCTACGCGGAATTCCAGCAAGCCCAGTTCATTGGTACCAATCTCCAGCAGGATTTTGCTTTCCGTAGGATTCATGAAAACACCTCAATACTTCCCCAAAGCAGCGCCCGCTTTTGAGGCTGCTTTGTTAACTTTGACAGGTTCCTTGAGCAGGGAGATGGGCGAAAAGCTGTCGGTTTCGTAGCCCGCGTCCAGCCTGAACTTCCCGATTTCTTCCTTCAGGGCGGCGGCCTGGGCGGACATTTCCTCACTGGTGGCGGAGTTTTCTTCCGCGGTGGCGGCATTGGTCTGCACCACGGAGGATACCTGGTTTAGCCCCTGCTTGATCTGCTCGATGGCCGCGGCTTGCTGGGCGGAGGCTTCGCTGATCCTTACGATGCTTTCATTGACCAGGCCGGCGTTCTCCTCCACGCTTTGAAGAATCCGCGCTGTCTGCGCCGTAATTTGCGTGCCCTCGGCCACCGTATCAACGGAACGCCGGATCAGCTCCGCGGTCTGCTTGGCCGCTTCCGCCGACTTTGCCGCCAGGTTGCGCACCTCGTCCGCCACCACCGCAAAGCCCTTGCCGGCGCTGCCGGCACGCGCGGCTTCAATGGCCGCGTTCAGGGCCAGGATGTTGGTCTGGAAAGCGATGTCCTCGATCACCTTAGTGATACTGGCAATCTGGCCGGAGGCGGAGCCGATATTCGCCATAGCCTGCGTAAGTCGCGTCATATGCTCGCTGCCGTCCCGGACATTGGTGCCGGCCTGCTGCACATACTGCGTGGCATCCTTCACATGGGCAAGGTTGCTTTCCGCCTGCTCCGCAACCTTTGCGACGGATGCGCTGAGCTGCTCCACAGAAGCCGCCTGCTCCGTGGAGCCCGCCGCCAATGCCTGTGCCCCGCCGGCCACCTGGGCAGAACCGGTGGAAACCTGTTCGGCGGCGGTATGAATGGTCAGCAATGTCTGGTTAAGGCTGGAGGAGATCTTCTCCATCGCCTGCTTGATGGCGGCAAAATCGCCGGCGTAATTCATATCCACCCGGATACGCATATCGCCGCCGGACATTTGGGTGAGCTTTTCCGATATATCCCGGATATAGCCCGTCAGCGCGGTGACCATGGTCTGCAGGGATGCAGCCAAAAGGCCCAGCTCATCTTTGGATTTGTGGTGTACGGACAGATTCAGGCTGCCCCGGGCCATTTCACCGGCGATGCCGGACATTTCGGAAAGGGGCCTTGCAATGGTCCTTTGCAGAAACCATAAAAGGGCGGCAATCACCGCGGCCACCAGGCCAAGCTCAATCAGGATTGAACTGATGACGCTGTTTTGCCTTAAAGTATTGATATACTTGATGGGCACACCGGAAAAATAAACACCGATGGCGTTTCCGTCCGTATCCAGGATCGGCTTATACGCTGTGGCATAGGGCGAACCCAGAATATCCGCCTGGCCAAGATATTCAGCGCGGTTCGTAAGAACGATCCCGGCGATCCTGGGATCCAGCTTTGTGCCAACGACCCGCTGGCCGTCCTTCATGATGGTGGTGTTCACACGTTCATCCCCCAAGAACACGGTGAACTCATTGCCCGTCATGCTTTTGAGCTTGTCCACAAATGCGGGGTCCACCAGGGACAGGCCGGTGGATACAACGCCGATAATTTGACCCTGGGCGTTTTTGACGGGAGCACCTGTACGGATGCTGAGCTTGATCTCGCTGCCCAGGTCCGTATGGGTCGTTACCTCTCCCCGGAGCGCAGATTCCACGTTGTTTTGGTTTATGACGGAATCGCCGGTCTTGTCGCTGTGGGTGCGTGCCAAAACAACCCCCTGGCTGTTGGTCATTGTAACAAAATCCACATCCAGCCGCATGCGCTCGATGGCCTGATTGGCCGCTTTACGTGCGGCGGCCGCATCGCCCGTTTCCATTGCCTGAAGAACGGCCGGGTCCCCCGCCAGGGTGACGGCAGCTTTTTCCGAATCTGCCCTGCAGTCGCCGATCAAGGAGTCCATGGTGTTCAACGCCATTTTGCTGCGTTCCGAATTGATCTGGTCAATGATGTCTTTGTTGCTTATAGACATATAGGCAACGGAGAACACACCGACAGCCAGTATGCCGCATGCGGAGAAAAGCGCCAGTTTGAAGCCTATCCGTTTGAAAAAGGGAATACCGGACATGTAGAACCCTCCCATCGGATAAAGATTAATCCCTTACGGGGCAGCAAAACCAACAGCCTCGCTGTCAGCGCGGCCTATCCATGTATGCGCGGCAGGTTTTCTCCTCCTGATACGCTTTAAAGTCAATACTTGCCCAGATAGGAAGGACTCTTCCCCGCCGCGGGCCGGGCCTTGGCCGGCTCCTTCAGGAGGGAGATGGATGCATAGCCATCGGCCTGCGCATCAGATTCCAGCTTGAATTTACCCACTTCCTCACGGAGCGCGGCAGCCTGGGCGGACATCTCCTCACTGGTGGCGGAATTTTCTTCCGCAGTGGCCGCATTGGTCTGCACAACGGAGGAGACCTGGTGAAGGCCCTGCCGGATCTGCTCGATGGCGGCCGCCTGCTCCTGGGACGATTGATTGATTCTGGCAATGCTCTCGTTGGCAAACTTGGCTTTCACATCGACATCACGAAGAATCTGCGCTGTCTGCGAAGCGATCTGGGAACCCTCATCCACTGTAGCGGCGGAACGCTGAATCAGCTCCGCTGTCTGCTTGGCCGCTTCCGCCGACTTGGCCGCCAGGTTGCGCACCTCGTCGGCCACCACCGCAAAGCCCTTGCCGGCGCTGCCGGCGCGGGCGGCCTCAATGGCCGCGTTCAGGGCCAGGATGTTGGTCTGGAACGCGATATCCTCGATCACCTTGGTGATGCTGGCAATCTGGCTGGAAGCTGAACCGATGTTCTCCATGGCGGCAGTCAATTGTTCCATATGCTGGTTCCCGGCGCTGACGCCGACTCCGGCCTGCTCTACGTACCCGGTGGCAGCCTTGACGTTGGCGGTGTTCTCCGCCGCCTGGCCGGCAATCTTTTCGACGGACGCGCTCAATTCCTCGATGGAAGATGCCTGCTGCGCGGAACCTGCCGCCAAAGCCTGTGCGCCGCCCGCCACCTGCTCCGCGCCGGTGGAAACCTGCTCGGCGGCGGTATTGATGGTGAGCAGCGTTTGATTCAGGAAGGTGGAAATGTCCAGCAGCGCCGCCCTGATTGGCGCGAAATCTCCGGCATACTCGTTTTCAATATGCACGCGCAGGTCGCCCTTGGCGATTTGATTGATAACAGAAGAAATTTCGCGCACGTAATTGTGCAGTGAACCCGCGGTTTTTTGAAAGACACGGGCAAGATAGCCGAACTCATTCCTGGCAGCAACCTGAATGCCGGCATCCAATTCGCCGCGCTCCATACTCTGCGCAATGCTGATCACGCTGCGCATGGGCCGCATGGCGCGGTTCAGGATGAGTATGACGCCCGCCGCGATGACCGCCATCTCCAGTACGCTCAACAGGAGTATGATGAGCACGATATCGGTGACTTCCGCAAGGGCTTCCGCCTTGGAGACGACAAAAATGCTTGACAGGGGCATGTCCAGACCTGTGATCTCTACCGGGGTTTGTACGATGTAGGCGTCTTCGCCCAGGACTTCGTCCTTGTGATCCCACAGCTTTTCGGCACCTGCGGCGGCCATGGCCAGGATATCGGAGCGTTCGGCCTGGTCTTGCATGCTTTCTCCGAACGCGCTGCCCATCAGCGTCTTGTCATGGGAGTTGGACAGGTACGCCCCGCCGCCGGAAAGGGTTATGCTATAAGCTTTTTTGTATGCGCCGATGCTGTAATCCAGGCTGTTGATGGTATCGGCAACGATATCGCAGTTGGCCACGCCCAGAAATGCGCCCGTTTTGGATACGATGGGGTTGCTGATGGTGATCAGGATGGCCGTCTGGCCGTTGGTGAGCTCATAGGCGTATGGCTCCGTGATGTGCGGGGCCATGGCATTTTTCGATGTGGCGTAATAGTCGCCGTCCTTGTAAACCGCGTAATCGTTCAATACATCCGTTTTGAATTCCTCACCGGAGCGGTACATGTAAAACGACAGGCCGTCAGGCGTGTTGGGAAACGCGAGGTTAGGCTCCCAGGCGGTGTAGATGCCGAAAATGCGCTCATCGCGGATCATGCCGTCCATCAGGTTTTGCATGTATGCCTGCTTTTGCTCGGGCGTCAAATCGCTGCTGTCCAGCTGGGACATGGCAATGGCCAGCGAGGAAGCCTTTGTCTGCATGGTGTTGAAATATTCCGCCGAAAGGGAGGCGTTCTGCTCCGCCAGATAGGTGATTTCTTTTTTGATGTTGTTATCCACCATGCCGGAAAGCCGTACCGACAAAACGATCAATATACCGGCCAGCACGACGCTGATCAGTACGAGCAGCTGAACAAGCATCCGAAATGTCAGCCTGTCTTTCCAGGCGACCGTCTGATTCTTTGTAACCGCTTGATTCTGCTGTATCATAAAACAAACACCTTTCCGCTGGCAAAAATCATTTGGTGGTCTTCCATGCCGGCACTAAACCGTTACCCGGCCTGGAAGCCGGATGAGGTATCTTCCTCATCCCCGTTCATCAAAGTGAATTTTTCCACTTCCTCGCGCAGCGCGGCAGCCTGGGCGGACATCTCCTCGCTGGTGGCGGAATTCTCCTCCGCGGTGGCCGCGTTTGTCTGCACAACAGAGGACACCTGGTTAAGACCCAGTTTGATCTGTTCGATGGCCGCGGCCTGATCCTGGGAGGCCTGATTGATTTTTGCGATGCTTTCGTTGACCTGCAGGGCCTTTACCTCCACCTCGTGCAGGATGCCGGCAGTCTCCATGGCGATTTGCGAGCCCTGGGCCACGGTAGCGGAGGAGCGCTGGATCAGCTCCGCGGTCTGCTTGGCCGCCTGGGCCGATTTGGCTGCCAGGTTACGCACCTCGTCGGCCACTACAGCAAAGCCCTTGCCGGCGCTGCCGGCGCGGGCGGCCTCGATGGCGGCGTTCAGTGCCAGAATATTGGTCTGAAAAGCGATATCCTCGATCACCTTGGTGATACTGGCAATCTGGCTGGAGGCGGAGCCGATGTTTTCCATGGCCTCGGTAAGCTGCTTCATGTGCCGGTTCCCGGCGCTGACGCCGGCGCCGGCCTGTTCCACATAGCCGGCCGCGGCAGTCACATGGGCGGAATTCTCGGCGGCCTGGCCGGCGATTTTCGCGATGGATGTGCTGAGCTCCTCAATAGAGGAAGCCTGCTGGGAAGAGCCTGTCGCCAGGGCCTGGGCCCCGCCTGCCACCTGGGCGGCACCGGTGGAAACCTGCTCGGATGCTGTGCTGATGGTATGCAGCGTCTGGTTCAGGGCGGATGCGGTATTCTTGATTGCCTGTTCGATGGGATCAAAATCCCCGATATAATCAATATCCATCGTCACCCGCATGTCGCCGCGGGACAACTGGTCAAGCTTTTCCGATATATCCTGGACATAGGAGGCGATCAGGGCGTTTGTCTTTTTGATGTTTGCGGCCATGCTGCCAAGCTCGTCCCTGCTGTCATAGGTGATCTCGGCATTCAGGTCCCCCTGGGCCATCCTGGCGTATACCTTTTCGATCTCCTTGACGGGGCTCAGAATTGATTTGCGGATGAGGTACACGACGCCGACGGTTACCAGGATGGAAAATGCCGCCGCGGACAGAAGTATGATCCAAGAGGTGTTTGCCGTGCTTTCCCCCACCGCGATTTGATTTTTCGCGCTTTCATCCGTTTGGGCGGACAGCTCCTCCAGCAACGTTTCCACCTGGCTTAAAACCGGCGTATACTGCTTGAGAAACATATCCTGGGCCTTTAGGGCATCCAGTATGGCGGTACTCAATAAAAGGTCCGTAATCTGCCCCCTGATGGAAGCGGCCTGACCCAAAAGCGTTTTGATGGTTTCTATCTTTTCCTTCTGATCTGCCCCGGCGTGGTTATCGGCAAACAGGGAGAATGATTCGTGCACGGCTTTGGCGTCCGTACCGGCCATGTCCAGCGCCGCCTTGACCTCCTGCTTGTCCTTTTTGACAAGCGCCATCAGCAGATACCGCTGAACTGAGGCCATATCACGCCGCATGGACCATGTATACTCAAGGCTCGGGACGGTTTGATTCCCATAAAGCGCAATCTGGCTTCCCATGACATTGATACTGATCATGGAAAGCCCGATGATTAAAAGCATAAAGACGACCAAAATACCGCAGCCGACAACCAGTTTCATGGTAATGGATAAATTTTTCATTCCGCACCCCTTACGCTCAGGAAGCCGGGCCGATAAATAAGCGGCTTCCCGTCATCATGCATGAGGCATGGCTATGTATAGTCTCACACATTTCCATATTTCGCGGATTTCAGTGCGGTTTTAAGTGGCTGAACGGACAGATTTTTGTGTTTTAAGAGCGAAATTTCGGAAAGGCCGTCCTTTTCAAAGCCCGCATCCAGGATAAACTTGCCGGTCTCCTCGCGAAGCGCGGCGGCCTGGGCAGACATCTCCTCGCTGGTGGCTGAGTTTTCTTCAGCGTTTGCCGCGTTGGTCTGTACGACGGAGGATACCTTGTCAAGCCCCGTCTTAATATGATCCATGGCGGCAGCCTGCATTAGGGAAGCCTGCTCAATCCTGACAATGCTTTGGCTGACCTGCTCGTCCTTCTCCTCCACGCTCTGCAATATGCGGGCGGTGACGGCGGCTATCTGCGTGCCTTCATCCACTGTGGCTGCGGAGCGGCGGATCCATTCCGCCGTCTGCCTGGCTGCCTCGGCCGATTTGGCGGCAAGGTTTCTCACCTCGTCCGCCACCACGGCAAAGCCTTTTCCGGCGCTGCCGGCGCGTGCAGCTTCAATGGCGGCGTTCAGGGCCAGGATGTTGGTCTGGAAGGCGATGTCCTCAATCACCTTCGTGATGCTGGCAATCTGGCTAGAGGCCTCGCCGATATTGGCCATGGCCACGGTAAGCTGCTTCATGTGCTCGCTGCCATCCTTGACAAACGTGCTGGCTTGTTCGACGAACCGGGTGGCCGACTTGACATTGGTGGAATTTTCGGCTGCCTGGCCTGCCACCTTCGATATGGATATGCCCAGCGCCTCGATGGCAGCGGCCTGCTCCGCGGAGCCTGCCGCCAGCGCCTGGGCGCCGCCGGCCACCTGGGCGGAACCTAAAGATACCTGTTGGGCGGCGGTATTGATGTTGTGAAGCGTTTGGCTCAAGGAGGATGAAATCCCCAGCAGCGCCGCCTTGACCGGAGCGAACTCCCCTTCATAGGCCTGGGCAAGCTTGACGTTCATGTCGCCGTGCTTCATTTTTTCCAGCACAGCCGCAATCTCGGTGATGTAGTTGTGGTATTCGCCCAGCCTTTGAAGAATCTGCCCCATGGCGTAGGAAAGCTGCCCGATCTCGTCCCTGGTGAATGTACTCCCGTCAATGGCAAGCTTCAATTCCCCCTGGGCCACCCGCTTGCTGATGCCGGTGATATACTGTATGTTCTTTTTCAGATAGCGGATGACGAAGAAGGCCAGCGTTGTGAGCAGCACGGCAATCAGCGTAACTATGCCGACGGAGCTAGCCGTCGTATTTTGGATATTGGCTTGTATGGCGGCAGTGCTGTTTTTTGCATAGGCTTCCAGCAGCTCCGTCATGAGGTTTAATTGCTCCCTGGCCGCGCTGAAGGCGTCCATGTGTTCTTTTAAGTCGCCCGTCCCGCTCATAACAGCGTTGGTGGAAAACCACAGGTCATACTTTTTTGTGAATTCCTGTTCCATCTGCTTGAGCGTGAGCCCGGCCTCCGGGTGGCGGTAACTTTCATACAGGTCGAGGTTGGCCTTGATCTTTTGGAAGGCGTCCTGAAGGCGCGTTTTCACCTGCTCCGCGTTTTCCGTAAAATCATCCGTCAGGCCTTTCACCGCCTCGGCCTGATCCTGGGCGGAACCGTCCACGGTCAACTGCGCAAGCTCCTTTTCGGCGGTTTGCGCAAAGCCGGAGACCAAGCTCTCCAGGGTCGCGGAAGGCCTGGCCGCCGTATCCTGAGAGGTCAAAAGAGCAAGCTCCGACCCTGCGCTTTTGGCAAAATCCGAAACAAGGCTTTCCAGCTTCCCCGAAGGTCTCAAAATAGGGCCCTGGGCTTTGATAAGCTCGATTTCCTGCTGGGCGTTCTTGGAAAAATCAGCCACCAGGCCCTCCAGTGTTTCGGACGGCCTTTTCTCAGCGGCAGCTGCTTCCAGAAGCGAAAGCTCCGGCTTCGCCTTTGTCAGAAAATCGGTAATCAGACTCTGGAATGTTTTTGATTGCGTGGCGGCAGACTCCCTTGCCTTTATGAGCGCAAGCTCGTCCTCCGCCACATAGGCCTGGTAAAAATCCCTGTCGGCATTGAGCAGCGCCGCAGTGGGGACAAAAAGCTCCTCATACAGCGTCTTTTGCGTGGTTTGGGTAACGGAATCCATCATGAATATGAAAACCAGGGAGAGAATGATAAGCGCGACCAAAATCGGCAGATTGATCAGCAGCAGCTTCTTCGTAATGGAAAGATTCTTCATATCCTTCTCTCCCCGTTCTCTTTTGTTTAGCGCCTCAATATTTTCCTAAGGATGAGGCGGCCTTGTAGCTCGTTTTCCCGGCGGCAAGCGGCTCCTTGAAAAGGGAGATGGCGGCAAGGCTGTCCTTTTCATAGCCGGAATCCAGCCTGAACTTGCCAACCTCTTCCCGCAAGGTGGCCGCCTGGGCGGACATCTCCTCACTGGTGGCGGAGTTTTCTTCCGCGGTGGCAGCGTTGGTTTGCACGACGGAAGAGACCTGGTTCAGGCCCTGCTTGATCTGCTCGATGGCAACGGCCTGTTCGCTGGAAGACTCGTGGATCTTGACGATGCTTTCGTTGACCAGGCCGGCCTTTTCTTCCACATTCTGAAGGATCTGCGCGGTCCGGGCCGTAATTTGCGTGCCCTCGGCCACGGTGACGGCGGAACGCTGGATGAGCTCGGCGGTCTGCTTGGCCGCTTCCGCCGACTTGGCCGCCAGGTTGCGGACCTCGTCGGCCACAACGGCAAAGCCCTTGCCCGCGTTCCCGGCGCGGGCAGCCTCGATGGCGGCGTTCAGGGCCAGGATGTTTGTCTGGAAGGCGATGTCCTCAATCACCTTGGTGATGCTGGCGATTTGATTCGACGCGGAGCCTATGTTCGCCATGGCCTCGGTGAGGCGGCTCATGTGCTCGCTGCCGTCCCGGACAAATATGCTTGCCTGCTCCATATGCTGAGTGGCGATCTTCACGTTGGCGGAATTCTCAGCAGCCTGTACAGATATTTTCGATGCGGACGCGCTCAATTCCTCCACGGAGGATGCCTGTTCCGTAGAACCTGTCGCCAGCGCCTGGGCTCCGCTGGATACCTGGGCGGCGCCGGTGGAAACCTGCTCGGCGGCGGTGTTGATGGTCAGGAGCGTATGGTTAAGCGCGGAGGCGGTGTTTTGAATCGCCTGCTTGATGGCGGCAAAATCGCCGATGTAGTCCATATCCACGTTAATGCGCATATCCCCGCGGGAAATCTGGGACAGCTTTTCCGATATATCCTGGATGTAGGACGCAAGAAGGGAGTTGGTTTTCCGGATGCTCCTGGCCATGCTGCCCAACTCATCCTGGCTTTCGTAAGAAAGCTGGACCTGCATGTTGCCCTTGGCTATTTCGGAATAAACGCCCTCGATTTCCCGGACGGGGCTTAAAATAGACTTACGGATGGCAAACGTAACGAAGACCGTGATCAGAATGGATACCGCGGCTACACAGATGAGCAGCACCCAGGCCAGATTCGCGGCGTTATCGCCCGCAACAGCCTGCTCCTGCGCCAGTATCCCCTCATCGTTGTTCAGTGCTTCCAGTTTGCCCTCTACCTGCTCCAGAATAGGCGAATACTCGTTCAGGAAAAGGTCCTGCGCCATTAGAAGGCTTTCGGGGGTAGACAAGGCCAGCAGATCAGCAAACTCTCCTCTTATGGAAGCCGCCTGCGACAGCTGCGACCTGATATCCTGGATATGACTATCCTGCTCCTTACCCCTCTGGTTGTCCGCATATTCCTGCAGAGTGGTTTGCAGTGCCTGCGCTTCCTTGCTGGCCTGGTCAAGTTCATCCTTCACGGACAAGGCGTCCTTCACCACCAGGGAGCGCAAAAGGTGGCGCTGGACCGATGCCATCTCGTTACGCATAGCCCAGGTGCTGTTCGTATTGGGGACAGTATAATGCCCATACGCTTCCACCTGGTTGTTTACGCTGGTGATGCTTATCATGGAAAGCACAATGGATAATATCAATAAAAACAGAATAATGCCAAACCCTACGATCAATTTCATGCTGATGGAAAGGTTTTTCATGAAATTTGATCTTCCCCCCCTGAGTTGCGCGCCCGCGGCTTCATTAAACATAGACCTGCGTTCCTTTCTTTTTTGGATTGTTTATCTATATACAGCCGTGACCAGCACGGCTCCCTCCCGGATTTCGGTTACTTTCTCCGGTCTATGAGCACAAGGTCCATGAATTCGGCGGCCGTAATCCGGACCGTCATCCTGCCGGGTTTTTCGAAGATCAAATAATTGCCGTCCGTGCGGGCGCTTTGGAAGAGTTCTTCATCCCTGAGGGCACCGAAGCGGGCCGTGTTCAGCCTGGAGCAGAAATCAAAGCGGATGGCTGTGCCGGTTTCCATGATAATATTCAAATGATACCCAGGCCTCGCGGATACGCTTTTAAAGTATCCGTCCCCCATTCTACCAGTACCAACTGATATTGTAGAAGGCAAGGCGCTTTTTTGCATACTCCGTTTTGTAGTATTTTTGCTTTTTGCGCCTTGCTTTTCCATGTTCCCGGACGCTTTCACCTGCTCTTTTTCGTCAAGGCCCCCCGAAAAGCCAAGGCTGCCCATTAAATCAGCCAAATCTTTTGGATCGGCAGGCTTGGCCGTATGGGCATCGCACCCGCTGTGCATGGCTTCATGCCCCAAATGCACCATATCCTGCGCCGTTGTGAGTATGATTTTGGCCTGCCGCTTTACATCAAAGCCATACTGCCTCTCCAGATACCGGATGGCCCTTAGTGTCCTTACCCCGTCCAGCTTGGGCATGGCGGCATCCAGCAAGATCAGCCGGTACGGGTCATTGTCCTTAATCGCTATCAAAAACGCGTCGATGGCTTCCAGCCCGTCCACCGCCAGATCGCACTGACCGTATTTGCCTAGTAACCTGCAAAGGAGGTTCCTGCTGACCAGCCCCTCCTCGGCAATTAATATCTTCATGCAGCCCCCTCCTGAGCGGGTAATATAGACAACGCGGTTTCTTGCGCGGCAGCTTACGGCCAAGCGATAGGCAAAGTTCAACCAGGCCCTTCCAATTTCGGAGGACCGCTTGGTTTGGATTCATCCATTCGGTTATTATTGATTTTGCATACCGCCGCTCAAAGAACGATCGGCTGCCTGTAGACCTCCACGAAGCCGGTTTTCACATCCATGGTGATGGTCCGGCTGTCGTTTCCCCGCAAGTCAGCCCTGCGAATGGTCAGGCCCATGGAAAGCAACGCGAGTTTTACGGCGTCAATATTCTTTTTGCCCACGTTGTATATGTCCTGCGGGAGCATGGAATCGGCTCCCCCATACATTTGAATGTGAAGCTCTTCCTTCCTGCAGCCATATTTAGCGCACATGGCGCCTATCAGAAGCGGCACGCCCGTTTCGGCGAAATAGCCTGGGCGCAGCGCCTCGTCCTTGGGGCCCATGGGCGTGGGCAGGACCACGTGAATCATGCCGGCCGCCTTTCTTGCGGGGCTGTACGCTGTCACCGCCACGCAGGACGCCAGGGCAAAGGTGCGCAGGATGTCGTCTTCCCTGTTGGTAATCATGTAATCGCCCATTCCCACCACTAATTCCATCGGGATCACCCTAAAAGGAGCTTCGACAGAACTTGGGGAATGCTGCAAAGCGGCGACTGCGTCTGCACAGCCCCCAGCTCAAAAGCGACCTTGGGCATGCCGTACACTACCGACGACGCCTCATCCTGCCCGATGGTCTTGGCACCCCTTAACCGCATGGACAAAAGACCCTTTGCCCCATCATAGCCCATGCCGGTGAGCAGGATCCCAACGGCGCTTCCGCCGGCCTCCTTGGCCACCGATTCAAACAGCACATCCACCGACGGGCAGTGACCGTTGACCTTTTCACCCTGGAAGCACTCCACCTGGTATCGCTTGCCCACCTTTTTAATTTTCATATGCTTATCCCCCGGCGCGACCAGTACACGGCCGGGCTCCACATAATCGCCGGTCTCAGCCTCCTTGACCTGCAGGGAGGTTTGACTGTCCAAACGTTCGGCAAACATCCTGGAAAAAACGGGCGGGATGTGCTGCACGATGACGATTCCGGGAATCGCGGCGGGCAGGGAGCTTAAAATGCTGTAGATGGCCTCGGTCCCCCCGGTGGACGCGCCGATGGCGATGATGCTGCCGGCATCATGGTTGAAGGTGCCCGTGACGCTGGCTTTTTCCGGCTTGAGCTGTGGCGCTTTTACCGTGGATGCCGTCCTGATCTTCTGGACAAGGTCGCGGATAAAGCTGTCGATGCTCTTGCCGGGCGGCGCGTCGGGCTTTACCACAAAGTCCACGGCGCCTGCCTCCATGGCCTCAAAAACCACCTTGCTTACGGCGCTGACCATAATCACGGGAACAAAGTACTGAGGCAAAAGCCTTCTTACAAATTCGATGCCGTTCATTTTGGGCATTTCCACGTCGCAGGTGATCACGTCGGGGCGTGTTTCGATAATTTTGTCGCGGGCCTCAAACGGATCGCCGGCCAGGGCAACCACCTCGATCTGCGGATCTTGCGATATGCCCCTGGCAATCAGCTCCCTGGAAACCCTGCTATCGTCAACGACCAGAACCCTGGTCTTTTTTTGCTTTTCCAAACATACTTACTCCTTTCGATATACAGCAGGCATCACATATTTATAGCGCGTCGCCTCACGGTTCAGCCCCTCCGAATGGCCGATGAACAAAAATCCGCCGGGTTCGGTGATGTCATACAGGCGCTGGACCAATTTGTCTTTCGTATCATTATCGAAATAAATCATGACGTTCCTTAAGAAAATGACGTGCATTTTCCTTTTGAAGGGGAAAACGGAATCCATCAGGTTCAGGTTGCCGAATATCACTTCATTCCTGATCCTGTCGTTCAGAATGCAATTCGCTGCATCCAGTTCTTTGAAATACCTCTGGCGCCACGCGGGAGGAAGCTCCGCCACCTTTTCCTTGCCGTACACGCCGGCCCTGGCGGCGGACAGGACGCCTGCGGAGATGTCTGTGGCCAGTATTTTCGTATCCCAGGCAGACTTTTCCGGGCCGAAGAATTCATCGAGGATCATGGCCAGGGTGTAGGGCTCCTCCCCGGTGGAGCAGGCCGCGCTCCATATGCGCAGGTCATTGTCCTTCACGGTTCTTTTCAGGTACGGCAGGACCTTGTCCTTAAAGAAATCAAAGTGCGCCGGTTCCCGCATGAAAAAAGTATAGTTGGTGGTCAGCTTGTCCAGCATGGTTGCGGCTGCCTGGCCCGTTTTGTCGGCAGCCACATACTGCAGGTATTCCGTAAGGCTGTTCATGTTCATGCCGGTGAGAACCTGATTCAGCCTGCCGGCCACCAGCGCCTGCTTTTCATTTTTGAAGTGGATGCCGTAGTTTGCCTTGATGTAATCGGCAAACTGCATGAACTCCTGCTCCCTGATGACCACTTTGCGATCGCCCGCCTTTATGGAGAAGGAGGGCCGGGCGGCTCTCCTCCAAGCTCCGTTTCTTTGTCCTGTCAAATGATCAAGCCATGGTCCGAAGCATCTCCATCGCCTCATCCATCAAGAGCCGCTGGCAGTCCAGCAGGAGCTTTACGCTGTCGCCGGCCTTGCCGATGCCCTTGATATACCTGTGGCCGCCCTTGTTGATTTCAGGGGGCGGAGCGATGTCCTCTTCCCGCAGGGCAATCACTTCCGATACGCTGTCCACGATCAGGCCGATGGATGTATCGTTGATATCGATGACGATGATGCAGGTTCTGTCGTCATACTCCCTGACTTCCTTCTTGAAACGAAGGCGGGCATCCATGACGGGGATGATCTTTCCCCGAAGGTTGGTGATCCCCTTCACGTACGCGGGCATTTCCGGGACCTCGGTAATAGGCTGAATGCCAATGATCTCGGTGATATACCTGATCTCCATCCCGTACAGTTCTTTTCCCATGGAAAAAATCAGGTACTTCCCCTTGAGCGTATCCTCGTCCTGCTCCATAAGGTTCAACACATCAGCCTGTGCCATTTTGCCAGCCTCCTTTTCTATAAACCCAAACAAACCCCAGTGAAACCTACATATTGATCAATCCGCCGATATTCAGTATCAGGCTGATGCTGCCATCCCCCAGCAGCGTGCAGCCGGCCAGGCCATCCACCTTTTTCGTGTTCTTGATGTAAGCGGGCAGCGCCTTGACCACCACCTGGTGCTGGCCCAGAAGCTCATCGGCAAACAGGCAGACGCTTTTCCCGTCCTGCTCCACCATGAGCATGATCCCCCTTGTGAGGTCGGTAATATCGGTCTTGACGGAGTACACCGTATGGAGGCGGAGGATGGGGTAGCATTCCCCGCGGACCATGATCATTTCGTTGCCGTCGGGATCCCTGACGATATCCTTTTCCTTGGCCTGGAAGGTTTCCTTGATGGAGGTGGTGGGGAGCGTATACTTGGCACCGCCCACACGGATGTTCATGCCGTCGATAATGGCCAGCGTCAGCGGGATTTTCAGGGTTGTGACCGTGCCTGACCCCTGCACACTGTCGATGGAGACGGAACCGCCGATGGCCTCCAGGTTCTTGATTACCACATCCATGCCGACGCCGCGGCCGCTGAACTCGGTGACGTTTTCATTGGTGGAGAAGCCGGGCAGGAAAATCAGGTTGTAGATTTCCCTGTCCGTCATATCACTCCTGGGCTTGGTGAGCAGCCCCTGCGCCGCGGCCTTTTTCAGTATCTTATCCTTGTTCAGGCCCTTGCCGTCATCCCTTACGGTGACGATGACGTCGCTGCCGGCGTTTTTCGCCTCCAGCGTCACCTGGCCGGCCCTGGGCTTTCCGGCCGCTTCCCGCTCCTTCATGGTCTCTATGCCGTGATCCACCGCATTGCGTACAAGATGCATCAGGGGATCGGAGATATGCTCGATGATGTTCTTGTCCACCTCGGTTTCTTCCCCGATCAAGGTCAGCTGAACATCCTTGGAAAGCTTCCGGCCCATATCCCTGACGATGCGGTGCATTTTGTGGAAGGTGGCCGACAGGGGCACCATGCGGATGGACATCACCATATCCTGCATCTCACTGGTGATTTTCCGAAGCTGCCGGGCGGCCTTGTAGAAGCTGTTCAGCTGCAGGTTTTGCAGCTCGGGGTTCTGGGTGACCATCGCTTCCGCAATGACCATTTCGCCCATCAGGTCCATGAGGATGTCCAGCTTGGCCACGTCCACGCTGATAATATTCTGCTGGTGCGCGTTCTTTTTCTCCGCCTGAACAGGTTCGGTATGCTCCGGTGCCTTGGGCGCATCCTGCACAGGCTCCGCGGCGGCCGCCTTAAGCCCGGAGATAGCCACCTCGGCCTGCTCCTCACTCATCTCGGTCAGTTCCAGATCACGCACAAACGGGGTATTCATGAAGAACTCATGCAGCTCCGTAAGGCTCTTTTGGGATTTCAAACTGACCTTGAAGCCCTGCTCCCGTATCACCTGTACGGTTTCATTGTTCTCCAGGATGTCTTCGGGGATATAGCTAAAATCGTCGGATATTTCCATCATGTTCTGTACGATGGAATACGCCCGGATGTTTTCCATTTCGCAGCCATCTTCAAAGTAGAAGACCGCTTCATAGCGCCTTGTAACGCCGGGGCCTTCCTCCTTTATGACAGGCAGGCTGGCGGGCATTGCCGCGGGCGGTGCCGGGGAAGGCTCCGGTACCTTTGCGCTTGCGGCCGGGGCGGCCTGCTTATCGCCTTTTAAGATGGACAGAAAGCCCTTGATGCTTTCCACCAGAAGGGAAGGATCGCCGTCCAGACCGCCGGCGTTTTTCACCTTCTCCATTTCAAGCTTGATAAAGTCCACACCCTCCAGCACCAGGTCGGACAACGTGGCGTGGTCGATATGACCAGGCTTCCCTTCCCTGATGAAGTAGAAAAGGTCCTCCACCGCATGAGCCAGCGCCGCGATGCTGTTATACATCATCATGGCGGAAGAACCTTTGATGGTGTGCATGATCCTGAAGATTTCATTGACTGTTTCAGGGGTAAAACTGCCCGCCTCTTCGCTTGACATGATCAGTTTTTCAAGCTGCTCGATGTTTTGGGATGTCTCGTATATAAATATGTCCAGCATAGGCTCGGTTGAAAAGCCGTTATCCAATTTCACTCCTCCTTTTGTACTCTACATAATCTACCATAATCTTTCAATTATTGCATCAATATTTTTGCCAAAAACGGCTGGCCGCCCGCAGGGTGGCAGAACCGGCACTTACTCTTTAAGAAGGATACCGCAAATACCTTTCAACCACATACTCCATTTTGCAGTATTTTTATATATATCGTCAAAAATCCTTTGAATTCAACTCCGTTTTTGAGTGAACATCGAGCTTGCTGTATACATTTCTCAAAATTGTTCTTACGGTGGCCTCCGATATGAACAGCCGGCCGGCGATCTCCCTGGCGCTGAGCCTGTCCCTGGCAAGCACGGCGATTTCCCTTTCCCTGGGCGTCAAGCTGGATTTGGATTGCAGAACGGCTCTTCTTATGAGGGCAGCCCCTTTTTCCTGACGCCTGCAAAGCACTTTCAGCGCGGCGATGCGGCTTTCCAATTCCCCCTGAGAAAGGCCGTATTCCTTCGCCGGAGACGAGGCGGAATTCTGGCCATTACAATGAAATGCGCCTTCGCTGCCCCTGCCTGTGATGAAACTGAGGACCGGCTCCAGAATAGGCTGCAAAGCGCCTTCCTGTTGGGCAAAGGGCAGGTACACCTGATCTTTGAGCGCCAGCAAAAGCGCGTCCCCAAGATTCTTCCTGGCTTCAGGTGTATTGCCGCATTGATGTCTTGCCATGGCGGAATAGATGTGCTGATATACGCTGGACAGCATGCATTGAATGTTTCCCGCCGGATTCCAGGCCGCGTCATCCAATAGGTGCGATATACCGAAATACGCGTTGTATTTCTTGTCCATCAGCAAAAGCTTCGCGTAGATCAGCAGGGCAGGAACGGATGAATACGAATAAAGCACCTTTTTGATACTTTCCGGATCACTGATCCATGGAGCGACAAAGTCCCGTATCCCCAGCACGATACCCAGGACCGACAGGCACATTTCCGTAAGCCGCAGGATGTATAAATGGGAATTCTCCTTTGCGTGGCCCCTTATGTTCTTTACCGCCGCAAAATAGCTGTCCGTATCCCCACGCAGGATGGCGATCTGGGCAAGCGCCAGCTCGGCGCACAGGCATATGGATGCCTGTGAAAAGCTTCGGGCTTCGTGCAGCGCCTTATGGCACAAAATTTCCGCCTCATCATCGTCTCCGCGCATGAGCATGGCCTCGGCCCGCATCAGGCTGTTGATGCCTGCGCACTGGCCGCGTGTCAGCCTTCGAAATATCGGCAGACTCTCATCAAGCACCTCCAACTCCTTTTCCAGCATGCCAGGCTTGCGCCACAGCATAAGAAGGATCGATGTGCTGCCGAACATCCAAGGCATGGTGCCAATAATTGTATCGCTAGGCCCGCCGAGTATGTGGAGGGCATGCTTCACACAACCAAACATCATTTTGATATCGTTGAAGGAAATGAAGGCACGCAGCATGGCATATTCTCCCCTCAGCCTCCGTTTTTCCTCCAAGGCAAACCACTCGCTGTGTTCTACGGCCTCTCCCAGCAGCCTTTGCAGTTTCAAAAAGGCTTCCAACTGCTTGTCCAAAAGCATTAAATAGGAAAATGCCAGCATGGTGAAGGGGTGCCGTAAAAGCGTTTCGTCCGGGCATTCATTTATCAGGGTCACAATAAACTGCAGAATATTATTTTCTTTCTGATTGCCAAGATAAACACCGTCAAAGGGCATGGAGAGTATGGCGTCATAGTCCCTGACCTTCCAAAAAAGCTGTGCGGCCGCAAAATACTGCGATACGAAGGCGTAGCTGCGTCCTGCCAGGCGGAAGATTTTGTTTTGAAAATCCTCCGGCTGGTAGTTATAAAACCGGTTGCGCAAATAATCCAGCAGGATGCTGTGGATGGCGTAGGTGTTCTTATCGGGAAAATACCTGATAAAATCGTTTGATTTGAGCAGCTCTTCTATGTTTTCCGGCAGCGTTTCCCTGCCGATCATAATGGCTGCCTGACGGGCGGTGAAGCTGTCCAGAATGGAAACGGAAAGCAGAAAATCCTTTTCCTCCGGCATAAGCTTTCTCCAGATCGCCGTTTCCACCAGGTGCTCGATATCGGCGGAATTGTCAAAGGAGCCTGTTTCCTGGAAGCTGATGATCTGCAGCCGGATGGCGGACACCCATCCCTCGGTGCTGCGGAACACGTTTTCCAGCTCGTCGTCACTTAGGCGGATGCCCTCCATTCGCAAAAGACGCTGAATGCCTTCCCTGTCAAAAAAGAACGCGGAGGAGTCAATGGTATGGATGCCGGGATTGTGAACGGAAAACTGCTGCTTTGCCCGAAGCTGCTGGGTGATGAATATCATGTGCAGGTGCGGGCATTTGTGCATGGAAAAGACGCTCATCAGTTCCCGGGGGATGTCGAAGTTCACAAGATGGTAATTGTCGATCACCAAATATGTTTCCGCCTGACAATGGAACTCCTTCAGGAGGGCGGCCATATGCAAAAGCGTATCCATGGATGGGGTTTCGAGGTTTTTCAAATGGACAGCTATTTCGGGGTTCACGTTGGCCAGGAGCCCGCAAATGCCCTTCCAAGCCATGTTCGCGGGCTCCCCCAGGCAGGTATACCAGTATTCACGGCCGCCTTTTTGCAGGTTCTCCCGCAGGTATTCCCTGATGGCTGTCGTTTTTCCAAACCCGGACGGGGCCTCTACGACTGTAAGGGGATAATGCGGAATCTGGGACAGCCGTTTCTTGAGCCGTTGTGAGAAGTAGTAAGCCTTCTTCAAGGCCATCTTGTCGGTCATATGAACTCCCATCCAAAGGACGGAATTGCCTTCTTTCATTCACAGTATAAACTTGAAATTCGCAGTCAGCATCCACCGTGCTTTTCCTTGGCTTTTAAGGCTCAGCCACAAATTCCGGTTATACCGTACCCGTCAATTGGCATTGTGAATCCAACCATGATACCCATGCATAGGAAAGAAACATATTTTGATTTTCTTCGCTCGGTCCATGAGCATAAAATGAATGATTAGCTGCATAAAGGTCTGGAATTATATCTGCTTTTTGATGGGTTCCCCCAGGGACTTGCCAAATGCATGGATATACCTATGTTTTTTATACACTTCCCTTACTTGGCCATGGATATAACCTATCCACTTGCCAGCAACTTCCCTTATTATATTATATTATTCTACAAAATCCAACAAATTGTAACAAGTTATCCGGGGCTAATCTGCTTTTTCGGCGTTTTCTTGGACAAAGGATATATTTAGCATACAACATGCATAAACTTATTGCTTATCACTTTATACATCATCAAGCTGCCCGCCCGGCAGATTGCAAATAAAAAAATCTTAGGGGCGGCAGGCATGAAAAAACCGCGGCCCCTGTACAAAAGGGTCCGCGGTTTATGGTGCCGAAGGCGGGACTTGAACCCGCACGGGAGTTACCCCAATGGATTTTGAGTCCATCACGTCTGCCATTCCATCACTTCGGCGTGCGACGAAACGTATTATAACATGATTCTTTGAGCCGCGCAAGAGCCATAAAGGGCAAATTTTGCAAATCGCGAGGAAGGTCATGCGCTTGACCGGGGTTTATTTTTCGGCATTCCCGATCCGCTTCAGGAATTCTGCCTCGTCAAGGACGGGCACGCCAAGCTCCTTGGCCTTTGCAAGCTTGCTGCCGGCGTTTTCCCCGCATAGTACGAAGGAGGTCTTGCGGCTGACGCTGCCGGAAGCCACGCCGCCGTGGCTTCTAATCAGGTCCTCCGCCTCGGTACGGCCAAGGGTGGGCAAGGTACCCGTTACTACCACGGTCAGGCCCTTGAGCGCACCGCCTTCGGTTTTCCTTGATTCCATGGGTGTGACACCGGCCGCCAGCAACCGGTCCACCATTTCGACATTCTCCGGAAAGGAGAAAAAGTCAACGATACTCTGGGCGACCACTTCGCCCACCTCGGGGATTTGAACAAGTTCCTCCAGGCTTGCCGCCTTCAGCCTGTCAAGCGTGCCGAAATGGTTGGCAAGGTCCCTGGCTGTCTTGCGGCCCACATTGGGGATGCCCAGCGCGAACAGGAAGGCATCCAGCGGGCAGTGCCGGCTTTCCTCCAGCGCCTTTAGCAGGTTGTCGGCCTTCTTGTCCTTGAACCCCTCCAGGGAAAGAAGCTGCTCTTTGGACAGCGAGTAAAGCCCCGCAGGGTCTTTGATATCAAACTTGTCGTACAAAAGGCCCGCCGTCTTTTCCGAAAAGGTTTCGATGTCCATGGCATCGCGCCCGGCGAAGTGGGCGATGCGCGCCACGGCCTGGGGGCGGCAGGTAGCCCTGTTCATGCAGTACAGGTGCGCGCCTTTTTCTATAATCTCCCCGCCGCAGGAGGGGCATGTTACCGGCTTTTCGATGGGTGTTTCGCCAGGTTCCGCTTCCCCCACACGGCCCATGATCTCCGGGATCACATCGTTGGAGCGGCGAATCCACACCTGGCAGCCGACCGCTACCCTTTTGCGCTGGATGTCGCCCCAGTTATTCAGCGTGGCCCGCTTCACCGTGACGCCGCCGAAGTCCACCGGCGTGAGATGCGCCAAGGGCGTCAGCTTCCCGGTGCGGCCTGGCTCCCACTCCACCTTCAGCAAGGCAGTGATGTTTTCCTCCGCCTCAAACTTGTAAGCCACCGCCCAGCGCGGGAACTTGTCTGTATAGCCCATGACGGCCCGCAAACTAAAATCCGCCACCTTGATCACAGCGCCGTCGATCAAAAAATCCAGCTTATCGCGGCTGTCGATGATCTCCTGTATGCATTGGCGAAGCTCGTCTAGGCTTTTTGCCTCTTTGCGCAGACCCAATGGGAAGCCGTTATCCGCAAGGAACGCGATCATGCCCGCCTGGTCAGCAAAAGGCGGGTTTTCGATGGTGCCGATCTGGTAGAAGAACGCATCCAGCTTGCGGGAGGCCGTCACTGCCGGATCCAGGTTCCTAAGCGCGCCGGCGGCGGCGTTGCGGGCGTTTTTCAGCGGCTCCGCAGCCGTTTCATTGTACTTTTTCAATACCGACAGGCGCATGATGCATTCGCCCTGAACCTCCAAAAGCCCCTTGTAGGGGATGGCCAGGGGAACGGTGCGGATGGTTTTCGCCTGGGGCAGTATGGCCTCGCCGGTTTCGCCGTTGCCCCGGGTGGCAGCCTGAATCAGCTCCCCGTTGTTATAGGTAAGGTTCAGGGTCAGGCCGTCCAGCTTGTATTCCACATAGTATGTGATCCCGCCGGTATGGCCCGCCTGGGCCGCCAGCTTTTCCGTACGCTGCACCCAGGAAACAAGCCCCTCAAAATCCTGCACCTTGTCCATGCTCCACAGCCTGTTTATATGCCGGTGCTGCAAAAAAACGCTCAGCGGCTGACCGCCCACCCGGTGGGTGGGCGAATCGGAAAAGCGCGTCCCCGTTTCCTTTTCCAAAAGGACAAGCTCATCGTAGAGCTTGTCCCACAGGGCATCCGACAAAACCGGGTTGTCGTTTTCGTAGTACGCCCGGTTCGCCTCATTCAGTTGATCCACCAATGCACGCATGCGCGCATCGGCCGGCAGCGCTTGCTGTTCATTATCCATAGGCATGCCCCGTTACTCCCCCACCTTCACAATCGGCGCGATGCTCAGCGAAAACTCCTTCACGCCGTAGGCGGCGAACTCAATGACGATGCGGGCGTCGCCGCCGCTGCCGCGCACCTCCATCACATTGCCCTCACCGAACTTCTTATGCATGACCCTGTCGCCCGTATTGAACAGGCTTTGCATGGCCGATTTCTCCAGTGCCCTGGCCGGGGAGGGAGTAAAGCCCTTTTGCACGCCGGGGATGCCCAACGCCTTGGAGCCCTGGGCGATTTGGGGAACGCCGAAGGAAAGCTCGTGGGGCCGTACGCTGCGGGCGGTCTTTGCGGGCGCGGGGTGCTGCTGCTTGACAGGGGTGCCGAAGGATTTTTCCATCTTGGAAATCCACTCATCGTCCAGCAGGCGCTTGGGAATTTCGTTCAGGAACCTGGAGGGCGGGTTGTGGTTGAGCTGGCTGAAGATCATGCGCTGGGTGGCATAGCTCAAGTACAGCCTGCGCTGGGCTCTTGTGATGCCCACATAGCACAGGCGGCGCTCCTCCTCCAGGCGGCTCTCATCGGTATTGGAACGGCTGGAGGGGAAAAGCCCATCCTCCATACCGGCCAGGAAAACAATGGGAAATTCGAGGCCCTTGGCGCTGTGCAGCGTCATAAGCGTCACATATTTGGGGGCCTGCTCCGACTGGTCCAGGTCTGTGACCAGGGCCACGTTCTCCAGGAAATCCTCAAGACGCGGGCTTTCGGCCTGGCGCTCGAACTCCTCCACCGCGCCGACAAACTCCTGCATGTTCTCCACGCGGGTTTGCGCTTCCTCGGTTTCCTCCCGCTGGTATTCGGCCATGAGCCCGGATTCCGAGAGCACGGCCTTTACAAACTCCGCAAGGCCCATATCCTCCCGCATGGCCACCAGCCGGTTCATGAGCATGGCAAATTCGCCCACGCACTTGCGGGGCCTGGCGGAAAGGGAATCGGGCATGTCGTTCAAGGCACTGAACAGCGGCATGGCGTTTTCTTGGGCATGCTGGGCCAGCTCCGCGATGGTGGCGTCGCCGATGGCGCGTTTGGGCTGGTTGATGATCCTGCGAAGCGACACATCGTCGGCGGGATTGACGATCACGCGCAGGTACGCGATGATGTCGCGCACCTCCTTGCGGTCGTAGAAGCGCAGGCCGCCGAACACCTTGTAGGGGATGCCGGCCCTGACCATCATTTCTTCCAGCACGCGGCTCTGGGCGTTGGTGCGGTACAGTACCGCCATGTCGCCGTAGCTTTCGCGGCTTAAGGTCAATTGATGCATCCTGTCGCAGATCCAGGCGGCTTCCTCCCGCTCATCCCCCGCGCAGAACACCTTAATGGCTTCGCCCTCGCCCATTTCCGTCCACAGCGCCTTTTCCTTGCGGCCGACGTTGTGGGCGATGACCTGGTTAGCGGCATCGAGAATGTTGGCGGTGGAGCGGTAATTCTGCTCCAGCTTGATGACCACGGCGTCGGGGAAATCCTTTTCAAAATCCAGGATATTTCTTATATCCGCACCGCGCCAGCCGTAGATGGACTGGTCGTCGTCGCCCACCACGCACAGGTTGCGGCTCTTTTGGGTGATGAGCTTTACCAGCATGTATTGGGCATAGTTGGTATCCTGGTACTCGTCCACATGCACATACTGAAACCTGTCCCTATATCCCTCCAGCACGGGGGGATGGTCGGCGAACAGCTCGAGGGTGCGCATGATCAGGTCGTCAAAATCCAGCGCGTTGGCGGCCCGCAGCCTCTCCTCATACATTTGGAAGGCGTCGGAAATCAGCTGGCACCGGTAATCCTTGTTGGATTCCCTGAACCAGTCGGAAGGGGACATCAGCTTGTTCTTGGCGTCGGATATTTTGGATTTGAGTTCCCTGGGCGGCAGGAACTTTTCATCCAGGTTCATGCTCTTTAATATTTCCTTGAGGACGCTGTTTTGATCGTCGTCATCATAGATGGTAAATGCCCTGGTATAGCCCAGCTTTTCGATATCGCGGCGCAGGATGCGCGCGCATGTGGCGTGGAAGGTGGAAATCCAGGCTTCCTCCGCCTTGGGTCCCACCAGCTTTTCGATGCGCTCCTTCATTTCCCGGGCGGCCTTGTTGGTGAATGTCAGCGCGAGAATTTGCCATGGCGCAACGCCGTGGTCGATGAGATTCGCCACGCGGTATGTCAGCGCGCGGGTTTTGCCGCTGCCCGCGCCCGCCAATATGAGCACCGGCCCCTGCAACGTCTCCGCAGCCTGACGCTGCTCTTTGTTCAACGCCTGCAAATTCATCTTCGTTGTCCTCTGTCTTCCTCTATTCTTGTGTTAAAGCATCCGCCTGTTCAGGCAGTGGCTGGTTCAGCTTCCTGTCCCCCAAAACATCCAGCACCCTTTGATACCCGCCGGCGCCGTACAAAAGCGCGCGGTTGACACGGCTGATGGTGGCGGTGCTGGCCCCCGTCGTTCTGGCAATTTCCTGGTAGGTAACCCGGTCCCGAAGCAAGCACGCCACATGCAGCCGCTGGGCAATGCTTTTGAGCTCCTGTATGGTGCAGACATCCTCCAAGAAACGGTAGGCATCCTCCGGCTCACGAAGGGCCAGAAGCGCCTGCATCAGAAGATCGGTTTGGGATGTCTGGATCTTTGGCGTGAACATCGGGCGCCTCCCAAACAGGATTGAGTTCACTTCGAACAAAGACCCGCAAGCTTTAAGCGGGCGGAAAAAGAATGGAATGATTATGTAGCGTCGGAACAAGTATAGCATATTTTCGGATTTATGGAAAGGTAAAAAGAACGGGACGCGGAAAGACGGAGGATGAATCGCGGCGGAGGAAGGAATAAGAGGTCAAGCCTTTCCCTTGGCGTGCCTTCACTTACAAGCTTTGCTATGGCTGTGGTTTCGGCCTTTTTGATCCCAAGGGTTCTGGCAGGATTTCTATTAGGAAGATTTCGTACGCATGCCTCATGGCCATAATTCCAGCAATGATAGTATGACCCGCCTGGCAGATTGTAAACGCATTTGGGAACGGTAAAAAAACGGCCGGGCTGTTTACACACAGCACGGCCTGGAATGCTTTGCCGAATATGCTTTTCTTACTTTTGCGGCTTTTTGCCAAACAGGCCGCCCGTCATTTCGCTGACATTGCGCTTCAGTTTATTCATGGTACCCTGCTTGGAGCCGGTGGCGATCAGGGCGAAGATCACAAGGCCCGCCACGAAGACCCCCACCACCCACAGGATGCCGTTGCCGGCGCCCGTGTTGTCTTCCGCGGAGGGTGTGCCCGCATCCTGATTCGTCGCCGCGTTGTTATTGCTGGGTCCCACATCGCTGGCGGCCCCCGCCGCGCCTGTGACGCCGCCGTACATGGCCTTGAAGATAACGTTGGCCATTGGCGCGGTGGCGTTTTCCGCGCGGTTCTTGTTGGTGGTATGGGTACCGAACTCCAGCAGCACGCCTCTTGGCGTCAGGTCCTGGTTGTAGGTGCCCTTGCCGATGTAGATGTCCTTGATCAGGCCGGGGTACAGCTTGTCGCCCACCGCCTTGATCTGGGCTGCAAACTTCTTGTTGGCGGCGGAGTTTTGGTTGCTGCGCCCCACCAGGAGCCGAACCTTGCTGGAGTTTTCCCCGCCCACCTTGATGTTGTATTCATCCGGATCCGGTATACCGTCCCGGTGAATGTCAAAGACCGCGTCAGGCCCCGCCTGTATCAGCTTCATGGCCGTAGGCCGGCTTCGGCGGTAAGCGCCTGAATCGTGGGGATGGTGGGTGGTCTTGTTGTACTCTACGGTTACCCCAAGCTTCTCCATTTCCTTTTTGAACTCATCGCCCACGTCGTAAATGCCGCCCTCGCCCTTTTTGGAGCTGGTACCGTCACCCGGCACGTAGCTTTCGTCGCTGTGGGTACAGTAGATGGCGATCTTTTTTTGTTTGCCTGCCGCACTTACCGGCAGCGACGCGTCGGCATCGAGCCAGGATACATCTGGCATTTCATATAGGCCCAGCTTCTTTGCCACAGCCGTTTTTTTCGCCGTATCCGCCGAAATTACCTCAAAGTGCTGGTTGTCGCCGCTGATGTACTCATCGCCAGCATCGGGCACACCGCTGAAGTAGGTGATAAGGGTCCCCTGCTCATCCAGTATCTGAAAAATGGACCCTTCATCATGCCCGGCCTCCCCCAGGGCTATGACCGGGAGAAGCAACAATGCCGCAAGCAAAAGTGCCGCAACCTTTTTTTTCATTTCCTTTCCTCTCCCTTCTCCTTCACCGCGTGAATCCTGTCATGATCGGGCGGGTTTTTGCCCCTTACCATGCGCTCCGCGATTTCACCGATAAGCTCCGCCAGCAAAACGCCCAGGATGCCGCTGATGACCATGATGTCCACGGCGCCAGCCCCGCCCAGCACCAGCGTTTGGTTCTCCCCCTGGGTCCAGTTCACAATAGCCGTGGCGATATCCGCCAGCAGCACGCCCAGCACGCCGCAGATGAAGGCGTTGCGCCGGGAGCGCCCCAGCAGGTATGCCGCCAGGCCGCCTACCAAGCCGTATATGTAGGTGGGATCAAAAGCCGTCTGCTCGGGATAGGTGGGTATCAAAAGCCCCATGCCATATACGACGCCCGCGGTAAGGACCGAGCCGATCACCGCCCGTCCCTTTTCCTTGCCCGTTTCCGCCCTGATGATCAGGTACAGGCAGACAGCCACCGGGATCACCGCGCCGCCGATGTTGAACTGTACCATGCCGATGCGGATATCCGGGATCAGCGTGCCAAAGAACATGGCCGCCACGATGATCAGCGCCGCGCGGTCGGAGAGGCGCATCCTGTCCAGCACCCGCTGGGAAACGCCGAAGAAAATCAGAACCGCCACCGCGGTGAGCAGTATCATGCCGATAGACACAAATTTCTTCCTCCCAAGCCTTTATTCCCAAAAAGTGTTCCCGCCGCCCAAAAAGAATATGCGCACAGCAACCCATGGACAAAGCATTGTGAGTGTCCCCAAAATGTGGTATAGTAAGAAGAATGATTAAAGAATTGGACAAGGAGTTTTGGCATGGCGCAAACGTATGACGCTGGCAATATACAGGTGCTGGAGGGGCTTGACGCGGTGCGCATGCGCCCGGGCATGTACATCGGCTCCACCGGCCAAAAAGGGCTGCACCACCTTTTGTGGGAAATTGTGGATAACGCAATGGACGAAGCTTCCAACGGCTTTGCCACGGAGGTGGAGGTCACGCTGCACAAGGATGGCTCCGCCAGCGTTTTTGACAACGGCCGCGGCATGCCGGTGGACATCCATCCCACCATGCGCGTACCGGGGGTGGAGGTCATTTTTACCAAGCTGCACGCCGGCGGCAAATTCAACAATGACAATTACAGCTATTCCGGCGGCCTGCACGGCGTGGGCGCTTCTGTAGTGAACGCTTTATCGAAGTGGGTTACGGTGGATGTTTACCGCGACTGGACCCATTACCGCATGGAGTTCGCCACGGAATACGACATGCTCAAAGGGAAGTTTTTGGCCGGCCAGCCCAAGGGCGGCCTGCAAAAAATAGGCAACACCCGCAAGCGCGGCACCCTGGTGCGCTTTATGCCAGACGACGCCATTTTCGAGGAGACGAAGTTCGGCAGCGAAACGGTGTCCCGGCGCCTTCGGGAGCTGGCTTATTTGAACACCGGTGTGCGCATTATCTTTAACGACGAGCGGCAAAAGGATTCTTCGCTTGCCCGGCAGGAGTACCATTACGCCGGGGGCATTTCCGACTATGTGAAGTACATGAACGAGGACAAGACCACGCTGCACGACGCGCCTATCATGCTGGATGGCAAGAAGGACGATACGCTGTGCCGCGTGGCCATACAGTACACCGACGGCTATACCGAAAGCGTCTTCTCCTATGTGAACAACATCCCCACCGCCGAGGGCGGCACCCACGAAACAGGCTTTCGGGCGGCCTACACGAAGGCCTTCAACGACTATGCCCGCAAGATCGGCGCGCTGAAGGAAAAGGACAACAACCTTTCCGGGGAGGATTTCCGGGAGGGTATGACGGCTGTGATTGTCACCATGGTCAAGAACCCGCAGTTTGAGGGGCAGACCAAGGGCCGCCTGGGCAACACCGAGGTGCGCCCGGCAGTGGAGGCCATCATCGCCCAGAAGCTTTCGGAGTTTCTGGAGGACCTCAAAAACCAGGACCTTTGCCAGAAGATCGTGGAAAAGGCCGTCCGCTCCGCCAAGGTGCGGGAAGCCACCCGCAAGGCCCAGTCCATGGCACGCGCCAGGAACGAGCTGGAAGCCGCGCCTTTAGTGGGCAAGCTCAGCAGCTGCACTGGACGCAAGGCCGCTGAAAACGAGCTGTTCATCGTGGAAGGCGATTCCGCCGGCGGCAGCGCCAAGCAAGGAAGGGACAGGCGCTTTCAGGCGATTCTGCCCCTTCGCGGCAAGCCCCTCAACGCCGAAAAGAAAAGGCTTGACCAGGTATTGTCCAACGAGGAATTCCGCACCATCATCACCGCGCTGGGGACAAGCATCGACGAAAGCTTTGATTTGGACAGCCTGAAATACCACAAAGTGATTATCCTCTCCGACGCCGACCAGGACGGCGCGCATATCAGGGCCATCCTGCTCACCTTCTTCTACCGCTACATGAAGGAGCTGGTGACGGAGGGGCATGTGTACATTGGCATGCCGCCGCTGTACAAAATTCAAAAGGGAAACAATACGCAGTATGTGTACGATGACAGAGAACTGAAAAAAGTGCTGAAAACCGTCGGCAAGGGCTATACGCTGCAGCGTTACAAGGGCCTTGGCGAAATGAACCCGGAGCAGCTTTGGCAGACCACCATGGATCCGTCCAATCGGAAATTGATGCAGGTGACCATCGAGGATGCCGCGCAGGCCGACCGCATCGTCACCATCCTGATGGGCGACAAGGTGGACCCGCGCCGGGAATACATCAGCACCCACGCCAACTTCAACAAGGCGGATGATTTTATCCCCGTGACGGCGGAAGCGGACGAAAGGGGGGCGAACCAGTTTGGCAGGCAATGACAAGATGACCCCGGTACAGCCCCCGGATATCATTCAAATGCCCATGGAAGAGGTCATGCACAACTCCATGCTCCCCTACGCGGAGTATGTCATTTTGGAGCGCGCGCTGCCCAGGGTGGAGGATGGCCTAAAGCCCGTGCAGCGGCGGATTCTGTACACCATGAGCGAGCTTTCTCTCACGCCGGACAAGCCTCACCGCAAATGCGCCCGCATCGTGGGCGACTGCCTGGGCAAATACCATCCCCACGGCGACACCTCGGTGTACGATGCCCTGGTGCGCATGGCCCAGCCCTTTTCATTAATGGGTATGCTGGTGGACGGCCACGGCAACTTCGGCTCCATCGACGGTGACGGCGCGGCGGCCATGCGTTACACCGAGGCGCGCATGACGGGCCTTGCCATGCTGATGCTTAGGGACATCGAAAAGGACACTGTCCCCTTCCGGCTGAACTTTGACGACACCTTAAAGGAGCCGGATATGCTGCCGGCCAGGTTCCCGAACCTATTGGTCAACGGCGCCAGCGGCATCGCCGTGGGCCTGGCCACAAACATCCCGCCCCACCATTTCGGTGAGGCGGTGAAGGCCGTCATCGCCCAAATCGACAATCCCGGCATCACCGTGAAGGAACTGATGCAGCACATCCCCGCCCCCGACTTCCCCACCGGCGGCGTGCTCTTGAATACAGACGAAATCGAGAAAGCCTACGAAACAGGCCGGGGAAGGCTGATCAACCGTGCCAAGGTGCATATTGAAAACGGCACCAGCGGCCGCAAGCTGATCGTCATCACCGAAATGCCCTACCAGGTGGCCAAGGCCGGCATGCTGGAGAAAATACTGAAGCTGTCGGAGGAAAAGAAGGCTGCGCTGGGCGGCATCTACGACATACGCGACGAAAGCGACCGCACGGGTCTCCGGGCCGTCATCGAGCTGCGCAAGGATGTCGACCCGCAGAAGATATTGAAAACCCTGTACAAGTACTCCGACATGCAGGTGACCTTCGGGGTTAACATGGTGGCCATCGCCGAGGGCAAGCCTGTGCAGATGGGCCTGAAGGAAATCATCGGCCATTTCATCCGCCATCAGAAGAACGTGGTCACCAGGCGCACCCAGTACGATCTGGACCAGGCCAAGGCACGTGCCCACATTTTGGAAGGCCTGATGGTGGCCGTGGACAACCTGGACGAGGTGATTGCCCTCATCCGCGGCAGCAAAACGCCCAAGGAAGCCAAGCAAAAGCTGATGGACAGGTTTACCCTTTCCGATATCCAAGCCCAGGCAATTTTGGATATGCGGCTGCAGCGCTTGACCAACCTGGAAATACTGGCGCTGCGCAAGGAATACGAAGAGGTCAAGCGCTTAATCGACAAGCTGGAGGGCATTCTGGCCAGCGAAAAGAAGCTGCTTGCCGTTATCAAGGCGGAGCTTAACGAAATGGCGGCGGAGCACGTAGAGCCCCGGCGCACCCAGCTTGTGAAGGAGGAAGAGGATTCCGCCGCTTCGGAGGAGGAAGAGGTTGTTCCGGAAGAGGCGGTGGTGTTGTACACCTATGGCGGGCAGCTAAAGCGCATGTACCCGAAATTCTTTGAGAAGCTGCCGCCCCCCGACCCGCAGGCAGGCCTAAACGAAGTGCCGCGCTATTTATTCAATACCCTCACCGACCGCACGCTTTTGTTCTTTACCGACCGGGGCAACTGCTATCCCCTGTCCGTAGGCGGCCTGCCGGAGACCAACCGGCCCAAGGACCGGGGCGTACTGCTAACCGGTGTGCTCAACGGGCTGGAGGACGGCGAAACACTCTGCCAACTTCTGTGCGTGAAGGCCGCGGAACTAAACCGGATGCAGGATTACCTGTTTATTACCGCCCAAGGCATGGTCAAGCGCACCGCGGCTTCGGAATATGACGTGCGCCGGCAAAAGTTTGGCGCCATCAACCTAAAAGACGGCGACAGGCTTATTGCCGTGTTCCCGGCCGCGGAGGCGCAGGATCTGCTGCTGGTAAGCCGCGGAGGGCAGTGCATACGCTTCACGCTGGATTCCGTGCCGCCGATGGGCCGGGCCACCGGCGGTGTAAAGGGCATGCAGTTGGAATTGGGCGATGAGCTTTTGTGGGGCGGGCAGCTTGGCGACAAGGACCAAATGGTCTTGTTAAGTGACCGGGGCAGCGCCAAACGGCTGCTGGCCATGGATTTTGAGGCCCAGGGCCGCAACGGCAAGGGCGTGCGGTGCTTTACCTTCAACAAGAACGGTTCCAACGGCACGGTCGTGGCCGGGTGTGCACGCATAAACTCCGAATCTACGCCGCTGACCATCACCCAGGCACAAAGCGCCCCCACCTCTATGCTTGCTGATGATATCGCGCTGCAGGCCAAGGCCGACAAGGGCAAGCCCTGTGTGATGGCCCTGATGGAGGATGTGGTGACGGGGCTGATCGGCGGGGTCAAGCTGCCATAAAGACCGGATGCCCAGGCTGCTGGTCAGCGCTGTGCAAACGGCGGGAGCAAGCCCCCGGCTACGATGTTTGCGAGAGATCAAACGCAGTCAAACATGGTTTGCAGATCCCTGTGAGGTATCTTCATGCGAGAATACTTTTTGACAACGGACCGCATCGGTTTTTCCAGGTGGACGAAGGAGGATGAAGCCCTGGCCTCCTCTCTGTGGGGGGACGACAGCGTTACGCGCTTTATCAGTGCCACAGGCAGATTCAGCCCGGAGGATGTGCAAAAGCGCCTGGCCCTGGAATTAGAAAACGGTGAACGCTTCCATGTACAGTACTGGCCCATCTTTTCGTTGATGGATGGCGCTTTTCTGGGCTGCTGCGGGCTGCGACCAAATGATATCCAAAAGCGCATCTATGAGCTTGGCTTCCACCTGAAAAAGGAGCACTGGGGCAAGGGCTACGCTTCCGAGGCCGCCGGGGCCGTGATCGGTTACGCCTTTGATACGCTGAAGGCCGCGAACCTAATCGCCGGGCATCATCCCGAAAACAGCGCTTCCCAAAAGGTGCTGTTAAAGCTTGGCTTTCACAGAACAGGCGACGCCTTCTACCCGCCCACGGGGCTTTACCATGCCGCGTACGTGTACCGCCTGAGCGGACAGTAAGACACAACTGTATACCATGCCCCCGGTATTTCGCCGGGGGCTTTGCATTTGCCCGAAAATGGATAGGTGTTTCGTTATATTGATGTGAGCCGGAAGGCATACAGCCGCCATCCTTCGCATAGGGTTAGGCAAAAGGTGGTGGCATCAGCATGAGCAATAAACCCATGCGTTTGAAACCAAAAGGGCTGTTGTCCGGGGCGCCGGTCATAAAGCGGGAGGAAAAGCGCACCGGTTTCTTGCAAAAGGCGGCGGCCGCCGCAGGCAGGTTTTTCCGGGGGATGGGCAAGGCGCTTCACAGCCAAACAGCAGGCCAGCTGGCATTGTGCCTGGCGCTGGCCGGCGTTTCCGTACTGTATGCGGGCGGGCTGAAGGACGAATCCATTACGGTCGTAAGCCACAAGCGCCAGCTTCCCGTATACAGCGTGGCCAGGGACGACAAGGTTGTATCCATCAGCTTTGACGCTGCCTGGGGAGGCGACCAGACCAAACCCCTTTTGGACATTCTCGACAAATACGATGTGAAGACCACCTTCTTCCTGGTAGGCTTCTGGGTGGAGAAATATCCCGAACTTGTAAAGGAAATTGTGGCGCGCGGCCATGAAATAGGCAACCATTCTCAGAACCACATGCATATGAGCCAGCTCAATGAGGCAAAAATCGAAGAAGAACTGCGGATAATGAGCGATAAGGTGGAAACAATAACGGGTGTTCGCCCCACCTTGTTCCGGCCTCCCTACGGAGAGTACAACGACAGGGTGGTACTTACAAGCCGGGCAGAGGGATACGAGGTGGTGCAGTGGAGTATAGACTCCCTTGACTGGAAAAACCGCGGGACCGCCGACATCATCAAGCAATGCACCACAAAGGTGCAAAGCGGCGACATCGTGCTGTTTCACAACGATGCGCAGTACGTATTGCAGGCGCTGCCCACAGTCATAGAGCATTATCAAAGTCTGGGGTACAAAATCATTCCCATTTCCCAGATCCTGCTTAACGGAGAAACAGTAATAGATGTGCAGGGGAAGCAGCATCCTGTCCCAACCAAAACCCCTGCACCTGCGAGGTGAATTGCAATGGAAGAAACGGGCAACCTGTTGCGTTTAGGCGGTACCCTGGCAACCCAACCTGTTTATGGCCATGAGGTTTTTGCGGAACAATTCTATTATGCCACCATTTCCGTACCGCGCCTCTCCGGCGCGGAAGACATGCTTCCCATTACCATCAGCGAACGGCTCATGGAAAACAAAGCCCTTGGCCCCGGCTCGCCCATGGCGCTGGAAGGGCAGCTGCGCAGCTACAACAAGGTGGTGGAAGGCGCGGGCCGGCTGCTGATCACCGGCTTTGTGCAGCGGCTTTTGAGCGCGGAGGAGCTTCAAAACCCCAATCAGGTGCAATTGTACGGCGCGCTTTGCAAAGCGCCTTCCTACCGCACCACGCCCTTTGGCCGGGAGATATGCGACCTTATGCTGGCGGTAAACCGCGCTTATGGGAAAAGCGACTACATCCCCTGCATCACCTGGGGGCGCACAGCGCGCTTTGCCAGCCATTTGCAGGTGGGCGACCATGTACAGGTGCAGGGACGCTTCCAAAGCCGGGCCTACCAAAAGCAGCTTACCGACGGCACGATCCTTAACAAAACAGCCTACGAGGTATCCGTGGGACGCCTTACACTGCTAAAGCAGGGCCATCAGGAAGATGAGGATATGCCCATGCCGGATGGAATCACCTATCAGGCATCCCAGGAGCTGCTGGGACAGTAAGACGCCTTTTGTTCCTTCGCCAAGAAAGCAATAACTTAAGCCGCGGGTCCACAAGGCCCGCGGTTTCCTTATGCCCATTAGGCATGAAGCAACCGCGTGAAAGCATCTGCATGCATTTGCATGCAAATGATTTCATGTGCAAGCAGATGCATGCATGTCATGCCGTATATGGGGAGCGGAGCCTACTGGCATTGTGCTACACTGGCACCGGAACGCACCCAAGTTCCAGAAGGGATGATGCCGGTGCCTTATGCACGTTGCCTTGTTCGGCTTCTGTACACCGCTTTTTGCGAGGCTTTCTTCCCTGCGCGTCGAATGCCGGACCAGGGAAGGCACAAGAGCACGCTTTGTTATAGGCGCATTCCCTGTTATAGCCGTATGACCTTCCTATGGCCCGCGTCCTGTTTGTTTGCCTCAAAAACAGTAAGCGCCCGGGAATACCGGACGCTTGTAAGGTTGCATTGTTTGGTACACAGGGAGCTCGGTTCCCCATTCAGCCAGGCGGGGCCTCATTGCCTTCCGGGGATTTTTCACGCCTGTCAGTCAATCCTGGCGAAGATTACGCTGTCCAGGCCGATATCGCTTAACGCGCCGCCCGCGGATTTGGTAAACTGTATCCTGGCAAAAACTGCGCCTACGGGCGCCCGCTCGGTAAAGCCGGTGAATACCTGCCACTGGGCTGTTGCTTGAACCGGCTGGGAAACAACCTGCGCCAGGCCCAGGCCAATCTCCTCTCCCAGGATATTGAGCCAGTAGACTTGGGCCAGCACATTGCCGTTTAGGCCTGCCGTACCGCTGAAGCGGAGCGCGTAATTGAACAGGAAGCTGTCCCTGGCGGAGCCCCAGGGCAGGTCGACTGTCTGGTAAATGGTCGCGCCGGTGCTGGCAAGGAGGGCGAAATTATCCCCCACGAAGCCGCCCGTGTTCAGCGGCGTGACGCCCTGCGCCGTCCAGTCCGTGATACCCTGGATAAAGCCGGGGTTTTGCAAAAGGTTGGGCGAGGAAAGCCGGATGAGGTTGACCTGGTCCAGGTTGAGGATGGAGCCTACGCCGCCGGATGCCGTAAACACAAGTCTGGCCGCTACGGCGCCGATGGGCGCAGGGCCGCTGGCCTGCGCGAAGGACAAATAGGCACCCTGCGTGGAAAGCGTGGCCGCTACGATAGGCGCGTTGATGGCGGGATCGCCGATTTGATTGCCAAGGGCGTTGAGCCATAAAAGCTGCGCCGTAACGGTGGAATTTAAGGGCGCGGAGGCGGAAAACGTCAGCAGATAGGAGCTGCCGGGCAGTATGGGCCGAAGCGTTATATCCTGTGCCAGCGTGCCCGGCGCGCCGGTTTGCGAAGCGGAGGCGCCGCCCTCCAGCACGGAGAGGAAGCCGGTGGTGAAATTGTCGGCGGCCCAGTCCGCCAGGCCCAGCTCAAAGCTGGGGTTTCTGACCAGGTTGGTGGTCTGAATCGGCGCCAGGTTCACAAGGTCCAGCTGCAATGTCGTTTCAACCGCCGCGGTTTTGCTGAACTGAAGCCTTGCCCACTGGGTGCCAAGCGGAGGCCGGTCGGTTACGTCAAAAAAGGTGATCCTCGCATCGGAAATGGCGGAGCTAGGTATAAATGCCCTAAGCCCCGTACCGGTTACGATGCCGTTTGAATCCAGCCAGAGCACCTCGGCCACCAGGTCGCCGGGACCCGGTGCCGCGGCATAGGCGATAAAGCTCAAGAGCAAAGGCTTGCGCTGCCATGGGCCCAGCAGCACGTCCTGATACAGGCTGGCCACGCCGGGGCCGAGGCTGGCGGCCTGGGTCCCTTCCGACGGGGAACTGTCGGTGGTTATCACATTATCCGACTGCCAAAAAGCCAGGTCGCTTTCAAAGCCGGGGTTTTGCAGCAGGTTGCCGCTGCGGGACAATAAATTGATCATGAAGAACCCTCCATGGTTTGATTTGAGTGAATACGGGGCCGTATTCAGTATATGTCCACAGCTCCCCCGCCGTTCCGAGCGCCCCTTATGCCATGGCCCCGAGGCGAAATCATAAACATTATAAAGCATGAAGCATTCACGAAGGCCCGGCGAGACTGCCTTTCTATCGAAGAAACGAACATTTATTCTTCATACAAGCTAAAAATATCCGTGCGGAGGATCAGATAGCTAAACAACCATAACAAAATGCCCGATATATTTAACAGCGGAAACGCGAGACAAGGCACAGTGTTCAAGGAGGGATGAATCTTGGCCGGTATCAATCCATCCACTTTAAGGCTGACGGGCATGGCCTCCGGTCTGGATACCGAGGGCATTGTGAAGGACCTGATGGCCGTAGGCAAGCTCAAGGTGGAAGGCGTCAAGAAGCAGAAGATGCTCCTGGAATGGAAGCAGGAATACTACCAGGAGATCACCAGCAAGCTCAGCGCGTTCCAGAACAAATATTTCGGCGCATCCTCTGCCGGCACGCTGATGGGCGGGCCGCTGAGCATGCTGTCCGCCACTTACAATTCGCCCTATATATCCGTCCTGGCGGGCAGCGGTGCCACCCAGGGTTCCATGTACATTGCCGATATTATCAGCCTGGCCTCCAGCGCCAAGCTGGAAGGCAACCAGCCGGTGAGCGCCGACCCCAAAATCGGCGTCAATACGGATGCGCTTACCGATCTGTCCGGCAAGAGCGTTGTGGTCACGCTGGATGGGATTACCAAAACCATCACCTTCTCCCCCCGCGCCTACGCTACCTCGCAGGATGTTCAGCAGGAGCTGTCCTCGCAGCTCAATGGCGCGTTCGGCGAGGGCAGGGTTGGCGTGGCCCTGAACGGGGACGAGATATCCCTTTCCGCTGAAAACTCCGCTCTTCGGATCAGCGTTCCTACCGATGCAGAAGAAAACCCCACCGGAATACTGGATTTTGTCAGCTACAGCGGCAACAGGCTTGAATTCAGCATGAGCCTCAAGCAGGCCGGCCTGAAAAGCAGCATTTTCGCCGCCCCGGACGATGAAGACATCGCCTTCACCATCAACGGCAAGCATTTCTCCTTTACAGGCGAAAGTACGATGAACGACATCGTAAAGGCCGTAAACTCCAGCGGCAGCGGCGTGACTATCAGCTATTCCTCGCTGACGGACACCTTCTCCCTTTTATCCAACACAACGGGGTCCACCTCCGCCATATCCGTGCAGGACGATCATGGCCACCTGATGGACGCGCTCTTCGGCGTATCAAAATACACCGCCGGCACGGACGCCCTGGTGCGCCTGAGCACCAACGGCTCCAAACAGGAAGAGGATCTGGTGACCGTACAGCGCAGCACCAATACCTTTTCGGTGAACGGCGCCACCGTAACGCTGCTGGGCAAGGCCGACGGCGCCGCCAGGGAAGATATTGGCGTCAGCATGGCCTACGACGCCGATGCCATTGTGGAAAAGGTCAAAGCGTTTGTTGACGACTACAACGAGCTGCTGGGCTCCATTACGGCAAAGACGTCCGAGGAGCGTTTCCGCGATTACTCGCCGCTGTCGGAGGACGAAAAAGCGGAAATGTCCGAAGAGGAAATCAAGCTGTGGACCGAAAAGGCCAAGAGCGGCATCCTCCGTAACGACAATTCCCTGCGGGCCATTGAAAACGAACTGAAGAGCAGCATGTACACGGCCGTGAAGGAGCTTGGCGGCTCCGAGGAAGCGCTGGGCATCCTGGCCCAGATTGGCATCACCACCGGCAACTATTCCGAAAAGGGCAAGCTGCATTTGGACGAAGCAAAGCTGCGCGAAGCGCTGGGCGAGAACCCGGAAAAAACACTGGGGCTATTAACGCAGCAAAGCTCCGTATCCTACTCCCTGTATGCCTCCCAGGAGCAGCAGCAAAAGCGGTTTTCAGAATCCGGCGCGCTCTTTCGTATCAGCGACATACTCAGCAAAAACCTGAGCACCATCGGCAAAAAAGGCGCGCTGATCGAGCTGGTGGGCAGCCCCAACAGCGGTTACAAGGGCGAAACGGAGTACAGCCGGCGCATCAGCGACATACAGGACCGGATCGACCGCATGAACGATCAGCTAAGCGCGCAGGAAGACAGGTACTGGCGTCAGTTTACCGCCATGGAAACGGCGCTGAACAAAATGAATTCCCAGACTTCCTGGATTTCCGGCATGCTGGGCCAGGGACAAAATTAACGGGGGGTACACGCAAATGACAATGGCCGCACAATACCAAAAGTACAAGGCCCAATCGGTAGGCGCGCTGACTCCGGGAGAACAGATTGTATTGCTGTTTGAACAGGCCGCCGTCAGCCTGAACAAGGCGATTCAATACATTGAGCAAAAGGACATCGCCGGCGCCCACAACGCCATTGTACGCGCCCAGGACATCTATCAGTTTTTGTCCGAGCACCTGGATATGCGGCTGGAAATTTCCCAAAGCCTGTTTTCCCTTTATCAGTACATTTATGACGAGCTGGTAAAAGCCAATTTGAAAAAAGATGTGGAAATCATCAAGCGCATGCTGGAGATGACCCGCAGTTTCAAGGATACCTGGAAGCAGGCGGAAGTACTGGGCCGCACCGGCGGGACCGCCAAATGACCGCGCCTGACGCGGGGCTTATCCATGGCATAGAGGATCTGCTTTCTCAGCGTTTGGACCTTTTAAAAATGTACCCGGTCCTGTCCGTGCAGGCCATGCAATGCTTGGAGCAAAATGACGCAGACGGGCTTAACGCAAAATTGGACGAACGCGGCGCACTTGTGGAAAAAGCCGACGCACTGAACAGGCAAATGACCGCGCTTGTGTCCGGGATGGACGAAGGCAACGGCAGGCTCATGACCAGAATGCTTCAGGCCGGCGCAGATAACAGCGGCTGCCCGGAGTGGGGCGTAAACATCGCCCGCAGTGTGGAGCGCACCAAAAAGCTGCTTCAAGGCTGCGCGCTTTTTGATGAAAAGCTTTTATCCTACGCCAAATTGGCACAGGCGGATGCCCAAAGCCAGCTTGGCCGCATTCACGCACAGCGCAAGATTAACAGCGCGTATAACGAGCAAAACGCCGTACCGCACGGCACACATATCCATTTTAGCTCCAAATAGCGCCGGCACTTAAGGCCCGGCATGAAATTGGGGGGTATCTTTTGGACATAGTCAGCATCGTCGGCTTTGTTGTTGCATTCGGCAGCATCGTATTTGGCTATACCATGGACAAAGGCGATCTAAGAGCGCTATGGATGATCAGCGCCTTTATTATCACCGTCGGCGGCTCCATCGGCGCTGTTCTCCTATCTTATGGCATCAACCAGGTGAAACAGTTTCCCAAGCTGATGATGGACGTATTTATCAGCCCCAAATCCACCATCAACAAGACCATTGAATACCTCGTATCCCTATCGAAAACAGCCCGTCAAAATGGTCTGCTCAGCCTGGAAAAAGCGGTGTCCGAGGAAAGCGGAAAGAACAAAATCGATCCGTTCTTAAAGCGCGGCATTTTGATGGTGGTGGATGGTACCGACCCGGAAAAGATAAACGATATCCTTCAAAACGATATCTATGTGTATGAGCAGAACAGGGGTATCAACATCGGTATGTTCGAGTCCATGGGCGCCTTCGCGCCTGCCTTTGGCATGATCGGCACCATCGTGGGTTTGATTCAGCTTTTGTCGGCGGGCATGGATGATCCCGCCGCGCTGACCAAGGCCATCGGCGTTGCCTTTATTACAACGCTCTACGGCTCCCTGCTGGCCAACTGTTTCTTTTTGCCCGCTGCAAGCAAATTGAGAAGCCGGCTGGCGGTATACCGCTTGGAAAAGGAAATGATCATCGAGGCCATATGCGCCATCCGCAACGGCGTGAACCCGCGCCTTTTGCAGGAACAGCTTTCTTCTTACCTGGTTCTTGCGCCGGGCAGCCAGGCCCGGAAGGGAAAGGCAGCCATGGAAGCGGGTGGGCGAACCTCCGAAGCATCGGGCAGATGATTTTCAATGTTGTCTTTTAACCGTGCAATGGTAAAAAGGACGGGAAAGGAACTTGCCGCATGAACAGGCGATCTTCAGATACGCCCAAGATACAGACAGGCGCATGGATTACAACCTATGCGGACCTGATGAACAACCTTTTGGTGTTCTTTATGCTGCTGTATGTAATGAGCGTAATCGACCTGCAGAAGTTCAAACAGTTGACTACCAGTTTTGCCGAGACATTCCTGGGCACTCCCCAGGAGACATCAGAAATGGCTCCACAAAGCAGAAACGTAACCGGCTTTGAGATTTTGGACCCGGATGCCACAGCTACCCCGGAGGTATCCCCCAGTGCTTCCCCCTCCGGAACGCCATCAGCAACCCCGGCCGCTACACCCTCGCCGACCCCTGATTCCACCTTGGAGGAGTATGACGCCCTGTTTGACAGGATCAACCTGCTTTTGGAGCAGAAGGGATACGCGGACCAGGTAAGCGTTGAGAAGAAAGTGGATATCATTTACCTGCGCTTTCGCGAAGGTGTATTTTTCTATCCCGACTCGCCGGAATTAAAGCCGGATGCGTACCCGATCATCAACACCATCAGCAACATTATCCTGGAATCCTACGACCTGATCGCGGGCATCGATATCAGCGGGCACACGGCCAAGGTGCGGGCTGACCCGCCCAGCAAAACCAACCTCTTTTCCTGGGACCTCTCCACCGACCGCGCGCTGACCGTTTTGCGCTACCTGGTGCAGTCTTGCAATATGCCGCAGGAGAAGCTGTCGGTCACAGGCTATTCCTGCAACCAGCTCTATGTGGAAGGTGAAGCGGAGGAATACCTGGCGCAGAACCGGCGCGTGGAAATACGCCTGTCCAGGAAAAAGGATGAGGACATTCCCGCGGTCGGCAGGCTGCAGCCCTGGCAAAACTAATCCTGCCGGATAACAAAAGCGCCATGACGGAAATCCGCCATGGCGCTTTTATTTGCCCTTGCACGAAAAGATGCGGCTGAACCACACCAAAGTGCCAAAAGAAAAAATCCCCGTCCGGCACCAGGACAGGGCGGCAGCAAGTCCACCTGCCGCCACAACTCGCGCCAAATGAAAGATTTATACGCGGCCATTCCCAGCAGGCTTGTTGATATGCCCTATGGGGCATGCCGGCGCAGCGCTTATGGGCAGGCCTGTATCAATGACCCGATGCGACCTTGATGAGCGTCTGTATGATGTGCTCCTCCCGGAAAGGCTTGACGATAAAGGATTTCGCGCCGTTGATAATCGCCTCCTTGACCATGCTTTCCTGGCCCATGGCGGAGATCATGACCACCTTGGCAGTGGGATCGAAGGCGCGTATCCCCTTGAGTGCCTCAATTCCCGTCATATCCGGCATGGTGATGTCCATGGTGACGATGTCAGGCCTTTGCTCCATGTATTTGTCTATGGCCTCCTGGCCGTTTTTTGCGTCATCCACCACCACAAAACCGTTTTTGGAAAGCACATTCTTTATAGCAAGCCGCATAAAGGCCGCGTCATCCACAATTAAAACGCGAATCAAAACAATTCCTCCCCATAGCCTAAAGCCCTTTATTTATCAAAACCGATAACAGTCACATTCAAAAGCGAGGGATCGTTATACAGATCCAAAACCTCCTGCGTTTCTTGTATGCCCTGTTCGTTCTTGCGGATCACCTTGATTTTGGGCCGCATCAGCCCATCGGAATAATTGTGGATCACCACGCCGTGCAGCCCGTTGCTTAAGCGTACGTTGCTGCCGATAGGATAGGGCACGATCCGTTTCATGAAAGTGGACACAATGGCAGGGTCGAACAAAAGCCCCGAATTGCCCATGATGTGCTCAATGGCTTCCGAGGGCGACAGCGCTATGCGGTACGGGCGCTGGGATGTAAGCGCGTCATATACGTCGCTGATGGCGATGATCTTGCCCTCCTGCGTCTGCTTGCTGGAGGGCAGCTTGAGCGGATACCCGGTGCCGTCATACCGCTCGTGGTGGGTGAGCACCGCCACAATGGATTCCGCCGGCACTTCCCATTGCTTGCGCAGATAGTTGCTGCCCAGCGTGCTGTGCTGCTTCATCTGCTCATACTCCAGATCCGTCAGTGCCCCAGGTTTGTTGATGATGTCCTTGGTGATGAACACCTTTCCGATGTCGTGCAGCAGCGCGCCCATGCCCAGCTTGTACAGCTTGCGCTGGTTCATGCCGGCCGACATGCCCTGTAGGATCGACAAGGCCGCCACGTTTACGCAGTGAAAATACGTGTATTCATCAAATGTTTTGATGTCGGCCATGTTCACAAGCGCGTTCTTGTTGGCGATCAGCTCCTGTATGATCGCCTCCAGATAATGGCGCAGGGACAGGAAGGAGGAATACTGCGTATCCTCGGTGCCGCTTTCCACGTTCATGAAAAAGGTCTTTAAGGCGGTAACGGCGTTGAACCGCAGCCGCTTGCTCAAGAGCCCCATATCATCCGTCAGATCGGCTTCACAATCGACGATGCATGCCCCTTCATGCTCCGACAACTGAAGCTTGGCGATATTCGCGGAGGTGAGGACATGGCCGCAGGTCAGCAGCAATTCGCCGTGCGGTCCTTTCAAGTCCGTGGCCAAAATCATTCCGGGCTTTAAGTTGATCGGCTTAACAAATAACATAACACCAGTCCATTTTCGTTTTTAATACAGGAAAAACCCTGATTCCCGTTTACACGGAAGCTAAGCAGCAAAGAATCCGATTGCTGCTTAGCTTCCGCGGAACAGGCCGAGGGTCAGGGAACCCAATGTATACAAATACAGGACTGGGGATCTGGCGGGGCCACAACCCAATGGAGCGCGTATCCGTGGATTCCATCAAGCTTCCTGGCAGCGCCTTTCGGGTTGAAAGCGCCCGCCGGATCAATAGATTTGCTTTACGGAAGCCATACGGCTTATTGCAGCAGCTGGAGCACTCCCTGGGGCTGAGCGTTGGCCTGGGCCAGCATCGCCTGAGCGGCCTGCAGCAAGATATTGTTCTTGGTGTAGGACATCATTTCCTCAGCCATGTCCACATCGCGGATGCGGGATTCAGCGGCCTGCAGATTTTCCTTGGTGGTGGCCATGTTGTTGGAGGCATGGTCCAGCTGGTTCTGCTGCGCACCGTAGGCGGCGCGGGTGGTGTTCACCTCGGTGATGGCAGCCTCCACGTCGGCAACCCCAACCAGCTTTGCCGCGGCGGCCTTCAGGGCCGTAGTGCCGGCGCTTGCCACAGCAGCCGTCAAGGTGGTCAGGTCGTTGAGCTCAACGGTCACCGCCTGGTTGATGGTGACGGTCTGGCCGGCATCCTCGCCGTACTTGATGGCGGCAGCCGGTGTGGCAGTGGATTCGGCAGTCGTAATCTCATCCAGCGTGGTGGTGCCGGCCTGATCCGAACCGAATACCTTGATGCCGTTGAACTTGGTGTTGACGTAGATCTCCGTGATGGCGTTGCCCAGCGCCGACATTTCCGCGCCGATGTTCGCCGCGTCATCATCGCTGTAGGTGCCGTTTTGCACCTGCACGGCCAGCTCCTTCAAGCGCACCAGCATGTCGGACACTTCGTTGAGCGCGCCTTCCGCCGTCTGCAGGAAGGATACGCCGTCCTGGGCGTTGCGGGTAGCCTGGGTGAGGCCGCGGATCTGACTGCGCATTTTTTCCGAAATGGACAGGCCCGCCGCGTCATCCGCTGCCCGGTTGATCCTAAAGCCGCTGGAGAGCTTTTCCATGGCCCTGTTGGTGGCCGAGGTATTGGTATTGTACTGCCGGTAGGTATTCATGGCAGCGATGTTATGATTGATACGCATGAGTAATTCCTCCTTGAATTACGTCTCGGGGGAATCCTTTCCCCCGGTTCAGCCTTTGTATGACATCCCGCGGGACGGGATCAGGCGGCCCGGTTACTGCAGAAGCTGGAGCACGCCCTGGGGCTGCGCGTTGGCTTGGGCCAGCATCGCTTGAGCGGCCTGCAGCAGGATGTTGTTCTTGGTGTAGGACATCATTTCCTCGGCCATGTCCACATCGCGGATACGGGATTCGGCGGCCTGCAGGTTTTCCTTGGTGGTGGCCATGTTGTTGGAGGCAT
>JAEZIN010000007.1 GCA_023436585.1 Bacillota bacterium | reverse complement strand
CTCACCCGTCCGCCGCTAGAAACCCCCGAAGGGGTTCCCCGCTCGACTTGCATGTGTTAGGCACGCCGCCAGCGTTCGTCCTGAGCCAGGATCAAACTCTTGTGTTTAATCCTATCTTCCTCTATCTTGGTTTCCCTCGACAAAGTGATAACTCATTCTTAGAATCGACTGTCGATTTCTTCTTCTTTCCTTGAGTCTTTCAACTCTGTATCGTTTTCAAGGTTCATTGCCGCTTGAGGCGACGTCCGTTAGTCTAACACAGCGCATACACCTTGTCAACCCATTTTTCACGATAAAAATCACTTTTTTTCGATTCAATTTTTTCCACGTACATTCTATTTTTGATGGTAAAAATCGTTCGTAAATATACGCGGAAAGGCTATATCTGTCATCAGCATTCGAACATTTTGTTCGCTTTCATCCCGGCTGTTGAGCAAACGTGCCGCGTTGACCGGCTCATCGCTCATCCTGCACATATCGCAACGCATTTACTTCTTTATTATATAGCGTAAAGCCGTCGGCACGCCAATCTAGTGCGTATGCTATTTAACTGTTGAACGGTTGTCTCCCCTGGGATACAATATAGCACGAAAAACTTTGACCGCCACCCTTATCTGATGCCAGGCTGATGACTAGAGCAGGCCAGTGGCTTTTCGCTTCATTCAGGAGGAGTTGTATGCGTACATGTTTGTTTGTTGGCATAGGGGGATTCCTGGGAACGGTATGCCGTTACCTGGTATCGCTGATCCCAATATCCGAAAAAGCCGGCTTCCCTTTCAACACACTCATCATTAATGTATTGGGAGCGCTGATCGTAGGTTTCCTTTCCGGACTAAGTGCAAAATATAATGGAATAAACGCAGACATAATGGCTTTTTTGCGTATAGGGATATGCGGCGGGTTTACTACCTTTTCCACCTTCGCGCTGGAAACAACAAGCATGCTCGGAGAAGGAAAGGGCTTATTGGGCATCCTGTACGTTGCCTTGAGCTTGATTCTTGGCATTGGCGCCGTGCTCATTGGCAAAAGTCTATCGGCCTGAAAACAAGCAAAACACAATCCGCTTGGGAGCGTTGTCGATTGACAAGCGTTTTTCGTATTGTATAATGTAAGAACACGAACCAATGGGTCCGTTTAAAAGGAGGCAAGCCATATGGCCAAGGTAACTTTCAAGACCGAGCTTTGCAAAGGCTGCGGTTTATGCGTGGAGGTATGTCCGCGCAAGATACTTATGTTATCAAAAAAAGAGGTCAACAGCCGCGGTTATCATCCCGCGGAATGCGTGGATCAGGAAAAGTGCATCAGCTGCGCTTTTTGCGCCAGAATGTGTCCTGACTGCGTGATTACGGTTGAGAAATAGGAGGCGGTAACTTTGGCTCAGGAAAGAATGCTGATGAAGGGCAACGAAGCCATCGCCGAAGCCGCCATTCAGGCCGGCTGCCGGTTTTTCTTTGGTTACCCCATCACGCCGCAAAACCAGATTCCCGAATACATGTCAGCCCGCATGCCCAAGGAGGGCGGCTGTTACCTGCAGGCCGAAAGCGAAGTGGCGGCCATTAACATGGTCTATGGCGCGGCCGGCGCCGGTGCCAGAGTGATGACTTCCTCCTCCAGCCCCGGGATCAGTTTGAAGCAAGAGGGCATCAGCTATATCGTGGGCGCCGAGCTGCCCTGCGTGATCGTGAACATGGTCCGCGGCGGCCCTGGCCTGGGCTCCATTCAGCCCGCCCAGAGCGATTACTTCCAGAGCACCCGCGGCGGCGGCCACGGCGACTACCGCATGGTGGTGCTGGCGCCTTCCTCTGTCCAGGAAGCGGTGGAACTGACCCAGCTTGCCTTTGATATCGCCGACCGGTACCGCAACCCTGTGCTGGTCATGGGCGATGGCCTCATCGGCCAGATGATGGAGCCGGTGCAGATGCCCGATTACACCCCCGCCGCCGATTTGCCTGACAAGGATTGGGCAGCAGGCGCCGGCAAGGAGCGGGCGATCATCAACAGCCTGTTCATTGAATCCACCATATTGGAGCAGCACAACCTGAAGCTTCAAAAAAAGTATGATTTGATGACGCAAAACGAGGTCAGGGTGCAGACAGAGATGACCGAGGATGCCGATTACATCCTGGTCGCCTACGGCACCACCGCCCGCGTGGCCCGCAGCGCCATGCGCAAGGCAAGGGCCGCCGGCTTGAAGGCAAGCCTCATCCGCCCCATCACCCTCTGGCCCTTCCCGGATAAGGCTATTCAAGAAGCCGCGGCGCATGCCAAGGCCTTCCTCACTGTGGAAATGAGCCTGGGCCAGATGGTAGAGGATGTTCGCTTGGCCGTGAATGGCGCAAAGCCCGTTCACTTCTTTGGCCGCACCGGCGGCATGGTGCCCACGGTCCGCGAAATCCTGGATCAGCTGCAAGCTATCAGCGGGGAGGGAAAGTAAATGGCAGTCGTCTTTCAAAAAACGAAAATGCTCACCGACAAGCCCATGCACTACTGTCCCGGCTGCACCCATGGCATCATCCACCGGCTGGTGGGCGAAGCCATTGAAGAGCTTGGCATGCAGGACAAGGCCATCGGCGTGGCGCCGGTGGGCTGCGCGGTGTTCGCCTACGATTATTTCAACTGCGATATGATGCAGGCTGCCCACGGCCGGGCGCCGGCGGTAGCCACGGGCATCAAGCGCGTGCACCCCGGCCATATGGTGTTTACGTATCAGGGCGACGGCGACCTGGCCTCCATCGGCGCGGCGGAGATCGTTCACGCCGCCACCAGGGGGGAAAAGATCACAGTCATCTTTGTGAACAACGCCATCTATGGCATGACCGGCGGCCAAATGGCCCCCACCACCCTGCCGGGCCAGGTGACCACCACCTCCCCCTACGGCCGGGATGTGGACCATTGCGGCTACCCCATCCGTGTCAGTGAAATGCTGGCCACGCTGGACGGCCCGGCCTATATTGCCAGGGTTTCCACCCACGATGTCAAGCACATTATCGAAGCGAAGAAGGCCATCAAAAAAGCCTTTGAGCTGCAGGCCCAGGGCAAGGGCTTTACGCTGGTGGAGGTCCTGTCCACCTGCCCCACCAACTGGGGCATGACGCCTGTGGAAGCGCTGAAGTGGCTGGAAAGCACCATGATTCCCCAGTATCCCTTGGGCGTAAAGAAGGAGGTGGGCTGAGTATGGAAGCTCAATTCCTCATCGCCGGCTTTGGCGGCCAGGGTATACTGCTCATTGGGCAATTGATGGCCAAGGCGGCCATGCATGAAGGCAAGAACGTCAGCTGGATGCCAAGCTACGGCCCGGAAATGCGCGGCGGTGAAGCCAACTGCGCTGTTGTGATTAGCGACGAGCCCATCGGCAGCCCCCTGGTTACCGAGCCGCCGGTGGCCGTGATCATGAACCTGCCCTCACTGAAAAAGTTCGAGCCGGCCATGGAAAAGGGCGGAACGCTTCTTTACAACACCTCCCTCATCGATGCCGCACCTGCGCGCAAGGACACGAAAGTCCTGCCCGTTCCCTGCAATGAAATCGCGGAAACCCTGGGCAACAGCCGCGTGGCCAACATGGTCATGCTGGGCGCCATCATCGCCGCCACCGACGTCATTACCATCGACAGCGCCATGGATGCCCTGAAGGATGTATTCGGCGAAAAAAAGGCCGACCTCCTGCCCCTGAACCGCAAGGCCATGGAAGCCGGCATGGACGCCGTGAAGAAAGCGATGTAAGGAACGAAAATCAAAAGATTATGCGGGGAGGGCCTCTTTTGAAAAAGAAGCCCTCCCCGCACTCCTCTCAAGAAAACTTTTGATGATCTCAGGAAAAGAAAAAGCGCCAATGACCACCCCAGACTGCCGAAGAGCCGCGAGAGATTTTTCTTGCCCGCTAAGTCGAGGGAGCGACGCGTAGCAGCGCTACGTGGAGCGGACGAGACAACGCGGGCGGGGAAAATATCCGCGGATATCGGCAGGATGGGGCGGGAAGCGGCGCACCTACTGGAATACCGCTTCCGGCTCCGTTCCCTCGTACACCAGATGCTGGTCCCTGGGCTTGCGCCAGTTCATGAGAATCACCCTGCCGGAAAGCGGATCGCTTACCAGCACCTCATCCCCCCGTACGCTAAGCGTGCCGGGCAGCCCGAAGCTGTCGGACCGCCACACCACCGTTTTTTGCCGAAGCGATGCCTTTGCCAGCGTGCCTACGGACCCTGCCAGCACCGTGCCGTCCGGCAGCGGCTGCAGCGCCCCCGGCAGGCCTGGCAGCATCACCACTTCCTCCATAGTGGACCGGTTGCCGGCGATGAAGCCCAGAAGCGTTTGCACCTCCCCATCCTCCACAGCGCTCAAAACCGCCAGGCCGCCCTCCACAAATGCCGCCTGGCAGGCGATGCCGGGTACGGATATGCGCCGGTACAGGTTCAGCGACGGCGCCTGGAACAGGAGTACTTCCCCCGCCGCTCCCCCAGCCACAGCAACCAGCTTGCCGGTGGGATGCACCTGCACGCTGCGTGGATACACGCCCGCTTCATTGCCATAGAGCAGCTCGCCTGTGGCAGCGGCCACCGTATGCAGGCTGTCGGCCTCACCGCTTAACAAATACAGCCATCCCGCGTCAGGGGATGATTGCATGCATTCCAGCCCCGGCGGCGCGGGGAATTCCCCTTCCGCCTTCCAGCCCCCGTCCCAACAAACAAACCGCTGCACCATGTCCCGTTTCTTGCAGGCACAAAAGAACTGCGAAGCTGCCGGGCAAGGAGCATGCGGCAAATTCAGGGCACAGGGTATCTGCCGGAAATCATCCCGGCTCCATAAAAAAAGACCCAGTTCCCTATCGGCTATCCAAATGACAGGTTGCATTCGCCGCGCCCCTTCATCTCCCCGTCAGGGTCTTATGATGCATTTTATGAACATAAGGCCGGCGGCGTGCGGGCAGGCCGGAACATCCTTCCTCTTTCAGGAACTTGAAGGATTTCGGTTCTTTTTGAAGAAAGCTTTAACGTTTGAACTTAAAACAGGGGGTACTTATGTTTATTTTTAAAATGAAGGGCACCTGCGCCAAGCAGATCCAGCTGGAGATCACCGACGGTATTATCACAGCCTGCAAATTTACTGGCGGCTGTTCCGGCAACAGCCAGGGCCTGTCCCGCATGGTCATCGGGCAAAACGCGCTGGAGGTAGCTAAACGGATGGCCGACATCGCATGCCAAGGCAACACCTCCTGCCCCGATCAACTGTCCAAGGCCATACATGCCTATATGGAGCAGACGGCGCAAAAGACGCCTGTTTGACAGGCATCCCAAAAGGTTGTTATTATCCCGCCGCAATAAAGCGGATTGCTTGTATTTTCATGGGAATGTGTTACAATAAAACCGTTCACCAATCAGGTAAAGGAGCCTCCGATTTTGACCGAAACCACCATCGCAACCTTCTCGCAACTGGACCTTAGCAAAGAGGTATTAAAGGCCGTTGATAAAATGGGCTTCACCGAGGTCACCCCGGTGCAGCAAAAGACCATTCCCGCCATGATGGCCGGGCAGGATATCATTGCCCTGGCCCCCACAGGAACCGGAAAAACGGCTGCCTTTGGCATACCCATGCTGGAATACATCAGCCTCACCGACCAGCGCATCCAGGAAGTGGTCCTTTGCCCCACCCGGGAGCTGGCACTGCAAATCGGGGATGAGCTTACAAACCTCGCCGCTTTCATTCCGGAAGTGCGCATCGCCGTTTTGTACGGCGGGCAGCCCATCGCCAAGCAAATGACGCAGCTAAAACGCAAGCCTCAAATCATCATTGCCACGCCTGGCCGCATCCTGGATCATATGCACAGGGGCACCGTGAAGCTGGACCATGTGCATACCATGGTGCTGGATGAAGCCGATGAGATGCTGAAAATGGGCTTTGTCAAGGATGTGACCAGGATCATCGAGGCCGCGCCGCCCAACCGCCAGTTGGTAATGTTTTCCGCCACCACCAACCAGGAGGTGATGACCATCGCCTGGAAGTTCCAGCACGACGCGGTGGAGATCACCATCCCCGCCACAAAGGAAAACCGGCCGCAAATCACCCAGTACGTAATCACCAGCCAGAGAGAGAAAAAATACGATCATCTGCTGTATCTGCTGGATGCCAACGTGTACCACCGGATCATGATCTTCTGCAACACCAAAGACATGACCCAGCGCCTTTCCACCAGGCTGCAAAATGCCGGATACAGCGCCGACTGCATCCATGGCGACATCAAGCAAAGCCAGCGCAACGCAGTCATGCAGTCGTTCCGCAAGGGCAAGTTTGAAATTCTCGTGGCTACCGATGTGGCCGCCCGTGGCATCGATGTGGATGACGTGGAAGCCGTGATCAACTACGACCTGCCCAACGAAAACGAGTATTACCTGCATCGCATCGGCCGCACCGGCCGCGCCAAGAAGCATGGCGTATCCTTTTCGCTGGTGCCCTTTGCAGACAGCGTCCGCATGGACGAGATTTTAAAGTATCTGATCGCCAAACCCATCCCCCTGCGCTTTGATGAAATGGGCACACTGGTGGGCGAGGACGGGGAGCCTTTTTTTGAGGATATGTGACCGCAGGGTTACACCACATACAAAACCTTCATATCCCCTAAGTGCTTTCGAATTTCCTCCCGCAAAAAGGCCTCGCCCGCATGGCGGAAATCATCTTTATAGCAGTATTTTCCCCGACCCCTTCCTGTCATCAGGGAGGGGTCGTACAGTTCCGGCGCCTTGGGAAAGGCCTCGCTGTTGATGGCCCTGTGCACAAAGCTGTAGGTCATGAATATGACCTCAATAAACAATGCTTTTTTTGCTTTATCCGAAAGCCCCTCAGCCAGCTGGGCCAGCAGTTCCTTGTACTTCGCCTGCCATTCCTCCACCATAATCACAGGCGCGATGAGCAATCCCGCCGGGTATCCCGCGTCGCAGACGGCGTTCAGCGCGCGTATCCGGTCCGGCAGGGGCGATGTGCCCAGTTCGATTTTTGAAATAATCTCCGTAGGATTGACGCTCATGCGCACGATGGTACGGCCCCTATGGTCAAGGTTTAAAATCGGCTCCACCATGTCAAACTTGGTGGGAAAAGTCAAATAGCCCCTTTCCCGCTTCGCGAAGGTCTCAATGGTCCAGGGCAGGTTTTCCGTAATCGTATTTTCAAGTATCAAATCGCTGTTGCTTCCGATTTCAAAGGTCAAATCCCTGTTTGATTCCCCGGCTGTTTTGATAAGCTTGTCCATCATCTGCTCCCGGTTGACAAACACCCGAAGGTAGGAGCACTTGTTGTAATTGCAAACCAGATAGCAATACAAACACATGGCGCTGCACCCGGAGGAGGTATACGGCACCAGGTAGTCGGAAACCTTATGGTTCTCCACGTACTTGTGGGTTTTGCGCACACCTACCACCAGGTGCTGCTTCATGCGGCCAAATTCCTTGTTTTCCTGCTCGCGCATGCAGGGGATATTGTTGTGGCTGTCTATGGGAATCCAAGGGACATGTCCATATTTGATTTTCAGGAACTCTCCCAGCGGATACGGCAAAACATCCGGCTCATAATATACGGCATCGGGAAACATGCTTTTCACCTCCCGGATAGTATGAAAGGTGAAAAGGCCCGCTATTCCAAGCGAAGGGGACATAAAAAAGCGCCGGAGAAACTCCAGGCGCTTATCAGGCTTGATTTTTATTAGGGCTTAGTCCAAAGGCCGGATCAGGATCAGCGGCGTCAGTTCGTCGCCCTGGCCGGAAGGGTTGTCCCGCATGGCATCCTGCAGCTCCTCATCGGTAAGCGGCATGTTGGAGGACTTGCCCAATTGATCCCGCTGAATATCGTTGGCGTCCATCAGCACCACGGGAATGCCGGTATCGCGGCTCAGCTTTTCGCACAGCTCCGGGGCGTTGGGAGGATTGATAAGAGCCAACTGCTTGTACATGTCAAAGCTGGAGCGGAAATAGAAGCCGTCGATGCCGCCCACACCCTTGCCGCACACCTTGTAGAACACGCCGTGCACGCCAAAGGGCCTGGTAATGGCGCTTAAAAACGCTGCCAGCAAAACCCTGGGCAGGCCGCACATGTCGATTACCAATTGAAGCTTGTAGGGCTCGTGCATGCCCACGCCCGTATGGTTGATGCCCGCGAAGCGCCACAGGAAATTGGCCCAGAAGCCCGGCTTCACCTCATCCTTTGTCTTGACGCTTTCCACGCACATGCACATGACCTTGGCGCCGAAAGAAATCACATCCCCCGGTTGAGAGAGAGGAAGAACGTATCTGCGTACCAGTTCCGCCTGGCTTTCGCCCCGCTGGACAAAATGCGTCTGAATGGCATAGCGGTCATATTTGCGCCCATTTTTGCCCGTAATGGTGCCCCGGTCGAAATAGACGATGCCATCCTTCTCCCGCCGCTGGTCGTCCAGGTTACGGGATGCAATAATGCCCATGCCGCCGTCCTCCATTGTCTTCAAACTTTGGCCCATTGTACTATGGAAATTATTTGTTGTCAATTTTCAGGGTGTGTCACAACAGTTAAAATCATACGGTTTTGCAAAAAAGTAATCGCAAATACAAAAAAAGAACGGGCCCACCCGTCCTTTTCAATGGTCTATGCGGCTGCGCATCCACCGCGCATCCGGTTTCAGCTATGGTTCCGGCATCTTTGCGCCCTCCGGTGCTGCGTCCGCATCTTTGGAAAGGAGATTTGAAGATTCGCGGTATGTCCCCCGGCTCAGCCGGCGGCCTTCTTGAGCTCCGATGCTTCCCGGAATAGCTGGCACTGCATTTCATCCATCATGCGGCCCAGCTTCACGGCTTCTTCCAAATTACCTTGGGAATAGCAGTTTTCCAGTTTCCACCTCAAAAGCTTCTCTTCATTCCTGATATCCGCTTCTCTCATACGCTCGCCTCCTCTAGTATTAACTGGTGCTATATACAACATATTGTATAACTTCTCCCTTCCACGTACAGCATAAACCGTATTTCGCCGCATTGCAACAGCGAAAGCAGGGAGCTTTTGTCGAAGACTGTCGTGTTTGAAAATATTTATAAGTATAGGTGACCTTTTCCATCTTTTTCTGCGCTTTGTCCGTAAAATCATCTGTTCCCCCGCGCTAATGGTTATCCATTGCTTGCTGTCAAAAATATGTTAAAATAAGGGTGGGAGAAACTGAGTCCAGAATATATGGGAGGTAACATCATGTACGATATCAATGTTGTGAATTCGGTCACCAGTGCAGGAAACGGCATGGCTGTGGTCTTTGTTCTTTCCATTATTGCTGCTGTTCTTCTTGCCGCGGTTTTTCTGCCCAAATCAAAAAAGGATACGTATACCGGCTTTTTGAAAGACCTGTACGAGTTTCTTCATTTCACCAAGTTCTGGCTCCCATCGCTTGGCAAGTTTATCTACCTGTTCATTTTCTGCAACGCCATTATCGGTGGGCTTTACACCATGTTTGCCGTTAATTTCTTTGTTGGCCTTGGCATCATGATCGGCACACCCCTGGTGGCGCGCCTGGTGATTGAAGGGCTGCTGGTTCTGTTCAGCATACGGGATGAACTGACACGCATCCGCCAGAACCTGGAGAAGGACGACAAACAATAGCAAAACTAGCATGGAACCTGCCGGGTGCTATGGCTACCTGAACGGCCGGCATGCACCCGGCTCTTTGCGTATTTTCCATTTGGTAGGGATTGCATTCCGCATCCGGCCATAGTATAATGTGTTCCACAACGCGATGAAGGGCATCCGTCCTTTTTTCCGCTTTTCAGAGAGCGCTTGACTGGTGCAAGAGCGCAGGCGGCAAAGGATATCCCAGCCCGGAGCATGCGGCCAATCCCCGCCGGTTTGCCCCCGATACAGGGCCTCAAGGTGGGCGCTACCGCGCCAAGCCGGGTGGTACCGCGAAGCAAGCTTCGTCCCTGCGCAATTTGATGCGGCAGGGCTTTTTTATACCCTTGCCGAGTAGAGGAGGGTTTCCCATGGCCAAGGAAAAGAACCAGGAGTTTGTGCAGCACATTACGCCCAGGGACGTTGATTTTTCACAATGGTATACGGACGTGATCCTGCAGTCGGAATTGGTGGACTACGCGCCTGTGCGCGGCTGCATGATCGTGCGCCCCTACGGCTATGCCATCTGGGAGCGTATTCAGCAGGAAATGGATAGCCGCTTCAAGGCTACCGGCCATCAAAACGTGTATATGCCCATGCTTATCCCCGAAAGCCTTCTTTTGAAGGAAGCCGAGCATGTGGAAGGCTTTGCCCCCGAAGTGGCCTGGGTCACCCAGGGCGGCAGCGAGCCCTTAACCGAACGGTTGGCCATCCGCCCCACCAGCGAAACCATCTTCTGCGCCATGTATTCCAAATGGGTGCAGTCCTGGCGCGACCTGCCCATGAAATACAACCAGTGGTGCTCCGTCATGCGCTGGGAAAAGAGCACCCGCCCCTTCCTGCGCACCAGCGAGTTTCTATGGCAGGAAGGCCACACCATTCACGCCACGGCCGAGGAAGCCCAGGAAGAAACGATGCAAATGCTGGGCGTTTATCAGGAAGTAGCGGAAAAGGAATTGGCGCTGCCCGTCTATGTAGGCCGCAAGAGCGACAAGGAAAAGTTCGCGGGCGCCCAGGCTACCTATTCCATGGAAGCCATGATGCAGGATGGCAAGGCGCTGCAGGCCGGTACCAGCCACAACTTCGGCACCAATTTCGCCGAGGCCTTCGATATCAAGTATTTGGCCAAGGATGGTCAATTGACTTATGTGCATGAAACCAGCTGGGGCACCTCCACCCGCTTGATCGGCGCCATCATCATGACCCACGGCGATGAGCGCGGCCTGCGCCTGCCCCCCCGCATTGCCCCCGTCCAGGTGGTCATCGTGCCCATCGCGGCCCACAAGGGCGGCGTGAACGAAGCTTGCCAGAAGCTGGCCGATGAACTGAAAGCCGCTGGTATCCGCGTCACCCTGGACGACCGGGACACCTACAGCCCCGGCTACAAGTTCAACCACTGGGAACTGCGCGGCGTGCCCCTCCGCCTGGAAGTCGGCCCCCGTGATCTGGAAAATGGCCAGGTTATGGCCTGCCGCCGGGATACCTTTGAAAAGATAGCCCTGCCCATGGATGGCCTGACGGAAAAGCTCCAAACGCTTTTGCAGGAGATTCAGGATACGCTGTACGCCCAGGCGAAGGCCTTCCGCAACGAGCGAACCCACGAGGTTCACAACGTGGAAGACTTGGCCAAAGCGGTGCAGGCCGGCTTTGCCAAGGCCATGTGGTGCGGCTGCCAGGAGTGCGAAGACAAGGTCAAGGCGGAGCTCAACGCTACCAGCCGCAACATGCCCTTTGACCAGACTGCCATAGGGCACACCTGCGCCATCTGCGGCAAGCCCGCCGACAAGGTAATGTATTTTGCCAAAGCTTATTGACCTGATCACAATCCTTTCAAGAATGACCGGCCCAATGCCTTGCATTGGGCCGGTCATTCTTGAATTCAAACAATTATGTGGAAGCCTATAGCAAACGAATGCAATGAGGTCGTGTCCGAAGGTCCAGGGCGACCGGAAAGCCCTGGTCGCGCCCGAAGGCGCGAAATTCCTCTCCTTCAGTTCATGCTGTTTTCAAGTAACGCCGAAATCTGTACTGTCTCTTTGCCCGAAAGTTGACACTCTCCTTCCCTTTGCCGTATCATATCCGCAATAGGAGGAATTTTGTACATGCCTTGGACCTATGTGCTTTGGGATTGGAACGGCACGCTGCTGGACGATGTACAGACGGCCGTTGATGTCAATAACGAAATTTTCCCCCGGTTCGGCTTTTCCCCTCCGGGCGGCGTGGATGTTTATCACCGGCTGTTTCGTTTTCCTGTACGAGAATACTACCGTGACCTGGGCGTTACGGATGACCTGTTCCCCGCGGTAGCCAATGCCTGGGCGGAGGGCTACAGGAAAAAAAGCGTAGGGTGCCCTTTGCAAAAGCATGCCCTGGAGGCCCTGGAAGCCTTTTCTCAGGCCGGCTTTCTGCAGGCGATCCTGTCCGCCTCCAAACAAGAGTACCTGCACGAGCAGATCGCCCGCTATCCCATCGGTGGCTATTTTCAGGCCGCGCTGGGGCTTACACACATCTACGCCACCAGCAAAGTCGACATTGCCAGGGATTTTCTCAGAAATCACGGCGTTGATCCCCGCCAGGCCGTTTTTCTCGGGGATACGCTCCACGACGCGGAGGTGGCGCAGGCCATCGGTTGCGATTGTCTTTTAATCGCCAGGGGGCATCAGCCCATTAAAACACTCCTGCAAGCCGGTGTTCCCGTGTTTGAGGATCTGGAAAAAGCGAAAGAATATGTATTGGCTCAGGGGCTTGGCCCGCAAGCTCAATAGTCGCAATGCTACGCTAGCGCTCGCTTTGCTCCTTTTCGCTTGATTCCTCCGCCTCGCTTCATCCGCCACTGGCGGCGCTCGGCTCCGTCACCCCTGAGAACCCCGGCAGGGGACAAGTTCCTTACACTCTAACATTAATACGTATATGAGAGGAAACATAATGACCCCAGCGCCTGATTCCCCAACGATAATGGAAAGCGTGAACAGCACCCTGGAAAACGCGGGCTTGGCAGTTGGCCAGTTTTTAAGTGCCTTGCCCATGTGGCTCAGCAAGCTGATGCTGGCAGGCTTTGTCATACTGATCGGTGCGCTTGCCGTCCGAATGGGGCGGCATCTGATCCGCAACATGATGCGCACCAGGGAGGGCCGGACCCCCGGACAGCGGGAAACGCTGCGCTCCCTGACCACCAGCGTATTCAACTACATCATGTATTTTCTCATCGCGACCATAACCCTGGGCGTGTTCGGGGTGAACGTGGCTTCCATGATCGCTGTGGCCGGGGTGGGCGGCATCGCCGTCGGCTTTGGCGCCCAATCGCTGGTGAAGGACGTCATCTCCGGCATCTTCCTTTGGGTGGAGGGCAACATCACCGTCGGGGACATCGTGGAGGTCAACGGCCTGTCCGGCGAGGTGGAGTCCATTGCGCTGCGCACCACCTCCATCCGCCACTTCAGCGGCAACCTTTACGTCATCCCCAATGGCGATATCCGCACCGTCACCAACATGACCCGCACCTTCAAACGGGCCATCGTGGATGTGCGCCTGCCCTATGAGGAAAAGCTGGAAAGGCTGATTGCCATCCTGGAAGACGAAATGAAGGCCGCCGGGAAAGAGATCGAGGGCTTCAGCGAGCCGCCCCAGGTGCTGGGCGTACTCTCCTTTGAGTCGGACTGCATCATTGTGCGCCTGTCCGCATTGTGCCCTGTCAAGGAGAACTGGCGCATTGAGCGGGAGCTGCGCATGCGAGTCAAGAACCGCTTTGACAACGAAGGCATTCAAATGCCGCATATCAAGAGGATTATCGCGGAATAGCCCAGGGCTGCCGCATTTGCAGATATTTCTCAATTTTGCCGCCGAAGGTTTCAAAAGGGCGACCGGAAAGCCCTTTGGTCGCCCTCGCAAGGGCGAAATGCCACCGAGTGTTCCTGATAGTAACCGTCAATTTGACATAACACTTGCCTTGTGCTACCATAACACCGCTTGTTTTCGTATATCTTTTCCTCAAGGAGGCCCGGCGATGCTTAAGCCAATCCCCGAACTGCCTGTGTGGAAGGGTCCTTTATCGCACCCTTTCTACAGTATTGTCGTAAAGCGCATCCTTGATATTTTGCTGGCGCTTCTATTGCTTGTCCCCGGCCTTCTTTTCATGATCCCCATCGCCATCGCGGTCAGGCTGGATTCTAAAGGCCCCATCTTTTACCGCGCGCCCAGGGGCGGCTACCATAACAAAACGTTTTATATCTTCAAATTTCGCACCATGGTCAAGGATGCTGACAAGACCGGCGGCACCACGGCACTCAACGATGCCCGTGTGACGCGGGTAGGCCATATCCTGCGCAAGACGAAGCTGGACGAAATTCCCCAGCTTTTGAACATACTGACCGGCGAAATGAGCTTTATCGGCCCCCGGCCGGAGCTTTTGCGCTATACCATGCGCTATACCCGCGATCAGGAATGCATCCTGTGGGTGCGCCCCGGCATCAGTGACGAAAGCTCGCTCGTCTACATCAGCCAGGATGAGCTGGTAGGCGCCGACAATCCTGTGGAAAATTACGAAAAATACATCCTGGACCATAAAAACGCGCTGCGGGTGGAGTACGCTTTGAACCAAAGCTTTGCATTGGATATGAAGCTATTTTGGCGTACCATCGCCAGCGTTTTCAAAAAAGCAAAGCGCGTGGTGCGGGAGGAAAATGCCAAAGCCGCCCCCGGAAAGGAAAACGCATGACCGCTCTTTCCAGCGAAAAGCTGGCGTATAGGATCAAGCGCCACGGCTTAGAAATGACCCATTTGTCCCATGGCTCCCATATCGGAGCCATTTTGTCCGTGGCGGATATCATGGCCGTATTGTATAGCGATGTTTTGCATGTGAAATGCGATGACCCCCGCTGGGAGGACCGGGACCGGCTGATCCTAAGCAAGGGCCATGCCGGGGCTGCCGTGTACGCCGCTTTGGCGGAGCGCGGCTTTTTTGATGCGGAGCTTCTAAAAACACACTATCAAAACGGCAGCCTGCTGTCGGGCCATGTTTCCCATAAGGGGATACCGGGGGTTGAGTTCTCCACCGGCTCCCTGGGCCATGGCCTGCCCGTCGGGGTGGGCATGGCGCTGGCCGCGCAAAGGGACGGGGCAAACTGGCGCGTGTACGTGGTCTGCGGCGACGGCGAATGCGACGAGGGCAGCGTATGGGAAAGCGCGCTCATCGCCCATCACCTGAACTTGAACAACCTTACCGCCATCATTGACTATAACAGAATGCAAAGCCTGGACTTTTGCGAGCGCACCATCAAGCTGGAGCCCTTTGCCGACAAGTGGCGCGCCTTCGGCTGGCAAGTCATCGAGGCGGACGGGCATGACCATGACGCCCTCCGTGCCGCCTTCAAAACGGCAAAGGAAGAAAAAAACGCGCCTTCCGTCATTATCGCCCATACGGTGAAGGGCAAAGGAATCTCCTTCATGGAAAACAACATCCTCTGGCACTACCGCACGCCACAGGGCGAAGAATATGAGGCGGCAGTCCGTGAATTGGAGGCGCAGAAGCCATGAGAGACGCCTTTACCGGCGCCTTGCACAAGCTGGCCAAGGATGACCCGAACCTATTCCTGATCACAGGGGACCTGGGCTTTGGCGTATTGAAGCCTTACTGGGAAACGTATCCCCATCAGTTCTTCAACGCAGGCATCTCCGAGCAGGCCATGACGGGCATGGCAGCGGGCATGGCACTTTCGGGCAAGACCGTTTTCACTTACTCCATTGGCAATTTCCCGACGCTGCGGTGCCTGGAACAGATACGCAACGACTGCGCCTACCACCATGCCAACGTGAAAATCGTTTGCGTGGGCGGCGGCTTTGTGTACGGTTCCCTGGGCATGAGCCACCATGCCACGGAGGATATGGCCATATTGCGGGCGCTGCCGGATGTAGCGGTTTTCACCCCCGGTGACCCCGCGGAGGTTCACGCCATCATGCCCGCGCTGACTTATCATCCCGGCACCTGCTACCTTCGCCTGGGCCGGGGCGGGGAGCCCACGCTGCATACGAAACCTATTGAAAATTACCGTATCGGCCATGGCCTTTGTTTGAAAGAAGGTTCTGGCGTCGCGCTCCTATCCGCTGGGGGCATCCTCTCCCAAACCGTGGCCGCCGCAGAGCTTCTCAATGAGCAGGGCATATCTGCCGGCGTGTACAGCTTTCCCACCATAAAGCCGCTGGATGAGGACCTTGTAAAACGCCTGGCGAAGGAACTGCCCCTCATCGTGACGGTGGAGGAGCACACGAACCTTGGCGGTCTTGGCGGCGCGGTGGCGGAAACCGTGGCGGACATGGCCGGCAGCCGTGCGCGCGTTCTGCGCATCGGTATGCGGGATTCCTATTCCACCATCGTGGGCTCCCAGCAGTATTTGCGGGAGCAGTACGGCCTGGACGCCGCCTCCATTGCTAAAAAAACCGCGCAGGCGCTGAAGGAGTCAACCTTATGAGCAAAACGCCGCGGAGCCTGGATTTGATTCACAAGGAGCTTCTGGGCCAGTTGACTGACATCATCAAGGTCTGCAAGGCCCATAAAATCCCGTATGCCATGATGTGCGGCTCGCTCCTGGGCACCGTGCGGCACCAGGGCTTCATCCCCTGGGATGACGACATCGATCTCATCATGACCAGGCAGGCCTTTGACCGCTTCCAGGCGGTGTATCCTCAGGAATGCGATGAAAGGTATCTCCTTTCCCGCACCAACACCTGGACACCGCGCGTAATGAGCAAGGACCCTGATGTAGCCGATGCCTTTACGGACCTGTTCATTATGGATTACCTGCCGGAAGGGACACTTCACCGCCGTGTTCGCCTGACGCTTCTGCGCTTTATTCAGGGCATGCTGAAAAAGAACGTGGATTACAGCCGCTTCTCCCTGCCCCAAAAGCTGGCGCTGGCAGCCACCCACGTGCTGGGCCTGCCTTTTTCCGTAAACCAAAAAACAGCCTGGTACGAGCGACTTTCCAAGCGCAGCAGGCAGGGCCGCGAGGTGCACATGTCCAACGGCGCCTTCGGCCTGCTCTCCATAACCTGGGACCCCAAGCTCTTTGACGATCTCACAGAGGCGCCCTTCGAGCACCTCACCGTCCTCATTCCCCGCGATTATCATACCGTGCTGGTGAAGCTCTTCGGCCCGGACTATATGACCCCGCCCCCCGAAAGCGAGCGTGTAGCCAAGCACCTGGATCTATGACCAGGGGACGCTGTCCCCTGGTCCCCTGCCCAAGGGATACATCCCTTGGGAATCCCAACTCATAATTATTAACAACTATCCATCGCTTTTTGGCAAGCGCTAATATGCAATAAACGACTTTAACCCTGTCGCACGGATAAATACATTTAATTGTAAGAAACGGCATCCGAAGGTTTCCAAAGGGCGATCGGAAAGCCCTTTGGTCGCGCCAGAAGGCGCGAAATTACTGTCTACCAACAGTGAGACTCTTCTGCTCAAATTAATGTAAATAAGGGATTCAAAAGGGATGAAATCCCTTTGGCGTTTCCCCTGAAAGGTACCATGAGCCGCACAAGAGCCGCCATGAAGAATACGCTGGCCACCGGGGCCTACCAGCTGACAGCCATGCTGCTGGGCTTTGTCACGCCCCGGCTGATGCTGGCCTATTACGGCTCGGAAATCAACGGCCTGGTAGCCTCCATCACCGAGTTCATCGGCTATTTCAAGCTGGTGGAGGCCGGGCTGGCCGCCGCCGCCATCTATGGCCTGTACAAGCCCTTGAGTGAAAACGACCACGGCAGGATCAGCGCCATCGTATCCGCTGCACGGCAGTTTTATCAGAAATCCGGATATTTGTTTGCCGCCCTGACGCTTGTTTTTTCCGCCATATATCCGCTGGTGGTGCCCATCACGTCCCTCTCCCAACTTTCGGTCGGTTTTCTGGTGGCCATCATGGGCCTGTCCGGTACGCTGGAGTTTTTCACGCTGTCCCGCTACCGGGTGCTGCTCACCGCCGACCAGAAAACTTTTGTGGTCTCCTGGGCCTCCATGGCCTCGCTGCTGCTTCAAACGGCGGTCATTGTGATTCTGTCCCTCGTACGGGCCGACATACTCCTGTTGCGGCTTCTGGCCGGCCTGACCATCCTTTTGCGCTCTGTGCTTTTGTATGCTTACGTCCGCCGCCATTACCCGTATGTGAACTACAAGGCCAGGCCGGACAAAGCGCCGCTAAGCCGCCGGTGGGACGCGCTGTACCAGCAGCTTACCGTCACGCTGCACCAGGGCATGGGCATCATACTCACCACGGTGATCACCAGGGATGCTCGGCTGGTCAGCGTCTACAGCACGTATCACCTGGTGACGGTGGGGCTGTGGGGCATATTGAAAATGGTATCCACGGGGCTGTATTCCTCCTTTGGCGATCTTCTCGCCCGCAAGGAAATGGAGAATTTCCGCCGTGCGTACCGCGAATATGAGTTTCTCTTTTTCTCTGTAATCACGGTTCTGTATTCCGTATCCATGGCATTGATCATCCCATTCGTGCGGTTGTACACCAGGGGCATCCCGGATGTGAACTATGTGGTCCCCATACTGGGGGTTTTACTTACGCTGGAAGGGCTTACGGACCAGATCAAGGCGCCGCTGGACCTGATGGTGATCTCAGCGGGCAAGTTCCGGGAAACGCGCCATCACAATACTTTGCAAGTGGTCCTCGGTTTCGGGTTCGGGCTAGTCCTGGGCATATTCTTCGGCCTGCCGGGCATCGCGGCCGGCGTGCTAATTTCCAACCTTGTAAGAACCGGCATACAATTGTGGTTTGTGCCCCAAAAAATCACCGGCCTGCCATGGAAAGGTACACTCCTACGCATGGTCCGCCTGGTCCTGACAGGCGCGCTGATCAGTGTTCCATTTCTGATTTGGCCGCTGGAGCCTTCGAGGTTTGTGGAATGGATCGGTTATGCGGCACTGATGACTGTTTACGCGGCGCTTGTCACAGCAGGCATAGGCTGGCTGCTGGACCGGCAGCAGATGAAGGCGGTCATCAAAAGAATAACCGGTATATTGAAAAAAGCGGGCGGCCAATAGCCGCTCGCTTCTTTTTTGTCCAAATGACTTATAGCGTAGGCGTTGCAAACAGCGCTTCGCCTACACCCTGCAAATACAAGGCGGGCCTAAGCGCAGGCAATAGTACGGAATCGCCCTTTTTCAGTTCCAGCGCGTCGCCCTCCCAGCTTAAAAGCAGCGAGTCCAGGGCGGTCAAAAAGGCAAAGCGCCTGGGATCGGGCTCTATCAGCAACTCTCCCGACACGTTCAGTCTGTCCAGTTCAAAAACGTTGTTTCTCAAAAGCGGCTGTACACCGGTACCCGGCACCTTCGAGACAGGGTCAAGCTGGAAAGCAAGGTCTGCCACATCCACCGCCTTAAGAATGTGCAGCTCACGCTTCTTTCCGCTTGCGTCTGTCCTGTCCCAGTCATAGAAGCGGTAGGTCACATCGCTGGACTGCTGGATTTCATACAGCACAATCCCAGCGCCGATGGCATGGACGCAGCCGGCGGGGATGAAGCACACGTCGCCAGCTTTCACCTTCACACGGCGAAGATATTTTTCCACCGCGGCGCCCTGCTGGCAGGCCGCCGTCAATTCCTCCCGGTTCACATTTGGCGTAAGGCCGTACACCAATTCCGCGCCTGGGTCGGCCTGAAGGATGACCCAGGCCTCCGTCTTGCCCAGCTTTCCGCCTTCGTGAGCCGAAGCGTATGCGTCGCCCGGGTGCACCTGCACGCTTAAAACATCCTTGGCGTCCAGAAGCTTCAAAAGCAGGGGAAAAGGCCCTTTGATATCCGTTCCCTGCAGCTTTTCCCCATAGGCCGCCAGGAGTTCGTTCAGCCCTTCGCCGCTTTCCGTGCGGCTTTCCTTGCCGGGGATCACGCTGATTTCCAGGCTTTCCCCGGTGCGGTCATTGGGGATATCCTTACCAAACAGCGTTTTGAGCTTGTTCCCGCCCCAGGGCAGCTCCGGCGCGCAGCGGTAATGGGGCCGCATCTTCATGGGCAGCAGGGGGCAGTCCTCCGTCAGGGGCATTTCATAACATTGAAAGAGCGTAGTCCTATGGTCAAACTTCACCTGGCCCACCTTGCGCATTGGGATTCCCTCATACAAGGCCATGGCTCTGGTATTCTTCAAATAAGTATCCAGGCGCAGGCTGTCATAGCCAAGCTCCCTGGCAATTTCAATCACATGGGCCATGGCTTCCCGGCCCATTCCCTTGCGCTGGTGCGAAGGACTGACCACCAGCCGGTGCAGCACGGCCGGCTTCACGCCAAAATGCCAGTGCAGCGTAAGGTACAGGGGATGCTGGTCCTCATTGATGGTGAAGGCGGTTAAAAGCTCCCCGTTCTCTTCCATGAGGTACATGGTCTGCGCCTGCACATCCTCCATGAGCACAGCCTCGCTGGGATAGACCTCCCAGCGCCACTGGTCCAGACCCTTTTCATCCATATCCCGGATGCCGGCTTCAAACAGACGGCAAAGGGCCGGTATGTCGCATTCTGTGGCAAGTCTTACATTCAGGCTCATGATACCGCCTCCGTATACATATGGTACAGGCTGTAGTACACGCCTTTTTTCGCCATCAACTCCGCGTGGGTGCCCTGCTCCTCCACGCCTTTATCTGTAAGCACCCAGATCACCGTGGCGTTACGGATGGTGGTCAGCCGGTGGGCGATGGTGAAGGTGGTGCGGCCCTTGGCCAGCGTCTCCAGGGATTTTTGCACAATGCGCTCGCTTTCGTTATCCAGGGCGGAGGTAGCCTCATCCAGGATCAGCACGGGCGGATTCTTCAGGAACACACGGGCGATGGATACGCGCTGCTTCTGGCCGCCGGAAAGCTTCACGCCCCGCTCGCCCACAAAGGTATCGTAGCCGTTGGGCAGTTCCAGTATGAACTCGTGGGCGCCGGCCTGCCTGGCGGCCTGTTCGACCTCATCCCTGGCAGCGCCGGGCCTGCCGTAGGCGATGTTCTCATAGATCGTGCCGGAGAACAGGTATACCTCCTGCTGCACCATGCCGATGCTTTCCCTTAGGCTCTTTTGGGTCAGGTTCCGGATGTCCTGCCCGTCCACGGTGATGCGGCCGGAGGTAACATCATAGAACCTGGGGATCAGGTTGCACAGCGTCGTCTTCCCGCTGCCGGAGGGGCCAACCAGCGCCACGTTCTCCCCGGCCTTGACGTTCAGGTTCAGGTTGGCCAGCACCTGCTTGCCGTCGTCGGCATAACCGAAGCTAACGTTTTCAAAGCCGATATCACCCTTGATATGATGAAGCTCTTTGGCATCTTTGGTATCGGTGATCTCCAGCGGCGCGTCCATGATCTGGCAGAAGCGCTCAATGCCTGTCATGCCGCGCTGGAACTGCTCGGTGAATTCCACAATGCGGCGGATGGATGTCAACAGCATGGACACGTATAGCAGGTAAGCGATATAATCGCCGGGCTGGATCTTTCCGCTGATGATAAACAGCGCGCCGACGATCACCACCAGGATGTACATCAGCCCGTCAAAAACGCGGGTGGTGGTGTGGAAGCCGGCCATGGCCTTGTAGGCCACCTTTTTGGTCTGCAAAAACCGATGATTTCCGTCCCGGAACTTTTCCTCTTCCATGGGCTCGTTGGCGAAGGATTTCACCACGCGGATGCCCAGCAGGCTGTCCTCCACCTGGGCATTCAGCTCGCCTACCTGATGGCGCGTATCCATAAACGCCTTTCGCATGCGCTTGTTGAACACGCGGGCGGCCAGCAGCATCAAGGGCAGCAGCGCAAACACCATCAGCGTAAGCCAGATGTTCATCCCGGACAGGATGATGAAGGAGGCCACGATTTTGATGGCGGCAATGAAGAACTCCTCCGGGCAGTGATGGGCAAACTCCGTGACCTCAAACAGGTCGCCGGTGATGCGGGCCATGATTTGGCCCACCTTGGTGTTGCTGTAATAGGAAAAGGACAATTGCTGCAGATGGGAAAAAAGGTCCCGCCGCATATCGGTTTCGATGCGGCTTCCCATGATGTGGCCCACGGAGGCCATATAGTAAGCCGCCGCGGCGTCAATCAAACGCAGAAAAACATACAAGCCGCCCAGCTTCAAAACATGGGAGACCGTGAGCAATGCAATATTGTCGCTGGCCAGGTTGGTGATGCTGCGTATAATCAGCGGCAGTACGATTTCGCAAACCGTGGTCAGCGCGGCACATAACAGGTCAAAAGCCACGGTGCCCCAATAACTTTTATAGTATGGCGCGAACCGCCGGATCAGTTTCCCGGTTTTCATGGTCGTCTTTTGAGTCTCCATGGGACAGGTCCCATCCTTTCCTTTGTAAAGCAGCTCCGGCGCGCTTATGGCTGTACCAGGACCGCCTGGCGGGAAATCTCACTGAGTGCCTGCTCATCCATCCTTGGCGCGGTGAAGGCATACAGCGCGCTTTCCCCCTTCACGTGCAGGCGCACCGACTCATTGTTCTCCATGCGTACGGCGGTCATGCCGGCCAGTGGGGCGGTCAGTATATTTGCAAGCGCATAATCCTTGCCGGGCAGAAGGGTGAAGGCGTCCGCGGGATAGATGCTGACAAGGGACAGTGTTTCACCGCCTGAAGACTGGTAAGTGAGCGTCACCATCCGCGCGAAAGAGCCCTGATAGGCCACATCGTTGGTAAGCCCGCCCGTAAACGTAAGCTGCGTGCCATCCTGCAGCACAAGCACCGGCGAGGGAAAGTGCTCCACCAACTGGCGCAAATCGTTCAGGGAACCTATCTGCCTGGGCTGCTCGGCGGCAAGCGCCGCCTGCGGGACGGGGCTTTGGGCCAGCGCCTGCTGGTCGGCAGGCACCTCCGCCAGGATCACGGCCAGGTAGAACGCGCCGATGCACACCGCCACCAGCACGGTGTACAGCGCCCGTTCCAGCACCTTGCGCAGCACGGCATACAATTTACTTTTTTGTTTTGCCGGTTTTCTTGCCATCGGTCTCTCCTGTCAGTTTTTCAGTTCTTCTGATTGTTCCCCCAACATTTCGTCCAGGTGAGCCGTCTCGCTGAATTCCTGGTCGTAAGCCTTGTAGAAGGCACGGGCCAGCAGCTCTCTTTGATCCTGCGAAAGTGCCGGCTCCTTCAAAATGCAGCGTATCATCAGCGCTGCCGGGGCCGCCAGGAGCCTTGCGGGCTTCCCGGCGGGCGCGAAGCCGAAAATGGGCCGCATATGGCGGCTGCTTCCCCGAAGGAACAGATGAATGTATTCCTGGGACAGCGACGTCAGGTAGTCCTTCAAAAACGCCTGGCCGTCCGGAGCCTTGTCCATGGCCCTCACCAGCCTGTCCTCCGTAAACAATCCCTGAATCTTTTCTTCCCGCTTGGCAAACGAATATGTCTCCGGCTCTTCAAAAACGTGCAACAGATAGCACTTGATGACGGAAAAATCGATCTTGCGCTTGTCCCGCTCGTGAAGGCGGCCATGGAGCAGCAGCGCCTTTTGCACCTGCAGGTTATCAGGCGCCGCCTCCTCCGCCCTTTGCAAAAGCGCGTACCGCTTGACAGGGTCGCTTTCTTCCTGCGCAAGGCGCAAAAGTCCCGAAATATTCTCCCCCGGGCGGGGAGGCTTCACAGCTGCGGGAGCGGCCGATGCTTTCAGCACCACCGCCTGGCCGTTCTTCTGGGGCGCAAGCTGCATGGCGCAATAAGGGCAGGAAAAGGGAACAAGCTCCCTTTCTGCATCGATATCCATCCGGCCGCCGCAGCCGGGACAAATGAGCGGCATCACATGGAAGCCCTCCCCCTTTTTATTCTGCCTGTCAGTATACCATAAAACACGCCCGGACGGAACATTGTGCACGCAAATGGCAGGGGAGGGCATCTCCTGATGAGCTGCCCTCCCCGTACTTTTCCCGGAAAACCATCCGGTATGAATTTATATGTACCAAAGCAATTCTTCAGCGCTTTCTGGGCTTTGCCTTATACACAGACATACGGTTCTTCAATACTTTTTCCCCGGCGACGGAATAACCGAAAAAGCCCAGCACGTCACCCAGCACCTGGTAAACGCCATGGTTATAGGCTACAAGCCCCGCGGTATCCAGGCGGAGGGAACCCTTTTCATCCTTGAAGGAACCGCGTACCGCAACGCTCACAATGTTGGCCAGGAACAGGTCATGGCTGCCCAAGGGCAGTATCTTTTCCACACGGCAGCACAGGTAGGCCGGCGCCTCCAGCAGCGCAGGCGCGTACGTGAGGGGGGGAGCCGGAATGGCATGCAGGCCGCAGACGGAAAACTTGTCCATGTCCCGTCCGCTTTTCACGCCGCAATAATCCGCCGCCTTGGCAAGGTTCTGATCTACAAGGTTCACCACGAACTCCCCGGTAGATTCGATCAGGCCGTAGGAATGGCGGCTCTTGCGGACGCTGATGGACAGCATGGGCGGATCGGAGCACACCATGCCGGCCCAGGCCAGGGTGATCAAATTGGGATTGCCCTCCTGCCCGGCGCAACTGACCATGATGATGGGCACAGGCGACAGAAGCGGGCAGGGGTCCAGTTCTATGAAGTCAGGATGCATAGGGAGCTCCTTTCTCTGGCGGGCGTGAAGAGGAAGCGGCTGCGCGAGAAAACGCGCTGTAAAACTATATCGCATAGGAGGATTTTATTTCTTATTCGGCAAAAATTTCATAATCCCCTTTTCAAAGCAGGAACATCCAGGGACCAAATTGGGTACGGGAAGGCATGTCTATCAAGGAAGATACCCGTGCAATTGGCAGGGAAGTCCATTCCCCCTTGTTGCAGGGGGATAGGAAAATAGTGTACAATTGGCGCATGGGCGTGACAACGCGCCCGGTTAAGAGGTGCGTTTATGGTCGTCTCCCAGGTGTCCGTATTATTTTTATTGATGGCGCTGGGGTATTTTGCTGCCCGCGGGCGTATTCTGGACAGAGGTGCTTTTGACGGGCTGAACAAGCTGGTTTTATTTTTTACCCTTCCCTGCCTGACATTCGCCAAGCTGCAGCAGGACGCGGCGCCCGGCCAGATGGGCGAGCTTGCGGAAACATTCGTGATCGCCATGGTCAGCATGCTTGTATGCGGCGCCATAGCCATGCTCTACACCAGAAAAGAGCCGGCCGGCCGCCGCGCGGTATTCATGCATATGTCCATGTTTTCCAACTGCGGGTACATGGGCTATCCCCTGATCGCAGCGTCGCTGGCTCCGGAGAAAATGATCTATGCCGTGATGTATGTGGCCGCCTTCAATATTCTGACCTGGACGCTGGGCGTATACCTGTATGCCGGAAAATCGGGGCTCTCGCTGAAGAAGGCGCTTTTGAACCCCACGCTCATCGCTGTAATCCTGGGGATACTCTGCTTCGCTTTCTCCGTGCGCCTGCCCAAGGTGCCGCTGGATACCATGAAAATGCTGGGCGACACCACCACGCCCCTGGCGATGGTCGTCATCGGCGCACGGCTGGCGGACCTTATACCTTCGGACTTGAAAGATGGCATGCTGCTCTTCACCTGCCTGATGCGCCTGATCGTTTTCCCGCTGGCAATTTTCTACATCCTTGTCCTGCTCCGCGTGCCGCAGGGCGTGCGGGAAGCGGTGTTCGTCTGCTCCGCCATGCCCGGCTCCTCCGCCACAGCCATGCAGGCGGAATACTACAAGGGCGACGGCCGGCTGGGCTCCCGCAGCGTGGCGGTCAGCACGGCCCTGTCCGTACTGACCATACCGGTGATTCTGCTTTTATTGTAGGAAGGAGGGGATGGAATTGGCCCGGGCAAAGCACCGCCGGGGCGGCTGCCTGAGCAGGCTGATCGCTTTATCACTCTTGACCTTTGTACTGATTTATCCATTTTATCAGGCAAGAACGCTGTATGTGGAAACAAAAACACTGGAGATCGCCGGCCTGGATAAGGACCTGGACGGCCTGACCATCGTTTACGCGTCGGACATCCATCAAGGCCCGTTTTTCACTCAGGGCCGTGTGGATGCGCTGGTTTCAACCATCAATTCACTCAATGCCGATCTGGTGCTGCTGGGCGGCGATTACGCCGATGATTCAGACGGAGCCATTTCGTTCTTCCAGACCCTGCCCAATATACACGCAAAGCGGCTGGTGGCAGGCGTGGTGGGAAACCATGACCGCACCGTACCGGAAAGCAACCTCAACGCGCTGCAAAGCGCCATGCTGAACGCCGGCGTGCTGCCCCTTGTCAACAACGTCAAGGAGGTACGGGTGGGCGGTTCCGCGTTGTACCTGTGCGGGGTGGACGACTACAACAACGGCCACCCGCAAATCGCCCAGGTTGCCTATCCCATGCAGGAAGATGATTTTGTAATCTTCCTCACGCATTCACCGGACAATCTGCCCGAAGCCTACTCTACAAAAAACGGCGAGGGTTCGGCCAACTGGTTCGACCTGGCGCTATGCGGCCATACGCACGGCGGTCAAGTGACCTTTTTCGGCCAGCCGGTTTTCCGGACCTTCACCAATGTGTCCAACCGGTACCTCTCCGGCTGGGTGCATGAAAACAGGGCGGATATCCTCGTTTCCAACGGTGTGGGCACCTCCTGGGTGCCGGTCAGGCTGTTCTCCCCGGCCCAATTGCACGTAATCACGCTCAAGCGCAAATAACATCATAGGATATTGCCTATCCTAAGCGCATCCCTGTGATAGATATGGCGCAGGGATTCTCCCAGTTCCGCGCTGGTGATGAGGCTAAGAGGAGCATCCTGAACATCAATGGCCGCCGAAAGCTGCTCCAGGGCCATGCTCACATCGTCTGTGTCTCCATGGTTGACCCAGAATTGCAGCCATTCGCACGTGGCCTCCCATTCGTTCTTCATGGCATCCACGGCCTTTTTGGCTTCCGCCCAGTCCCCTTTGCGGATGCTTTCATCCGCCAGTGCCAGATCCTGCGAAAAGTCCCTGGATATGTTGGCGCTGATGATGGTGGAGGCGATGCCCACGGCGATGATAAAAAGCAGCAATACAACAACCGTCCAAACAGTAGCCTTCAATCACATCACCATCCTATCCCGCCGGGAGGCACGGCGTCCACCAAAAGCGATTGATTGATCTGCCTTCCCTGAATGAACATTTTTCCGCTGGTATCCAGGCTGCAAAGAAGCACTTCCTTGGGTGATCCGAAGCCGTGGTGCTTCAGTGTATCAAACAGCCATTCCTCCGGGATCTTTCCTGTCTGCAGGTTCTTTTTTTCAATGGTGCCGTCCAGGATCAGCGTCATGGGAAGGCCTTCGTAACCGGTGGCAATGGACAGGTCCTCCGTGGTGACCGGCCTCTTTTGCGCCTTGGGGAATACGGTTACCTTGCCGCTGGTTTCCACGATGGCTGTGCCCACGTCGGCGGGGTTCAATACACCGCCTGTGCGAAGCTCCTCCAGCAGGTCGTTCAGGTTCATGCAAAGCTTCTCCAGCTCCTTGAACTGTATGACCCCGTTTTTGATGAGGATCGTGGGCTTTCCGCTGAATATCTCGCGCAGCTTTTGACTTTTCATGGAGATCAGTGTGAACAGCCCGTGGAGTACCACCAGGCCCATCATGGGCACGATGCCATATAAAAGCGGCGTTCCCACATCGGCCATGGGTGTTACGGCCAGATTGGCAATCAGTATGGCCACCACCAGCTCAAAGGGCTGCAGTTGGCCCACCTGGCGCTTGCCCATGATCCTAACGAAGACCACAGCCAGCAGAAACAGTATCACCGAGCGCAAAAATACGGTCAGCATGGCATCCTCCTTGACAGTTTTACCAGCCTTAGTATGGGCTCTATCAGGGAAAGCCATGCAAAGAAGGGAGAAGAATGCCATGCCAGAAAGGCTCCTGCCGCCTTCCCTTACGGAAGGCGCGCACATCGGTCTGATCGCCACCTCCAGCCCCATTTATGAAGAAGAGAACAGGCAAAAGGCCATCAAACTGCTGGAGGACTTAGGCTTTTCCGTTACCGCGGGGCAAAGCTGCTTTGAGCAGCGGGGCTACCTTTCCGGCAGCGACGAGCTGCGGGCGGCGGACGTGAACCGCATGTTCGGCGACCCAAACATCGACGCCATCGTCTGCCTGCGGGGTGGTTATGGCGCGGCCAGAATCCTGCCCATGCTGGATTATGAGGCAATCCGGAAGAACCCCAAGCCCTTTGTGGGCTTCAGCGATATCACCGCGCTGCACTGCGCCTTTCAGGTCAAATGCGGCCTGGTGTCCTTCCACGGGCCCATGGCCGGTGCCCACTGGCAGGTGGGCCTTCGGGAGGACAGGAGCCGGACCGGCTGGCTCCGGGCCATGAGCGAAACGTGCCCCTTGGGTTCTTTGGAAAACCCTGACGGTGCACCCTTTGAGGTATTCCAGGAAGGCGAAGCGGAGGGGATACTCACCGGGGGCAACCTGACGGTGCTGAACAACCTCATCGGCACAGAATACATGCCCGACCTTTGCGGCAAGATCGTGCTCTTGGAGGATGTGGGGGAAAAGCCTTACCGCATCGACGCCATGCTCACGCAATTCCGCAATACGGGCCTGCTTGCAAAGTGCGCAGGATTTATTATCGGCGACTTCACCGACTGCGGCAGCGATCCCGGCAAGCCCACGCTTTCCCTGCAGGAGATATTCGCCGAGCTTCTCCCCAAGGACAAGCCCATCCTTCAATCGGTCCACGCCGGCCACGGCCGGGACAAGATCACCCTGCCCCTGAATATCCCTTACCGCATATTTGGCAACACGCTCACCGCCCTTGCCCCCGCAACCAGAGGCGCCGCCCCTGGACCCTGCCAAAGGCTCCGAAGCTGAGCGCCGCCTGTGGCGGATGAAGCGAGGCGGAGGAGGCTGGCGAAACAAGCAGTGCGAACGGCAGTGAGCAATGCGCCGATTGAGCCAGATGGAGTTAAACCCCTTTGGGATCCACCTCTTACAATAAATTCATACTAGTCTGAACTAGATGGATAAGGGAAGGGATCAAACCCCCTCCCTTTTCTTTTTCACTTTCCTAATAAAATAGAACAAAACCTTCGTCAGTCGAACACTTTCCTAGGAAGGTCATTTTCTCCATTCCACACAAAAATTGTGATCCTGGCCCTTGACAACCTTCCCCACCCGTGATACTATACCACCGAAAACCCGATAAAATTAGTAGGGTTTCCTCCAACAAGAATCATCCGCCGAAAGGAGACAGGGGCATGAAGCTGTCCACCCGTGGGAAATATGGCTTATACGCCATGTTTTATCTGGCGACCCAAGCGGGCAACGGGCCACAGCCCTTGAAATCCATCGCGGAAACCGGTGTGCCGGAGCAATACCTGGAACAGCTGCTGGGCAGCCTGCGCAGGGCCGGGCTTGTCACCACCGTCCGGGGCGTACAGGGCGGCTACCAGTTGGCCAGGGACCCAGAAGAAATAACGGTGGGGGATATTATCGACGCCACGGAAGGCCCCGTATCCCTATCGGAATGCCTGCATGACAGCGAAGCCTGTCAAAAGAGCTGCGGCTGCCCCACCCGCATGGTCTGGGGACGGCTGACGGACCAGATCAACGGGCTTTTGCAAAGTATCACTTTAAAAGACATGCTCGGCAATGAATCCTAAGCAATACTTGGAAGGAAGAAGTGCTATGAACCGCATTTACATGGACAATGCCGCCACCACGCCCGTCAGCCAGGAAGTGCTGAATTTTATGCTGCCTTACTTTACACAGGTATATGGCAATGCCAGCAGCATCCACCAAACGGGCCGGGAGGCGGCAAAAGCCATCGCCGAAGCGCGCAGGCAGGTGGCGGCGGCCATCGGAGCCAAGCCGGAGGAGATTTATTTTACGGCCGGCGGCTCGGAAAGCGACAACTGGGCCATAAAGGGAACCGCCTTTGCCCGCAAGCAAAAGGGCAACCATATCATTACTTCCTCCATTGAGCACCACGCCGTTTTGCACACCTGCGAATGGCTCCAAAAGCAAGGTTTTGAGGTAACCTATCTGCCGGTGGACAGCGAGGGCTTTGTTTCCCCCGCAGCCGTGGAAAAGGCCATCACCGACAAGACTATTCTCATCACTATCATGGCCGCCAACAACGAAATCGGCACGGTGGAGCCCATCGCGGAAATCGGCAGGATCGCAAGGGCCCACGGCGTTGTCTTCCATACGGATGCGGTGCAGGCCATCGGCGCCGTCCCCGTGAATGTAGCCGACTGGCAGGTGGATATGCTGTCCCTGTCCGGCCACAAGTTCCACGGCCCCAAGGGTGTAGGCGCGCTGTATGTGCGCAAGGGCTTAAGGCTGGATACGCTTTTGCAGGGCGGCGCTCAGGAGCGCGGGCTCCGGGCCGGCACGGAAAACCTGGCCGGCATTGTAGGCTTGGGTAAGGCCATCGCCCTGGCGGTGGAGAACCTTCCTGAAAAAGCAGCAAAGCTTTCTTCCCTGCGGGACAGGCTCATGGACGGCATTTTAAAGAGCATCCCCGATGTGCGCCTGAACGGTCCGAGAGAAAACCGCCTGCCCGGCAACGTGAACGTTTCGGTGCGGTATATAGAAGGTGAGGCATTGCTTTTGCGCCTGGACCTGAGCGGAATTGCCGCCTCCAGCGGCTCCGCCTGCACCAGCGGTTCCCTGGACCCGTCCCATGTGCTGCTGGCCATTGGCCTGCCTCATGAGATTGCCCACGGCAGCCTGCGCCTGTCCCTTGGCCAGGACAATACGGACGCTGATGTGGATGAGGTGCTGAAGGTGCTGCCCGGTATTGTGGAGAACTTGCGCGCTATGTCGCCGCTGTTCGCGGCCACTATGAAATAAGGAGAGAAAGATATATGCAATACAGCGAAAAGGTCTGGGATCATTTTGAGCATCCGAGAAACGTGGGCGAGCTGGACAATCCCAGCGGCAGCGGCACGGTAGGCAACGCCAAATGCGGCGATATCATGAAGATGGACATACAGGTGGAAAACGGCGTCATCACCGATGTGAGGTTCAAAACCTTCGGCTGCGGCGCCGCCATCGCCACCAGCAGCATGGCCACCGAAATGGTGAAAGGCAAGACCATCGAGGAGGCGCTGGAGCTGACCAACAAGGCGGTAATGGAAGCGCTGGACGGGCTTCCCCCTGTCAAGGTCCACTGTTCGCTCCTGGCGGAGGAAGCCATACACGCCGCAATCGAAGATTATCAAAAAAAGCAGGCAGCCAAGTAAAGGCCGGGGGCGCGGGGCGTACCCCGGCTTCCCCATGTTTTCAAGGAGGATTTATGCCCGAAATTCATGGCAATGTGGACGGTCTGCGCAAGACGCTGCTTGCGGAGCTGGAGAAGCTGTATGGCTTTGAAATCGGCCGGGATACATTTGTTCCCACGGAAATGGTGGATATCCTGAAGGAAATATCGCTGCACATCAACCGCGAAATCGCCGTGTACATCACCAGGGACGGCGAGGTGGTAGATGTGATCGTAGGCAGCATCGACAACGTGTCGCTGTCGGAATTCCGCCTGCGGCGCAACGTGCTGCGGCTTTCCATGGTCCGGTGCATACATACCCATCCCGGCGGCAGCGCGGAGCTGTCGGACGTGGATATCAGCGCGCTGCGCACCCTGCGCTTTGACGCCATGGCCGCCATCGGCCTCATGCCTGGCCGCACGCCGGAAATCGGCGTTGGTTTTTTGGGCGAGATAGAGGGCGGCCAGCCGGCCCTTCGGCTGTTTGGCCCCATGCCGGTGAGCAAAATCCCCCAGGAAGCCTGGATGGACGAAATCACCGTATCCGACGAGCTCGTGATGCATGGGCAGGACCAGCAGGTGCAGGGCGGGCCGGAGCGCGCCATCCTCATCGGCATGGAGAATGAGGAATCGCTGACGGAGCTGAAACGGCTGGCGGAAACGGCCGGCGCGATGGTAGCCGGCACTGCGCTGCAAAAGCGCGCAAGGCCCGACGGCGCCACCTTCGTAGGCAAGGGCAAGGCGGAGGAACTTTCCCTGGACTGCCAGGCGCAGCACATTGACATTGCCATCTTCGATGAAGAACTGACCGGGATCCAGGTCCGCAACCTGGAGGAAATTTTGCGCGTCAAGGTCATCGACCGCACCATGCTGATCCTGGACATATTTGCCCAGCGCGCCATTACCCGGGAGGGCAAGCTGCAGGTGGAGCTGGCGCAACTGAATTATCGCTCCACAAGGCTTATCGGCCAGGGCCTGGTGCTCTCTCGCCTGGCCGGCGGCATAGGCACCCGCGGCCCCGGCGAAAGCAAGCTGGAAATCAGCCGCCGCCGCATTCGGGAGCGGATCACCGACGTCAAGCGGGAACTTGCCGAAATGGAAAAGCAGCGGGGCATCCGTCGCCGTGCCAGGGAACGCACACAGGTGCCTGTAATAGCGCTGGTGGGCTACACCAACGCGGGCAAATCCACGCTGCTTAACAAAATCAGCGGCGCGGACGTCTATGTGAAGGACCAGCTTTTCGCCACGCTGGACGCCGTTTCCAGGAATGTGAAGCTTCCAAGCGGCAATGAGTTTTTGCTGGTGGACACGGTGGGCTTCATCCGCAAGCTGCCTCACGACCTGGTGGAAGCCTTCCACTCAACGCTGGAAGAGGCAGTCCTGGCAGATATTCTGCTCATCGTTTCCGACGCCGCTTCCCCCGACTGTTTAAAGCAGCACCAGGTGGTTCTAGAAGTGCTGAATCAGCTAGGCGCGTCCCACCAGCCCCGCATCGATGTGCTGAACAAGTGCGATAGGGCCGAGAATATCCCCTTTCTGCCCGGCGCGGTGCACATATCCGCCAAGGAGGGCACGGGCATTGATGAATTACTGGCGCAGATCGCCTCCCTTCTCAACGCCAAGCGGCAGCAGGCGGTGCTGCTGGTGCCCTTTTCCCAGTACGGCGCCGTGAATGAAGTGCGCTCTCTGGGGCAGATTGTCAGCGAAGAACACCTGGAGGAAGGGACGAAGATTACCGCCTTATTGGAAGAAAGCGCGAAAAACCGCCTGATCGCAAAATACGGAAATCAAATTTTTGTCAAAAAACAGTGAAGGATTTGGCAATCTGATTCGTCGAATATATCAAGGACAGCTTTGGCGAAAGAGGTTGATGGTTTGCTCATCCGGCAGCTTATTGCGACGGCCGCTCTTGCCGCAACCCTGATGGAAGGCTCCATGGATAAGGGTATGCCCCAGATGGATGTGGAAGGGCAGCTTTTTTTGGTAAACCGGCAGCAGGAAATGTCTGATGCCTATGTGCCCGAGACGGCGGAAGCGGACGTAACGGGCACCACAAGGCTCATGCGGCCGGACGCCGCCCTGGCGCTGGAGGAAATGTTCAAGACAGCGAAAAAGGAAGCAAAGATTACCTTTGTTACGGTCTCCGGCTACAGGAGCTTTCCCAAACAGCAGCTTGTGTATGGCAACAAGGTCAAGGCCACCGGCAGCGAAAAAAAGGCGCAGGAGTATGTGGCCCCCCCCGGCGCCAGCGAGCATCAGCTTGGCCTGGCCATGGATGTGGGCGCCAAAGGCGCGCCTAGCGGCCTGAACGGCTCTTTTGGGAAAACAAAGGCCGGAAAATGGCTGAAGGAAAACGCTCACCGGTTCGGTTTCATTATACGCTACCCCCAGGAATGGGAAGAGGTTACCGGTTACAAGTATGAGCCCTGGCATATACGGTATGTCGGCATAGAACATGCTGCGGCCATGCATGAACAGAAGATTCCCATGGAAACCTATGTACAGTCCTTACAGGCGGAATCCATCTTGGATATACTGGAACAATAGGAAAAAGGAGTGTGCAGACCGGTGGGAAAGAAATGGCTGCTGACAGCGCTGTGCCTGGCCTTTATTTTTGTGGGAGGCTGCGCATACGCCCAGGAGCTTGAGCAGGGCAGCAACAGTCCCGTGCCATGGACGTATGCCGTATCCCTGGAGGAGCTTCAAAAGGATTATATCCGCCTGGTGAACCAGGATAGCCTGCTTCCTTCTGACTACATACCGTCGGAGCTTACAAAAATCAAGGTAAAAAAGACGTCCAGCTCCGCCATACAAATGTGCCAGTTCGTATCTGACGCGCTGGACCAGATGTTCGCGGCGGCTTCTGCCGATGGGGTGACGCTTTACGCCAAAAGCGGATACCGCAGCTACCAGACGCAGAAAAGCATGTATAGAAACCGCCTGGAGCAAAACGGCGGCAAGGATGACGGCGTTGTGGCCTATCCCGGCGCCAGCGATCATCAGACAGGTCTTGGCATCGATGTTGTCAGCAAAGGATGGAGCGAAAAAAAATTAAACTCCGGCTTCGCCCAAACGCCCGAGGCCCAATGGATGGCCTTCCATTGCGCGGAATACGGCTTTATCGTCCGCTATCCCGAAGGCAAGGAAGACATCACCAAGATCATTTACGAGCCATGGCATCTTCGCTACGTGGGCGTCGAGGCGGCCCGCTACATGACGAATAACGGGCTGACGCTGGAAGAGTTTACGGCCGAGTGGCAGCAGGTCCTGGCTGATTTTGAGTCAGGCGGCGGCAGCGCCAGCCAGGCGATTGTGCAGGGCCAGCTTCCCCCCAGCGCCGTTACCCTGGAAGAAGTGGGCGCGGATGGGGACCCGGAAGTAACTCTATTCCATTGATTTTTATAAGTGTATTAAAAAGTCCGGCGCAACCATCTGATGCGCCGGACTTTTTCTTGGAGAGTAATGAGGGGGCTTCGGCCCCTCGTTTGTAATCGTATCGACCGCCGGGTGGTGACTGAGCTGAGTGCCGCCAATGGCGGACTAAACGAAGCGAAGAGAATCAAGCGAAACGAGCGATGCAAGCTTTCGCACTGGCCAAACGAAGTATAGGACAGCGCGCAAGCTTACAAGGAAATCGTGCGAACTCGTGAAAAATGACAAAGTCATTTTTCACGAAAGCGCAGCCAGGAGGAACAGGGCGCAAAGCATGGCGGTGCCGCCGTACAGGTATGGCTTGGGCCGGGAAAACGTGCTGAGCGCTTTTACACCGGCAGCCTGTCCGAAAAGCACTGCGCCGCATGCCACCAGCGTATCCAGCCAAACGTATTGCTGCCCCAGGATAAGGCTATACAGGTAGTGCGCCCCGAGCATCGTCAGGGTGCTGACCAGTTGGGCCACGGCTGCGCTCCACAGGATGCGCGTGGCATGGCGCGCGGCCTGTGGCACGCCTGTCGCCCAGGGGCGCGGATTGCGTCTTACCAGGGCAATACCCAGGAACCACCAGGCAAACAATAGTCCCGCCGCCCATCTGTTCAGCCGCCAGATGCTGGCGGGGATGCCGGCTTGTCCCAGCGCAAAAGCCACTGCAGCCATCACGGCCGCCAAAGGCGCGGCGCCCAGCATATGCCAGCGTTGTGCACGTACCGTATAATCCATATTTCATCTCCCCCTCTGGGATAAGCTATGAGCGCTGTCAGGGGGAATATGCCTATGGGTTCACGGACAGGAAAAAATTTTTTTCGGGAAATAGGCCTTGAAGCTTGTGCATTCCTTGTGCAGGGCGGTCTGCTTTCCTTGTGATTGGCGATTGAGCTATACGTTTCCAGTAAAAAAGGCGCGCGAAAGGGGATGCTGAAAGCATCCCTTCGTACGCCTTAAGGAGCTGTCGTCGCGCCGCCGGCGTTAGCGGTAATTGTTTTGAACAGCGCGTTTACCTGGGTCTGCAGCGTGGTGAACGAGGTGCCCGTTTTCTCCATCGTAGCGGAGAGGTCCTGAACGGACTTGACCTGGGCCGCCTGTGCCGTGACGCCGATGTTCTTGATGCCGGTATTGACGGTGCCGATCCTGTCGTTTACCATGTCGGTAATCCGCTTGGTCAGGCCGCCCTTGTACTGGCTGTCAAACGTGAGCCCGACGACTGCAGTATTGCCGGCGACTGCCACACTGGCTTTTGAAACCTCGCTCAGCTTATCCAGTTCATCCGCGATATCCTTGGAAACCTTTTTTGCCTCGTCGATCGTTGTAGCCCCCGCGCCCGATGTTCCGGGCGCGGTGTTCGTGGGCGTTCCAACGCCGGGGCTGGGGCTTGCAACCGGCGCTACGCTTGGGAGAAGTGACGGGCTGGGCAGCAGCGTGGTACCTACGGGCGACGGGGACGGCAAGACATCGGCATTGCTTGTGCATCCTGCCAGCAAGACCAGCGCCAAAGCGCACAGCATGGTGAGAATCCACTTTTTGTTCAAGGTATTCGCCTCCTCGCGGCTATTGTGTGCAAAAGGTCCCTGTCTTATCAGAACCAAACCATGGAAAGAAAAATGCCGTGAAAACGAATCTCGTTTTCACGGCAGCGCAATTTTCGCTTGTCCGCCTTTTCATCAGTCTTCATCCGGCTTGAAGGTTTTCCCGTTATGCTTCACCCTAAAATGGGGATTGCAAAGGGGTTTTATCCCTTTGCCGGGGGCAAAGCATCCTGGATCATGGCGAGCACGGCCTGGGTACCGTCGGCGGCCGGTGCGTTTTGCAGCGCGGCGCGCAATTTGCCGCGGCATTCATATAATTGATGCAAGGCGTCCACCAGGGAATCCACCGTCAGATCCTCCTGCAATAGAACATGGCACAGGCCGCGGCGCTCATAGCTTTTGGCGTTGAGAATCTGGTCGCCCCGGCTGGCGGTACGGGGATAAGGGATCAGCAGCATGGGCTTTTTCAGCGCCTGGAACTCGCACAGCGCGTTGCTCCCGGCCCGGGAGAGGATCAGGTCGGCGGCAGCAAAGGCATGGGGAAGCTCATCGCTTAAAAATTCCCTTTGCCAGTATCCTGAGGTGTGCTGAAGGGATGGCTCCAGGTTGCCCTTGCCGCAGATGTGCATGACGTCCATCCTGGGCAGAATCCTGGGCAGCGCCGAGCGGAGGACCTGGTTCACGCTTTGCGCGCCGGAGCTCCCGCCCATCATTAAAAGCACGGGCCGAACCCCTGCAAAGCCGGCCAAAGCCAGCCCCTGGGCCCGGCTGCCCGAAAAAAGCTCCGGCCGAAGCGGCGTGCCTGTCATTTGAGCCTTTTTGCCAAGCGCGGCGGCGCATTCCGGAAAGGTGGTGGCGATTTGCCTGGCGAATACCGCGCAAATGCGGTTGGCCAGCCCCGGCGTATAATCGCTTTCATGACAGATAACCGGCACCCGGTGAAGCCAGGCTCCGAAGACCACCGGCACGGATACGAAGCCACCCTTGCTGAAGCAAACGTCGGGCTTGAGCTTTCCCATCAGGCGGGCGGACTGTACAGCCCCGAAGAGCACCCGGAAGGGATCGGTAAAATTTTTCAAGCTAAAGTACCGGCGCAGCTTTCCGCCCTTTACCGCATGGTATGTAATGCCGCTGAGCCGGCTGATCATGTCCCTCTCCATGCCGGCCTCGGTACCTATGTAATGAATGTCATACCCGGCCGCCCGCAAATGGGGAATCAAAGCCAGGTGGGGCGTCACATGGCCGGCGGTGCCGCCTCCCGTCAATACGATTCGCTTCAAAAAAATCGGCCTCCTCGAAAATACTTGGTATAGTATAGCACAAAAGGAGCGAATTTTGCACTTGCCGCCCGGTTGTATTCTGTCCGTTCTCTTTCTTCGCAGACATTGCGGCTTAAAGGGATTTTTTGTATACTGTTGTCCATATAGAAAGGAAGTGGCCCATGAAGTACGTGATGGTCATCGGCGACGGCATGGCGGACAAGCCGATGGATGCCCTACACCATAATACACCCCTGGGTTATTTGGATTTGCCTGCCATGAATACGCTGGCCGGCAGCGAAATTGGAACGGCCCTGACGGTGCCGGAGGGCGTTACCCCCGGCAGCGATACGGCCATACTGAATATATTCGGCTATGACCCCAGAAAGTGCTATACGGGCCGCAGCGTTCTGGAAGCGGCAGGCGTCGGTGTGATTTTAAAAGAGGGAGAAGTATCCCTGCGGGTTAATCTGTGCGCTGTGGAAGCTACGGCGGAGGGACTTGTGATCCGCAGCCACAACGGCGGCAGCGTGGAAGGGGACGAGGCCGAAACGCTGATGGACGATCTGATGGCCGATCCTTTATATCAAGCTGTGGCGAATGAAATTGGCCTGCGGATTACCGTCAGCCGCAGCTTCCGGCATATTGGCGTTCTTTGCGGACCGGTACCCATGGATGCGGCCTTTTCCCTGACGGAGCCCCACAATGTGCTGGACCAGGCTATTGAAGCATACTGGCCCAAGGGATATCTGGCCAGGCCTGTCGAGGCGCTGATGCGGGCAAGCTACAAAATCCTGGATGCGCATCCCATCAATGCATCCCGGCGGGAACGCGGCCTTTTGCCTGCCAACATGATCTGGCCCTGGGGCCCCGGCCGGGCGGTTCAGCTTTCCTCATTCCAGGAAAAGTACGGCCATTTCGGCCCGGTGGTCAGCGCCGTGCCGCTGGTGTGGGGTATCGCTGCCCTGGCCGGGCTGAAAACGCCCAAGGTGGAAGGCGCCACGGGCGATCTGGATACAAACTACGAGGGCAAGGTAGAGGCTGTTCTGTCGGCATTGCGGGCCGGTGATGATTTCGCGGTGCTGCATGTGGAGGCGCCGGATGAAATGTCCCATGCAGGGGACATTCCAAAAAAGCTGGAAGCCATCCGCAGGCTGGACAGCCGCGTCGTGGCTCCGCTGCTTCAAAAGCTGCCCACCTTGGGTGATTTCCGCCTATTGATATTAAGCGATCACCTGACGCTGCTCTCCACCAGAGGCCACGATGGATCGCCGGTGCCCTGGGCGCTGTACGACAGCCGCAAACCTGGTGAACCCGGCAAGCTGGATGAGGAAACGGCAGCGAAGGGGCTTTATTTGAAGGAAGGAACACAGATTATGGCACACCTGTTTGAACAAGATTGAAATATTTTCCTTCGCGCTTGCTGCCCATTTGTTTCACCTGCCGGAAGGCCGGGTATATAAAAATCAAGAAACCCGCCAGGAGGTGACAGAAATGGAGAAATCCCTGAAAGACAAGTTAAATCCCAAAGATCAGCCGGAGGATGATATCTCCTTTGATGAGAGCGTTTGTTCCGCGGAGTTTCCGGAGGGTTGTACCCTGCCGGTCAGTGAGCAGCTCGATCAGCCTTGATAAAAAATAAAGGCTGTTTGCATAATGTGCCCCGGTTCTTCCGCATGTACGGAAAGCCGGGGCACTTTTTTAGACGGTTCGAAATCGGAAAAACAAAAGGCCGAAAGGGAATATACCTTTCCAGCCTTGTCTTTTATGCGCTTCAGCTTTCTATGCTTTCCAGCCACTGCACCAGGTCATCCAGGGTATCAAAGCCCTTGCCCAGGCGGACCTCCTCCTGGATCGATTCAGGAAGGGAGTCCAAGCGCGTATCCAGCGTTCTTACAAAGGCCATGGCGTCGCCGTATTTGTTCTCGAACACGCCCAGTACGCCCGATTCGTCGGGCATCAGCACCACATGATCCGCGCAGTACAGCGACAACAGCCGCGCCATGGTGATGCGCTTGGGCAAAAACTCCGTGATCTGCCAGTCTTCATAGGCGGTCTCCACATCCTGGCGGGTTTTGCCCACAAGCTCCTGGGGCAGCGGCGTCCGCCTTTCCACCTTATGGTCACAACGGCTGTAGGTCATCTGCTGAATCAGTTCACACCCGGCTTCCACCCGGGATGGCTGCGTTCCCGCCATATCCGCCGCGTTTTCCGGCGGGGCGGTATCGGTAAGCTCAGGGGCGATGGCATCACGCGGATACAGCCCGATGATGAGAAGCACGGCCGCGGCCAGCAACGTAACCGCACCCAATATGACCTGACGGTTGATGGGAAGCGCCTTCCCCAATTTCTTTTTTTGTTTGTCCTGCCCGTTTGCCTGCATGGAATCTCGCCATCCTTTTCCTGCTGATGGCTTCATTATGCCCCAAACGCGCAATTGCATGCTTTTTCCGCTTATGATACAATGGCCGGGTTATATAGGGAAGAGGGTGGAACAATGACCGTTCGGGCCGTTTTGTTTGATTTGGACGGTACGCTTTTAAATACGCTGGAGGATATCGCCGACAGCATGAACCGCGCGCTCTTGGAAAACGGGCTGCCGCAGCATCCGCTCCAGGCATACCGCTATTTTGTGGGCGACGGAGTGAAAACCCTGGCGCGGCGCGCCACAGGCTTTCAGGAGGAATCCGTCCCCGCTGTTTTGAAGGCATACCAGGCCTATTACGCTGCGGGCAGCCGGAATAAGACACGGCCGTATGACGGAATAAAGGATATGCTGGAGGCGCTTAACAAACGCGGGCTGCCTATTTGCATTTTTTCCAACAAGCCGCACCAGGATACGCAGCATGTAACGGCCTGCTATTTTCCGCATATCCGCTTTGAAGTCGTTAAGGGCCAAAAAGAAAACGTACCGGTGAAGCCAGACCCCACCGGCGCGCTGAATATTGCCGCAGAAATGAACATTCCCCCGGAGAACTTTATGTATGTAGGCGACACGGGGGTGGATATGGACTGCGCCATCGCGGCCGGGATGGTTCCCGTGGGAGCTTTGTGGGGTTTCAGGACAAAGGACGAGCTGATCGATCACAAAGCACGGCATCTCATTGAAAAGCCGCATGAGCTTTTGGCGCTCCTATAATCCATCAGGCTGTGCCCGCTCGGGAAGATTTTTCGTTCCCTCCGTTAAAAGCGGCTGATCAAGGATCACGATGGGCGGGACCATGGCGGAATGCAGCTCCCGCAGCCTCTGGGTGCGCATCGCGACCCGGCGCCCGGTCAGCGATTTCAGCCTGTATCTGTCAAACAGCGCCCGCACGCCCATGCTGAAGGGGATGGCCGCGAATATCCCCGCGGTTCCGGCCATTAAGGCACCGACGCCCATGGCAGTCCCTGATTTGAGCATGCGGAAGGCGGCATCCTTCAGCCCCGTCTGCGCAGGCTTGCGCCCCAAGAATACCTTGGCCTGCTCGGTTACGGCGATCAGCACAAAGGGAAGCGCCGCGCAGGCGCCGCCCAGCAGATCGTCCAGTATGCCGGCTTCCTGCAGGATACCGGCCTCCACGCAAATCTCATCCACATAATTCAGGCTTACCGCCAGGGAATCGATCAGCGTATCCCTGCGCCGTTTTTGATAATTCTTTACAATTTCATCATAGGAACGCATGTTGCGCCTCCTTGGTACGGCTATTTCAGCAGGTTCAAAACCGTGACGATGATCCAGGCCCCGGCCACAATGGCGGCCAGCACCGTCACTTGGGACAGGACGCCGTTCTTTTTCCCCTGCTTGCCTTGCTTGCTCTCCAAAGCCTGCAGGCGTTTTTGCATATCGCTTATTCGGGTGGCCAACTCCTTTTGGGATTGGTCCAGCCTTGAGTACATATCTTCCCTTGCGTCCAGCGCCTGCCGGGACAAATCTTCCTGACGGCCTGACAGCTCCTCCACTTCCCGGCGAAGACGCATCTGGTCGTCGTAGAGTCCTTCAGCGACCATCGTCATCTCGCTGGTGAAGGATTCCACCAAATTTTGAACATCCTGCCCCTTGATCATCTGGAGCGCTCCAACCATCAGCTCCTTGGGCTTTTTGATGATGTTTGCCAGCCTTTCTGCCATAGTAACGCTCCTTTCCGTTTAGTGCATCATACCATATTCCCTGTGAAGTTACAAATAACCGTGGATTTGACGATTCAAAGCAGGTATACTGTTTCCAAGGGAGGGAAAACCATGTGGGTGGACTTGAGCTGGCCTATTACAGACCAAATGCCCGTGTACCCCGGTGACAGGCAAACGCTGCTTGTGCAGGAAAAATGGCTCGAAAAGGATCATTATACAGCATTCGCCCTGGATACGGGGCTGCACGCGGGCACCCATATGGACGCGCCCATGCACCTGCTGTCAAACGCGCCCGGCATGGAGAGCATATCCCTTTCCCGCTGCTTCGCGGAAGGAATCCTGCTGGACGTGCGCGGGCAGACGGTCATACAAAAGCCCGATCTGCCCTCCGGTGCACTGCAGGGAAAAGCTGTGCTGCTCTTAACCGGCATGGAAACGGCTTACGGAACGGAAGGCTATTACAGCAGCCACCCCGTCGTATCCATGGAACTGGCGGAGCTGCTTGTAAAAGAAAAAATCGCCTTTCTGGGCATGGATATGCCCTCCCCGGATCATCCGCCCTTCCCGGTGCACAAGCTGCTTCTGTCCGCAGGAATCCCCATCGTGGAGAACATGCGGGGCCTTCCTCAATTGACCGGACCCTTTGAGGCGGCGGTCTTCCCATTGAACATCCGGGCAGAGGCAAGCCCCGTGCGTGCTGCGGCGCGGCTTTTTCATGACAAATCAGGCAGGCCATGATATACTTGGATGGAAAATGCCAGTGGAGGGATAAGATGGAGGATTTTTTTACAAGGGTCCGTAACTGGAATGCAAAGCTGAACGACATTCCCCGGCGTCTGGTCCTGATCGCGCTGGTACTGGGCATTTGCTTTGTGACACTGAAGCTGCTGCCCCTTTGCTGGCCCTTTGTGCTGGCGCTCATTTTCGCCATGTCCATGGAGCCGCTGGTCAGGCTTTTCCGCCGGGCGTTTTCCAAAGCGCCTATTGGAAATAACCTTGCCACCATACTGGCCATGGTCATCGTATTCGGCTTGCTGGGCCTGGCCCTTCGGCTGATCGTCGGCCGTCTTATTCAGGAGGCCATCGGCCTGGCCAACGCCATACCGAACATGTGGCGGTGGTTCAGCGGCCAGGTCACCGGCTGGGTGAGCGGGATCAGTCAGCAGTATGCCGAGGTGCTTCCCATGGACCTGGGCGAAACGGTGGGCAAGCTGCTAAAGGAAGCGGAAAGCGCCCTGATCCCGGTAGCCAGGACCGTTGCCGGCGGCGCGTGGACCACGGTCACCTCTGTGCCGGTAATGATCCTGTCGGTGGTGCTCACCATCATGGGCACGTATTATTTGAGCAGCGACCGGGAGCGCATCTTCGCCTTCTTCCACAGGACCTTTCCGGCGGAAATGGTCCGCAAAAGCATACTTTTAAAACGCGACATATTCAAGGCACTTTTCGGGCAGATCCGTGCGCAGCTTCTGGTTTCCCTTTTGATTACCATCGTCGTTCTGCTGGGGCTGATGATACAGCAAAAGCCCTACTGGCTGCTGCTGGGCTTTTTAATAGGCCTGGCGGACGCGCTGCCCGTGCTGGGCGCCGGTCTGTTCTTGATCCCCTGGTCTGTAATCGGCTTTGTTACCGGTGATACTGCCACCGGCATCGGCATGGCGCTTTTGTACCTGGCCGTGGTGGTGGTGCGCCAAATCGCCGAGCCGCGCATCGTAGGCAAAAACCTGGGGCTGTATCCCTTGGCCACCATGATGGTCATGTTCGCCGGATTGCAGATCACCGGCAATGTGCTGGGTCTTTTGCTTGGCCCCATCCTTTTGAACCTGCTAAAGGTGGTCCTCCGGGCTGACAGCGGTACGGAGGTTCCCCCCGCCGCGCCCAGGCCCAAGCTTACCTTCAAGCGAAGGGTGAAGGAAGCCGGGCCAACTGAACCGGAAGCGGCACAAAAGCAGTAGCAGACCCTGAAAGGAGAAACGGCATGCCTAGCCTGGAAGCATACGACAGCAGTCTTCCCTATTCCTACGCGCCGGGGGTCTTCCCCTCCCTGGAGTGCTTGAAAAACAAGCCCGGCGCGGCCAAAAGGCTGCTGGTGCACAGCCAGGGAGGAAAGAATGAGGGCGTTCGCACACTTATGGACCTTTGCGAAAGCCTCCACATCCGGGTGGAGGAAGCGGACCGGGCACTTGGCCGCATCTCCGGCAAAGAAAACTGCTATGCAGCCGTAGTCTTTGAGAAATTCCAGGGCAAGCTATCCATGAATGGACCCCATGTGGTGCTCCATCACCCCTCCGACGCGGGCAATCTGGGTACCATATTGCGTACGGCGCTGGGCTTTCAAATGACCAGCATCGCCATCATCCGGCCCGCGGCCGACATATTTGATCCCAAGGTCATAAGGGCCAGCATGGGCGCTTTGTTTTCTCTGCAGGCGGCCCAGTTCGATACGTTTGAACAGTACCGGGAAGCCTATCCCCATCACGCGCTGTATCCCTTTATGCTGGATGGCTCCTGCCCGCTTTCCAATGCGGCGCAAGACTCGAAAAAGCCCTTTGCCCTGGTGTTCGGCAATGAGGGCAGCGGCCTTGATCCCTCCTTTGCCAAGATGGGCCAGGCGGTGCGTATTCCCCACAGCGGCAAGATCGATTCTCTGAACCTGTCGGTGGCGGCCGCCATCGGCATGTATGCGTTTTCCAGTCAGGAGGCATAACCATGTACGAAGAAATCACGCAAGGCATCAAGGATGCCGTATCCTGCCTGAAACAGCAGGGCCGCTTGCAGGACGGTGCCATGGTGGTTCTGGGCTGTTCCACCAGTGAGGTGATGGGCGAGCGCATCGGCAAGGGAAGCGTGCCGGAGCTGGGCGAGCATATCGCCAGGGCTATGTGGGAAGCTTGCCGGGAAAACCTGCTCGTCCCCGCCTTCCAGTGCTGCGAGCACCTAAACCGCGCGCTGGTCATGGAGCGGGAAGAAATCTACAAGCGGAACCTGCTCCAGGTGCATGCCATTCCCCAGCCCAAGGCGGGGGGCAGCGTGCCGGCGGCGGCCTGGAAGCTGCTCACCCATCCGGGTCTTGCCCAAAGCGTCCAGGCGGACGCGGCTATCGATATAGGCGACACGCTGGTGGGCATGCATATAAGGCCCGTGGCGGTTCCGCTGCGCATGGAAATAAAAAGCATCGGCCAAGCCAATCTTGTATTGGCTTACTCCAGGCTGCCCTATACGGGCGGCCCCAGGGCGGTGTATGAATAAGCAAGCAGCGGGAAAGAAGGATGTGTGAAAAAACTTTACAAGCCTCTCCCTTCATGTTACGCTATAGACGTCTGTAGAAAAAAGTAGAAGAGGCGCGTAAAAGAGTGAACGCGCCCGGCATGCACAGGAGGAATGCGCATGGGTTGGATGGACGTCTTTACGCTTTTTGGTGGGCTTGGAATGTTCCTTTTCGGCATGAAAATGATGGGTGAGGGGCTTGAAAGAGCCGCCGGCAAAGGGCTTCAGCGCCTGCTGAACACATTGACCAGCAACCGTTTCCTGGCCATGCTGGTAGGCCTTGTTGCAACGGCTATTATCCAAAGCTCCAGCGCGACCACCGTCATGGTGGTAGGGTTTGTAAACGCAGGACTGCTGTCCCTGGCACAGGCTATCGGGGTCATCATGGGCGCCAACATCGGCACGACGGTCACAGCATTGCTGCTGTCCGTAAGGCTCGATTTTGGCGTCATTTTTGCAAGTATAGGTATGATCCTGATTTTTTTGGGCCGCAAGGATAAGATCAGGCAATCGGGAAATGTACTGATGGGCCTTGGTATACTGTTCATCGGCATGAATACCATGTCGGCGGCCATGGTTCCCCTTCGGGAGTGGGACGCCTTTAAGGTCCTGATGACCGGCTTTTCCAACCCAATTGTTGGCGTGCTGGTAGGTGCCGGTATCACAGCCATCGTACAGTCCAGCTCCGCTTCGGTGGGTATATTGCAGGTATTGGCCGACCAAGGGCTTATCGGCATGAACGGAGCCATATTCATTCTGTTTGGCCAGAACATAGGTACATGCGTCACGGCGCTCATCGCGTCCGCCGGCACGAATCATACCGCCAAACGGGCCGCGGTAGTCCATCTATTGTTCAATATTATCGGAACTGCAATATTTATCACATTGGCCTTGACGCTTCCGCTGGTCAACTGGATGGAGGCGCTGGCCCCCAACAACATCAAGCTTCAAATCGCTTTTACACACCTGTTTTTCAATATTGGCACCACCATCGTCCTTTTGCCGCTGGCCCGTGTTCTGGAAAAGCTGTCCTGGGTCTTTGTCCGGGGTGTGGACGAGCCGCGGGAAGCCATGCGCATGCTCCATTTTGACAGCCGGCTATTGGCCACGCCCCCCATCGCGGTCAGCCAGCTCTTCAAAGAGGTCGGCCGAATGGGCGAACTGGCCAACCGCAACTTCAAGGCCGCCATGCGAAGTTTCCTGGATGTGGATGTGACCGCCGCCCGCCAGATGAACGACACAGAGGATGTGCTGGATTACCTGAACCAGGATATTACGACATACCTGGTAGATGTAAAAGCTTTGGACCTGGATGACAGGGATCTGCATCTGACCGGCTCCCTGTTCCACGTCATCAACGACCTGGAGCGTATAGGCGATCACAGCGTGAACATACTGGAGATTGCTCAAAAACGGGCGGAGGAAAAGGTGAAGTTTTCGGCCAAGGCCGAGCAGGAGCTTGCCGACCTGTATTTGCGGGTCGCCCATATGGTAGACCAGTCGCTGCACATCTTCAATCACCAGTTGACCGATCCGGACATACTGGCCGGCATTGAAAACGAGGAGCAGGCTGTGGATGATCTGACCGCCGCGCTGCGGGACCACCATGTGGAACGGCTGAAAAACCGCAAATGCTCCGCCCGCAACGGCATGCTGTACCTGGACATGCTTACCAACCTGGAGCGCATCGCCGATCATGCCAACAACATCGCAGGTTCTGTGGACAAGCCCCACGGAGCAAGCGTATGGATCCAGTGAGTCGATCAAAGACGGTGAACCATCTTTGATCGAGGCTGCCCTTTTCGCTTGTGTGCCCTACGGGTCCACGGCCAGCGAAAAGTGTAAGGAAAGGATTTCTGAAACATCCTTCCGAAACCACCGCGCATGTCGCTGGTTTCGGATTGACAAACGAGGGGGAACTGCGGTTCCCCCTCGTTGCTTTTCTTTTAGAGCGCCAATTTAGCATATACAGAAATATGGCATCCGAAGGTTTCCAAAGGCTCCGTAGCCTAGCCGCCGTCTGTGGCGGCATCAGGCTAGGCGGATGAGGCTTGCGAAAAGGAGCAATGCAAGCGGCAGCGCAGCAATGCGACTATTGATCAAGCTGGACCGATCGGAAAGCCCTTTGGCCGCGCCAGCAGGCGCGAAATTTTTGCACTTGCTCCCATGCGCATTATGATGAAAGCCTGCTATTCTCATCGCGCAATGCGTTAAGAATGAGCAGGCTCTATCCAAATATAGGGTTCCCAAAGGGGCTTTGTTTCCATCTGGCTCAATCGGCGCATTGCTCTCTTTCGTTCGCATTGCTTGTTTCGCCAGCCTCCTCCGCCTCGCTGAATCCCTCCATCTGGCTCAATAGTCGCTCTGCTTCGCTTCCGCTCGCATTGCTCCTTTTCGCCAGCCTCCTCCACACCGCCTTTTTCTGCCACTGGCAGGGGCGGCATTCCGGAGCCACAGGCGGCGCTTCGGCTACGGAGCCTTGGGCAGGGTCCAGGGAAAGCGTCCCTGGTTATTCGTGCCTCTCCACGTGATCCCGATCCCTGTCCTTGAACAAAAGGGAAATGCACCACAGACCCGCCGCGCCGATCACCGTGTAAATGATACGGCTGACCGTAGCCCCTGAGCCGCCAAACAGGTATGCCACCAGGTCGAACTGAAAAATACCTACCAGCGCCCAGTTGATGGCGCCAATGATCACCAGCAGCAGGGAAATGCGATCCACCATGTGTTTTCACACACCTTTCCTTGTTTTGTTTACAGTATGCACCCCCCTGCGCCGGCCTATTCGGTTTTTTGTAAGATTCTCTATATTGGATGGGCGAATCCATTCCTCCCCTACCGGGAAGCGAAGCCAATTTTTTTGTACACCTTGCGCAGCGTTCTTTGAGCCAGGGCCTGGGCACGTTCCGCGTTGCGGTTCATTACCTGCTGTATATACTCCTTGTCGGCAATCAGCTTTTCAAACTCGCGTTGAATGGGCGAAAGCGTATCGATCACGGCCTCCGCGGTGCGCTCCTTCAAAACGCCGTAGCCCTGGCCGGCAAGCTCCGCTTCCAGGGCGGGAATCTCTCCGCCGCCAAGCACGCTCAGTATGCTTAAAAGGTTTGATACGCCCGGCTTTTCCTCCAGGTCGTAGCGGATGCTCCCCTCGCTGTCCGTTACAGCCCGGCGGATCTTTTTGCGGATCACATCAGGCTTGTCAAGGATGGCGATATACGTGTCCTCCGGGTCGGATTTGGACATCTTCCTTGTGGGCTCCTGCAGGCTCATGACCTTGCCTCCGAGCTTCGGGATGGAAGGTTCCGGTATAGTGAACACATCCCCATACACACTGTTGAAGCGGATGGCGATATCCCGGCACAGCTCCAGGTGCTGCTTCTGATCCACGCCCACGGGCACAAGGTTCGTCTGGTACAGCAGGATATCCGCCGCCATCAGCACGGGATAGGTATAAAGCCCCGCGTTGATGTTCTCCTCATGCTTGGCCGATTTATCCTTGAACTGGGTCATACGGTTCAGTTCGCCCATATACGTGAAGCAGTTCAATACCCAGCCAAGCTCCGCGTGGGCGCTGACATGGCTCTGGCAATAGATCAGGTTCTTGTCAGGGTCAAGGCCGCAGGCGATATAGGTGGCAATCAGCTCATTGCAGCGGCGGCGCAGCGCGGCCGGATCCTGCCGAAGGGTGATGGCATGCATGTCCACCACGCAATACAGGCAGTCATAATCATCCTGCAAAACGCGGAAATTTCGCAGCGCGCCGATATAGTTGCCGAGGGTCAGCGTGCCCGAGGGCTGGATACCGGAAAAGATGACCGGCTTTTTTTCTTGCTTGGGAAGGGGATGTTCCATGAAATTAACCTCCTTGATGTGGGGATGCGGATACAAAAAAAGCAGCCGTTCCCCCGGTATTGGGGACAGTTGCCTGCGGTGCCACCCCTATTGGCGCTTTCGCGCCCGCTCATGGAAAGCACAAATTGCCTTCCGCCCGATAACGGCGGGCTTCCGTCGCAGCCTTAAGGCAGTTGCCTTTCGGTGCGCCCTCCGGGGTCCATTCCCCGCCTGATGCAGTACCGGGCTCCCACCGCCCCCGGCTCGCTTGACCCATCGTGTGCGGCTACTAATCCCCATCACAGGTGTGGAGCCATTGTACCATACATGATATGGGAAGTAAATAAAATTGTGGCAGACCGGGCATAAATATATTGAAAAGTACACATACAATGATATGGAACCATCTAATACCTTTCGGTGATTTTACATAAAACTAACCGGCATTTTTCGTCAGGAAGCTTATTTATCCGTTCTTTATCGGGAAGCCCTTCTCACTGTGTGGAATTTAAGGTATAATGTCACCGTCCGAAATGCGTGCGGAAGAGGATGATGCTGTTGACGGATTTCATGAGTGACTGGAACAAGGATGCCTTTCTGTCTGTTCCCACCGGGCCTCTGGGCTTGATCGCCATGCGGGGCACCGAGGCCCTGGGGGAAAAGGTGAATGCATGGCTGATGAAGTGGCGGGATCACCAGGAGGTACAGGAAGAGCAGGAGCTGGTTACCGCGCCGGGTTATGACCGGGGCGATTTCCTCATCAAGGCCTACTGCCCCAGGTTTGGCACAGGCGAAGCCAAGGGCATGCTCAAGGAAAGCGTCCGTGGTTATGACATCTACATCCTTTGCGATGTGGGCGCCTATAACTGCACCTACAAAATGTACGGCAACGATGTACCCATGTCCCCCGACGACCACTTCCAGGACCTGAAACGCATCATTGCTGCCATCGGCGGCAAGGCCAAGCGTATCAATGTCATCATGCCCATGCTTTACGAGGGCCGCCAGCACCGCCGCACCTCCCGGGAAAGCCTCGACTGCGCCATTGCCCTGCAGGAACTGCAGAACATGGGCGTTACCAACATCATCACCTTCGACGCCCACGACAACCGCGTGGTCAACGCCATCCCCCTGATCGGCTTTGAAAGCGTCATGCCATCCTACCAGATTTTCAAGGCGCTTTTGCGCAAGGAAAAAGACCTGACCATCGACAAGCGGCACATGATGATCGTCAGCCCTGACGAAGGCGCCATCGACCGCAACATCTTTTATTCCTCCGTTCTGGGTGTGGACATGGGCCTTTTTTACAAGCGCCGGGATTACACCAGCATCGTGAACGGCCGCAATCCCATTATTGCCCACGAATACCTGGGTGATTCCGTGGAAGGCAAAGATGTTTTTGTAGCCGACGACATCATCTCCTCCGGCGAGTCCATTCTGGATCTGGCCAGGGAGCTGAAAAAGCGCAAGGCAAACAGAATTTTTGCCGCCGGTACCTTCGCATTCTTCACCAACGGCCTGAAGGAGTTCAACGCGGCGTACGAGGAAGGCGTCATCACCAGGGTGATTGCCACCAACTTAACCTACCGCACGCCGGAACTGATGGCAGCGCCCTGGTTCATAGAGGCAGACATGAGTAAGTACCTGTCCTATATTATCGCCACGCTGAACCATGACAGGTCGCTCAGCAAGCTGTTAAACCCCTATAACCGCATCAAAACCATGCTTTCCAAATACAACGATGAGCAGGCCCAATTTGGCCTCCGTTTGGTATAATTATGGCAGTACGTGTGATTCGTCCGGCGCAGCCGGAGGATTTTAACGAATTGTTGAAGCTTCGCCGGGATTATTGCCAGCAGGTATACAAGGGCTTTGACGTCCTGTGCGATCTTCAGGACGATCATGAGTTTGAAGCTGCATTCCGGCAATGGCTCTCCGATCCATCGGTGAGGGTCTCCCTATTGTATCTGGACGATGCATTGATGGCCTTTTCGGCATACCGCCTGCCTTCGCCGGCCTCCGGCGAAATACTGGACCTGCAGTGGTTGCCCGGCGTTTCCCTGCAGGATCTTCAGGTGTTGGTGGATGCCATCCTGAAGGAAATGACAGCCATGGACGCCAGCTATGTGGAGGTATGGGTTCTGCGCGATAACCTGCGGGCCCGCTTCCATTACCAGCAGTTTGGCTTCAAGCCCGTGGGCGGTACCCGGGACAAGGCGGTAGGCGGCACGACGCTTCCTTTCACCAGGTATGTCTGCTGCCTGAAGGAATGCCCGCCGGACGACATATAAGCATCGGATTCTGATTTTTTTGCTGATACCTTTACATACCATCCTGCGCTTCGCGGGATGGTGTTTTATATTCAGGCTGTGCCGGTGGAAGGAGGAAACATCTTTTCACCGGTATATTTTTTGTCCATAATTCAAACGAGTGCAGAACCAGGCAAAAATGTCTATCTTTTGTCATAATTAGAGAGACAATATTGACTTTTTTCCAGGAATGCACTAATATGTAGTGGGGAAGTGTCGGAACAGAATTGGAAGTTTGTCCCATTCCAAACGACTATTCTCTAAACGAAGGGGGGATCGCCGAAAGAAGCCTGAATCGCCGCGCATATCAAACTTGCCGGTCCAATTTTGGGGAATTTCATTCCTCCCAAAGGCAAAACGGGCGAAAGCCCGTGACGCAAAGCTACAGGGCCTAAACGGCGAAAGCCGCATGGTAGCCAGTTCCCGCAAAGGGCAAAACGGGCGAAAGCCCGCGACGCAAAGCTACAGGGTCTAAACGGCGCAAGCCGCATGATCGCCAGCTGCCGTACCAAAGGCAAAACGGACGAAAGCCCGTGACGCAAAGCTACAGGGCCTAAACGGCATATGCCGCATGGCAGCCAGTTTCCGAAAAAGGCAAAACGGGCGAAAGCCCGTGACGCAAAGCTAAAGGGTCTAAACGGCGCAGGCCGCATGACAGCCAGTTTCCGAAGGGAGAATTTTCATGTTCCGTTCCGCAAAAGCATTGGCCGCACTGATCCTTGTTTTGGTTGTTCTTTTTACCACCTTCGCAGGTGCTTTGGCCGACAAATCCTCCGATGTCCTTGACCTGGTCAACAAAGAGCGCAAGGCCGCCGGTTTGAAAACCGTTAAACTCAACGATGACCTCAACCGTGTTGCTGAGCTGCGCGCCGCCGAAATCGTCGAAAAATGGAGCCATACCCGCCCCAACGGCGAGGAATGGAAGACCGCTTTCTCCGAAGCTGGCGTATCTGCCTCCTACCGTGGTGAAAACCTGGCCAAGGGACAGTACTCTGCCGACAAAGTCGTGGACGACTGGATGGATTCCGAAGGCCACCGTGATAACATTCTGAACAAGAAGTTCACCAAAATGGGCGTTGCCTCCGTCGTCATCGACGGCGTCACCTACTGGGTGCAGGTATTCGCCAATGACGTGAAAACCACGAAAAAGACAACCACCAAGAACACCGCCGGCGCTCCCAGTGAGACCTCCGGTGAAAAGACGGCCTCTGCTCCTGCCTCTTCCGGGAAAACCCAGAAGACAGGCAGATCCACAGGCACCCAGACAGGGGCTCTGGACAAGCTTTCTCAGTCCGTCGATCTTCAGGCCGCTTTGAGCGCGCCTCCCGCCAGCGTAACACTCGGGAAAAACCCCGGCTTGTGAGAGCTGGTGCCGGGATGGCTGAGGAAAGTATCAACTCAGATCCGGAAGATGCCATCGGCAAGGGTATCAACCTGACCTGCCCCAACAGAGAAACACGGCGTTTCCTGGTCATTTCTGGCGTTTCATAAGGCAAAGCCAAAAGCTTAGCCGAACCCGCAACCCCTGTGGATCACATCCACAGGGGTTGTCCTTTGGGGAAGTATTGTACTTTCAGCAGTGAACATGGTTATCCTGTATGGGCATCCATGTGCCTTCCTGTCCGGCATGGGCAAGGCAATAAAAAAGCAAGGGTAGACATAGCTACCCTCGCATATTTCAAAAAAAAGCTTAGATCACTATTAGTAAAGAGTCCGATGCGCTGATCGTTCAGGAAGGAACAGGCGCATCCCTTATATCCTCTCCCGGATCGTCACATGCACCACATCTCCCGGCTGCTTGCCAATCTTCTGGCGAATCTCCTTTCGGACTCCCAGGATATGGCACGGCGTGCCCATGCGCACCAGACTGCCATCGTAAGGCTCGCCGTTGAAGGTGGCATGGACGGGTACGCGTCCTTTCCCGAACACTTCCTTCACGTCAAACGGTATCTCTATGTATGCCCCGTCGATGTCGGGCACCTTCTTCAGTTCGGCGTCAAAGGCAAATTCCTTCTCCAACCTGCTGGCCCCCATCCCGGTCATTTCGCTCTTTCCTGTTCATATACGCGCAGATACTCTTCCACGGTGACCTTGCCGCACAATTGACCAAGCAGGTCAAAAGGAATTTTTGCCGCCGGCCTTATGCGGATGCAGCTTTTGCCGATATCCGGCTTTTTGCCGGCCGCCTTTTCATAGGATTCCATAAACCAGCCATACACATCCGGAAAGGTATAAATCCCCATATGATACAGCGCAATATGGTTTTTCTGGGAAGCAATGGCCATCATGGTCAGCGGGAGTTTGGGGTCTACATGATATCCTTTGGGATACAGGCTGTGGGGGATCACATAGCAGACCATGCCATAGAGCATCCTTTCCTCCAGCCCACCGGGAAGGTTTTCAAGCACTTTTGCCCTCAGCTTCTCCATGATCTCCCGCCTGTCAGGCGGCAATTGCGATAAATACTCCATAGCTGTACCGGCATCGCTGTGCATGCTTCCACCTTCCCCGCTCCAATGAATACTTACATAATGAATCTATACCCTCTTTTCAAGCTTTTGCACCTTTTCCACTGCCGAAGCGATGAACTGGGTGATGGGCTGATCCTGCAGCCCCGCGATTTCCACGTGGCATTTGTGCACTGGAATCAGTATTTTCAACGCCTCGCATTCCCCCAGGGCAGAAGCCATCCGGGGCGTAACCTCCCCCAACAGCCCGTTGGCCACCAGGATACCGATAGGTCCCAGGATCACATCGGCGTATTTCATGTTGTAGACCGCCGCGTTTTCGCCGGTGGCGGCCTGGCTGGCGCCGGCCCTGAGCATGGCGGCGGTAGCCGCAGCATTGGTGCCTACGGCGGTGATGTCCGCATCTGGCAGCGCCTGGCGCAGGCATTCCACCAGCGCCCGGCCCATGCCGCCGCCCTGGCCGTCCATCACCAGGATGTTCATATGTTCCCCCCGGCTGCAAGCGCCCGTTTTGCCAGCAGGAACGCGCCCTGGATACCGCTTTGCGTATCAAGGCCAGGCGGAACGATATAATCCTCCATGCCGTTCAAAATCTGGGTATGCTGCACGTATCCGCCCAGCAGGCGCAGCGTTTCCCTGCGGATCATGGGGAACAAATGGGGCTGCTGCATCACGCCGCCGCCCAGTATGATCTTTTCAGGCGAAAAGGAGACGATGGCGTTTACGCACATCTGGGCCAGATACCCGGCCTCCAGCGCCCAGGCGGGATGATCGGGCTTCATTTCCTTGGCGGAGATGCCCCAGCGCTTTTCTATGGCCGGGCCGCAGGCCAAGCCCTCCAGGCAGCCTCCGTGGTACGGGCAGAAGCCGTCCGGCGAAGGATCGTCCTTCAGGGGACGCAGCAGCATATGCCCGAATTCGGGATGCAAAAGTCCGTGGACAAGGTTTCCTTCCACCACCAGCCCGCCGCCGATGCCTGTCCCTACCGTCACATACAGGCAGCTGTTTAATCCCCGCGCGGCGCCCAGGGTGCTTTCCGCCAGCGCCGCGCCGTTTACGTCGGTATCCAGCGCCACAGGCACGTGAAGGCCGTCTGCCAGCGTCCTGACCAGCGGAAAGTTCTTCCACTTCAGTTTGGGCGTAGACGTGATGTATCCGAATGTAGGAGAAGACGTTTTCAGGTCCAGCGGGCCAAAGCAGCCGACGCCCAAGGCCGATATTTCAAATTTTTGGAAATAAGCCAATATGCCGGCCATGGTTTCTTCCGGGTCGGTGGTGGGAATGCTGACCTTGTCCGCAATATGGCCCGAGCCATCCCCCACGGCCAAAACCATCTTGGTACCGCCGGCCTCCAAAGCGCCCAACAACATGCTCTTAATTCCCCACAATCTTTAAAATTCTTCTGCCATTTTACAGGAAGGGACATGTTTTGTAAAGGCATGAAGGATGCGCCTTGTCTGTCCTTCCCAGCATATTTTGACCGCCCCGGGCCCATGTTATGGCTGAACAACGCAAAGAAGGGGCGTCATCATGCGCACGTATCGTTTTAGGCAAAAGCATTCCCGGGTGCGGCACGTAATTGGCATTTTGCTTTCCCTGTTTCTTGTCATCGGGTATTTTTCCCCGCAAGCACAAGCTCTGATGCAATTGCCCGACCACATTTACGTTACCGCGGGCCACCGGCAGATATTGTCGATGGGGCTGCCATTTTCCATCCGCGTGGAACAGGGGGATATCTCCGTTCTCTCCTCTACAGATGAGACACTGAACGGCCGGGCGGCAAGCAACGTCCAGCTGACCGGGAATCAGACGGGCAATGCCGTTCTTTCCCTGGACCTATTGGGTATTCTGCCCATTAAAAAGGTAGAGGTTTCCGTTGAGCCCGAGCGCATCCTCATTCCCGGCGGCGAGGCGGTGGGCGTAGCGCTGCAGACACAGGGTGTATTGGTGGTTGGCACCAGCGACCTGGGGGGCGAGGGCGGTGCCAGCCCGGCGCGCCTGGCAGGCATACGGCCGGGCGATGTCCTGGTGCAATTGGGCGGGCAGCCCATTGAAAGCTCCACACACCTAAGCCAGCTGGTTGCCCAAAGCGGAGGTAAACCCCTCCAGCTTCAAATGCTGCGGGACAACCGGCCCATGGAGGTATCCCTGACCCCCAAGCGTGACCAGGCCAGCGGAAGCTACCGTTTGGGCATCTGGGTCCGCGACAGCACCGCCGGCGTTGGTACATTGTCGTTTTTCGACCCCAAAAGCGGTGCGTACGGCGCGCTTGGCCACGCCATTACCGACGCGGACACGGGCCAGCCTCTTTCCGTGCGCCAGGGCCAGGTGATGCACGCAGACGTGGTGGATGTGCAAAAGGGCAAAAAAGGCGCGCCGGGCGAATTGAAGGGCTCTTTCCTCCGGGAGAACAACATGCTGGGCAATATTCTGAAAAACACCAACTACGGCATCTACGGCAAAATGGACAAAGCCCCGGCAAACAAGCTGTATCCCAACGGCCTGCCCATCGGTCTGATGGGCACGGTCCGCACGGGTCCCGCCTCCATCCTCTCCTCCGTAGACGGCGGCGGCCTGAAGGAGTACAAGGTGGAAATCGTGCAAGCCAACCGTCAGGCGGCTCCTGCCCCCAAATCCATGGTCATCAAGGTTACCGACCCTGAACTGCTGGACAAGACAGGCGGCATCGTCCAGGGTATGAGCGGAAGCCCCATCATACAAAACGGGCACATCATCGGGGCTGTAACCCATGTCTATGTCAACGATCCCACCCAGGGCTACGGCCTGTATATCGAGTGGATGCTCAAGCAGGAAGAGGGACTGTAATTTCTAGCGGCATCGCCATTTGCTTGTTGTACCTCTTGAGTCATTGCCCCGGCAGGAAAATATCCCCTTCCCGGCGAAAGAATCGTTCGGGAGGGGACTTTTTATGCGGGTGCTGCTGGCCATGCGGGAAGGCGCGCGGAGGGAAGAGTTCCGGCTGTTTCTGGAAAGCGAGCGGAGCGACTGCGCCGTTTCCTGTTCGGGAGACGGGCGGAGCGCTCTTATGGAGATAGAGGATACCATGCCGGATGTGCTTGTGCTGGATCATGTCCTGCCGCTTAAGGATGGTCCGGCCGTATTGAAAGCCCTCAAGGAGGCATGCTTGCCCTGCCCGCCAAGAGTGGTCTATCTCTCCTCGCCTGTTCCTGACACGGCGGCGGTGGATGCCATTGATGAATGCCTCTCCTCCGCCTGCGATTTTGCTTCGCTGCAATCGGCGATACGCCTGATCGAGGACATGCCTCAGGGAGCGCTGGCATCCCTTTGCGCCCCCGCACGGCATGAACGCATCCAGGCGCTTTTTCAGGAGCTTCAAATGCCGGTTCATTTGAAAGGCAGATTGTACCTTGCCTGCCTGCTGGATCTTTTGATCCCCTCGCCCCGCCTGCTGGACGCGCTGACCCTGAAACTGTACCCGGCCGCCGCCGCGCAGTTTTCCACCACGCCCGCCGCGGTGGAGCGCTGCATCCGCCACGCCATCGAGGCCACCTGGAGCCGCGGCGACATGGCCGCGCTGGAAAGGCTGTTCGGCCTGTCCATTGACCCAGACCGGGGCAAACCAACCAACCGGGAATTTTTGGCCATGGCCGCGCAGCACCTGCGCCAGAGGACTCTGTCCTCTGGACTCCTGCCAAAGGCTCCGTAACCCCGACCCCGCCTGTGGCGGATATGGGAGGGGTGGAGGAGGCTGGCGAAAAGGAGTAATGCGAACGGCAGTGAGCAGTGCGACTATTGAGCCAGATGGAGGGGTGAAGCGAGGTGGAGGAGGCTGGCGAAAAGGAGCCGTGGAACGGCAGCGAACAGCGGCGACTATTGAGCCAGATGGGGTAACCCCTTTGGAATTCCCATCTAAAAGACGATGCACATACACACAAGGAAATCGTGTGCTCAATAAAGTAAAGACGGGCTCCCTTTTCCAAGGAAGCCCGCCCCAGACCATCAAAAAGCCCCGGGAGGCATCGGAGGGCCGAAGCCCTTCGATTCTAGATCGTAAACCAGCGACATGTGCGGTGGTTTACGCGGGAATTTCGTAGAAATTCCTTCCTTGCCCGAGCAAACGGCCGCAAAATGGCATAGCCATTTTGCAGTGCAGCGAGGGAAAAGCTCAACAAAGTGGCATAGCCACTTTGTTGATACGCGGAGGCGGGCTTCCTTTTCCAAGGAGGCCCGCCCGTTATTTATTTCCTTTGCGGCGCGTGGTCGTATGCGTACTGGATGGCCTCTTGGTGGCCAGGGTCCACCCGGCCGCCTGTATGGGTCTTGCTGTTGGTAAAGTGAATACAGAACTGGCCCGTGAACTCGTTGTTCTTGATGGTATCCCCCGCGGGATTATGCGGCGGGCCGTACATGGATGCAGCGAAGGTCCGGGTACCGATGGTGACCCATAAGGGGTGCCGCTGGTAATATTTGTCCTCGGTGATTTCCGAGGATTTATTTACACCGTAAATCCTGCACATGCGGCGCGTATCCGCAGCTGTAAGCGGCTCAACGTCGGCATGGCTGCCGCCGGCCCAGCGGTGGACCCAGAAGGTGATACCGCTCTTGACATCCGTAACCTTCACGTTCATACCCCTGGCAAAGAGCGTGTCGATGTTCCCTTTGAACCAGTCGATCTTTTCCACGGGATAAATGGTGTTGGTCAATTCCTCGTCGTTGGAACCCGGGGGCACCGTCCCGAACAGCGCGTGCTGGGTATTGGAACCCGCGATACCGTCGACGAGCAGGCCCTTGGATTTTTGGAAGGCCTTTACGGCATCCACCGTATCGGTTCCGTACGTACCGCTGATGGAACCATTATAGAACCCTTTTTCCTTGAGCCTTGTCTGGAGAGCCTTTACCTCATTTCCTGTGGAGCCCTTGCGCAGCGTATCGTAAGTGGCCTCAGGCAGGCCGCTGCCCGGCGTGGGGCTGGGGGGATTCTGCGCATCCTCGTACGCCTTCTTCTCCGCCTTGGTATAGATGCGCAGAAGGTCTTCGCGGATGTAGCCTGTGACGCCGGACTTCAGCTTCACACTGCGCCAGTTATAACCGTCGCTTGTATTTTTGCTGCCGGTAAGGGTAACGATAACGCCCTTGTCATAAATCTTTTCCACCTGCTTGGCGGAGGAAGAACCGCTGGCACGCACCAGTACGTTCTCTGATTTCGTTTCCGCCATATCGCTCAGGTCCTCCTCGCGGGGGGTGGGCGTAGGCGTAGGCGACGGGGTAGGCGTCGGCTGACCCGCCAGCCAGGCGGCATATTCTGCTGTATTCATCACCTTGACACAGCTTCCAAGCACCCATAGGGTGGTGTTCTGGTAAGTGATCTTGTACCAAAGGGAGCCGCCCACCGTGCTGGAGCTGGTAAAGGAAACTACGGTGCCCAATGCCACATTGTAGGGCGAATTGGCATCCTTGGAGGCGGAAGCCCGCAGGTTCACCTTGTCTACGGTGGTAATCAGGTATTTGCTGGGCCCGGGCGTTGGCGTGGGCGTCGGGGTCGGTGTGGGAAGGGCTTCGCCCCTTAAGTACGCCTCCACCTGGAAAGGCGCCAGTTGGTAGGAAGCGTCGCTGCGGAGGAAGCCCTTGACACCGTTCACATCCACCGGGAACCAGGTGTAGGAGCCGTTCTTCACCGCGGCGGATACCATGGGCCATACCGTATCCTTATCCAGGGAGCGGATTGTTTCCCCGCCGATGCTCTTGCGAAGGTTCACCGACTGCTTGGTGACCATGGCATAACCCGCCGTGCTGGCAGGCGGCGTCGGTGTGGCGGCAGGCGGCACTGTCACGCCGTTTTGGTCACAGCGTGAGGCCATATCGCCGCGTATGTATCCCTTCTGCCCGTCCGTATTTTGCACGGGATACCAGTTGTAGGAGCCCGACTGTGTGGGCTGCGCCGTCAGAGGCAGTATCTGCCCCAGGGATACCTGGCACAAGGTCGTCCCGTTGGGTGTTTTGCGCAGCTTCACATTGTCGGTTGTCAGCTTAATATAGCCGGCCGTGTTGTCCTGGCTGCCGGTGGGGGTTGGCGTCGGCGTCACCGCTGGCGTAGCTGTGACATTGGGAGGAAGGGTATTCCCGGCGGCATCCGTTTTTACCGCATAACCGCCATGCACATAGCCGCCAAGATTATTCACCTTTACATAATACCAGGTGACGCCGCTCTTGACCTCCGGCGTCTTCAAATAAGAAAGCACAGGTCTTCCTTCGATGCGGCCTATCACTTTCCCGCCGGCCGCATCTCTCAGGTTGATGCCGTCGTCTATCAGCTTGATATACCCGATCACCGTTTCCGGGGCAGGCGTCTGGGTAGGCCCGGGCGTAGGCGTGACGGCCGGAGGCAGTGTGTTTCCATTGGCGTCGCACAGAATCACATAGCTACCGTGCACATAGCCGCCAATGCCGTTCAGCTTCACATAATACCAGGTGACGCCGCTCTTGACTGTTGGCTGCTTCAAATAGGACATGACAGGTTTCCCATCGATACGGGTGATAATACTCCCGGCCGGCTGCTCCCGCAGGTTGATGCCGTCGTCCTTCAGCCTTACATAACCGTACACCGTATCACCGGCAGGCGCAGGCGTCGGGGTCGGGGTCGCCTGATTCTTGTAGGCGTCCGATTCGGCCTTGGTAAGGATGGTGATCAACTGGCCCTGGATATAGCCCGTGTCCCCGTTTTGCTTGATCTTGAACCAATAATCCTCCGTCAGGAACTGGGGTATTTCCAGCAGCTCCACCATGGTGCCATTCTCCAGCTTGCGGATTACCTTTCCGCCGGGCGTCACACGGAAGTTCACGCCGCCCTTGCTGATGCGCCCCAGGTTGGATGGGTCAGGGATGGGCGTGGGCTTTGTGCCGGCAGGGGCGGGTGTCATCCCCGCGGGCGTCGGCGTCGGCGTCATGCCGGCCGGCGTTGGTGTCGGTGTAGCGCCGACCAGGCCTACACCGGGCTGTACGGGATTATTCAGCCAGTCGGATTGCTGCTCGGGCGTCATCGGGGCAAAGTAATCCCCATGGATATAGCCGATATAGGTGCGGGTCCCCTGGGTGGGCCCATTGGTTTGGACCTTGTACCAGGTGATGCCGCTCTTTTCAACTGTTTCCAGTACCTGCGAGACCCAATCCTTGGGCAGCTTGAACCACCAATCGGCGGAGGTGGAGGCTGTTTTGCGGACCTTGACATTGTCCGTTTTCACCCTTCCATAGACTTCATCCGCCGCCGAAGCAGGCTGAGCAGTAAAGGACAGCATGCTTGCGACGCAAAAAAAAGCAAGCGCCAATGCCAATACGCGCTTCCATGCCCGGACATATTTGCCTGTGTGTTTCATATGACCACCCCTTGGTTTTGGTATTCGCTTACGCTTTTCTAAAAAAAGGCATCTGCATCCTCTATATTTCCAATCACCACCTCATTTTATTACAAATTTATTAAGGTGTCAATGCATCCTCTTCATTGTCCGTCATATTTTATTCATGTTACAGATCGGCATCCGGTTCGCTTGCTGCCGTTTCCTTGGGAACCCAGCCGGTGAATACCGTCTCGCCGCTGCTTGTCACCTCGATATCGCCGCCGAACTCCTTCAAGGTACCGCGTACGATAAAAAGGCCCATGCCGTGGCCCTCCGACTTGGTGGTAACGCCGGGCTGGAAGATGCGGCCGATATCCTGCGGCGGTATGTCTGGGCCGTTGTTGGCCACGCAAAAGCGGAAGCTCTTCAAATCTTCGGATAGAGATATGGTCAAGCAGGGGTTTTTTGTTCCCTTCAATGCATCCAGGGCATTGTCGATGAGGTTGGCCAGCACCTTGCACATTTCCCAGCCGGGAATGGACAGGCTTTTCCAGGCGCTGGTGATCTGCAGTTCCACCTTTACCCCCTGCTTTTCACAGGAAGCCAGCTTCACCTTCAAAAGCGCGTTGATGGTAGGGTTGGCGGTGCGCAAAACGCGGCTGACTGCACGGATATCGCCGTACACCCGCTCAATATAATCCTGGGCGTCCTTGTACTCCCGCATTTCCATCAGGCTGTACACCACCTGCAGGTGGTTGAGGAAATCATGGCGCTGCGCGCGCAGCGTGTTGTTCAATTCCTCCAGGGCCGACATGGAATGCTCCATGGTCATCACCCTGTCCAGCGCCTTTCTCGTGCCCAGCGCATCCCTGATATCCACCACCGCGCCGAAAGATACCAGCAGTGCAGCCACCGTGATGCCGATGCGGATGGCGGACTGGTGAAGCACCTGCTCACCGGAGAAAAGCAGGTACAGGGCGATAGCCATCACAGCCGCGATTTGAACGCCGTTGATGGCAACGGAATAGACGACCGCCTTTGAAATGTCCACCTGCTGCTTCATGTTTTTACATCCTTATCCCGCATCGCTTTGGCCTTTTGAATTTTTTCCTCATGTCCCTGGTCGCTAGGCTGATAGTAGACCTTGCCCTTCACCTCGGGGGGCATGTATTCCTGCTTTACGTAATGGCCGGGGTAATCATGGGGATATTTGTACCCTTCCCCGCTCTTTAGCCGTTCCGCGCCTTTATAGTGGGTGTCCCGCAAATGGATGGGCACGGGACCGAAGCCGCCCTTTCCGGCGTCGGCCGCGGCCGCGTCGATGGCCATGACCACGCTGTTGGACTTGGGGCTCTCGCAGATGGCGATGATGGCCTGGGCCAGGGGGAGACGCGCTTCCGGCATGCCCACCGTCTGCACGGCCTGCATGGCAGCCGCGGCCTCCAGCATGGCAATGGGGTTGGCCAGCCCTACATCCTCGCTGGCGTGGGCAATGATGCGGCGCGCAATGAGCCTGGGGTCCACGCCGGCATAATCAAGCCTTGCGAACCAGGCCAGCGCCGCGTCGCTGTCGGAGCCGCGCAGGCTTTTGCAAAAGGCGCTGAGCATATCGTAATACAAGCTCTCGTCGCAGCGGAGCATGGGCTTTTGTATGCTCTCCTCCGCTACCGACAAATCGATGCGCTGCACGCCGTCCGCATCCGCGGGCGTCGTAAGTACCGCCAGCTCCAGCGCGTTGAATGCCGCGCGGACGTCGCCGTTTGCCACCTGGGCCCAGTGGGACAAGGCCTCCTTTGATACCTCCACCGCGCGTCCGCCGTAGCCCCGCTCCTCATCCGCAAGGGCCGCGCGCAGAGCGGAGATCACATCCTCCTTCGTCAACGGAAAGAACTGAAACACGCGGCAACGGCTGACGATGGCAGGCGTCATGGCGATCATGGGATTTTCCGTGGTGCTGCCGATAAAGCGGATGATCCCCCGCTCAATGGCGGGCAGGATGCTGTCGGACTGTGATTTGCTCCAGCGGTGGCATTCGTCCAGCAAGAGGTATGTGGCCTGGCCGGAGCGGGTCTGCCGTTCCCCGGCAGCCTTCAACACCTCCCGTACATCGCCCACGCCGGAGGTGACGGCGTTCATCTGCACAAACGCCGCCTCGGTGGCACCGGCCACGATGGCAGCCAGGGTGGTCTTGCCGCAGCCTGGCGGGCCGTAAAATATGCTGGAGGTCAGGCGGTCCGCCTCGATTGCCCGGCGCAGAAGCCGGCCGGGGCCCACAAGGTGGCTCTGCCCTAAAAACTCAGAAAGGGTGCGCGGCCGCATCCTGTCCGCCAGCGGCTGCATGGATGCCTGCCCGGTATGGTAAAACGACTGCATCAGTTACTCCTGTTTCTTAGGTTATCCGTTTTCATGGCCGGCGAAAAGAACCCTCGCCGCGGGCTGCTTGCCGCCCGCATCCACTATCCATTGCCTGTCCTGATCACATAAGGCGGCTTCCATATGCATCAGCGCAATGCCTGTGTCGAGGCTGTTTGGCGCGCCCATCAATGACAGCGACTGGCTGTTCAGACGCAGCTTCCAAGGCTGCCTGTTCATGGCGGAAGGTGCTTCCCGGACCGCCTTGGCAGCTTCCAGCGCATACTCCGGCCAATCTTCCCCGCCGCTTTCCATAAACCATTTCAATGGCTTGCGGGCTCTGTGCACCGGCTCTGTCAGCGGCTCGGCGGCGATGCCCAAGGGGATTACCGCCGCCAGAACCTCGCCGGGGTACAGGTGTACGGGGCTTTCCTTCTTGCGATACGTGCCGGATACCCAGCAGGTGGCCACGCCGCAGGAGGTGGCTTCCAATATAAAGGCTTCTCCGCTGATGCCCGCGTGGGTCATATGCCTGGGCACAGCCGTATCGGCCATGACGGCGGCAAAACGCGTGGCGCCCTTGATGCGGCCGTAGTTGAATATGACCGGTGTAAAGAAGGACTCATCACAGGCCGCCAGAAGGATGCGCACCCCCGGCAGGCACAGCCTGGCCGCAGCGTAGGAAAGGGTCGTCCACTGGGCTACCTTGGGCGCTTGGGAATAATTGCGGCAGGCAACCCTGCGGGGCACCTGCTCCCGCCAGCGCAGAAGCTGTGCCTTGGTATAGAACCCATTGAACCGCCATTTTTCCGCCATGGTCTTCCCTCCCACCTTAGGCTATTTATAGTATAGTGTACAACCTTGTTACAAATTCTGCAAGGGAAACGCCTTGATTTCCATGCTGTGCGCACATACAGGGCTTCTTGACGCGCCACGGGCCAAAGGTTATAATCGGCTGTGTACGAGGAGGGATTTCCATGCAGAAAATCGCCAGCTTTTCCATCAACCATGATATCCTTGCCCCCGGCCTGTACGTTTCCCGCGTCGATGGGGATGTGGTAACCTACGACCTGCGCATGCGCGCGCCCAACCGGGGCGACTACCTGACCACCGCCGCGGCCCACACGCTGGAGCATCTGTTTGCCACCTATGTTCGCAATACGGCCTACTCAGACAAGATCGTGTACGTTGGGCCCATGGGCTGCCGCACCGGCTTCTATTTTCTGACCAGGGACGGGATGACCCGGCAGGAGGTGCTGGACCTTTTGCGAGAAACCTTTGAATTCATCAAGGGCTTTGACGGCGATATCCCGGGAGCAAAGCGGATTGAATGCGGCAATTACCTAGATCACAGCCTTATGGATGCCAGGAAAGAAGCCGCCGCCTATTTGGATACGCTATCTCGGTGGACGGCGGACGATATGGCCTATCCCTACTGACTAAAAAGAGGAGCAATGTATGGCGGCGCCTGCAAAAACGAACGCGCTAAGGCTGTTGGACGCGGCGAAAATCCCTTACCGCACCCTTTCCTACGAATGGGAGGAAGGGCTTTTCGACGGCGAACTGGTGGCGGGAAAGATCGGCATGAGCCCGGCCGCGGTGTTCAAAACGCTGGTGGCCAAGGGCGAGCGAAAGGGCCATGCTGTTTTTCTCGTGCCGGTCCACAAGGAGCTGGACTTGAAGGCTGCCGCCGCTCTTTTGCAAGATAAAAAAGTGGACCTGATCCACGTCAACGATTTGCTGGGTTTGACAGGCTATATACGGGGCGGCTGCTCCCCCGTAGGTATGAAAAAACAGTTCCCTACCTTTGTGGATGAAACATCGCTGTTGTTTGACGAAATCGCCGTCAGCGCGGGGGTGCGGGGGCTTCAAATGGTGATTGATCCCAAATCGCTCATTGCTTATCTTAACGCGAAGACGGGAAAGCTGACCGCGAAGGCGTAGGGCATCGCGCAGACCCTCCCTTAATTCAGCTTCAAATACCAAAGGAGCCCTTCGCTTTTGTTGTAGAAGGCAATGGTATAAAAAGCGAAGCTGACCTCCGTATCGCAATACGCCTTTAAATCCGCTATGGATTCAAGCTTTTTGACATCGCTGCCGCTCACATGGCTATAGTCAAAGTACCAGGCATCATACGCGGATTCGGTAAAAGGCATTGTTGTTAGAAGACCATCGCTGTCCCCAGGAAGCAGCGAAGTGACGGATAGTATATCCTGATAACTCACCTGTTCCGTGTGCCACAAATCGTTGTTTTGCATGGCGTCCATCACCTGATCGCTGTCCTCCGCCGCATATTCAATGATGCTCCAATCAAATTCATCCAGATACCGCAAAAAATCACGGCGCTGCGCATGGGCCACAAGGGAGCAATATCTTGTTTCCGGCAAACCCAGCCGTGACAATACATCGTTCCTTTTTATCATGTCAAAAACCCCGCCCGAGTTCAGCAAGAAAAGAACAAGGGCAAACGCCAGTACGGAAATGATGCATGCCATAAGGATTTTGTACCTGACGGGGACTGATCTTTGCATTGCTTTATCCTCTCGTGTTGTCATATTACGGTATGTCTATGTTTCCCATCATACTACAGATTCCGGATACGCCGCAATTCTCGTATTTGTAAAAAACGCCGGATCAACTTGATCCGGCCTGACTTATAGAAGGATGCTGCCTTTGCTTTTATGCATCCACTGGTTTTGCAGGGCTGCCTGCCAGCGCGTCCGCCGTATCCTTCACTTTTTTCAGCGCGGTTTCCCAGCACTCAAAGTCCATGGCGGCTGTATAATACTTCTCCAGATCGTCATGACGGGCCTTGGCCTCCTTGAGGCTCTCCACCGCCCGCTGCAATAGCAGCTCATGGGCATTGCGGTTGAAGGCCTGCTCCCGGCTGAGTCCCTGGCCCAGGGACAAGGCCTCCTGCAGGTTCAGCGTCTCCGCCGGCTTTTCCACCGCCCCGGTGACGATGGCAAACCGCAAGCCGGGCAATATCAAATGATTCAATTCTCCCGGCAGCAGGGGGTTATATAAGCCCAGAACCGGAATGCCCCTTGACAGCGCGGTATCCCGGAGCCTTGACAGCAGCGGATGCGGCGACAGCCCCCATGGCGCGGCGACACAGGCCACCTTCTCCGTCAATAGTGTCGGAAGATACGTCATGTACCCCCGCGGCGTATACGCTTCGGCAAACAGCTCCCTTTCCCGGGCCGGCCCCTCGCCAAAGGGAAGCCACTTGTCCGCAAGCTCCTGGGCCAGCGCCTCCAGCGCGCCGGGGGGCGTCCGCTCCTGCCATTCCCTTTTGCTGCCGAACAAAAGCGGCGCGGCAGCGCCCAGGTAGTCATACACGCGCAAAAAGCAGCGGGCTATTTCCTCCATAGCGTCCCGGATCAGACGGCGGCTTTTTTCCAGCTGCTCCTCATTCAGGCATGCCCCAAGGTTCAATATGCCGTCCTCAGCGCCCGGCAGTACAGGGTCCATCATATGAGGCGCCGTGCCATCGATGACTGCAAAACCAAGGTCCGGGGCGGCAATGCCATCCAGGCTGTCGGGATCGCTGGAGCAGTGGAAGACCTCCACCTCCATTTGCATCCCCTGCAAATACTCGGCCACGCGGCGCATGAGCGTACTCTTGCCTACGCCGGGACCGCCCTTCAATATAATCTTTCTGCGTACCTTATCCCTGGGCAGAATATGGGCAAACCGGCTGTAAAACCCCTGGCTCGTATTTCCGCCGGGAAAAAAATGACGCGCCCCCTCCATGTTGCACGCTCCTTTCCATCATGGAAATTCTATGCGGGAGGAATGAAAACCATGAACCTGCTCATCGATGCGGACGCCTGCCCCGTGACGGACATCGCCCTGCGCATTGCCCGTGCATACCATGTACCGGCGGTGCTGTTTTGCGACAGTGCCCATGAATTTTCAAGACAGGACGCGCAGGTGGTAACGGTGATGCGCGGGGCGGACAGCGTCGATTTTGCCCTTGTCAACCGTGCCGTATCAGGCGACATCGTTATCACCCAGGACTATGGGCTGGCCGCCATGTGCCTGTCCAAAGGCTGCCATGTCCTGCGCCAGGACGGGCTTTTATACACCGAAGAAAACATTCTTCCTCTGCTGAATCAGCGCCATGAAACAAAAAAGCGCTTGCGGGCAGGCGGGCGTGTCCGGGGCCCCAAGAAGCGGGACAGCGCCCAGGATGAAGCGTTCGCGTCAGCGCTTGAAGCCCTGTTTCTAAAAATGTCAGCTGAATCAAAAAGCGAATAATGGCATTGCTGCTGTATTGCTGCTGTTTTTTGCAATACTTTCCGTTGACATGGGCAGTGTTTGCGGGTATAATACCTTCAAATCTTCATAGAAGCGTTTTCGCTTCATCGCGATGATAGGAAGAGTAGCCGGAAATTCTTCGTTTCAGAGAGCCGCCGTAAGGTGAAAGGGCGGCACGGAGCTTTCGGGGAAGAACAGCCTGGAGCAGCCAACCGAAAGGCGCAAGCCCAGTAGACTTGGACGGGACCGGCCCGTTTTCGCCGGAGGCAATCGCCAGTATGGCTGTTGCTGCAGAGTGGGCCTTTGGCCCAGTGGGGTGGCACCGCGCAAGATATCACGTCTTTCGTCCCGAGTGAGGGATCGAGGGGCGTTTTTTTATACCCAAATATCTGTTTTACCGGCTTTGCCAAAGGGAGGATACGCATTTGAAACGCACGCATTATTGTGGTTCATTACGGGAAGAGCATATCGGGCAGATGGTGACCGCCGCGGGGTGGGTGCAAAGCAAGCGCGACATGGGCGGCGTGCTCTTCATTGACCTGAAAGACCGGGAAGGCGTTTTGCAGGTAGTGTTCGACGCAAGAAACGTGTCGCCCGAACACTTTCAATTGGCTGAGGGCCTGCGCATGCAGTCGGTAATCTCCGTCACTGGCCCCATCCGGCTCCGGGACAAGGAGACGGTAAACCCAAAAATCGCAACCGGCACGGTGGAACTGAAGGCCCAATCCCTGGAGGTTCTCTCCGTAGCCAAGCCGCTGCCCTTCTCCCTGGAGGAGGATACGAAGGTGCGGGAGGACCTGCGCTTGCAGTACCGTTTTTTGGACATCCGGCGCCCGGCGCTGCTGAATGCCTTAAAGCTTAGAAACCTTACGCAAAAGGCTGCGGAAGACTATCTGCACGCCGACGGGTTTATTCAGGTGGAAACGCCAATCCTCACCAAATCCACACCGGAAGGGGCCAGGGATTACCTGGTGCCCAGCCGCGTTCACCCGGGTACGTTTTACGCGCTGCCCCAAAGTCCCCAAATCTTCAAGCAGCTGTTGATGGTAGGCGGCATCGATAAGTATTACCAGGTGGCCAGGTGCTTCAGGGATGAGGACCTGCGGGCCGACCGCCAGCCGGAGTTCACCCAGGTGGATATGGAAATGTCGTTTGTGGATCAGGAGGATGTTTTAACTCACCTTCAAAAACTGTTCACCTATGTTTTCAAGGCCGCCATGGGCCGGGAGATTCCCCATCCCTTCCTGCGCATGACCTGGCAGGAATCCATGGACCGCTACGGCTGCGACAAGCCGGACCTGCGCTTTGCGATGCCCATTGTGGATTTGACGGCGCTTGCCAAAGCCTGCTCCTTCTCCGTATTCCGGCAGGTGACAGAGCAGGGCGGGCTGGTGCGGGCCATCAACTGCAAGGGGTGCGGGGAAAAGTTTGCACGCAGCACCATTGAGGAGCTGACCGATAAGGCCGTTTCCCTGGGTGCCAAGGGAATGGCCTGGATATTGATCCGGGAAAATGGGGAGATCAACTCCATATTACAAAAGTACTTTACCAAGGCTGAGTTTGCGGCGCTGCTGGATAAAGTGGAAGCGAAGCCCGGCGATTTCATCCTCTTTTGCGCCGACAAGTTCGAAACCGTCTGCCGGGTGCTGTGCGGCCTGCGCCTGGCGGTGGGGGATATGCTGAGCCTGCGTCCCAAGGATGATTTCCAGTTCGTGCTGGTGACGGATTTCCCGGAGTTTGAGTATTCAGAGGAAGAAAGCCGGTTTGTGGCCGCCCACCATCCCTTCACCATGCCCTATCCGGAGGATATCCCCTATCTGACCAGCGATCCCAAGCGCGTCCGCGCCCAATCCTACGATGTGGTGCTAAACGGCGTGGAGCTGGGCAGCGGCTCCATCCGCATCCATCAAAGGGACATCCAGGAGAAGGTGTTCGAAGCCCTGGGCTTTTCCAGGGAAGAATCCGAAAGGCGCTTCGGCTTCCTGCTGAAGGCCTTCCAATACGGCACGCCGCCCCACGGCGGATTTGCATTCGGTCTGGACCGGCTGGTGATGCTGTTCCTGGGCGCCGATTCCCTGCGGGACGTCATCGCCTTCCCCAAAACGAAGGACGCCTCCTGTTTGATGACCGAGGCCCCGGACTATGTGGACCAGGCGCAATTGGATATCCTCAAATTGGGCGTATCCAAGGGAGAGGAGCCTGCTCACAAGCACAAGGCCGCCGCGCCGCAAATTCAGGTGGAGCAGGTGGCCGCCCTGGCCAAGCTGCATCTGACGCCTGAGGAACAAAAGCGCATGGGGAGTGAACTGCAGGCCATCATCGCCTTTGCGGACCAATTATCGGAGGTGGATACTTCAAACGTACCCATCACCGCCCACGTGGTTCCGGTGAGCAATGTGTTTCGGGAGGATATTCCCTTCCTGGAAATTGACCGCGAGCTGCTATTGCAAAGCGCGCCCACCAGGGACGGTGGCTTCATCACCGTACCCAGGACGGTGGAGTAAGGAGGCACATATGAGTGAGATTACAAGCCTTAGCGTAACGGAGCTGTCCGGGCTCCTTCAATCGAAGGCAATTTCCGCCAAGGAAGCGGCCCAGGCATATTTGAACCGCATGGAAAAGGCGGAAGCGCAGGTCGGCGCATACCTTACCGTCACGAAAGAGGAAGCGCTCAAGGCTGCGGAGGAAATCGACAGCCGCCGCATGGCGGGGGAAAGCCTGCCGCCCCTTGCCGGCGTGCCCGTAGGCATCAAGGACAACATTTGTACCAAGGGCATCAAAACCACGTGTGCCAGCCGCATGCTGAACAATTTCGAGCCCGCTTATGACGCTACCGCCTACCTGAAAATGAAGGAAGCCGGCTGTGTGCTGCTGGGCAAGCTGAATATGGATGAATTCGCCATGGGCTCCAGTACGGAGAATTCCAGCGTCCATGTAACCCGCAATCCCAGAGATTTGACCCGTGTGCCCGGCGGCTCCTCCGGCGGGGCGGCGGCGGCGGTGGCGGCCGGTGAGGCGCCTTTCACCCTGGGCTCCGATACAGGCGGCTCCATCCGCCAGCCGGCCTCCTTCTGCGGCGTGGTGGGCATGAAGCCCACCTATGGCTCCGTATCCAGGTACGGCCTCATCGCCTTTGCCTCTTCCCTGGACCAGATCGGCCCACTGACCAAAACCGTTCAGGATTCGGCGCTGGTATTGAATGCGCTTTGCGGCCATGACGCAAAGGATTCCACCTCTGTTATGCGGGATTATCCCGACCATACCGCGGAAATGCAAAAAGGCGTCAAGGGCCTGCGCATTGCTGTGCCCCGTGAGTTTTTCGGGGAAGGGCTTAACGCATCCGTGAAGGCCGCTGTGGAACAGGCCGCCAAATGGTACGCTGCCCAAGGCGCGGAAATCGTGGATGTATCCCTGCCCACGCTGAAATACGCTTTGCCTGCCTACTATGTGATTTCCTCCGCAGAGGCATCCTCCAACCTGGCCAGGTTCGACGGTGTGCGCTACGGCTACCGGGCGGAAGAGTATGAGGACCTGAACGACCTGTATATAAAGACACGCAGCCAGGGCTTTGGCCCGGAGGTCAAGCGCCGCATCATGCTGGGCACCTTCGCGTTAAGCGCCGGGTATTTTGACGCCTACTACAAACAGGCGCTGAAGGTGCGCACCAAAATCATGGAAGAGTTCTCCGACATATTCGCCACCTGCCAGGCGGTATTGTCGCCGGTTGCCCCCACCACCGCCTACAAAATCGGGGAAAAGACGCAAAATCCCTTGGAAATGTACCTGGGGGACATCTACACAGTGCCGGTGAGCATTGCCGGCCTGCCCGCGCTTTCCATCCCCTGCGGAGCGGATGATCAGGGATTGCCTGTTGGAATGCAGCTCACCGGCCGGCCTTTTTCCGAGACGCTTCTGTACCGCATCGCCCACGCCTATGAGCAGGACAACCGCCACGCCTTCAAGGAGGTGTCGTACTGATGCTGAAGGATTATGAAATGGTCATCGGCCTGGAAGTGCACGTGGAGCTGAAAACCAAGTCGAAGATTTTTTGCACCTGTCCCACGGATTTCGGCGCGGCCCCCAATACCCAGTGCTGCCCCGTTTGCATGGGCATGCCCGGTACACTGCCGGTTTTAAACGGGCAGGTGGTGGACTATGCCATCAAGGCCGGCCTGGCTACCAATTGCCAGATAGAGCCCTATTCGAAGCAGGACAGGAAAAATTACTTTTATCCCGACCTGCCCAAAGCGTATCAAATCTCCCAGTACGACCTGCCGCTGTGCCACCACGGCCACCTGCTCATTGAGACGCCGGAGGGGCAGAAGAAGATTGGCATCACCCGCATCCACATCGAGGAGGATGCCGGCAAGCTGATCCACGACGACAAAAAAGGAACGCTGGTGGATTGCAACCGCTGCGGCGTGCCGCTGATTGAAATCGTCTCCGAACCGGACATCCGCTCGGCCCGCGAGGCTGCTGCCTATCTGCAAAAGCTGAAGGCGGTCATCTCCTATACCGGCATCTCCGACTGCAAAATGAACGAGGGCTCCCTGCGCTGCGACGTGAACCTCTCCGTGCGCAAAAGGGGCGAAACCACGCTTGGCACCCGCACGGAAATGAAGAACCTGAATTCCTTCCAGTCGGTTGTAAAGGCCATCGAACAGGAGTACATCCGCCAGGTGGAGGCCGTGGAAAAGGGCGAAAAGATCATACAGGAGACGCGGCGCTTTGACCAGGCTACGGGGCAAACGTATTCCATGCGCAAAAAGGAAGACGCCAACGATTACCGCTACTTCCCCGACCCTGACCTGATGCCCATCGAAACATCCCTGGACCGTATCGAAAGCCTGAAAAAAGAAATACCCGCCCTGCCGGACCAGCGCAAGGCCGCCTATATACGGGACTATGGCATTTCCGCCTACGCCGCGGAGCAGTTGACCGGGCAAAAGGAAATCGCCGATTATTTTGAGACAGCGGCAAAGCTGACCCATGCGCCCGTCACCCTTTGCAACCTGTTGATCACGGAAGTTTTTCGCCTGCTGCCCCCCGAAAGCACCGAGATCCCCATATCCGCGGCACACCTGGCCAAACTCTCGGATTTGATCGATGGGGGGCAGGTCAACTCCTCGGCAGGTAAAAAAGTGCTGACGCTTTTGTGGGAGCAGGACCGCGATCCGGAGGACATTGTCAGCGAGCAGGGCCTGTACCAGCTAAGCGACAGCAAAGCCCTTTTGTCCGCCGTACGGGAAGCCATCAGCCAGAACCCGAAGATGCTGGAAGGCTATAAAAAGGGCAAAACCAATATGTCCAAGGCGCTGATGGGCCAGGCCATGGCCATCACCCAGGGCAAAGCCAACCCGGTAAAACTGCAGGAACTATTGCAGGCGGAGCTGGACAAAGTATAAAAGTATACGCAAAATTTTCACAAGCTACTTGATATTATATTAACGAAAGTGTATCATGTGGACAGGATATGGAGCGTACAGCTCCAACAATTGAAAGGGGAGTACTTCTCATGAAGAAGCTGCTTGTTCTTGCTCTTGCCCTTGTTCTGTCCACAACCCTCATCGCCGGCGCTATGGCCGATACCCTGGGCCTGGGCGTTGTTACCGGCATCGGTTCCTCCAAAGCCGCCACCGCGGAAAAAGACGGCGTGGGCCAGGTGGATACCGCTATTTGCACCGTGATGGTCGATGACAACGGCGTTATTACCGCTGTTCTGTTCGACGTGGCCCAGACCAAGGTCGCCTTCAACGCCAAGGGCGAAATCACCGCTGATCTTGCTGGCGAATACCCCAGCAAATATGAGAAGAAGGAAGCCTACAACATGAAGGCCGCTTCCCCCATCGGCAAGGAATGGTATGAGCAGGCCGATGCTTTGGCCGCCTTCTGCACCGGCAAAACCCTGGAGCAGGTGCTGGCCGGCGTCAGCGAAGACAAGAACAGCGCCGTGGCCGAAGATTTGAAAGCCGGCGCCACCATCCATCTGGCTGACCTGATCGAAGCTTTGGAGAAGGCCTACGCTCAGGCCACCGCGAAGTAATATTCACTCTTCCAAATTATACCAAAGATAGTTTACTGCCCACGGCTTTGCCGTGGGCAGTTGGGTTTATGATATAATGAAAGGGACCTTATTTACGCCAAGGAGGCAAGCATGAAAAAAATCCTGCGCATATTGCTTTCAGCCCTGCTTATACCCGCATTTGTTTTGTTTCCAAGTGCCAAGGCGGAACAGAAGAAATTTACCAACCATTTTTTCAACACTTTTGATACCATCATTTCATTGATCGGCTATGCGCCCGACCAGGAAACATTCGACAGCGCTTTTCAGGCGGTTCAGGAGCGGTTTACATACCTGCACTGCCTGTTTGACAAATATAACGCGTACGAGGGCATCAACAATCTGTACACCGTCAATCAGCAGGCGGCAATAGCGCCTGTCAAAGTGGCGCCGGAATTGATGGAAGTGCTGGTTTACTGCCGTGATATGCAAAAGAAATATCCCGGCGCAACGAATATCGCGCTGGGAAGCGTGCTGAGCATATGGCATGATTATAGGGATGCGGCGGAATCCGACCCGGAAAACGCATCCGTTCCGGATTTGCAGCAGCTTCAGGAGGCCGCTGTCCATACGGATATGGACAAGGTGATCCTGGACGAGGAAAACAGTACCGTGTTTTTTGAAGATCCCGGCCTGTCGCTGGATATCGGCGCGGTAGCCAAGGGCTACGCGGCAGAATCGGCCGCACAGATTCTTCTAAAGTCCCCCATGACATCCTTCATTATCAATGCCGGCGGAAACGTCCGCACGGGGGACAAACCCCTGGATGGACGCAATGCCTGGGGCGTCGGCATACAGGACCCCTTCTCCTCGGCCTATTCCAATGACCCGCCGGTGGAAACACTGTTCCTGCGCGACCTTAGCGTTGTCACCAGCGGCATCAACGAGCGGTATTATGAGGTGGACGGCGTCCGGTACCATCACCTGATCGATCCGGATACGCTTTTCCCGTCCCGGTACATGGCCTCCGTCACCATCGTCACGGAAGACTCGGCATTGGCCGATTTCCTATCCACCACCCTGTTTATGATGCCTTATGAGGAAGGCCGTGCTCTTGTCGATTCCCTGCCCGGTGTGGAAGCGCTGTGGGTGATGCTGGACAAAACCATCTACATGACCGAAGGTTTGAATGACATCGCCTTGTCCAAAGGTGCCAACGCGCTATAAGATGTGTCCAGGTGCCGTATCCTCATAGAGATGATGTCAAAGTGCAATTTTTAAGCGGAAACTGCGAGGGCAAAAAAGGATAAGTCATGACAAAAGAAGAAATATACGAGCGCATTTATGGACTGGCGGCCTGCATCCCGCCGGGCAAGGTAGCCACCTACGGGCAGCTTGCCTTTCTGGCCGGCTTCCCAAGGGGCGGCCGCATTGCGGGCCAGGCCATGGCCCGCGTGCACGAGGGGCGAAACATCCCCTGCCACCGGGTGGTGAACAGTCAGGGCCGCTGCGCGCCGGGTTATACGGACCAGCCTGCGCTCCTTCTCCTGGAAGGCGTATCCTTTTTGCGGGATGGCCGGGTGAACCTCAAACTTCATCTCTGGAATCCTGTTCAAAATGCGGAAATGACGCAAAACGGCCAAAATCCTTGATTCTATTGAAATTATAATGCATTTGCAACCAAAAGTTGCCCCCATGAAAAGCAGAGTAGGTGGCGCAACCGGCGGGGAAACCGCTATACTGTGGCCGTACCAACAAGAAAGGATGCATCAACATGAACGTGGAAATCGCCAATCGCCTCGTCCAGCTTCGCAAGCAAAGCAACCTTTCCCAGGAAGAACTGGCCATGCGGCTGGGCATCAGCAGGCAGGCGGTCTCCAAATGGGAGCGCGCGGAATCCTCCCCCGA
>JAEZIN010000032.1 GCA_023436585.1 Bacillota bacterium | reverse complement strand
CTAGCCGCCGCCAGTGGCGGCATTGGGCTAGGCGGAGGAGACTTGCGAAAAGAAGCAGTGCAAGCGGCAGCGCAGCAATGCGACTATTGAACAAGCCGGATCGATCGGAAAGCCCTTTGGTCGCGTCGCAAGACGCTAAGTCCATCTTCTAGAATAACATTATGCAAAATGCAACCTTAGCACGACAGCCCCTTTTTTCTTGTTGATATAGGGTTACGGGAAAACCTGATATGGCTAATCAAATACAATCCACTTTCCGCTATAAGCGGCTTCTGTCGTTGGCGGCTTTTCTGTAATGCCCCGGCGTCATGTTCACCTTTTCCCTAAACAGCTTGATAAAATACTCCACTCTTTTATAGCCGCATTGGGCGGATATATCGGCGATGGACGCGTCCGTTTTGCGAAGGAGCATCTTGGCATGCTCCAGCGTCATGCCGATCAGATCCTCGCTGGGCGAAATCTGAAAATGCTTTCTGTACTGCAAAAAGAAATAGCTTCTTGTGAAATACATGGCCTTGGCCATCTTCTCCACATCCCAAACGCCGGGGTTTTCACTGACCTGCTCCCGCAGTTGTATCAACCGTTTCTTGGTCTGATATTCCCGCTGCGCCCTGGGGGTGTTGAGAATCTGGTTTTCCGCAAGCGTGGACATCAGACTCTCTATATGCTCCAGCACGGTACCCGTATGGTCTACGCCAAAGTCGGACAGGGTCCACGATATGTACTCCACAAGGCCGGTCACCAGGTGATCTTTTTCAATATAGAAGACTTCATTCAGCGGTAGATTGTATTTTCGCAGCAATTCGTCGTCATCCAGCTTGAACGTCACAAAATTATTCGTAAAGCCGGTGCCAAGCGCATAGTACTCCTGGCGCGTGCCGGGCGTATAGAGGATGCACGCGTTCTTCTCCACGCGGGTGGGAAGGCCGTCGATCACAACGCACAGCGGGGATAAAAAGTGAACGAAATTGATGGCGCTTTGGCCGTTTTCCCGAAGCAGATGATAGTCCGAAGGTTCTGTTTTCAAGTGCATCGCACCTAACAATTTCAGTCCCATTTCACACCTTCTCCCATTGTTGTAAGTTCATTGGTCCGGCGGTGGAGATTGTGCTTTTCATCATGCATACAATATGCGTTAATGTTATTATAATAAACAAATACAACATTTTCAATAGCATAGATGATAAAAACTGGCGACTAAAAATCATAAAAAAGAGCTAGTATGCCTTTTTCGGGGCCGGAATCATGGGCACGCGGCCCGATACGGCCCAGGGTTCAGAAATAACAGTAAACATTTTTACCAATCGAAGGATTTGACATCTTTCGCAACCTGATGTAAAAATGGTATGGAAGAACAGGAAAGAAAAGTACGAAAGCTGAAAGCGGATTTCCGCATCCAGTCTGTTTCGTGTTCTCTTTACAAAAAGGATGAGCGGCTTATATGCTTATCCAATAAATTCCTGATATCCATACCTCCGTTTAATGGACAAAGGCCCGATAGATTGATCGTGCAAGGTGGAGTATGATGATGCGCAAAAGGCCCGTGATCCTGATCATCACCGCAGCTTTGATCCTGGCCGCTGCAGCCGCTGTACTGCTGGCCGGGCTTCAGGCATCCGCCGCTGTCCTGCCGGCAAAGGCACAGCTTGAAGCATCCATGGCCGCGCTGCGGGATGTATTTCTTGGCATGGAGAACCTTCCGCAGGACAGCTATGAGATTTATCTCTCCAGCCTTTCCGCGCCCTTGTATACAGGCCCCGAGCTTTCCTTTTCCGCACAGGCGGAGGAGGGCGTTTTCCTTTCTGAAATCAACGGCCTCAAGGCCGAGTTTGCCGTTACCGCCCCGCAGGATGGGCTGTATGCCGTCTCCTTCACCTACAGGCCGGAAGGGGACAGGGTGCTGCCGACAGTTATGAAGGCTACGGTGGACGGGATCGTGCCTTATGAGGAATGGAATTCCCTGCAGGCCAACAACGTGTGGATTTCTGAGGGTTTTCCCCTGGACCGCTACGGTAACGAATGCGTCGGCATGCCCAACCGCAGCAATGTGTGGCAAAAGTCGTACTTCCGCACGCTGTCGGGCCGGTACAGCGAACCGCTGCTGGTGTACTTGAAGCAGGGCAGCCACACAATCGCCTTGAGCTGTTCGGAAAGCGCCGTCACCGTTTCCTCCCTGTCCCTGTGCGCAAAGCCGGAGATTGCGAAAAACAGCGGCCATGTGCCAGCGGGAAACGCGATAGTCATTCTGGAAGCCGAGCAGATGGCACGGCGCAACAACCCCAATATCCGCACAGGCGCGTCGTACGACAGCCGCCTTACTCCCTACAGCGCCGGCAAGAAGGTTCAAAATTATATAGAGGACAGCTCCTTCCGCTACGGCGGCGCCATGATGGAATATGATCTTGACGCGCCGCAGGACGGCTACTATCAATTAATGTTCCGTTACCGCCAGGCGGATAAGGCAGGCTTTACGGTTTTCCGCAACATTTATATGGATGGGGTCATCCCCAACCAGGGGTATCAAAATGTTCCCTTCGGCTTTGCCCGGCAGTTTACAAGGTACACCCTGCCCGATGCCGTGTACCTTACAAAGGGCAGGCATACCCTTTCGCTGGAGGTTTCACTGGACCCGACCAGGTCGGCCATCATGATCCTGGAGCGGATCACCGATGAAATGAACGATCTGACGCTGGAGATTACCAGGATCACCGGCGGCAACACGGACCGGTACAGGGATTTCAACCTTTCCGATTACGGCATCGACGCGGGAGCAAAGCTTGCCTACTGGGCGGACCTGCTGGAGAAGACGCACAAGGCGCTGGATGAATTGAAGTCCGTATCCGGCAAGTGCGGCGAGATCGAGCAGATTCAGGTGGCCGCCCAGCTGATGCGTATTCTGAGCCAGAAGCCCAACGAGCTGCCCAAGCGGCTGAATGAGTTTTCCAGGGGTGCCGCCTCCAGCGCGGTGAAAACCTCCTCCGGTTCCAACTCCAACTCCATCATGCAATACCTGGTCAATACCATCGAGAGCCTGCAGTTTTCCCAGCTTGGCCTGGACAGCATCACCCTGTTCCAGGAGGAGGGCAGCCTGCCCAAGGAAAAGAGCGGCTTTGAGGCGGCGGGCGATTCCATCAGCCATTTCTTCTCGTCCTTTGGGGTGCAGGAATACACCGCCGACTATGACGGGCAAAAGGGGCAGACGCTGCAAATATGGGTCGCCCGGCCCAGGCAGTACCTGGAGATCATGCAAAACCTGGCCGATACCCACTTTACCCCGGCAACCGGGATCAAGGTGGACTTGTCTATCGTGCCGGACCAATCCAAGCTGATTCTGGCCAACGCCTCCGGCAAAGCCCCGGATGCGGCAGTGGCCATCGCTTCCCCCAGCGTGTATGACCTGGCTATCCGCGGCGCGCTTTGCAATATGCGGGAGTTTGACACCTTCAAGGAGGTTGCTTCCCGCTTTGCACCCGGCATGCTGATTCCCGGCGTGCTGGACGAGGGCGTGTATGCCATCCCCGAAACCTTTAACTTCTGGGTCATGTTCTATCGCAAGGATATATTGGATTCCCTGGGCCTTCATGTCCCCGACACCATGCAGGAGGTCAGGGATATGCTGCCGCAGCTTCGGCGCATGGGCATGAACTTCAACAGCCAGGTATCCAACTTCATCGCCAAGCCCTTCTCCGCCACCTCACCTTTTATCTTCCAAAACGGCGGAAGCATCTATGAGGACGGCACGGGCCTTTCCGCCCTCCAGACGCAGGAAGCCATCGACGCCATGACGCTGCTGACGGAGAACTACACCGTTTACAGCATGCAGTACAACATCTCCAGCTTCTACCAGTATTTCCGCGACGGCCGCACACCTATCGGCGTATCGGATTACGGCACGTTCAACCTGTTAACCAACGCCGCGCCGGAACTGGCCGGCAAATGGGAGCTGGCGCCGTACCCCGGCGTTGCCGATGAAAACGGCGTGGTGCAGCGCTGGACGTCCGGCGCCGCGGAAAGCAACGTGATCTTCTCCTCCTCCCACCGAAAGGACGAGGCCTGGGCTTTCCTGGATTGGTGGATGTCCACCGAAATACAGACGGACTTTTCCTTCCTTTTGCAGACCACTCTGGGCAACGAATATTTGTGGAACTCCGCCAACATGGAGGCGATCGCCAACGCCCCCTGGAACCGCGACCACAAGGCTGTGATCATTGAGCAACTGAAGTGGACGTACGAAACCCCCAGGGTCCCCGGCGGATATATGGCGGAGCGGGAAATTTCCAATGCCATCGATGCCGTAATGGAGGGCAAAAAGCTTCAAACTGCCATTGATGCGGCCGACAGGAATATCAACAGGGAGATCAAGCGCAAGCTGGAGGAGTTTGGCTACACAAAGGAAGGCGTGTACGTGAAGCCCTTTATCCTGCCTACGATCCAGCTGGTGGAAGGGTGGCTCAAATGAGAGGAAAAATGCGGGGACATCTTTTGAAAGTCAACCCGGCAGTCTTTTTCCTGCTGCCCTACCTGGCCCTTTTTACGGTATTCATCATCATCCCCGTGGCCGCCGCCATCCTACTGTCGTTTACAAACTTTGATGCCGTAAAGCGCCTGGACTTTGTATGGCTGCAAAACTATGTCAGCCTTCTCACCCAGGACCCCATCTTCATGCAGCACGTGCTGCCCAACACCATCACCTTTGCCATTGTGGTGGGGCCTGTGGGGTACGCCCTCTCCTTCTTCCTGGCATGGAGCCTGGCGCAATTGCCCAAGCTGCCAAGAACCATCTGCACGCTGATCATCTACTCTCCCTCGCTTACGGTGGGCACCACCATGGCGGTGGTCTGGCGGATCATATTCGCCGGTGACCAGTTGGGGTATGTCAATGGGTTGTTGATCAGCCTGGGGCTGATTACGGAGCCGTTCCCCTTCCTGGTGACGGCGTACCTGCTGCCCATTATGATCATCATCGCCCTGTGGAGCAGCATGGGCGTGGGCTTTTTAGCCATGCTGGCCGGCATACTCAACATCGATACCAGCGTGTACGAGGCGGCCACCATCGACGGGCTGCGCAACAGGTTCCAGGAGATGTTCTACATCACCATCCCCATGATGAAGCCGCAGATGCTCTTTGGCGCGGTGATGGCCGTGGTGAGCACCTTCCAGGTAGGGTATATCGGCGTGCTGCTGTCGGGCGTCAACCCCACACCTGGGTACTTCGGCCAACTGATCGTCAACCACATTGAGGATTTCGGTTTCATCCGTTATGAAATGGGCTACGCCTCCGCCGTGTCCGTGGTGCTCTTGCTGATGGTCTACGGTATATCCAAAGGCGCGCGCAGGCTGTTCCGCTGAGCAGATAGGGTAAGTCCCCGGATGTAAAGTGCGGTAAAGGAGCTGGGGTATGAACTTTCGCATGAAACGGGCAACTGAATATCTGCTGGTTCTGTGCATGGCGCTTTCCCTGCTGCCCATGGGCGGCGCTTTGGCGGCCAACGCCCCTTATGATACACGTACGCCGTATGTGGGCGGCGGCATGAGCAAGACCAAGGATGCCTACCTGCCGGTTATGACCATAGAAAAGTTCGGTGAAAAGGACCTGAAAACGCCGGGGGATATCGCCATATCCTCCGACGGGTACATGTACATCGCGGACACGGGCAACGGCCGCGTGCTGAAGGTAACTATGGACGGCACGCTGGTGCTTGAAATCGGCAAAGGCATTTTGAAGTATCCCAAAGGCGTGTTTGTAAGCGCGGACAATCAGGTGTACGTGGCGGATTCCAGGGGCAAGGCCGTGTTTCTCTTCGACGCGGAGGGAAACCTTGTCCGCCAGTACACAAAGCCGGAGGAAGTGCTTTACGGCAAGGATGTGGACTTTACCCCCAGCAAGGTGGTGGCCGACCGGGCCGGCAACGTGTACATCATATCGGAAGGGAACAGCGGCGGCGTCATACAGCTAAGCCGGGAGGGCGATTTCTTCGGCTATGTGGGCGCCAACAAAACGCCGCTTTCGCTGGATGAGGTCATACGCAGGCTGCTGTTCACCAGCGAACAGCAGGCGCAGCTGAAATTGAACGTGCCCGTGGCGCCTATCAACCTTACGGTAGACCAGCGGGGGCTCATATACACCGTGACCCAGGGCGGCGCGGCCGACGCTCTGAAGAAGTTCAACATGGCCGGTGTGAACATGTTCAAGCGCACGTCGCTGGACAGCTTGGTTGCTGACGTTTGCGTAAGTTCTATCGGCAACATCTATACCGTATCTTCTGACGGCTATATTGCGGAATACACCACTGACGGCGATTTTTTGTACCTGTTCGGCGGCAGGGACGACGGCTACAACCGCAACGGCCTGTTTATCGCCGCCGCCGGCATCGCCGTGGACGGCGCGGGATTCCTGTACGTGCTGGATTCAGAGCGCAAAAGCGTTACCGTGTTCAAGCCGACGGAATACGCCAGCACCGTGCACAGTGCACTGGAGCTGTACCAAAAGGGCCAGTACGTTGAAAGTCAGGCGCCTTGGGAGTCGGCCCTTTCCCAGGATGCCATGTTCTCCCTGGCGTACCGGGGCATAGGGGAAGCGTATTACAAGCAGGGTCAGTATGACAAGGCCATGAACGCCTTCCGCCTGGGGTATGCCCGCACAGGCTATTCCGAATCCTTCTGGGAAACGCGCAACGCCTGGCTGATGCAGAATCTGGCGTACGTGTTCCTCCTGATGGCGGCGCTGTATATCGTATTCAAGGCAGTCCGCCTGACCAGCAGAAAATACGGCTGGCTTGCGCCGGCGGGCCAGCTGCTTGGCCGCCTTCATGACGTACCCATCGTGCAGAAGGTGGCCTATATGGCCAGGGTGCCGAAGAATCCGGCGGACGCCTTCTACGGCATACGCCACGAAAGCAAGGTAAGCGTATTATCTTCCACCGTCGTATATCTCCTTTTCTTCCTTGTGTTTTTGATGGGCAAGTATTGGACGGCCTTCCTGTTCAAAGCGGTGCCGGACGGTTATTTTGAGATCGGCCAGGATTTTATGACGGTCTTTGGGGTCATTAGCTTTTCGGTAGTCTCCTGTAACCTGATCTGCTCCATCTCAGACGGCGAGGCCCGGTTGAAGGATGTATACTGCTCTCTGGCCTACTGCCTGATGCCCTACATATTCATCAAGCCTGTTTTGACCCTTGTAAGCCACGGGCTGACCAACAATGAAGCGTTTATCATGCACATCGGCGATTTCTTCATCATCGCCTCCATCGCCGTGCTGGTGGTCGTCATGGTGAAGGAGATTCAGGCTTACACCTTCAAAAAGACGATCTGGTGCCTTGTATTGACCTTCTTTACCATGGCCCTGATATTCATCACCGGCGTCATAGCCGTGATCCTGGTCAACCAAGTGGTGGACTTCGTATCATCCGTGTTCAGGGAGGTGTATTTCCGTGCGGGCTGAAAAGCGCCTTCCTCTGGTACTGGTATTGATTTTGGTGCTGGTTTTGTGTGCGGCCTGCTCCCCGGCGGCAACGAATGTTTCCGGCAGCCAGGCGTCCGCCAGCGAATATGTGGGCCTCATGACGTCGACGGCCATGGAAACGGATGAAAGCCGCACGGTCACGAGCCACCGGGCCGTGGCTGAAAACGCCGCATTCCGTCTCTATGCCGATCCTGCGACGCTTTCCATTGTGCTGGAGGACAAGAAGACGGGAAAATGCCTGTACGGCACGCAGTTGGACGAAACCACAAAGGTCAATGATTCCTGGAAGGGCTTGATGCGCTCCGGCTTTGCGATGGAATACTTTGACGACCGGTCACCTACGCCCCTTCGGGTGGACGCGTTCAACGGCAACCCTGAAATTGCCTTTGAAGAAAAGGATGCCGGGTTTGACGCCAGGGTCACATACAAGAAACAGGGCATCCACCTTTTGATCCAGGTGCGGCTTACAGATGACGGCGTGCTGGTCCACGTGCCGGCCAAGGAGATCACGGAGGGGGAAACAGTCCGCATCTGCGGCCTGTACCTGTACCCGTTCTTCGGCTCCACCAAGCTGGGACAAATTAAGGGGTATATGCTGGTGCCCGAGGGTTCCGGCGCTATCATCAGCCTCAGCGACAACGGCGGCAAGTACAAGACGCCTTACCAAAAGCGCATCTACGGCGATAACCTGGGCACGCGCAGGGAATCCATCCTCCTGGCCGGCAAGTGGGCGCCCAAGGAGCCTGAGAAGATCATGGCCCCCTACTATGGCATGGCGCATACGGGGGAGCAGGCGGCCTTCCTGGCTACGGTGGAAAAAGGGCAGTACAACGCGGAGATCCTGGCCTATCCCAACGGCGCCATCACGGACTTCAACTGGATCGCCGCCAGGTTCATCTACCGCGAGCAGTACAACATGCCCACCACCAGGACTAAGGGCATACTCACCTCGGAAAAGGTGCCCTATTTCAGGGACATCCAGCTTCGCCTGCATATGCTCACGGGCGAGGACGCCGGCTATAACGGCATGGCTCAAAAGTACCGGGAATACCTGCTGAAAAGCGGCATCATTTCCCCCAAGGATGTTTCCTATAAAACCAGGATCGATTTCCTGGGCGGGGATACGGAAAAGACGCTGATCGGGGATACGGTAACATCCGTGACCACAGCCGGCCAGGCAAAGCGGATCGTGAACGAGTTGCAGGAACAGGGCCTTGACGATCTTCTTGTTCTGTATATGGGCTGGCAGGCGGGCGGCCTTTCCAAGAACCTGGGCAGCGGCAATTTTTCCCCAGAGGGGAAAATCGGCAGTATGGCGGATTTAAAAGACCTGGCATCCACAGTTGGACAAAAGGGCGGCGCGTTCTTCCTGGAGCAGAATTTCCTGCATGCCAACCCCAACCGCCTGTACAACACCAACACGGACATCGCCAAGAGCGTCAGCCAGTCCATTATGTATACCATGACGGCCACGCCGCCTTACGATACGCTGTACTTTCTGACGCCGGGCAGGGTGCAGGAAATGGCGGACCGGTACCGCCGCATCTTAGGCGGGGAGAAGGACCTGGGCGTTGGCATCAGCGCGCTGCCCAGCACACTGTTCTCCTACTACTCGGACGGTGCCGTCCATACCCGGGGCGAGGCGGCGGAGGGCTTCGCCGCGGCCGTTCAAAAGCTGTCCTACGCGGATGTCGCCTTAAAGCAGCCCTTTGATTACCTCTGGCGTGATATGGATTATCTCCTGGACCTGCCGCTGTACACCTCCAACTATAACTTTATCGCGGCGGAGATTCCCTTCCTGCCCATGGCGCTAAACGGCATTGTGCCCTATTTTGCCGATTACGCGAACTTTGAGCCCAACAACCGGGAGTTCTTTTTGAAGATGATCGAGTACGGGGCTTACCCCTCCTTCCTGATCACCATGGACAGCCCGGAAAAGCTCAAAAACACCAATTCCACAGACATCTACTCCTCCGAGTACGAAGTATACAGGCAGCAGGTGCTTGACTACTCCAAAGAGCTGAAGGCGTTTTTCAGCCTGGTGGAAGGCGCGGGTATCAAATCCCACGCGCTTCTTACCCCCAAGGTGGCTGAGGTGACGTATAACAACGGCGTTTCGGTCATCGTCAATTATGGCGATACGGCTTATACAATAGCAGGCTTGTCCGTACCGCCGGCCGGTTACTTGGTCACCACCCCGTGAAAGGAGGTTTCCCCATGGCAGCTTCCGCAAAAAAGAGGCGCAGGTTCCTGACCGTTACCAGAAAACGGGATTTGAAAGGGCTGCTGTTCCTTTCCCCCTGGATTGTGGGGTTCGGCCTGTTTTTCGCAAGCCCGCTGTACCAGTCGGTGCTGTTCAGCCTGAACAAGATCACCATCACCGCCCGTGGGCGGAGGATGAACTTTGTGGGCTTCAACAACTACATCGATATCTTCCAGCGGGACATCTACTTCACGGAGCGGCTTCGCAATTTCTTTGCCAACACGCTGTTCAGCCTGCCGGTGATATTGGTGTTCTCCCTGTTGATCGCCATGCTGATCAATCAAAAGATACGCGGCAAGGGCCTTTTCAGGGCTATTTTCTTCCTGCCCATCATCGTGGTCTCGGGGCCGGTGATGAACATGCTCACCCAGGAGGGCGCCACCACCATACCTCTCATCGAGCAGTACGGCATTTACGGTCTGGCGGAGCAATTGCCCAGGTTCCTGGCACAGCCCATTTCCTATATGTTCAGCCAGTTGATCATGATTCTGTGGTATTCCGGCGTACCGATACTGATCTTTCTGGCCGGGCTTCAAAAGATCGATCTGGCGCTGTACGAGGCGGCGCTCATCGACGGCGCTTCCAGTTGGGTGGTGTTCTGGAAGATCACGCTGCCCTCCCTTCGGAACATGATCCTTATCAACGCCATCTACTCGTTGGTTTTCCTGGCTACCAGCGAAATCAATGAGGTGATTATCTTAATCCGCGACAGCATGCTGGAGCCCGACCGCGGCTATGGCATCGCCACTGCCATGGCCTGGTCCTACTCCATCGGCATTGCCATTAGCATCGGCCTCATCTATTTAATCATCGGCCGCGAGAAAAAGGCCAAGGACCAAAAGGCAATCATTTACCGGAAAAGGAGCATGGCCAGCTATGCCAAGTAACCGTACAGCTGCCTTGGGCCGGCGGATGGGTAAGGACCGCAGGGAAAAGCTTGGCCGCGCAGCCTTGAAAGCACGCAAGGTGCTTTTGGGGAACAGGCGGCAAAGCGGGCTTCTCTTTAGGGGCTTTGTGTACACCATGCTTATCTCCCTGGGCTTTGTGTACCTGTACCCCATACTGCACATGATCATCACCAGCGTAAAAACGCTGCCCGACCTTTTGGATGTGTCGGTGAACTGGGTGCCAACGGCCCTTTCCCTGGATAACTTCAAGCAGGCCATCGATGTGCTTCACTTTGATACCGCGCTGCTGGATACGTTTTTAATCGGCCTTCTGCCCTCCATCGGCCAAACCATCTCCTGTGCGCTGGCGGGGTACGCTTTTGCCCGGTACAAGTTTCCTTTCAAGCGCCTGGCCTTTGCGCTGGTCCTTGTCACCTTCATCCTGCCGCCCTACGTGCTGATGGTGCCCAAGTATACCATGTTCAGCGATTACAAGCTATTAGGTTCCCTGGGAACGCTGCTTTTCCCCGCCATAACGGGCCAGGGTATCAACAGCGCCATCTTCATCCTGATCTTCACGCAGTTTTTCAAGCAGACGCCCATCTCCCTGGATGAGGCGGCCAGGGTGGACGGAGCAGGGGAAAGCCGTATCTTCTTTGAAATTGCCGTTCCCCTTTCCATCCCGGCGGTAGTGGTTTCCTTCCTCTTTTCCTTCGTGTGGTACTGGAACGAGACCTACTTCCTCTCCCTGTACCTGGGAAGCTCCGCCATGGGCAAAGCGGACGCCATGACCACGCTACTGGTACAGCTCTCGCGCTTTGAGCAAAGCTACCTGGGCTACATGCAATCCCTGTCCCAAAGCTGGGGCGCTGGCCATTTCGGCGAGTCGGTGGCCAATGAAGCCATCAAGATGGCCGCCACGCTGATCACCATCCTTCCCCTGTTGATCGTATACCTTATCCTGCAGAAGCAGTTCGTACAGAGCATTGACCGCACGGGCATTACGGGTGAATGAGGCCGGCGGTTAAGCATAAAAAAAGGAGGATGACCATGAAACGGAGACTGCGTTCCCTATTGGTCCTGGCACTCATCATCAGCGTGTTTGCGTCCTGCATCCCGCTGGCCGCTCATGCCGAAGGCGGGCTGGCCCCCATGACCACGGAAAACATTACCCTGCGCCTGGCCTTCTGGGGACAGGACCTCAAGAGCGAGCAGGATGTCACCGCGGCCCTCATGAAGCAGTTCACGGAAAAATATCCCAACATCACCCTGGAGCTTGTCACCATTGAGCAGGCCCAGTGGGCCGAATCCCTTCAAAACATGGCCGCCACGGGCGAGCTGCCCGATGTGTTCGGCGTGTTCAGCGTATCCCAGGCCGCGATGAACGAATGGGCGCTGCCCCTGGACGAGTTCTACGCCCAGGATAAAGACACCGGCGAAATGTTTGAAGCCTTCGCCAAGAATTCCACCATCAATGGCGTGCGCTATTCCATGCCATGGGTGCTCTATCCGCACCTGGTGTTCCTGAACAAGACGGTGTTCGAAAAGTACAACGAGCCTCTGCCCTCCTACGACTGGACGGTGGATGAGTTCTTTGACATCGCCACCCGCCTTTCCCATCCCGAGGAGTTCTACTTCGGCACCTCCAACCCCCTGTACGAAGACCTGTTCCCCGGCTGGTACAACGGCGGCCAGGGCAAATGGGGCTGGGATGGCACCAACTACAACTTCGACCAGGTCTGGATCGATGCCCTCAACAAGCGCTATGAGCTGATCGACTCCCAGGTAGTGGAATGGGCTAGCGCGGAGGACAAAGAGAAGTTCCTTGGTGACGCCGGCGCGTGGCCTCCGGGCTGGGGCCGTTCCGCCATGCACCTGGACTGGCCGTGGACTATCCCCTTCTTTGAGGATGTAGTCACCAAGCAGTCCGGCTGCGAATTCCTGTACTATCCGCTGCCCCAAGGCCCCTCCGGCGAACAGCTGGTCATCGTGGACAACGCTGTGATCGGCGCTTCCACCAAGCATCCCCGCGAAGCCTGGGAACTGCTCAAGTACATGACCTGGGGCCAGGATGCGATGCTGTGCCGTCAAGCTGCCACCCGTGCCGCCGGCGTGCCCATTACCCGCCTGCCCGTCACCAAGAATGAAGCCGCCTGGAAGGACCTGATTGACAATACCGAGCGGGAAGACCTCAAGGCTTTCTATTCTCACCTGACCAACCTGATCCCCTCTCCGTGGCCCGTATCTCCCGGTTGGGATGCCATCCAGACCTGGATCAACGAGCAGGATATCTATGGCAAGCTGGACCGCCGTGAAGTGGCTCCCGCCGACATCGCTGCGGAACTGAACAAGAAGGCCAACGAAATCAAGGATGAGTGGCTCAGCACCCTGCCGTAACAAGCAAGGCAGAATGAGTTGGGACTGTCTTGCTGGTTGTATAGTGGCATAAGTCTAAAATTGGGTGGCGTCCGAAGGTTTCCAAAGGCTCCATAGCCCCGACTCTGCCTGTGGCGGAAATAGGAGGGGCGAAGGATGCCAGCGAAAAGGAGCAGTACGAGCGGCAGCGAGGTAATGCGACTATTGAGCAGGCTGGACCGACCGGAAAGCCCTTTGGTCGTGCCCGGCAGGCACGAAATCCTGCTTTCGAACTGCCATATGCATGTTGTGCACTCAGTGAGACAGCCCTGGAGACCACCTTTCAAAGGAGCCCACTGTATGAAGAAATCGTTCCGGCCGCTGATTGCGTCAGCCGTTTTGATCTTTCTGTTGGCAGGCTGTGACACCGTCACGGCCGGAACGCCTGATATTTCTCTTGCTTCCATTCAGCAAATTCAAAGGACGGAGATAGGCATGGCCATCCAGGGAAACGGTGCCATCCCACAAGGCCTCTACTGGGAAGAAAACGCCATTGCGGCCTACCTACCGCAAAGGGGCGGCGTATGGTATCCGCGCCTGTTTGTCACCCGGGCAGGCGTGATGCTGTGCGCCTTCGACACCAATGAGGATGGCGGACATGCCAAGATCAAGCTGCTTTCAAGCCTTGACGATGGCCTTACCTGGAGCGGCAAGGTTACGGTCAGTGAGTTTTCTGATCTGGACTGCGCCAATGCGTCCTTTGCTCAATTGCCTAACGATACGTTGTTTGCTGCCTATCGGGCGAATGTGCAGCGTAAGGATGGCTATTATTCCTCCATCCGCGTCAGTGAAAGCCGCGATGGAGGTAAAACATGGGCCTATCACTCCACCATCGCCGAAGAGCTGGGCGAAGGCGGCGTATATGAGCCGCACTTTAACTGGATCGGTGATACGCTTGCCGTGTTTTATGCCAATGATTCCCTGAATGCGGTGAACGAACGGAGCCAGCAGAACATTGAGTTCAAGCTGTTTGAAAACGGCGCTTGGAGCGAGAAACGCATCGCTTCGGATGGTATCCAAACACGCTCCAGGGACGGCATGCCCGTATGGACGAGGATGGAAAACGGCCGGTATGCCTTGGTGATAGAGGCCACCAACGTATCGGGCTACCCCTTTGTGATCCAGATGAAAACCTCCCCCGACGGCCTTGACTGGTCGGAAAAAAACCGGAACATTTATATCCCCTATGCGCAAACGAAAAAGGCCGGCGCGCCTTATATCCTCAGCTTGCCGGACGGACGGCTCTGCGTTGCCTTCCAGACGGATGACGAAGCCTCGCAAACGGGCGACGGAGCCTCCTACATGAAGGTGATGGTGTCCACCGATGCGGGCAGGGAGGGACAAATGTTTTCCGTCCCGTTCATCCCTTTCCTGATGCCGGAAGGCCGCTGCGCCAACTGGAACGCGCTGTATGTACATGACGGGTACCTGTTTTCCGCCACCAGCGCCAACGCGCCGCAAAGCGGTATCTACCTGAAACGCGCATCGCTGACACCCAGAACACAACCTGGGCAGAACGTGATCGTCAACGGCAATTTCCGCTACAAGAACACCCAGGGCTGGGTGATTGAGCAAAAAGAGAAGACCTATCATGCCGGGTTTGCCTCCAAGCAATTTGAAAATGACAGCGGCAACTACGCCCTGTCGTTGATCAACAACAAAGAGAAAGATTTGAGCCTGTGGCAGGAGATACCCGGCGTCCAGGCTGGAGAATATGCCTTCCGCATGAAGGTGATGGGCGAAGGCGGGGGAACGGTAATGCTTTCCCTCACCCAAGGCAATGAAACCATACAGGCTGCCTGCATACCCGGCCCTGAAGGACTTATTTGGGAAGCTGCCGGCATCGGCCTGCAAAGCGGGCCTGTTGTGCTGAAACTGACACAGCCCGCGACTATGCGCGTCATGACCATCGATGACATCGAACTGGTATATATGGGATCGGAGGGGGCTGCAAAGTGAGGGCCATCAACATCAATCCCCAAAGGTTTTCCAGGGACCAGCTCAAGATATACGCTTATATCGTGCCCATCTGCGCCTTTATGCTGCTGCCCATCATCTACATCTTCAGCAGCGCCTTTAAGCCCATCAGCGAGCTGTTCCAGTTCCCGCCCAGGTTTCTTGTATCCGCGCCTACGATGGACAACTTCGCGAAGCTTTCGCAGACCACCCAGCAGTCCACCGTGTCCCTGAGCCGGTACATCTTCAACAGCTTTGCGGTGACAATGGCTGTTGTGGCGATGACCATCTTTATCTCCTCCATGGCGGGCTACGCCTTTTCCAAGCTGAAGCTAAAGGGCAAGAACATATTGTTTGAAATCAACACCATCGCCTTGATGTTCGTGCCCGTGGCGGTGATGATCCCCAGATACCTGGTTATCGACAAGCTGGGCATCGTCAACACCTACATGGCCCACATCCTGCCTCTTTTGTCCATGCCGGTGGGGCTGTTCCTGCTCAAGCAGTTCATTGACCAGGTGCCGGATGAATTGATCGAGGCCGCCAAGGTGGACGGCGCGGGGATGTTCCGGATTTACTGGAAGGTGATTCTGCCCCTCATACGCCCAGCCATCGCCACCGTGGCCATCCTGGCCTTCCAGGCGGTGTGGGGGAATACGGAGACCTCCAGCCTCTTTACCACCAAGGAAAACATGCGTACGCTGTCGTTTTTCATGAGCACCCTGGCCAGCCAGAACACCACCGTGGCCGGGCAGGGCGTGGCGGCGGCCTCCATGCTCATCATGTTCGTGCCCAACATCCTTCTGTTCATCATCCTGCAAAGCAAGGTCATGAACACCATGGCATACTCCGGCATGAAGTAACGCCGGCAAGGAGGATATCCATGAAAAAAAGGATCGTTTTGTGCCTGGTGCTTATCCTGGCCGCATATCCGCTTTGCGGCCTTGGTGAGACGCAGGCGGCCGGAGCAAAGGAGGGGTTTGCGGTGGAGGACGGCGTTTATAAAATCCGCAACAAGGCGACCGGGCGCTGCCTGAACATGCAGCTGGCCGGCATGGTGGACAGGGCCTATGTGCAGCAGTTTGGGGAAACGGGCATGCTGGATGAATTGTGGCGCGTTCAAAAGCTGGAGGACGGCTACCGCATTACGAACCTGTTTACGCCAAGGCATCTGGCGCTTCGGGAAGCTCCTGCCGCAGTGGATGGGGCCATCCACATCAGCACGGAGGAAACCCCGGGCAACAGATGGCAATTGTACGGAGAAAACGGCGCGTACAGGATCGTGCCCTTTGGCGGGTCGCACGAGCTTGGCATTGCCCTGCCGGTAAACGAAATCGCCTCCAAATACCTGCCGGTATTAAAGGCGTATGAACAGGACGATACCTCCCTTTGGGTGCTGGAGCCAGTCTCCATGGCGGAGAAACTGCCTTATATGCTGCCCCTCACCGGCGAGGTATTCCATGCCTCCTGCCCGCAGATTGTAAAGCAGGACGGCGTGTACTACATGTACATCATGGCCCCCCACATACTGATCAAATCCTCCACGGATATGATCCACTGGGAAAAGGTCGGAACCGTGTTTGGCTTGACGGACCCGTCGTGGCTGACCAAGGAGGTGCCGGGCTACGGCATCTGGGCGCCCAGCGTGTACGAGTTTGGCGGCAAGTACTATCTGTACTATTGCATATCCACCATCGGCAGCCAGAATTCCGCCATCGGCGTGGCCGTGAATACAACGCTGGATCCAAACTCCCCGGACTATAAATGGGTGGATGGCGGCATGGTGATCCGCTCCCGTACGGGCAGCCCCTACAACTGCATCGATCCCAACATTGTGATTGATGATGAGGGAAAGGTGTGGCTGAACTTTGGCTCCTACTGGGGCGGCATCTATCAAAGGCAGATCGATCCTGCCACGGGCCACCTGCTTGTGCCGGAGGAGGAAAAGGACACCCTGTATCACTTGGCGCGCAGGAATGTGAACAACGGCGCGGTGGAAGCCGCCTACATGATCTGGCACGACGGGTACTATTATCTGTTTACCGCCTTCAACCCAATGGACCTAAGCTACCACAACCGTGTGGGGCGATCCACCTCGGTTCACGGCCCCTTTGTGGACAGGGAAGGCCGGGAGATGACAAAGGGCGGCGGCACCGTCGTCACCAAGGGGATGTATGAACTGCAAATGCCCGGCCATGCCTCCGTATTCAAGGACGAGGACGGCCAATATTATTTCGTGGGTGAGTATTTCCGCAAAGACTCGCCCAGCATCATGATGATCAGCACCATCGTATGGGATGAGGACGGATGGCCGGTGACAGCGCTGACGCCGGATATCGCGCAGCGTTTGCCAGGCAAACAATAATTTATAAGTGAGGAACACAGGATGTTGACTGCTTATCCAAGACCGAATTATAAACGGGAACAATGGCTGAACCTGAACGGGACATGGCAATTTGCCTTTGATGATGATAATGTGGGCGAAAAGGAAAAGTGGTTTCACAGTTTTCCCGATAGCACGGATATCCTTGTTCCTTATACGTATGAAACAAAAATGAGCGGCATTGGCGACGAGCGCTTCCACCCCGTGGTGTGGTACCAAAGAACGGTTGAACTGAAGGCTGTTTCAGGCCGCGTGCTTTTGCACCTGGAAGGGGCGGACCATGACACTGCTGTTTATATGAATGGCATTCTGGCCGGTTCCCATCAAGGCGGGTACGCCGCCTTTTCGGTGGATATCACGAATTATGTACAGGCAGGCGAAAATGTTTTGACCGTCCGCGTGGCGGACAGCTTAAGCTGCGTTTACCCCCGGGGCAAGCAGCGCTGGAAAAGCGAGAATTTCGGCTGCTGGTATGTGCAGACGACGGGCATATGGAAAACCGTATGGCTGGAGATCGTGCCGGAGTGCTACCTGGAAAAAGTGAAGATCACGCCGGATATCGACACGGCTTCCGTACAGTTTTTCGCGAAGGTCGCGGGATTCGTGCCAGGAAAATCCCTGAAGCTTGCCTGCGACATCACCTTCCAGGGCGAGCCCGTCTGCCACCAGGAGATTACAGTTCAGGGAGAATACGTATCCTTCACCGCCGTGCTGGCCAGCCAGGATGAACCCTGGAAGCTTCATTTGTGGCATCCGGATCACCCCCACCTGTACGACGCGGAGTTTAGGCTTGTTTGCGCCAGTGGGGAAGTGGACGCGGTCCGCTCCTATATCGGCATGCGCAAGATTGAAATCAAGGGTGACCAGATCCTTTTAAATCACCTGCCGCTGTACCAGCGCCTGATCCTGGACCAGGGCTACTGGGAGGATTCCCATCTCACGCCGCCGGATGACGGTGCTTACGAAAAGGACATCAACCTCATTCTGGCTGCGGGCTACAACGGCCTTCGCAAGCATCAAAAGACGGAGGACAGGCGCTTTTTGTTCCTGTGCGATCAAATGGGCGTGCTGGTCTGGTCGGAAATGGCGGCACAGTACACGTTCCATGATGATGCCATCCACACCTTCACCAGGGAGTGGATGGAGATTGTGGAGCAGAACTACAACCATCCATCCGTTATCACCTGGACGCCTTTCAATGAGAGCTGGGGAATTGACCAGGTGGCCGGCGATATAAAGCAGCAGGCGTTTACGAAGGCCATCTATGCCCTTACCAAGGCGTATGACTCCATGCGGCCGGTAATCGTCAATGATGGCTGGGAGCACACGGTATCGGATATTTTGACGCTGCACGACTATGAGGAGGACGGCGGACGCTTTACCAAGCGGTACGAGGACTTGAGCGTGCTGCTTAATAACCAGCTCCCCTTCAACCTGCACAAGTTTGCCATGGCCAAAGGCCATGACTACAAGGGGCAGCCGGTGATTATCAGCGAATACGGCGGAATTGCTTTGGCCGGGGGAAAAGGCTGGGGCTACGGCAACCAGGCGGCAGATGAGCAGGCATTCCTAAATAGGTTTGAGGATATCACTGGCGCCATCCAAAACCACAAGGGTATCTGCGGCTTTTGCTACACCCAGGTGACCGATGTGCAGCAGGAGATCAACGGGTTGTATACCCCCGGCCGGGAACCCAAGGTGGATATACAGGCGGTGCGTGCAATCAATACGAAGAGACGGTGACAGGGGAAGCGATGTCACCTGCGCTCATCAAACCCACAAAACCCATACCCAACTTGAGAGAGAAGCAATGTTAGAGGCTTCCCCTTGAGGGGAAGCTGTCGACGAAGTCGACTGATGAGGTGATAATGGTTCCGCCATTATCGCTGAACACCTCATCCGGCGCTGCGCGCCACCTTCCCCTCAAAGGGGAAGGCTCTTTTCTTCTGTTTCCTGCCAAGATTCCCACCGCTTCGTATTCTTGAGCGACAAGGCGCGATAGATATTCCATCAATCTATTTCTCATTCATAATTAGCCAAACCCTTTTTCGCAAGGGAGGAAGCCTATGCGGTATTATCAAAACCCCATCCTTTTGCCGGAACAATGGCCCCACAGCGGCATCGGCGACCCGTTCATCCTGCGGCATAACGGCCGCTATTACCTGTACCCCTCTACCGCCGGGGATGACTGCGGTGTTCGGGTGTGGGTTTCCACAGACCTTGTAAACTGGGAAGGCGGCGGCTATGCGGTAAAGGACGAATGCCTCAAAAACGCGTATGCCCCGGAGGTCCTTTACTACAACGGCCAGTTCCTGCTGGTCACTTCCCCGTCGGGAGACGGGCATTACCTGTACGCGTCCCACAGCCCTATGGGCCCTTTTACGAAGGTGCGGGACAATTTTGGCCTGGTCATCGATGGCTCCCTGTTTTTGGATGATGATGGGCAGCTGATCTTTACCCATGCCGAATATCCTTCCATCCACGGCCACACCTTTACGGAAAAGGGGGATGTGGGGCCGGCGCATGAGCTAAACGGCACCTGCATGGGCCACTGGACGGAAGGCTCCATGATCATAAAGCGAGGCGGCAAGTACTACATCACCATGACGGGCAACCACCTTTTGTCCAGAGCTTACCGGGTGCAGTACGCGGTAAGTGATGCAGGGCCCTTGGGCCCGTACCGCGTGCCAAAACAAAAAACGATACTGGTCAATACCGACCCTGAAACCGGCAGCCTGGGCCATTCCTCCACCGTGATCGGGCCGGATCTGGATAGCTACTGGATTGCCTATCACCGCTTTCCCATTTTGGAGCATGGCCGGCGCCACGGCCGTTTTTTGAATCTGGACCGTATGCTGTTCAATGGAGAAAAGCTGCTGGTTTCCGGGCCTACCAATCATCCGTGCCCCGCCCCGGAGATGCCCGACTTTTTTGCCTGGGCAGATGAAGCGGATGGCCGGGAAAGCTTTTCTCTATCATCAAATGGCATTTTGACCAGGGTTGAAACGCCTGTTGATTACACCGCAGAAATCTGCTCCGTACCAGGCGATGATGCGGAAATCCGCTTTGGCATTACAGAAAATGGGTACAGCGCGCTGCGAATAGCGGGGCAAGCGCTTACCCTTGGAGCGATAACAAACGAGCAAGAGAATATCGTATGGTCCGGCAGCATGTTTGAAGGATTCAGGAATGATGTGCTGCACACCTTTCGGTTGGAGTGCCGGGGCGGCAAGGTTACGCTGCTGATTGACCACATGACAAAGGCGCAAGGCGTTGCCGGGCTTGCCACCAAAGGAAAAATGGGCACGGTCAACGCCCGGCGAACCTCCTTTATGGCTTTCTCCCTCCATGTGAACCAGCGCGGCGATTTTGAACATTCCCATGCCGTCCCCGGCCCTATCGAGGCCGCCTTGTTTCTGCCCCTGTCCATGGATGGCTGCAGCGGCGGATATCAGGAAGCGCTTTGCGGCATGCGGCCAGAGGATGGTATGCGCCTTGTGTCAGGCGAGGACGGCGTGCCGGATGTGCTACTTGACACCGGGGAATTTGTGGAGTACCGAATCAATGCCGCTCATACCGATACCTACCGCTTGCAGGCGTTGCTGCTGGCGCCGGAGGGCGCTTCGCTATCTGTGACAGCAGGGGAGACCGCGTTGGATGTCTCTATTACGCCTATGGGCAGTTTGCAAAGAGTAGATCTTGGAGAAGTTCTACTCACGAGCGGCCTTGGTGAGATACGGCTCCATGTAAGGCATGGCAGCCTCCGCCTTCGTGCGCTGGAGCTTTTCCCCAAAGCCCAGGAAGCGCGGGGCGAATGGTCCGGCCTGGCTTTGTGCCATGCCGCCCGGCGGATGGAAGGCTGGGGCTTTATCAACCGGCAGGAGGGGCTGCAAATGGACCGGCCCGTTCAGGCGCTGGCTACCTTCGGCAGCCGCTGGCAAACGGATGCCATCATCGATGCGGATATGATCTTCCGCGGGGACGGCCGGGAGCATTCCGCAGGCCTTTTCCTTCGCTTGTCCGAGGATTCCTGGTATCCTGACCAGGTCAGGGAAGGGCATCGGGGCTATTACATCGGCTTTGATATGGATTCCGTTTTCATCAAACGGCTTGATTTTAGGTCTGTGACCATCGCCGCGGGCCGATGCCCCCTTCACAAGGAACAATCCTACCGCCTGAGGGCAGAAATCAGGGGTGGACAGATGGAGGCCTATGTGGACGGGGAGCTTGTCCTGTCCGCAGCGGAGGATGACTCTCTGCCGTATGGCAGGGTGGGCGTTGGCTCCTTCGGAGCAAGGATGACGGTTACCCGCGTATCCTTTTTAGCCAAATAGATATGCTTTTTGCGGAGGCAGGTATGCAGGATCATTTTACCGGCCCGGTACTGGACAGGGAGAACTGGGCCTTTTACAACATGACGACACCTTGCTACATGAAGCCGGAACGCCGGGGCGATTCACTTCTGTATCTTCCCGAGGCAGACCAGTGGAACGAAGGCAACTGTCTGTTGAGCAGGCGCTTCCTCCTGCCCCAAAGCAGGGTGGAGGCGATCTATCAAGGCTGGGATGAAGCCTGCAGCGGTGCGGCGGTGGGCTATTACGGCGGCGATGGCAGCTTCTTTGATTATGTGCTGCTGGCCGCCACAAAAGACAGGCTGGAAATCCGCGTGCATTCCGGCTGTCAGAACGGTGCGGCCTTTATGGACAGGGGCCAGCCCAAGTGGTACGTTGTGGATGCCTGCCCGTATGAAAAAAGGTTCCCCCTGCATCTGGCCCTTAAACGGGACGGCACAGCGTATACCGCTTATTTGAGCGGCCAGCCGGTGCTATCTGCCCAAGTACCCATTTTGCAGGGCGATGCCCGGGCTGTTTTCAAGGCGCTGCCCTGGTGGGACAGGCTGGCGCCCTGTTATGCCTATCTTGACTTGGCGAAGGTGGATGGCTTTGCCCCGGAGGCGACTATCAGCGGCCGTGTGATGGATGCACAGGGGGATCCTATCCCGTATGCCAGCGTACACATCGCCGGGTTTGACAACTTCTTCACCCTTGCCGACATCGACGGGCATTTTTCCCTGAACTCCGTTCCAAGGGGAAAGCATATGCTTATCGCGGCGGCGGAAGGATATGCCTTTACCAGGCATGAAGTCGTGTGTCTCCCTGAACAGGAAAACACTTGCACCATCCTGTTGACGGCGGAAACGCCGGAAACGCTGCCACGGCGCGAATACAACAATCCTTCCTTCGATAGGTCCATGAACGGCTATGCTGTTTTGAACGGTACGTGGCAGTTTGCATTCGATCCAAAAAATGAGGGCATCAGTCAGCAATGGTACCTGCTGGAAGCTCCCGTATACGATAAGGCCATCCGCGTGCCCTTCTCCTGCGCGTCCCTGATGGGCTTTGGCGAGGAGCAGCATGTAAGCGGTGACAAGCTGCATCAAAGCAACACAGTGTTCAACAACTATCATCTGACCGGTCAGCATCTTTGGTACCGCCGCAGCTTTATTGTGCCCGACACTTTTCCCGCCGGTTCATCGGTGGTCCTGCACATCGGCGCCAGCGCCAACGTGACGTATGTATGGCTGGATGGCAAGTACATCGATATGCGATGGGAGGAGTACAGCGATCTTGCCTTCGACCTGGGGCCCCTTGCGCCGGGTTCTACGCATACCCTGGCGGTGAAGGTGCAGTATCCCCACGACATCACCTCCCACAGCATGGGCAAGCAAATCTTCTGGTTTTCCTCCTGCCCCGGCATCTGGCAAAGCGTGTGGATTGAGCCCCGGCAAAGTGCTTATCTCACCCGCTTACATGTGCGGCCCAAGCTCGTTTTTGAGGGCGAACGCATCTTAAGCGCCTCCTTTGATTGGGAAGTGGAAGGGAAGAACATAGCCGGCCTTACGCTGGATCTGGCATTCACCGGCCCCGACGGCCAGGCGGCTGCCTCTGTAATGATTCAAATGGGAACAGACGGTGCGCAGGGGAATGTGGATGTTGCCCGGCCCGTCCTCTGGCAGTACCGGGAAGGGAAGCTGTATACCATTACGGCAAAGCTGTTAAGTGGCAATGCAGTTGTAGATACGGTCAGGACCTACGCGGGACTTCGTAGTGTGGAAACACGGTGGCTGCCCGGACATTCCCCAGCGGAAACTTCTAATACGCTCAATCAGTACCAGTATGTGTATCTCAACAACAAGCCTTTTTATGTGATCGGCATCCTGGACCAGTGCTACAACGGCTTTGGCATCTACACCTACCGTTCCCTGCTTGCGGAAGGGGAACCGGGCCTTCGCGGCAGCATCGCCTATGACATCGACCGCACCATGGCTTACGGTTACAACCTTTCCCGCGTGCATATCAAGGAAAACGAGCCGCTGTGGTACCACGAGTGCGACAAACAGGGCTTGCTGGTCTGGACGGAGCACCCCAGCAATTTTTACGCCACGCCGGAGGACCCCAACTGGCGCACGGCCTATCACCGGGAGCTTGACGGCATGCTAACAAGGCTGCACAACCACCCCAGCATCGTCATGGTGTCCACCATTAACGAATCCTGGGGCATAGAGGGCGGTCATGGTTCAACGCCATGGAAGAACGAACTGCGTGCCAGGTTTATGGAGGAAGCTGCTCAAATCGCCAAGGAACGCTGGCCCCATGTGCTGGTGTGCGACAACTCAGGTTTTGGAAAAACAAACGTCTGCGAAATCAATGATTTTCACCATTATCCCGCCGAATATGACAAGGCGAAGCAGGTTTGGAAAAAGCTGCTGGACGCCTGCTATCCCGGCTCCGCGCACAACTACATCAATGCAGTTCACGGGCCGGGAAACGTGGGCAGCGCTTTGCAGTCGGGAAAGCCCATCCTCATCAGCGAATTCCTGCACATCAACGGTATCGATATGCAGCTGCGCATGTTTGAAAAGATTGCCGGCTACCTGCGCATGAACATCGCCTCCTACGAGACGGAGGATTCCGCCCCCATGACCGCAGAACGGTACGAACGGGATTACGGCTATGTGGACCGTCACATGCAGCCCATGGGGTATGACATGGTCAACAACATGGACATGGTGGTGCTGGACCACAACCGCCTCCAGCAGGTGGGGGCGGGGCAAGCATTTGCCTGCGATGTCTATACCGCCCATTTTTCGTGGAAAGAATTTTATAGCCCCGTGCTTCACTGGTCACTGACCGGCATAGACAGCCTGGGCAGGTACATTTCTGATCTTGAAAAGGGGAAATGGGCCATCGGCTTTGCGCCTTTCCAAGTGGAAAAGCAGCAAGCCATTCACTTGACAGTGCCTGCGCATATCAAAGGCGCGTACCTGTTTGCCTGGGTGGAGCAGGATGGCATCGAGATTTGCCGGAACTACATCCAGCTGGAAGTGATGGGGACATCGGAGCATGAAAAGGACAAGGTGCTCGGCTCCTTCTCTCCTGCTGCGTATTCCATCAAGGACTTTACCGGCTTTTCGGAGGCATACGCAAGCGAAGGCCGTTCCCTTTTGTGGGGATGCGGTCAGGGAGAAGCGGAATATGAGGTGTTCATAGAAAAATCCGAAAAGCAAGCAGTGTGTTTGATGTTTGAGGCAGGCTCCCATGAGGGTGTAAATGCCGTAAAGGTCACTGATGAGATCCGCCACGGTTCGCGTATCGATGTCTTTTTTGACGGGTATGCCATTGGACATGCAGCCCCTGCCGACGACCCGTCGGATGAGCGGGCGCTGTTCACCAACTCCGCCCTGGGCGGCGAGCCGTTCAATTATATGAACCTTGGCCGGTTCGGTTACGGGGAGCGGTTTGAACTGCCGGTTCCCGCAGAATTGCTGACGCCGGGGAAGCATATGGTCCGGTTTTCCTGTGATGGCGGCGGCATGACGCTGTACGGCAACCGCATGGGGCGCTTTGGCTTCGACCCCTGCGTGGTCGCCATTGCGAAAAGCGCTGCTCAGTCAAAACCTTAAGCTGTGCTTCGGTGGGTATTTTTCATGCTGATTTCGTATACGACCACCAATGCCAGTGAAAAGAAAACCAGCCTGTAGGCAAGCGACTTTATCCGATTCATGAGGATACCTCCCTTGATGGCATCTATCATGCCCCGAACACAGCGGTATGATTGAAACGATTGAAACGCTTTACACCGTTAGGCAGGCCTGAATCTGGTGTAGGGGAATAAAGCTTCATCCGCCTCGATATGTACAATTCGAAAGAAGCATCCATCCTTGGCGATATCCAGCTCCGCCTTGGCTGACCCGGCCGGGCCGGTGGATGTCGCCAGGAAGAATTCCAGCGTAATTCTCTTTTGCGTGCTGTTGAGTTCATCGTTCATGATAATTTGGTAGCTGGAAACAAACGGGCTGGAAATCCCCGTCACCCAATTGGGGGCGGTTTCCCGAAGCTGCAGCGCATATTCCTGCTTGAGAGACTTGCTCATCACAGCATACTGCAAGGCGGCGCTTCTTGTTTTCAGCCCTTCCGCCCAAACAAGCGCCGCGTCTTCGGGGCGGCAGACACCTACGAAGTCCATAGCCTCCATCAAAAGCCGGCTGCGTACCTCGCAGTCATCCGGCTGAGGCTGTGCTACAGCCGCAACGATATTTACATAGTGCAGGTCACAAAGTCCAAGCTCCCCAAGGATGGCTGCCGCGATCCAAACAGCTATGGCGGCGTATCCCAAGCCCGTCAATATTCTTTCCCATAGGGTCATGTTACCCGGTCCCCCTTCCGCACAGTTTTGCTGCAGTGTATGAAGGGGGACCGGGCTGTATTTCCGCCAAGTGTTTTCATGTATCAGGCAGGGATATCAGTCATATCATCCTGCCCGCCTTTTGAAACAGATATTTTTCCTCGCTGGGCATCTCCCGGCCCTTGTTTGCAACTGCTTCCTTATTGCCTGTGTACAGCGCATACCCGCATAACCGCACGGTGAAAATTCCCGTGCCTTTGGTATAAGCCGCCACCGTTTGGGCGTAATGCTTCGATGCTTCCAGGGAAACCTGCCCCGAATAGGTGATTTCGTTTCCCGGCGCTTCCATGTGATTAAGGGTGGCGTGCATCATGTTCAGGTCGTAGGTCGCGCGCCCCGCCATGTCCGCAGGCACGGTGAGGGCATAGGAAAGCACCGGCTCCAATAGCTCGGTCCCGGCGTCATGTAGTGCCCGGATAACGGCGACAGGTGCAATGTTCCTGAAGTCGGCCGGTGTGCTTGTGACGGAATCGTAGTTGGCCCATTGCAGTATGACCTTTACGTCGGTTACTTCCCAGCCGTACAGCCCGTATTTCAGTGCGTTCAGCAGCCCTTCCCTGGCCGCGTTCTGAAAAGAGGTATACAGATAGCCGTAGTTCACCCTCGTTTCGTATTGGATGCCTTCGCCCTGCCCAAGCGGTTCCATGGTGATACCCATACCGGCGCAAAAAGGTGTTTCCCCCCGTTGTACGGAAGCTGTGCCCGCATGCGCCGGACGTTCGCGGAATATGGTCTGCGGCTCCTCCAGCGTTAGTTGGATGCCGTACCGTTCCCGGGCCAGGGCCTGGATGATCTCCATCTGTACCTGGCCAAAAACCCGCAGCTCCAAGGCGCCGGTTTTATCGTTCTTCGCAAGGTCCAAAAGCGGGTCCTCCATGCAAAGCTGATGCAGCGCTTCCAACAGCCTGGGGCGGGGGACGGAGTCGTCGGCGCAGATCCGTGTCAGCAAAAGCGGTTCGGCAATACTCGTCTGCTTTATGGGTAGAAGGTTATCACCCAGCACGCTGCCCACGCGCAGGGAATCGTTGCCAAGCAGTACGGCGATGTCTCCGCATGCCACATAATCTACCGGTTTCAGTTCGCCCATGTCCGGAGAGAAAAGCTGCGTGATGCGGAAGGATACGTCCGTTCCGTATACGGATACAAATTTGCGCATGATGACTGCGCCACCGTACATGCGCGCGTAGCAGACGCGCCCGAAGCGTTCATGATATTCCAGCTTGTATACAAGGGCGCTGAGAGCGCTGTTGTCTGCTGCGGCCCTGGGCAGGTCTGATTGGATGGCCTCCAGAAGCTCCGGGATGCCGGTCTCATGTAGCGCCACGCCGGCGTATACGGGATGCAGGGCACAACCGGCGATAGCTCTCAGGTAAGCTTCCTCCAACTGATGCGGCAGTATTTCCGCACCGGAAAGGTACAGGGTGGCGATTTCATCATCCGCCTGGAATAGCTGGTCCACAACGCCGACGCAGGAATGGAGCGGGAGCGTTTCCACGGCCACATCCTTGCCGCTGCCTTTGATTTTCTGGCGCGGTAAAACAGAATCCGTAAGCTGGGAAGTGATTTGCGCAAGCACCAGATCAAAGTCGGCGCCCAAACGATCCAGCTTGTTGACAAAGAACAATGTGGGGATACTCAGCTTTTGCAGTGCGCGAAAAAGCACAGCGGTCTGGGCTTGCACACCTTCCCGGGCGGATACGACAAGCACTGCCGCGTCCAGCACCGCAAGGGAGCGTTCCACCTCCGCGATGAAGTCCGTATGGCCTGGCGTGTCCAGAATATTGATTTTTACATCCTTGTACCGAAGGGAAACCGTGGCTGAACGTATCGTTATCCCGCGCTCGCGTTCCAAACGCATGGAATCCGTGACTGTATTTCCGTGATCGACCCGGCCAAGCCTTTTCACCGCTCCCGCCGCATGCAAAAGCGCTTCTGTGACCGTGGTCTTGCCCGCATCCACGTGGGCCAGAATGCCCAGATTGACGATATTCAAATAGCTGCCTCCATGTTTTCAGGCTTACCGCCATGGAAGCATGCAATGCCCGGCGGATAAGCCCTATTTGAGAAGAATTACCTCAAACATCGTGTTTTTCATATGTGGACCTTCCCTTCCGCCGAAGCTTTGATATACAAATATTGTATCCGAATTTATTGTCCCTGGCAATATGCGCCTGTGCTTTTTTATATGCACGAAATAGGCGTGTTCTGTTTCCTGATACACAGGCCGCCTGCTTGCTGCACTCTGCATAAACGATGGTGCGCAAGGCAATGAAAGGATTGCGCCGTGCAATGGCTTTTATGTCTTTTCCGCCGTATACTATTTTCATCTGGCCGGTATTTATCTATATTCATATGAAATACTTTCCTGCCGGCGAAGTGGAAAGGTTTGTGATTTTTTATGCTTCGCGCCGCGATTATCGGGTGCGGGACTGTTGCGCCCGTGCATGCTTATGCCCTGACACAGCTACCGGATATAGAGCTTATTGCCTGCGCGGATATTGATTCAAACCGCGCCGCGTCTATGGCGCGGGAATATGGCCTTCACACGTATGATTCCATGGAGCATCTGCTGGACAGGGAGCAGGTGGATGTGGTCCATCTGTGCACGCCGCATCATCTGCATGTCCCCATGGCCCAGCTGGCGGCATCCCGTGGCATCCATGTATTCAGCGAAAAGCCGCCGGCCATCGACCGGCAGCAGTGGGCAGCGCTTCATGAGGCCGCAGGGAAGGTGCGCGTAGGTATTTGCTTTCAGAACAGATACAATGGCAGCGTAGTAAAGCTAAGAGAACTGTTGGCCAACGGTTCCTTGGGAAGGCCGCTGGGCGCGCGCGCCTTTGTTACCTGGTCAAGGGGCAGGGAATACTATGAGGGCAGCGGATGGCGGGGCAAGCAAGGCACAGAGGGCGGCGGCGTGCTCATCAATCAGGCCATTCATACCCTGGACCTGATGATCCATTTGCTGGGCAGACCACAAAATGTGGAAGCGAAGCTTTCCAATCACCATTTAAAGGGCATCATTGATGTGGAGGACACCGTGGAAGCCTACATGACCTTCAGCGGTGCCCCCGGCCTTTTTTACGCCACCACCGCCTATTGCGCAAACTCGCCCGTTTTTCTGGAGATCGTTTGTGAAAACGCCGCCGTTCGCATGGAAAAGGATACGCTGTCGGTAGTCTGGAACAACGGGCGGGAGGAAGCCTTTGCATATGCTTCCAATCTGCCCGTGACAAAGGATTACTGGGGCGCCGCGCATGTGACCTGCATCAGGGAATACTATCATGCCCTGCAAAATGGGTTGGATGTACCCATTGGCGTCCCGCAGGTGGAGGATACGGTAGAAGCCATGTTTGCCATATACGGGAAATAAGGGATAAGAAATAGCCGCTTTCGGTGTTTGACCGGGAAAAACCCGGTACATGTATAATACACCATGGAAAGGACGTTTTTGGATGAGGCAGTACCCGGCAGATAAGCAAACCACCCAATGGGCATCACAAGTGCTGAGGAAAATGGATGACAAGATGCGCTATGGTGTGGAAAAAGCGCAGGAACTGAACGGAATCCCCTACAGCGTGAAGGACGGAAAATGGACAACCCCGGGCATCACCTGGTGGACCAACGGCTTCTGGCCGGCGGAAATGTGGCAGATGTTTTTGGAAACGGGAGATGGCTTATATCACAGTGAAGCGGTTCGTGCCGAAAAGCTGATGGACGAGGCGCTGCGTGATGTCCTTTCGCTGCATCACGACGTAGGCTTCATGTGGCTCATCAACAGCGGTGTGCACTACGCTGTCGACGGTGACAAGGATAGCCTGACCCGCACTCTTTTCTGCGCCAATATGCTGGCGGGCAGGTACAACCCCAACGGCTTCATCCGCGCCTGGAACGGCGACCGGGCCGGCTGGGCCATCATCGATACCATGATGAATCTTCCGCTTTTGTATTTTGCCAGCGAGTATACCCGCGACCCGCGCTACAGGCTGATCGCGTTAAATCACGCGCATACGGTGCAGCGTCGCTTTATCAGGGAAGACGGCTCCACCCACCATATCGTATGTTTTGATCCCGAAACGGGTAATGTGGTGGATACGCCCACCGGCCAAGGCTACGCGCCGGGAACTAGCTGGTCCCGGGGACAGGCGTGGGCGTTGTACGGCTTTATGCTAAGCCATGTGTACACCGGCGAAGAATCCTTCCTGAATACCGCCCGGGGGGTGGCGGATTATTTCCTGCGAAATATGCCCAAGGATGATATCCCCCCGGTGGATTTCAAGCAGCCCCTGCTGCCTGACCTAAAGGATAATTGCGCCGGCGGCATTGCGGCCTGCGGATTATTGGAGCTGGCGGATGCCCTGGGAGATGATCCCGCGGCGGGAGTCTATAGGACCGCGGCCATCCGCATGCTTCGCGCAATGGAGGAAAAATGTTCCGATTGGACGCAGAATACCCCGGCGATCCTGACCATGTGCACATCGGCTTACCATGATGCGCCGGGCCATCATATCGCCATGAACTACGGCGACTATTTCTTTATCGAAGCCATGCGCAGGCTGAAGGGGGAGGAGCGGCTCCTGTGGAGGCCGCTTCTGAAAAAAGGCGAACCCATGCGGGCAGAATAATTATAGAATCAAAAAAGAACGGCGGGCGCTTCAAGCCCCGCCGTTTTTTGTTCTAGAAGTATCATCCTTTGACTGCGCCGATCATCACGCCCTTGACAAAGTACTTTTGCACAAAGGGATAGATTAGCAAAACAGGCACCGTGGAAATGACGATCGCGGCATATTTGATGGTTTCTGCGAACTCATTGATGCGGTCTTCCTCGGATGCGGCGGCGTTCAGTATGTTGGAGTTGGCAATCAAAACGCTGCGCAGTACGTTTTGAATAGGCATGTTTTTGTTATCCGTGATATAGACGGAGGCGGGAAACCAGCTGTTCCAATGCGCGACGCCATAATATAGGAGCAGCACCGCGATGGTCGGCATAATCAGCGGCAGCACAATTTGAAAAAGCACCCTCAGGTCATTTGCGCCGTCGATGTAGGCTGACTCCGCCAAACTGTCGGGTACTGCTTCGATGGCAGTTTTGCAGATGATGGCATTGTATATGCTGATGGCGCCAGGCAGGATCAATGCCCAAAGAGTGTTTTTCAGCAGCAGCGATTCGATGTTCATATAATTCGGAACCATGCCGCCGTTGAAAAACATCGTGAACATGATGATAAACATGATCGGCTTTTTGAACATGATGTTCCGGCCGGCCAGAAAATACCCGCAAAACAACGTCAGAAAAATGTTCAGGGGAAGAGATACGGCCATAATGAAAAGGATATTCTTGTACCCGCTGGCCAGAAGAGGATGGGTGAAAGCCAGGCGATAGGCGGCTGTGTTCCAGCCCAGGGGATGGAGCATAAAGCCGGGATTCTGCAGAAGCTTGACATTGTCACTGAAGGACGCACAGAATACATAGTAGACTGGATATGCCGTGACCAGGCAAAGCAGGATGAGGAACAGGGCGTTGCCCAAGCTGAACAGCATTTCCCCAATGGTATCGTATCGAAGCGCTTTTCTGTACCTTGCCATGTTCTCCCCTCCTTTAAAACAGCGCGGAATCGCTATGCTTCTTGATGAGCATATTGGCCGTTAGTAAAAAAGCCACATTGACAACGGAATTGAACAAGCCCATGGCTGTGGCGTAGCTGTAATCCAAGTCTATGATACCGCGCCTGTAAACGTAGGTGGATATGACGTCCGCCACTTCATAGGTCGCCTCGGAATATAAAAGCAGTACCTTTTCAAATCCCACGTTGAGCACGCTGCCCATACGCAAAATGAACAATACTGTAATCGTCGGCATCAAGCCTGGCAGGGTGATGTGCAACACCTGTTTGAAGCGTCCCGCGCCGTCGATGCGGGCGGCTTCATACTGCTCCTGATCGATACTCGATAGTGCGGCCAGATAAATGATCGAATTCCATCCGACGAATTGCCACAGGTCGGAAATGATATAGATTGGATAAAAGTATCGCGGATTGGTAAGCAGGTTTTGCCGTTCCCCGCCAAGCGATACAATGATGTCGGAAAAGATGCCGCTGGACTGGCAGTATACGCGCACCAGCGCGCAGCTGACGACCATGGAAACAAAATAAGGCATATACGTCACGGTCTGCACCGTACGCTTAAAGCTGTTGCTGCGCACCTCATTGAGCAGAAGTGCCAGCATGATCGGCAGCGGAAAGCCAAACAGAATATTCAGAAGGCTGATGGAAAGCGTGTTGCGCAAAAGACGCCCGAAGTATAGGTCCCCAAAGATATTTTCAAAATTCTTCAGTCCGACCCATTTGCTGCCATCAATCCCCAGCCTGGGCCGAAAATTTTTGAAGGCGATGATCAAGCCGTACATCGGCTTGTAAGCAAACAGCGCCAATATGATCAGCACCGGTACGATCAAAAGGTACTTGTACTTGTTCAGCCTGAAATCCCTAGCGAGCCTTTGCAAAAACCCGCGCCTGTGCGGCGGGTATACTGCGAATGCAGGAGCTTTTGTCATACATACCGTTCCTTCCGTTAACAGTATCAAAATGGGGGATCGCCTCAGATCGAGGCGATCCCCGTTCCTTTGCAACGGGCCGTCAGGATTCTACCCTGGCAGATTAGCGGGCCAGGAAGCGGTCATACGCCGCCTGACGGATTTCCAAGGCACGCTGGAGGCCCATGTCATTCAGTTGCTTTAGATGGTTCTCCCAGTCAGCCTTTGTGAGTTCGCCGGTGATGAACTTTGCAGACGTTTCCGGCACATAGGTGCCCAAAGAAGCTTCGATGTTGGTCAATTCGTCGCTTTCTTCCGCGGTCAGGGTGACGCCAACAGGCATCTTGCCCTTGCCGGCGATTTCCTGGTTGGCATAGTACCACAGGTCGTTGGCGGCAATGGATTCGGGGGTATTCTTCATATAGAGCAGCTTAGTGGCCTGGATGCAGCTGCCGCTCCAGGTCGATCCGCCGAACTTGGAAATGGCATCGTTGAGCCCATCCGGATCCTCGGTGACCAGGGGCAGGTAAGCGGGCTGGTTGTCCTTGTCATAGTCCCAGGAAACGCCCTGCTTGCCAAAGTTCCAGTAAAGGTTGCCCTCGGGGGAGTAGGCATAGTCAAGCACACGCATAGCAGCTTCGATCTTCTCTTCAGGGCAGTCGCCGGAGATGACGGAAACGACAGAGCCGATGCCCTGGCCGCCAAACACCATGCTGATAGAGCCGTCATCCGCGGTGGGGTATTGCAGGCCCACCCAGTTGGCCCCGTTGCCGGCCTGTGCGGCTTCCTTGCGCCAGTTGGACAACTGGCCCATGGAGGTATAGGAAATACCCATCACGCCGTTTAACGCCTTGGTCTTGGCCTCGGTATCCTTGTTGGCGAACACGTCCTGGTCAATCAGGCCAGCCGCCCACCACTCGTTGAGCTTAAGCATGTAATTCAGCCAGCTCTCCTGCGCCATGTCGAACTGCACCTTGCCGTTATCATCGACATAGTAGCGGTAGCCGCTGCCGGCCTGGCCCGCCATGCCATGGGCGCCGAAAGCGCCGGCGATGCCGCTGTCACGGAAGCGGGGATCCCAGGCAAAAGAGAAGGTGGCGTTGTACTTTTCCTTGAAAACTTTGAGTACGTTGTCCCAGTCCGAGATGGTCTTGGGCGCTTGCAGGCCGCATGCGTCCAGCCAATCCTGACGGATGACCGGGCCTTCATATGTGTCGTTCCAGCCGCCAGCCTCACGGAAGAAGCCAAAGCCGTAGTACTTGCCATCGTCCGTCTTCATCGCTTTGTCATAGGCGGGATTGCTCTTGAGGAACGCGTAATAGTTCGGCGCCCATTTCTCCATGTAGGGCGTCAGATCGAGAATCACACCCTCCTCAATATAGCGGGACGCGTCGGTCATCAGTTGGCCGAAAATGATGTCCGGCAGCGTTGTGCTGGCCAGCACCAGGTTCAATGCCTCACCGGCAGCGGTGCCGGCGGTGGGAACCGACCATTCGATGTTGACACCGGTCATTTCGCTCAGACCTTTGTGGAAGGGCGATTCAGCGGGGCTGGCATATGCATCGTTAATCCCGCCGAAACCTTCGGAAGCAAACCAGGTCAGTGTGGTGCTGCCATCCATCGGGTAAGTAAAGCCTTCCGCGAAAGCGGAGGAAACGGTAATGAGCATTACCAGCGAGAGAAGCAGGCAAACCAGTTTTTTCATATCAGTTAGCTCCTTATTTCTTTTCTTTCGGCTCATATTTGAGTTACCTTAACATCCGACGCCCCGAAAATGATATGCTCCTCCTTTCAGCAGGGACGTACAGCAAACACACTACCGCAGATTGCTGCGGTTTTATCGACAGCACCTTATTAGATGCTTGTCATACGCCGTAAGTACCTTTTACGTCTGCATAAACGCTCTCGCCCGACTTTAAGCGGGAGGAAGCGCGGCGCTTGTTCAGTTCCTGCAAAAAACGCTCTTCATCCAAGGGAAGGGTTACAGTTTCATGCAGCCACCCCGACAGATGCATGGCATTGGAGAGCATAAGCCCGTTAATGCCCTCCCGGCCATCGGCAATAAGAGGTGTGCCGTGTAAAATATTAGACGCGAATGCATTCAAAATGCCTGCATGCTGCGGGTTATCCCCATCCATTACCAAGGGGACCTGCCTGACGGGCGGCTTAGCAAAGCCTTCGCTGGCTGTAGCGCACCATTCACGCTCGTCCACATCCAATTGATAGAAGGACAGATCGTTATTTTCGCAAACCAGCTTGCCACGGGTCCCGGTGATTTCCAAACGGTTGGTTCCCGGTGCGTCGGCGGTGGTCGTTACAAACACGCCCGTTGCACCGTTTGGGTACTCCAAATAAGAAGTCACATCGTCTTCCACTTCGATGTCGTGCCATTTTCCCTCGCTTAAGAACGCCGTCACCTTTTCGGGCATACCGCAGAGCCACTGCAAAAGATCCAATTGGTGGGGGCATTGGTTCAGCAAAACGCCTCCGCCCTCGCCGGCCCAGGTGGCGCGCCATGCCCCGGAATCATAATAAAACTGTGTTCTGTACCAGTCGGTAATAAGCCAGGAGACACGCTTGAGCCTGCCTACCTCACCGCTTTGTATGAGTTCATGCATCTTGCGGTACAGGCAGTTGGTTCGTTGGTTGAACATCATGCCAAATGTCAACTGCGGATGCTTGTCAGCCTCTGCCATCATTTCCCTAACCTGAAGCGTGTACACGCCCGCGGGTTTTTCACACAGCACATGCAAGCCGTTTTGGAAAGCCGATATGGCCAATTCCGGATGCTGGTAATGAGGCACAGCGATAACCACCGCGTCGCAGCAGCCGCTTTGAATCAGATCAATGCCTTCCGTAAAGAGGACTGTTTCCGTGGGGAGATTGGTTTTAGCCCAATTCCTGCGGGCTTCGCTCCTGTCCGCTACTGCCGACAGCGTGATTTCAGGCGTTTCTCCGTTCAAAATTCGCTCACAATGGGATGAACCGATATTGCCGATACCGATAATGCCAAGCTTAAGCTTGTTCATGATAAATAACCAAGACCTTTCACATATTCATAGCTGCGCTTAAGGCAGGCAAAGGGGCTCTCGCCATAGCAGTTGTCCTGCTCCACCAGCATGTACTTCGTTTTGCCAAGTCTTTTTAACAGCGCCAGTATTTTTAGAAAGTCAAGGTTGCCATCGCCGACAGCGGCCATCCTCTGCTCGAATCCCTTCACGGCCATGTCTTTCAGATGTACGCAAGGGATACGGCCGGATACCTTTTCAATAAAATCGCATACATCCGCACCGGCCGCCTGCACCCAATAGGTATCCAGTGTGATACCCATGATGTCGGCAGGCATGGATGCCAGCAGCACATCCATCATTGTCCGTCCGCCATTTAGCCGCTCCCACTCGAAATTGTGGTTATGGTACATGAGCAGTTTGCCGGCATCCCGTATTTTCCGGGCCGGGGCAGTGAAATCTTCCGCAAACCGCATAAGCCAGTCCTCGTTGCGGTAACGATCCGGCATGGAGCCGATACCGATATATTC
>JAEZIN010000010.1 GCA_023436585.1 Bacillota bacterium | reverse complement strand
GCAGCCTAAGTTTTAGGATTCCCCCTGCCGTACGCCCTTAGGCGGGCTTACGGTTTCGGTAGCTTCATCAATGCCGGCTTCGTCACAAAGCTTGAACGGGCCCGTGCCCCGCGATAATGACGCCGGGATCTACACTCGCGGGAGATGTAGGCCGACGTCGCGGCATTAAGCCGCGAAAGCGAGTTTGTTATTGTCAGTTATTGTTTTTCCCCGTTTTAACGTGGCCAGGGTCCACGGCTCGCTTATTCTACCTTCGACAACCCCCGTCGAAACCAGTACACCCCCATGTTCCTGCCGGTCATTCGCCCCGGCTGTGGCTGAGCATGGCCCGCTGGATGTCTCGCCTTGCATCCCGGTCGGCCTCATCGTCGCGCTTGTCGTGCGTGTGCTTGCCCTTGCATAGTCCCAGTTCCAGTTTCATCCGCCCGTCCTTCAGGTATATCTGCAGGGGAACAAGGGCATACCCCTGGCGCTGTACCTGGCCGGCAAGCTTGCGGATCTCGCTCTTGTGCATGAGCAGCTTCTTGGGCCGGAGTGGATCGTGGTTGAAGATGCTGCCCTGCTCGTAGGGGCTGATGTGCATCCCTTCCACAAAAATCTCCATGCCCCGCGCCATGGCGAAGCTTTCCTTGAGGTTGACCCGGCCCTGGCGGATGCTTTTCACTTCGGTACCCTGTAAACAAAGGCCGCATTCGTAGGTTTCCTCCACGAAATAATCGTGATAGGCACGCCTATTCTGCGCCACGGGCTTGATGCCCTTTGCACGCGGCATACAAACCCCTCCTTCGTACTTACCGGTAGCAACGCATTATACCACAAAAGCTTCAAGATTGCAATGAGCCGCTTTTTTGATTATAATGGATTATGTACAAACGGTTTAGGGGAGGCGCGCTCCATGCAGGATACAAGATCGATGGCGCTTATGGCCCGGGAAGCGGCGATACCGCTTGCTGCGTCGGCCATTGCCGATAGAAACAACGCTTTGAAAAGGATGGCGGATGCGCTTGCGCGCCGCGGCAAAGAGATATTCACCGCCAACGAAAAGGATCTTAAAAAAGCGGATCAGGAAGGCTTGGCATCGCCGCTGAAAAAGCGTCTATTGTTTGACGAAAAAAAGCTGCTTGCGGTTCAGAAGGGATTATTGGCACTTGCAGATATGCCAGACCCCCTGGGCCATACGCAACTGGCCAGGGAGCTGATGCCGGGGCTTAAGATGTACCGCGTATCCTGTCCCATTGGCGTGGTGGGCGTGATCTTTGAAAGCCGGCCGGACGCGCTCGTGCAGATTGCCTCCCTTTGTTTAAAAAGCGGGAATGCCGTGCTTTTAAAGGGCGGGCGCGAGGCGGAGAACACAAACCGCGCGCTGATGGATGCCCTTACGGAGGCGGCCCGGGAAGCGCATATGCCGGAGGGTTGGGCATCGCTGCTCACCACCCGGGAAGAAGTGCGGGACATGCTCAAAATGGACGACTGCATCGACCTCATCATCCCCAGGGGCAGTAATGAATTTGTGCGCTATATCATGGACAACAGCCGCATCCCTGTACTGGGCCACGCGGACGGCATCTGTCACGTGTATGTGGATGCATCTGCGGATATCGACATGGCGGTCAGGGTGACGGTGGATTCCAAGACGCAGTACGTGGCCGTGTGCAACGCGGCGGAAACGCTGCTGGTGCACAAGGACATCGCGGCAGCTTTTTTGCCTGTTGTATCAAAAGCGCTTGCGGAAAAGAATGTTCAATTACGTGGCTGTGAAAGGACGCGGGCAATCATTGCCTGCGAAGCAGCCACGGAAGAGGATTGGAAGACGGAGTATCTCGACTATATTTTGTCCATCAAAGTAGTGGATTCCGTGGAGGAGGCCATCCGCCATATCAACCGTTACGGCTCCGGCCACACGGATACCATTGTGGCGGAGGATATGCAGGCGGTAAAATCCTTTATGTCCCTTGTGGACAGCGCCGGGGTATATCACAACTGCTCCACCCGCTTTGCCGACGGTTTCTGTTACGGGTTTGGCGCGGAGGTGGGCATTGCCACGGGAAAAATCCATGCCAGAGGCCCCATGGGGCTGGAGGGGCTGTGCTCGTATAAATATCTCCTGTTTGGCAGCGGCCAGACGCTGTCGGACGTACAGGCGGGAAAGATGCCGTTTGCTCACAGGGATTTGGACGAAAAAGCATCGTATTAGGGCGATTAGGCTCCTTGTGTTGTTTTGGCAGGTAAGAAAAAAGGCATGCCCAAATCATGGCATGCCTTTTTCTGCACCATTTTTAAGCGTAAGCCGGGTAACCACCCGTGCTGGCCGGCTTCCCTTGCGCCATCATCCTGCATTCATTGGCGCATGCCTTACATTCGTTTGCGCATTTTACGCAATGGTCATCCGAAAACATCTGGCAGTCCTGCGCGCACTTGTCGCAGATGGTGGCGCACAGCGTGCAAAGCTCCTTGGAGAAATGTGCGTCCATTGTCATGAATCCGCTTGCTTCCTTGCAGATGCAGGCACATTCCATCAGCATGCTGATGCATTGTTTTCTTGCCTTTACATCCGGCTCGTTCAGGCACATCCCGACACATTCATGGCATGCCTGCGCGCAGCGGTTGCAGGCGTCGATGCACTTTTGATATTTGTCTGTAGTGTGAGTCACAACACCCATTTTAGCTCTCCTTCTATTTTTTTCTTTAGGATGCACCGGCCGGATATTTCCATACAGCTAATAATTGGAAAGAAGGATGCATGTTTACATAGACGTGAACGGATTGGAGATAATTCCCTTGAGGAAGTGATATGATGGCTGAACATTTATTTACCTTGCTTAGGACGGCCGCTACGTTTGTGGTCATTTTGATACTCGCCAGGCTTATTGGGAGCAAGCAGCTAAGTCAGTTAACCTTTTTCAACTATATCACCGGTATTACCATAGGTTCCATTGCGGCAAGCATTATCAGCAGGGAAAGCGAACCGTTCTGGGATGAAATCATCGGGTTGGTTTTCTGGAGCCTGCTGGCGATACTGGATAGCTACCTTGGCATGGTCCCCGGAAAAATCAGAACATTGCTGGATGGCCAGCCAATCATTGTTATCAAAAAAGGAAAGATTCTCAAGGATGCTTTGCGAAAAGCACGGCTGAATATGGAGGAGTTGACCATGCTCCTCCGGGAACTGAGTACGTTTTCTGTTACCGAAGTGGAATATGCCATATTGGAAACAAACGGACAATTGACCGTACTAAAAAAACATCAAAAGCAGCTTGTAACAAAGGAGGACATGAACGTAACCTCTTCCGCCCCAGATTACTTGCCTTCTGAAATCATTGTAGACGGGCGCACCGTGACCAGGAACTTGAAGGAGTTCAACCTTGACGAAAAATGGCTGGCCGATATGCTTAAACAGCAGAACATACGTTCTGTCAAGGATGTACTGTATGCAGAATTGCAATCCGACGGGAGCTTATATGTGGAAAGGAAATGAACGATCGTTCATTTCCTTTCCACATATCAACTTTCTTATCGAACTTAAGATGCGGCGTGTTTTTATTTGGGCAGATACGTATACCTTGCCACAAGCCTTGGCATGTCATCATACATCCCGAAGGCGTCGGCGAATATCTTGTACGACTTGCCAAGTTCCCAGGTGGTTTTGGTGGAGTTCTCCAGCATGACTTTTTGGGGCTTCTCCTCCGTGCCTGTGTTCAGGATGGCAAGCTGCGGCTTGGTGCTGATGATTTCCGTGATTGTGCCGATGCACTGATAAATCTGCGCGTTTTTCACCATCTGCGCGTTGTTGGACAGCAGGTTGGCGTAGTTGGTAATGTGCTCCGGTTTTGAGATGTCGATGCCCCAGGCCTTTCTTGTATACTCTTCCGCCGGAGGCACATAGTACACCTGGAAATCCAGAACAGAGGGCTGCCGGCCCGGAATCGTAGCCTGAATGATGACCTCGTTGCTGCCGATCTGGTTGAACACCGCGAAAAAGGAAAAGGTTCCGTCGGTGGCGATATCGGTGATGTTCAAATCGGTGTGCGGCGTCAGTACATTGATTTCGGCGCCGGGTATGGTGGTGGCCGTAATCTTCAGGCTCTTTTTGGAGCTGGTGTACGTCTGGTCGGATACCAAATCCAAGGGCACATCCTGCACAGCCCTGTACAGTATGACCTCTACCACGTTTTCCCGGCAATATTGGCTGCGGACCTTGATGGTGACCTTGTTTTCACCGATGGGCTGCACTGTGGCGTTATAGGTGAGATCGCCGGCCACCTGGTTCACCAGGTCGGAATAGTCATTGCCGTTGATGGTGACGGTGCTGCCCTCCCGCACGCGGAACTTCATGGGATACATGGCGGTGTTGACTTCCACCCAGGTGCTGTCCGGTGCCACCAGCTCGATAGGGGAAAGGGGAACCTGTACCTGATAGGCGATGGATTCCATGGGCTGATGCTGGCCGGAGGCGGTGCGTACAAACGGGGTTAGCGTCACATCCATGGTTTCGGACAGGTAATCTTCAAAATCGTTGTACCAGATATAGTCCGGTATTTCCACCACGGCAACCCCGCCTGAGATGACGTACGTGTTGCTAAGCTCCCTGACGTAGATTTGAGTGCCGTCCTTTCCGGGTATGGTGATGGTATGGGCGGCCTGGTCGTCGACGATGGAGGCAACCACGGTGGGCCTGTTCTTTTCCTTTTCTTCCGCTTGCTTTTTTTGCCAGGAGGAAAAAATCACGGCCGCTGCCATGATCACCACCAGGGACAGCATCATCACCAGCACGGCGCGCAAAAACCGGTGCCTGCGCCCGCGCTTTGCGCTGGGCCGGCTTGTATAGGCAGGGGCGAGGCCCAAATTACCGGCCTGTGTGTCCCATAAAGGCTCATATGCGCCTGAATCATTGAAACCGTCATATACGGGTTGGGAAGCGGCAGCCTTACCGGAAGGGGGGACCCATTGGCTGGTAGGCTGGGTGCCGGGAAAAAAGCCCTCCTCGTCCTCTTCCTTAGGACGGGCCACGGATCTTGTGATCTTGGAGGTAAAGGCCATCCTTGCCGTGGCGTCCACCTCTCCGCCTTCCACCAGTTCGGGCGGCATGGGGCGCAGGGCAGTCTCAGGGTCATCCTTTACGCGGAAGATGGTTTCCCTTGTGGTGTTCGTACGGACCGTCATGCTGGACGGTGCGATGCCGCGCCGGCTGGCTTCTTCCCGAAGCTGGCGCTGCTGCTTCTCGCCCCTTAGCTTGCGGGCTTTCAGATCCACCATTTCCCTGGCCAGTTCTTCTCTTTTATCGGTAAGGGACGCCGCTTCGCCCGCTTCATCCGCACGGATGTAGACCTTGGGCGCGGTATCCTTCAGTTCCTGCTGCCAGCCCGGCCCCTGATTCCGTTCATAGTCCGCCTGGGCAGGCAAAGGCTCTCCGCACTTGAAGCAGCGCGGAAGCGAAGCTTTATTCCAATGTCCGCAATGGGGGCATTTCATCCGGAGAAACCTCCTCCATAAGGGATAACATACTTACATTCGCAGTATCATGCCCGGAATCCTTTTTTCGCCTTCCGGCCAAAGCTGGATTTTTTGACCGTGATATGTTAAAATGAAATACCATACAGGATAACGAATCAGGATGGCTATAATCATGCAGAGATTTGGCGAAAAGCACGGAAACATCATCAAGACGCTTCTGCTGGTGCTTTTGGACGTGGTTTTGACCAATGTGTCCATGATCCTTGCGCTGCAGCTGCGCTTTGATATGCAGCAGGAGGCAATGAGCCATATCCACAAGTATTGGAACATTGCCCCCATCATGACCGGTTTGACCATCGGCAGCTTTTTCGCCGTGCGCCTTTACAAGAGCCTTTGGCAGTATGCCAGCGTGGACGGGCTTTTGCAGATTGGTCTGGGGACTCTGATGGGCTCCGGCATGACGTATCTGTTTTCGCTGGTTTCCTATACCATACAGCCTGATCCCAACCTGTTTCTGATGCCGCGTACCGTGTACCTGATCGATTGGCTTCTGCTTCTGATTCTGGTAGGAGGGTCCCGCTTGGGCCTGCGCCTGGCCGCCCAGTGGGGGCGGACTGGCTTGCCCTTTTTTGGAAGCCGCAAGGGGACACGGGTTATGGTAGTCGGCGCCGGCTGGGCCGGGGCATCGGTGATTAGGGAATTGCAATCCGGCCGCTTGGGGCTAAGCCGCGCTATTCTGGCGGTGGACGATGACCCTTCCAAGAAGGGAACGCAAATTAACCGTGTGCCTGTCTGCATGGGCACGGAAAACGTGGAAAAATATGCGCAGCAGTTTGAAATTAATGAAATCATCATTGCCATCTCCAAGCCCAAAGAGCAGATGCGGCCGCTGATCGAGCGTTGCCTGGCTACCAAGTGCAGGCTCAAAATGGCCTCGGCGATGCGGGATGTCAGCAGCGGCCGGGATGTTTTGTCCCCTGTCCGGGATGTGGACATATCGGACCTTCTGGGCCGGACGGAGCAGCATTTGAACATGACGGAAGCCAAAGCGTATTTTGAGGGCAAGTCCGTTTTGGTCACCGGCGGCGGCGGTTCCATAGGCTCGGAGCTGTGCAGGCAGATCATGCGGTTTTCGCCAAAGAAGCTTACGATCTATGATATCAGTGAAAACTATATGTACGATCTGTATTTTGAACTGCAGGAAATATTCGGCCCGCTTGTGAAAAATACGGTGGAGCTGTGTGTAGGCTCCATTCAGGACAGGAGCAGGCTGGATGCGGTGTTTGGTGCCGCAAAGCCGGAAATAGTCATTCACGCGGCTGCCCACAAGCATGTGCCTTTGATGGAGGATTGCCCGGAGCAGGCTGTCAAGAACAACGTGTTTGGCACGCTGCATACGGCTCAGTGCGCCATGGCCCATGGTGTCAGGCGGTTTGTAATGATCTCCACCGACAAGGCCGTCAACCCCACCAACGTGATGGGGGCCACCAAGCGCGCGGCTGAAATGGTGATTGAGTCGCTGCAGGGGTTTGGCAAAACGGAGTTTACAGCGGTGCGCTTCGGCAATGTGCTGGGCTCCCACGGCAGCGTGGTGCCGCTGTTTGAGCGGCAGATTCGGGCCGGCGGCCCCGTGACGCTGACGCACCCGGACATCATCCGGTATTTTATGACCATCCCGGAGGCGGCCAGCCTTGTTTTGCAGGCCGCATCCATGGCCAGGGGCGGGGAGCTTTTCGTATTGGATATGGGAGAACCCATGAAGATACGGGAGCTGGCGGAACGCATGATTCAGTTGTACGCCGATCCCGCCGGTCCAACGGTGGAAATAAGCTACATCGGGCTTAGGCCGGGGGAAAAACTGTACGAGGAACTACTGTGTGACGATGAAAATATTACGCGCACCAACCGGGAAAAGATATTTATTGCCAGGCCGGAGGAGTTTTCCTGGGAAATGGTGCAGCAAATGCTGGACAGGCTTCAAATCTGCCTGGATACCCGCGGCGACATGCGCGCCTGCCTGCATGAAATAATCCCTTCCTACCTGGAAGCGGATGAGGTGAACGGCGCAGCGGAAGCCAGGGTGAAGCAGGAGGAGAGAGCCGTATCCGCATAAACATTGGCATAATGATAAGAGGGCTTTCCGATTTGCGGGAAGCCCTCAAAACATCTGTACAGGGAATTGCTGGGTAAGCCTTCCCCTTTGAGGGGAAGGCGGTGCGAAGCACCGGATGAGGTGTAAAGCTTGTGTTTGTGCGGGAATCACTTATACGATAATATAATCCGCGCTGTACGAGCTTTCCCGCACCGCATGCATATGCGCCTGCACCGGCAGATGGACGGGATGGGTGCGGTAGCGTTCCATCGATTCCATGGAATCAAACACGGTAGTCAGGCACAGGTCGCACGATCTGTTGCTGTGCAGGCTGTCCACACCAACTTCCAAAGATATCAATCCCTCGATTTTTCCAGTCATGGAGCGCAGCTTTTGTGCGGCTTCCTCCACATTGGCCGGTGACTTGTCCTTGAGCCAGAACAGAACGATATGGCGTACCATTTTAATCTCCTTATTCGTTTCTTCTTTCCGGGCGCGCATTGACACCCGGCGGATTTCTCCATTATAATGCAAACGGACAAGGGTGGCAAATGAAAGTGAACGGAAACGGGGTTCAAATATGACGCATGTGTTGGCGGCGCAAAGGGCAGTGGAGGAGCTGCTCTTTTTTTCGGAAACCAGGGGGCTTGTGGAGCGGGAGGATATTCCGTATGCCCGGAACCTGCTGTTGGACGTAACGCATCTTGACGCGCCGGGCGAAGAAATAGTCATCGATCCGCTGCCGGAAACGGCGACGGTGTATTTGGACAAGCTGCTTAACGCCGTTGTGGGCATGGGACTTATTGAGGATACGTTAACGGAGCGCGAGCTTTTCGGGACAAGGGTCATGGGCTGCGTGACGCCTGCCCCGGCCATCGTTCGGCATGAATTTAAAAGGCTGCGTGAAACGCAGGGGCCGGAGGCCGCCACGAAGTGGTTTTATCAGCTCTGCCGGGACTGCGATTATATCCGGGTGGACCAAATCAAAAGGAATATCCGGTACTTCGCGCAAACCGATTGCGGGGAACTGGAGATCACCATCAACCTTTCCAAGCCGGAAAAGGACCCCAGGGAGATTGCTAAGCTCAAAAGCGCGCCGCAAGCCGGCTATCCCAAGTGCATGCTATGCATTGAGAATCCCGGCTACGCCGGACGGCTGAACTTTCCCGCCAGGCAGAACCATCGGGTGGTGCCAATTAAGCTTAACGGGGATGACTGGTATTTTCAGTATTCGCCGTATCTGTACTACCCGGAGCATTGTATCATATTCAACGGCCGGCATGTGCCCATGGTCATCGGCCGGGATTCCTTCCAGCGTCTGTTCGACTTTGTGGACCAGTTTCCGCATTACTTCATAGGCTCCAATGCCGATCTGCCCATCGTAGGCGGCTCCATACTGAACCACGACCACTTTCAGGGCGGGAACTACATTTTCCCCATGGACAAGGCCGGAGATATCTGCGCTTTGGCTTCGCCCATCCCGGGTGTGAAGGCGGCGGTGGTGGACTGGCCCATGTCCGTGCTTTCGCTGGAAGGGAAGGATAGGGAAGCACTTATTGACCTGGCCATGCGCGTGCTGGATGATTGGAGAGGATACAGCGATCCCGAACGGGAAATCCTGGCCCATACAACAGAGAACCATAATACGATCACACCCATCCTACGTAAAACGGATGACAACTACCGGCTGATGCTGGTGCTGCGCAATAACCGCACGACGGCGGAGCATCCCCTGGGGCTGTTCCATCCCCACGCGCCGCTGCACCACATCAAGAAGGAAAACATCGGCCTTATCGAGGTAATGGGGCTGTTTATCCTCCCCGGCCGCCTTAAGGAGGAGCTTGCCCTGCTGGAGGGCCATCTCACCGGCGAAAAACTGCTTGGCGAGCCTGGTGCGGATGATCCCTCCCACAAGCATTACCCGTGGATTTCGGCTTTGGCCGCGAAAACGGGAACAAAATTATCTCAGGAGGAAGCCCGCCAGGCGCTGCGCCTGGCCGTGGCGGATGTGTGCAGTCAAGTTCTGGCGGACGCCGGCGTTTACAAACGGACCGGGGACGGCTTAAAGGGGATGCTTACCTTTTTGAGGACGGCAGGCTTTGAAAGCCCAAAGCAGTATATTTAAATATGCAAGAGGATGCCGCCGAAGGTCCAGAGCGGCCGGAAAGCCCTGGTCGCCTCCGCAGAGGCGAAATCCCTAATGAGACAAGCCTGTTGAAAGCCTGGAATAACTTGACGTATAAGGTTCATGAAGTATAATGGTTTTGTAGAGAAGATATGGCCCTAAAATACGGGCAGGAGGATACAGATGCCTAAAAAACCCATATTGGCAAAAGCACCCCTGACGGACGCGTCATTCGCTCCGCTGCCGTTCAAGGCGGTTCGTCCCCAGGGTGAGCTGTTCAAAAGGCTTAAGGAGGCCGCCCGCTGGGTCATACAAATGGCCTGGGAGGATGAGCGTCTTTTGGGCTATGCCTCGCTGGCACTGCTCACGGAGGACGCCGCTCTGACGGAGCTTGTGAAGGGCCGGGTGGATGTCATCCTTGCAGCAGCAAGGGAAGACGGTTCCCCGGAAGCAGGGGTTGACCTTTCGGCCCAGGCATCACTCATCCGCGGGCTCATCGCCTGGTACGCGGCCACGGCGGACAAGCAGGTGCTGGTCTATCTGTTAAAGCGGCTGCAGTATGTTTTCCGCAACGCGGATAAGCTGTTCGCCGACCTAAACAGCGCCGCGCTTACGGGGGAATTCGGCTATGCGGCCATTTGCCTGTACAATTGGACAGGGAAAACCTTTCTTTTGAACCTGATGGAAAAGCTTCGGGCATTGGGGCTGGACTGGACGGGATTTTTCCATACCTTCCCGGTCACGCGGCCCTTCCAGAAGCATATTCCGCCGGAGGAAATGAAGCAGGGGCTTGCTTCACCCGACGCGCAGACCAGGTCTTACTATGAAAAGCAGCAGATTATGGCCGACGGGCTTGCATTGGCCCGTGGGCTGAAAACACCTGCGATCCTTTCCCGCTTTTCCGGCAGCAGCAAGGAAAAGGAAGCCGGAAAGATCGGCCTGGAAAAGGTGATGCGCTACCATGGCACGGCCCACGGCCTGTTTGCCGCAGAGCCCTCTCTGATGGGCGGCGACCCCTCCTGCGGCATGGATGGCCGGGCGGTGGCCGAGGCCATGTTCTCCCTGGAGCAGCTTCTATTATCCCAGGGCGGAGCCTGGTTTGCCGACGCCTGGGAGAAGATCGCCCTGAACATACTGCCCGCTATGGAAAAGAACGGCCGGGTGCGGCCCAGCCAGCGGGTGAATGGTCCGTTTATGATGGAGAACCCGCCCGTGGCGGAAGTAGGCCCCTGGGTGGATGCCTGGCTCAAGGGCATGACGGGGTATGCCGCCGGCCTTTGGATGGCCGCCAGGGAGGATGGTCTGGCACTGATGGGCTACGTGCCTTCCCTTCTGCGTTGGAAGATTGACAGCACGGCTGTTTCCATCCGGGTGGAGGGCAAATATCCCCTGGACGGGGAAGTGACCGTAACCGTACAGGCAAAAAAGCCAGTTTCCTTCCCGCTTCATTTACGCATTCCCGCCTGGGCACAGGAAGCCCACGTGCAGATAAATGACGAAGGAGCGGACAGTGCCGAAGCCGGCAGCTTCTTTGTGATCAGCCGCACCTGGCAGGATGGGGACAAGGTGCATATATCCCTGCCCATGCAGCCCAGGCTGACCCGTTGGCACCACCAAAGCGCGGCGGTGGAATACGGGCCGCTTTTGATGGCGCTGTCCGTGGATGGCGAGCAGCCGTTGTGGCAGCTTGCGCTGGACCAGGGGCAGGCCATGACCTCATCCGTCACCGGCCATCCGGGGGAAGAAAAGCTTGCTGTCTCCGCCGTGTTTAGAAAGATACCGGATTGGACAGCCAAAGGCGACAGGCCGCAAATGCCCCCCATCCAGCCGGAGACACAGGGGGAAGCATTGAAGCTCACCTTGACGCCCTATGGGGAAACGGTATGCCGTATGGCCCAGTTCCCCGTGGCCCCGGAGGCATAACATGCCCGCACCCGACCTTCGCCTGGCCCCCATGGCAGGGGTCAGCGACTGGCCCTTCCGCCTGTTATGCTTTGAGCAGGGCTGTGATGCCGCCTATACGGAAATGGTCAGCGCCATGGGCTTAAAGTGCGCTCCGCCCGGCAACCTGGCCACCGCTCAATTGCTGGAAACCCATCCCTTGGAAGGCCCCGTCTATGCGCAGATTTTCGGCAAGGAGCCGGAGGTGATGGCCTGGGCCGCCAGGCAGTTGGAACAGTCCGGGCGGTACCGCGGCATCGACATCAATATGGGCTGCCCCGCGCCGAAGATCGCCGGCAGCGGGGAAGGCAGCGCCCTGATGAAAGAGCCTGCGCTTGCTGCAAGGATCATGGAGGAAGTGGTAAAGGCCGTTTCCCTGCCTGTATCCGTGAAGCTGCGCCTGGGCTGGGACGAAAGCTCCGTCAATGTGCTGGAGATCGCCCGCGCCGCCCAGGAGGCCAAAGTAAAAACCGTCATCGTTCATGGCCGCACCCGCAGCCAGCAGTATGGCGGAAAAGCCGACTGGGATAAGATTGCCCAGGTGAAGGCAGCACTTGATATCCCTGTGTTTGGCAATGGGGATGTGTTCAGCGCCCAGGATGCCGGGAGAATGCTTGCGCATACAGCATGCGACGGCCTGCTCATCGGCCGCGGCGCCATGGGCAACCCGTGGATATTCGCCCAGGCGAAAGTGCTCTTTGGGGGGGAGGAGATCCATCTTCCCTCTGTGCAAAAGCGTGTGGAGACGGTGATCCGCCACGCCCGCATGATGGCCGCCTGGAAAGGGGAAAGCATAGCAATCCGGGAGATGCGCAAGCATGTGGGCTGGTACGCCGGCGGCCTGCCCGGCGCGTCCAGGCTTCGCCACCGGGCAAACGCCGTTCAAACCATGGCCGAGCTGGAGGCTTGCCTTGCGGATTGGCTGCATCTGGCCGGCAGCGTGGAGGAAATGTCCAACTGATGCAAGGTTTGCCATGGGAGTTTCGTTCCATAGTAGGAAGTCTCCAAAGGAGCATTTCAAATGATGAAGCGCCTTCTGGGCAGTTATGCCGCAAGGTTTATTGTCTTTTTATGGATTGGCTGCATTCTGGCCGCCTCCGCCGCGGCGGAGGGCGGACCCTCCCTGAATCCCATGCTGGATAAGTGGCTTCAAAGGGTGGAAAATGGGGAAGCGACGGATATTACCCTGTCGGCCGCCATTCATGCGCTATCGCCTTACGGGGATGATACGGTGGCAGCCATCAATTGCCTGCTGGCCGAGTGCAGCGTCCATGTCGGCTACCAGCAAACCGCAAATGGAGAAACGACTGCTGCGCGGATCATAATCGGTCAAATGCCTGCGGTGGATTTTGTGACGAGGTCGGACGGTCAAATGCAAGCCCAGACCTCCCTCCTGCCCGGCGTGACGCTGGAAAGCGGGACCGGTTCGCCAATGGATATCCTTCTGGGGCAAAGCGAAGATATCCCCTTCTGGGCATCGGACATACTGGATCCCAACGGACTGGCGGATATGATTCCCGATGTGCTGAGCGGGCTTTCCTCTTTCAAGGAGGAAAAGACGGGTTCCTACCATCTTTCCTCCATTGGCACGGCAAAAAAGGCCGTTGTCTATACCGTGCCAGAAGGCGGCGCGCAGATGCTGCGGGAAGGGCTCTCCTTGCTGGCTGGCCGGATGAACTATCATGAAGCGGCTGCCCTGATTCATACGATGACCTTGACCGGCGACGCCGTCATCACCCTGTACCAGACTGCCGAGGGGAAAAGCATGGGCCTTGGGATAAAGGCCACCATGGGCTTTGAGAATACCACGCCGCGGGAAGTCACTTTCCTTTGGGTGTTTAAGTCGGATGAAAAAAAGTGCCTGCATGAAATCAGCCTGAAAGCCCCGGCCGATAAAGGCTCGGATAACCTGACTATAACGGGCGAACTGACCTTGGAAAGCCTGAAAGCCAAGAACCGCCTTTCCTTTAGCCTGGATGTCAGGAACAAGGTAAGCGGAAAGCCGGAAAGAGCACAATGGTCCGGGCAGTTGGACTGCCTCCTTGCGGAGGACAACCAGCGCCTGGAAGGGGAAATCAAGCAAACATATACCGACCCGGAGGAGACGGCTCATATCCTCACCATCAAGCCCAGCCTGCTTACGTATCAGGTGGGCGATGCGTTTTCCGTCAAGGGGAATGCCCGCATCCTCTGGTCCAGAAATAAAAAAGTGGTGACCGACGTTACGTTTTCCCTGCTGGCCGGCGCAACCGAAGATATCCCTTGGGAGGAATCAGGCCGGCGCATTTCCCTGGACGGACTTGGGGAGACAGATTTAATCGCCCTGCGGGAACAGGCACTGGCAAAAGCGGCGGAATCCATTTGGAAATCGGTTCTTGCGCTGCCCGAGGATTGCCTGAAGCTGATTTCAAGAAATATCTCCCAGGAGGACTGGGCAAGAATATACCAGGATGCTTATGTGGTAGGTCAATGACCGGGGAGGGGTAAACGGTGAAAAAGCGTTGGCTGGGGCTGGTGGCCGCGATCCTGATGGCTGTATTGCCTGTGCTCATCATTGGGGCCGGCGCGGAATCCGAGCTGCTTTATAAGCTGCAAAGGCAGCTTGATGCCGGTTCCGGGCTGAAGGGGACCGTTACGGTTTCCGGGGTAACGGGTCTGGAAGGGCTGACCCTGGATGCCCAGTACATTCAACAGAAAACACAAAGCGAGCTATCGATGTCTTTGAAGAATGCCGGATCGGAGCTTGCCGGCCTTGCGGTCTATCATCAAGATGGCGCACTGGCGCTGGATTTGGGGCTCGCCTCTGGCAAGCTGTACAGCCTGCAAAAGGGCTGGGAGTCTCTGCTCAGCCGCCTTGCGGCCGGGGATACCGCCGGCTGGCAAACGCCCTGGCAATCTGCGCTGCTGGCCATACTTTCTTCCAACAGTGAAGAGGAGGATGCAAAGCTTGCCCAGGCCGCCGCGCCGTATTTTACAAAGATTGATTTATGGATGCAGGGCTTTGCTGAGCCGCCTTTGATGGAGAAGGACCCCGGCGGCGCTTCCGTCATTAAAGCTTCCTTCCGTATTCCCTCCGCCGCGTTTAAGGCGGAAATGAAGCAGCTTCTGGTAGACCTGCTTTCCGACAAAACGCTTCTGCCGCTTTTATGGGCCAGGATGACGCCCGAACAGGCCAATCTGTACCTGAACCCGGCACTGCAGGCCTTCTACTTTGCGGCGGTGGACGCCCTGCCCCTGCAGGGCGACATCACCATGCTGCGCCGTGTCACCACCATGGGGCAGGTTCTGGAAACATCCCTGTCGCTCCCGCTGAACGGGAAAGCGGGTGAAACGAAGCAGATATCTATCACCAACAAGACGCTGGTGGAAGGAGAACTGCTGGACTGCACCCTTACAACCGGGGAAGGCACCCTTCAGTTCACAGTGCTTGAAGCTGCGGCTTCCCAGCCGGATCACATGACCTATTCCGGCATGGTGCGGTATCTCCCCCCGGAAATCCCCAACTGGCAGGTGGATGCCAATACACCGCAATACGCCGGCAATGCACTGTCGGTGACCTATCAGGCATCGTATGTCATAAAGCTTTCTACGGATGCGGATGGCAAGAGCAACGAAAGCTATACGCTGGATATAAGACTTGCCCCTGATTGGAGCCATTTCAGCCAGCCGGTGACGGATGAGGTCAAGGCGCAATATATATTGACGGAGCCGGTACAAATCACGGCATTCGCGACAATCCTAAGCGCCAAGGCCCGCAACGCATCCACTTCATTGCAGGCACAGCTCCGTGTTGTAAGCGGCGCCAATGACTGGTCATTTAGTGGCCAGTTCAAGACAACGCCGCCCTGGACATTCCAGGCTGTGGACATGGCTGCTGCCGAAAAGCTGGAGAGCCTTGATACCAACCAGTTGAACGCCCTGCTTACGGAATTGTTGAGCAAGCCCGGCCTGCTGCCGCTGCTGATCAAGCTTGTTCCCCAAGACCAGCAAATTCCCGGAACAGTTGGTTGAACAATGTTGCAAACGGCTCCCCTGCAGATTGTGCGGGGGAGCCGTTTTATTAAAACGGAATGGAATTACGTCCTTAAGGCCCTGTTGACCTGTCTGGCCACGGCGGCTGCGCCGGCGGCCTTTACAAGGTCCAGCGGTAAAAATGACAGGAAATAAGCGCTCATCAGCTTGTCAAACGCCACGGGTTTTGATTGGTACAGGGAGGCCAGCAGCGCCACATACGGCAGCGCGACCACATACACGGCCAATACGCCGGCTGCGGCCGGGAGCAGAAAAGAAAAGCGTTTCCCCTTCCATTTCCTGTGAAGTAAGGAAGTGACAAAGGCGGAAAACACAAAGCCCAGCAGATACCCGAAGTTCGGTGTCAGCACCGTTTGCAGCCCGCCGCCCTGAGAAAACACAGGAAAGCCCATCAGCCCAAGCAGCACGTAGGCTGCCAGTGCGCCTGCGCTGTAGGCGGGGGGAAGGATCAGGCCTGTAACCAGCAGGAAAAACACCTGGGTGGTGAATTGCACCGCCAGGAAGGGGAGCGGGAACCTTAAATAGGCACCTACGGCCATCAGCGCAGCACAAACGGCGGATAATGCCAGGTGCCTGGTTTTCTGGTGCATGATTGAATCCTCCGTAAACCATAAATTAAAAATGAGTTTACGAAATTATACCCTGGACAAGCCTATCCGTCAATACGGAACTTGTCCGCCCGGCAAGCATTTGGCAAGGCGGTTCATGTATGCTTCTTTCCTTGGGATGAACCGCATACATATGGGAAAGAGCCTTGCCGAAGGAGGGTCGGACATGAAGGAGCAGCAAAAAGAGCATGCGCAAACAAAAGGGACCGACGGTCGCCCCCATGGTGTCTCCCTGGAAAACAGAAACCATGCCGTTTTGAGCGGTGTCAGCGACGTGAAAAGCTTTCATGAGGAAGAGGTGGTGCTGGATACATCCGGCGGCGAAATGGTGATCACAGGCAAGAGCCTGCACATCGCCAAGTTCACCCTGGAGGACGGAAACCTGATTATGGACGGGCGCATTGATGCCATCACCTATCAGGAGGGCGGTAAATCAAGAAAGGGTGGGAACGTGCTGGGCCGCATGTTCAGGTGACCCAAATGGCGCCATTTTTTGAAACAAACAGTCAGGCATGGGTCTTCCTTGGCATGGTGTATCTCGGGCTTGCCCTGGGGCTGATCTACGACGGATTCGGGTTCTTGCGCAGAACAGGGAAAAAGGGCTGGTCTGTAGTTACAGACTTGGCCTTCTTCCTTCTGGCCGGAACGGCGCTGACGCTGGCGCTGGTCTTGACAGGGCAGGAGGGGCTGCGTCTGTATGCCCTTCTTGGGCTTGTCTGCGGCGGAATCGTCTATCTGCTGGGATTGCGCCGGCTGATATCCGGCGTGGCCGCTTTCATCAAAAAGCGAATTGTGGCGCCAACCAGGCAGGCCATGGCAAAGGCCAGGGAGAGGAAGGAACGAAGAAAATCAGCAAAGGAAGGCAGGAAGCACCCGTAGATGCGGAGAATACTTAAGGAAACGTTTTACGTTGGGAGTGTGCTTTGCCATGTTGAAGCTGCGCCGCGTCCGTTATATGACCTTGCTTGTGGTGCTTGCGGCTGTCGGCATAGCCTTTGCTGCCACCAATAACCACATACAGTCAAGCATACAGAACATGTCCAAGCAGGAAAGCAGGGAGCGGATCCGGCTGGGCGAAGTCCAAAATGAAAAGCTGAAGCTGGAAACGGAAATCAGCATTGCCGATACGGATGCTTACATTGAAAACGAGGCCAGAACGCGCTACGGCTATTTAAAGCCGGGCGAACTCCGCTTTGTCATCACCAACCCGGAAGCGCTGTATGGAAGCGGGGAGGAAGCCCCTCAGCTTCAGGTTGTTGAGGAAGGGGACAAGCCTTAATTTTCACACAAGAAAGGAGGTGGGGGTATGCGGGCAGCCGTAATTGGTATCGGTTCCAATTCCGTCCGCATGCTGGTGGCCGATGTGCAGGGAGGAGACCTCCTTAAAGTCCTTCGGGACCGGGAAGGAACGCGGCTGTTTGGCGGGCTGAAGGAGGACGGGAACTTAAGCCAGGAGAGCATGGTGCTTACATTGCACGCCGTGCGCGCCATGCAGCACAAGGCCATCAAATTGAATGCGGATATTGTGCATTTGTTTGCCACCAGTGCCGTTCGCGATGCCGGAAACCAACAGGAGTTCAGCAGCCTCATCAGGAAGGAAACGGGGCTTGAGCTGGAAATCTGTTCCGGGGAAAGCGAAGCGGCGCTTTCATTTTTGGGTTCCACCTTCGGTTCACGGTCCGGTGTTATCGATATAGGCGGCGGCTCCACCGAGTATGTCATTGGCTGCGGCCCGTCCATCGAATGCGGCGTAAGCCTTCAGATGGGGGCCGTCCGGCTGTTCAGGCTGTATCCCATTCAGTCCCGGGCCGATGTGCCACAGGTATTGGAGGCCGCGGTAAAAATCATGAACGATGGGCTGGGGCCGCTGATGGCTGCCGGCCTGCCGGGCGATTGGGTGGGTGTGGGCGGAACGTTCACCGCCCTGGCCGGCATACTCAAAGGCATCCCTTGGACAGAAAAGACTCAGCTGCACGGGTACCCGCTTGTGAAAAACCATGTGGAGGAATGGCTGTACCGGCTGGCGGATATGAGCCTGGAACAGCGCTTGGCGCTGCCGGGCTTGCAGCCGCAGCGGGCCGATATCATGGCCCATGGCACGGCCATCCTGGCGGCGAGCATGCGGAACTTGAAAATCGAAAGCATACAGGTGTCGGAATTTGGCAACCTGGACGGATATTTGAAGCAAAAGTATATACACCGCGCTGCTTTATAAGCATTCAAAGTAAAAAATTCACAATATTTTCTCGAACAGTTGCTTGCCGTTTTATTAGGACTTTAGTATAATAGCAAAAGCGACTCGTATTCGCAGATAGAATAGGAGAGAATTTCATGCGCAAAAAGGCGATACTGGCCTTCATGCTGGCTGCGGCGCTTCTCATGACCGGGTGTGCTTTGGTGGAGAAAGACATGGTAGTGGACAATGCCACTGTCATCATTCAGGTAGGGGACGAAACCGTTACCAAAGAACGGGTAAATAGTACTTTTGAAGAGGAACTGTATTATACCGCTATCGATCAAATGTCAAGGGGTTTATCGCTCGATACAAGTGATCCGCAAGTCCGTTCTATCGTGTTGGACCAAACGATCAACGGCTTTGTTCAGCAGCTTGTGCTGAAGCAAAAGGCTCATGAGCTGGGCTTTGATACATTTACCGCCGAAGAGGATGCGGCTATCCGCGAAACTGCCCAAACCAACATGGACAGTGACAAGGAGAGAGTAAAGGCTAGTTATTTTGCCGATACCAAATTGGAAGGCGAAGAACTGGAAGCAGCCGTGCTTGAAAAAATGACCGAAGCAGGCGCTACTTTCGACCTGTATTACGAAAGCGCAAAAGCCTCAGCGGCGCAGAAGAAGCTTCGTGATTCCGCCGTTTCCGGTGTCACCGTATCGGATGAGGAGATCAAAACCGAGTACGATACGCGTGTGGCCAACGCCAAGACGACGTATGAAACCAATCCTTCCGCGTACGGCTCCGATGTGAACAGAAATTCTACTGTGTACTATGCCCCCGCCGGCTACCGCTATGTCAAGCACATCCTGCGGGCGTTCCCTGAGGAAACGAGAACGGCACTTGCCGATCTGCAGACAAAGATCAACGAGAAGGCCACTCAAATCTCCACCGTGGATTCTTCCATCGCCGCCTTGGGGGAGGAAGTCAAGCAGGACGATCCCACGCGCACAGGGCTTGCCGACCAAAAAGCATCTTTGGAACAGGAAAAGGCCGACCTGCAGTCGCAGTACAACAGGGCCCTGGCAAGCGCCTATGTCGCGCTTCAGCCCTCTGTGGACGAGGTGCTGAAAAAGCTGGCCGCCAAAGAAGATTTTGATACGCTGATGGAAACATACGGCGAGGACCCCGGCATGAAGAACTCCCCCCAAAAGGAAAACGGTTATGCCATTTGCAAGGACTTTGCGTCCTTCGATCCGGCTTTCACCCAGGCCGCCATGGCGCTCAAGAGCGTGGGGGATGTAAGCACGGCCGTTCGCGGGGTAAGCGGCATCCATATCATCCAGTATGCTTCCGATATTCCCGAAGGGGCTGTCGCGCTGGACAGCGTGAAAGAAGATATCTCCTCCGCCCTTTTGTCCTCCAAGCAGGACGAAGCATACTACACCCAGGTCGATCAGTGGGTGGAACAGGCGAACGTGCAGATTTACAAGGACAGGCTGAACTGAGCTTAAAGCAAAGCGGCGCTCCGGTTTACGGTGCGCCGTTTTTTTCATATAGAGGATTTTAATCTTCCGGCGTATTCTGCACAAGCTGCAGCGCTTCCAGCAGCCGCTGCTCATGCACGATTTCGCGCTGGCGCAAAAAGCGCAGCACGCCGCTTGCATCCGGATCTTCGCAGTGAGGCAGAACACGCTCATAGGCGCGCCTGGACTGGCGCTCCGAAGCCAGGTCCGCGTATAGGCAGGCAACGGGATCCACACAGTCGGGGAAACCGGAACCGGGGATGGAGGGCGTCTCCAGGCTGGCCGGCCAGGCTTCAATGGCCAACTCCCTCCGCTCATCCGCGGGGAGCCTGCCTGTCAGCTGGTACAGAAGGGCGCTGAGCATTTCCCCATGGGCCAGCTCCTCCGTGGCAAGGTCGGTAAGCAGTGCCTTGGCTTCCTTTCTGGGCATGCTGTGGCGCTGGTTCAAATAGCTCAGGGCGGCCAGCCAGGCGCCTTCCGGACCGCCGCACTGGGTAAGAATAATGCGGGCTAGCGGCAGGTTTTGGTTCTTTACATGAACTGGGTAGGGCAGTTGCTTCTGATACATCCACATACTCAGGCCTCCTTCTCTGTGGAAGGAGTTACTTCCCAAGGCCAGGGGCCCTCCACCCAGTTCCAGCACAGGGGGCAGGAATCCTTTCGTCCTCCGTACAGAGCACAGGCCAGATATCCATAGCCGCCGGGGCAGCGTTCACAATAACCGTGATATAGAGCCAGGGCCTTTCTGTCGCAGGGGTGGGTATTCAGGTAAAGCCGCATTTCCCAGGCGGCAAAGGGGATGGCATGGGTGAGGGTGGCTGACTTGGGTAGTGTAGATGCCTCCCCGGATGGTATGAACAGGCCGGGAAACAGCGTGCCATGCCGCAGCGCTTCCCTGGGCGGGAACAGGGTCTCGGAGGATTCGGGGGGCAGCCGGTCCGCTTCCTCGGTGATTGCATGAGCCATGGAATAGGCCGTGCCGCCTAAAAGAGAGTCGTTTTGCTTCATGGGCATACACCCTTTTTTGGTTTTACAGGCAAACCTCATAATGCCTGTAGTTTATTGTATGATGGGGGCAGGATAGAGTGACGCAGATCAAGGGGCGGGTTTGCCCGGCGGCGAATGGCCGTATATGGTATCACGATAATCAGGAAATGAAAGAATCCAGCCATTGCGGCTGGATTTATGCTGTCTATTGTAAACGGTGAATGTCAGGTGTCTGCCGAAACAGCAGCGTCGGCGACAGACTGCTCTTTTTTGCCGAATACCAGGGCGATATGGCTGTCCGGATAGGCCCATTTTTTTGTCAGTACGCTTACCAGGGGCACAAGGATCAGCCCCGCCAGCATGGCGGAAGCGCCGCTGATAGGCGACAGGGCAAAATTGCCCGATACAAGCGGCGGCAAAAGCGAGATCAGCACGCCGCACACAACGCCGGCATACACACCTGCCTTGGTAACACCCTTCCATAAGAGGCCGTACAGGAAAGGCGCCAGGAAGGCCCCCGCGATGGTCCCCCAGGAAAGGGACATGAGGGAGACGATGGGTGTGCCCTGCATGAGGAAGTTGACTGCCAGGGAGAAGACGATGAATACAACGCACAAAAGGCGCATGGTGAGGGTGGTATGCTTGGCCTTCATCTTTGGGAAAAAGGAACCCAGCAGGTCAATGGAAAGGACGGAGGATGAAGAAAGCACCAGCGCCGTCAGCGTGGAGATGCTGGCCGACAGCAGCAGCACAACGATCAGCCCCAGCAGCGCGTCGGGAATGCCCACCACCGTTTGATCCACCAGCATGGCCGGCACGATGGCATCCTTCACCATGGTTCCATTGCTGACCAGGGAGTGAAGCGTCTGGCCTGCCTCATTGGTGATCCTGCTGAGCACTACACGGCCAAAGCTGCCCGCGAAATATGCGCCGCCGGCGATGATGATGCAAAATACGGTGGAAATGACCGTTGCCCGGCGGATGGCGGCCGCCTCACGTATGGCAAAGAACTTGTGGATCATGTGGGGCATGCCCAGCACGCCAAGGGAGGTGAGCACCACATTGGACAGCAAAAAAATCTCTTTTCCCTTGGGTGGGAACAGGGTATTGAAGCCCGCGCCGCCGACGGCTTCCGTCCCAAGCTGCGCAAGGCCTTCCCCGGCACCGCCCGCGCCTTTTAGAATATAGAAAACCACTACGCCGATACCAAACAGCATGATGATCCCCTGGACGAAGTCGGTGATGGCGGTAGCCTTATAGCCGCCCAGGAAAAGGTAGACGGAGCTTAAGAGCGCGATTCCGATCACGCACCAGGTATAGTCAAAGCCCATGGCCATCTGGAACATGCGGCCAAGTCCCTTGTACACAGAAGCCGAATAGGGAAGCAGGAACACAAAAATGATGAGGGATGCCAGCACCTTCAGCGTTTTGGACTGGTAGCGCTTTTCAAAGAAGCTGGGCATGGTGGCCACGTTCAGCCGCTCGGCCATCTGCCGGGCAGGCCGGGCCAGCAGCGACCAGGCCAGCAGGCCGCCGATCAAAGCGTTGCCGATGCCGGCCCATACGGCGGAAAAACCTGCGTCCCACCCTACCGAGCCGGCGTAGCCGATGATGATGACGGCAGAAAAATAGGCGGTCCCATAGGATAAAGCGCTCATCCATGGGCCGACCCGTCTGCCGCCAAGCAGGAAATCATGGAGGGAAATCGATTTTCTTGCGGTGAAAAGAATGACAGCCACCATCATCAGGGCATAGAGAACCAAGACCGCAATCTTCATTTGGGACACCCGCCTTCCATACTACTGTCCCCCTTCACAAAGGGGACGCCTTCGATTCACATTATACGCAAATAATGTAAAACTTCAAGGGATTCTTTTACCCTGGGATCAGCGATAATATGGCACCTCCTTTTTCCCGAAAGCATGATTTCATCGCTTTGACCATAGGCTTTATAAGCATGGAAGCATATGCGTGCAAGTACGATTTTGGAGGGACGGCGCATGAAATGGCGGGAAAAGGCGGCGGATGTGAGCGGCATTCCCGAGGATGTGCTGATGGGCTGGCCCAAATTGATATGGTACGGACGGCGGCGCCTGATTGTGGAACAGCACCAGGGCATACTGGCTTATGAGGAGGGAACCATCCGGCTTCGAACATCCTGCGGCCTATTGACGATAGAAGGCTCGCAAATGCAGATTACCCATTACGGGCCTATGGACGCGGTGGTAACGGGCAATATTGCGTCGGTGGGTTATGAGCCTCGCGGGAAGGAGGAGAAGAAGCCGTGATCGATGCGGCAAAGCAGCTTTTTCTTGTATCCTTCCGTATGGAGGGCCTCAGCCTGGAGCGGCTTCTCAACCTGGCCAGCGAGCAAAGCATCATGCTCCATGATTTGAATCGTACGGGGCTGAAGGCTGTGGAGGGTGTTTGCGGAGAATCCGACTACAAAAAGCTTGCGGAGCTGGCGGAGCAGCGGGGCTGGAAGCTGACGCGGCTTCGGCATAAAAGGCTGTCTGCCCTGCGCAACTGGCTGAAAAAGCGCGTCGCGGCGGCGGTGGGTCTGGTGCTTTGCCTTGCACTGGCCGCTGTGGCGCTGCAGTTTATCTGGCGTATTGACATCCTGGACGCGGGGCCGTATGAAAGCGAGATCCGCCTGTATTTAAAGGAGCAGGACATCCATCCCGGCATGTGGAAGAGGGATGTTGCCCTTGCAAATATGGTCAGCGCCCTGGAGTGGCGCATGCCCAAGGTGGCCTGGGTGCAGGCATACTACCGGGGCACGGCGCTGGTCATCCGCTGCGTGCTTGGCGTGCCGCCGCCGGGCGTGGAAACGGAGGGCGGTCCCGGCGATGTGGTGGCGGCAAGGGACGGCATACTTGTTTCGCTGCTGCCCCTGGCCGGCACGCCCATGTGCAAGCCGGGCGACCTGGTAAAGCAGGGGCAAGTTCTCATCTCCGGCTGGGAACGGGGCACCGGCGAGGAGAAGATTCCGGTAAAAGCCCGTGGGATCGCCACGGCCAGGGGCTGGGTAGGCGTGAGGGTGCGCATCCCTCTGGATGAAGTGCAGAGTGAGCCCACAGGCCGCGTCACTGTCAGCCAGGCGGTGCAGACGCCGTATTTTCAGGTGGGAGAAATGGAAACGCCTGAGTTTTTGCAGGCCGACCGCACGGTGGAAGTATGGCCTATCGGCGGAGCGTGGTGGCCGGTTTATTTGCGCCGCGAAACGTTTGAGGAGGTGGCATTGTCCGTCGTGCCCAGGGAGGAGGCGGATGTCAAGGCGGAAGCCGGCCTGGCAGCGCTCAGGGCACTTTCGCAAAAACTGGGTGCCGGTCATGAACCAGTTGACAAATGGGTAGATTATTGTATGATAGAAGGAAGGATGCTGGAAGCCACTGCCATTGCGGAAATCCTGGCGGACATTGCGCTTCCCAAGCCTTGGGAGGCGGGCACGGTTCCTTGACGGACGCCCGCTTTCAATAGAATGGAGGAACGTTTTTTGCCCCCAACCAGGCAGGTTAAGCTTTCGGTGGAAACCCTGGATGATTATATGTCGCTGTTCGGCACAAACGACCAAAACATCGCGCTGATCGAAACGGAAACGGGTGTTTCCATTGCCTTGCGCGGTACGGAATTGTGCATCACGGGCGATCCGGCTCAAACTGAGCTTGCCCAGATGGTGATTATAAAGCTGTTGGACATGCTTCGCAGCCATGAGATCGTGGACCGCTCCCGCATCCGCTACGCCATCGCCTTGGCCAGGGACGGGAAGGTGGACATGATTGATGAGATATTGAAAGATGTCGTGGCCATCACCCACCGCGGCAAGCAAATCAAATGCAAAACGCTGGGCCAGCGGGAATATGTGCGCATGGTGCGGGAGAATGTGCTCACCTTTGCCGTCGGCCCCGCCGGCACGGGGAAAACATACCTGGCCATGGCGCTGGCCGTGGTGGCGCTTCGGAATAAAGACATTGAACGCATCGTGCTTACGCGGCCGGCTGTGGAGGCGGGAGAAAAGCTGGGCTTTCTGCCGGGCGACCTTACGCAAAAAGTGGACCCTTACCTGCGCCCTCTGTATGACGCTCTGTACGACCTGATGGGCGTCGATTCCTATCAAAAGCTGGTGGAGCGCGGCGTGGTGGAGGTGGCCCCCCTGGCGTACATGCGCGGCCGCACGCTCAGCGATTCTTTCATTATATTGGATGAGGCGCAAAACACCACCTCCGAACAGATGAAAATGTTTTTGACCCGCATGGGTTTCAATTCAAGGGTTGTGGTCACGGGCGACATCACGCAGACAGACCTGCCCTTTGGCAAGCGTTCCGGCCTCATCGAAGCGCTGGATGTGCTGCATGACACGCCGGGCATAGGCATTGTCAGGCTCGACTACCACGATGTGGTGCGCCATGACCTTGTACAAGCCATTGTGCAGGCGTACGATACATATGAAAAGCGGGGGAAGGAGAAGTAAGCCATGATGGCCAAGCGGCAGGGCAGCCGGAAAGACAAGGAGCGCATTAGCCTGAAGAGCGTTTTGGCCGCGGTCAAAACGGAGCGGGCGAAGTGCGTTTTTGTGGCCATTTTGGGTGCGGCCGCACTGGCGGTCTTGTTTGGCATAGCCATCGCGCCGGAAAGGTATGACCTGAAGGTAGGCTCCATCGCTTTTAAGACCATCACCGCCTCCAAGGATGTGGTGGATGAGGCGACTACCGCCCGCCGCAGGGAGGAAGCCGCCAAGCAGGTGGAACCCTCCTATCATCCCAAGGACGGCGTCACCGATACGGTGATGAATGATCTTCGAAGCGTTTTTGAGGAGCTGCGCAGGGTGCAGCAATACGGCCAGACGCTTCTTTCCGGCACGCCTGAGGAACAGGAAGGGGCAAGCCCGGCGTCCCGCCGCTACACGCAGGGAGAACTGGATTATGCCAGAGATATGCTGACCACCATCACCCTGGCGGATTATCAGGTGGCAACCCTCCTTCAAACGCCTGCCGATGAGCTGGAGCAGGCTTACAACGATGTATCCGCCGCGGTTAGAAATACAATGAACACCACCGTGCGCGAAGGCCAAATCAACGAATCCATCACCAACATATTGCAGATTGTGGGCTTCAAAACGGATACAAGCCTTTTGCAGAACGTGATTTCGCCCGTTCTGCGCAGGGTCATACAGCCCAATATGGTCATCGATCAGGAATCCACCGCCATTGCCCAGGAAAACGCCCGCAAGGCTGTGGAACCCGTGATGTACAACCAGGGGCAGAATATCGTGGTGGCAGGCGAGCGCGTGAGCGCCAACCAGCTGGAGATGCTCCGCACCCTGGGGCTGCTGGACGATAACAGCGTCGATGTGCCCATGTACCTTGGCGCGGCGCTGCTGATCGTGGCGGTCATATTGCTGACGCTTGTTCTGCTGGCGCTGATGAACAATTCCCTGATGCATGATTATCGCAAAATGGTCGTATTCATGCTGATTTTGAATCTGACGCTGGCGATTTGCATCATAGTTGTCAAGGTTATGAAGGTGAACGTCTATCTTTCGCCCGTGGTCCTTGGCGCCCTGCTTTTAACCGGGCTATTGGGCCCGCTGGCGGGTATTGCCGGGAACCTTGCCCTGTCGGTGATCGTCAGCGCCTTGTCAGCCGGCGGCAACAACGAGTATGGCGCGATCATGATCCACCTGCTGCTAAGCAATGTGGTGGGCGGCACCGTGGCGGTGATGGCGCTTCGGGGCAAATCCCATAGAGCCCAGGCGCTTTTATGCGGCATTTATGCCGCGCTTGTCAACATGGCGGTGATGATTGCAGTTGGCCTGATGACCAACAACGATTTGATTGCCGTTTTTGGGAACGCGCTGTGGAGCATGGGCGGAGCGCTGATCGGCGCGCTGCTGTGCATGGGCTTCCAGCCGCTTTTTGAGATTGTTTTCAATCTGGCTACTCCCAGCAAGCTGATGGAGCTTGCCAACCCCAATCAGCCCCTTTTGCGGCGTCTACTCCTGGAAGCGCCGGGCACCTACCATCATTCCATTATCGTGGCCAACCTGTCGGAGGCCGCGGCGGAGGCCATCGGTGCCAATCCGCTGCTGGCACGCGTCGGGTCGTATTTCCATGATGTGGGCAAGCTCAAGCGGCCCCTGTATTTCAAGGAAAACCAAATGGGGGACAATCCCCATGACCATACGGACCCTTATGTGTCCTCCGCTATTGTGACCGCCCATGCCCGGGATGGGCTGATGATGGCGCAAAAATACCGCCTGCCCATGGAAATTGAAAAAATTATCATGGAGCATCATGGCGATACGCCGGTCATGTACTTTTATCACAAGGCGCTTCAGCAGGCCGGCGGGAACTCGGTGGATATCACTGACTTCCGTTATGATGGAACACGGCCTACCATGAAGGAAAGCGCGATCGTTATGCTGGCCGATACCATCGAGGCCGCCGTTCGCTCCATGCCAGACCCCACGCCCCAGCGCATTGAGGAATTCATTGAGCAGTTGGTCCGGGGCAAGCTGGAAGACGGGCAGCTCAGCGATTCACCCTTGACGCTTCGGGATATCGACAAGATTTGCGAAGCCTTCACCACGGTATTGATCGGCGTTTTCCATGAACGCATCGAGTATCCTGCCGTGGAGATGCACAAAGAGCCGGCAGAGCCTGCCCGCCTGACGGAAGCGGAACAGCCGCCCGTACAGCCTGTGATTGAAGCAGCAGGGGAGGCGGAAATTCTACCTGAAAGCGGGGACGATACCGACCTGCAGGCACAGGCAGATATAGGGGAAACAGGGAATATCCCAGCCAAGAAGGAAGACTTGGAGGAATAGGTTTGACTTTATTTTGGTCGATACATACCGCCAACATGCCCGCCCATCTTGTAAGCCTGATGCAGACCGCGGCGGATTGTGCGATTTTAGCCGAAGGGATCACGCTCCCTTGCGGCATCGGTATTACGATGACAAACGATCAGGAAATCCGTACGATTAACCGGGAGACGAGAAAGATAGATGCCGCGACGGATGTTCTTTCTTTCCCCACGGTGAATTACAGGCAGGGCAGAACGGCCGGGCAGTCGGAAAAGCTTCTCAAAAAGGAATACGACAGCGGACTGAACGTGTGCTTTCTGGGTGATGTGATCCTCTCCGTGGATCATGTAAAGGCCCAGGCCGCGGAATACGGCCACAGCGAGGAACGGGAAGCGGCGTATTTACTGGTGCACGGCATATGCCACTTGATGGGCTATGATCATTTGACCAAGGAAGACCAGGCGGCGATGCGCGCCATGGAGGAAAAGGCTTTAAGTATGATGAACATGGGTAGAGACGAAAATGGGAAACCCGTATCCGACGAAACGCTGCTGGCGCTGGCACGCAATGCCATGGAGCGCTCCTACGCGCCGTATTCGAAGTTTCAGGTAGGCGCGTGCGTGCTCTGTGCCGACGGCCGCATATTTACCGGCTGCAATGTGGAGAACGCCTCCTTCGGCCTGACCAACTGTGCGGAACGTACGGCCATATTCAAGGCGGTAAGCGAAGGGGCGTCTGAATTTGCTGCCATCGCTATCGCGGCGAAAGGCGCGGCGCCCTGGCCCTGCGGCGCCTGCCGCCAGGTGATCAACGAATTCGCGCCGGATTTAAGGGTGCTGGTGACCTGGGATGATAGCAAATCGGCCAGTGCTAAGCTGAGCGATCTTCTGCCTCATGGCTTCGGGCCCAAGGATCTTCCCAAGGAGTAACAAGAAGGAGACAGCAATTAATGGAGAGCAAAAAAAGTTTCCATTCGGGCTTTGTAGCCATTGTCGGCCGGCCGAATGTGGGCAAGTCCACCCTGATGAACGCCTTTGTGGGGGAAAAGGTGGCCATTGTATCCAACCGCCCCCAAACCACCCGCAACCGTATCATGGGCGTAATGACCAGGGAGGACTGGCAGATCGTTTTCCTGGATACCCCCGGCCTCCATACCCCAAGAACCAAGCTGGGGGAATACATGGTTCAGTCGGCCAGGGATGCCATGGAAGGCATGGATGTGCTGTTGGTTTTGGTGGATGCCACAGCGGTTGGCCCCAAGGACAGGGAGGTTGTCACATCCCTGCATGAGAAAAAGGTGCCCAAGGTGCTGGCGCTCAACAAGATTGACCTGATTCCCAAGGAAAACCTGCTGGCGTTGATCGCTTCCTTCTCCCAGGCCGGATATGACGCCATCATACCCATCAGCGCGAGAACGGAGGACGGATTGAGCGAGCTCAAGAAGGTGCTGGTGGGCTATCTGCCGGAAGGGCCGAAGTACTTTCCCGAGGATATGATGACTGACCAGCCGGAGCGGCTGATCTGCGGGGAGCTCATAAGGGAGAAAGCGCTGCTGCACTTGAAAGAGGAAGTGCCCCACGGCGTTGGCGTCGAAATGATGGCCATGAACAAGCTCAACGACAACTTCATGGAGATACACGCCACCATCTACTGCGAGCGGGATGCCCACAAGGGCATCATCATCGGCAAGCACGGCTCGATGCTGCAAAGGATCGGTCAGGAAGCCCGCATGGATATTGAAAAGCTGCTGGGCATGCATGTGAACCTGGAACTGTGGGTGAAGGTGAGGCCGGATTGGCGTAACCGAATGGACGATTTGAAGACCCTTGGGTATGAATGAGTAGGCTTGGGAGAAGGAGTCGCTTCCTTCTCCTTTTTTATGCCAAAAAACCCGAACAATCGATCGAAAAAATGCTGGCAATATTCGCCTTCGTGTGATATAATCGTGAAAGTGCATGAAATCACGGTGCGGGAGTGTTGGCCCATGGATCGGATACGAAGGAACGAGCGGATGGCGGCCATGATGAAGATATTGTCCGCTTCACCCAACAAAATATTTACGCTTTCCCATTTTTGCGATTTGTTCGGTGCGGCCAAATCCACCATGAGCGAGGACATCGACATCCTCCGCTCGGTGGCAAAGGAGTTCGGCCTGGGGGAATTGGACACCGTTACCGGCGCAGCCGGCGGTGTTCGCTACCGCCCCATTGTGGACAGGGAGCAGGCATTAAACAGCATTCAGGAGCTTTGCAATCTGCTTAGCTGCAAGGAGCGGGTGCTGCCCGGCGGCTTTCTGTATTTTTCGGATATTCTTTCCATGCCGGACATCGTGAGCCGGATGGGCATGATTCTGGCCGGCAAGTATTACGAGGAAGAGCCGGATTTTGTGCTCACCATGGAAACAAAAGGCATCCCCGTGGCGCTGATGACGGCCGAGGCGCTTGGCGTGCCGCTGGTGATCGCCAGGCGGTCCAGCAAGGTGTATGAAGGCTCCGCCGTGAACATCAACTATGTGTCCGGTTCCTCCGGCCGCATCGAGACCATGTCGCTGTCCCGACGCGCCGTGAAGGAAAATCAAAGAGCGCTGATCGTGGATGACTTTCTAAAGGGCGGCGGCACGGCCAAGGGCATGGTGGACCTGATGCACGAGTTCAATGTCACGGTGGTGGGCATGGCCTTTGTGATGGCCACCGCGAATCCTCAGAAGAAACGCATCAGCGGGGAACGTTCGCTGATGATCCTGGAGGAGATGGCGGATGAGGAAATCACGGCAAAGGTACGTCCCGCCGATTGGCTGCATGAATAAGTGAATAGGTTTTCTCATATTGCGTAGGATAAAAATGAGGTGAGTTTGCATGTCAAACATATTGCCGCTTTTACTCTTGCCGGAGGCCGTGCAGGGTGAACCGGAAGGCACGAAACCCATTCCCGTCCATCCTCTTTTGGGAAAGCCCGTATTCGCCCATGCTTTAAAGACGCTGGAAACGGTGGCCGGCACGTGCCTTTTGGTGCCGGAGCATCAGGATGCGCAAGCGCTGAAGGATACCTATGCCTGCGAAAGAGAGTATGCCGTAAGCTTTATGGCGGCCGCATCCGCTGTCGATAAGGGCAAGGTGCTGGTTGTCAGGTGCGATATGCCCTGCCTGCAGCCGGAGACGCTTCAATTTTTGCTTGCGGCGGTGGAGGGGAATGTGAAGGCCTCTTTCCTGCAGTGGCAGGGGGAGGACCTGGAGCAGGAACCAGGCCTTCGGCTGGGCGGTACTGCCTACTGTTTCGATGCCCGCACGCTTCAAAAGGTATTATCCGATTGGGAAGACGGAGAATGCACGCCTTTGGACGCGCTGTCGGAGATTTCCCAGCAGGGTGTAAAGGTGGAGCCCGTGGCCGCCGACGGGGATGAACTGATTTCTGTCCGTACCAGGCTGGACCTTTCCAATGCCTTTGCCTGCCTTCAGGAGCGCATCAACGCCTGGCACATGTCCCGTGGCGTCACCTTGCTGGTCCCGGAATCCACATATATCGACGCGGATGTGGTGATTGGCCCGGATACCGTCATTTATCCCGGCTGCCATCTACAGCAGGGGAGCAAAATCGGCTCCCGTTGCATGCTGCTGCCCAACTGCCGCCTGAGCGGCGCTGTTTTGGCTGATGATGTTACGGTGGAAAGCAGCGTTCTCCTTCATTGTAAGGTGGGCGCAGGGACGACAGTAGGGCCGTTTGCCTATTTGAGGCCTGACAGCGTGATCGGCGAAAAGTGCCGCATCGGCGACTTTGTGGAGATCAAGAACAGCAGCATCGGCGACGGCACCAAGGTATCACACCTGACTTACGTGGGCGACGGCGACCTTGGCAAAAACATCAACCTGGGCTGCGGTGTGGTGTTCACCAATTACGACGGCAAGCACAAGCACCGCACCACCGTTGAGGATGATGCCTTTGTAGGTTGCAACGTAAACCTTGTTTCTCCCGTGAAGGTGGGTAAGGAGGCCTATGTGGCCGCCGGCTCCACCGTCACCGAGGATGTGCCGGAAGGGGCGCTGTACGTGGCCCGGTCCAAGGGGACAGTCAAAGAGGGCTGGGTGCAGAAGCGCAAGGAATCCGGCAAGCTTTAATCCAACGGAAGACAACCGCATATATCGAGAAAATGGCGCTATATGCTGTTTTCTCGAAAAGGCGTTTTTGGAGGACTGTTTTTATGTTCCTGATTGTGGGGTTAGGGAATCCCGGCGCAAAGTATGAGCATACCCGCCACAACGTGGGCTTTGATGTGGTGGAGGTCATCAGCCAGAAGCTGAACCTGTCTATTAGTAAGGGGAAATGCCAGGCCCTGGTGGGCGAGGGAACGTATGAGGGCCAGCGCGTCGTGCTGTGCAGGCCTCAGACATACATGAATCTCAGCGGCTTAAGCGTGCAAGCGCTGATGCATTGGTACAAGGTACCGCCGGAAAACCTGCTGGTGATCTATGATGATGTGGACCTACCCCCAGGCAAGCTGCGCGTCCGGCCCTCCGGCGGCCCAGGTACCCACAACGGCATGCGCTCCATCGTGGGTGAAATCGGGAGTGAGGCCTTTCCCCGCATCCGGGTAGGCATTGGCGACAGGCCGGAAGGCTGGGAGCTGGCGGACTGGGTGACCTCCCACTATGCCTCCAAGGAAGAACGGCAATTAGCCTTTGACGCCTACCTGCTGGCAGCCGACGCGGCATTGTGCTTTGTGAAGGAAGGCGTCGAGGCCGCCATGCGCAAGTTTAACGGGAAGTAGCGCTGAATGCATGGCGTAAAAACAAGCTCTCGTGGATGAGGGGTGTCACGCATGCAGTATGATGGCAACATTATTTAAAGAGATAGTTCCCGAAGGTTTCCAAAGGCTCCGAAGCCCCGACTCCGCCTGTGGCGGAAATAGGAGGGGCGAAGGAGGCCAGCGAAAAGGAGCAGTACGAGCGGCAGCGAGGTAATGCGACTATTGAGCAGGCTGGACCGATCGGAAAGCCCTTTGGTCGCATCCGCAGATGCGAATCCCTTCTCATCCATAATTTACGCATAGGCGAAAAGTCGGAATCGAAAAAATGATAATATCATTTTTCAAAGTAAGTACGAGAGGCAGTAATTGAAATGCGGCAGGCATTGTTTTCTGTGCTCAAGGGGAGCGGTTCTTTTCAAAAGCTGCTGGATGGCGTAAAAAAGGAGCAGGTCATATCCGTGTATGGCCTGTCAGAAGGGCAGCGGGCATATATCGCCTCCGCCCTCCATTTCGCTACCGGCCGGCAGGTACTGCTGGTTTTGAATAACGAACTGGCCTCCAACCGTGCGGCGGAGGATGTTTCCCAGTTGCTGGATGGGCGCTGCGCCGCGCTACCCGCCCAGGAGCTGGAGTTTGGCCGCGGCGCATCCAGCCATGAAAGCGCCTGGCGAAGGCTGGAAACACTTCATCGCGTTTTGCAGGGGGAGGTGGCCGTACTTTGCGCCCCTGCCGAAGCGCTGATGAACCGGCATATCGCCCCCAAAGTATTCCGGGACGCCACCATACGCTTAGTGCCTGGCGACCGCTTCGATCCCCAGAAGCTGATTGAAAAGCTCGTGAAAAACGGCTACGAGCGGGTCAATATGGTGGAAGGCAAGGGACAATGCGCCTTGCGCGGCGCCATTGTGGATGTCTATCCGCCCAGCGAGCCCAACGCGCTTCGCATGGAATTTTTTGATGATGAGGTAGACTCCGTCCGCACGTTCGACTGCATCACCCAACGCAGCATGCTCAAGCTGAAGGAAGCCGTGCTTCCGCCCGCCGCCGAGATACTGGTGGATGGTATCGACTTCCAAAAGGCGGCAGCCAGGATGCGCGCGTGCCTTTCTCGGCGCGCTGATGTAAAAGAAGAAGCACCCAGGCTGTATAAGGAACTGCCCCCGCTGCCGGAGGATGATGAGGATGACCTGCCCTCCTTTTTTGAGGAGCATGCGCCGGCCGCAAAGCCGGAGCCTGCCCAGCCAGGCTCAGCGCTGGAGAGGCTGACTGCCCAGAGCCATGACGATGCCGACCGCCTGGAGAGCGGCTACCCCTTCCGCAGGATGCAAAACTGGGTCCATGTGCTGTGCCCCGAAACAGTATCGCTGATGGCCTGGCTGCCGGATGCCATCCTTCTCATTGACCAGCCGGACCAGTTTCAGGACCGTATCAAAGGCCGGACGCTAAGCTTTCAGGAGGATTTCAAAACTGCCCTGGAGCGCGGCGAAGCCGTGCCCGGCCAGGCGGAGCTTTTGTTTGAGTACGGCGATGTATTGACCCATTTGAAGGGCCGCACAACCGTCACCATGTCGGACTTCCTACGGGGCATGGGTTCACTTTCACCAAGCCTCCTGGTGGAAATGGAAGGTGTGAATGCCCATACCTATCAAAGCAACCACCGCGACCTGGCCGACGATTGCCTGAAATGGAAAGCGGAGGGCTATTGCACCGCGCTGCTAACAGGCGGTACGGCCCGCGGCAAGCGCCTGGAAAAGACGTTGGCGGAGATGGATGTACCCTGCTTGTTTACCGAAACGCTGGACAACAACCTTATCATCGGCGAAGTGCTGCTCCTGCCGCTGACTTTATCGAAGGGCTTTGTTTGGCCGGAGGCGAAGCTGGCCGTCATCTCCGACAGCGATATCTTCGGCGCCGGCTACCGCAAGGCGCGCACCAGGCGCAACACCGGCGAGCGCATCGCCGCTTTCACAGACCTGAACGCGGGTGACTATGTGGTGCATGAAACCCATGGCGTGGGCATCTATCAGGGCACCATACGGATTCAGAGCGAAGGCACCTACAGGGATTATCTGTACATCCAGTACCAAGGCAACGACAAGCTGTACGTGCCCACCGACCAATTGGACAGGGTGCAAAGGTTCATCGGCTCCCAGGGGCAGCCGCCGAAGCTGAACAAGCTGGGCGGCGGCGAATGGCAGCGGCAGAAGGCAAAGGTCAAAGCCGGTATCAAGGCCATGGCCTTCGATCTGCTGGCGCTATACGGCAAGCGCCAGGCGCAAAAGGGTTACCCCTTCGCCAAGGATACCATCTGGCAGCGCCAGTTTGAGGATAACTTCCCCTACGAGCTGACGCCGGACCAGCAGCAAAGCATACAGGACATCATGCGGGACATGGAATCGCCCATCAACATGGACAGGCTGCTTTGCGGCGACGTGGGTTACGGCAAAACGGAGGTAGCTTTGCGGGCCGCCTTCAAGGCTGTCATGGATAACAAGCAGGTGGCATTCTTAGCCCCCACCACCATCCTGGCCCAGCAGCATTACAACACCATCCTCAAGCGGTTTGCCGGCTTTCCCGTCAACTGTGATGTGATGAGCCGCTTCCGTGCTCCCAAGGAGCAGAAGGAGATACTGGCCAACCTGAAGGAAGGGAAGGTCGATATTGTCGTAGGCACCCACCGGCTTTTGAACAAGGATGTGGTCTTCCGCGACCTGGGGCTGTTGATCGTGGATGAGGAACAGCGCTTCGGCGTGGGCCACAAGGAAATCATCAAGAACATCAAAACCACCGTGGATGTATTGACGCTTTCCGCAACGCCCATCCCAAGGACGCTGCACATGTCCATGGTAGGCATCCGGGACATGAGTCTTTTGGAGACGCCGCCGGAGGAGCGTTTCCCGGTGCAGACCCATGTGCTGGAGTATGCCGACGGGCTCATCCGGGACGCTATCTTGCGGGAGCTGGCCCGCGGCGGGCAGGTGTACTTTTTGTACAACCGCGTCCGCTCCATCGAGCAGTTCTACGCGAGATTGAAGCAGCTCGTGCCGGAGGCGCGGGTGGCCATCGCCCACGGACAGATGAAGGAAAACGCCCTGGAAGATGTGATGATGGACTTTTACGACGGCACGTATGATGTGCTGCTTTGCACCACCATCATCGAGAGCGGCCTGGATATCCCCACAGCCAATACATTGATCGTGTTCGATGCCGACCGGTTCGGCCTGTCGCAGCTTTATCAGCTTCGCGGCCGGGTAGGCCGAAGCAACCGGCAGGCCTATGCCTACTTCACCGTGCGCCCGGACCGCATGGTGAGCGAAACGGCGCAAAAGCGCCTGGCAGCCATCCGGGAGTTTACCGAATTCGGCGCCGGCTTCCGCATCGCCATGCGCGACCTGGAGATACGCGGCTCGGGTAATATCCTAGGCCCCGAGCAGCACGGGCACCTAAGCACCGTAGGCTATGATATGTACTGCAAGCTCATCGAGGAGACCATCCGGGAAGTTCGTGGCGACCAGGCATCGCTTGCTGACATGGAGACGCGCATCGAGCTGAAGGTGAACGCGTTCCTGCCGGCGGATTATGTGCCCGACGAGCGCCAGCGGATGGAAATCTACAAGCGTATTTCGATGCTGGAGGACCGTGCCGGCCGGGAGGATATCGAGGAAGAGCTTCTGGACCGCTTCGGCGAAGCGCCTGAGGCCGTGGTGAGTCTGCTGGACATTGCGCATTTAAAATCACTGTGCCGCAAGCTGGGCGTCATCCACGTATCCCACAAGGGTTTTACATTGACCCTGAAACTGGAAGAGAAGCATGTGCCCGATCCTTTGAAGCTGATCGAGGCCCTGGCCCAAACGGACAAGCGGCTCATCCTTTCTGCCTCCAAGACCCCGGCGCTGCTTTTGAAGGATCCCAAGCTTACCGTGGAGGAGATGCTTCCCCTAGCGGTGAAACTGCTGGAAAAGGTCACAGCGATGATTCAGGCTTAGGGATTGCATATTCCCGTTTCTTTATGGAAGGCCGGAGGCTGCCGTGCCAATCGCAAGTATAAATATTCATGAACATGGCGTCCGAAGGTTTCCAAAGGCTCCGTAGCCTAGCCGCCGCCAGTGGCGGCATTGGGCTAGGCGGAGGAGACTTGCGAAAAGAAGCAGTGCAAGCGGCAGCGCAGCAATGCGACTATTGAACAAGCCGGA
>JAEZIN010000024.1 GCA_023436585.1 Bacillota bacterium | reverse complement strand
CTCACCCGTCCGCCGCTAGAAACCCCCGAAGGGGTTCCCCGCTCGACTTGCATGTGTTAGGCACGCCGCCAGCGTTCGTCCTGAGCCAGGATCAAACTCTTGTGTTTAATCCTATCTTCCTCTATCTCGGTTTCCCTCGACAAAGTGATAACTCATTCTTAGAATCGACTGTCGATTTCTTTCTTCTTTCCTTGAGTCTTATCAACTCTGTATCGTTTTCAAGGTCCGGAGCCGCTTGCGGCGACGGTTGATAGTTTAACACACCGCATATCGCTTGTCAACACCTTTTTTCGTTTTAATTTCGCATGGAATCAAGACTTTCGGCTTACAAATTCTGGACTGTACCTTTTAATAAAGAGGAGACCCGCTTACCTGCATACCCATATGGCGGAAGGACGGGATGGATATGAGGGATGGATACACTGATAATTTACTTGCATATAGTAAAAGCGGCGTTCCCGCCGCATTTCTGAAAGTAATATATCTGCTTTACATGGCATCGATGCAAAAGGGATGCCCTTCGGGATCAAGCATAACAGTCCAATGCTCCGAATACTGCTCGGCAGCTACCATTGCTCCTATTGAAACGGCTTGCTGCACCCAATGCTTTTGATCGGCTGGATCTACAGCAAAATCCAGGTGCAGCATCTGCTGCTGCATGCCATTCTTTTCTGGCCATACAGGCGGAACATAATCAAGATTTCTTTGAAACCCAATATCAACATTGCTTGATTCGGAGCCAATGATGACAAAGCCATCCTTGTCATACCCTTTGCGCCAGCCGAGGAGCTTTATATAGAAATCAGCAAGCTTTTGAGGGTCGAGGCAATCGAGCACAACTTTATCAAACTTAATCTTCTTTACGGTGTTATCCATCACGATTTTCCTTTCCTTGAGGATCAGCCAGCCGCTGTCCTCCCCTTCCTAATCTGTATAGATGGCTTTGCGTGCCCGATGCAAACAATGCTCATACTTCCACATCCTTTCGTTTCATTTGGATCTAGTATAAAACAAGCAATTGAAACCGTCAATTAACCTTTGGTTAAGCCGCATTTGGTATAAATGAATAATATGTACAACCCCTTAAGGGATACCCGCCAATACATTCATACATATGACTGGAGGGATGCCTTGCGGCATCCCTCCCAGAGGCAATTGTTTTGTTTAGCCTTGCCGTGTGGTGCGGCAGTTGCAGATTCCGCCATGCACATTGATGTTGGAGGGATTGGTGGCTCCCTCGTTGCACAGGGACATGGGCGGGAACAGCGGCAGGCTGAAGAACTCGTCGCAGACATTTTCGGCGAATTCCTCGCAAGGCGGGATGGGGCAGAAGCCGTAGGAGGGGATCAGGATCTCCACCTTGGCCAGCACCTTCAGAACGATGGTAACGCAGATGGTGAGCTCGAACACGTTGTTCCCCAAATAAGTGCCTGAGACGCAGATTGCGCTGACCATGGCTTCAATCTCAAACGGGACGATGGATTCGTCGGGCAGAGAGAGCAGCACATCCTTGTTCACGCATACAACGCCTTTGCCGATGTACTCGATGCAGCGGCTGTCCACAAACAGGATGTCAATAGGCACTTCGATGGTGGCGCGGACACGGGCAAAGCAGGGGCGGTCGCACAGACGGTCAATGGTGAGGTTGTGGATCTTTCCCACCGTCGTATTGGAGCGGCAGCTCTCAAAGGTGATGGGGGCTACGGGCGGCGACGTCGCCGGAATGGTGTCGGGATTCTCCCGGCAGAAGGCGGGGTTGACTACGCAGGTGCTTCCGGCTACCTGGGCAAAGCTGGTGATGGTCACTTCTACATCATCCAGCTGCTCTTGCTGCAGGCAGCTGTCGTAGACGCGCTTCACCTGGACGCAGATTTTCTCCTGCAGACCATCCAGCGCATTACCGGAAATAGCGCCGGGACAACTGCTGGGGTTTGCGTTCTTATAGCTGTAGAACGACATAGGCACGCCTCCTTATATGTTGCTCCCAGCCTGGGAGCTTTACACTCCCCATGGTATGTTTAAAGAGGGTGTTGGTGCGGCTGCCCAAAAGAAAAAGGCGGGATACGCCCCGCCTTTATTAGGATATTGTACTTTTGATTCTTTTAGAACGGCTAATTGCCGTAGGTTTTCCTTAAGACAAATGGCTTTCCCCAGATGTAATAGGTGATAATCAGTTCCCGCGCAGAACCGCTGTCCCTTCTTGACAGCACCGTCGCCGAAAACTCCCCCTTGGAGCGGGGAGGCAGCGTCCTAACAGAAGCTGATCCCATTTGAAGGATGTCCATGTCTGTTGGCACAACCTGGACCTCCACCATATCCGCAGCGATCAGGCTGTTGTTGCGAAGGCGGACGGTATAGGTGAAAAACGCGTAATCAGTTGAAGCGCCAAGCGGCTGGTTTTGAAACACCGTGCCAACCACAGAGCCGTTTTCCAGCCGGCGCTTCAAATCGTCAAACGTTGGCTGCTGATTTTGCGCCTCATATGCCTGGGCGCTGATGGATTCCACCTCCACACCCGAGGTGGAATACAAATACCCTACGCCTGCAATCGCCAATACCAGAAGTATCACCAGGAACCATGCAACAAACTTCACAATGTCAGCCTTCCCTTTTGCCGGACGTTATGATCGTGGTCAAGGCACAGGCCGGTTATGCCGGATCGTATTCCACTACTGCCCGGACAGGATGCGGTTCATTTCGTTGATCATCTCCGCGTCCCTCAAGCGGAACTGGAACTCCACACGGCGGGATTGATCCATATTGACAGATCCGTTCGCGTTGTATATGGGATCGGAGTAACTCTTGCCCTTGGCGGTCAGTATCTTTCTCAAATACTCCCGCTGCTCATCGGTTAGCCCATCCATTTGTAGGCAGTACTTGGCAACCGCAAGAGCCCGCTGCTGGGAAAGCTCCAGATTCATCAGGTAGCCTTCCTTTTTCTCCGACCCCTGGGTATCCGTATGCCCTTCAATGACGATCTCGCCCAGATAGTCCTCATACTCCGGCCTGAGAAGAACACTCAAATAGAGGGGGATGAACTGGTTGAGAAGCGCTTTACCGCTATCCTTGATGGTGCTCTGTCCGGTATCGAAAAATACGGCGCTGTCCAAAACGATGTCGCCCGTATTCCTGTCCACCGTGGACTTCAAATTTGCGCTGGTCAAGGTAGCACTCAGATCCTGAATAATTTTGGTGCGCACGCCGATCAAATCGTCGATTTTCACTTGCTGGGCTTCCAGCGCATCCCGCTGGCTGTTCAAAAGCACGGTGGCCGCGTCCAGCTTGTTCTGCTGATCCCCCAGCTTCAGTTGTGCCGCGGCCAGTTCCTCCTCACGCGTGGCAAGCGCGGCATTGGCCGCATTTAACAGCCTCTGCTGCTCCTCCAGCGTCAGTTGCTGGTTTGATAGCGATGTCTGTGCCGTAGCCAGGGCATCCTTCTGCTGGTCAAGGGTCTGCTGCTGCAAAAGAAGCTGAGTCGTTTGCTCGTCCAGTGTAATCTGCTGGCTTGACAGCAAAGCAACCTTATCGTCCAACTCGGCGGTCTTTGTTTGCAGCATGACGAAATATTGGTAGATGCTATAGGAAAGCACCAGCACAAACATCAGAATCAGGGACGCCATCATGTCGGAATAGGAGATCCAGGCAGCCCCTTTGTCATGCCGGCCCGGCCCCCGGGAACTCCTGTGCAGACGGGTTGATGTCATGCTCAAGCCCCCTCCGCCAAAGCCGCGGGCGCTTCAGCCTTGCCGGCCTGCCCCTTCTCCGCCGGTTTCTTCTCCATGGTGCGTGCGATATCGCTCACCGCCTGCTGAAGCTGGGATAGCGAGCTTACGTACAGTTCCACCTGCTGGCCATACCTGTCCGAACTCTTTTTCATGCTTTCGGGCACTTTGTTTACAGTAGCACCGATATCCTCCAATGTGTTGTTCAAAGTTTGGATCAGGCTGTGCATGTTCTCATCAAACATGCCCAGTGCACGGGCCAAGCCTTCGGAGATATTCTCCACAAAGGAGGAATAGCTTCCCGACAGCATGCGGCTGCCTTCCTGCATTTCGTCCGTGGCCTTTTGCATGCCGTCCGTGATGGTTTTAGCCTGCTCGCTTACGCCGCCCAAGATACGCTCGTTCCAAGAGACATACTCCTGCAAGCTTCCCTGAAGCAGGGCCTGATATTCCTGCAGTTTGTTGAGATAGGCCGCCTGGTGCTCAGATGCCTTATGCATGTTGTCCAGCAGGCTTTCCGCCTTCTTGGAAAACTCGGCATCCGCCTGACGCGCCTTCTGCATGGTGGAAACATACGTCTCGAACCGCTCCATTACTTCCTGGGACACATGGGCCAGGCGCGTGACTTCCTGCACGATGGACTGCGCTGCAGTCATGGAGCGTTCCAGATGGTCCTGGGACACCGTTTGGGATTGGTTAATGGCCGCGATGGTCTGGCCAAGCTTTAAAAAGTGGCCGCCCAGGGATTGGTTCATCTGTTCGATGAAAGCGCCTACAATCTGCCGCACGCCTTCGATCTGTTCCTGGGTCGCGCCCATGATAAAGTTGTCCATGGCCATGGTCACAGGCTGCATGGCCCGGCCGATGGCCATTTCCATACTGCCGGCCAGCCTGCCGCCCATTTCGTCCATTGTCCGATGCAGCAGCACGTTCCTGTCCTGTCCCTGTATGATCAGTTGCACATCGCTGTCCACCGGCCGCTGCATGGCCAGCAGCGTGAATGTTTCGCTGAAATCATCCATAGCCTTGTATGCCCCACCTATTGCGATGCGGTGCAGCATATTGAAGGCGAGGGAACAGGTGATGCCCGCAATGGAGGTAATGAACGCATAGGACATGCCGTTGATCAGGGCGGGGATGCCCTCCATGATCTTGGCCGCGTTCGTCATATCCAGCGAGGAAAGGCCCCGCATCAGGCCGATGAAGGTACCCAGAATACCTAAGGATGTCAATAGGCTTGGAATCAGCTCCGCCAACTGGGAGTGGCCCGGGTTATGAACAACGGTTTCATCGTTGATGTAATCTTCCACGTTGCAGGGCAGCCCCCGGGCATCCAGCTGCTCGGCGTTGAGCAAAAACCGCTGCCAGGCCGGCTGCAGGGACTTACCCAAGAAGCGCTCTTCCTGCCAGGCCGGCTGCTTGTCGCCGCTGCCCAACTCCAGCCGGTGAATGCCCCTGCTGAGCATGCGCTTGTTTCTAAGCACCGGGAGCAGGCATTTGAAAATGCCCGTCAAGGTCACACCGGCAATGAACACATATACAAGCGCATCCACCAGATTGGCAACAAATTGGTTAAGCAAATCTTCAAACACGTTGCTGTTTCACCGCCGCTTTCCATATATTCCGTTTCATTTTACCCTATTTGTAAGAAAGATGCAAACAGGGCTATGTCAGTACCGCTGTTTATGTAACGCATATGGATGCCTTTTCCCTGCAATTTTCCTGACAGAATCATTTTCACCGCATGATTCTGAAAAAATCTCCAATTTTTTCTAATATAGTAGCCAATCGCGCAGGCTCCCCCATTGCTTTCGGTTATGAAAGGGTATATAATTATTTCCGTTTATCGCGTATTTTATATATGCGGCCGATCGTATCCATACAAATGCATCCGTAAGACATATCGGGGAGGACAAGTTATGCCCAGAGTACACACTGCCAATGTTGAACTTACCGACAGCATCGCTCAGAATCTATTCGCCGCTCTGCCCATATTCCGCAAGCGCCTTCTGCACATGGATGTGATCCAAAGGGAGTACAATATCCCCCTTTCACATGTACAGGTCCTGGCCATGCTCAATGACAACGGTTCCATGTCCGTCAGCGAGATATCCCGGCGGCTGGGCATTGCCAAACCCAACATCACCCCTTTGGTGGATAGATTGACGGAAGCCAGCCTGGTGGAACGCCAGCGGGACGCACAGGACCGCCGTGTCGTGAACATCGTCATACGCCCGGAAGGCTCAGAAAAGCTGATATCCATCCGTACTACGATGCTGGACCTGGTTAACCACTGGGCGGACAATCTTTCTGTCACCGACTTGAAGGAACTGAATAAAAGCCTCGCGTCCATCACCCGCATCCTGGGTTCCGTCAACCGCTGATTGGATGGTTAAAGTTTGGGATATTGCAGGAATTCCTGTTTATGGTACGTTTGTTCCTGTGTAATGGATGTGAATGAAACGCTCAGCCCGACAAACAACAAGGAGGTTTGCACCCATGAAGCGAAGACTGCCGGCCATCGTGGCAATGTTCTTTATTCTTGCATCATCCTGCCTCCCGGCGTTGGCAAATGCCGAAGGCGGGCTTGCCATTTCCTCCGCATCAGGTTTTGAGGACGGTTTCGTGCTAACAGCATCCGGCCTTACACAGGATGGGGTGGAACCTGGCAGCCTTTCTGTCCTCTATGTCCCGTATGCGCAGGGGACACAGGAGGAGACCGATCTTTGGCATGCCACCGGCGTGCAAAAGGTGCCGGTCCAGCTCCCGCTTGGCCCAGATGGTGCCATCGTATTAAGAGGCCTTTCGCTTGTCCCCGGAAGTTCCTATCGAATCCAACTCGAAGCCCTGTACGGCAGCGAGCCTGTTGCGGTTTTATCCAATCCCGCCCCGGTGGATATAGTCCAGGGCATCATGCCGACTGCTCCCGTCAAAATCGCTTTCGTTCATAAAACCGAACCGGTATTTGAGGGCCAAACGCTTGACCTGCCCATGGCCATCGAGCCCGCAAGCTCCGGCAAGGCCTACTTGACCTATGCCAGCAGCAATGTAAAAGCCGCCACGGTGGACGCGCTGGGCGTGGTTACAGCCATCGCCAAGGGCAAGGCCACCATTACCGCCAGCGGTGTCACCGCGGAGGGAAAGAAGCTCAAGGCGACCGTCACGGTGATCGTCAACAGGCCTGTGACGCAGATCACCCTGAACAATGCGGAAATTCAGGTGGCAGTGGGCAAACGGGCAGCCATCAAGCCCACCGTGACTCCCCAGAACGCCAGCGATAAGAGTGTCACCTATGCTTCCAGCAATGAGAGCATCGCCACGGTGGACAAAAAGGGCAATATCAAAGGGATCATGCCCGGTACCTGCACAATTACCACAGCCAGTGTAAGCAACCCCGAAATAACGGCTGTCTGCAATGTGACCGTCATACAGCCCGTGGCAAAGCTGACCATGGATGCGGGCAACGCCACGCTTTATGTCGGGCAATCGCTGCCGCTTATGATGGGCTATACGCCGGCGGATGCTTCCATACAAGCCGTCACTTTCAAGAGCAGCGCCGCAAAATATGCCACGGTGGATGGCAGCGGCATCGTCACCGGCATTGCCAAGGGAAAAGCCACCATAACAGCTACTGCCGTGGACGGTAACGGGGCAAAGGTTTCCAAAAGCATTAATGTACTGCAGCAGCCTTTGGGGGTCGCGTTCAAGGCGCTGCCCGCCGAGCTGCGCGTAGGCACCACCCAGAAGATTACGGCTACCGTATCCCCCAGCAATACCAGCGACAAGACGCTGATTTGGACCTCCAGCGACGAAGCCATCGCTACTGTCAATAAAAGCGGCACGGTTACCCCGCTGTATCCCGGCCAGGTAACCATCACCGCCACCGCCAAGGATTTCCCCAGCGTATTGGCAAGCGCCACATTTACTGTTTTGCAGCCCGCCCAAAAAATCGCATTAAGCGAGACGCGGCTGAACATCCTCGTTCAGGAAACAGCGCAGCTGACCTATGTCATCACCCCTGACTACACCACCAATAAATCCGTTTTATGGAGCAGCAGCAACACAAAAGTGGCGACTGTGGACCAAAACGGCATGATTACCGCCCATAAGCGCGGGACGGCTACCATTACGGTCGCCTGCCAGGACGGCAGCAAGAAGACAGCAAAGGCGACGGTTAATGTCATTCAGCCTTTGTACGGCATAGCACTGGACAAGGATGAATTCCGTGTAGGCCTGGGCGAGACGGGCACGGTCACCGCCGTGCTGGATCCCCTGGATGCCTCCAACAGCAAAGTGCGCTGGTACTCCAATGATCCCAATATCGCCAGGGTATCAGGCAGCAGCATCAAGGCCACCGTCACCGGCATCGCCTGGGGCGACGCGCAGATTACGGCGGTCACCGATGAAGGTGAGTTCACCGACGAAGCTGTCGTGCACGTAGGCGATTACAACAAAGCGCTGGAAGCGGTTGCCCTGAGCCTGATCCCCAGGGACGGAGGCGGGTATACGCCCTTCATCCAGTTCAAAAACTGGAGCAACATGAATATCACCGGCATCAAGTTTACCATCCAGGGCTTTGATATCAACAACAGCCTGCTGTACATGGGCAGCAGCCACGCCTATGTGTACGGCGAATATCTGGATGAGCTGGCCCCCGGCTGGGTGACCCAGTCCATCGGCTTCTACTACGAAAATCCCGGCAATTACACCGGCATTGAAAAGGTGCGCGTAGCCATTACCGATTACACCACGGATATCGGCGTGGAGTGGCACATTTCCTTGACGGACCGCCTGTGGGAAGAGTATTTCACACCTGAGTTCCAGCTTATGAATCCGGGAATCTGATTCGGAATCACAAACCTGCAATCGGCCTGCCTTAAATCCGGCAGGCCGTTTTTGCTGCCAGACTTGCCGGAATTGCCAAAACAAGGTATACTAGGCATTATGCGAAACCCAATATTCCTTAATCCATGGCAGGAGGTAGCGCTTCATGAAGCTTTCCGTTTTCAGCCCCGTGCTCAGTGACAGGTCCCTTAACGATGCGTGCAGATATCTATCCGAAAGCGGCATCCGCTGGATGGAAATGGGCTGCGGCGGGTATCCTGGAAAAGCCCACTGCGATCCGGAGCAGTTGCTCAGCGACCCCAAAAAGCTGGAAGATTTTACGGCGACGCTGAAGAAATACGATATTTCCCTGCCCGCCTTGTCGGTGCACGGGAATCCCATTCACCCGGACAAAACCATTGCCGGCAGCTTCCAAAAGGATTTTGAAAACGCGGTACTGCTGGCCCAAAAGCTTGGCATCACCCGCATTGTCACCTTCAGCGGCTGCCCCGGCGGCAGCCCGGATGACAAAACGCCCAACTGGGTCACCTGCTCCTGGCCGGATGATTACAAAAACATACTGGATTACCAGTGGAACCAGGTTCTGATTCCCTATTGGAAGAAAACCGCCGCCTGGGCCGCGGAGCACGGCATTGAAAAGATCGCTTTTGAAATGCATCCCGGCTTTTGCGTGTACAACCCGGAAACGATGCTCCGCATCCGCAGAGCGGTTGGCCCCATCCTGGGCGCGAACCTGGACCCCAGCCATCTTTTCTGGCAGGGGATCGATCCCGTGGCGGCCATTCGCACACTGGGAGATGCCATTTACTTCTTCCACGCCAAGGATACGAAGATCAATTCGTACAATACAGCCGCCAACGGCGTACTGGATGTGCGGCACTACGGCGATGAATCCCAAAGGAGCTGGATTTTCCGCACCGTTGGCTATGGCCATGATGATGGTGTATGGAAGGATATCATCTCGAGCCTGCGCATGGCCGGGTATGACGATGTAATCTCCATCGAGCACGAGGACAGCCTCATGAGCCCGCTGGAAGGGCTGCAAAAGGCCATTGCCTTTTTAAAGCAGGTGCTCATCTTTGAACAAGCCGGTCCCATCTATTGGGCCTGAGGAGGAACGTATGGCAAGGCTATTCGGTACGGACGGTGTCCGGGGAATCGCCAACGCGGATCTAAGCTGCGATCTGGCCTTCAAGCTGGGCCAGGCAGGGGCTTTTGTGCTGGGCAGCAATGTCCATAGGCCCACGCTGCTGGTGGGGCGCGATACGCGCATCAGCGGCGAAATGCTGGAAGCGGCGCTGGTAGCCGGCATATGCTCACTGGGCGCCAGGGCGGTTTTGGTGGATGTGCTGCCAACCCCGGGCATCGCCTACCTCACGCGCTATTACGGCGCAGACGCAGGCGTTGTCATCTCCGCTTCCCATAACACGGTGGAGTACAACGGCATCAAGTTTTTTGACAGGAACGGATGCAAGCTCCCCGATGAGTTGGAAGACAATATTGAATCCATCATCGGCAAGGGCGATCCCGGCATGGTGCTGCCCACGGGCGTCAAAATCGGCCGGCGTGTGCGCCAGGTCAACGCCCAGCGGCGATATATCGATTTTGTGAAGGAGACCACCAGCGAGCGGCTGGACGGCCTGCACATCGTGGTGGACTGCGCCCAGGGCGCGGCCTATCAGGTAGCGCCTTTGGCCCTGCGGGAGCTTGGAGCCACCATATCCGTATACTATCATGAGCCGGACGGCACCAACATCAATGAAAACTGCGGCTCCACCCACCCGGAAAGGTTGTGCGAGCTGGTCAGGGAACTGGGGGCCGATATCGGGCTGGCCTTTGACGGAGATGCCGACAGGCTTATCGCGGTGGATGAACGCGGCCAGATCATCAACGGCGACCAGGTGATGTGCATCTGCGCCCTGCACATGAAGGAGCAGGGCACGCTGAAGAACAATACGCTGGTAACCACCGTCATGAGCAACATGGGCCTGGACATCGCCCTGAAAAAGCACGGCATCAAGAATGTCAAAACCAAAGTCGGCGACCGGTATGTGCTGGAGAAAATGCTGGCGGAGGGCTATTCCCTGGGCGGCGAACAAAGCGGCCATGTGATCTTTTTGGATCACAACACCACCGGCGATGGGTTGATCACCGCCATACAGCTTTTGACCGTCATGGTAAAAACCAAACAGAGCCTGGGCCGCCTTTCCAAGGCCATGCAGGTGCTGCCCCAGTCCCAGTACGCCGCCAAGGTATCCGACAGGCGCAAGTATGACTTTGACAAGGATGAAGAAATTGTATCCTCCATCCGCGCCCTGGAAAGCAAATACGAGGGCAGAGGACGGGTATTGGTGCGTGCCAGCGGAACGGAGCCCCTGGTCAGGGTTATGATTGAGGGTGAGAACCAACACGAGATGGACGCGGATGTATACCGCCTTTCGGTTCTGATAGAAAGCAAGCTTCAGTAACAGAAGGAAACACAAAAAGGCCGGACAGAATAAACTGACCGGCCTTGTTTTGTAAGGTTTGCCTTAGGAAATGATCAGCGTCAAGAAAGCCATGGCCACGAACACGCCGGCCGCAATCTTGGTGATCAGCGCCAGTTTTCCTTCCACGGACCTGGCCTTGTTTTTGCCAAAGAAGGTTTCCGCACCACCGGCAATAGAGCCCAGCCCCTGGGCCTGTCCGCTTTGCAAAAGCACGGTAACGATCATTACCAGGGAAGAGAGAATCAGGATGATGTTGATCAATACTTCCAGAAACTGCATATACGGAACCTCCTTGAACTCAAAGCGCAACTATCATACCATGCTTTTGGGAAAAGTGCAAGCATTCCGCCAAAAGTTGGTCTGCGGGATATCCGGGATATGGTAGTAAGCCGGCCTGTTTATACGGGCATCGTCATATCCTGACGGTTGAGCATCGTATTGTCGATGTGGTACTTCTGTGCCTGCCTGTACTGGAAGAACTTCACGGCCACCTGGGGGAACAATGCGTAGGAAAGTACATCCTCTTCCTGCTCATAGTACTCCCTGATCTCTTCCCGATACTTGTCAAGCTCCGGCGGAATATCATCGGCGGGACGCTTGGTAATGACGGTGGCATCCCCGATGACCTTCTTGCGGATTTCCTCATTCACGGGCGCGGGCAGGCGGCCGTATTCGCCGCGCAGCATGGCCTTTGTCTCCTTGGAGACCATCTTGTACCGCTCACCGCCCAGGATGTTCATGACCGCCTGGGTGCCCACAATCTGGCTGGTGGGTGTCACCAGGGGTGGATAGCCGCAATCCTTGCGCACATTGGGAATCTCCGCCAGCACATCGTAGTATTTGTCCATGGCGTTGGCTTCCTTCAGCTGCCCGATGAGGTTCGAAAGCATGCCGCCCGGAACCTGGTAGATCAAGGTGTTTGTATCCACGGCAAGCACCCGCTCCGGATCGCGCCAGCCATCCTTGGTAAGCCGTTGCGCCACGCCGCGGAAATGGGCGGCGATTTCGCTGAGCAGGCCAAGGTCCAGGCCGGTGTCGTATTCCGTGCCCTGCAGCGTGGCCACCAGCGCTTCGGTGGCCGGCTGGGCCGTACCGTTGCCCAAGGGTGACAAAGCGGTGTCCACGATGTCTACGCCGGCCTCCACAGCCTTCAAAAGCGTCATATCGCCGGTACCGGTGGTGTTGTGGGTGTGCATGACGATGGGCAGCTTGGTGGCTGCCTTGAGTCGCCTGATCAGGGAATAGGCGCTGTAGGGCAGCAGCAGGTTGGCCATGTCCTTGATGCAGATGATGTCCGCGCCCATGGCCTCGATGTCCTCGGCCAGCTTGACGAAGTAATCCTCGGTATGCACCGGGGAAATGGTATAGCTCATGGCCACCTCGGCGATGCCGCCATACTTCTTGGTGGCTTTCACGGCGGTTTCCATGTTCCGAAGGTCATTCAGCGCATCAAAGGTACGGATGATGTCGATACCGTTTTCCAGCGTCTTTTTGACGAAATAATCCACCACGTCATCCGCATAGTGCTTGTAGCCCAGAATATTCTGGCCGCGCAGAAGCATTTGCAGCTTAGTGTTGGGCATCGCCTTGCGCAGGGCGCGAAGCCGCTCCCAGGGGTCCTCGTTCAAAAAGCGCAGGCAGGCGTCATACGTCGCACCGCCCCAGCATTCCAGGGAGTAATACCCCACCTTGTCCAACTTTTCGCAGGCCGGAAGCATTTCGCTTGTCTTCATGCGGGTGGCGGCCTGGGATTGATGGGCATCCCGCAGGATGGTATCTGTAATCAGCACTTTAGGCATAATGGAACCTCCTTTTCAACACCCGGGAGTCCCAACAGGAACCCGGTCAATCGGTCATTTGAACATACTCAGCAATACGCCTGCAGCAATGGCCGAACCAATGACACCGGCCACATTGGGGCCCATGGCATGCATAAGCAAAAAGTTTCCGGGATTCTCCTTCTGCCCCACCACCTGGGAGACACGAGCCGCCATAGGTACGGCCGACACACCGGCGGAGCCGATGAGGGGGTTGATCTTGCCGCCGGACAACTTGTTCATCAGTTTTCCCAGCAGAACACCACCCGCGGTACCGATGGAGAAAGCCACCACGCCAAGCAGGATTATCTCAAGGGTTTGAGGCTTAAGGAATGTTTCTGCACTGGCTGTAGCACCAACCGTAACGCCCAGAAAAATGGTCACGATATTCATCATATCATTCTGTGCCGTTTTGCTCAGCCGCTCTACCACAAAAGATTCCCTGAACAGGTTTCCCAGCATAAGCATAGCGATCAGCGGCGTGGCGGAGGGTAATAGCAAAGAAACAAGAATCGTCACCACAATTGGGAAAATGATCTTTTCCCGCTTGCTCACGGGGCGTAATTGCTCCATGACGATCATGCGCTCTTTTTTGGTTGTCAGTGCCCTCATGATGGGCGGTTGAATCACAGGCACCAATGCCATATAGCTGTATGCGGCCACAGCAATGGGACCCAGGAGATGAGGCGCCAGCTTTCCTGTCAGGAATATGGCGGTGGGACCGTCAGCCCCGCCTATGATGCCTATTGAGCTGGCCTCTGCAGGGTTAAAGTTAAACAGCCATCTTGCGCCTATGAATGTAATAAAGATACCCAGTTGCGCGGCAGCACCCAACAAAAGGGACTTTGGGTTGGCAATCAGGGGGCCGAAATCAGTCATGGCGCCTACGCCCAGAAAAATGAGGGGCGGATAAATGCCAAGTTTAACCCCTTGATACAAGTAGTAAAGCAGCCCGCCCGCATTCTCCAGATACTGGTACATAATCTGGCCGTCAGGCATGGTTACCATCATGCCGTGCTTTCCAGCGCTATCCACTGCTGTGGCAAGGTATCTGTAGGTGGGCTGACCCATCAGATTGGAAAGCGGCAGGTTTGCAATCAGCATACCAAAGGCAATCGGCAAAAGCAGCAGCGGCTCGAACTTTTTTGCAATCGCCAGATAGATCAAAAGGCAGGCGACGGCGATCATGATGAGCGGCCTGGGATCGCTTAACAGTGACGAAATTCCCGAATCGTATGCAAGACCTTTTATCGTCTGCAAAACATCAATATGATCCATGGGGAATCAGCTCGCTTTCTGTTTTGTCAAGCCAAAACGACCAGCGTATCCCCTGAGTTCACGCTGTTGCCCTTGGATGTAACGATTTGCGCGACCTTGCCGTCCGCGGGCGCAAGGATTTCATTTTCCATTTTCATAGCCTCAAGAACCAGCAATATGTCGCCGCGCTTTACCGTATCGCCTTGGCTGACCTTTACATCCACGATGGTTCCGGGCATGGGTGCTTTGACAGACTGTCCGCCGGCAACGGGAGCAGCTTTCGGAGCGGGGGCGGGGGTCATTACCGGAGCGGGAGCCTGCACTGGCGCGGGTGAGGCAACGGGTGCCGCCGCAGGGGCTGCTGCGGGGGCCGGGACGGGAGCAGATACGGGAACAGCGGCACGGACAACAGGTGTTGCGCCGGCAGCCACTTCTTCCACTTCCACTTCATAAGACACTCCATTGACGGTAATCATGAATTTACGCATAACTTATTCCTCCCACATATTTTTAAATTACATGTGACTGTAAACCTGTTCTTCACGTCCTGCCTTTTGCCAGGCCGGACTTGTTGATATCCTGCGGATTCGGCGCACGACAAAGCTGGATTCCGCTTCCCACTGGGCGGCAACAGCCGCGGTTATCACAGCCACCAATTGCTCCTGCTCCTCCTGGTTCATCACGGCAGCAACGGCGCTGAATATAGCGGACAACGGCAAATCATTCGTTTCGTGCACCGGAGCCGCAGCTACAGTTTTTGCTGCCGGGCTATTTTTCTCCCTGGAAAGTCTCTTGAGCATATGGATGCAAAGAATCAAAAACGCAAGGCCAATAAATACGATAACCATGCCTACCAAGGCTACACCCAAACCGAACAGCAGCCGATCCATAACTCCTCCCATCCCTTCTTACAGCGGCAGATTGCCGTGCTTTTTGGGCGGGTTGGAATCCCGCTTGGAAGAAAGCATCTCCAGGGCGGCTATCAGGAACTTGCGCGACTCAGCCGGCTCGATGACATCATCCAGGATGCCATCCTTGGCCGAGTGCACACCGTCGGCTACGTTGGCGGCATACTCGGCAGTCAGCTTTTCCCTTGCCTCCAAAGCAGGCTCCTTGCTTTGCTTCAGCTCATTATTATAGAGCACCTGCACCGCCGCCTCCGGGGAGAGGGCGGAAATCACAGCGCCTGGCCAGCCGTAGGCCATATCGGCATTGGCCTTGCCGCCCATGGCCACATAGCTTACGCCGATGGCCTTGCCCACCACCACGGATACCTTGGGGCAGGTGGCTTCGGCATAGGCATAGAGAAGCTGCCCGGCGGCGGTCAGCATCCTGGTCTGATCTTCCGGATCGACAAGCTTCAGCCCGGCGGAATGGATCAGGCTCACAACCGGCAGGCTGAAGCAGTCGCAGAACCTTACGAACCTTGCCGCCTTGGCGCAGGCGCCCGGGCATAGCCTGCCCTCATTGTGAGCGGCATTGGAGCACACCACACCGACGGTCCTACCGCCCAAACGGCCTAACGCGACGCGGACTGCCTTTGCGTACTCCGAAAACAGCTCAATAAAACTTCCGCCATCCAGCAGGGCGGCCAGCAGCGCGCCGGAATCGGCAGCGTCCACCGCCGGCATCAGACGGTTTAGATCATCGGTATCCACAATGGGGGCGTCTTCCGCGTTGCAGCCGGGCAAAAGGTCCAGCACATCGGCAGCCAGCTTCAAAGCCGCGTCCTCATTATCGGCCACCAGGGAAACACCGCCCTGCGCGGCAAGCACATCCGCCCCGCCCAGCGTTTTGGCCGTATAATCCTTTCCGGTAGCGGCACTGACCACCTGGGGACCAAACACCATCAATTCGCCCACATTTTTGGCCATGATGCTGATATCAGCCAGCCGGGCAATCAAAGCCGCGCCGCCCACGCAGGGGCCTAGCACCAGGGAGACCACGGGGCATACACCGCTCAAGCGGGCCAGCCTGGCATAGATCCTGGCATAGGCGTCCATAGCCCGGGCGCCTTCGTCCAAGCGCACACCGGCGCTGTCGCACAGCGCAAGCAATGGCGCGCCCGTCTTTTGCGCCAGGTCAATCACCTTCAGTATTTTGGCTGCCTGCAGTTCCCCCATGGCGCCGCCATGAACCGTAAAGTCCTGCGCAAACAGATAAACAGGGCGTTCCCGAATGGTGCCATAACCCGTCACCACTCCAGCGCCCTCTTCATTGCGGGAGACAAGGGTATCCATTTCCACAAAGCTGCCCTGGTCCACAAGCTTTGCGATGCGCTCACGCGCCGTCATTTTGCCGGCGGTGCGCTGCTTTTCCACCCTTGCGGCATCCCCCTTGACGATGTCCTGCTTCCTTTGAAGCACCTGATGAGTATCCTGGGTATCGCTCATAACGTTCTCCTCCCACGGTTTTCCTATAAACCTCCTGACGAGGTGAAACGAAAAGGTTCAAATTTTACCCAATTTCTCTTATTCTGCATTCCTCCCCTATTTCCTGCCTCCAAATGAACTTTATTCGTTTTCTTTTTCACAATATCCGCAAAAAGAAGCCGCCCATGGCGGTCGAATATAAAAACCTATTGCTTTTGCAGTATGAAGCACTCCGGAGCGCCCGGCCCGGCATTTAAAAAGCGCTGATGGAGGATGTTGAATTTTTGCGGCGGAACGGTGCGAAGCCAGCTTTCCAGCCCGCGAAGCTCCCTTCCGCCCTCTTCATGGCCCGGATAAGCGCATATGGTGCATGCGCCGCCGGGAAGCAAAAGCTGCAAGCAGCCCTCAATGGCCGCGCGTGTCGTCTCCCACCTGGTGGTGACGGTTTTGTCCCCACCGGGCAGCCAGCCCAGGTTGAACACGGCAAGCTTTACCTGCTCTGTTACAACCTCCATCACATGCTCGTGGCTCATGCAAAATAGTTCGCATCTTAAAAGCAGGTCCTCCTGCTTAAGCTGCGCACGGGTTTTCTCCACGGCCGCTTCCTGCACGTCAAAGGCGAACACCTTGCCCGTTTCCCCCACCAGCCGGGCCAGGGCGCACGTATCCTGGCCATTGCCCATGGTGGCATCTATCACCCGGTCCCCAGGGCATACCAATTGCCGGTGGATTTCCGCTGCCAGGAACCTTGCGCTTTTCAATACATAGGCCATATCGCTTACAAGTCCTTTAAAAGCCGTACTTCCTCTTCCGTCAGGTGGCGCCACTGGCCGCGCTGCACGTCCCCCAGCTTCAAAGGCCCGAACTGCACGCGGCGCAAAAGAACCACCTGGTGCCCCACCGCCTCGAACATGCGGCGCACCTGCCGGTTTCGCCCTTCATGGATGGAAACCAGCACCGACGTGGAGAACGCGTCGTACTTTAATATGCGCACTTTCGCCGGCGCTGTCTTCCTTTCACCCAGCCATACGCCCAACTGCAGCTTTTTTGCCGTCTCCGGCTCAAGGCGGTTGGAGACCTTGGCCAGGTACAGCTTTTCCACCTCCCGGCTGGGGTGGAGCATCCGCTGGGTAAGCTCCCCGTCGTTGGTTAAAAGCAGCAGCCCTTCGCTGTCAAAATCCAGCCTGCCCACGGGATACAGCCGCACAGGATAATCCCGGAACTTGTCCAGCACGGTGGGCCGCCCCTCCGGATCGGAGGCGGTGGTCACTTCCCCCATGGGCTTGTGGTACATGAGGTAATGTTTTTCTTCTTCGGGCAGGGCCGGTTGATCGTCTACCAGCACAACATCCTCGGGCTCCACCTGGACGCCCATCTGGGTTACGACAACGCCGTTGATTTTCACATGGCCTTCGGCGATCATCTTTTCCGCCGCCCGCCTGGACGCGACCCCGCACTGGGCCAGATATTTTTGTAAACGCATGGTGATCCTTCCTCACTCAAACGGCGGTCAAAAGCCAGATGGCAATCCATTATAAAAGTCAAATATCAGTCAAACAAGAGATAGAAGAACAGCGCACTGTCCCGAAGCGCCGGCGGCTTTTGCGCCTGCTTTGGCGTAGCCGCATACAGCATTCTGTCCACACCGCCCAGTACAAAACCGCAGCTTTGATAAAACTGGCAGGCCACCGGATTTCCATCCTGCGTTTCCACCATGATCCCCTTCAGGCCCTGGTGAACCGCCCAGCTACGGCAGGCTTCCAAAAGCGCCTTGCCCACGCCCTTGCGGCGGTTTCGGACATCCACCCTCAAATCCCACAGCATGGCCAGGTTGTTCCAATGGCGGGACGCTACCGCCTGGCCGACGGGCTGCCCATCCAAAAAGGCAAAAAAACAGACCGCATCCTTACGCTTTAATAGCTCCTGCGGCGTAAACAAACTCTCCGGCGGATAGGTGCGCCATTCCGCCTTGCCCAGCGGCATATACTCCAGCGAAAAACCGGATCGGGCCACCCGGACGGCCGCCAACTCCCCCACCAGGTACCTGTTGTCTATCTGGTTGTACAGGGGGATCATGGCTTCACTCAAGGGCAGGATTGTCAGCATGCTGCATCTCCTTCACGGCCGGACGGATTTTAACGCCTTTGCCAGCATACCAAAAAAAACGACAAAATTCAAGCTGTGGGGTTCCATTATCATTATTCCGATATCATTGTTTTTCTATACATTCATGTGAAGCGGAACCGTATGGCACGTACCCCGGCTTGGGTCCGGATTGATATTTTTGTCTTCCAACGAATAAACGCCGGGCACTAAAAAGCCCGGCGTACATCTTCAACAGGAAAGCCCCGCTTATTCAGCGGGGCTGCGGGAATGGTCACTCATCCGTGAAGCTGATGTTGATGGCACCGTTGGAGGTATTCACCGTCAGCCTGAACGGCCCCTTGCCGCCGTCGCCCAGGTTATCGTCGGCATTGGAGGTGTCGGAGGAAATGGTGTAATCGGACCGCTTGCCGCCCACGGTACCGGAAATTCCGCCATTGGAGCTTCTCAGTTCAATGTTTGCGGAGGTCACCTGATCCACCACGATGCGGCCGTTGGAGGTATCCAGGCGCAGCTTGTCTTTGGCGGCCACCTGGCGGGCGGTGAGGGAACCGTTGGAAGACTTCATATCCACCGTGCCGGAAACGATCAGTTTGCTCAGCGTCACCGCACCGTTGGAGGTATGGGCGCTCACCTGTACCGCGGAAACGTTGTTCAACTCAATGGGCGAGTTGGAGGTATCGATGCGGATATCTCCCGCGGCAGTCAAATCGGACACATTCACCGAGGCGTTGGAGGTATCGAGTTCCAGTGCGCCGGCATACGCTTCGGGCACAACCACCTCGACCCTGGGATTCGTGTTGTTAATCACGTTGAAAATGGTGGAGCCATTGAACCAGCTGGATACGTTGAACAGGTTGTCGTACTTGTATTTGAGCGTCAGCACGCCGCCGTCCAGCGAAACCTCATAGGGGTCTTTCTCGCACGTATAGTAATGAAGCGTGATTTCGCTGCCCTTGGAAGGTGTCACCTTGACGGGCATGTTCCTGGTCCTGATCCTGATTTCGGTAATTTCCACCGCGGGGGTGGTGTAGTCCGCCGGTTCATAGGTAAGTTCCGTTACATTGCCGCCCTGCGCCGGGGCATCGGAGGCGAAGGCCGCCATCCCCACAAAGTACAGTGCCAAACCAACCACCAGCAGCACGCCGGCCAGCTTCAAAACTGAGTTGTTCCTTTTCATACAATCCCTCTCCTTGCAAATCCGTGTTTGATTCTGGAAACCAGGCGCACCGTTGCGCCCATAGCCAAAGGAATGGCTCCTTTTGCTCCGTAGAACAGGAAGATGGAAAGCCCCATGGCCGCCATGCCCAAGCCGACCTGGCCAATCCAAGGCAGCCCGCTGTGGAAGCCGCCTGTGAATAGGGTGATGATGGCCGCCATGCCGCCTGAAAACAAAGCCAGGCAAACCGCCCACAGCGTAAGGACAAGCACCCACACCAGCGTCAGGGCCACCACCATCAGCGCCACGCCTGTTGCCAGCAGCGGGAACCAAAGCGGGAACCCCAGGATCAGCAGCGCGATCAGGAACCCGGACAATTTCCGCCTGGGCGCCACCGGCCCCTTGAAGTCCGCCAGCACGCGCCTGGCGATCACATGCATGGGCTCCATTTTTGCCACTGCCTGCTCCTCGGTCATGCCTTCTTCCATCCGATCGGAGATGATTTCCGAATAATAGTGGAGCGTTTGCTCTATCTCCTGCCTGGGCAAACCATGCAGTTCCTGTTTCAGCCCGTCAAGAAACTGTTGCCGCGTCATTGTCCTACCCTCCTGATAAAGTCGTATACCTTCATTACGTCCATCCAGTCGGCCATGAATTCCGTGATCCTGTCCCGGCCTGCCTGTGTGATGGCGTAATACTTGCGCAGCCGCCCGTCATGCTCCCTGGTGTAAATGCGCAGGCACTGCGCGCCTTCGAGCCGCCTCAATATGGGATACAAGGTGGATTCGGATATTTCTATGACATCGGATATGTCCTTGATGAGCTGATATCCATAAGAGTCCTCGTGCGACAGCAGGGAAAGCACGCAAATTTCTAGCAACCCCCGCTTCAGCTGAACATCCATGGCATCACCTCCCGACGCGCAGTATCATACAACGCGCAATACTATGTGTCAAGTAGTATAGCAAATTCTAATCATTTCCTAATCCAAGCCGCATGGGCATGCCTTCATTGCATGAAAAACCGCCCTCCGGCGCACCGGAAGGCGGTTTCAAATGGGCGGCTACCAGTATCTTTTCAACAGGCGGCGCCAAACGAGAAGCAACACGATCACAAAACAGGCAAGAAGCGCGGCCACCAGGCTATTTCGCCAGGTCACTTTCCCCCGCAAGGAGCCATTGATCAAAGATCCTTCCGATGCCTGTCCGAAACGTACGGGGCGGCACATCAACAGCTGCCACCAGGGGGCGTTCCACCAGCACCCTTCCGTTCATGGTAAGCCTGGCGCTGCCCAGCACCTGGCCTGCGCTGATTCCCGCCGCCAGGGTATCCGGAAGATCAAATTCCATCTGCGGCCAGTTATCCCCCGCTATGGGCGCCGCCAGGTCGCCTTCAAGCCGCACCGCCACTTCCTTTTCTACCCCGCCGGATACAGGAATGCTCCGCACCTGCTCCCCATCCGCCAGCAGGAGCACATAGCGGTAGTTGGCAAAACCGTAATCCATCACCTTGGCCGCTTCATCGAACCACCCGGGGCAGTTGAGTACCACGCCCACCACCTCCAGGCCGTCCCGCTCCGCACCGAAAACCAGGCATCTGCCCGCCGCCTTCGTGTAGCCCGTTTTGATGCCCGTGGCGCCTGCGTAGTTGGAGAGAAGCCTGTTTTTATTGTTCAGGATCCTGTTGTAGGTCCGCCCTTCCCAGGGAATGGCGGCACGCTGGGTGGAAACGATCTTGCGGAACAGAGGGTATTTCATGGCTTCCCTGGCAATGAGCGCGAGATCATAGGCAGTGGTATGGTGAATGCTGTTAGGCAGCCCGTGAGGCGTTTTGAAAACGGTATCCCGGCAGCCCAGCTGCGCGGCCCGCTCGGTCATCTTCTGGCAAAAATTGTCCACCGAGCCACCGATATGCTCTGCAATGGCCACTGCGGCATCGTTACCGCTGGCCAGCATTAGGCCGTAGAGCATTTGCTCCAGCGTAAGCTTTTCCCCAAGCGACAGATAAATGCTTGTCCCCGGCACGCCAAAGGCATTCCGGCTGGTGGTCACCACCTCGTCCAGGCGCCCGTATTCCAAAACCATCAGCGCCGTCATCACTTTGGTGGTGGAGGCCATGGGCAGCGGCGCGTTTTCATTTTGGGCATACAAAACCTCGCCGGTCTGCTGCTCAATCAAAACCGCCGCCTTCGCGGAAGCCGAAAAAACTTCGGCCGCCTCTCCCTCCTGAGCCAAAGCGCTCCAGGGAAAAATAAGGCATACTGCCGCCGCTATCAAACCAGCCGCTTTCCTAACAGCCATGCATTTCCTCCCGGATTACACTTACAAGGTTTTCAGGTTTGGTTACGACATTCTGTCGTCATACGAAGCCGGCGCCCCACGGCCCATTTGGTTGAGGCCGGGTCCATCCTGACGCTCATCTCTGCCCGAGCCGTTTCCGGCTGTACGCCTGGATTTGCCATCCCTGCCCTTATCCTCGTTATGGAACATGGACCGGACATCCTCCACTACCTGAGGCAGCAGCTCCACCATGCGGTCGGCCATGGTCACCGGCTGCGCCGGGAGCATTTTCACAGTCCCATTCCCGACCACAAGAAAGCCTACCGGCTGAACGGAAACGCCCGCGCCGGAGCCGCCGGCAAAAGGCATTTTTCCCTCAAACCCCTGCGGCGGATGGACCTTGCTCTTTTCATCCGACCCGTATTCCCCGCCCCCGGCCACAAAACCAAAGCTGACCCTGGAGACGGGTATCACCGTCATGCCTTCCGAGGTACTGACGGGATCGCCGATCACGGTATTTACATCCACCATATCCTTGATGTTTTCCATGGTGGTCTGCATCATGTTTCCGATGGGGTGCTCCATGCGCGCTCCTCCTCGTGATTCCATTTTTTCTCCCTCCTGCGGGCTCTAAATGCGGCAAAGCCTGCCAATGCGCATCCGACCAGTAGGTTGCCCAGCCGCATAAACAATATGCAGGAAAGCTGGGCGGCACATGGGTTGCCTTCAAAATCCGGCCAGGCGCGCAAATGGCTGGGAATCCCCCGCAGATTCAGCTTTTGCTGCCATATGTTCATAAGAATGGACGCTGCGCCGTAAATCAATGCCGTGCGGGCGGCATCGGAAAAACCCAGCCGTGTCCTAAGACCGACATACATAATATCAAGCGTTCTGGAGAAATGAGCCTGCAGCAGCTCCGTTTCCTTTACAAACCGGATAATTTTCAATATACACCGCCAGGTGCCTATTACGCTTCCGCTGTGCTGCTTGGGGCTGCCTTTCATTCGAAACGCCAAGTGGAGCTGCCCCGCGTCGTCCCTTAAAAGGCCCAGGTTTGCCTGCATCATAAGCCCCCATACGCGCAGCACCAGCGCGCCTGAAAGATGCTTGCCCACCGCCACGTCTATCCGCAGGTGCAAGGGGGTGATGAGCAAGGCGTATACCGCCATGAGAATGCCCAAGGATGCCATGACCCGCCCCCTTTGCTGTCATCAAATGCACCGATGGAACTATTATGGCGCGAAAGCAGCATAAAGCCTTACCCATCGAAGAAGCACCGTGGTTATTGTAGCCTTCCAGGGAATACTTCATTCCTGATAAGCAAAGCGGCAGGTTCTTCGCCTGCCGCTATATGTAGTCCGTTCCTCCTCACAGTTTCCTGAAAATAATCTTCTGATCGATCAAATCGATGGTAACCAGCAGCCTGCATTTCCATATCTGATCGGAATTTAGCTCCAGCATGGTGGGATACGGAAGACCGTCTGCCTGCTCCATGCTGTTGATGCGCGCCACATCCTTGAACACTAGCTCCATTTTGCCAATTCGTACCGGGATGTCAATGAACCCCGACGGCTTTTCCGCAGCCGTATACCCGCAATCCGGGTCAAGGGCAAAAGAGAAATTCTTGCCCGTATCCAAAAACACCGTCACAGGCTTTTGTTCCATTTCCGCCTGAAAAAAGATCAGGTCCTCCTCCCCCTTGCTTGTAGAATGATGCAGGGGAAGCACGGTGTATAGTTCCTGATTCAGCCTTGCGTAATCAATGGGGCTGCCGCTCACGGCAATCCTCTGCTCCGCATAATCCAGCGTAACGGTTCTGTTTTTAAAATAGGCAAGGCCAATGTTACCATTGTACTCGGTGGAGGAGACCATGCTCCAATCGGATATGCTTGTTTCAATGTCCTGGAACGTTTTCCCGAATACGCTGATCTCCTCCACCCTCACCTGCTTCATCCATCCGCGGTGGGAGCCATCCCTGTTCACAGACTCCACTTGGCGGACAAGCGTGTGCGGGATCTTGTCTTCCATAACATTTGTAAGCAAAAGTCCGATACTGCATCCCGTATCAAAAATCAGCTCATGTTCCGCATTGCCGGCCGCTATACTTACCTGCGGGCAGCTTCTGTCCCCCGCAAAATGAAAAGTAAGGGGCTTAACCTCAAAGCCTTCGTAGCCCAAATCCTCTACCCATGAGCTGCCCTTTATCCATGCCGGAATATAACGGTAACCCACATAGCCCAAGGCCAGCAGGGCAACAACGATTAAAAGAATGAATACTGTCCGCCTGTAGGAAGCTTTGTTCTTTCCTTCTTGTATCATATCCAATCCCTCTCCCGCAAGATAACCCAATTATTGTTCGATATCCCTTATATTTCTCCTTCCTTAAGACCAATGGAAAATGAAAAAGGCAGGCTGTTTGCAGCCTGCCTTGAGAGGAAAAAGAAACGCGGAAATAGATTACTCCGCTTTGGGGATGTGTCAGCCCTGTGGCGCGGCTTCCACAACTTCCTTGGGCATGTTCGAGTACTTCTCGAAGTTCTTGCGGAACTGCGCGGCCAGCTTCTTGGCGGTTTCGTCATAAGCGGCCTTGTCCGCCCAGGTGGAGCGGGGAGAAAGCACGTCATCCGGCACGCCGGGGCAGGTGGTGGGTACCAATACGTTGAAATTGGGATCCAGCACGAACTTGCTCTTCTCGATTTCGCCGTTCAGGCATGCGGTGACCATGGCACGGGTCAGGGGCAGCTTCATGCGCTTGCCGCTGCCGCTGGCGGGGCCGCCGGACCAGCCGGTGTTGACCAGATACACGTTGGCGTTGAACTTGTCAATATACTTGCCCAACAGCTCCGCATAGCGGGTGGCGGGCAGGGGCAGGAAGGGAGCGCCAAAGCAGGTGGAGAAGGTAGCCTGGGGCTCGGTGACGCCGCGCTCGGTACCGGCCAGACGGGCGGTATAGCCGCTGACATAATGGAACATGGCGGCTTCGCGGTTCAGCTTGGCCACGGGGGGCAGCACGCCGAAAGCGTCGGCGGTAAGGAAGATCACGGTCTTGGGATGGCCGCCCACGCCGGGGATCACGGTATTGGAGATGAATTCCACAGGATAGCCCACGCGGGTGTTCTCCGTCAGGGATTCATCGTCAAAGTCCAGCTCGCGGGTCTCGGGATCAAATACCACGTTTTCTACCAGCGCGCCGAAACGGATTGCGCCGTAGATTTCGGGCTCATGCTCCTTGGAGAGCTTGATGCACTTGGCGTAACAGCCGCCTTCCATATTGAACACGCCATCCTCGGACCAGCCGTGCTCGTCGTCGCCGATGAGGTTGCGGTTGGGGTCGGCAGACAGGGTGGTCTTGCCGGTGCCGCTCAGGCCGAAGAACAGCGCGGTATCGCCATCCTTGCCGATGTTGGCGGAGCAGTGCATGGGGAACACATCCTGTTTGGGCAGGAGGTAGTTCATGATGGAGAAAACGCTCTTCTTCATTTCGCCGGAATACTGGCTGCCGGCTACGATGACCAGCTTCTTCTCAAAAGAAACGATAATGGCAGCCTCGGAACGGACGCCGTCGATCTCCGGCACGCACTTGAAGCCGGGAGCGGATACGATGGTGAAGTCGGCCTTGTGGGAAGCCAATTCTTCCTCGGTGGGCCTCAAAAGAAGCTGGTGCATGAACATGTTCTGGCTGGCCAGCTCGTTCACCACGCGCACGCCGATGCGGTATTTGGGATCGGCGCCGGCAAAGCCGTCAAACACGAACAACTCGCGGTTTTGCAGATAAGCAGTCATCTTGCTGTAGATGGCTTCGAACTTTTCGATAGTGATGGGAATGTTCACCTTGCCCCATGCGATTTCGCCATGGATGCTGGGCTCGTCAACAATATAGCGGTCCTCGGGGGAGCGGCCGGTATACTTGCCGGTATACACAAGCAAAGCGCCGGTGTTGCTCAAAACGCCTTCCTTGCGTTCAAGAGCATGCTCCACCAGCTTGCCGACCGGCAGGTTGTGATGCACAGCCGTTGGGTTATACAGGCCAAGATACTCCAGGTTCAAGCTCATGTTGTCACCCTCCAAATGATAAGTATGGATCGCACAGCGTAATTGGTGTGCGGCGTTTTGCTAATATAGCAAAACAAAACAATCTAGCCCTAATTCTTATGATTCGGCAGTCACCTTTTCCATTCCTGCAATTGTTAAAAACTTATTTATAAAAATTGTACTGCTTTTTTAAGAAGAAAGCCTGCCTGCCGGCAGGCGGCGCATCCGCAAAAATGTAACACATTTTCTTGGGGATTGCAATACGGGATTTGATTTTTAACTATTTGCACCAAATGTGCAGCTTTTTAAAAGAGATATTTCATTCCCCATCATTCTGCAAGCGCATTTCCCTCTGTACAGGGATCAGACGGAGGCTTGCCGGCCCTTTACATAAGCGTTGGCGAGGCAGGCGAAAGCCTGCAGATCCAGTGTTTCCCCCCGTACGCGGTCATTAAGGCCGCAGGACAAAAGCAGTTCCCCCGCCGCCTCCCTGCTCAGGGCGAAGGCGGACTGCAGGTTGTTGAGCATGGTTTTGCGCCGCATCAAAAAGGCGGCGGAGGCCATGCGGAAGAATACCTTCTCATCCATCACATCCACAGGCGCTTTTTTCCTAAAGGGCATCACCACAAAGGCGCTGTCCACCTTGGGCGGCGGCGTGAACGCCGCGGCAGGTACGATTCTGGCCACTTCCGGCTCGCAGTAATATTGCGCGCGCACGGCCAGCATACCGTATTCCTGCGTGCCGGGCCGCGCCATGATCTTGTCGGCCACCTCCTTTTGCACCATCACGGCCATGCGCGTAATGGGCAGGCGGCCATCGAGGAAAAGCGATAACAGCGGGGAGGTGATATAGTAAGGGATGTTGGCTACAATGCAAAACCTTTCCCCCAATGGTTTTACCACATCGGCAAGGTCTGTTTGAAGCACATCCCCCTGCACCACGGTGACATTGTCGTGGGCGTTAAGCGATACGCGCAATATGGGCAGCAGTGATTCATCCAGCTCCAGGGCGATCACCTTTTTGCACGCCTGCGAAAGGAGCGCGGTCATGCTGCCGCTTCCGGGGCCGATCTCCAGTACGCCGTCATCCTTTGTCACCCCGGACAGGCCGACCAGTTCCCTTAGCAATTCTTCATCATACAGGAAATGCTGTCCAAGCCCCTTTTTATAACGGAATTGGCTGTCCCTTATCGCCTGCTTTGCCTTGCTCAAATTCATGCTCCTTTGCTAAAGCGCCGTTTACACGCAGATTTTTCCATGATATACTACACTCGTCCATACAGTTCCTGCCATGACGGGAGGTTGTTTATTTTGTCGGAACAGCAAAAAACGCGGGAGGCTGCCAGTACGTTTGCCTGCCCCGGCTGCGGCGGCCGCGCCGTGTTTGATCCGGAAAGCCAGAACCTGAAATGCCCCTATTGCGGCAGCGAATCACCCATTGAGAAGATCATCGAACAGCCGCAGGAATACGATATCAATGATGCGCCGTCGGACGATCAAAAGGACTGGGGCGTCAGTGTCCGCGTCATCCGCTGCCAGGGCTGCGGCGCGGAAACCGTTTTGGAGGAAAACGCCACTGCGGAGCTGTGCGCTTTCTGCGGCAGTCCCCACGTGCTGAACGACCAGTCGGAAGCCGGCATCGCCCCGGAAAGCGTCATCCCCTTCCAGACAACGCAGGCGCAGGCCGTATCCTCCTTCCGCAAATGGCTGAGCAGGCGCTGGTTCGCCCCCTCCAAGGCCAAGCGCATGGCCACGCTGGGCAAGATCGCCGGCGTATACCTCCCCCACTGGACGTATGATTCCGAAACGACTTCCGTCTATACTGGGCAGGCCGGCCACCATTACTATGTCACCGTTCCCGTCACCGTCACGCGGGATGGCAAGCAGGTTACCGAAATGCGCCAGGAGCAGCGCACCAGATGGACGCCCACCAGCGGTATCGTGCATAACGATTTTGACGACGTACTGGTAGCGGGCAGCCGGCGTTTGGAGGAGCATCTTCTTTCCCGCGTCCGTCCCTATGACCTGAACAAGCTGTGCCGCTACCAGGCGGGCTTCTTAAGCGGCTTTATCAGCGAAAAGCCTTCTGTGAACCTGAAGGAAGGCTGGTCTGTGGCACAGGATGAAATCGATGCCGAAATGCGTGCCTTGGCTAGGGACGATATTTTAAGACGTGCCGATGAGGCCCAGGTATCCAGCCTGCGGTCAGAACACCGCAATATCCGCTACAAGCTGACGCTGCTGCCCATGTGGCTGTCCTCCTTCACCTTCAAAAGCAAGGCGTTCCATGTGCTCATCAACGGCCAGACGGGCAAGGCCGGCGGACAGGCCCCGGTGAGCCCCTGGCGCGTTCTCATCGCCGTGCTTATCGGCCTGGGGCTCATCGGCATTTTGTACCTGCTGTTTGCCCAGGGCGACGGCCAGGAAGCCGTACGATACATCAGCAATTTCTAAGCCTTCTCCGGCCAGGCAACAGCCTTTACCTTCTGGAAGGCGGCAAACTCCTTCAGGCACCTGTTCAAAGCCCGCTTGTCGGGCTTTTTTCCTTTTTCCGGCCAATAGCCCTTCACTGTCAGCACATTAGCCTTGAGGTCCGTTTCCAGCTCGATGCGGCCAACGAATTCCTCCCCCTGCAAAACAGGCAGCACATAGTATCCGTATTGCCGCTGTTCCTTTGGGGTATAGATTTCCCACCGGTAATAGAAATCAAACAGCGCTTCCAAAAGCTTTCTGTCCCAAAGCATGTTGTCCAGCGGGGCGATCACCTGGGTCCGCGGCGCGAATTCTCCGCCCGAAAGCACCGTGTCCATCAGCCCGGCATCCGAGGACAGAATATAAAGCGTATCGCGTATCCCTTCCACGCTTAAGGGGATAATCTCCTTTTGCCTAAGCAGGCGGTCAAACCAGTTTTTGCGGCTTTCTGTCTTTCTGTCCGGTATGCCAAGGTAGGCGTCAGACGCCTTGTTCCACAGCATGCCAACGCCCCCAATGCGGCGCTTTAAGCGCCAAGCGCCGTGCTCCTCGTCCCCGGGGTATGGGTCCGGCATGGAAAGAAGCTCCCCCGGGATCAGGTTCTCTGCAAAATCGTATGCCTTTTGCGTACCCTGCTTGTGATGAATGCACAGCTCGCCCCGAAAGTACAGCGCTTCCAGCACCGCCCTGGAGGCCGTGGTTTCCGACCAGTACCAGTCCACCTTGTGGCGGGCGTCAAAATCATCGGAAAAGGAAGGCCCCTGCCGTCTCAGCGCTTCCCTTATGGCAGGTGCAATCTCCTCCACCTGCTCGTAGCTTCGCGTCCAATCCATGCCGTATTGCAACCGTGTACGTGCAAAGCAGGGCCAATCCTCCACGGGGAAGATGGCCATGTTCTTGTCCCAATAGTCCACCAGGCTCCGTTTTTCATAAAGCAGGCTGCTGAGCATGCTTTCCCGGTAGCCTGCCACGCGGGATTGAAGCACCAAATCGGCGTTGCGGCCGCAGATATCGATGGGGTCATACTGTATGCAGCCCGCCTGCTTGATATAGGCCAGCGCCCCCCCCTCCCCGGAAAAACGCTTTTCCCCCAGCAAACCCTGTTTTAAAAGCAAAAACCGCCTCGCGTCACGCCGTGTTATATTCACGCCGGTTCCTCCTGTGTGTACAGATACCCAAGGCAAGGGTGTGTACCGCCGAACGCTTCCTTTTCAAATTCCCATTGAAATACGTATCCCGCCTTTTCCAGCACCCTGCGGGAAGGGGCATTGTCCGCCATGAGAATGGCCCAGATACCAGGCAGCCGGAAATGCTTCACAGCCCACTTAGAAAAGGCGGCCACCGTCTCCGCACCGTAACCCTTCCCCTGCTTGTTAATGGCGATGGCGTAGCCGATCTCGATGCCTTCCTTCACCTGGCTCAGCCCCACGTGGCCGATCAGTTCCCCCGTTTCCCGAAGGACTACCCCCAGCACAAAGGGCCACTCCTCCGCAAGCGCCTTCCTCTCCAAAAAAGCGGCCGCCTCCGCCGCTTCCTCCACAGAACCGTACACCTGGTCCGGCATGCGCAGGCGCAGCGTTTCCTCCCGGCTGAGTTCATACAAGACCTGCGCATCATCCACGGAAAAAGGCCGCAGGAAAAGCCGCGATGTATCCAACCAATGATCCACCTAAAAGGCAACCTCCCATATATCATACGTATTGCTGAAGGTGTACCCCAGCTTTTGCGCCAGCGCCAGCGAAGCGGGATTCGCCGCATCCCAGGATGGTTCGATTCCCTTTTGCAGGCAGGCAAGGATCAGCCGCGCACAGCAGGCGGCAGCCAGACCCTGCCTTCGCATATCCTCCCGCGTATCCGTCTGTATTTCTATCCCGCCGTTATACGTCACATAGGAGGATGCCCCGGCCGCGAGCTCCTCTCCGCGCAGCGCCGCCACGCCAATCCCCCGGCGGGCATAATCCTCCTCATTCATAAATTGGGAACAGAAATCCCGGCACCATGCTTCGGCCATTGCTTTTTCATACAGCGCCTTGTCGATGAAATGCAGGGAAAACTCCGATGGAATCGCGCTGGATAATTCAAACAGCCTTGCCTTGTCAAATTCCGCTTCCCGGGCAACGGCATACCGCACACCTTTTTCCATGTGTTTTGGCTGCCAGAAAACAAGATGTTCCTCCCAGCCTTCCGCAGCCGGCACAAGCCACGATTTACCCTTCGCGAGGGCAAGCTTGCCTGCCAACTGCCTCGCGGCAGGGCGCTTTGGGTCACCGCCGAAAGACGCGAAATCGCCACTCATCAAAACTGCGGCCCCCGGTTTCAGCGGGTGATCGCCGTATGCCTCGCCCCAATGCCCGTCAAGGCAGGAGCGGATCAAGCCGTTTTTATGAAAAAAGAAGGGAGCGATGCACTCCCTTTTTTCCCTCGGAATGGAAAACACAGCCTGCAGCAAGCTACTCCTCCTCTATCTGGACCTTGTCCCTGCCAAAGTCGGCGATCAGTTCCTGTACCAAATTTCTTTCCTTGCGCTCCTGGGCGGCGTCCGCCTGGTCCGCCAATACCGCCTCAAAGCGGAGGGGCGTTCCTGCCGTATCGGATAGCGCCGCGCCGATAGCCGCTTTGCGGGCATCCTGGTTCAGGAACTTCAGCGCAAAAGGATTCGTTTTGGGCACCACGGCCCGGTATGTATCCTCCTTCACCCCGCCAAAAGCGCAGGAGGCAAGCTGGCTGAAAAGGCTGACATCTGTCTTTTTCAGCCCCTGGAGCGTGGCATCCCAAACCTTTTGAGGGGGCATCTCCCCTGCAGGCGCTTTCTTTTCCGGCTCCCGCGCTTTTACGGCAGGCTGCGGCCTGGGTTCCGCCGCGGCCGGCTTTGTTTCCGGTTGAGCGGCTGCAGGCGCCGCGACAACGCCGCTTTGCACCTTCCGCTCCAGCTCGGCCACACGCTCCATCAAGCCCTCCGTTGTATCCTCCCCGGCGGGCAGGCAGGCCTTCATCACCGCCGCCTCCAGTGCAATTCGCGGCGACGAGGCCCACTTGATTTCCGTTTCCACCCGCATGAAAAGGTCCAGCTGCCGAAGCAGCTTATTGGGCGAAAACTGCGCAGCTTGCTGTATGTAGCGGCCCGCGTCCTCCTTTGTAATCTCCAGCAGCGCTTCCACCTCGGCCCCGCAGGAGGAGGAGAGCAGCAACGCCCGCAGATGGTATGCCATATCCCGGGCGAACACCTGCGGCTCCCGTCCGCTGCGCATCAACTGGTCCACCAGCTGCATGGCGCTTCGCGTGTCGCCCTTGGCCAATGCTTCTGCAAATGTAAACAAGAAAGGCTTGTCCGCCGTGCCCAGCACGCTTCGCACAAGCTCCTCCGTCACTTTTTCCCCGTACCCCATGCACATATCCAATATGCTCAAGGCATCCCGCAGGCCGCCCTCCGCTGCACGGGCGATTAGGGCCAGCGCTTCCTCCGCAGCCTCAACCCTGGCTTTTGATGCGGCTTCCCGAAGCCGCCCGGCGATTTGATGGGCAGGGATGCGTCCGAAATCGAACCGCTGACAGCGGGATAGCACTGTGGCCGGCAGCTTCTGCGGCTCGGTGGTGGCCAGTATGAATACCACGTGGGCCGGCGGCTCCTCCAGGGTCTTTAAAAGGGCGTTGAACGCCGCGCCGGTGAGCATGTGCACTTCGTCAATGATGTATACCTTATACCGCCCTGTTTGAGGCGGATATTTCACCTTGTCGCGCAGGTCACGTATCTCGTCCACGCCGTTGTTGCTGGCCGCGTCGATCTCCGTAACATCCAGGCTGGTTTCCTCCCGCAGGCTCTGGCATACGGAGCATACGCCGCACGGATCGCCGCCGTTTGGCGAAAGGCAATTCACCGCCCGGGCCATGATCTTGGCCGCGCTGGTCTTGCCCGTTCCGCGGCTGCCGCAGAACAGGTAGGCATGGGCGATGCGCCCGGAAGCCACCTGGTTTTTCAGCGTCTTCACAATGGCTTCCTGCCCCACCATATCCGCAAACGATATGGGGCGCCATTGCCTGTACAATGCCTGGTATGCCATGTCTGCCTCCCAAATGGTATTCCATGGGTATTATTATCCCCCATTTGCAGTTCTCTTTCAAGGGGAACAGCCAATAAACTGTGTGCTATTGCCGCGCCATCCACAAATCCTGCTTATATTGGTTGCCAAATCATCCATTTCCTGATAATATACCTGCATTAGTTCCATCATGGCAAAGGAGTACAATCCCATGCGTATCTCCCGGGAGTACATGCGTACCTTCATTGGCAGCAAAAGTTTCTACAAAGGCGCTTTGGCCGTGATGATTCCTGTGGTCCTGCAGCAGCTTGTCAACACACTGTTCAACGTGGTGGATACGGTGATGGTAGGCTCCCTGGGGGAAAACGTCATGAGCGCCGTAGCCGTGGCCAACAAGCCGGGCATGATCTTCAACGGCTGCTTCTTCGGTCTCACCGGCGCCGGCGGGCTGATGCTCAGCCAGTATTTCGGCGCAAAGGATCATGAGCAGTGCCAAAGCCTGTTTTCCCTGCAATTTGTGCTGGGGCTGTTCTTTTCGGCGCTCTATTTTGCCGTGCTGCGCTTTTTCCCAGAATGGGTGATGGGCATCTACGTACGGGATGAAAATACCATTGCTATCGGTGTTTCCTACCTTCGGATCATAAGCTTCAGCTATCTGCCCGCGGCTGTTTCCACCACATGCATCTTTTCCATGCGGTCCCTGGGCCGCAACAAAGTCCCAATGACCATCAGCCTGGCCGCGTTACTCATGAATGCCTTCTTCAACTACATCTTCATGTACGGGAAGCTGGGTTTCCCCGCCATGGGTGTGGAAGGCGCCGCCCTGGGCACGCTTGTTTCCCGTACGGTGGAAATGTGCATCTACCTTTTTGTACTTTTAACCCGCCGTTCCTTTTTCTCCCTTCGTCTGGACGCCCTCTTCCAAATTCGCCCTGCCGTTTTGAAAAGCTTTATCCGCCGGGCGCTGCCGCTTACGGCAAACGAGCTTATGTGGAGTACCGGACTCAACGTGTTCTTCTGGGCATATGCCAGGCTGGATGAACCCTCCATACCGGCCATGGTGATTGCGGACCAGGCTTTCATGGTGGGCTTCGTACTGTCCGCGGGCGTATCCTCCGCCGTGTCGGTATTAATAGGCACGGAATTGGGGGCAGGCAATTTCGTACAGGCAAAGAAAAGCTGCAAGCATCTGCTTTTTCTGGATGTCTGCGTCGCCCTTTTGTGTTCCACGGTGGGCATCCTGTGCTCCTTCATCATGCCTTACATCATCCCGGTACAGCCGGAGCTTCGTTCGCTATCCACAGGCCTTACCATGCTGTACAGCCTGTTTTACCCTGTCAACTGCGTGTACGCGTTTTGCTTTTTCTGCCTTCGGGCAGGTGGCGACACAAAAAACGCCGCCCTGCTGGACAGCGTTTATATGTGGGTTCTTCCTATACCCGTTGTCTTTGCCATGGCCATGCTGGGCCGCGGCAGCATCACGCTGCCAGTGGCGATTGCGACAGTTCAATTTCTGATGAACGCAAAAATCGTATTGGCTCTTCGCATCGTAAGGCGCGGCAAGTGGATCCGCAACATCACCCTGGAGGGATAGAGTCCTCTTTGACCGGCACGGAGAACCAGAACCGGCTGCCCTTCCCCACAGTGCTTTCTACGCCATAGGGAAGATCATGCATATCCAGTATGGATTTGACGATGGCAAGCCCCAGCCCTGTGCCAATGGCCGCACGCTTGTGGCTTTTCGCCCGGTAATACCTGTTCCAAATTTGCGGTATCTCCTCTTGGGGAATGCCGCAGCCCGTGTCGATTACGGATATCGTGGCCCGGCCGCCTTCCACCGCCTGGCGAACCAGTACCTTTTTATCTTCGCCCGTATACATGACCGCGTTGTTGATGAGATTGTACACCGCCTGGGTGATTTTTGTCTCATCCGCCAGCACGGTCACATTTTCATCCGCCTCAAACGTGATATTGAATCCATCCTGCTCCGTCAGCTTGCTGTAGCGCTTCAGTACTTCACGCACGCTTTCCGTCAGGTCATAGGTGGCCGGCGAAAGCTCCTGTCCTCCGGACTGCAGCCGGGAATAATCCATCACGGCGCTGACCAGGGTGGACAGGCGCTTTGTTTCGTCAATCACCACCTGCATGTTCTCCGGCGTATTTTCGCCGGGTATGTCCCGCATCACCTCGGCATACCCGCCGATCATGGTCAGCGGCGTCCTCAAATCGTGGGAGATGTTGGCGATCAGCTCCTTCTGCAGCTGCTCCACCTGGCTTAACTCCCTGGCCGCCTTCAAAAGTGTTTCGTTCAGCTCTCCTATCTCCAGGTAAACGGTTCCCCGCCGCGGCGGATCAAACTTTCCCTGGGACAATGCTTTGGCCGCCTCATTTGTATCAATGATGGGCCTGGTGATACGCCTGGACATGATATACGACAGCAGCAGCGACAGCAAAAGCAGAACTGCCGTAATGATCGCCAGCTGTCTTTGAAGTGTATCCACCGTGGCGCCGACGGGTGTAATGAGGGAATTCAAAAAAATACCGGCATGCTCCCCATCCTGCCTTTGCGCCAACTTCAGGTACAGCATGCTTTCCGACCTGCCGTTATCAGGCGGAGGGACGCGGCCCACAAAGCGCCTGGCATCATACATCACATTGCGGAACGCCCTCAGGTCAAACGATTGAAGCCATGTGCCGTTAGACTCCTGCGCCTTTTCCCAAAACCTATACAGGTCCCTTTTGCTCATGCGGTGGATGAGGGAGCCCGCTGTCATATCGGCTGTCTGCGTCATGACCAGCTCTTCATCCAGGATGAGTATGCTCACATCATTCTCCTGGGAGATGCGCTCCACCAATGTTTGCAGCTCCGGATTGTCAATGTTCTGGGCAATCGCCTCCGCGGAACGCTTCAAGGTCGCCGTTTTCAGCATGCGGTAAAAATCGTCCAGCAGCACGATTTGAAACAGCCAGAGCAGCCCGATCAATACAGCCACAAACACCAATAAGTACGTAAAAATCCGAAACCGGATGCTGAGGTTTTCAAACCGGGCCTTCATCCGCATGAACATGGATGGCCCGCGAACCGCGGTATCAGACGTTTTCAAAACGGTATCCCACCCCTCGCAGCGTCACGATGCATCCGGCATACTTGCCAAGCTGTTTACGCAAAAGCTTGATGTGGGTATCCAGCGTGCGGTCATCCCCGAAGAAGTCATAGCCCCACACCTGGGTAATCAGCTTCTCCCGGCTGAGCGCTATGCCCCTGTTGCGCACCATGTAAAACAACAAATCGTATTCCTTGGGTGAAAGGTCCGCGTTGACCCCATCCACCGTCACCATCCGGGCGGTAAAATCCACGGTGATGCCGCCGACCGTAACGATTTCCCGCGTTTTTTGATCTTCCCCGCGGCTGCGTTTCGTTACCGCGGCCACGCGCATCATCAGTTCCTTGGGGGAGAAGGGCTTCACCACATAATCGTCCACCCCCAGCTCGAAGCCGTGTATCTTGTCATACTCCTCGCCCCGGGCGGAAAGCATGATCACCGGCGTCTGCGATTCCTTGCGTATCTCCCGGCAAGCGGAAAAGCCGTCCAGCTCCGGCATCATTACATCCATTATAATCAGGTCGAACTCCTGCTTGCGGGCGATTTCCACCGCCTGCATGCCGTTTTCCGCCTCCATAACCTCATAGCCTTCAAACACGGCGTATTTCCGTATCAGTTCCCTGATCCGGGCCTCGTCGTCCACCACAAGTATTTTCACTGTTCTCATCCCCTTGTCCCAAGTATATAAAAAAGCCGTGCCAAATACAAGCTACAGTTGTTCCTTGCCCTCCCCCATATCAAGCGTCACCGTGATCCTGTTGAGACCGCGGTTTATCGTCATTTCTACGGTATCCCCATTCTTGAGCGGTTCCAGCGCTGATGATAAATCCTCTTCGCTGATGACTGCCGTTCCGTTCAGGCCTGCAATGCGGTCGCCCGGCTGCATTCCCGCCAGCCCGGCCGGGCTGTTCCTGGCCACAGCCAGCACATACACCCCCGGTTCAGGCACATGAAAAGCCAAAGCGGCCTGCCGGGTGGGTATATCCAGAAGGACCATGCCAAGGTCGTTTCCATTAAGCCCCCAAGGGGCATGCCCGCATTCTTCCTGCCGTGCCTTCCGTTTCTCATCCGCGGTGGACAATATCGGATCAATACCCGGAGAGTATAAGCGTATCATCCCCAAGGCGGCAAAAGAGATCATGGTAACCGCCAAAACCCATGGGGCCAGGCGTCTAATCCATATCTCCAAGCGCTTCCCTTTAATCCATCCATGGGTGTATATTTCATCATGCGCTTTTCGTTTATTTTGGCGCACAGCCATCCCCCGCTTCTCGAAACAACAACATTGTAATACCGGAAAGTGAAATGTATCTGAACATGCCATGAAACCTTGCTGAAGGCAGCTTGTCCTCCTTGTTCCCACCCTTTTGCCATGCTATAATGGCAGCATCGGGAGGCGATGGAATGAACCGCAAGCTGGAGATACATGCCCCTATCATACAAGGCAATCTGGACACGGGTTTATTAAAACTTCTGGCGCTTATTTTCATGATCGTCGATCATTCGGGAAAAATGCTGTTCCATTTCGTGCCGGAAATGCGCGTCATCGGGCGTATCGCGTTCCCACTGTATGCCTGGTGCCTGGTGGTCGGGTCGGAATATACCAAAAACATCTGGCGCTACGCTTTGCGCATTGCCATTGTCGGTCTTGTGGCCCAGCCGTTTTACATGCTGGGGCTGGACCACAATTGGGATTCTTTTGCCCTGTCGGTCCAAGGCGGCCAGTTTCTCCGCGCCATCGACAGCTTCTTTGCGGAGCCCAATATCTTCCTTACGCTTTTGCTTGCGCTGCTGGGGATTATCGCCATCAAGAAGCGCACGCTATACAGCCATATCTGGGGACCTGTGCTGGCAGTCATCCTGGGAGCTGCCCTAGGGCCGGATTACGGCTGGCGCGGCGTCTTCTTCATACTGATGCTTTACGGCACGCGCAAAAGCCGAAGCGCACTCTTCGTCGCGTTCCTGTCCTTCGCGTTCTTCTGGGGCGGCAGCAACGTGACAAGCCTGTTTGGCTGGCGCATTCCCCTGCTGGATATCCCATATGTCGGCAATATTGCAGAATCCTTTTTCCGCATCCAGACCATGTCCTGGATGGCGCTGCCGTTGATTCTGTTCAATACAAATACGCATTTCAAGCTCCCCAAGTGGCTGGGGTACGCCGCTTACCCGCTGCACCTGGCCATACTGGCCATAATCGTTCACTGGGCGGAAATCGTGGCCTGGTTTTAGGGCATCTTACTAAAAACGGAAAACGGAGGCGCAGTTCACCGCGCCTCCGTTTTGTATATGGTTATCCCGGTATCAGCCCAGCTTTTCCGCGATGGCTTTCAAGAACGCGTCGCTGCTGACGCCCTTGGCCTCCCCTTCAAACAGCGCCGCCAGGTCCTTTGTCATGACGCCGCCTTCGATGGTATCGAGGGTGGCTTTTTCCAATGTATCGGCGAAAGCCTGCAACTCCGCAAGGCCGTCCAATTCCCCGCGCTTGCGCAGCGCGCCGGTCCAGGCGAAGATGGTGGCCACAGGGTTGGTGCTGGTCTCCTCGCCCTTCAGGTATTTGTAGTAATGGCGCGTCACGGTTCCGTGGGCGGCCTCATACTCGAATACGCCATCCGGCGAAACAAGAACGCTGGTCATCATGGCCAGGGAGCCAAAGGCCGTGGCCACCATGTCGCTCATCACGTCACCGTCATAATTTTTGCAAGCCCATATGAATCCGCCGGGGCTGCGCATGACCCTGGCCACCGCATCGTCGATAAGCGTATAGAAATACTCGATGCCCGCCTCTGCGAAGGCGTCCCTGTATTCCGTGTCGAAAATTTCCTGAAAGATGTCCTTGAACCTGTGGTCATACGTTTTGGAGATGGTATCCTTGGTGGAAAACCAGATATCCTGGCGGATGGACAAGGCGTACTTAAAGCACGAATGGGCAAAGGCCTCGATGGAGCCATCCAGGTTGTGCATTGCCTGCAATATGCCAGGGCCCTCAAAATCAAACACATCGGCCCTTATTTGATGGCCGTCCGCACCGGTGAAAACAAGCTCCGCCTTGCCGGGACCATTCACCTGCAGCTCCACATTTTTGTATACATCGCCGTAGGCATGGCGGGCAATGGTGATAGGTGCCTTCCAGGTGCGCACAGTGGGGCTAATTCCTTTCACCAGCACAGGCGCGCGGAACACCGTACCATCCAGAAGCGCGCGGATGGTGGCGTTGGGGCTTTTCCACATTTTCTTGAGCCCATATTCCTTCACCCGCTGGGCATTGGGCGTGATGGTGGCGCATTTCACGGCCACGCCATATTTCTTGGCGGCCATGGCACTGTCGTATGTAATCTGGTCCCCGGTTTGGTCACGGGTTTGAAGCCCCAGATCATAATACTCCGTTTTTAGATCAATATAAGGAAGCAGCAAAAGCTCCTTGATGCGCTGCCAGAGGATGCGGGTCATCTCGTCTCCGTCCATCTCCACCAGCGGCGTCGTCATAGGTATCCTTGGCATCGGTAAATCCATCCCTCTCCCGCGAAGCGCAGGACTTTTCTTCATTCTACCTGCTTTCCCCCCATTCCCGCAAGGGTGGAACAGCAAAAGAACATTTATGGCGATGCTTGCGAATGATTCACAAATCCTGTACAATGGCATCACGCAGCAGCCCTGCGTGATTCGTGTAAGGCAGAGTAGGTTTGGGCGCGTCAAGTGTTCATGAACGGGGAGTTGTCATGAAACGAAACGGAAGGGTCTCCCTTCTGTGCGGTGCCCAAGGGAATAATTCGAATAGCAGTCGATAGTACCCGCTATATCAAAATACCCCATAGCCGCATCCCACTGCTTCATGCTCATGGGCGCCCCTAGCGAATCTTTTTTGGGCTACCCAAGATTCGAAAGGAGGATTGCCATGCAAAAGTCTTTGCGTTCCTTTGCCAAACCCCAGGTGTTAACACTGTTGGCCATTATGATTGCCTTGCAGGTTGTTACGCGCTTATTGACTATCAACGTCGCAGCCTGGCTCCGTATCAGCTTCACCTTCCTACCCATTGCTGCCGCATCCATGCTGCTGGGCCCGGTCCACGGCGCTCTGGTAGGCGGTCTGGGGGATGTGGTGAGCTTTTTTGTTATTCCCACCGGCGGGTCGTATTTCCCCGGCTTCACCATCACCAACGTGGTAATCGGGTTGATATACGGCTTGTTTCTTCGCAGAAAGTATAAGGATTTTTCCTTTGCCTCGAAGGCTGTCTGGCTTCGTTTGCTCGTATGCGAACTGATAATTACCGTCGTGTGCTACCTTCTGCTCAATACTTATTGGCTGTCCATTCTTCAGGGCAAAGCTTTTATCGCGCTCTTCCCTGTCCGGCTGGCCAAGAACGTTGCCCAACTTCCCGTAAACGCGCTGTTACTGATGGAGATCGGCTTGCTGTTCAAGCGCATGCCCTCCTCCTTGCGCATGTTTGAAGCCTGACAGAACGGACTATTTCTATAGGAGGCCTCCCCCATGCCCGTTTCCAAAAAGGCCATCCTGGCGGAGCTAAACCGCCTGTACCCCCAGCCCAAGCCGGAGCTGAATTTCACCAACCCGTATGAAACGCTGGTGTCTACCATTTTATCGGCCCAGTGCACCGACAAACAGGTAAACAAGGTTACTCCCGCCGTGTTTGCCGTTTACCCGGATGCATTAACAATGGCCGCCGCCACGCCGGAGGAACTGTATCCCATGGTGAAAAGCTGCGGCTTTAAAAGCAAGGCTGCCAATATTGTTATGGCTTGCCGGGACCTGGTGGTACTTTATGGCGGACAGGTGCCCCAAACCATGGAGGAACTGACAAAGCTGCCGGGCGTAGGCCGCAAAACGGCCAACGTGGTGCTGGCCAACGCCTTCAATATCCCCGCTATCGCGGTGGATACGCATGTGTTCCGCGTCAGCAACCGATTGGGGCTGGTCACCGCCAAAACGGTCGAAGAAACGGAAAAGCAGCTTCAAAAGGCCATCCCCAAGGCAGACTGGCGGGATGCCCATCACTGGCTCATCTTTCATGGGCGCAGGGTGTGCCATGCCCAGCGACCAGATTGCGAAAGCTGCACGCTGGGTGCGCTGTGCCGCCACTATAAGAACTTAAAAAAAGCTTCCGCCAAAACATCTGCAACTTCGAAGGAAGCATAAGCAAGGTTTTCCTTAAGAGGTGCAGGGGAACCTCCTTTTGCAAAAGGAGGTTCCCTTGCCCTTTTCGCGTGATTCTTTTCATGGTATAATGGAAAAGCTATGGCATGAAAACTCTGGCTGTATTTGGATAGGAGGAACACTGTGTCCCTTTTTGTTGATCATGTGACCATCACGGCCAAGGCCGGCAACGGCGGCAACGGCTGTGTATCTTTTCACCGGGAGAAATTTGTGTTAAACGGCGGTCCGGATGGCGGCGACGGCGGCGTAGGCGGCGATGTCGTTCTTTTGGCCGACGGCAACATGCACACCCTTTTGGATTTCCGCTTTAAAACGAAATATACCGCCGAGAACGGCACCGACGGCGCAGGAGGCCGCTGCACCGGCAAGAAAGGCGAAAACCTGATTATCAAGGTTCCGGTAGGCACCGTCGTCAAGGATCAGGAGACAGGCTCTGTGGTAGCCGATATGTTCTCGCCCGGCCAGGAAAAGGTGCTGTTAAAAGGCGGCCGGGGCGGCTGGGGCAACGGCCGTTTTGCCACGCCCACACGCCAGGCCCCCAACTTCGCCAAGCCCGGCACCAAAACAGAAATCAGATCCTTTTTGCTGGAGCTGAAAACCATTGCGGATGTGGGGCTTGTCGGCTATCCCAACGTAGGCAAGAGCACCATATTGTCGGTGGTCACGGCCGCCCGGCCCAAAATCGCCAACTATCACTTCACCACGCTTACGCCCAACCTTGGCATCGTCCGCCATCACGGCAACGACTTTGTCATGGCCGATATTCCCGGCCTTGTGGAAGGCGCCAGCGAAGGAGTAGGCCTGGGGCTGGACTTTTTGCGCCATGTGGAGCGCACAAGGCTTTTATTGCATGTGGTGGACATCTCCGGCAGCGAGGGCCGGGACCCCATTGAGGATTATGAGCAGATCAACAAAGAGCTGGCCCAATACGGCGATTTGTCCCTGCGCCCGCAGATCGTGGTATGCAACAAGTGCGACCTGCCCGAGGCACAAGCGAATGTGCAGCGCATGCGCGAGCATGTGGCCGGGAAGGACATGCCTGTTTTCGCGGTCAGCGCCGCCACGCGCCAGGGCTTTGACGAGCTGATGGATGCCACCAGCCGGCTTTTGAACACCCTTCCCCCTCCCGCTCCCTTTGAAGTGGAGGAGGTGCACCTTGAGATCGACGAAAAAGGCGGCTTCACTGTCTCCAAGGAAGACGGTGTGTACGATGTCACCGGTCCGGCCATGGTGCGGCTGCTGGACAGCGTCAACTTCAGCGAGGAAGAGAGCATGAACTGGTTCCACCGTACGCTAAGGCGCATGGGCGTCATCGATGCGCTTAGGGAGGCCGGGGCCAAGGAAGGCGATACCGTACGCATCGAGGATATGGAATTTGACTTTGTGGAATAAAGGAGCAAAAGAAAAATGAGCCTCACCAGCAAGCAGCGGGCCTATCTTCGCAGCCTGGCCAACACCATGGATACCATTTTGTACATCGGCAAGGAAGGCGTCATTCCCAATACCATCAAGCAGGCCTACGATGCGCTGGAGGCCAGGGAGCTGATCAAGTGCAGCGTGCAAAAAGGCGCGCCCATGGACGCCAGGGAAGCCTGCCAGGCCTTGTGCGAACAGACGGGTGCCGAGCCTGTGCAATGCATCGGCAGCCGGTTCGTCATCTACCGTCAAAGCAGGGACAAGCAGAAGATTTTCTTTGAATAACAAGATGCCCCCGGTCACGCCGGGGGCATTTGCATGCCATGGGTTACTCGTACAAGGGATAATTCTTCATCAGCGCCACGGCTTCTTCCTTCACGGCGGGGCAGGCGCTTTCCCCATCCTTAATGATGCGGGCAATGAAGGATACTACCTTCTTCATCTCCGGCTCCCGAAGGCCCCTGGTGGTGACCGCCGGGGTGCCCACACGTATGCCGCTGGTAACAAACGGACTGCGCTGCTCGTTGGGCACGGTGTTCTTGTTCACGGTGATGTTGGCCAGGCCTAGAAGCCGTTCCAGCTCCTTGCCGGTCATTTCTGACCCAGTGAAGTCCAGGAGCATCAGGTGATTATCTGTTCCGCCGGATACCATGCGGATGCCCTCCGAACGGAAAGCCTCCTCCATGGCCTTGGCGTTCAGTATGATTTGATGCTGGTATGCCTTGAAGCCCGGCTCCATGGCCTCCTTGAAGCATACCGCCTTGGCGGCAATGATATGCTCCAGCGGGCCGCCCTGGGTGCCCGGGAAGATGGCCTTGTCGATGTCCTTGGCGTACTGCTCCCTGCACAGGATCATGCCGCCCCTGGGCCCGCGCAGCGTCTTGTGGGTGGTGGTGGTCACAAAATCGGCGTAGGGCACGGGGCTTGGATGCTCCCCGGCGGCAATCAGCCCGGCAATGTGTGCCATATCCACCATCAGCATCGCGCCCACCGCGTCGGCGATTTGACGCAGCTTGTCAAACTCTATGATCCGGGGATAGGCGGAGGCGCCGGCCACGATCATCTTTGGTTTGGCTTCCCTGGCGATGTCCATCACATGGTCATAATCGATGCGCTCGGTCCCCGGCTCCACGCCGTAGGGAACAAACTTGAAGTACTTGCCGCTCATGTTAACAGGGCTGCCGTGGGTCAAGTGCCCGCCGTGGCTTAAGTTCATGCCCAGCACCGTATCGCCGTAGCCCAGCATGGCAAAACAGACCGCCATATTGGCCTGTGCGCCGCTGTGGGGCTGCACGTTGGCATGATCCGCGCCGAATATCTGCTTGGCACGGTCGCGGGCCAGGTTCTCCGCCATGTCTACGTACTGGCAGCCGCCATAGTAACGCTTGCCGGGATAACCCTCCGCATATTTATTGGTCAGATGCGTGCCCATGGCCGCCAATACCGCGGGAGACACAAAGTTTTCCGACGCGATCAGCTCAATATGCTCCCGCTGCCTTGTAAGCTCCAGCTCCATTACTTTTGCCAATTCGGGGTCCGCATTCCTGATGGCTTCAAATTTCATACTGCACCCTCCTCAAAACCGAATGAACTATTATATTGTAACAAAATCGTTCCCTGTTAACAAGGCAAATACTGCACTTTTCGCGTATTGCCTGGAAGGATTTTCTTTACAGTGATGAACCTGTACTATCATATCAATGCCCGGAGCAAACAAGACAAAGTATTTTATAGGTTTTCCCGTCCATGAAGAATCTCCTGTTGACACAGTAACAGACCGTAGTATACTATGTGTATAGTATGCTATTGGTATACTTTTCCATTATTTATTGTATGATAGAAATATACCTCTGTCAATGACCTGTTGCCAGGGAGGAAATATTAATGAAGATAGCACTGCTGGGTTCCACAGGATATGTGGGAGAAGAAATTCTGAAAGAATGCATCGGGCAGGGCCATCAGGTCAGGGTGCTGGTCCGTCACCCTGAAAAGCTTGGCCCGATGGCCAGCATGGTGGAAGTGGTAGAGGGAGATTATTGCGATCCCGCAAAAGTGGCGCAAACGATAGCAGGTGCCGAAATTGTGCTGTCGGCCATCGGACCCACGACCAAAAGACCGAAGAACATTCCCGAGTATACACGTTCCATGGTGGAAGCAATGAACAGCTTTGTGGCCACTTTAGAGAGGGAACAAATAAAAAAGGTGATATGGCTGAGCGGCGCCGCAACGCCACTGAACATTGCTGAAAAATTCAACGCCCGGCAAAAATTCCTCAGGTTCATGCTCAATGCCACCGCCAAGTATATTCTTGATATCAAAACAAAGGAAAGTCAAATTCTGTCGCGTTCAAGCCTCAACTGGATCATGATCAGGCCGCCGGCCATCACAAAAGGCGCGCCTACAGGCCATGTCATAGCGGATGATCATAAACTGCACGGGATGAAAATCGATCGGGCCGATCTGGTGAACTTTATCATGCATCAAATGATTACCGAAAAATGGCTGCACAAGGCTCCCCTGGTCTGTTCCGCAAAGAGCTGACAGCCCAACAGAGAAATGAAAAAAGGGAACGCCATGCGCGTTCCCTTTTAAAAGCAATGAATCCGGAATAAAAAACACCACATCATTCAGACCAGGCAACCCCGCAGCACCTTCCAACTTGCGCTTACTGCTGCTTCCTTCCGGACCTGACAGGGTTCACACCATGGAATCGCACGGGACCCGACCATCATCATGATGCGGCTTAATTATTCTACTAGAAACAGAGCAAAATTGCAACCCCCAAACAAAACATGCCATATTTGCTTCACCAACAGATGTCAGAAGCAAAAATCATAATCCTTTCCCCAATACAAGTTTTGCAGGAAGGGTGCGGGGAGGGAACTTTTTTCAAAAAGTTCCCTCCCCGCAATACATTACAAAATGAATCTGCGCACATCCGTGTTCTTGTTTTCCCGATGGAGATGTTCCTTTACGTAATCGCCCGTAATCTTAAGCTGCACATCCGGCATGTTGTCACCGCCGGCGTTGAAGGAGATATCCTCCAGCAGGTCCTCAAACACCGCGTGCAGGCGGCGTGCGCCGATATCCTCCCCGGATTCGTTGGCGGCATGCGCCGCATCGGCAATGGCTTCGATGGCGCTTTCTTCAAACTGCAGGTGCACATTGTCCACTGCCAGCAGCGCCTCATACTGACGGGTGAGGGCGTTGTCGGGCTGGGTCAGTATTTTGGAAAAATCATCCCTGGTCAGGCTTTTCAAGTTCACATGTACGGGGAAACGGCCCTGGAGCTCGGGGATCAGGTCTGTTACCTTGGCCACATGGAAAGCGCCGGCCGCGATAAAGAGCATAAAATCCGTACGCACAGCGCCGTATTTGGTGTTAACGGTGCTGCCCTCCACAATGGGCAGAATGTCCCGCTGCACACCCTCGCGGCTCACATCGGGCCCATGGCCGGAAGAACGGCCAGCGATCTTGTCGATCTCGTCGATGAACACGATGCCATGCTGTTCCGCACGGCGGACAGCCTCTTCCTGCACGGCATCCTGGTCGATCAGCTTTTGGGATTCTTCCGCCAGCAGTATCTTCCTGGCTTCCTTCACCTTCACCCGGCGGATCTTCGTCTTTTTGGGCATGATGCCGCCCATCATATCGCCGATGCTGATAGAGCTTCCGCCTACCTCCAGCTGTGGCATGGATTCCTCCACTTCCACCTCCAGCTCCCGGTCCTCCAGCTCGCCGCGCAAAAGCTGCTGACGCACTTCATCCTTTTTGGCGGAAAGCTTCTGCTGCTCCTCGCCAGAAAGCTCCGGCTCCTTTTTGTTGCCCAGCAAAAACTCCAGGGGATTGCCGCCGCTTTTCTTCGGCGGATGCGTCAGGATGGTCACCAGCCGGTCCTCCGCCAGCACCTGGGCCCTTGGCTGAACCTTTTTTTCGAACTCTTCCTTCACCATGCGCACGGCGTTTTCAGTGAGATCGCGGATGATACCTTCCACGTCCCTACCTACATAGCCCACTTCGGTAAACTTGGTGGCCTCCACCTTCACAAAGGGCGCGTCCACCAGCTTGGCCAGACGGCGGGCAATCTCCGTTTTGCCTACGCCGGTAGGCCCGATCATAAGAATGTTCTTGGGGTAGATTTCTTCCCTTATGCTTTCATCCACCTGGGCGCGGCGGTAGCGGTTGCGCAGCGCGATGGCCACGGCCCGCTTGGCTTCCTCCTGGCCGATGATGTACCTGTCCAGTTCCCGCACCGTTTCCCGGGGCGTCAGCGTCTTCATAAACCGTACCTCCATTAAACCACTTCCACGGTGATGTTCCCATTGGTGAACACACAGATGGAAGCGGCGATGCGCAGCGCTTTTTCCGCGATTTCGGCGGCGGAAAGCTCCGTGTTTTGTACCAGTGCCCTGGCGGCGGCCAAGGCGTAATTACCGCCGGAACCAATGGCGGCCACGCCGTCGTCCGGATCGATGACCTCCCCGGTGCCGCTTAGAATCAGCATGCTTTCTTTGTCCGCCACGATCATCATGGACTGCAATTGCCGCATCACCTTGTCGCTGCGCCAGTCCTGGGCCAGCGTCACGGCCGCCCGCTCCAGGTTGCCGCCGCACTGGGTCAGCTTATCCTCAAAGCGTTCGCACAGGGTGAAGGCATCAGCCACGGAGCCGGCAAAGCCCACGGCCACCTGGCCCTTATACAGCCTGCGCACCTTTTTCGCGGTGGATTTGAATATCGCGTTTTCTCCCATGGTCACCTGCCCGTCGCCGGCAATGGCTGTCACCCCATTGCGGCGCACAGCGCAGATGGTGGTACCCATCATGGCCATAAATGATTATTCCTTTCTTCAGTGGCTTGTGACCCAGTCAATGATATCTTTTATCGCGGTTTCGTCCATATTTGCGGGGGTGTTATATTCCTGCAGTGAATATTGCAAAGCCGGGTCTCCGGTGTATGCCATCATCGGATGGTTAAGCTCGGGATACAGCTTGTAGGTTACATAATCCTGTTCACCTACAGCTTTTTTCCAAGCGTCCAGACCGTTTTCCACGGATACCTGAAAGTCCTTGCCGCCCTGCATGATCAGCGTGGGCAGCTTGAGTTCAAGCACAAGCGCAGAAGGATTGTATTGCTGCATTTCATACAGATAGTAGCCAGGCAAACCAAATACGGTAACCGATTTCATCTCTTCGGCGGACATCTTCGTTAAGGCATCCAGCTTTTGAAGCTCCGCATCCAACTTCGGCTGTTCCGCAGCACGCTGTTCTTCTGTCAGTTTTGAGAGTATGTCATTATTTTGGGCGATGATCACATCCGTAAGCGAAAGCGGCGTCCCGCTGATCAATACCATGCCGGCATACAAACCGTTACTTTCCGATACAATGCGGGAACCCAGCATAGCCCCCTGGCTGTGCCCAATCAGAAAAATTTTCTTGCTGTCGATGCGGCTGTCCGACGCAAGAAGCTTGCCGGCCAGCAGCGCATCATCCACAATCTCTTCCCGGACGGTGAATGCGGACTGTATTTCCGGTGTGAACTTGGAGCTGTGCACAAAGGTTCGTTTGTCATAGCGCAGAACGGCAATGCCGTTTTGCGCCAGCTTCCAGGCCAGATCCCTGAACATTTTGGTGGAGCCCACGGTTTCATCCCTGTCGTTGGGACCGGAACCGTGCACCAATACAACCGCTTTGAAGGTACTTCCTGACGCGGGCAGCGTCAGCGTGCCGGGCAATGCCCATTCGCCTTCCCCCACGGTCACAGCTTCTTCCACGATACCCTCGGGCAAATTGGCTGATTTCGGGGCGGCATCCTCCTCAGGGGGAGCGGGAACAAAGTTAAGCCCTGTTATTTTCCCGGCATCGTTCATGACCAATTGCAAAATCAGGTCCTGCTTGGCCATATTCAGCCTTTGCAAATAAACCGTAAGGCCCGAAACTTCTTGTGTTTGCAGGCTTCCAAACTCTTCAAACATGCCGCAAAGCACCGTCAGGTTCGGCCAGATGGCCGCAAAGGCCTCCTGTGAAAGCTGGGCTTTTACTTCATCTGCAAACAAATCATACAGCTCGGCGTTCTTTTCGCCGCTCATCATGTCGTTGGCAAACTGCACGGCAAAGTCTTCCTGCGCGCCTTGTGCCAAAGCAGGCAGTGCAGCTAAAACCAAAAACAAAGCAAGGCATACAGATATCAATTTTTTAAACATTCTTTTAAATCCTCCTCCTGCCCATAGTAGCACCAACACGCGCAACCTGTCATCAGGCATTGTCCGAATCCCGCAGTTTTGCGGCCAAATCCCGTATGATACCCAGCGAACGCGCCGCCACGGCCTCATACCTTTGTACCTTGTTGCGGATGGGCTTTTTCCCCGGCTCCACCGGCAATGACTCTATTAAGCCAAAACAGCAGTTCATGGGCTGAAAATCCCGGCAGGGGGTTGATATATACCGGGACATTGCTCCCAGCGCAGTTGCCCTGGGGAAAGTCGGCGGCTCCTTATCCATCAGGCGGCAGGCCAGGGATATCCCGGCCACCATTCCGCTGGAGGCGCTTTCCACATACCCTTCCACACCGGTCATCTGCCCCGCAAAATATAGACCGGGTTTGTTGACTACCTGATAGGTTTCATCCAGCAGGCCGGGGCTATGCAAAAACGTGTTGCGGTGCATCACCCCGTAGCGGGCATACACGGCGTTTTCCAGTCCGGGAATCATGCCGAACACGCGCTTTTGCTCCCCGAATTTCAACCGGGTCTGGAAGCCCACCAGGTTGTACAGCGTCCCCTCCTGATTGTCCTGGCGCAATTGCACTACGGCATACGGCTCCCGGCCCGTGCGGGGGTCGCGAAGCCCCACAGGCTTTAGCGGCCCGAAGGCCAGCACCATATGCCCACGGCGGGCCATGCTCTCCACAGGCATGCAGCCCTCAAACACCTTCGTTTCCTCAAAGCCGTGCACAGGCGCCGTTTCTGCTTCCAAAAGAGCCTGGACAAAGGCATCGTACTGCGCCTGATCCATGGGGCAGTTGAGGTAATCCTCCCCCCGGTCATAGCGGGACTGACGGAAAACCTTCTCCATGTCCAGGGATTCCAGCGTCACGATGGGCGCCGCCGCATCGTAAAAATGCAGCGCCGTCATGCCCGGTAAATCCAAAATGGCCTCCACCAGCTTTTCACTGGTCAAAGGCCCGGAGGCAATGATCGCAGGCCCGTCGGGTATCTCCGATGCTTCCCTGTGCTCCACCGTTACCAGCGGATGTTTCTCCAAAGCATTGGTTATGAAGTTGGAGAAGCCTTCCCTATCCACCGCCAGCGCACCGCCGGCGGGCACCTGGGTCGCGTCCGCCGCCCTCATCACCAGGGAATCCAAGATGCGCATCTCTTCCTTTAGCAGGCCCACCGCGTTGGTGAGCCTGTCCGAGCGAAGGCTATTGGAGCAGCACAGCTCCGCCATTCCCGGCGCGTGGTGGGCCGGGGTGTATTTCTCCGGCTTCATCTCCACCAGTGTCACGGGGATGCCGCGGCTGGCCAATTGCCAGGCTGCTTCCGTTCCGGCCAGCCCCGCGCCGATCACCGTCGCGCTTATCATTCCTCGATATCCTCCTCCGCCTGTGCGGAGGCAACCTTCACCCGGTGGCGGCACGTTTCATTGGCGCACAGGTGCCATTTTTCGCCCTTGCGGCCCACCTTCTCCGTCATGTAACTGCCACACTGCGGGCAATGCTCTGTAACAGGAAGCTCCCAGCTCACAAAGTCGCATTCGGGATACCCCTCGCAGCCGTAGAACTTCCTGTTTTTCTTGCTGTTCTTTTCCATGAGCCGTTTCCCGCACTTGGGGCAAGGCGCTTCGATATAGTTGATGATGGCCTTGGTGTTGCGGCACTCCGGAAAATTGGGGCAGGCCAGGAACTTGCCGAAGCGCCCCATCTTGTAGACCATCATGGCGCCGCACACATCACAGGGGATATCGCTGGGCTCGTCGGCGATATGCACCTTCTCCACCTGCTCCTCCGCCTTTTTCAGCGTTTCCTCAAAGGGCGGATAGAAGGTGCGCAAAATGTCGCGCCAGTCGGTCTTGCCTTCCTCCACCTCGTCCAGCTCATCCTCCAGCTCGGCGGTGAACTCCGTATCCACAATCTTGGAGAAATATTGCTCCATCATTTCGGTGACCATGCGGCCCAGCTCCGTGGGATACAGCCTTTTCTTTTCCCGGCTGACATACCCGCGGGCGATGATGGTGGTGATGGTCGGCGCGTAGGTGCTGGGGCGGCCGATGCCCTTTTCCTCCAGCGCCCGCACCAGGGAAGCTTCCGTGTACCGGGCCGGGGGCTGTGTGAAATGCTGCGAGCTTTCCACATCCTCCACCGCCACGGCGTCGCCTTCCTTCAATTGCGGCAGGGTGGTTTCGCTGCTCTGTATATCCTCGTCGCTGCCCTCCTCATACACGGAGGTAAAGCCAGGAAATTTCTTGTGCTCGCCGTAAAAGCGAAGGCCTACGCCGCTGCCACCGATCTCCAGGGTGAGCGTATCGTACAGCGCCGGCATCATCTGGCTGGCCAGGAAGCGGGAGTAGATCAAACGGTACAGGTTGAACTGCTCCTTGGTAAGGAAGGCTTTTATGCTCTCCGGCGTGCGGCGTACGTCCGTGGGCCGGATGGCTTCGTGGGCCTCCTGGGCATTCTTGCGGCCCTTGAACTCGTTGGGCGTTTCCGGCAGGTATTCCGGCCCGAAGCGCTCAGGGATATATTGGCGGACCGCCTCCATGGCATCGTCTGAGATACGCACGGAATCGGTACGGATATAGGTTACCAGACCCTGGATATCCTTCCCCTCCAGCTCAATGCCTTCGTACAGCTGCTGCACCACCTGCATGGTTTTGGCGGTGGTATAGCCCAGCTTGCGGCTGGCTTCCTGCTGCAGGGAGGAGGTGGTGAAGGGGGCGGCCGGCGTCTTTCTCCGCTCGCCGTTCTTCACGCCGTATACGGCAAAGCGGGAGCCCTTGATCCGCTCCACCGCTTTTTCGGCGTCCTGCTGGTTCTTGATTTCGCTCTTTACCCCATCCAGGGATACAAGGCGCGCGTCAAAGTGAACCTTTTTCCCGCGGCTGGAAAAGCACTGCGCCCGGGCGGTGATATCCCAGTATTCCTCGGGGATAAAAGCCTCGATGTCCTGCTCCCGCATGACCACCATGCGGGTAGCGACGCTTTGCACGCGGCCGGCGGATAAGCCCTTTTTCACCTTGGCCCAGAGTAGCGGGCTGATCTTGTAGCCCACCAGCCGATCCAGCACGCGGCGGGCCTGCTGGGCATCCACCCGGCCCATGTCGATGGGACGCGGCGAACGCAGCGCGTTTTGCACGGCCTTCTTTGTGACCTCGTGGAACTCTATGCGGCAGGGCTTTTCCGTATCAATGCCCAGCGTCTGAGCCAAGTGCCAGGAGATGGCCTCACCCTCCCTGTCAGGGTCGGTTGCCAGCAAAATTTGCGTGGCGTTCTTGGCCTCCTTGCGTATCTTGGTCAGAATCTTGCCGCGTCCACGGATAGTAATGTATTTCAAATCAAAATCGTGATCCACGTCCACGCCGATTTGGGATTTGGGCAGGTCGCGTATATGGCCCTGGGAGGCCTCCACCTTGTACCCCTTGCCCAGGAATTTGGCGATGGTCCGCGCCTTGGCAGGCGATTCCACGATGACCAGTTTGGTTTCTGTTGCCACAAAGATACCCTCCATGTTTCAATAAAGCTGCCGGGCAGCCTGAATTATAATATTTGATCCACCAAGGAGTAGAGGTTTCCAGCGGATTTCTTTATTATTCCTGCAAGCTCCAGGATTGTCAAGAGCGAATTGAGCGGCGCGGCCCCCATGGAAAGCTTGCCGGCCAATTCCTCGAAGGTCATGTCCTCCCTGCGCAGCAGCGTGCACACCTGATCCTGCCCATCAAGGGCCGGCAATCCCGAAGTCTTTCCAGATGCGGGCACGAATTTTTCCGCCCATCCCATATCCTCCAGGATATCCGCAGCGCTGGCCATCAGCCTGGCACCCTCCCGCAGAAGCTTGTGGGGCGCCTCCGCCCCTTCCCTGTTTGCCGGTCCGGGAAGCGCGAACACTTCCCTGCCCTGCTCCAGCGCGTGGCCAACTGTAATCATGCCGCCGCTTTTCAATTTGCCTTCTAGCAAAGCCACGCCGCCGCTAACGCCGCTTAAAATGCGGTTGCGGTCCGGAAAATGATAGTTGGCCGGTTTTGCATCCATAGGATATTCTGAGAGAAAAAGCCCGCCGGAATCCAGAATGCTTCTAAAAAGCTCCGCGTTCTCAGGCGGATAGATGACGTTAAGGCCGCAGCCCAATACCGCCGCGGTCCTGCCCCCGCCTGAAAGGCAGCCCATATGGGCCGCTGTGTCGATTCCCCTGGCAAACCCGCTGACAACCGTCACGCCGTTTTGCCCCAGTTCCTTTCCGATGGCGTAAGCCATGTCCTGACCGTACCGGCTGGGTGTGCGCGTGCCCACCAGCGCAAAGGTCCTGCCGTGCAGTACGGCGGGGTCGCCCCGGGCGTACAATATGGGCGGCGGGCAGGATATGCTTTCCAGCAGGGGCGGATACAGCCCGTCCCCGGGGAAGATGGCGTGTATATCGCTTTGCGCCATGGCCTGTTCGATTTGGTCCAGCGCATCCGTATCACGATACATATGAAGCGCCTTGTACGTATTTGAGCCCAGCGCTTTTTCCATACCCGGCGAAAATGCTTCCCAAACGGCCTGGGCACTCCCGTATATCTCCAGCAGCTTGCCCATCTTCCGGCTGGCCATATCTGCCCTGCTCAACCAGATGCGGCACCTTTCCTCCATGGTGTATGCCATGCCTACCTCCAATATTTCCCGTCCAGGTTGCGGTACTGGATGGCTTCCGCTACATCGGCGGTGGAGATGGCGTGGTCATCCCGAAGGTCGGCGATGGTGCGGGCCACCTTCAAGATCCGCCCGTAGGCCCGCATGCTCATGCCAAATCGGGACATGGCCAGATGGAGCACTTCCTGCGCCCCGGCAGTCAAGGCGCAGTATTTTTTTAGCTGCCTTGCATCCAGCTGTGCGTTGCAGAATATGTTTTCCTCCCGGTAGCGCTCCTGCTGCTTTTGCCGGGCCTTTTGCACCCTTTCGCGCACCGTTTGGGAGGATTCCTCCTGTCCGGTGGATTGTATTTCCTCCACACGCACAGCGTCCACCTCCACCTGGATGTCGATGCGGTCCAGCAGCGGGCCGCTGATCCTGTCCAGGTACCTTCGTATCTCGTTGGGGTTGCAGCGGCACTGCTTGACACGGCTGCCGTAAAAGCCGCAGGGGCAGGGGTTCATACTGGCCACCAGCATGCATCGGGCCTGGTAGCGGGACTGGGCCTGTATGCGGGACACCGACACCACTCCGTCCTCCAGCGGCTGGCGAAGCGCCTCCAGGGAGTTGCGGGAAAACTCCGGCAGCTCATCCAGAAACAATACGCCATTGTGCGCCAGGGATACCTCCCCCGGCTTGGCCGTTTGCCCGCCGCCTACCAGTGCGGGAAGAGATGCGCTGTGGTGAGGCGCGCGGAAGGGCCGGCGGGTCAGCAGCCCGCCTTCGGTTGGCAAGTCACCCACAATGGAATGCAGCCGCGTTGTTTCTAGCGCCTCCTCAAACGTCATGGGCGGAAGTATCCCCGGCAGACACCTGGCCAGCATGGTTTTGCCGCTGCCAGGCACACCGATCATTAAAAGGTTGTGGCCCCCGGCCGCGGCGATCTCCAGCGCGCGGCGCGCGGCCGTCTGCCCGCGGACCTGGCATAAATCGTTGGCTTCCGAGGTTTCCTTAAGGCAGCTGTCATAGCTGCGCTGGACCTGCGGAGGAATGCGGTTTTGCCCCGTCAGATGGCGCACCGCCTCTGTCAGATTGGCGGCGGGATATACCTGCATGCCCTGTATGCTTTCCACTTCCCTGGCGTTCTTCACAGGCAGCACCATCTGGTGGATGCCATGCTCATGGGCGCTGATCACCATGGGCAGCGCTCCGCGCACGGGATTCAACTCCCCCTGGAGCGACAGCTCCCCTATCAGCAATACGTCCTCCAGGGGCTGGAATGCCGCCTGGCCGCTGGCCTGCAATACGCCGACGGCGATGGGCAGATCAAAGGCCGGGCCCTCCTTGCGCATGTCGGCAGGGGCCAGGTTCACGGTCACCCTGGCCACAGGCATGTGAAAGCCGCTGTTCATGATGGCGGCCCGCACACGGTCCCGGCTTTCCTTTACCGAGGCATCGGGCAAGCCCACCACATCCAGCGCCGGAAGGCCGTTGGTGATAAACACCTCCACCTTTACGGCAAAGCCATCCACGCCGCTCAAGCCATAGGCCAGGGTCTGGGAAAGCATGGCTTCGTCTCCTTTGCGTCCTTTGTACCGGTTTCCTATACGCGTCAATCTTCAGCTAACTTTTATGCGCGTTAGTAGCCTATCTTGGGGAACCACTTCATGAAGTTCAGCCAGTCTACAGGGGTGACGACACCGCTGGCGTACGGGTAGAAGCCGATGAACATAATGGCAGATATTCCCACCAATGCCCATAAAATAGGCTTGTATCCCGCCTTCCATTTCTTCTCCAGCCACAGGAAGCACAGCACCGTGCACAATATGATGAACGGCACGCTGGCGAAATAGTGGTAGATGAATGTGGAACGGGGCACCAGCACCCAGGGCATATACTGGCTGGCAAAGCCGATCAGTATCAGGGCCGGAAGGTAATCACGCTCCCTGGTATGCAGGTGGATGATTCCGTTGCCGTTGTTCTTCCAGACATGGCGCCTTGCAAACACGGCAAGCACGATCAAAAGGGCTGCGAGGCCCGCCCACCACACCGCGGGATTGCCCATGGCATAGATGGTGGAACCCGTCTCTATCGGCTGGTATGTACCTCTGTAGTACCACATGGGCTTTAAAATCAGGGGCCACTCCCACCAGGGCGACTGGTACGGATGATCCGCGCCTAATCCCGGCGTGCTGTGGTAGGACAGCATGTTTTTTTGCGTCTCGATGATTCTTTCCACCGATACCCCGCCGCTGGGCGAAAAATAGGGTATGTAGGACAGGTAGTAGATCAGCGCAGGCACCGCGACAAAGAACACCAGGCAGCAAAGGCAGGTGACCAGCATCCGGGTATAGCCTCCGCCTGCGGCTTCCAGCACGGCCTTGCGCCGTTCCTCCGGCACGCCTTTCTTTTGGCCCTTCAGCCCGCGCGCCTCTTGGATATCCATGTGCTGATGCCACAGGCTCCATAAGAAGAGGAACGCCAAGCCTACCCCCGCGTATATACCCACCCATTTGCTGGCCATGCCAAGGCCCATGAACAGCCCGGAAAGCGCCAACGGCACCAGCGTTTTATAAAAAGGTGTACTCCAGTAATCCATCAGCACATAGCGGTACATGCACAGGTACGACAGCATGATGAACAGAACGGGGAAGCTGTCGATTGTGGCAATGCGCGTCTGCGTAAAATGCATCAGGTCAAAGGTCATCAGCAACATGGCCGCAGCGGATAGATCCGTACGCCGCGTCACCTGCTTGCCTAAAAGATACATGGCCGGAAGCATCAAAACACCCGCCAGCGCACCGGCGAACCGCCAGCCAAAGGGCGTCATGCCGAAGGCCATCACGGCCCAGCTCATCATCACCTTGCCCAGGGGCGGATGGGATGTTTCATACGGGCCTATGTTGTTGGCATGCTCATAAGCGGTGCGGGCATGGTATATCTCGTCAAAATAGGTGCCCGTAAACCAGCCGGGTTCCCCTTCCAGCGTATCCTGTTCATCAATCAGGTTTTGGGGCGGAACGTTCAGGCTGGAGTCGGGATTGTTCCCCGTATGGGAGGATACGGTAACCGGCAGCACCTGTTTGTCTCTTGTGCGGATCAACACCTCGTTGACCATGACGCCCACGTTATTGGCCGTCAGGCGCACATAGCGTCCCGCGAGCTCCCTTGGCGTACCGGTGAAGGATACGGAATCATCATAATTTATGGTCTCCACCACATACTGCCATTGAAAGCAGTTGTTTAAACCGTTTTTATCAACCAATTGGGTAGGATACTCTTCCGACCAGCTTTGGCCGTCGGCGCTGACCGCTATGGATATGTTGTTATGATTGATTCCGCCGTAGTACAGCATCTGGAAATCCTTTTCCGACCCGATATCCAATACCACCTGTTCCCCGGCCTTGGAGGATGTCCAGAACGTTTGGGGGGCCTTCATGCTGCCCAGGTTCCAAAATACCACCACGGAATACGCAAGGGTGACCCCCAACATCAGCAGCACATCCAGGCGTGTAAGGTGAAGGCGCGCGTCCCGCGGGGATAAAAGCGCCATCTTCCTTCTGATTTCCCCCGCAGGCCTGTCGTTCTCCCCGAACACGCGGGCCATCCTGCGTTCCGGCCTGCCCGCGGCGCAAAGGGCCTCTCCTACATAGAATGCAAAGGCGCAAAGCAGCAGGTTAAGTATGGAAAGCACGATGCTCAGCCCATGGGGGCCGGAGTTCAAATGCCCCATATCCCTGCCCAGGCGGACCGTATTGTCCAGCACGATGCCCACATTGACAAAGGTTGTCATGGAATAACCGACCAGCAGGAGAAGTATCCGCCAGTCCCGTTTTTTCAGGAACGCCAGCGAAAGCATAATCAGCGCCGGGAACAGGTACCGTTCATGCATCTTGATCCCCAGCACATACAGGCCTATGAACAGTATGCCGCCCATCAATGGCAGGTGTTCAACATTCCCTCCCCGCACGTAGGTCAATACCGCCCACAGGATGAAAAGAACCATCACGCCCGTTCCAAAAGCGGCATAATCCACACCTGTGGACGCAAAAACCAAAAAGGTGGCAAAGGCAAGCCAATGGAAAGCCAGCCGGAAATATTTCACCAGCGGCTTTTCCTTGCACTTGACAAATTCCGCCAGGCGCCAGAACGCCATGGTACCCGTAACCAGCAAAAAGCCAAGGATCACGGCCAGGTTCACCGGATCCTGCAGCGGCCCCCAGTTGGGGCCGGCCAGGTAATACATGTTGGTGGTGTTCAGCGTCGTATAGGGATAGGAGGACAGCGTATCCTTGTACAACTGCAATAACCACTTGAACTTGCCAAAAACCCAAGCGCCTTCCTGATTGACCGAGAAGGGCACGGTAATGACAGCCGCAATCAGCACAGACCATAGCAGGCCAAAGCCCAGCTGCTTCCACGGGCGCTTCCCCTCCTTGCGGACAAGCTCCTGTATCAGCGCTGCCAGGCCCAGGGGGCCCAGCATCAGTGCCTGCGGCTTGATGAGCACGCACAGCATGTATGTGGGCAAAACCCAATCCCACTTGCGCTCCATTGCAAAGACGGCCACTAGAAGCAGCCCCAGGGCCAGCACACTGTCCACCTGGCCCCACGCCGCGCCGTTAATCACCACGGCGGGGTTGAAGGCATACAGGATGGCCATGGCCGCCGCGGCCTTGGCAGGAAGCTTTTCCTTGCCAACCTTATAGAGGATCAGCGCCCCGGCAAGATCGGCAAGGATGGGCACAAGCTTCAGGTTCAGCATCTGCATGCCTTGGCTCAAGGGGGCCAGCCAATGGGCGACAGCGCTGTTGGCCCACAGCACATACAAATAACCAGGCGGGTAGTCCACAAAACTGCCTGGCGTGTAGAATTTAGCGGGACCGCCCTCGAACATCGCGTTGCCCCAGCCCACAAAGCAGTCGATATCCACCTCGTGGCCGGGCACCTTGATGGCCAGAAACACCCGCAGCACAAACGCGGCAAGAAGCGAAAGCGCAACGGCCAGCATGACCTGCCCCTCCCGCTCCTCTTTCAGCAGCGGCGAAGACATTTCCTTTTGCAGGTACGGCACCAGATACGCAGCCAGCACAAGGAAGCACAAGGACAGTACAATCAGCTTCGGCCAGAAGGGGCTTGCTGTTCCCTCTTCGAATTCTTCGTCCATGGACGGCTGCTGCGCCTGCGTCTTGTACCATGTTTCCTCAAAAGCATCCGCGGGAACAGCGCCGGTTACCTTTTCAAGCCGGATGTCATCAAAATACGCCTTGCCTTCGCTTTCGCCGCCGTAACCGCCCAGCCTGGCATATACGGTGATTGTATTCTGATCAGGCCCTGTCCGTCCATACAGTGTCAGCGCCTGCCATCCGGCCTCCGTTCCGTATACGCCGTCGGAGAACACATACACATCGGCAATGGAGAGGTTGGCGCCCATGCCGGCGTCGGGAATATTCTCAGTCCTGACAAAGCCGCTGAGCTTGTAAACAGTATCCGGCTCCACAGAAACAATCTGGGCGAACCTGGCGTCGTTTGAGCCGAAATTCTCCACAAGAACCGCGTTTTGACCTTCCCTGGCACCGCCGGTCACGCTGTATTGCGTATACCCCTGCTGGGTGATATACGCTTCTGTCGTCCATTCCGCCGGCAGTCCCGACGCGTTCAGCAATTCAAAGCCGCCGTTTTTCAGCAGGTTCTCCTCCGCCAGTGCGCCAAAGGATGTTAGCATCAGCAAGGCGGGCAGCAGGCAGACACAGCATATGAAATAGAAGAAAAACTTTCGTTTCATGGACACAGGCTCCTTATACATGGCTCTCCCTGCCCTTACCTGGCAGGATAACGCTTCAGGACCAGTCGCCGGAAAAGGCGTTTTCCACATGGCACAGGCCACCGCCGGTGATTTCCACCACATCAAAGCGCAGCTGTCTTGAAAACTGATCCGTTTTCAGCAGGTATTCCCCGGCCGCCTTCACTACACGGCGCTGTTTTTTGGCGGTCACCGCTTCCATTCCCGCGCCGGGATACCCGCGGGTGCGGTATTTCACTTCCACAAACACCAATAGGGTGTCCTTTTCCATGATGAAATCGATCTCCCCGCCCTTTATGCGAAAATTCCTTTCCAAAGGACGGTATCCTTTTTCCATCATGTACTGCAGGGCAGTATCTTCTCCCTGTTTCCCCTTTTGATAAGGCCCCGTCATACAAAGCTCCCGATAAAGCTCCTGCGGTGGGCCAGGCACGGTCCGAAGGCCCTCAAGGCGGCGATATGCATGGGTGTGCCGTAACCCTTGTGCTGCAAAAAACCGTAGGCGGGATATTGCTGGTCCAGCATATCCATTTGCCTGTCCCGGGTCACCTTGGCCACAATGCTGGCGGCGGCAATGGCATAGCTCAGCGCGTCCCCGTGGATGATGCCCCGCTCCTCACCGCCAAGCCCCAGTCCCTGCAGCGCGTCGATTAAAAAAAGCGCCGCCGGAACCTTGGAGGCCGCCCGGCGCATGGCCTCCTTGGTGGCGTTCAGGATATTGATCCTGTCAATTTCCTCCGGCGTGGCTTCCCCGACGCCCACATACATCGCCGTTTGCATGATCTGCTCATACACCGCTTCCCTGCGCGCGGGGGAAAGCTTTTTGCTGTCGTCCACCCACTCTATCAGCGGATCCGGGGGCATTACCACACAGGCGGCCACCACATTCCCGGCCAGCGGGCCACGGCCCGCCTCGTCCATGCCGGCAAAAAGTATCCCCATAGCCCACAGGGGCTCATCCGTCTTGATCAGTTCCATCAGGCGCTGCTGCCGCTTCATCCTTCGCAAGCTCCTTTGTACTTTCCTGGGCTTTTGCATCCCCGGCCCGTATAGCCAAACGGACCGGCGGTTCCTTTTCATCCCGCACAAGCTCCAGCGTGATACGGCCCAATTTTCCCGCCCGGAATTCATCCAGCACCACGGCGGCGCCGCGGTCGATGTCGGCTACGCCGCCCTTCATCAGCCAGCCCCTGCCTTTGCATGCCGCCTCCAGCAAGTGAAGGCCGCCCAAGGACGTGTCCGGGATCTTGAAGCGCTGCGCAAGCGCTTCCGGTTGTACGGCAGCCATATCCTCCAACAGCCTGGCCGCCAGCATCGGCACATCTATCACCTGGTCGCGGATGGTGCCTATATACGCCAGGCGCCGCGCGGCACGCTGGTCATCCAGCCTGGGCCACAGCATGCCCGGCGTATCCAAAAGCTCCAGATAAGGCGTCACCTTCACCCATCGGTTGGCCCTGGTAACGCCAGGCCTGTCCCCTACCTTAGTCACAGCTCCGCCAAACAGGCGGTTGATCAGTGTGCTTTTCCCCACATTGGGCACGCCCACCACCATGACCCGCACAGTTTTGCGCATGCCTTTTTGGGCGGCCCGCTCCACCGCTTCACTGGACGCCTGCTCTATCAGCACCAGTATATCCTTGGCTTTTCCGCCCGTGGATATAAACGGCTGCGACAATATCCCCTGTTTTTTGAAAAACTGCATCCATGCGCTTGTTTCCTTGGGATCGGCCAAGTCGGCCTTATTTAAAAGCAGAACGCGCTTCTTATTCTGTAACAATACATCCAGGTCCGGATTCCGGCTGGCGTGCGGCAGACGCGCGTCACACAGCTCCACCACCACATCTACCCTTGTAAGCTGCTGGGCCAGCAGCCGCTTGGCCCGCGCCATATGCCCAGGATACCAATTGATCTCCACAAGAGACTCCTTCCAATTTATGGGTTAATGCGCCATTTTTCGTTTCCATTTAGTAATACCATTCTTTCCCCCAAAAGGCAAGCAAATTTTTCCCGCCTTTTCCGGCGTTTATCCCATGTACGCCGCACACCGGGCGAAACATGCGGCTTTAAGTGCGCAATAGGGCGGAAAAATGGAAACATTCCGCATTTCATGCTATAATGGGATGAAAAGAAACCAGCGAGAGGTTTTTATGCCTGACGACTTACGTATGCAGACATGGTTCGATTCCGTTACGCTCGAGGAATACGATCACGTTCAAAGGCTTTGCAGATATTTAATGAAAGGCGCAAACTTTGACGTATCCCTGGCAGACGACCTGGTGCAGCAAGTATTTTTTATCGCCTGGAAGAAGCGGGAAGAGCTTCATAATCATCCCAGGGTACGGGCCTGGCTTTATAAAACCGTACGGTACACATTCAACAATTTCCTCCGCAAGCAGCTTTACCGGCAAAAGATGCAGGCCATGAGCCTGGATGAGCTTGGCGCCGCGGATAGCTTCCATCCGCAGTCCGCGGATGTTCTGGAGGCTTTGCTGGCCGGTGAGCCGTCGGACGTCATGCAGCCGTTTCTCAACAAGCTGTCCACCAAGGACCAGCTCCTTTACCATCATCTGTACCTGATCCCAAGAGATATCCCCACGCTCTGCCAGGATTACGGCATAAGCGAAAAAACGCTGAAAAAGCGCATCTACAGGCTTCATCAGCGGCTCCTTCATTTGATGGAGGAAGAAAATTTTCAAGCCGTGTCCAAATAGCGGATCGCAGATGACATGTATATATTGAAAGGAGCATTGCAATGGGCCCCATAAAGCAGACGGACGCCCAGAATATACAGACTACAGATTCCTTTTTGAATGTCCTCCATCAGCTGGACCTTCCGGCCGATGAAATGGACACGAAATGGATTGAAGATCAGTTGGATCCTTCTTTGGATCATACAGCTTCTTCTTTGCCCGAATACCATCAGGTAATGCACAAGGCTGCCGTGTCTTTTCAGTCAAAAAGGATGCGCGCGGCCAGAAGGCGGTTCTTCATGCGGATGGCGGTCGCCGCCGCAAGCCTGATGATAGCGGTAGCAGGCACGCTTGGCGTGGCCAACGCGTTTAAGTGGAATTCCTTTATGCGGATCTTCACCCCGCAAGCCGATACTTTGACCTTTCAATCGCCTTCAAAAGACCCCGGCGATTTCGGTCAAACGGTTCAAAATGGGGATATACCCCCACCGCCCCCGGAAAATGCGCCGGAGGAGCAGCTGACTGTAATAGAAATAGAGATTGACAGCGCGCAGGAACTGATGGACTTGTCTGCCACAGGCGAAAAAGCATTCCAGCCGTTGTTGGAAAATTTCACTTTCAAGTCGGGTGACTTTTACTCGGATGGCATCAACACCAAGCTGTTCCTGGGTTTTTTGGATGACAGCGGCAATGAGCTGTTTGTCACAATCGATACGCTTAACCCTGAATATGCTGATGATACCTCCAAAGGTGCCGGCTTTTATTTCGATGAAGGTTCTCAGAAGAATGTACAGATTGGCGGCAGCACCGTCATCACCAGTTCCAATGGGGATACCAACATGGTGCAGTGGATCATAGAATACGGCTATTGCCACATTAGGGGCAGAGCCAGCCAAGAGGAGCTTCTGAACGCTGCAAGGATCCTCCTGGAAGCAGGCCTCAAACCGGTTTAAGCGCATTTCCTGTAAGGGAAGAGTATAATGCGCGCCGGCGGCTGGCCACGATTGTCAACCCGGGCGCTTGCGCACAAACCCTTGCCCTCCAAGCGTTTCCCGCAACGCCAAAACCTCCGGCGCTTTTTCGCCGGAGGTTGCTTTTTTTTGATGCTTCTTACTTGATGAGCAGAAGAGCCAGGTCGTACAGGTAGCCGCAGATCAGGCCGCCCGCCAGGATATAACCCACATACAAGGCTATCGCCCTTTTTTTCAGGAACGTGGCCAGCCCGGCAATCACCCAGGCGCTGGTGGCGGAACCGGTGATGATGAAGGAAAGCATCGCCCCTTCGCTGGCGCCGCTTCTGATCATGGATTGTATGATGGGAATGGCCGCGTCGGTGGTGATATACAGCGGAAGGCCGATCACTGTTGCCAGAGGAACCGCCAGAATACTGTTCTCCCCAAACAGTACGGATATGATGGACGTGGGCACGAAGCGATTGATAAGATACCCCACCGCCACAAAGAGGGAGAAGAAAAACAGTATCTGCTTCAAACCAAGGTCCACAAGCCCTTTTAACAACTCCCGCAGCTTATATCTGTCCGCAAAGCTTTCCTTCGCCGCCGGTTCCCCACCCTGCCCGCAGCCGCAGCCAGCCGCCTCGTCTTCCGCTGTGTTTTCACCGCAGCCGCATTTGGGCGCCTGCTTTTGCGCGGAACAGGCGCAGGAGGAGGTCTTTGTTTCCTTGGCATCATCGTTTCCTTTGCCCGCATACCTGGTTTGATTCTTCAAAAAATTCGTCCGCTGGTCGATCCTATTGGTCAGGAAACCGGAAACCAGGCCGATCAGCAAGGAGGCCAGCGTGAGGGCCACGGCAAAGCGGAGGCCGATGATCCCGGTGATCATGATAAAGCCATCCGGGCTCATCAAAGGTGAGGAAGTCAAAAAGGCCATGATGGGGCCCCAGGGAAGCGTGGTAGTCAGCATGCCAATGATTACCGCCATGGTCCCGCAAGCGCATAAGGGCGTAAAGGCACCGGCAGCTACGCTGGCGAAGATGGAAACGCGGCGGCGCTTCAAAAGCGCCTGGGACAGCTTTTCCGTATTGACATAGGTTTTCATAAGCACAGCCGTCACAATGGCAAACGCCAGTACAAGCCAGTTATGGGTAAGGGATGTCCAAACAGCCAGCAGCGTATCTCCCAGCAGGCTCCCAATATAAGCAAAAGCGGCTCCCATATATGATCCTCCACATGATTCATTTGGTTCAGCTTGCATCGTATATCGTAAATATACGATGTATTGAGGCAAAAAAATTAGAGCAAGTCCTGTTTCAATTGCAAAAGAAAACTTTTGATGATGTCTTCATTGAGAAAATAACAGCTATACAATTCCCGTTTTTCCTTGCGTATAAGCCCCGCCTTTTCCAGCACGGCCAGGTGCTGCGATACGGTGGACTGCGCAAGCCCTGTGAACTTCACCACATCCCCTACGCTGACCCCGTTCTCAAAAAAATCAAACTGTCCGCAGCAGCTTACAATCGCCTTCTCCTTCATCGCCTTGATCAGCTGGTAGCGTGTTTTGTTTCCCAACGCACTCAGCAATACATCCATATCCAACAGTCTTCTCCTCCTTTTCCCAGAGTGCGGATTCAATATATCGTATTTTTACGATGTTGTCAAGCGCCTGACAAAAATATTTTGCTTTGGAAGATAAAAAGTAGAGTACCGCACGGCCACATAAAAACACAAACCCCATCCCGGTTCGCGGATGAGGTTCGTATCTGAAAAATTCAAGATCGATTGTACTATTCTGTCATTCTGCGAAATAAGTCACCGCCGTTTTGTAATCGGTGATGCTGATGAATGTTTTTCCTCTTTGCAGCTTGATTTCATTGCCATCCTGATCGAAGAACACGGTCCTTTGATTCATGCCCGTGCGCATCCAATACCCGGGAATGTACCTGCCGCCCATAAATATATCCGCATTGCCGGACCCTATGTTCTTTGTCACGGGCCGCTCGGCCACGTCTTCGTCGTATGTCACATTGGTACGCTGTATGATAAGGTTGGAGAAGGAAAGCTGTTCGTTGGTGGCGCAGTCGATGTACGGCTTGTCATGGACAAAGCGCAGATAGGCGTTCTTTGCGGGATCAAACGCAAAGCTGGAAGAGTACGTCTTGTTGTTCTGGGTAATCTCGATGCGGACGGCCGGCTCGCCTGCTTCAGGCGGCGTATCGGCAAACAGATAGGGCCGGGACGGCGCCTTGAAATCGGCAGGAATCAGCGCTTGCATGGCTTTCACATTGGCATCCACGTCGTGGGGGCTGGGCAGGGTGGACAAGCGCTGATAAAAGGCTTTCCAAGGCTTTCCTAAGTTTACGACACCGTTGAAAAGTACGCCCTTCCTGCTGGCGCCTGTTTTTCGAAAGGCCGTAAAAATGCTGGTCCCGTCGGAAGGCTGGCCGCCGTAGAACAAAAATCCGGCGTCCCATTCCTCCCGCAGCTCCACATGGGTTACGCGGGCCGACCGTACCGGCCCCACGCTTTCGTGGATGACATCGCTGAACAGGAAAGAAAGGCGCGTATAACCGCCCTTGTGAAGCGGCGTCTCATAAATAATATCCGCCTGGCCGGCCCCCCAGGGAGCACGCTCGCCTATACCGCCCTTGTCATTGTCGATCTGCACCAGCATGGGCATATAGGTCCCTGTCCAAGGAAGGCCTGTGGTAGGGCTTTGGCCAGGGATTTCCGGATTTGCCGGAAATTTGCCGTCTTCTCCCTTGCCATGGACATCTATTTTCCGGTTCTTTTCATTTTTGATCACAGTTCCCTCGGCGCCTGCCGATGATACATACATCAAGGGGATAAGGCATACCACCATCAGCAGGCATAGGAATCTTTTCATTAACAAAGGCCTCCTCACAGGCAGAATCGTGCTGGCATGGATACAGTTAATTGAACGAATCAGCAGCCGCTTTTATTCAGCGCAGCCGCACTGGACTATTTTAACATTCTGTTCGGGCAAATTCAAGAAATCAAATAAAGGGTAAGGGCCATGATTTTGCCTTCTTCCAATGAACATCTTCATCCCATGAACATGCTTTTACAATTTATCAGCCGAGTAAAGCGGTTTTGGCAGAAAACTTGGCGCTGCTTCTCTTGACGGAAATTATTTACAAATGTATGATATTGTCAGCTATGTGAGGGATCACGATTTTTGCATTCATTTATGGGAGGATATCGAAATGCGGCGATTTGTAAAGAGGATACTGCTGCTGGCGCTAATGCTGGCCCTGCTTACTGTTATGCCGGCGCAGGCGGAAACGGGCAGTATCCTGCTCTTTGACGCGCGGTCGGGACAATGGACTTCGGATTCATGGCAGAAGGTGGCGGCAATTGGCGATACGCTGTATATCTCCCGGATGGAGGGGTTGTATAGCTTCCGGCTTAATGATGAAACGCCAAGCCTATTGATGGATTTTTCAAAGACAGACATCTCCGGTGCTCCATTGACGGCGTCGGGCGCAGTAAGCAGGCCTTCCGTAGATGCGCTGCTTGCGGAAAACGGTATCCTCTATACCCTGGATATCATCCATGGTGCGCTGTGGCAATTTGATCCAAACGCATCGTCCTTCACCAAGCAAGCTTCTTTTGATTTGAGGGACGCACTTCCGGATCAGGATAATCATTTTTTTTCAAACTTTTGCATGGCGGGCGGCGGCATCTATTTTACCGCCTTGAACACGCACACTGCCGTTTCCAGCCTGATGCGGCTTGACACCAAAACCGGTGATTTATCCCTCCTGCGTTCCGGTGTGTGGCTGGCAGTGCCATATGCCCCCGGTGTTCTGCTGGCGGCGGGCACCTTCGGTCAGACCGATGCCCTGGCGCTATTGGATACGCGCACCGGCACGCTGGAGGAAAGGTTAAAGCTCGATGCTGGATACAAAGGGATGTACTACGCCCCGGAGACCGATACTGTATACCTGTGGCATCAGGGAGAAATCCGCGCCGTAAAGTCTTTTTCCCCTCCCAAAACCGTGGCCCGCATGCCGATTCTGCGCCCGGTATCCGGCGGCGCGCTGCTTGAGGGCGATTATCTGGCACTCCCCTATGAGGACGGCGTGCGGATATACAGCACCGATCCCAAGAATTTGATGGACAAGCCGCTGAAAATCGGCGGACAGACGATGGACTTGCCCATGGAGGATTTCAGCATCAGCCACCCTGATATACCCCTCTCCATCATGAACATCTATCCCGAAAGCACCATGGACCTTGTAACGCATATGAAGGGCGGCGACGCTGCGGCCGATGTGTATGTGCTGGATGCCCGTACATACAGGCTGGATGCACTAGACAGCAAAGGATATTTTTCAGACCTTTCCGGCAGCGAAGCCATCCGGGATACGGTGCAAATCATGTACCCGTTTATGCGGGATGTCCTCATGAAAGACGGGCAAACCATGGCGCTGCCCTTCGCGAACAAATATACCGTCCATTCCTTCAACCGCCGTGCCTTTGAGGAGGTGGGGCTCGATGAAGCAGATGTGCCCACCACCTACGGCGAGCTGCTGTCCTTTATACAAAAGTGGCCGGAGGAATATGCGGAAGACTACCCCTCCATGTCCTTGTTCGGCCAGGGCGTTGATGCTGACTCCTGCAGGCTGCTCCTGATCGATTCCATTCTGACTGACAGGGTATATGAATGCCTGCGCAAGGGGGAGGCAATCACCTACGACACGCCCCAAATGCGGGAACTGCTCGCGCAGTTTGCCGCCACCGATTTTTCCGCCATCCTCCCGCTTACGCCCGACCGTTCCCATGAAAACGGCGAAGATGCAAATAGCTGGCCTAAGCAGCTTTTCCTGCTGTGGGGGCAGGCCAGTGCCCAGGCATCCTTAAGGGACGGGTCATTCACATACATGCCCCTTCGGCTCTCTGGCGATGCGGAGCCGGTGATCTTGGCAGAAGCGCAGATATTGCTTATCAACCCCTACACGCAGAATTTTAACGCGGCCCTAACCTTCGTGGAATTTGCCGCGCAACACTTGCCGCCGCTTACACGTGTGGAGATCATGCCGGGGGAAAACGGCCCGGTGCCCGATCCTACCATTGACCTGTCCATGACGCAAATCAATATTGATGCAGTCAGAAAGGCTCTTGAAACCGCCAAGGAGGAGGACAAGCGCTCCCTGCAAAGCGCCCTGGAGATGTGGCAGCAGCAGTATGATTATGAATTGGCAAATGCCTGGCTGGCCACCCCGGAGAGCATCGCCGCCTTTCGGAAGCTGGACCCGTATTTCATGCTGCAGCAGTACAATCCCATTACCAGCCTGGGGGCCAATGCGGAACTGGTGGACATGATCTACAACCGTTTTCTGGGCGGCCAGCTTTCCCCGGATCAGCTCATTCGGGAGCTTGACCAGAAGCTGCGCATGATTGAACTGGAGAACTAAAGTATCGGCGAGCGAGCGCATGGAAAGAGCACTGATCTTCTGCATCATTGTAGCGTGATCTTGAACGCCGCAAAAGAAGACATCCTTACCCGCCACACTCCATCCCTCCGTCAGCACACTCCCGCCGCCTTTCGGCTTGAAAATTTTATTTTTTACAAAACGGTTTTCAGGTCAAAATTGTGGTATACTATATTAGTTCGCGTTCAGGTTTTCAAGTATGTCTCTTGGTTTCATGCAATGTCCAGCGATTGTAGGGCCATTTGTATCAACGAAAATTCAAACGACTGGACATAAAAAATCAGGAGGTACAACTATGTACAATGACAAAACTCTAACCTGCCGTGACTGTGGTGTCGACTTTGTGTTCTCTGGCTCCGAACAGGCTTTTTTCGCTGAAAAGGGTTTCACGAACGAGCCGGGCCGCTGCCCTTCCTGCAGAGCCAACAAGCGCAACGGCGATGGCCGGGGCCGGAGCAATGGCGACCGTCAAATGTATGAAGTAATTTGCGATGGCTGCGGCGCTACCACCCAGGTTCCTTTCCAGCCGCGCGGAGATAAACCCGTTTACTGCCGCGAGTGCTTTCAAAGGCAGAACCCCAGGTACTAATTTCTAGTACAGCAAGCCCCTTGTCAGGAATGACAGGGGGTTTATTTTTGTGTATCCCTACCCCGCTACATCATATAAGGGCCGCAGCATACTGTATCGGCCAAGCAATCACCGCCTATCCTTTGCTGCAACAGAAAAAGCACGCTGTCCGAGAACAACGTCCTTTTTTACTAATGTTGAATAATTTCAGCAGCGGGGCCTGAACCGGAACCGCAGCCCCTCCGCACGAATATATTATTTCACACACGCCCACCCGCTTTAAGGTATCAAACCGTCTCATATTTTTGCCGCAACAATACGCCATCATGGATGCGATTAAAGTTGTACAGCCTCAATTTGATTGTTTTGCTTCATAAAAAAACACCCCTTGAAAACTTAATGTTTTCAAGGGTTTTAACTTGGTGACCCATCGGAGATTCGAACTCCGGACACCTTGATTAAAAGTCAAGTGCTCTGCCAACTGAGCTAATGGGTCAAAAATGGCTGGGGTGGCAGGATTTGAACCTACGGATGCGGGAGTCAAAGTCCCGTGCCTTACCGCTTGGCGACACCCCAACGCTGCCTGTCAAGCCTCCGCGAAAGGGAAAATGGGGTGAGTAGTGGGGTTCGAACCCACGACTTCCAGAGCCACAATCTGGCGCTCTACCGCTGAACTATACCCACCATATAACTGGCGCGCCTGAAGGGATTCGAACCCCTGACCCACGGCTTAGAAGGCCGTTGCTCTATCC
>JAEZIN010000005.1:2500-5981 GCA_023436585.1 Bacillota bacterium | reverse complement strand
TCCTGAATTACTCTTAATCGAGGAAGTTCTCCCTTCGGGGAGGACAGGAAGACAGGTGGTGCATGGTTGTCGTCAGCTCGTGTCGTGAGATGTTGGGTTAAGTCCCGCAACGAGCGCAACCCTTATTGTTAGTTGCTACCATTTAGTTGAGCACTCTAGCAAGACTGCCGTGGTTAACGCGGAGGAAGGTGGGGATGACGTCAAATCATCATGCCCCTTATGTCTAGGGCTACACACGTGCTACAATGGCGAGTACAAAGAGACGCAAAGCCGCGAGGTGGAGCAAAACTTATAAAACTCGTCTCAGTTCGGATTGCAGGCTGAAACTCGCCTGCATGAAGCTGGAGTTGCTAGTAATCGCGAATCAGAATGTCGCGGTGAATACGTTCCCGGGCCTTGTACACACCGCCCGTCACACCATGAGAGTTGGCAATACCCGAAGTCCGTAGCCTAACCTTTTAGGAGGGCGCGGCCGAAGGTAGGGTCAGCGATTGGGGTGAAGTCGTAACAAGGTAGCCGTAGGAGAACCTGCGGCTGGATCACCTCCTTTCTATGGAGAAATTACTTAAAACTACAACTTAGTAGAATTTAAGTATAAAATTCAGTCAATATAATTGACAAAGATTTACGTTTTCCTCTGTTTAATTTTGAGATAATGTTAAAGGTTACTAGATTTATCTAGTAACCTTTTTTGTCGTATTTTTTAATAGAAGTCTAATTAGTTGGTGAAAGGAATTTAATAAAGGCTGAGAAATGCTTTCTACAGTGTAGAAGTTAAAAGGAATTTGATGGAGCTTGAGGAGAAGCTCCTACAGTGCAGAAGTTAAAAGGAATTTGATGGAGCTTGAGGAGACGCTCCTACAGTGCAGAAGTTAAAAGGAATTTGATGAGACTTGAGGAGAAGTCTCTACAGTGCAGAAGTGCAGAACATCAGAAGATCAGAAGTGCAGAACATCAGAAAATCAGAAAATCAGAAAATCAGAAATATAGAAACTCTTTTAGATTTGGAGCCATAGTATATAGAGAAGAAGATGTGGGAGGATGGTTATGGGTAAGAAGAAAGCTATTAAAGAAGTGATTGGGAATGATGATGATGATATTTTAAGTGAATCACATTGGTATGATACTGATGAAGTTGAAGGTGTGGTTATAGAGGAATTCTTTTTTGATAATAGTGAAAAGGAGTTAAAAGAGTTTGAGAAGAAGGTTCCTCCACCAGTAGAAGAAAAAGTTAATAGTAATTCCAAGGTTTCTAAAGAAGAAGTAAAGAAGAAAGTTATTATTAATAGTCTAAATATATCTACAGAAAATGAAGCATATGATGTTACTAAAAATGTTAGACTTAGAAAATCAACGGTTAATATGGTTACTGAGATGAGAATGATGCATCCAAATGTGAATATCAGAATTAGCAGAATTATAGATGATTCTATAAGATGTTATTATGGAATTATAAAGGAGCAGGGTGGGTTTACTATAGAAGAAAAAGACAACTTAGTAAGTTTAGCTAGAGATTTTAAAGCAGAAGCAAAGATATCAAATAATTTTTACGAAGAAAGAGAAAATTTTCCCTTTGATGATAGAGTGAATAACTATGCTGGTATTGGAGATTTAAAGTTAGATTTAATAAAAGAGTATTTTAGATCTTCAGAAAATGAGCTATATTGGCAAGTTGGAAAGCAGTCTATAGAAAATTTGTTAGGTGAGATGAATGTACTAGAAACCTTTAATGAGGAAGTGAAGGTCAAAAATATAGGTTTATTAATGTTTAGTGATACTCCTGAAAGATTTTTTCCAAGTTGTCAAATTGAGGTTGTGAATTTTAATGATGTTTCTGAAGGAACAAATTTCTCGGAGCAAATTTTTACGGGATCAATATATACTCAGTTGTTGGGGGTGCTAATTTATATTAGAAATTCAGTTATAAAGGAAAAGGTTATTAAATTAAATGAGGAGGGCAATGAACTAAAGATGTTTAATTATCCAGATGAAGCTATTAAAGAAGCTTTAGTTAATGCTGTGTACCATAGAGATTACTTGGATAATAACCCTATAGAAGTTAGAATAGAGAAAGAAGAGATAGCTATAATAAGTTATCCAGGAGCAGATAAATCAATAAAGATTCAGGATATCAATAAAGGAAAAGTAATAGCTAGAAAATATAGAAATAGGAGGCTAGGAGAATTTCTTAAAGCTATGAAATTTGCAGATGGAAGAGCAACGGGTTTATCTAAGATCATTGAGTGTATGGAAAAGAACAATTCACCTAAACCTATATTTGAAACTGATGAAGAAAGAACTTACTTTTTAGTTAGATTACCTATAAATTCTTATTTCTTGGAGGGGAGGGCCCAAGACAGGGTGCAAGATAAGGCCCAAGATAAGGCCTAAGATAGATTTAAAGAGCTCTATATAAATGATACTGAAAAGAGAATACTTGAATTATTAGATAAGAAGGAGATGTCTAAGAAGGAAATAATTGAAGCAATAGGATATGGAATTATAAATGGTAATTTAAAAAGAGCAATTAATAGATTATTAAAAGTTAATATTATAACTTATACATTACCCAATAGACCTAATAGCAGATACCAAAAATATAAACTTTTAAAGTAGAATACTAGAAGCAAGAATTAAGAGAAAATATACAAAAAAGTTAATAGATAGCTTTTGAAGAAAATATACAAAAAAATCTCTAAAAAATTTAAAAAGGATATTGACAATTAGTAAGTATATTTATATAATACTATTTGTCGCCAAGATAGAGGCGATAAGTTCTTTGAAAATTGCACATAAGTGAGAATCTAAATCTTTGATTTAGAAATTCGAACTTACTCTTTAGAGTAAGTAAAGTAATATATTTAAAGCCAGTTGGCAAAAATAATCAATATTCTTTATGGAATGACGATTTATTCAGTTAAAAGTTACAGTTGGATAATTAATTATTATCTTAAGTAGCTTAAACTGAGAAAATTATTTATCAATAGTTTCAGAATCAAATCTGTATATTGATAAGAAAATCGTTAGGAACGAACAGTACGCGAAGCCTAGAAACGAGGAGCAGAGTTTGCTTAGCAAATGAGCACCGCAGTGACGACGGCGACAAAGTAATGTGAAGTTCATCACGATTTTATTTTAAGGTCAAGATATAAAGGGCGTATGGTGAATGCCTTGGCATCGGGAGCCGAAGAAGGACGCGATAAGCTGCGAAAAGCTCTGGGTAGGCGCAAATAGCCTGTGATCCAGAGATGTCCGAATGAGGAAACTCACATGGGAAACCCCATGTATCTATAAGTGAATACATAGCTTATGGAGGGTAAACTCAGGGAACTGAAACATCTAAGTACCTGAAGGAAGAGAAAGAAAAATCGATTTCCTAAGTAGCGGCGAGCGAAAGGGAAAGAGCCCAAACCAGAAATTTATTTCTGGGGTTGCGGACAGAACATAAAAGCTAAATTACGTTAATCGAAGAGAACTGGAA
>JAEZIN010000023.1 GCA_023436585.1 Bacillota bacterium | reverse complement strand
CGTCTTGGCTTCGGGCAGCGTGACCTTGTCCACAACGGTGATTTCGCCGGCGTTGAACTTGGCGGTCAAAGCGCTTTTGAAAGCCAGGCGGCGGACCTTACGGTTGACGCCTACGACATAATCACGGGGCTTGGGAGCAAAGATAACACCGCCGTGACGGAATTGGGGAGCGCGGTTGCCATGGTGGCGGGCATTACCGGTACCTTTTTGCCGGTAGATCTTACGGCCGCCGCCGCGAACCTCACTGCGGGTCAGGGCGCTTTGCGTGCCCTGGCGCTGATTGGCCAGAATGGAGCGGACCACCAGGTGCATAGCGGGTCCATGAACTTCGGCGGCAAAAAGCTCGTCGCTCAGTTCAACCTCGCCGATGGTCGCGCCTTCCATGTTATAAAGAGCAGTCTTGGGCATAATGACGTTCTCCTCCTTCACCAAGGCATCAGGCCTTCACCGTATTGCGAACCAGAAGCACGGTGCCATTGGGGCCGGGCACGGCACCCTTGACCAGAAGCAGGTTGCGTTCCGCATCCACCTGCACAATCTCCAGGTTCTGAATGGTCACACGCTCGACGCCGTAATGACCGGACATCTTCTTGTTCTTGAACACGTGAGCGGGGTGCGTGTTAGCGCTCATGGAACCCACGCCGCGGTGATACTTGGAACCGTGGGCCATGGGGCCGGTGTGCTGGTTCCAACGGTAGATGGCGCCAGTGAAGCCGCGGCCGCGAGTGGTGCCAACCACGTCGATCTTTTCACCGGCAGCGAACACGTCCGCCTTCAGTTCCTGGCCAACGCTATAGGAAGCGGAATCTTCCAGGCGCAGTTCGCGCAGCGTGCGGCAGGGAGCGGCACCGGCTTTTTTGAAGTGACCGACCTCAGGCTTGTTCAGCAACTTCTTGGCGCGGTTTTCATTGAGGATATCAAAGCCAACCTGAATGGCTTCGTAACCGTCAGATTCAACGGTCTTCTTCTGCACGACGGTGCAGGGACCGGCTTCGATGACAGTGACAGGCACCAGGCGGCCGTCCTTGGTAAACACCTGGGTCATGCCGAGCTTTTTGCCTACGATGGCTTTTTTCATGTATCTTACACCTCCTGCTTTTCTGTCTTACAGCTTGATCTCAATTTCGACACCAGCAGGAAGATCGAGCTTCATCATGGCGTCCACGGTGCGGGGGTTCGGGTTGTGGATGTCGATCAGGCGCTTGTGGGTGCGCTTTTCGAACTGTTCGCGGCTGTCCTTATACTTGTGAGGTGCGCGCAAAATGGTGACGATTTCCTTCTCCGTGGGAAGGGGGATGGGGCCGGACACACGAGCTCCGGTCCGCTTGGCGGTATCCACGATCCGTTCTGCAGACTGGTCAATGAGTTGATGCTCGTACGCCTTGAGTTTGATGCGGATTTTCTGGCTGGCCATTGATTACCCTCCTTGATCGTTCTCAAGTACACGCTGCCGGGCGTGCCGTATGGGTGCATGCCCGTACGCGCCTTAAGTCCGCCGCCCGATTGCCGGGCTGGTCCATGATAATTACCCGCCTGGCCCGGCGGCAACTTACCACTTCATCCCTTGGACAGACAACCTCATCATTATATAGCAGATCGTATTCTTTTGCAATAGTTTTGCTGAACGTTCTCAAACATTTTTTCTGCTTTTTTAAAGGGAGCATGCTTCAAAAATCGAGCAGCAGGGCCAACGTTCCGCATATCGCAAGGACACTGATCCGGGCGTATCGCAAAATTGTGTCTACAAGGGTAAAATCATGCAGCAGCTGCCGGACAGCAAAATTTAGTCCTGCGTTTTTGTTGATATTCCTTGAGGTTTTCCAAAGCAATATATCCACGTCCCCGGGCGTGTCTCAAATCCAGTAAGAAAAACCGCCCATACTCGAGGCAGTTACGCTGTGCACGCAAGGGATGGAAGCTTGTCCATCCATCGCACACCACATCTGGTGGCCAGCATCTTTTTAGCGGGTCGTCCCCGCGATTGCAAAGGCCAGTACTGCCAGCCCAAGCACAAATATAAACACCAGCACTTTGGATAGAATGGCCATGAGCCTTTGCCTGCGCTTCACACGCAGCCTGTCCCGTTCCATGGGCCATCCCTCCCGCTTCTTTAGTTGAAGGAAAAAAGGGGGAATCCACACACGGACTCCCCCATTTACATAACCGATTACGCGATCACGTTGGCCACGACGCCGGAACCAACGGTGCGGCCGCCTTCGCGGATAGCGAAGCGGAGACCGGGCTCGATGGCGATGGGGGTGATCAGCTTGATTTCCATATCGATATGGTCACCGGGCATCACCATTTCCACGCCGTCAGGCAGCTTGATGTTGCCGGTCACGTCCGTCGTACGGAAGTAGAACTGCGGACGATAGCCATTGAAGAAGGGGGTATGACGGCCGCCCTCTTCCTTGGTCAATACGTACACGCGGCCATTGTAGTGGGTGTGGGGCTTGATGGTGCCGGGCTTGGCCAAAACCTGACCGCGCTCGATCTCATTGCGCTGCACACCGCGCAGAAGGGCGCCGATGTTGTCGCCGGCTTCTGCCTGATCCAAGAGCTTGCGGAACATTTCCACGCCCGTGACAACCACGGGGCGGGCCTTTTCCATCAAGCCTACGATTTCAACCGTCTCAGACACCTTTACCACACCGCGTTCCACACGGCCCGTTGCCACGGTGCCGCGGCCGGTGATGGAGAACACGTCTTCCACAGGCATGAGGAAGGGCTGGTCGGTGGCACGCGTGGGAGAAGGAATGTATTCATCAACGGCCTTCATCAGTTCGAAGATGCACTTGGTCTCCTTGGCGCTGTCCACATCGCTGCCGCCATTCATGACATATTCCATCGCCTGCAGGGCGGAGCCCTTCACGATCGGAATATCGTCGCCCGGGAACTCGTACTGGGAAAGTAGCTCGCGCACTTCCATTTCAACCAGTTCCAACAGCTCTTCGTCATCCATCATGTCTACCTTGTTCAGGAACACGACGATGTAAGGCACGCCTACCTGACGGGCCAAAAGAATGTGCTCGCGGGTCTGGGGCATGGGGCCGTCGGGAGCGGATACTACCAGAATCGCTCCGTCCATCTGCGCTGCGCCGGTGATCATGTTCTTCACATAGTCGGCGTGGCCGGGGCAGTCCACGTGAGCATAGTGACGGGCATCCGTCTGATATTCTACGTGCGCCGTGTTAATCGTGATTCCGCGGGCCTTCTCTTCAGGCGCCTTGTCGATTTCGTCATATTTCATCGCCACCGCGCCGCCGTGCTTGGCCAGCACCATGGTGATGGCCGCTGTCAGCGTCGTCTTGCCGTGGTCTACGTGACCGATGGTGCCGATGTTCACGTGCGGCTTGTTCCGCTCAAACTTTTGCTTGGCCATGGGAAAAGTCCTCCTTCGTTGCGCGTGGTACGCTGCTTGCTTTTTTGTCCGGCTTCCAAGTGTTGCGGTTGGAGCGGGTGATGGGAATCGAACCCACGTAGCTAGCTTGGGAAGCTAGAACTCTACCATTGAGCTACACCCGCATGTCCGCACATCTTAAGCCAGTCAAAGTTTATTCTAACGATTCCCAGCTTTTTTGTCAACAGAGAACTTTGTGAAAATAACGGGGAAACCTCCTTTTGCAAGAGAGGTTTCCCGGTGCTCAGTGATTCTCCTCCAGGAATTTCTCCAGCTTGCGCTTGACCCTCTGCAGCGCGTTGTCAATGGATTTCACGTGGCGGCCCAGGTTTTCAGCAATCTCCTGGTAGCTTTCGCCGTCCAGGTAGGCGGCCAGCACCTCCTGCTCCAGCCCTGAGAGCACCTCGTCGATCTTGTCCCTTATGCTCATCAAATCCTCCTGGCTGATGAGCAGCTCCTCCGGATTGGTAGCCCGGCCCTCAATAATCACATCCAGCAGCGTGCGGTCGGATTCCTCATCGTAAAGCGGTTTGTTCAGGGAGACGTAGCTGTTTAAGGGAATGTGCTTTTGCCTGGTGGCGGTTTTTATCGCCGTAATGATTTGACGGGTGATGCAAAGCTCCGCAAAAGCGCGGAAGGAGGACAGCTTGTCGGGCTTGAAGTCACGGATGGCCTTGTACAGGCCGATCATGCCTTCCTGCACGATATCCTCATGGTCGGCGCCGATGAGGAAGTAGCTGCGCGCCTTGCTGCGCACAAAATTTTTGTACTTGTTCAGCAGATGCTCCAGGGCGGTTCCGTCGGCCTCCTGGGCCAGCGTCACGATCTCCTCGTCGGTGAGGGCGGCAAACATGCCTTCCCTGCCCGCGTTCAGATTCTCCCCGTCATCTTTGGGCATGCTGCGGTTTTGCTCCGTCATCCCATTCCCAGTCCTTTGCAAAGCGATTTATCCTTTGTTCCTTGACGTCATGACCGCGTACATCAGTATACCGGCCGCTACCGATGCGTTCAGGGAGCCGATTTTACCCTTCATGGGCAGCGCTACGTTTTTGTCGCAGTGCTCCAGCACCAGGCGGCTGATGCCTTCGCCCTCCGAACCGATGACCAGAGCCAGCGGGCCGGAAAGATCTGCCTTTTGAAAATCCTCGCCGTCGGTGGTCGCGGCGGCAATCCATAGCCCGGCCTTTTGCAGGTCCTGCAGCGTGCGGGTCAGGTTCCCCACCCGGGCGACCTTCACATGCTCCACCGCACCGGCGGAAGCCTTCACCGCCGCGGGCGTCAGGCCCACGGAACGGCGCTCTGGCACAATCACGCCATGGGCGCCCACACACTCCGCCGTCCTTATGACGGCGCCAAGATTGTGGGGATCGGTGATGCCGTCCAGCAGAATCACGAAGGGGGCCTCGCCCATTTCCTTCGCCTGCGCCAGCATGTCCTCCACCGTAGCGTACTTGTAAGCCGAAGCAAAGGCCAGCATGCCCTGGTGGTTCTTGGTGATCTCGTCCAGCCGCACCCTTTCCACTTCCTGCACAGGGATGCGGGCTTCCTTGGCCATGGCGACGATCTCCCTGGCGGAGCCGCTTAAATCGCCCTTGGCCACCAGCAGCTTTTCGATATCCCTGCCGCTTTTGATGGCCTCCCTGATGGGATTGCGGCCGGAAAGCAGGTTCTCCATGGGATCGATGGATTCTTCCGCCGCAGGCTTGAAGGCCGGAACCGGGACCGCGGGCTTGTGCTCATACCGCTTGTAGGCGGGTTCTTCTCCCGTCCGTTCCCGGGAAGGGGCCGGGCGGCCATAGGCGCGCTTTTCTCCGCCATCCCGTCCGGGCTGCGCCCGGTACAAGGGCCTGTCCGCCGTGGAGCGGAAATCACTTCTGGGGGCCGGATGGCCATAGACGCGCTTTTCACCCTCCGCGCTTTGCGGCCTTGCCCGGTAAGCAGGCTTTTCCCCGCCATAGCCGGAATCGCTCCTTGCCGCGGGACGGCCATATGGCTTCCGTTCTCCCTGCGCGCCATCGGGCCGTGCGCGGTAAGCGGGCTTTTCCCCGGATGGACGGAAAACGCTCCCGGATGCGGGGCGGCCATATGGCTTCCTCTCCCCTTGTGCTCCATCGGGCTTTGCGCGGTAAGCGGGCTTCTCCCCGGATGGACGGAAAACGCTCCCGGATGCGGGGCGGCCATACGGCTTCCGTTCTCCCTGCGCGCCGTCGGGCCTTGCGCGGTAAGCGGGCTTTTCCCCCTGAGCGCCTTCCGGCCGCCTGCCGGGCCGTGCGCCTGCGGGCTTGCCCGGCCGCTGCGCGCTTGCGCCCCTGGCCGCTGATTTGTAATGGGACCCCTCATCATCCCAGGAACCCTGGGCTGCGTGGTCCTTCTTCTTGTCCTTGGTATAGTCCTTGTAAAAAGCCATCAACCGGTCCTCCTTATTTATCAAACCACGCGCATATCAGCCTATTCCCGCAAGGATTTTTTAAGCTCTTCCCGATCCCGCCGGATCTCAACCATTTTGCCGCAGGTCTTTTCCCCTTCCGGACAGGCACCCCGCAAACAGCCGGGTCCCGCCTTTTCAAAAAGCAAAGGCGCCGCTTCCATGCAAAGGCGGTGCATTTGCGCTGCCATGGCCCGTATTTCCCATTGCGCGCGGTTGCACATGCGCAGCGCGAAAAAGTGATGAAGCTCCCGTACGTTCATGGTCATGATCAGCCTTGTTTCGCACGCGCCGGGCAGCACGAACCTGGCATCCTCGTTGCCCTGCTCCCCCGTGCCCAGCTTTTCCTGCCAGCCTTCATACCATTCCTGCATCACGGCCATCTGACGCCGGTATTCGTCCGCGGCCTCCTCCCCCAGCGCCTGAATGCGCGGTGGGATAACGTAGGAAAAACCGCCGGCATAAGATACATACCGCTGGCTTTGCACGCTGAAACTGGCGATGCGGTGGCGCGTCAATTGTGCCAGGCACACGCGGCTGATCCCCTCCACCGCGAAGGTGAAGGATGCGTGCTCCATCACCGAATCGTGACCCATGTCCATCAGCCGCTGGATGAACGCCGTTTGGTCCTTTTCCTCAATGCGCTTTTTCAGTGTGTCCACATCTGCCCGGGAATAGCACAAACGCGCCCCAAGCGCCACAAGCTCCTGCATGTCGGCGGTATGGCGCAAAAGCGCAACCTTCAAATGGCACTGGGCCATGCGTTTCCTCCTTGCGCCATTTTACGAAATGGCTTCTTCCTGCTGGGCCATGACATACAGCTCCCGCAGCCTGTCATGGCGCCCGGTGAGATACAGATAACCGATCAGCGTTTCCAGGCCTGTGGCCTGGCTGTAGGCCGCGGGGTCCTGGTTCTTTGGCGCACCGTGACGGGGATGGGCGTTGCGGCCCCTGCGCACCAAGTCCGCCTCTTCCCCGGTAAGCTTGTCCGCAAGGTTTGAAAGCGCCTGGGCCTGAGCCTTGGCGTTCACCCTTTTCACGGCAGCGCAATGCATGTTGTGAAGATTCTTCCCCGTATGAAGAAGGCTGGTGCGTACCAGAAGGTCCCAAACGGTGTCTCCGATATAGGCCAGCTGCAGCGGACTGAGCTGCGCAGCATCAAGTTCCAAGCCGGTTTCCTGCGCCTCCAGCAATCCCTTCGCCTCCTGTGCATAGGTGGCTTCATTATATCAGATACATACCGCAAGTACAACGGCAGGAACCCGGTTTTGAAAAATCACGTTTCAGGCAAGAATGACAAACAAAACCGCCCTGCCGTTATTTTCGGCAGGGCGGATGTCGTGCGGTCAAAATCGTCTGTTGATGATGGACATGATGAGGTCGCCGTTGTTGAATACATTTGCCAGCATGCTTTGATCTATCAGCTCACTGAACTGCTCGAAGGGCACCACGGTCATCAATAGCGGCACCAGCGCGAACAGCGCATAGCAGAACACCACACCGCGCAGCGCTCCGAATACGCCGCCGGCCAGCCAGTCAAGCTGCTTTAACAGCGGAAAACGGAACACGCACCGCAGCATGTTGATGAGGATGGACAAAACCACATACAGCGCCAGGAAGCACAGGAAAAAGCACAGGATGTTGATGGACACCGCCACAATGGTATGGTTCACATACTCGGCCACGGTGCTGATGCCCGCCTTGGAAAAAACCTGGTGCTCCAAATTGTACTGCAGTATGGTGTTGATAGGCGCGGGCAATTGGATATTCTGCATGATGGTGCTGATGGCATCCGATGTCAGCGTGCCCACCTGGGCCACGGATAGTTCCAGGTTCCCCAGCCGGGAGGAGGCGTCCGTATAATGGATCAATGACCTGGCGAGGTCCTGATTGTTTTGGATCAGGTTGGCTATTTGAGGGTATATCAAAAAGGAGCCGACCAAAGCCAGCAATACGGCGCCCATGCTGAGCACCGACTGTATAAAGCCCCGGTAGAAGCCCCACAAAATGCTCAGGGCGATAATAGCCAGTATTGCGTAGTCCACCACGTTCATTGGGATTCCTCCTTCCGTCCCTCCCCTTTAGCTAAGGCAGGTTGACGGCATATACCGTATCCCCGCTGGCCAGCAGCGCCCAGCCTCCAGTTGTCATGCCAAGAAATTCCGTAGGCGCATCCATGTCCGCCGGCCGGTTCAACGCGGAAAACCGCTGGGCACCCATGTCCGTACGGTAGATATAGTCCGAAGAGAAGGCATACACCGCCTTATTGTAAATGGCAGCCCCCACGCAGGATGACGGCAGCGTATAGCGCCTGTCGGCATTGCCGCTGAGTAGCCTGATTTCCCTGATTTCATACTGGCTGTTGGTCTGGTTGTTGGGCGCAAGCAGTATCATGGAGGCACCCTTGTCAGGCGTATCGCTGGCGATCAGCTTCCAGCCGAATACAAGTACAGTGGCATTCGCTTCCTCCACACTCCGGTAATTGAAGGTGCGCAGCTGCATGGTGGTCATTACACGAAGCTTCTGGGCATCATACAGCACCTTGTAGGCAATGGCTTCTCCCAGGGAGATCTCCCCGGTGTTCATCTGCCCCACCTCAAAGGTGTTGAGCACCGTATTGGCCACTGTGCCGAAAACATCCAGCGACAGCGTCCAAATATACTGCCCGTCCTCCCCATAAAAGCCCACATCCAGCATCGTGCGGCCGGTAAAGGCATCGGCCTCCTCATCCACAGGCGCTCCGTTCAAATCGCGGATCAGCAGCCTGGGCTCCGCATCGTCCCCGATGATTGCGGCGGCGAATTTTTTTCCAACGCGGGCAAACTGCACCTGCTGGCCCAGGTTGTCATTGAAGGTCGGGCGTCCGTTCTGGTCCAGGATGTACATCTGGCTCCCGACCCAGGCGACAACAGAATTGTCGCTGGCGGAAAATCTGGCGTTGGCGCCAATGGTATAGTTCCAGCGCACAGAGCCGGATGTTGTAATGCAGAAGATGGACACACCGTCATAGTACAGCACATTTTCCCCGAATGGCGTCACATTCTGTCCGGCTAGGCAAGGCAGGCGGACGGCGGATGCCTCGGAGCGCTGGCCTATGCGGCTGAAGGCGTTGATGATTACAACAGCAAGAACAATCACCAAAATCAGGATGACCAGGATCACCCACCGTCTTTTTCTGGTATTGTCCGACTGCCGTCTTTGCATCATAAACGTTAGGAACTCCTTCGGTAAGGCGGGGCATCCTCCCTTATGCAACGATGCGGCCCGCTTATTTCATGCTACACGCTTTCGAGAAAATGACATTGTCATTTTCTCGAGTTCACACATTTTGCCTGCTCACTTCGTTCGCGGTCGGCAAAAAGTGTAAGGAAAGCTTGCTACGCAAGCGCCCGCCCGGTCCGGAAGCTCAATCTTCGCCCTGCTTCGCTACCGCTCACATGGCTCGTTTCGCTTCCCGCCTCCACCCCGCCCATTCCCGCCACTGGCGGGGGCAGGGTTACGGCACCAGCAAAGCCGGTCGATACGATTTCAAATGAAGGGCTTTGGCAACCCCGGCGGCTCAATCGTCGCATCGCTTCGCTGCCGCTCGCGCTGCTCGTTTCGCTCGCTTCCTCCGCCCGGCTTATTCCCCCCACTGGGGGCCGCCGTGCTGCGGAACCCGTTACGCCCCAGAAGTACTCTCAGGTAAGCAACAGGCAATTTAATAGCTTTTATCGTTACTTTTTCATTATAATGAACAATCAAAAAAGACGCAACGCATTTTTATATCGAAAACTGCGCGGCCTTCAGCCTCCGTCTTCCTTTTCCCGGCGCAGCCTTTCCATGTACTGCCGGGGATGGGCCAGAAAATCCCTCATCAGCTGTACATGGCTCAATTCTTCATACCGAACGGAAGACACCGGCGTCTGATCAAAGCACCAGATATCCGCGCCGGGATAGGCCATCAGGATGGGGGAATGGGTGGCGATGAGGAATTGGCTGTCCGCCTCCCTCTCCATAAGAAGGGAAACCAGGGCCAACTGGCGCATGGGCGACAAAGCCGCTTCCGGCTCGTCCAGCAGATAGATTCCGCCAGGCCTGATTCGCTGTTTGAAAAGGGCAAGAAAGCTTTCCCCGTGGGACATGCCATCCGGTTCACTGCCGTAGCGGCTGTTCAAAGCCGAAAGGGAGGATGCGTAGGCCATCCTTGCCTGCCCCTTGGCAAAGGCGCTCCGGTGTATGTTTTCTTCATCCACCCTGTGCAGTTCCTGGGCCATATCCTCCTGCAAAATGGCGACACGCTTGACAAAATTAAAGAAATCCTCCGCCCGAAGGAAAAAGCCTTTTCTGGATTTAATGCCGAAGACCAGCCGCATGGCGTCGCAAAGCGGGTCCAGCCCCTGAAGCGTCGCATCCCTGGAAGCGTCCTCCCAGCCGATGGCGGGCAGGGAAAGCTTTCTGGCCAAAGCCTCCAGCAGTGTAGACTTTCCTGTGCCGTTCTCCCCCACCAGCAGTGTCACCGACGCTGTGAAATCCTTTTTGCCCAGGGACATCACCTGGGGACAGTGAAAGGGGTATGCGCCGAGCTCTCCTTCCACCGACAGGGATCTTAGGGAAATCATGCGCCGCCCCCTTTTATAGAAAGTCCCATGCCCAAACCATGCAATAGCGTTCGGGGGAACCCGCTTGGGCTCCCCCGCATTTTTCATTCCCCGGCCAGCTTCACAATTGCCCGGGTAAATATCTTCACATTGGCCATCAACCCATCTATGGTCATGTATTCCCCTGCCTGGTGGGCCAGCTCCTCATCCTCCGGGAAGAGGGAGCCAAAGGCCACGCCCTCCTTCAGGCAGCGGGCATACGTGCCGCCGCCGATGGCGATGGCCTGCCTTTCCCGGCCCGTGACCTCATGATAAGCATCCAGCAGGGACTGCACCAGAACGCTGCTTTCCGGCACATGGTGGGGCTTTTTGAAAGCGGACTCGGACACGGTGAGCCCGGCGGAAGCAATGGCAGCCTTGATGGAGCTCAATATCGCCTCAGGGCTGGCCATCACCGGGTAACGGATGTCGATGGTGGCTTCCACGCCCTGCTCATCCGCCTTCAAAATGCCAATGTTCAGTGTCAGCGCGCCGGATAACTTGTCGCTGACGGCAATGTTCAGGCTCGTCCCGTCATACTCCAGGCCGATCACCTGGGCCAGGCGCAGAAGCGGGCCCTGTACCCCAAGGTGCTCCAGTGCCTTTAAAAGCCTGCCGATGGCGTTTTTCGCCATCTCCGGCATGGCGGCATGGCCGGCGACGCCCTGGGCGGAAATCTTCACAAGCCCATCGGGCAGCTTCTCCGCCGATACGGGATATCCGGCGGATTTGGAGAACTCCTCCACCCTGCGCACCGTGTCATGGTCCCCGGAAACATAGGCCTCGGCCAGGCCGGGGATCACGTTGGGCCGCTGCCCGGCCTCAATGCGCTTCACCTTCAGCCCGTCCTTGGCGGCAGGGCCTTTCAAAACAAGGTGATACAAGCCCTTTTCCGTATTGATCACGGGGAAGCAGGCGTCAGGGCTGAAGCCTGTGCTTGGCATATCGGCATGGGCTTGGTAATACTTCATGTCCTCCATGCCGGATTCCTCGTCGCAGCCCAATATCAGCCGCACACGCTTGTTGAGCTTGACGCCGGCCATCTGCACGGCTTTCATGGCGAACAGCGCGGCCACCGCCGGGCCCTTGTCGTCATTGGTGCCGCGGCCTAAGATGCGGCCGTCGATCAGGTCCGCGCCAAAGGGGTCCGTCTTCCAGCCGTCCCCGGCCGGCACGATATCCAGGTGCGCCAGTATGCCCAGCACATCCTCCCCCTGGCCCATCTGCGCGTCGCCGGCATAGCCGTCGATGTCCCGCACCTCAAAGCCCAGTTCCTTGCAATCGCTCAGCGCCACATCCAGCATATGCCGCACGGCTTGGCCAAAGGGCGCTTTTTCAGCGGGCTCTCCCTTGACGCTGTTGATGCGAACCCATTTTTGCAGCGTTTGAATGAGCGGCTCCCGAAGCGATTCTACGATTTGGTCAATCTTCGTGTAATCCATGTTTCATACTCCTTCCAATGCCCGCTTCAGGCGGGCTACCGCTTCTGTAATATGTTTGTGGGGGCAGCCAAAGTTCAGGCGCATGAAGCCCTCCCCGGCCTGCTTGCCAAAAAACGCGCCGTCCGTCAGCGCAAGCCCGATTTTTTGGGTACGCCGCATGATCTCCTCATTGCTTATACCGTACTCCCGCAAATCAAGCCAAGCCAGATACGTGCCCTCCACGGGCGAAAGCCTCACACGGGGCAGCTCCTCCGCAAGCAGCCCGGCCAGCAGCTTCCGGCCGGCGTCCAGGTAGGCGATCAATCCGTCCAGCCAGGCGTCCCCGGTTTCATAGGCGGCCCGGGTGGCCTCCAGCGCGAAAATGTTCCCGCACTTTACGCCGCAGGCAAGCAGCGTTTTTTCAATCTTCTGCCGCATTTCAACATGTCTTGTGAACAGCGCTGCCTGCTGAAGGCCCGCCAGGTTGAACGTCTTGCTGGCCGCCGCCAGCGTCACCACCTTGGCATTGGGATTATCGCCCGTCAAAGACAAAGCGGGCACAAAGGCGTGTGGCGCAAAATAAAAATCGGCGTGTATCTCATCGCACACAAGGGGCGTACGGTACTTGTGCAGCAGGGCAAACAGCGCTTGCAGCTCCTCCCCGGTCCACACCCTGGATACCGGATTGTGGGGGCTGCACAGGAGCATCATTTTTGCCCCTGCTTGAAGCTGTTCCTCCAACTGCGAAAGATTCATCCGCCATTGGCCGTTTTTGTCCTGCACCAGGGGATTTTCCACCACGGTCCGGCCATTGAGGGTAACGGAGGAAATGAAAGGCCCGTACACCGGGGGCTGTATGATCACACCGTCCCCTGGCTGGGTGAAAGACTGGATGCATGCCTTCAATCCCGTCACCACGCAGGGCAGCATCATTACCTGGTCCATTTCCAGGGACAGGTGATGGCGCCGGCGCCAGAAGTCAAGCACCGCCTGATGATCATCGTCCGATACCCCGGTATAGCCGTATGTTCCGTGCATGGCCCTTTGCAGGATCGCCTTTTGCACGCCAGGCGGGCTTTCAAAGTCCATATCCGCCACCCACATGGGCAGCAGGTCCGCCGCTTCGCCCTCCGTCAGGGCAAAGTCCCATTTTTCGCTCCGGGTGCCCCTTCGGTCGATGCCCCGGTCAAAATAGTCGAAAAAAAACTCCAAACAAAGGCCTCCTTCGTATATTAAATCAAACATCCGCCCGTATTACCCAGAAGCCCCCGCCCTTTTCCACCACCTGCACCTTTGTGAAAATGGTATTCAAAAACGCAAGGGCCGATGGCGCGCCCTGCTGCTTGCGGATGACCAGATACAGGGAACCTCCCGGATGAAGATGGCCTGCGCTTTTTGCAAACAGATCGTAGATCACCTGCTTGCCGGCCCGGATGGGGGGATTGGTCAGTATGCAGTCAAACTTTTCGTCCCCAAGCGCCGCAAAGCCGTCGCTTTCCAACACCCTGGCTGCAATACCGTTTCGCTTGGCGTTTTTCCGGCTGAGCTCCGCCGCCCGGCCGTTGATGTCCGCCATCGTCACCCGGGCTTCGGGGTTTGCCTTGGCGACGGAGATTCCCACAGCGCCCCAGCCGCAGCCCATGTCCAGCACATTGCCTTTCAAGTCCGGCAGCGCATCCAGCAGCAGCGCCGTGCCCTTGTCCAATCCGTCCCTGGAAAATACGCCGGCATCCGTTTCAAACACCAGCGCTTGCCCGCGGTACTCCGTTTGGCATTCAAACGGCTTATGGGCGCTTTCCGGCGACGCGGTAAAATAATGGTCAGGCATTTTTTCCTTCCTCTTTGTTAGCGTCGCGGCAGAGTGCTTCAACCTCCGGGCCGCTCAGTTCCCTGAACCCGCCCTCCGGCAGGTTTTCATCCAATCGCAGGCTGCCAAAGGAGGTCCGCTGCAAATCCGTCACCGTAAGCCCCCGGCTTAAAAACATGCGCTTGACCTGATGGAACTTGCCTTCCGTAATCGTCACCACCGCCCTGGATTCCATGGGGCCGGATTCCAGTATGTTCAGCCTGGCCGGCTGGGCGGTAAAATCGGAAAGCTGCAATCCCTTTTCAAACGCCGCCACATCCTTTTCATTCAGCGGCCCGTCCACCCGAACCAGGTATTCCTTGGCCACATGGTGCCTGGGCGACAAAAGAAAGTGGGCCAGCGGCCCGTCTGTGGTAAAGAAAAGGAGCCCCCTGGCGTCCTTGTCCAGCCTTCCCACAGGCATCAGCCCCATGGCCCTGTATATGGGCGGCAGCAGGTCCACAACGGTTTTTGCCTTGCGGTCATTGGCCGCGGTGAGTATGCCGGCCGGCTTGTTGAGCATGCCATAGCGAAGCGTTAACAGGGATACAGCCTGCCCGTCCAGCAATACCGCGTCTTTATCCGGGTCGGTTTTTTGCCCCGGATCAAGGCAAGGCCGGCCATTGACCGTTACGCGGCCGCGGCGGATGAGCTCCTTTACATCGCTCCTTGACCCCAGCCCCTGCATGCTAAGGAGCTTGTCCAGCCGTTCCATTTTATTTTTCTTCCTCCGGCAGCCGGATATAATACGCCTGAAGCACCCTCGAAAACGGCAGCAGCGGCCAGTACAGCACCAGGATGGCCAGGAACATATAGAGCGCCAGCCCGGGCACAAATTCCTGCATGCGGTACATGCGGTAGGCAAGATACGCGTTCACCAGCAAGGCCGGCAAAGCCATCAGCACGTGAATCAGCCCCGCCAGGAACTGTCCGCCCCTGCGCCCCTTCAAGCGGGTAAGCATCTCCCTGCGGGCAATGGCGTAATCTCCGCCGGACTTCTTCCACAAAAAACGGAGCATGCCGTTTCGCATCATGCCGTACAGAAGCACCAGCAGCAAAAGCCCGCCAAATGCCGCCACCATGATAAAGCCGTCCACCAGTCCGTGTCCTTTTCCCCAAATCCGGCCCAGGCTGATGACCGTGTTCAGGACGGCGGCTCCGTTCTCAAAACCTTTCCACAGATACACGCCGGCACCAAGCCCTATCAAAAGCGGCAGCGCCCAGGGCAAAATGTGCAGCGCCTGCAAAAGCAAGGTCCGGAGTCTTTTTCCGTACCCGTCCAAAAGAACAAGCCGCACCGTGGCAAAGGAGCCGCCGTCCAGCGCGTGCTGCATGGCGTCCCCCATGGTGTATCTTAGCGGAAGAACTACAAAAGAATACAATAACGGCGTAAGCAGCGCAAGGTAGCGCAGCGCGCTGCCCTTTTCGCAAAGCACAAGCGCAAGCAAGGGCGACAAAGCGGCAAGCCGGATCAATATCAGCACCAGCATGCCCGCCATCCAGTCGGAGTAGCTGCCCTTTATCCGTCCCAGCGTCTTTTTCCATGCAATGGACACAGCCTTCGCGGCTGATTCATTCCGCATTCCCTGTTCCTCCTTTAAGAAATGATCCTATGCCCGTTTCTGTATTAACTCATGTTTATCGGCGTTCCGGTTTCGTACACGGCCCGCCAACCCGCAGCCCGCGCGGGTTGCTTAACCTATTATACCGTACACATCTTTACCGTGCAATTGCAATTATTTGCCGCAGCATGTTACAATCTGGGCTGAAAGAGGTGTTTTCGGTGCATGTGACCCTTGTGGGCATCGCCAGCAAATACATACATCAAAACCTTGCGCCCTGGTGCCTGAAGGCCGGCCTTGCGCAATACGGGGTGAAATCACCCTGCCGTGTGCTGGAGATGAACATCAACCAGCCCTTTTCCCAGGCGCTGGAAGCCCTGATGGAAACTAAGCCCCAAATCGCGGGCTTTTCCTGCTATATCTGGAACATCCGCATGGTGCGCTCCCTGGCCTCCTGCCTAAAGCTCCTGTCGCCAAAAACCGTTATCGTACTGGGCGGGCCGGAGGCCGGCAGCCGCCCGGAAAGCGTGATGCAGGAAATTCCCCAGGCGGATTATGTGATTTCCGGACCGGGGGAGTATGCCTTTGCCCAGCTGTGCAAGCGCCTTGCGTCAAGGGAAGATGCCGGCGATATCCCCGGCCTCACCTTCCGGCAATCAAGCGGCCTCCTCACCAATCCGCCCGCACCCTTGGTACTGCCGCCGCCATCCCCCTACACAAAGGAGTGCATTAAGCATCTGAATGGCCGCATCGCCTACGTGGAAACCTCCAGGGGCTGCCCCTTTCACTGCGCCTTTTGCATGTCGGGCCGGGAGGATGGCGTGATCTTCCTCCCCATGGCTCAAGCCAAAAAAGACTTGCTGAAGGCCGCCGCCTCCGGCGCGAAAACCATCAAGCTGGTAGACCGCACCTTCAACTGCCACCGGGAACGGGCCATGGAGCTGATTCGCTTTCTGATCAAAAAGCACAGGGACGGGGCTTTCACCGGCGTATGCTTCCATTTTGAAGTAGCCGCCGATCTTTTCGACGAAAAGACGCTGGCGCTTTTGAACTCAGCGCCGCCGGGTCTTTTTCAGCTGGAAGCCGGCCTGCAGAGCTTTCATGAAAAAACGCTGGAAGCCTGTCAAAGGAAGACCGACCTTCAAAAACTTACGCGAAACGTAAGTGCGCTGGTTCAGGCGAACAACATTCACATGCATATAGATTTGATTGCCGGGCTGCCTTATGAGAATTTCAAAACCTTTGGAGAATCCTTCAACAGGGCTTATCAGTTAAAGGCGCATATGCTGCAGCTTGGCTTTTTGAAGCTCCTGCCCGGCAGCCGGCTATGGGAACAGCGGGAGGAATACGGCCTCCTGCACAATCCGGAACCGCCTTACGAAATACTGGAAAACAGATGGCTCTCCCATCAAGACATTGGCAGGCTGAAGCGGTGCGAACAGGCCGTGGATCGAATCCTCAACAGCGGCAGGTTCCGCTCTGCCCTGGATCTGGTGTTGGACTCCTGCGGACTTGCGCCTTTTGAACTATTCTGCGGCCTGGGCGATCTGATGGCAAAAAAGCCGGGAGGTCTCTCCCTGGAGCAGCTTACGGAGCTGGCGATGAACTTCTTTTTGAATCTGCCCAACATACGAAAGGATGCGCTGCGGGACGCATTGGCCCTGGACCACATCGCAAGCGACAACACCGGCCGCCTGCCCGCCTGCCTGGAAATTATCGACCCGCGGCTGAAGCAGGCCGTGGCCTCGCTGCGCAGGGAATACCCGCCGGGCACAAAGCTGGGGGCCATCATCACCTACGCCCGCGGCGAGTATCTGCACTGGACGGATTACGCAAGGCGCAATCCCGTTACGGGAGTGTATGACCTTAAATTCAAGCCCCTTTCTTTTTTCCTGTAGGCTTCCTTCCCTTGCGCAGTGCCTTGAATAGGTAATGCAAAAGCGTATAGACAGCCCCGAAAGCCAGCACGCCCCACATGCCCATGGCAACGTCAGCCAGCTCCATATTTCCGGTATGGGTTACGGCCTGGCCGATTTCAATGGCCAGGGCCAGGGTGCCCATCACCGTCAGGGTGTACACCCAGGCCACCGCGTTGGGCCGAAGCTTAGAAAACAGCCAGCGCACCGCCAGGAAAAGCAGAAAGCCCAGCACGCCCATGATCCAAAAGTGGAGCTGCTTGTCGCTTAAATACAATTCAAAGCTGTCATTCAAATGCAACAGGAAATCATGGGCCTTCGCCACAAGATCCACGAGAAGGTACAAAAAATCTTTCATGGGCCTATCCTTTCTTTGGATTGACGTTCCCGGTCATTCAACGGTTAAGCGGTGGAAAACACTGCCTGTCAAGCGGCGCTGGGGAGATTCTTAAGGTATCCGCCCTGCCTGTTTTGCAGCGCCTGTGCAGATGGTGCCGGCGCAATCTGCACGGCGGGCCATTTTTTCACTTGATGTAATACATAATAACAAATTCCCCGTTTCATTTTCCGCCTTACCATGGTATAATCAGGAAGAAGAGGGGGCGAACCTCTCCAACTCAGAAACGGAGGTACATACACATGGATATTTATGTTTGCACCGTTTGCGGCTATGTTTACGATCCGTCTGTGGGCGATCCCGACAACGGCCTGGAGCCTGGCGTCCCCTTTGAAAACCTGCCCGAAACCTTTGAATGCCCCGTTTGCGGCGTGGGCAAGGATATGTTCGAAAAGCAGTAAGGCACCCTTACAGCCAAATAAAGCCGGGAGACGCTTTCCAACGGAAAATGCCTCCCGGTTCTTTATTTTCTGACAGATTCGTCGGCAAACCGCCAGGGGATCTCCTTCCAGGGGGAAGCGGCGTAATCGATGCCCACCCTGGGCAGCGTCTTGATCTTTGGCCGGCAGCCGTCGTCCTCCAGCCATATTTCATCGCCATGTATAAGGTCCAGACCGTTTTGAAGCCCGGTGATGGAGAAAGCCTTCGTCCACTTGGCGGGACCATTAAGCGGCGGTTGCAGCGCCCTGATCAAGGCGGCCTGGGGCACATCCTTTTCCCCCGTCACCACATTGAAAAGCCAGTGCAGCCCATAGATCAAATAGACGTAGCTGATGCCGCCCGCTTCAAAAAGCGGCGCGCAGCGGCTTGTCCTGCCATGGCGGGCGTGGCAGGCCATGTCCTCCGCCCCCCGGTAGGCCTCCGCCTCCAGGATGCGCCCCCGCAGCACCGTGCCGTCCTCCATGCGCCTTGCAATCAGCTTGCCCACCATCTCCGGCGCGGCCTTCAGCACATCCTGACGGTAAAAATCCTCTCCCAAACGCCGGTTATCCATTACTCCACCGTTTTGGTGGCGATCACGGGCACGCCGCTGCCACAGACATTTTCCAATAGTACCTGTCCCATGCGGATGGGCGGATTCAGCCTCAGCGCATGAATCTCCCGCATGCACCTTGCGATGTCCTTTTTCGGTATGGGCGATTTCGTCTTCACGCTCAGCGGCATGCGGCGGCCGGAAATTTGAACCACCGCCGTCACCATGCGTTCGGGAGAAATGCTCTCCTGACGGCCGTACACCTCGCCACGCTTGCAGCCGTTGCCGGTGATGGAAACCACATTTCCGCCCTCTACCGTAATTTCCATCCGGCAGCCCACGGGACAACTGATGCATGTAATCAACTGCTTCATATATATCCTCCGCTTACGGCACAATCTCTACCGTGATATCGCAATGGGCCAGTGCTCTGACCGCCTTTTCCGGCAGGGTGACGGACGCCATTTCCCCTGGGGTCAGGATGCGGTTTTTTCTACGGAGCAGTTCCGTATCCCCCGAGCGCACCACCACCCAGGCGTTCTCAAACACCCTGGCGGGCCGGAACATGATATCCACAGGGGAAGCCGCTTCCCCCTCTGCCGGCAGATGCAGCCTTTGGGGAACGGCACCGCGAACACCCTCGCCGTCCAGCACGTTCACCGCACGGCCTGCGGGCTTCAAGCCCTGAACATACCCCGCCGCCGCCCGGCCCGCGCGCAGGCTTTCGGCGCTGACATGGTCCACCAGGTCATGCACATGCAATACGTTCCCGCAGGCAAATATGCCGGGCACGCTGGTTTGAAGCGTATCATCCACCACCGCGCCGCCGGTGACCGGCGACAGCTTCACATTGGCGCCTTCGCTCAGCTCGTTTTCGGGGATCAGGCCCACCGACAACAGCAGCGTATCGCAGTCGTATTCCTTTTCCGTACCGGGAATGGGGCTGCGGTTTTCATCGACTTTCGCCACGGTGACACCCGTCAACCTGTCCCGCCCCCTGATGTCCACCACGGTATGGCTCAAAAGCAAAGGTATGTTAAAATCCTGCAGGCACTGCACGATGTTGCGGTTTAAACCGCTGGAGAATGGCATGATCTCCACGCAGGCCAGCACCTTGGCCCCCTGCAGCGTCATGCGCCTGGCCATGATGAGGCCGATATCCCCGGAGCCCAGGATAAGAACCCTTTTGCCCGGCATATAGCCTTCCAGGTTGACAAACTTCTGCGCTGTTCCCGCCGAAAAGATGCCCGCGCACCTGGTGCCGGGCGTGGCCAGCGCGCCCCTGGGCCGCTCCCGGCAGCCCATGGCCAGCACGACGGCCCCCGCATGAAACACCTGCAGGCCGTGCTCCCGGCTGATGGCGGTAACGGTATGGTCTTCCGCAACAGTGAGCACGGTGGTGCCGCACTGTACGGGGATGTCCAGTTCCGCCGCCCTGTCGATGTCCCGCTGGGCGTATTCCGGCCCGGTCAGCTCCTCCTTGAACCTGTGCAGGCCGAACCCGTTGTGAATGCATTGGCGCAGGATGCCGCCGGGATAGTCTTCCCGTTCCAGCACAATCAAATCACTGATCCCGGCTTCCCGGGCGGCAATGGCGGCAGCCAACCCCGCCGGACCGGCGCCGATGACAAGCACATCTGTCTTTAGGATGGGATTGCCTGTTTGTTCAGTCATCAAGGTCCACCTCCAGCGCGGATTCGGCGATTGTGCCCACCAGCAGCCGGCTGTCTCCGCCGCATTTGGTCACCTGCGTATAGGGTACACCCAATTCTTCCGAAAGGATCGAGAGCACCCTGGGGCTGCAAAAGCCCCCCTGGCACCGGCCCATGCCGGCCCTGGTGCGGCGCTTGACACCGTCGATGGTGCGCGCGCCTACGGGGCGGCGGATGGCCTCCCTTATTTCCGCTTCGGTGACCTGCTCGCACCGGCAGACCAGGCTGCCGTTTTCCGGGTTATCAAGCACCGCCTGCGCGCGCTCTGCAAGGCTCATGGCGTGAAAGGCTTTGGGCCTGGGTATGGCCGCAATGAAATCACTCTTTTCCCGAAGGTCCAGCACCTTTACAATCTGCCCGCCAAGCAGCCTTGCGATGGCCGGCGCGGCGGAAAGCCCCGGACTCTCGATCCCCAGCGCCTCAAAAGCCATAGGCGCTCCTTCCACCGGGCCGATCACAAAATCGCCGTTGCTTTCATGGGCGCGGATGCCCGAAAAGGTGGTGATGGTGCCCCTGGGCGAAGCGTTCTTCCAGGTGAGTCTCGCTTTTTCCAACACATCCTTCAGCCCCAGGGCAGTGGTAGCCGTATCCGCGTCGTCGTCGATGTCCTCGGCGGAGGGGCCCAGCAGAAGATTCCCGTGCACCGTGGGGCTGACCAGTATGCCCTTGCCCATTTTGGTGGGGCATTGGAACATGGTACGGGAAAACGGCAGGTGCGCCATCCTGTCCATGAGGTAGTATTCACCACGGCGGGGGACGATGGTGTATTTTTTATCGGAGATCATGTTGTGCAGCTTGGCGGAATGGGTTCCGGCGCAGTTGACAACAGCCCTGGCGGTATACTCCCCGCTGCCGGTAACCGCGTGCCATACACCACCCTCCTGGTAGAGCCTTTGCACTTCCGTTTCCATATGAAATGCCGCACCGTTTTGCGCCGCGTGGTCAGAAAGCGCAAAGCTCAGTTCATAGGGGCTGGTCAGCCCGCTGGTTTCCGCCAGCAGCGCGCCTTTTACCTGCGGATTCACGTTGGGCTCCAACGCCAGCACTTCCGCCCCCGATAAAAGCTTCAACCCGGCCACGCCGTTTGCAACGCCCTGCTCATACAAATCCTTCAGGGTGAGCATATCCTCCTGCGTGAACCCCAGCACCATCGCACCGGGCTGGGTATACGGCGCGCCCAGCTCCCGGCACAGGTCCGGATACATCTTCGCGCCTTCCACATTCAAAAGTGCCTTGAGCGTCCCCGGCTTGGCGTCAAACCCAGCGTGCACGATGCCGCTGTTGGCCTTGCTGGCGCCTTCCGCCACATCGGCCATACGCTCCAATACCGCAATTCTTGCCTGATAGCGCGACAACTCGCGCGCAAGTGCGCATCCCACCACGCCGGCCCCGATGATCAAAACATCCAGGTGCAATAAAACCGCCCCGATTCTAAGCAATAATTCTGTATAATACGGCAAAACAACTGCCGTGCTTTCATTGTAACACAGCACATTCCCATGCACCATGGGCAATTGTTCAAAAACGCGCACAACTGAGCACGAAATAATGAAGCATTGTGCGGATGGCAGGAAAACAGTGAGCATTTCCGCAAAATTATGGTGTGTGCTTGTTTCACCTTTCCGTTTTTTGTGCATTTTACCATTAGGCGCTTTGGGGTTTAAACCCGCCGCCACGGGGCTGCGTTTGCTTTTGCGCCGCTCCTTGTGGGTTTCAAACATTTTCCTGCACATCTCAGACAGGAAATGGATGACAAAGCAAACGGTTGCATATATAATAACATTGACTGTATTGCTTGTATGCGATATGGAGAAAGAAAGGAGATTCCTATGAAAATCCGCAAGTTGACAGCCGTGATGCTGGTACTGGCGCTGCTTGCCGTCCCTGTGCTTTCCCTTGGGGAAAATGCGTCTGATTCCTTCCTGGATTTGGCCGCAGGCGCCGGGCGCAGCGTAAAGACGACCGTCACCTTTGTGCCCGGTGAGATGCTCACCAAAGATACGAACCTTGTTCCTGTGGCGGACCTGCTCAAGGCATTGCGCCTGGAAAGCGTCACCCAGCAAAAGGATGGCGATGTTCTGATCCAATCAGACATTTTCCTGCAGGACAAACCTTCCCTTTCCTTTACCGAGGTAGTGGAAGCGGACGGGAAACAGTTTCATTTGAAGAGCAACCTGTTTGGCGACAAGACGCTTTCCTTCACAATGGATGAGTACATCCAGCTCATGGTCACCCAAATGGAAGCGCAGGGAGCCGACGAGGCGATGGTCTCCTTTTACAAGAACTACCTGAAAATGTACATGTCGATCTTGAACGGCGAAATGCCGCAGATGCCGGAATTTGATCAGCAGAGCCTGCAGCAGGATCTGCTCATGCCGCTCACGGCCTGGTTCTCCCAGCTGATCGCCAACCCGGAGGTGGTAAACGGCACCTTTGAAAGCGACAAGCACGACGCTGCCACGGTACAGACGGTGTATTCCCTGTCCGCCCAGCAAATTGCAGATGCGCTGGCCATTTTCGCCAATTGGGCCGGTAAGGATGAGAACCTGGATACGATCTTCTCCTATGTATCCACCGTGGCACCGGATGCCGGTAATCTGTCATCCGATAAAGCGGAACTCAAAGAAGGGTTGAAAACAGTATCCGAAAAATTCCTGAAGGAAGCCGCCCCCTCCCTGCCTGAACCCTTCACCGTCACCACCTGGATGAACAACGCAGGCGCCCTGGTGGCCCTGGAGTTCAAAGCCAGCATCTTCGGTGAGGACAAAGAAAAGGCACAGGATACCATTCTGGCCGGATACTATGTAAAGACCGAGGCCGACGGCGCCCATACGGAGCTTAGCTTTGATGTGGTCTCCGGCGCGGACAGCTTCAACTTCGATTTCAACACAAAGGATGTTGCAGATGGAAATTCCCAGTGGCAAGTGGCTGTGAATGCCGGCCAGATGGGCATGGACGTATTCGGCATGAAGCTTGATTTCGCGGGCAAAAAGGAAACCTCCGGCACAAGTATAAAGGATTCCTGGAAGCTGAACGCGGAAATCAGCAACTTCGGGCAGGTGATGGGTGCCCTTCTGGACAACACCACCAACACCGCCCCCAGCGGCGCGGATATCAAGATCGAAGGCAAGCTGGATGTTTACCTCACCGGCCAGAGCGCGCCCGCCGCTTCCATCCTGTACACCAGCATTTCCGGCGAGCCCGTGGAATTCCCCGTCATCGGTGAGGACAGCATTCGCCCGGGCAAAATGAGCGCGGAAGAGCTGGAGGCCTGGGGCCAGGAGCTCAGCATGAGCATGATGATGCAGATGGGCCAGATCATGCAGAACCTGCCGCCCTCCCTGCTGACCACGATGAACGGCGATGTTACCTACTGATCGCAATAGCTTGACAATGATGTGAAAAGGGGCCCTCCTTCCATTGGAAGGGGGGCCTCAGTCCGTCAAAAAACCCCGGGAGGCATCGGAGGGCCGAAGCCCTTCGATTCTAGATCGCAAACCAGCGACATGTGCGGTGGTTTGCGCAGGAATTTCGTAGAAATTCCTTCCTTGCCCGAGCAAACGGCCGCAAAATGGCATAGCCATTTTGCAGTGCAGCGAGGGAAAAGCTCAACAAAGTGGCATGGCCACTTTGTTGATACGCTGGGGCCCTCCTTCCATTGGAAGGAGGGCCTTCTCATCTTCATCCATCTTTTGCAATGGGCATGGATGGAAGCATACAGTATCAGTGCGCGTGCAGCTTGCGCCACTCTTCCCGCAAAATGGCATACAATTCCACATCCACAAAGCGGGATTTGTTGTAAAGCCGCTCCCGGATCGTTCCCTCCCTGCGCATGCCCACATGCTCCATCACCCGGCCGCTGGCAGGGTTGTCGCATTCATGCTGGGCCTCGATGCGGTTGAGGTTCAGCGTCTCAAAGCCAAAACGCAAAACTTCCCTCAGCGCTTCCGTCATGTAGCCCTGGTTCCAGTGAGCTCTGGAAAGGCTGTAGCCCACCTCGGCGGATCGGTTTTCATTGCTTACCCACATAAAGCCGATGGTGCCGATCACCTTCCCCGTATCCTTGAGCACAATGCAAAAGCTGCTGGGGGTGCCGGCCCTGTACTGCCTTAGCACATACCGGATATACGCCCTGGTTTGATGTATGTTTTGATGGGCCTCCCAAAGCACATGGCGCGCTACCTGCGGGTCGCAGGAGTATTCAAAAATATCTTTTGCGTCGGCCATGCGCATGGCGCGCAGCAGCAGCCTGTCTGTGGTTAGTTCAGGCAGTCGGGTAAATACGCTGTCAAAAAGCTGCATGATAATTTCAAGCCCTTCCGGCATTGCTTTTGTTGGTGTCAAGATGCTTACTCTCCCGAAATGATCATACGAAGGTTGACCTGCGGCCCTAAAAAGGGCATGCGCGGCTTCACATACGTTGCGGCACCCCAAAAGAGCACCACCAGGCCGATGACAAGCAAAAGAACCATCATCACAAGAAAGACGGAATGGCCGCGGTTTTTTTCCATTGGCGGACCTCCTTTCACGGGGTCATATACAGCGTGCCCTCGTTTCTGCCCATAAATTCCTTCGGGCAAGGGATGCGTACCCCCGGATCGTTCGTTATTTATATGAAACAACCTGTTCAGGCATGCAGACGGTGATAGGCCATCAAAATGCCCAGCGCCGTCTTGGCGTCGGAAAGCTGTCCCGCCAGCACCTGGTCCACGGCATCCTTGATGGGAATGCGCTTGATCAGCAGGAACTCATCCTCATCCGCGTGCGTCTCATGTTGGGTGAGGTCCGTAGCCAGGTACAGGGCGATGCGCTCGGTGCAAAAGCCCGGCGTAGTGTCCACGCGGGTTAACAGGTCCCATTTGCCCGCACGCAGCCCCGTTTCTTCCTCCAGTTCCCGGACGGCGCAGTCAAAGGGATCCTCCCCGGCAAAGTTCAGCTTCCCTGCGGGAATTTCCCAGGTCATCCGGTCGATGACCACCCTGTGCTGGCGCACCAGCGTCACATACCCGTCATTATCCACAGGGACGATGGCCGCGGCGCCTGGGTGCTTCACCACTTCCCGGAAGGCTTCCCTGCCGTCGGGCAAACGCACCTGCCAGTTCTCTACCGAAATGATCCTGCCATCATACACGGCCTTCTTCTGGAAAGGGGTCTCCCGCAATGCTTCATCCCCCATGAGTCCAACGCCTCCCCCGGCGCGGCAATTTTCACGCCGTATACCTATCGTTATTCGCCAGATGGCGCCGCAATCCTGCCAAAAGCCCGCCGCCGCAACATTTTCCAACCTCCATTGAATTGACATTACGGCGGAAGAATACTACAATCGTATACATGGCCCACCATATTGAGGAGGGATTTCACCCATGAAAAAAAATCTCCAAAACACCTTAGGCCGGCGCATGCTATCCCTTGTGATGGTTTTGCTCATGGCCTTCCCATGGGTGTCAGCACCCGCCACGGCCGCATCCAAATGGAGCGAGCTGGAGATTTACGTCTCCTGGACGGATGGCAGCGGAAACACCCAAGGCGCGATGGCAAGTCCGCTTGGCTGGATGGAGGAAAGCGTCTTCTGGGTTCAGATCTCCAGTGACGCGCCGCTCCAAAGCCTGACGCTGTCTTTAAGCGCGCCCGGCCACAGCGACTATGTATATGACGCCGGTGAGGGCGTTGGCAATATGACATTGACCAATGTCCAAAATGCCAGCGGCCTGAACACCAGCGAAGCCAAGTACATTACAGCATACGACGGGGGCGGCAATCAGCTTTCCCCTACCATTATCCTGTACATATCCACCAGCATCGCTCCGCAGGAGCCGGTGCCTACGGAGGAGCCCACGGCCAAGCCGCCGGCCCAGGCCAATGTAGATGTCTACTATCAGGGCAATGACGGCGCGAATCTTGGCAGCACCTCCTTCCCCGCCGTGGAGGGTGAAGAAAACCGCATCAATGCCCCTACGGAAATCAACGGCTATACCCTGACCGGGGAAACCGGATATAACATCAACGTGGATGGAAGCGGCAACGCGAATCCGTCCTCCGTCACCTTCTATTACAATCCTCCCCAAACGCCGACACCGGAACCGACGCAAGAGCCCACGCCCAAGCCGCCGGCCCAGGTGCCTGTCAGCATTACCTATCAGGGCAACGACGGCGCGAACCTTGGCGGTGACTCCATCGTTGCCGTGGAAGGCGAGCAAAACAATGTTAAGGCCCCTGCCGAAATCGACGGCTATACCCTCACCGGGCAAACCGAATATAACATCAACGTGGATTCCGACGGCAACGCGGATCCTTCCTCCATCACCTTCTATTACGATCCTCCCGCCACGCCGGAACCTACGGACGAACCCACGCCTAAGCCGCCGGCCCAGGTGCCCGTCAGCATCTCCTACCAGGGCACCGACGGCACGAATTTCGGTAGTGATTCCATTACCGCCGTGGAAGGCGAGGAAAACCATGTCGTAGCTCCTCCCGCCTTTGGCGATTATACCCTGACAGGGGAGACCGAATACTACATCACCGTGGATAGCAGCGGCAACGCGAGTCCCGCGGCCATCACCTTCTACTATAACCCGCCCGTTACGCCGGAACCCACCCAGGAGCCTACAACCAAGCCGCCGTCCCAAAAAGTGGTGGATGTCTACTACAGGGGCAGCGACGGCGCCGATATGGGCGGCACCACCTTTACCGCAGTGGAAGGCCAGGAGAACCGCATCGACGCTCCTTCTACCATCCCGGGCTTTGAAGCGTATACCCTTTCGGGCGACAGCTCCGTTTATATCACCGTGGACGGCAGCGGCAACGCGAACCCCGCCACCGTGACCTTCCAATACACTCCTTCCATGATTTCTGTGCCCGTTATCTACTTGCAGGGCGGCCAGCCCCTTGGCGAGGATTCCGTACAAATCCCGGCGGGCAGCAGCAATGTGCCCGTCAACGCGGATCCCAATAGGAAGCCTGCCGGCTATCAGCTGGAGGGTGCCGCCACCGTCAGCGTGTCGGTGGATACAAAGGGCCGCGCCACGCCTGAAACAGTGACATTCAACTATATCGAGATTCCGGCCCAATCCGTTCAGGTGTCCATCGAATACGCCAAGGAAGGCGTCGTATTCCAGACGGATTCCAGGACTGTATCGATCCCCGGAACAGCCACCGTGGACGAGATTCCCGGCCTTACCCCTGAAGGATTCAGGCTGGAAGGCGCCGCCTCCGTCCAAGTGACGGTGGACAGTCAGGGTGCCGCCACGCCTGCCAAGGTCGTTTTCAACTATATCCCGAACCCTGTGGCCCCGGCCCTGGTGCCCGTCGAGTATGTCAAGGACGGTCAGGTCTTCCAGACGTATACCGAACAAATCTCGGCCGGCACCAGCAAGCCTGTCGACATGAAAAACGAATTTGCTCCCGCGGGCTATTATTTGGAAGGCGCGTCTTCCGTGAACGTCACTGTGGACGCCCTGGGCGCCGCGTCGCCCAATAAGGTTGTGTTCAACTTTATTGCAAACCCTGTTGGCCCGGCCCTGGTGCCTGTGGAGTATGTCAAGGATGGGCAGGTCTTCCAGACGTATACCGAGCAGATTGCGGCAAACAGCAGCAAGCCTGTCGGCATGAAAGCCGAATTCACACCAGACGGTTATCAGCTGGACGGTCCCTCTTCCGTGAACGTTGCCGTGGATGCCAATGGCACCGCCACACCCAACAAGGTCACCTTCACCTTTGTTAAGATCCCCGCGCAGTCGGTTCAGGTGTCCATCGAATACGTCAAGGACGGCGCTGTATTCGAAACGGGTTCCAAAACGATATCGATCCCCGGTACGGCGACTGTCGACGCGAATCCCGGCCTTACCCCCAACGGGTATAAGCTCAATGGCCCCACCTCCGTCAATGTGGCGGTAGACGCGCAGGGTGTCGCCACACCCAGCAAGGTCACCTTCAGCTATGTGCCCTCCGTAACGGAAACCCCCATCCCCGTCGGCTCCGCCATCGATCGCTGGGGTGTAACAAGCAGCAAGGTCAATTTCCGCAGCGCGCCGGTTAAAAACAACAAGAACCTCATCAAAGAAGTACCCCAGGGCACCCATGTGTGGATGTATGAATCCCAGTACAACGAAGCCAATGAGGTCTGGACCCGCGTAAGGATCGATGGCCAGGACGGCTATATCATGACCGAGTTTGTCGACATGATGACCCAGGCGCAAAGCGACCAGTACCAGGCCTCGCTTCCCACGCCCATGCCCACCCGCTCACCCGTTCCCACCACCAGCGTATCTCCCGCTCCCACGACTCCCCCTCCCAGCCAATATACCGGCTATGCCCTTACCAACAGGCAAGTGGCGCTTAGGGTGGAAGTGAGCGATCAGGACCAGAGCATACTGACCACATTGCCTTTAAATACGCTGGTGTTGGTGGCTGGCCAGGTAAATCAGGGCACGCAGCCCTGGTCGCTGGTGGAAACGCTGGATGAGATCAACGGCTATGTACCGGACGACGCGCTCCGCCGCATCACGCCGGAGGAAGCCAAGTATTACATCGACCAGTACAATGCGGCCCATCCCACCAACTCACCCACACCCTCGCCCTCGCCCAGCCCGACACCTGTGCAGCAAAGCGGCTATGCCACCACCCTGGGCGACAATGTGCCCATGCGCGGCGCGGCCGATCCCAACAGCATGCTGGTCAATATGCTGGCCAAGAACACAATCGTTTACGTCAGCGGTCAGGAGTATCTGGACAACATCGCCTGGCATATCGTACGGCTTGGCGAAAAGTGGGGTTACATCCGCGCCGACCAATTGCGCTGGCTCTCCCGCCAGGAGACGGAAGACTACCTAAAATCCCTGAACACCCCGACACCCACGCCGGCGCCCACCCCGCCGCCGCTGGATCAGAACAGTCCCTCCAGCTACGGCTATGTGAACAAGGATGGGGTCAACTTCCGCAAAGCGCCCGGAAACGGAACCCGGATCAGGCTCCTGAACAAGTATTCCTTCGCCCTGGTGCTGGGCAGCACCCAGTTGGACGGAAAGACCTGGTACAAAGTGAACCAGGCCGGCACGGAGGGGTATATCTCCAGCGAATTCTTCGATGTGCTGTCCTTGGCCGAGCTGGAAGACTTCCTGCAGAGCCCCGAATATTCACAGGGTACCAACAACAGCGGCAATAACAACAACAATAATAACAATAACAACGGCGGCAACAATGAACCCTCCTCTCCGGAGGATTGGAACGTGGGCACCTGGACAAACCCGAATACCGGGCTGAACGCCTCCTACGAGCCGTTCGACCCCTACACGACACCGGAACCCCAGGCCACCCCGACTCCCAGCCCCACGCCCGAACCCTTCATCACCATTCCCCCGCCCACCGATCCGCCGGTGCAAACACAGTCGGACAGCCCCAGCTTTATCTGGCTGGGATTGGGCGTAGTCCTGCTGGGCGGCTTTGGCGGTTTGTACGCCTACGCGTTGCATAAGTCCAACCAGCGCAAAGCAGCGGCGAGGGCCGCGCAGCGCAGGGCGGCCATGCAGCAGAACCCGCAAAGCGGCGCAAGGCCCTATGCTCGCGCCACCAACGCGCCCATGGTGCCGCCCGCTTCCGGAACGCAGGCAAAGCCCGGCACGCCGCAAGCAGGCGCGCAAAGACCCCAGTCTCCAGGCAGCGCATCCCCCTATGGCCAGCGGCCAGCGGGCGCGCAGCCCGGAACCACCGATCCGCGCACGGCGGCCGCAAGGCCCGCACAGCCCGGCGCCGCGCCCGCGGCAAGGCCCGGCCAGCAGCCCAGCGCATTTGCAAGACCCACAGGCGCACAGCCGGGAGCCCAGCAACCGGCAGTCTTCAGGCCGGATGCGCAGGGGAATGCATCGGCTCCTGATGGGCAAGGCGGTACGACCCAGCGCAACAGCACCTTGGGCAATACCACCCGCCAGCCCAGAACGGCCCGCCACACCGGCACATCCGACCAGAACACCCCGACCGATACCAACGAGACCCTATAACATAAAATCCGGGGAGGCATTGCCTCCCCGGACTTTTTTATCGACAAAGTGGCTATCGCTACTTTGTGGCACTATTTTTTCGCTGCTACTTTTAAAAGCTAAACTAGCGTCCGCCGCCCTGCATGGTTAACTATAAGAGACGGCATCCGAAGGTTTCCAAAGGCTCCATAGCCTAGCCGCCGCCTGTGGCTCCGTAACCCAGTGGCAGAAAAGGGCAGGGTGGAGGAGGCTGGCGAAACGAGCAATGCGAACGGTAGTGAGCAGAGCGACGATTGAGCCAGATGGAGAGCATTGGGCTGGGCGGAGGAGGCTTGCGAAAAGAAGCAGTGCAAGCGGTGAAGGAACCCGGCCCCCGCCAGTGGCGGATATGGGCCGGGTGGATGAATCAAGCGAAAGGTTTCGAAGCCCTGTCGCCGCCTGTGGCGGCAATGGGCAGGGCGGAGAAAGCCGATGAAACAAGCAATGCGAACGGCAGTGAGCAGTGCGTCGATTGAATCGGCCGGGATGTGCCGGGAGCGGCAGCGAACCGGAATGACCATTGAGCTTGCGGAATGCGCAGCAATGCGACTATTGAGCAAGCCGGACCGATCGGAAAGCCCTTTGTCGCGTCCGCAGACGCGATCCCCTTCCCATTGCCGTATGCAAAATGTCTTTCAAACAATACTATCAGGCATTCTTCAATATGCCAAAAACCATGTACTCACATATCCCGTAGAACCGCTCACACTCACCAGCGTCCAGTCCGTTCCCTTGTCCAGCACCGTGACCCCGGTGCCCACCGGAATCTTGCTGAGGATAGACGCGTTCCAGCTTGGCGCCGAGCGGAAGTTCACAACGCTACCCCCGTTGGGGTTATTCACCGTTGCGGCAAACGGCGCAGCGGTCATTTTAAGGTACGATGTCATCATATAACCCGTTTTATCGCCCACCTGTACCTTGCACCAGGCATCGCCCCGCTGCAATACGGATACAGGCGTGTAGTTCTTGTACTTGCCCAGTATGACAGCCGAGGTGGATGCCGTTTCCCGCAAATTCAGTACCTGCGTATACTTGGGGTTGTTCACCACGGCATATTCGAACGTTCCGCCGGCCTCGGTAGCCAGATATTTAGAGGCGATGTATCCAGTGAGGCTGTTCACGCGCACCTTGTACCAGCCGACACCCTTCACCAGCACATCCACCTTGGTCCCTTCGGCCACCCCCGTCATCACGGTGCCGGCATCGGCAGGGGACTCCCGCAGGTTCACGCCGGTGCCTGTATTGGTGCGCACAAACCGCGCCGCGATGGCGGAATCATTGCCTGCGGTGAGGTAGCTTTTCATCATGTAGCCGGTTTTGCCGCCCACCTGCACCCTGTGGAAGGTTTCGCCCTCCTCCAGAATCATAACCCATGTTCCCGTAGGATACCGGCCCAATATATTGGCCGTCTGGCTGGCGCTCTCCCGCAGGTTCAGCGTGCCGCCCTTTACGGCCAGGTATGCGGCATCGGCCAGTGACAGGGCGGGGAGGAGCATCAATAACGCCGCGACGAGAACGGCAAAACACCGTTTACCTGCATAATGCCGTTTATGGAAGCCACCCATACGGATACCTCCTTGGAGGGTATGTAACACAAAGTTTCAAAGAACTGCGCCTGTTCCTAAGTCATTCACAAGATACTTCGTCCGATTTGCTGCTTAATTAAAATTTTTCTATTTCCTATTGACATACTAGGGAATATGCGCTATGATCTATTTCATACTTTACTAATAGGAATTGAGGCGAAACGCATGCGGTATCAATATGCCGGGAATTCCGCCCTCATCCTAAGCGTCGGAGGGCGAATGTGACCCACCGATACCGGCTTATAAGGATGAATGGGTTCCCAACAGAATGAAAAGCGCAAAGGAGCGTATGAAGTATGAAAAAGCTGCTGTCCCTGGCCCTGGCCCTTATCCTTGTTCTGTCCCTGTCCGCCGCCTCCGCCCAAACGCTTACCAAGATCGTGATCGGCGCTACCCCGACCCCCCATGCCGAAGTGCTGGAACTGGTCAAAGATGACCTGAAAGCATTGGGCTATGAGCTGGAGATCGTGGTGTTCACCGAATATCCCCTGCCCAATCCCGCCCTGGCTGCCGGGGAGCTGAATGCCAACTACTTCCAGCATCTGCCCTACCTGAACGCCTACAACGTCACCGTGCCGGAAGCCGAGCAGCTTATCCCCGCCATCGGCGTCCACTACGAGCCCTACGCCCTGTATCCCGGCAAGACCAAGACGCTGGAAGAGCTGAAGGAGGGCGCCATCATCACCATCACCAACGATCCTTCCAATGAGACAAGGGCGCTGCTCCTGCTTGCGGAAGCCGGGCTGATCACCCTGCCCGAGGGCACCACCCCCGATAGCAGCCTGACGGTGCTGGACATTGCCGAAAACCCCAAGAAGCTGGACATCAAGGAAGTGGATGCCTCCACCCTGCCCGCCACCCTGGCTGACGCCGACTTCGCCGTCATCAATGGCAACTTCGCCCTGGATGCCGGCCTGAGCCCCGCCACCGACGCCATTTTCGTGGAGCCCGCCGACAGCGATGCCGGCAAGACCTACACCAATTATGTGGTGGTCCGCAGCGCGGACAAGGACGCCGATTTTGTCAAGGCTTTGGAAACCGTGCTGCACACGAAAAAGGTGTATGATTTCCTGCTCAACAACGAAAACTTCAAGGGCGGCGTCATCCCCATCTTCACTCCCGCGGAGTAAGCAGACCCTCTTTTCAGGCGTCCGGCGCATGCCGGGCGCTTTTTTTGATATTATGGTATAATGTGTGCAATCATTTGTCAAGGGAAGGAAGATCCATGCGCCGGCTATCCATAATGATCGAACCGGGAGATGAGGGCAGGCAGCTCAAGCAGGCGGTGTTCGCCCGCTTAAAGCTGGGCCGGCACCTCTTTTCCCGTATCAAATTTCAAAATGGGCTGCTGCTGGACGGCGTCCCAACCCATGCCGATCAAAGGGTTCGCGCAGGGCAGACAGTGACCCTCCTTCTTCCGGAGGGGGACGAATCCAGGCGGATGCCGCAGAATACTCCGCTGTCCATCGCCTATGAGGACGAAGACCTGCTCATCGTGGACAAGCCCGCCCCCCTGCCCAGCCAGGCCTCTTCCCGACAGGGGGAAAACACGCTGGAAAACTACGTGGCGGCCTATTTAATGCCTTCCGGCCCCTTCGTCTACCGGCCGGTGAACCGGCTGGACAAGGGCGTCAGCGGTCTGATGGTCATCGCGAAAAACGCCTATGCGCAGCAAAGACTGCAAAGCCAGCTGCACACGCCAAACTTTGTTCGGGAGTACATGGCGGTGGCGGAAGGTATTCTAGAGCCGCTATCGGGCACCGTCGATGCGCCCATCGGCAAAGTCCTTCCGGATGGTGTGAAGCGGTGCGTTGACCCCAACGGAAAGCAATCCGTCACCCATTACGAAACGCTGAGGACAGGCAATGGCCGCAGCCTTATAAGGCTGCGCCTTCAAACGGGCCGGACCCATCAGATCAGGGTGCATATGCAGTATTTGAACTGCCCCATCGTAGGGGATTTCCTCTATGGCCAAGAATCGGATGAGCTTCCAGGCCGTATCGCGCTGCACTCCTGTCATCTGTCTTGCGTGCACCCCGTGACAGGAGAGCTTCTGTCTCTTGTTTCGCCGCTGCCGCCGGAAATACATAACTTGCTGGAACAAAAATAAAAGCGCGCCTGAACAAACAAAGGCACGCTTTTTATTTCACTATCAGCCATTAAGCATAGAGACAAATATCAAACAAACAACTTCGCGGCCCCGCTGCCTATCAGCCTGGCCGGGCCTGCCTTCCATTTGCCCTTTTTGAAAGGTAAATAATACATGCATTTGGGCCCCAGCCAGCCCTTTCCCTTCCAATACGTGTAGTCGAATGGGTTCTGCGCCTGGTAGCTTTCCTTGTTCCAGCAAATCTGCTGCACGCGAAAAGCAATCAGAGAATACATGCCGGGGTATGCGTCCGCACCACGCATCAAATCATCCAGAAAAACCTTTGCCGCCTGCCTGATGGCCTTTTCGTTTTTCAAGAATATGCTTTCCTTGTCTGTCAGCGCCCCGGTGCGGAACTTTGCTCGCCCCGCCACACGGCAGCCCCAGGCGTGAAAGGCCGCGTCCATGGTCCGAAGGGCGTGGCCCGTGGAACCGCCGCCGGATGTGGTGATCAAGTACGCGCACTTCCCGTACAGCGCGGGACGGTGGCAGGTAAAGGCCATGCGGTCCATCCAGTTTTTCAGGATTCCGTTCACATCCTCCACATACACAGGGCTGGATATCAGATATCCCTCCGCCTCCAGCATCTTGTCCCGCAGGGACAGGAGGTCATCCTTCATGGGGCACTTATCCTCGCCTTTATCAAAGCAAAGCCTGCAGCCCCTGCATATGCCGACATCCAGCCTGCCAAGGTTGATTCGCTCGATCTCCAAATCCACATGGCGCAGCGCGGCTTCCTTTTGAAGCTGCTCTTCCACAAGGGATGCCGTCCGGCCTGTGTTGCCGTCCGTTCGGTAACTGCTCATGATGGAAAGGATTTTCACGGAGCAACACCTCCTTTTATCCGGCAGCGGCACTTTTTGATCCGCTTTTTTGCCGCTACAGTATTTTTCTGCACTCCATATAATACCGCTTTTCATGGGCTTCTCCCATGGAGAATGTCTTGCGGGGCAGCGACCCATCCTGCCGCACGGCCGGCAGCAGTGCGGATTTTTCGATGCCCGGCACCAGGAAGCCCACCGTATTCTCTTTCATGCACAGACCGCGAACGGTATCGTCACCGTGAATATAGTCTACCTCCGCTTCCTTGTGAAGCTTCATATAGTCATCCAGGAACCTTTGCAGCGTGCCCACCGCCAGCGAGGAATCGGGATTCGAGATGCATATGTTGTACGACTGGCCGCCGTACAAGACTTCCATGGCCTGGTCTCCGGGGCATGCCACGCTATCGGAAAAGGTCATATTCCTTGCGCCGCAGTACGCTTTGAAGTCCCGCAGCAGCCCTTCCCCGTCCGCATGGAACACCACCCGGTGGATGGGATGGAAGTCAAGCGCCTCATCGTGTATGTTTTCCATCTCCACCAGCGCAAACCTGGCGGGATGGCCTGCGGCCTCCTTTGGCGCAAGCGTTTTTTTCACCTGCAGCCAGTGGGCTTTCGCGGTGGCCAGGGAATGGTTTCCGTCCCCCACGGCCATCAAAAGCGGATTATCCTTCGGCAGCTTTGCTTTCAGCGCCGCCAGCGCATCGTACACGCCTTGCAAAAGGCTTTTATCCGTCACCGCCCAGCCCCGAAGATGGCCGCCGCCCAGCATCAGCGGGAAATCATACAGCTGTTTCAGCTCTTCGCGCTTTGCGTACAAAGGCTCCACCACGGTTTTTTGAAGATCATCCAGCAGCAAAAGCACATGCGGGCATTCCAACGACGCGCCTTGTCGGACCGCCAGCCTTGGGGGGATGCGGGAGAGGATGGTGCCCTCCGTGGCCCGGATCATGGATCTGGAATCCGCCTCAAAATCATAGCTTTCCAAATCTGCCGCGGCAACCAAACCAAGCCTTGAACCACTTGATGTTGTCCGTTCGGTCAGCACAAAGCCGCCTTTGACAGCTTCCCTCAATATTCCTTTTTGCAAGTAATCCGCCATGGCGTGATGAATTGAGGACACACGTTCAGCGCTTTGCGCAAGATAGATTTCCGGCAGCGTAATGCGCAGCGTGGAAGGCTTCTCCCCAACCAAGCCTTCCGCCTCCCGCCAATATTCCGGCTGGGAGGTATACTGGTCGCAGGCCACCACCGCCCAGGCGGAAAGATCGGTCCCCGGGCCCGGCAATAATATTTCGGCAGGCGCAATGGCTACAAAATCCCAATTCATTTGCATCAGGCCCCTTTATTGAAAATGAGGGAATAATGGTTTCATATGCCATACGGAGATGGATCATTACTTGGCGGCCAGTTCGATGTTAAGCGGCGGGTCCCCCATATTCGTCAGCAGCACGAATGCCTCCGCCGGGCCGGAAAGGTAGGCGCTGCGTTCCGCCTCCTCCGTCAGCATCACAGGCATCCTGTCATGGATGGGCCGTACCTGCTTATCCGCCGGGCGGGTGAGCACGGTGAACACCTCCCGGCCGTCCTCCAGCTTTTTGTACACCCCCGCCATATACATCATGTTGCTTTTTTGAAGGCCGATGGCCATTTTATCCTTCGTCTTCTTGCCAAGCGGCGTATGCCGCCACTCAAAGAACCAGTTGGCGGGAATCAAGCACCGCCCGGCCACAAAAGATGGGCGGAAATAGGGCGACAGCGCCACCGTCTCCTGCCTGGCGTTGATGATGGGGCTCTTTTTCTCCCAGTGAGGGAAGCCCCACTGCATCATCCTGGGCGTCCAGCTCCCCTGCCCGTCGGGTACAAGCACTGGCGCCATCTGGCCAGGGAAGATCTCCCCCTGGGCAAATTCCATCCCGTTCATTTTCTCCAGAATGGCCCGCATCTCCGGGTCATTTGCATCCAGCATCAGATAGTATCTGCCGCACACTTTCGTACCCTCCCCTTGCCCGCGTCTTAAGCGAAAAGTGCCCGAATATCCGCCTCCGAAAGCTGGGTCGGCATTTCCTCCCCGGCGGTAATGAGCTGGTCAAACAGCGCACGCTTCTTTTTGCCCAGGCGCGCAACCTGCTCCTCAATGCTCAAATGGGTAATCAGGCGGACCACTTCCACCTTGCGCGTCTGCCCAATGCGGTGGGCCCGGTCGGTGGCCTGGTCCTCGGCGGCGGGGTTCCACCAGGGATCGTAATGGATTACCATATCCGCCCCGGTCAGGTTCAGCCCCGTGCCCCCGGCCTTCAGGGAAATGAGGAATACCTGGCCATCCCCCGCGTTGAAGCCATCGGCCAGTTCCAGCCGCCTGGCGGGAGGCGTCTCCCCGTCCAGGTACAGGCATTGGATGCCTTCCGCCTCCAGGTAGCGGCGCAGGATTTTCAGCATGCTGGTGAACTGGGAGAAAAGCAGTATCCGCCGCCCGGTTTCCAGTGCCCCCGGCAATATTTCCAGCAGCAGGTCCAGCTTTCCGCTGGCCCCCGAGTAATCCGGAAGGCAAAGCGCCGGGTGGCAGCATATTTGGCGGAGCTCCGTAATGGCGGCCAGCACCTCCGTGCGGCCGCGGTTGATGCCTTTGGTGCGCAGAAGGTCGTCCACCCGGCTGCGCAGGCGCAAAAGCGCCGCCTGGTACACCCTGCTTTGTTCCAGCGTCATTTCCGCGATGAGGGTTGTTTCCAGCTTGTCCGGCAGCTCGGTTAGCACTTCCTTTTTCAGCCTGCGAAGCAGGAATGGCCGTATCTTTTGCCTCAGGCTTTCGCTGTTGCGCCCGTCGCCGTGCTGGCGGATGAACCTGGCGTAATTGAGCAGATAGCCCGGCAGTACGAAATCAAAAATGGACCACAACTCACCGGTATTGTTCTCCATGGGGGTGCCCGTCAGCGCCAGGCGCGTCTGAGCCTGCAGCTGCTTTACGGCCACCGCCCCCACGCTGGCGGCGTTTTTGATGTGCTGGGCCTCATCCAGAATGGCAAAACGGAAGGGGATATCGCTTAAAAGTGAAATATCCCTGCGGATCAAGGGATAGGAGGTGATGACCACATCCACCTTTTGGGAGGCCTTCAGCTCCTCGATCTGCCCGGCCCGGGCGGCTTGGCTGCCGGCGAGAAGCAGTATGGAGAGACCTGGCGCGAAGCGCTTGAACTCCGCCTGCCAGTTGTAGCAAAGGGAAGTGGGCGTGACCACAATGGAGGGAAGTCGTTGCCCTTCCTGCTTGGCGGCCCACCAGAGCAGGGCGATGACCTGTATGGTTTTGCCAAGCCCCATATCGTCTGCCAACACGCCGCCCATGCGCAGCCTGTGCAGGGATTGCAGCCAGTAAAAGCCGCGCTCCTGGTAAGGCCGCAGGAGCTTTCCAATGGGCAGGGGACAGGGTTGGAACTCTTTTGCCTCCGGCGAGGTCAGCGCGGCCACAGTCTCGCGCACGCTGTCCTCTGCGCGGATGGGCAGGTTCTTTTCCGCCAGCAGCGCGCTTAAGTACACGGTGCGGCAGGCGGCCAGGGACAGCGTGTTGCCCGAGACCAGATCGATATTCTCCGCCTGGGCGCTTTCCGTAATAAGATCGGCGGCCTCCTGCCATTCTTCCATGGCATTAAGGTCCAGGAAGGAACCGTCCTTCAAGCGGAAATATTTACGCCGCATGTGCAGCGCCTGGAAGATGGCCAAAACCTCCTGGCTTGGCTGCCCATCCTCCGAAAACTCCAGCATTAACTGTCCGCCGGATACGCGCATGTTCCCCTGGAATTTGGGCCTGCGGGGCGCCATGCGCTTGAAATCCTGGCTGGCGAATATTTCGCACAAGCCCATCAGCCGGTGTACGCCTTCGGACACGAACTGGAAAATGCCGTCCTGCCCGCTTAGGTATACCCGGCCCTTGCGTACATGGAAGCCCGCGTTGGCCAGCTCGTCCAGCACGGCGCGCTCTGCGCTGGCATCCCGCATAAGCAGCCTTGGCTCATTGTCCGCCACATCCTGGCCGGGGGCCGCGAAGGGGTCAATCTCATGAGGACCGTAGGCGAACACGGTGCGGGCTACCACCTCCTGGCCCACCCGGTCCAGGTACACCTTGGCTATTAAGGGTGTGCGGACGATCTGCCTTTGCAGCGCGCTGTCCAACTCCACCACACCGGTCAATTGCAGCCAGGGCACCAGCTCGCTGATGACGCGGGGTGCTTCCTTGCCGAAAAAGTCAAAATTGGCGTTGCCGTCGTCCTCCTGGCGGAAAAGCACGGCGGCCACGCTTTGCTGCATCTTGTTCAGCGCCACCACTTCCCCGCTCAGCCACACATAGGCGCAGTCGGGCGTCAGAGGCATCCACTCCGGGGGCAATTGGGCGGTGATGGTGATGCTCCTGGCGCTGCCGGCCACCTGATACGCAAGGGGAATCTCCTTCTCCTGCACCTGCGCCACGTGGTGCGCGACCCCGCCCACCGCCAGGCGGAAGGGCAGATGCTTCAACAGGTTTAAAAGCACCAGCGCAAAGCGGGGGGGCAGCCGCATGGTACGGGCTTCCATGCCGTGCTGGGTGACGCCCACTTCCTTTTGCGCCTGGCAAAGTGCCCGAAGCACATCCAGCACGCCATTCTCCCGCGGGGTAAAATGCATCCATTCCGGATGAAACACAAACCCCTTTCCAAAGGGCAGCGATACCTGATTGTCAATGGCGTCCAGGAACTGGGGCAGGTTGCGAACCACATACAGCCGGTCCTCCCCGACACGGATGCCCACCCGCAGAGCCGGCTGGCCCAGGCTGTCCCGCTCCAGCAGAAGCGTAATCTCCATGCGGACGGTGCCGGCTTCCGGCAACGCCCCCTCCATGGCCTTTAAAAGGAGCGGCCCGCCAAGGGAGGCCCTGCGCCTTTCGATATCCTTCCAGACGCCTGTTTCCCGGGCCATCAGTGTGGCGGCCACCACATGGCGGCAGGCTCCCAGGCGCTCGTGGGTTTCGCAGGAGCACTGCGCAGGCGCGTCGGCCTTCAATACCACTTCCCGGCGGGGTGTGCCGGCCACCAAAAAACGCAGCGATTCCGGTCCTACCGATACGGACCGTACGCCGCCCCGCTGATACAAAAGGGTGCCGGCGTTGTATTCATCTTCCCCGGCCAGCTGCCTCAGCCTCTGGGGTCCCTGGGACATTAGGCGCTCACGCTCCAGACGATTGCAAAATAATAAGGCGGTTAAAAACGCGGTATCCTTATTTTATTCTTGTTGCAAAGGGCGTATTCCTGCCGCGAAACAACTGCTTTTCTTTTTGCGCACCTTCCTGAAAAGTTCCTGTGCCCGGTTGGATATATTTGAGAAAATGACCGCATCATGCTATACTATGTCCATCCGCGCCCGGCCGGCGCGATGATACCAATGAAAAACACGGATGCGTTCAAGGCAATGGCGCATGTAAGGTTTGAAAGGGTATGCAACAAAGGAGGAATCCCATGGACATTGAGGCCTTCCTTGCCGATGTATCGGCACTGCCCGGCCTATCCGGCAATGAACAGGCGGTGGCGGAATATGTGAAAAAGCAGTTTGAACCTTATTGCGATGAGGTTTTTATCGACTGCATGTACAACGTCATCGCCCATAAAAAGGGACCGGGACCCAAGGTTATGCTGGCGGCCCATATCGATGAAATCGGCCTGATGGCTGTAAAAATCGAGGACGACGGCTGCATCCGCATGGGGAATGTGGGCGGCGTGGACCCCCGTATACTGCCCGGCACCCAGGTATGGGTCCACGGGAAAGAAAAGTTGTTTGGCACCATCGGAGCCAAGCCGCCGCATCTTCTGACCGCGGAAGAAAGCAAAAAGAACTATTTGAGGGAAGATTTGTTTGTGGATGTGGGCCTGCCGCCGGAAAAAGTGCGGGAACTGGTTCAAATTGGCGACCATATCACCTTCAACACCCCCGCCACCAAGCTCAAAAACAACAGGTTATCCTGCAAGACCATGGATGACAGGGCCTGCGTAGGCATCATGCTGGCGGCGGCGGAGCGGCTTGCCAAAATGCAGCATGACGCCGATGTGTACTTTGTGGCCACCACCCAGGAAGAGGTGGGCAGCCGCGGTGCCAGGGCTTCCGCCTTTGATCTTGAACCTGATCTCGCCGTCGCCCTGGATGTATGCCATGCCACCATCCCCGGCAGCCGGCCGGATACCACCAGCGACATTGGCAGCATGGTTACGGCGGTCGGCCCGTTTTTGCAGCCCAAGCTGGTAAAGAGGCTGATGGATACGGCGAAGAAGCACAATGTGAGCCTGCAGACAGAGGTGGACGCCAGAAGCACCTCCACCGACTGCGACGAGCTTCAAATCAGCCGCTCCGGCGTACCTTCCATTTTGCTGGAGCTGCCCCTTAAGTACATGCATACCACCGTGGAAACCATAGACCTTGGCGTTCTTGCGGAAGGGGGCCGGCTGCTGGCCCATTTCCTCGCGGAGCTGGACGCCGGCTGGGAGGATGACCTATGGATTTAAAGGAACTGTGCCTGTTCAGGGGCGTCAGCGGCCATGAGCAGGAAATACGCAAAGCGCTCATGGAAGCCTGCCGGCCGCTGTGTACTTCCGTGACCATTGACCGCATGGGCAACGTGGCGGCCTTCAAAAAAGGAACGGAAAAGAATATGCCCCATGTGCTCCTGGCCGCGCATATGGACGAGGTAGGCTTCATCGTCACCTCCGCCACCGAGGAAGGTCTTTTGCGCATACAACCCGTGGGCGGCATCGACCCCAGGGTGGTCATCAGCAAAAGGGTGCTGGCGGGGGACAAGGCTGTTCCCGGCGTCATCGGGGCCATGGCCATCCACCTGCAGTCGCCGGAGGACCGCAAGCGCGTTCTTCAGTACGACAGCATCTATGTGGACATCGGCGCCAAGAATAAAGAGGACGCGCTGTCCGATTGCCCCCAGGGCAGCTATATTACCTTTGATACGCCCTATACCGTCTTTGGAGATGGCTGCATCTGCGCCAAGGCACTGGATGACCGGGTGGGCTGCCTGAGCTTGTTGAAGGTGCTGGAAGACACCTATCCAGGCGACGTCACCTGCCTGTTTACTACCGAGGAGGAGGTGGGCTGCCGCGGCGCCGCGGGCGGGGCGTTCCATGCTGCCCCGGATATGGCGCTGATTCTGGAGGGCACCACCTGCAATGATTTGGGCGATGTGAAGGAAACCATGCAGGTATGCCGCGCCGGGGACGGCGTGGCCGTCAGCTTCATGGACAACGCTTCCCTGGTAAACCGGCCTCTGTATGAGGCCATACTCCGCACCGCCGGGGAGAACAATATCCCTCACCAGTTAAAGCGCAGCGTTTCCGGCGGCAACGACAGCGGCGCCATCCAAAAATCCCGCAGCGGCGTTGCCACCTGCGTTTTGAGCGTACCCTGCCGCTACATCCACAGCCCTTCCTCCGTGGTGAAGGAAAGCGACGTGGATGCCCAATACCGGCTGGCACACGACTTTTTGAAGCATCCCAAAGTGTGATGCGCAAAGGAGAGAATACGTATGTTTGAACTTTTGAAAACGCTTCTGAGTCCCGTCGGCCCCACCGGCGCGGAGCATACCGTGGCGGATGTGATCAAGCCTCTTGTTGCGCCGCATGTGACCTCCATCCATACCGATGTGATGGGCAACCTCATCGCCGTCAAAGAGGGCAAGCCCGGCGGCAAGCGCATCATGTTCAGCGCCCACATGGACCACATCGGCTTTGTGGTCACCGATGTTGAAAAGGAAGGCTTCCTGCGTGTCATGCCCTTGGGCGGCATCAACATTCACGTTTCCCTGGCAAGGCGCGTTTCCTTTGCCAACGGTGTGCAGGGTGTATTGGTCAGCCAGCCATTGGCGGAAGGCGAGACCCAGGCCATGAAGCACCTGTTCATCGACATCGGCGCCGAAAGCCGGGAGGAAGCGCTGGCCATGGTGAATATCGGTGACGCGGCCGTTTACAATGGCGAAGCGTTCCGCCTGGGCAAGCACCGGGTATCCGCCCCCGCCATGGATGACCGCTGCGCCTGCGCGCTGCTGGCCGCCCTTTTGCAGTCCGTCAAGGAATCCGAGAACACCATCATCGCCGTCTTCTCCACCCAGGAGGAGGTGGGCACGCGCGGCGCCCGCACGGCCGCCTTCGCCCAGGAGCCCGATCTGGGCGTAGCCATTGATGTGACGCTGTGGGGCGACACCCCCGAAATGAAGCTCCCCGCGCTGAAGCTGGGCGGTGGCCCAGCCGTGAAAATCATGGATCAGTACAGCATCTCCAGCCCCATGGTGAGGGATTCTCTCTTCCTGGCCGCACAAAAAGCCGGTGTAAACGCCCAGCGGGAAGTGCTGGCAAGGGGCGGCACCGATGCCGGCGGCATGCAGCAGGCAAGGGGTGGGCTGCCCGTAGGCACCATTTCCATCCCCTGCCGCTACGTCCACAGCGCCTGTGAAACCATCGATATGCGCGACATGGACGGCGCGCTGAAGCTGCTTGCGGAGTTCGTGCAGATGAAGTTTTAAGTGGGAGTATGCGGGGAGGGCTTTTTTGTAAAAAAGCCCTCCCCGCACCCCACCAAAAAACTTCATATGGGATAATAGCCGAAGGTCCAGGGCGATCGGAAAGCCCTGGTCGCGCCCGCAGGCGCGAAACCCTTATAAAACGTGTTCAAATGAATTGAGATCGAAATTTTTTGCAGAGGGGGAATAGGATTTTGGCAGCAGCGGCATTTTTATTATTGTACCTGTTATGCGGCCTTGCCATCGTCCGCTTCCTGCTTCCCTCCCACAAGCCACTTACCCGCTGGTGGCTGGGCCTTTCCCTGGGGCTTTTCCTGCTCATGTGGCTGCCGGCCCTTGCGGCCTTTTTTTTGAAATTCAGCAGGACAGGCCATTATGCGGCGCTGATCCCCCTTATCCTCTTAACAGGCGGTTCCTATCTTCTGCGCGACAAAAAGCATTCCCTCCTGCTGTGGGACGCGGAGGAGGCCACTTTCCTCAAAATCCTGCTGTTTGTGGCTTTGCCGTTAACCCTGCTCAGCGGTTATCTGCAGTTCACCCACCACATGCGCCCTGCGGCGGACGGCAGCTATCACGTAGGCCAAAGCACCTATGGTGACCTCCCGCTGCACACGGCCATCCTTACCAGCCTTCGGGATGCGTCCTTCCCGCCGGATTACAGCATACTGCCACGCGAGCTTTTATCGTATCCCTTCCTGACGGACAGCCTCTCCACCACGCTGTATATGTTCGGCTTTTCCCTGCAAATGGCCCTGGCGGTTCCCGGCACGCTGATGATGGCGCTGTGCTTTTCAGGGTACCTGCTGGTGGCCAGGGAAATAGCGGGCAGCCGCCGCGCCGTGATTCTGGCAGCCCTCCTGTTCTTCTTAAATGGCGGGCTGGGCTTTTTGTACACCTTCGACCGCTCGGCATCTGACTGGCAGGAACGGCTTTTTGAGGTGATGGACGGTTATTACAAGACGCCCACCAATCAGCCTGTTCCCTACAATCTGCGCTGGAGCAACGTAATAGCCGACCTCATGATCCCCCAGCGCACCATACTGGGCGGCTGGGCCATGGTGCTGCCTTGCATCTACCTGGTATGCACGGCCTTTGCGCCTTTCCGGGCTGAGCGCAAGGCAAATGTGCGCCATCTTATCCTGCTGGGCGTGTGGGCGGGCGGGCTGCCCCTCATCCATACCCACTCCTTCCTGGCCCTGGGGCTGATGAGCGGGGGATTTCTGCTCTATACGCTTTTGCATTCATCCAAAGGAGAGACAAGGCGAAATCTCCCCCCCTGGCTCCTATACGGGGCTATAACAATCGCGCTGGCCGCGCCGCAGCTTATCACCTGGACGTTCACGCAGGCCTCCGGCAGCAGCCATTTTCTGAAATTTCAGTTCAACTGGGTCAACAATCCGCAGGGCGAGGGCATGATCGACCTTTATCTATGGTTCTACCTGAAAAACATTGGCCTTCCGGTGATTCTGCTTCTATGCGCGCTGCTGGAAGAAAACCCGAGGCACCGCTTTTTGGCGGCCGGGGCGTTTGCCATCTTTCTGGCGGCGGAATTCATACGCTTCCAGCCCAACGAGTACGATAACAACAAGCTTTTTTACATCTGGTACATGATCGGCGCCATCCTGGCGGCGGACTATGCCGTAACGGTGTTTGACAGGATGCGCGGCCTTCGCGGGCGCTATCTGCTGGCCGTCTTTGCCTCCGTGCTGCTCTTTTTAAGCGCCGGCCTGACCATTGCGCGGGAGGCAGTCAGCGATCTTCAGTCCTTTTCCAGGGAGGATATCGCCGCCGCCGCCTATATTGAGGAGGAAACGCCCCCCCACGCGGTGTTCCTCACCGGGTATGACCAGCATTTGAACCCCGTAAGCTCCCTAGCCGGCCGCACCATCGTCTGCGGGCCGGACCTGTGGCTGTACTATCACGGCTTTGATACCACCAAAGAAAAGCAGGATATCCACCGCTTTTATGCGGACCCGAAAAACAACCTGGATGTGCTGAGCAAATACAAGGTGGAATATATCATGATTTCCAGCTACGAGCGCAGCGATCTTGAGATAGATTATATGGGGCTGGAAACACTGTTCCCCCTGTGCTATGCCAGCGAAAGCGGGCAGATTTCCATCTACATGGTACCCGAAAATTACCGCCTGTCCGGCGGCGGGAGGTAAGGATGGAAGAATTTCTGCGATACTCCATGGCTCACGGCCGGCGCATCAAGGCCATCCTTCTTGTTGACGGGCAAATGATGCAGCAAAACATCATCATCGTGCGTTACACTGATGAGGAGTTTTCCTATACCTCCTCCAAACAAAAAAAGCCCCATACATTGCCCAGAGGCAGCCTGCTGTCAGCCGGCTATGCCAGGGGTGATACAGGGGAAACGGAATAGAGGAAAGCGAATGGACAAGATCAAAATACTTTTGAATGACAAGGAACGCCGGCGGGAAATCATACTGTACCTGGTGTTCGGTGTGCTGACCACCGTAGTGAATTTGGCTGCCTACCACCTACTGACAGTGGCGGTTGCCTCGGATGCCATTGTGGTGGAGAATTTCTTTGGGATGCCTATTTCCTGGTTCCAGGTCGCCAGCGTCCTTTCGTGGATTGTAGCGGTCTCCTTCGCCTATGCAGGCAATAAGCTGTTTGTTTTTCGAAGCAGGCATCTAACCCGCGAGGCACTGCTTCGGGAGATTTCGTCCTTCTTTGGGGCGCGTATCCTGTCCTTGATACTTTTTGATGTCATTGGCTTGTCGCTGTGCGTGCGTTTACTGCGCATGGATGATTTCTTGGCCAAGCTTTTCATGAATATTCTGGTGGTCATATTCAACTATATCGCCAGCAAGCTGGTGATTTTCAAAAAGAAAGCGTAGGCTGACATGGAACCAAACGAGCTGGTGCTATTGTACGGGCTATCCGCTTCCATTAAGGAAGGGGAGCGGGTTCAGGCCGTTTTGCGGGAAGCGGGCATCCCCATCAAGGAGATCCTGCCCCAGGAGGCATGTTTGAGCGCAGGCGCCTTGGCTGGGCTGGACGCGGCGGAAAAAGCTCCGCCGATGGTGGATCCATTCCCGCACAGCGCTATGGTGTTTTGCGGCTTTACCGAGCAGCGGCTGCGGGAAGTGCTGGCCTTGCTGAAAGAATCCGGCGTCGGAGCCTCGGTCCTAAAGGCGGTGCTCACGCCCAAAAACCGGGATTGGCGCTTTTGCGATCTGCTGACAGAGCTTCATAAGGAGCGGGAAGCCTTCGCGCGCATGATGCGCGAAAGGCAGGATACTGCAAAGGACCAGGGATAGATGCAAAATAAAAGGCATGTCTTTCTTTTGGAAAGGCACGCCTTATTTGTTTAACAGATCCTTGATCCAACCCGCAACGCGGTAGTGTAAAAGCTTGTGGCGTTTGATGGCCAGCGCCGCATCCAGGGCGCCCTGGCGGTAGCGAAGGTTATCCGGTTCTCTTCTTACCGCTTCCCGGTAGCTTTGGTGGGCCGTTTCGTACTGGCGCATGCCCATCAAAATTTGACCCTGCAGGTAGAACCAGTCACCGTCCTTCGATTCCGCCCGGCACAATTGCCTAAGCGCGCTTTCCAGGTTGTTCTGCTCCATCAGCTTGATGGCGAACCGCTTGGCCTCCTCCTGGGAAATCAGGTTGAAGCCTACACGCTTTTCCGAGGCCAGCCGCAGCGCTTCCTCATACGCCAGGTTCAGCGCGATCAGCTGATCCTGGGCTCTTTTTTGCTCCTCCTGATCGGTAAACTGGTCGGGGTGGCAGCTTTTGACTTTTGAACGGTACGCAGAGCGCACCTGCTGGGCATCCGCATCGCTTTTAAGTCCCAGCAATTCAAAGGCGCTTGTCGTAAGCCGTCACCTCCCCAAACCCCCGGAACACTATATTTTGTCCCGGCGGATGTTGGCCCCTAGGGCACACAGCTTTTGTTCAATATGCTCATACCCACGGTCGATATGACCGGGCTCATATATCTCCGTAACTCCCTTGGCCATCAGCCCCGCCACCACCAACGCCGCGCCGGCCCGAAGGTCTGTGGCGACTACCGGCGCACCGAACAACTGCGGAACGCCCTCGATGAGTGCCGTGCGGTCCACCACACGGACGCGCGCACCCATGCGGCGGATCTCGTCCAAGTGTTTGAAGCGCTGCTCGTAAATGGTTTCTGATACGATACTGGTACCGTGGGCGGTGGTGAGCAGCGCCGACATGGGCTGCTGAAGATCGGTGGGAAAGCCGGGGTACACCTGGGTCTTGAAGTTCACCGCCCGGTGGGGGCTGATGGTGCGGACTCGGATGGCGTCGTCGCTGTCGGTAACGCGTACGCCCATCTCCATCAGCTTGGCGGACAGTGCTTCCATATGGGTGGGGATGCAGCCCCGGATCACTACATCGCCGCGGGTGGCGGCGGCGGCGATCATCAGCGTTCCCGTCTCGATCTGGTCGGGAATCACGGTATAGGTGCACCCATGCAGCCTTTCCACCCCGCGGATGCGGATGATGTCCGTGCCCGCACCTTTGATGTTGGCGCCCATGCTGTTTAAAAAGTTCGCCAAATCCACTATATGCGGTTCTTTGGCCGCGTTGTATATCAGCGTTGTTCCGCTGGCCCTGACGGCGGCCAGCATGATGTTGATGGTGCCGCCTACGGTAACCAGGTCAAAAAACACATCCGCACCGGTGAGCTTTTGGCACTGGGCATAGACCATGCCGCCGCGCTCTTCAATTTCAGCGCCAAGGGCGGCAAGCCCCTTCAAATGCTGGTCAATGGGCCGGCTGCCCAGATCGCATCCGCCAGGATAGGCTACCTCCGCCTTGCGGCAGCGGCCCATCAGCGCCCCCAGCAGGTAATAGCTGGCCCGAAGGCGCTGGGTGTGCTGGTAGGAAACGTGGATGCCCTCCGCGGGCCGGGGATCCACCGTCATAAACTTGCCCGGCTCATACGTTACACGGGCGCCCAAGGAACGGAGGATGGCGGTTAAGGCATTCACATCCTCGATATCCGGCAGATTCTCGATGGTGCAGGGCTCGCTGCTGAGCAAAATCGCAGGGATCACCGCCACCGATGTGTTTTTGCCGCCGCTTACCCTGGTTTCTCCCATCAGCGGCGTCCCGCCGGTAATCAGCATTCTTTCCGTATCCGCCATACCGCTGGCTTAAAGCCAGGTCACCTCCTTGGGTTGCTTGCCCATTCATCTAAAGGACAAGGGATGTACCAAAATCTTGGAACAGGAAATACATCCCATTATATTTGGCACAGAGCATACGACTCATTATACACACAGCGGCCGCAATTTACAAGTGCCGGCCAAGAACACCCGGCATAATCAACCGCAACATCCATAGAACAATGACAGTATATTTGCTATAAACTTTAAAAATCCCAACCGGACATGCCATTGCCGGTAATCCTTTCCATGCCGTGAAGGTTATCATACCATAAACAGGCATACAACAAGCGCAAGGGGAGAAGCATGGGGCACACAGCTTATATTAAAATAAAAGTTTTTGATTCCAGTATACGAAAAAGAGACAGTGTGTCAATAGTGCTTCAACATTAGAACAATACCATGTATTCACCCGCGCTTCCTGCTCGGTCCCCCCTTTGTCTTGCAGTTTCCGCCAGTATCGCCAAACGGATGTCGAAGGCAGGAATATGACCCTGCATTGTGACGAATTTACATTGATTTATATAGCTTTCTTCTATATAATGAGCGTCTGAAGGATGATCTTATCCGCACCGACAGGAAAGGGGGAAGGGGTATGAAACGCATGAAAGCGCCGTCGCCCGCCGCACTGGCCGCTCTGTTGACCGGCATCCTGCTGCTCATCATGCTTTTCCTTTCGCCGGTCGGCATGGCAGACAACGGCGACTTCTACCGGATCATGGTGGGTAACGGCTTGTATAAATTGGACAGGTATGAGGCCGACCAATATTTCAGCTATTTCCGCAAGGAATTTGGCATGTATCAATATTACAACGAGTTCGCGTCCGGCTTCCAATCCGGACAAACACCGCTTATACGGCTGGCCATCGGGCTGGACAAGATGTTTACCGGTCAGGATAATCTGTTTGACATCCGCTTCCAGGCTGTTATATTATCCGCTTACTTGATTGCCGCCGTGTATCTTTTGACCAAGTATGCCACACTGCGGGCCAAGGGCTATTGGGCCTACCTGATCGCACTGCTGGCCGTGCTCCTGTTTGCGGATATTGGCTATGTGGCTTACTTCAATTCCTTTTACGCGGAGGGCCTGGCCTTCGTCAGCTTCCTGGCCGCTGTCGCCAGCGCGCTGCTGCTAAGTGCCGGTTGGGGCAAAAAAACACTTTTGATGATATCCCTGACCGTGAACAGCCTGATTCTCACTTGCTCCAAGCAGCAGTTTGCACCGCTGGGCGTACTGTTTGGCGTGCTGTGCTTGTTTTTGAACACGCCCCAAAGGGATTTCACGCGAAAGACATCGCTTAAATGGCTCAAACGCGGATGCTCCGCCGCACTCGTCACGGCCGGCGTGCTGGTGTATGTATTGATTCCCCAGGAATTTGTGGAAATCAACGCCTACCACGCCATGACGCGCGGAATCCTTATGACCTCGGAAAACCCTGAGAAGGCGCTGGAGGATTTCGATATCAACTCCCAATACGCCTTATTGGACCAGACCATCTACTATGAGCGCAATCCCGTCATCGATGTGCAGGACCCTATGCTCAAAGAGGATTTTTATGCCAAGTATGGCTTTGTTTCCATTGCCAAATACTATGCGATGCACCCCGGTCAATTGATCGCCATGCTGGACGAGGCGGCCAAGAGCGCCAACTCCATCCGTCCGGAGTCCATCGGCAATTATGAAAAAAGAGCAGACAAGGAACCCGGGGCTCAGTCCAATTTCTTTTCCCTGTACAGCACCGCGAAAAAGGCATTGCTGCCCAAGACCATCGGCTTTATCCTGCTGTTTTTCGCGGCGATGCTGGCTGTAAGCTACAAGGACAGGCAGCGCATGCTGATCCTGGGCTTTGTGCTGGTAATGGGCTTATCCCAGATTGCCGTATCCATCATAGGCGCCGGCGACGCGGACCTTGCCAAGCATATGTTTTTATACAATTTAGCGTTTGATGTTTCCGCCTTCGTGCTGGTTTCGGCCGCCATGACCAGATTCAGCGTGCTTCGGCAGAAGGCGGCCAAGGAAAAGGCGGCGGCAAAGCCTGCGCCGGCGGTGGCAGCATGAAGCATTCCGGGATCATGAAAAGAACAATTCTGTGTGCGGCATTCCTCCTCGCCTGCCTGTCCGTGGAGCAGAAAACGGCTTACGCAGGCGCGGAGGAAACCATGTGCCGCGCATTTATTGAGCAAAAGCTTCAAAGCGGCGGGGGAGTATTCACCAATTATCTTCCGTCGCAGGGCATAAAGGAATGGGCCACCGGCCATGACGTGCTGAGCGAATCCCAGGGGCTGCTACTGACTTATTATGTGCGCGCCGGGAACGCGGATATGGCCGCAAAAACCATTGATTTCGTGAAAAGCCGCATGGACACGGGCAGCATCCTCTCCTACCGTCTGGATGAGAGCGGCCGCGTATCCCCGTCCAACGCGGCGGTGGATGATCTGCGTTTGATCGGGGCCATGCTGGAGGCTGCGGAAATATTCCGTCAGCCTTCTTATCGCGATCAGGCCCTTTATTATGCCGGTCGGCTTTATGGCACCAACGTCCGCGGGGATATGCTGGCCGATTTTTACGACGACCTTATGAAAATGGCCGGCAGCGATGCCACACTGTGCTATGCCGACCTTCATACAATGCAGGCTCTGTCCGGGCTGGATGGCCGCTGGCAAGCCGTAATGGAAAACATGCGCGGCATTTTGCAAAACGGATACCTTGGCGATGCGTTCCCCATGTTTCATAAAGCATACAATATGGGGCAGAAAAACTATCAATCCCAAAATGTTCCCATGGTGGAATCACTTTTGACAGCATATCACCTTTCCCGTGTCGGTTCTTGTCCAAAACAAACGATTGCGTACTTGAAAAAGGCACTTCAAAGCGGTAAACTGTATGCCGTATACGATTTTGACGGAAACCCCTTAAGCGAAACGGAGTCAACAGCCATTTACGCGCTTTGCGCGCTGCTTGGTGCCAGCGAAGACGATGCGGATCTGTATAAATCCGCCGTAGATCACATGCTTCCCTTCCAGGTGACAGAACCAAACAGTCAGGTGTACGGAGCGTTTGCCGACGCACAAACGCTGCAGGCCTATTCCTTTGACAACCTCATGGCACTGCTCGCCCTGCAGGCGGGGAATGCGTTTCCCGTTAACCCCTAATATCCTCTAGAGGAGGAACTGGCTTGGTGAAGGCATTTCTGTTGGCGGCGGCTATGGCCGTACTCCTGGCGATACCGGTCACGGCCGGCGCGGCCGGGAAGCCCGTCACGCTGGTTTACCGCCTGGAAAGCGAGCGCCAGTCCATTGTCCGGGTGTTATCGGCCTGCGGTTATGCGGTGACCGCGATCCCCGAAACGGGGTATAAAACGGATTCCCTTCTAGGGTGCACGGCTTTGGTTACCACCGTCCGGCAGCCGTACCTGGACAGCCTAAGTTTTGGGATCCCTGTGCTGTGCGTAGGCCAGCAGGCTGGCCCGGTGGACGGGATCAAAACGCAAAGCGTTCCTAGTCTTTGCGGCATGCTCCATGCCGGGAACATTCAAGCTTCCATCAATATTGCGAATCCCTCCCTTTTGATTTCCGAATACGAGGGCGAAGCGGCAGGGGAAATGGAATTTCCTCTGCGCGGAAAATACCCCTATGGTGTCATCCAGGATTTCGTTGCGTATGTCCCCCATTATGTACAGGACGACTTGCAGCCGCTTGCCCTGGGCCTTGTGGCCAAGAAGCTGTTTGGGGATGCTGAAAGCGGCCGCCTGTTTTTGCTGATCGACGAGGTGTACCCTTTTTCCGACCTCGGCATGCTCTGCCATATGGCGGATGAGCTGTATAAAAGAGGCTATCCCTTCACCGTCAGCGCCATGCCCGTATATGACAACCTGGATTACCCCTCGTTTTTGCGGTATGCTCAGGTGCTCCGCTACATGGAGTCCAGGGGCGGGGCCATTCTCATGCACGACCCCATCATACGGACGGCGGAAACCGAGCAGGAAAGCCCCGATGCAAGGCTCGCCCGTGCCCGTTCGGCGCTTGAAGAGCAGGGGCTGCACCTGGCCAACGGCCTCGTATCCCCTTACCCGCTTTCCCTGAACGGCTTTTCCAACCTGTCCGGCACGGTTGATCCCTTCGGGCTTTTGCCCATGGATGTATCCATAACCCTTCCCATCGCGAAAACCCCCGAAGAATTTGACCACACGCTGGAAGTCATCCGCAGGAAATGGATAACGGCCGCCAGCCTGCAAAAAATGGTGACAGGCGAGCCGGTTTTATATAACGAAAAGCCCATCGGCAGCGACTATGCCTACCGGGAAGAGATTGAAACCAGCTTTGAGGGCTTCTTTACAGCAGGGAACAGGACGCTGATCGTGATCGTTGTCATCAGCCTTGTGGTTTTCTCCGGCCTGTTAACCGGCGGTTATTTTTTGTACAGGCGCAAATTCTACAGATGAAAGGGCTTTGTTATGAACCTGCTGGACGGCATGATGCTGGTGGCCCTGATTTGCATATGGCTTTTGCTGCTGGTGAATGTGGTTTTGATCGTGTCGGGGTACCGCTACTACTTGAAGTGCGAACGGCAGAAACCGCCTGTCCCCAATACGTTTCCCATGATTTCCATCATGGTTCCCGCGCATAACGAAGGCAAGGTAATCGTGCAGACCGTCCGGGCACTGCTCTCCTTCAGTTATCCCAAGGACCGCTACGAAATCATCGTGATCAACGACAACTCCTCCGACAATAGCGCCCAGCTGCTGGCCAACCTGAAGGAGGATATGGAAGCCGATAACCTTACCATCATCAATACAGACAAGACGACGGGCGGCAAGGGAAAGTCCAACGCGCTGAACATCGGCTTTCAAAAGTGCCACGGCGAGTACATCGTGATCTATGATGCCGACAATACTCCTGAAAAGAGCGCCTTGGGCATACTGGTGGCGGAAATCACCCAGGATGACACCCTGGGCGCCGTAATCGGCAAGTTCCGCACCCGCAACAAAAACGCCAGCCTCTTGACCAAGTTCATCAATATCGAGACGCTGGCCTTCCAGTGGATGGCCCAGGCCGGCCGCTGGAACCTGTTCGGGCTGTGCACCATACCGGGCACCAACTTCATCATCCGGCGCTCCATTATTGAGGCCATCGGCGGCTGGGATACGAAGGCCATCGCGGAGGATACGGAAATCAGCTTCCGCATCTACATGATGGGCTACCGTATCAAGTTCCAGCCCAGTGCCGTCACCTGGGAGCAGGAACCGCAAACCATAAAGGTTTGGTTCAAGCAGCGGACCCGCTGGGTCAAGGGGAACATCTATGTCATCATCAAGAACCTTCCGCTCTTGTTCGACCCCAAGGCCAAAAAAATCAGGTTTGACCTGTTGTACTTTCTCTCCATTTACTTTTTGCTGTTGACCTCCCTGATCATATCCGACAGCGCGCTGCTTTTATACGCGGTGGGATGGGCGCACACCACGCTGGCGGGGTTCAGCAACTTATTGTGGTTCCTGGCGATCCTGCTGTTTATCCTGGGCACATATGTGACCATCAGCACGGAAAAGGGCGAGCTGAACCTGTCCAACCTGAACGTGATTGTACTGATGTACTTCACCTACTCCAAGATGTGGATGGTGGTCGCCGCCTACGGGCTATATAAATACTTTACAGATGTATTGTTCCGCCGGGAAACAAAATGGTACAAGACGGAGAGGTTTTAAGCATGAGGAAAGTCCTGCAAAGAGGTTCCATTTTTCTGTTGCTGCTGGTTCTTTGTACATCCGCCGGGATTCCCGCCGCCCACGCGGTTCCCCTGCAGCCATACTTGTTTGAGCAGGCCTTTTCTTCGGACCATGCCTTGACAGGCTTGTTCTCCAGCTTTACGGAGAGCTTTTATGCCGGCGACTGGGCGGTGGACCAGGCCGTATTCTCCATGAGCTTTGCCACCACACAGCTGGCCATAGCCGATTATTCCACGTATACCGTTTCCGTCAACGGGCAGAAGGTATATTCCGCCCGGGTGCCCATCACCGACGGCGAAAAGAAGCGGGAAGTGATCATGCTTCCGCCTGAAACCGTCAAGCCGGGGGTCAATTACCTGACCGTGGAAACGTATATCCGCACCAACGATCCCAAGCCCTGCGTGGATGACGTTTCCAAAGCCAACTGGATGAACGTTTTCAAGGATTCCGCCGTGTCGCTGTCCTACCGGCCCCTTGCTGTCATCGGCAGCGCGGCCGCCTTGTACAAGCAGTTTACAAGCATCGACGCCCTTTCCAACAAGCAGAGCGCTTTTGTGGTGGACAGCGACGCCGCGGAGCCCACGCTTTCCTGCGCGGCCATGGCCATGTCTGGCATGGCATCCAGCGCGCCGCTGTTTTACGGGGACATCGGCCTTCGCGTAAGCAGCCAGGGGGATGCGCTGTTCCAGGACCCCTACCAAATCTATTTTTCCCGCTACGACCAGTTGGATGGCGGCATCTTGTCCGCCCTCACTCCGGAGCAGGACCGGGCCGCCAAGGCCGGCATCGCCCTCGTCCTTGTAACCCGGGACGACCATTCCGTATTGGCCGCCATCGGCGCGGATAACGGCGCCATGGAAACGCTGGGAAGGCTGATGGGCAATGCCGCCTACATGGCGCAGCTTCAAAGCAATTGGGCGGCCCTGCCGGGGGACGTGAATGTGCTGACTCCCGTAAAAGAGGTGCAGCCGTACATGCTGCTTACGGATACAGGCTCCTACGTAAAAGGCGCGTTCCGTCAAAACGCCAGCTTCTACATTCAGTTTCCCGAAAGCCGCGCCCTGGCTGACGAAAGCCAAATCCGCCTGGTGGTCCGCTACGCGGCGAATCTCGATTTTGACCGTTCCCTGGTCACGGTATACATCAACGACATCCCCATCGGCAGCAAAAAGCTTTCCATGGAAAATGCGGGGGGCGACAGCCTGGACCTGTCCATCCCTACCGACCTGAAGGTCTCCGGCAGCTTTTCCGTGCGGGTCGCCTTTGACCTGGAGATCAAGGACCTTTGGTGTACCCTGCGCCAGGAGGAGACGCCCTGGGCCTACGTTTCCAACGAAAGCATGCTCAAGCTTAATACCGTGGATGTGCAGGGCCTTCTTTTTGAAAGCTATCCCAGCCCGTTTGTAAAGGATGGACGGCTCAACGATGTGGCCATCGTGCTGCCCAGCCGGCCCTCGGATGCCGATTATGAGGTGTTCCGCCGGATGGTTTTAACCCTGGGCCGCTATGTAACGGACAACACGGGCTCCCTGCAGGTGGTGCAAGGCGTCGCAAAGGGCAGCCTGCCCGCCGCCAACGTCATTGCCATCGGCAGGTACGGCGTAAACCAAATCGCCATGGACCACAACAAGGAGCTTTTCTTCAAGTTCAGCCAGGATGGAACCACCATCGACTCCAACGAGAAAATGCTGATCGAAAAAAGTTACGGTTCCCGCCTGGGCAGCGTGCAGCTTCTGTATTCCCCCCTGACCGGGCAGAGGCGCGCTTTGCTTGTGGTCAGCGGCGTAAGCGACGAGGCCATGCTCAAGACGCTTCCCTACCTGGGCAGCGTGGAGGGCTTATGGAAGGTGTATGGCGACGGCTTTGTGGCCGGCGACGAGACGGCGCATTCCTTCCGCTTCAAAGCCGACAACGCCGCCGTTGCCCCCGCCGCCTGGAGGATGCTGGAGCGGCAGGATATACTGGGTTTGAGCCTTGCCGGCGGCGGCGTGCTGCTGCTTACGCTGTTCGCCTTCAGCATGATGATGATGAAGCACAGGAGGAAGAAGTAATATGAAATGGAACCGGACATCCGCCATCACGGACATCGCTTTCCTTTTGCTCCTGGGTCTCATGTTCGTTGGGATCATCTTCATCGCGGGGGATGGGGAGCACCTTGGCATCAACGTGGGCATACTGTGCGTTGCCATCGCGCTGTCCATTTTCACCTACTTCACATCGCTGACCGCCGGGCTGGTGGCCAATATCATCCTCATATTCGGGTATGTGTCGTATGTGATCTACATGTCGCTGACACGCGGTACCGTGGTGCAGAGCTACACGTATTTCTGGGTGGTATGGACGCCGCTGTTCTCCAGCTGCATCGCCGTATTCGGCCAGCAGACAAACAAACTGCACACGAGCCTGGACAAGCTGGACGCGCAGATACAGGAGCTGGTGACCATCGACATGAACACCAGGCTGAAAAACCTGCGGGCCTTCGACCTGGAAGGCTTCATCTACATGCGCATCGCCACCCGCTACAACATGCATCTTACCCTGCTGATCTGGGAGCTGCGCTACCCCCGCGAGCTGGAGCACATCCTGGGCAAAGCGCGCATGGATGAACTGGTAGGCCGCATCTCCGAAGTCATCAGCGCCTCGCTGCGGACGGAGGACGCCGTTTACCTGCTGGATGACAAGCCCTACCAGTGGGGCACGCTGATATTCACCAACGTAACGGCCCACGAGATCGTGGTGGAGCGCGTGCGCAAGAACATACAGGCCCTGGAGCTGGAGGACGTGGGCAAACGCCGCCGGCCCAACTTTGAGATGCGCGTGGGCATCGCGGAGTTCACCCCGGAAATCAATTCCTCCCTGCAATTGCTGGACAAGGCGAAGAAACAGATGGAATTCGATGTGTGATATATCCTGTAGATATAAAATGGAGCCGACAGGGCTCCTTTTTTATGCGCTCGAACAATATATAAGGAGCAATGCGTGGTCTAGCCCCTAGTCTCCTTCATCGCTACTTCTAAATTTTCTCGAAAAAAGAAAGGATATACCATTACGGTATATCCTTTCAGGGCCTGCGGGATAAAGCAAACCACCTTAAATCGGAAAGGTTTACTTGCCGCAATCGAACGGGCACATGCACAGCTTCTTTTCTCTCTCACATCTCACACAGGCGCTTTCCAATTCCACGTCTACATTGAAAAAAAGGAACGAAAGGCCTTCATGCGCCGGTCCGAAACGATCCTTACGGATCATCCGCCCCAATGCTAGCATACCCCGCGGAATGCGGAATATGCGCGAACGCAAACTCAAAATTTTGCCGGGAATCATATGTGATATTTTTACTCTCATGAGGGAAAGAAAAAGAACTGCGGCCGATTGCCTTCTGATTCCGTTTCAAATCATTCATACATAAATCATTCAGCAACTGCCGGCAGTTGTCCTAAAAAAGCATTATTGAACGAACCGGCGCAAGCGGGCGATTAAAAATCGCCCTTACAACGCTGTATGTTTGTTGACTTCGCTTCCGGAGCATAGGAGAGCCGGAAGAAAAGCCAATATAAACCACAGCTGTAGGGGCGATTTGCAATCGCCCGCATGACAAGGTCATTTTCTCGAAAACTACATCCGTTCCGGTGCTTCCATACCGATCAGGTACAGCCCTTGCTTCACCACGTTCCTGACAGCCTCCGTCAGCTTCACCCTGGCCGCGGCCAGGCCGTCGCCGTCGTCCAGAATGCGGTGCTCGTAATAGAACTTGTTGTACGCCTGGCACAGGTCGGTAACGGCCCTGGTAAGGATGGAAGGCTCATAGCGCAGAGCGGCTTCCTTTACGATTTCCGGGAAGCGGGAGAGCTGGCGCAGTATCTCCTGGCTTTCATCATCGGTAAGGGCGGCGTAATCCGGTTCCGGCAGGGAAACCTCCTCCGCCTTTCTCAGCAGCGAGCAGCAGCGGGCGTGGGTGTACTGCACGTACGGCCCAGTCTCCCCGTCAAAATTCAGCGCCCTGTCCCACCAGAAGTCGATGTCCTTGATGCGGTTGTTTTGCAGGTCGGCGTAGATCACCGCGCCGATGCCCACCTGGCGCGCCACCTCGTTTTTGTTGGGCAAATGGGGGCTCTTTTCCTCAATGATGGCCATAGCCTTCTCCTGGGCGCGGGCCAGCAAATCCTCCAGATAGACCACGTGGCCTTTCCTTGTAGCCAGCGTCTGCCCTTCATAGGAGATCATGCCAAAGGCCACATGCGTCAAGTCCTTCGCCCAGGGGTAGCCCATCAATTCTACCACCTTCATCCACTGGCGGAAATGCAAATCCTGCTGATAGGCGACCACATATAAGCACTTGTCAAAGTGGTACGTATCCTGCCGGTACAGCGCCGCAGCGATGTCCCTTGTAGAGTACAGCGTGGCGCCGTCCTTTTTCAGGATCAGGCAGGGGGGCATTTTGTACTCTTCCAAATCGACGATGGAGGCCCCGTCGCTTACGGTGAGCAGGTTCTTTTCCGTAAGCTCCTTCACAACCCGGTCCATCTTGTCGTTGTAAAAGCTTTCCCCGGCATAGCTGTCAAAGGTAACGCCCAGCAGGTCGTACACCTTTTGCGTGTCCTTCAGCGTCAAATCCTTGAACCAGTTGAAAATAGCCAGGGCTTCCTCCTGCCCGTCCTCAATGGCCTTGAACCAGGCCCGGCCCTCATCCTCCAGGGACGGGTCCTTTTCAGCCTCGTCATGGAAGCGGACATACAAGTCCACAAGGGCCTGCACGCCGCCCTGCTCCACTGCCTCTTTGGAGCCCCAGTGCTTGTAGGCGGCAATCATCTTGCCAAACTGCGTGCCCCAGTCGCCCAGGTGGTTGATGCCCACGGTTTTGTAGCCCAGGAAGTCGAAAATACGCTTCAGGCTGTGGCCGATCATGGTGGTGCTTAAATGGCCGATGTGAAACCGCTTGGCGATGTTGATGGAAGAATAGTCCAGGCAGATGGTTTTGCCCGCACCCTCATTGGTGGCGCCCCATCTTTCCCCGGCATCAATGACGGCCTGCAGCGTTTCCTTGGCGAAATTCTCCCGGTTCAAAAAGAAATTCAAATAGCCGCCCACGCAATTTACCCGCGCCACATTCGGCGCGTCGATGGCGGCCTGCAGCTTGGTGGCGATCATGGGCGGTGCGGCTTTTAGTGCCTTGGCCAGGCGGAAGCATGGAAAGGCATAATCGCCCATTTCCCGCTCCGGGGGTATTTCCAAAAATCCGGCGATCTCCTCCCGGCCGGGCAGATTCTCCACCCCAGGCCAGGCGGCGTTCAAACCGGTCTCAATCAATGCGGCAATGCGGGCTTTCATATCCATGGCCATTCTCCTTTGGGCACTTGGCAGTATATTACGGTCTATCTTACCATAGGCAAGGACCAGGCGCAACAATCGCAAAGGAATATAGCTTGAAATTTCCTGCCTTTTCAGGCTACAATAAAGGGTAGCTTTATGACCGGAGGGGTTTTACCCTTCTTTGCGCTTTGGCGCAGCGAAAGGAATGAAGGATTCAAATGACATTCGCGCAAACATTGTCCACGGAATTTCATGTTCAGCCCTGGCAGGCGGAGGCGGTGATCCGGCTGCTGGACGAAGGAAATACAGTGCCCTTTATCGCGCGCTACCGCAAGGAGCAGCACGGGGAATTGAACGACCAGGTATTGCGGGATATATCGCTTCGGCTGGAACAGCTTCGCGCACTTCAAAAGCGGCGGGATGAGATCCTATCTTCCATGGAAAAGCAGGGTGTACTGACGGAGGAACTGCAAAAGGCCGTAGGCGAGGCAGCGACAGTCGGCGCGCTGGAAGACATCTACCGTCCCTACAAGCCCAAGCGGCGCACCCGGGCCACCATCGCCAGGGAACGGGGCCTGGAGCCGCTGGCCAACATCCTGCTGATGCAGAACGTAAGGTCCGGCAAAGCGGAGGACCTGGCTGCGCCTTATATCTCCGAGGAAAAGGGCGTTCCCGATGCGGAGGCGGCGCTTGCCGGCGCCATGGACATATTGGCCGAGGACTTCTCCAACGACGCCGGGATCAGAACCAAGCTGAAGGAGTTGTACCACCGCACCTGCCTTGTGAGGGTGAAGGCGGCCAATGAGGAAGATTCAGTGTACCGCATGTACTATGACCACCAGGAATTGATGCGGTTGATGCCCTCCCACCGCGTACTGGCCATGAACCGGGGCGAGGCGGAAGGCTTTTTGAAGGTCTCCCTGGCGGTGGAGGAGATTGACGCAATCGCGGAAGTGGCCAAACCTTTTGTACGCCACGGCAGCATCACCACGCAGTATGTGCAGTTGGCAGCGGAGGACAGCTACCGGCGGCTGATCGCCCCTTCGCTGGAAAACGAGCTGCGCGGCGATCTCACCGGCCGCGCCCAGGAATCCGCCGTGAAGGTGTTTGCCAATAACCTAAAGCCGCTGTTGATGCAGCCCCCGGTAAAGGGAAAGGCCGCCATCGGCCTGGACCCCGGCATCCGCACCGGCTGCAAGACGGCGGTGGTGGATGAAACCGGCCGCGTGCTGGATACGGCGGTAATTTATCCCCTGCCCAGCCATGGCCGGGTGGAGCAGGCCAAGGATACGGTGAAAAAGCTCATCCGCAAGCACCGCATTGCGGTAGCCGCTATCGGCAACGGCACCGCTTCCCGGGAAACGGAAGAGTTCTTTGTGAATGTGCTGCATGAGATGCCGGGGGAAGATTTGTCGTACATGGTTGTCTCCGAAGCCGGGGCATCGGTCTATTCCGCCTCACCCCTGGCCGCCAAGGAGTTTCCCCAGTTTGACGTATCGCTGCGCAGCGCCGTATCCATTGCCCGCCGCCTGCAGGACCCGTTGGCGGAGCTGGTGAAAATCGATCCCAAATCCATCGGCGTAGGCCAGTACCAGCATGACCTGAAGGAAGCGGAGCTGGATGCCGCGCTTTCCGGCGTGGTGGAGGACTGCGTCAACGCCGTCGGCGTGGATGTGAACACCGCCAGCCCGTCGCTGCTTTCCCATATCGCAGGCATCAACAGCACCGTGGCGCAGAACATCGTCACCTACCGGGAGGAAAACGGGCCCTTCGCCACCAGGGCAGGGCTGAAAAAAGTACCCAAGCTAGGGCCCAAGGCGTTTGAGCAGAGCGCTGGCTTCCTGCGCATACCAGGCGGCAAAAACCCACTGGAGAACACCGGCGTGCATCCCGAATCCTACGAGGCCGCGGAAGCGCTTTTGAAATTGGCCGGCCTTACTGTCCGCACCGCGCAGGGGAACATAACCAAAAAGGTGGAAGAGCTCGGGGCAGAAAAAGCCGCCAAGCAGTTGGACATCGGCCTGCCTACATTAAAGGATATCGTCAAGGAGCTGGAAAAGCCCGGCCGCGACCCCCGCGACGAGCTGCCCCCACCGCTTATGCGCAGCGACGTGCTTACCATGGAGGACTTGAAGCCTGGCATGGAACTGATGGGTACCGTCCGCAATGTGGCCGACTTCGGCGCCTTTGTGGATATCGGTGTCCACCGGGATGGGCTTGTCCACGTCTCTCAACTCAGCCGCCGCAGGGTCAATCACCCCGGCGAAGCCGTCAAGGTGGGCGATGTGGTGAAGGTCTGGGTCGTGTCTGTGGAAAAGGACAAGAACCGCATTTCCCTGACCATGATCCCTCCGGTGGAGAAGAAGCAATAACATATAGCAACGGGGAGGTGCCTACCAAATGGCACCTCCCCTTCGTTTACCAAAGAATATTCATGCTTGAGAAAACCCCCATACGGAAACAGACCCGCCGGCGACAGAAAAAGTACCCCAGCCCTGCTCATCCAGCTTTACTGTTTCCTGCCGGATGCCCATCAGGTCTTTCATCTCCCTTCCAGCATGGCCGGCGCCAAAGCACATTCTCTTTTCTCCGTCCTCACCGTTGCTGATGAGTACAGCAATACCTGAATCGGGATGCTCGCCGTCGCCCTTGCGGACCCAGCCAACAACGTTGGGGTGGTCAAAGCAATCCTCCTGCTCCCCGTACGCGTACATCTTTCTTATCAAGAGCAGCTTATCCAAGGCATCTCTTATCGCGGCAATGGGATTCTCCCCGCCAATGCCATAATAGTCGCCATAAAACACGCACGGATATCCATCCCGCCTAAGGAGTATGAGTGCATAAGCCAAAGGCCTGAACCAATCCTCCACCCAGGAGGTGAGCGCCTGGCCCGGCTGCGAATCATGATTGTCCACAAAGGTTACGGAATGGAAAGGCGCTGCAGCCACAAGCGTGCCGTCAAATATTTTGGACAGATCATAGCTGCGCCCTTGATGCGATGCTTCGTGGAACCGGAAATGCAGCGCGACATCAAACAGCTGCAAGGCGTGCTCCATTTCTTCCAGATACTTGTACAGCTTATGAACATCCCCATGCCAATACTCCCCGATGACAGGGAAATCGGCCCCGGTCTCCGTACGCATATGCCCGATAAAGTTGCGGATGAATATTTCGTCTATATGCTTCAAAGCATCCATCCGGAATCCGTCCAAAGACAGCTCCCGCATAAACCATACGCCCCAGCGGTGTACTTCCTCGATCACGTACCCATTGTTATAATCAATATCGGCCGACATAAGATAATCAAAATTCCGTTTCTCATCATCGACGTGGCGTGACCAAACCTTGCCTTCCCCAGCAATTTTGAAAATGGCGTTTCTCTTGGACAGCTCATCCCGGTCCACGGCGGAAAAGTGCGTATGGTTCCATTGGAAATCAGAATATTCCCCGCCCCGGCCAGGAAAATAAAACCTTGTCCAGCCTTCCACCTCCTGCGGCGGACCCAACTCCTTTTCCCGGTCATTGGGATCTACCTCAATGGCTGCAAAGCGCTCCGCCTCGTCGGCGCCGGCCTTGTGATTAAGCACCACATCCCCATACACCCGTATGCCATGGGTATGTAACGTTTGGATTGTGCTTTTCAAGGCTTCCTTGCCGCCGTATTTGGTACGTACAGACCCTTTTTGATCAAACTCGCCCAGATCATACAGATCATAAATATCATAGCCTGTACTATTCTGCTGGGAAGCCTTGGTACAGGGCGGAATCCACACCGCGGCAATCCCCAGCCGGGTAAGGTGATCGGCTTCCGCTTGCAGCCTTGCCCAATGCTGTCCGTCGTTTGGCAGGTTCCACTCAAAGAACTGCATTATCACCGTATTTTCCATAGGCATGCTCCTTTGTACAAACCGGACAGGAAACAGCGTATTCCTAGCCGCCGATTCCTGCCCGGTGAATGTATATTACCCTGGATAGGCGATCATTTCCGAATCGCGTTCACAATGGTAAGAAGGATAAAAGAACCGGCCACAGCCACAAGGAGGCTCCACAAATTAAATCCGGTCACGCCGTGGCTGCCCAGCAAGCTGAACACAAACCCGCCGATGGCCGCCCCAATGATGCCTACAACAATATTCCAAAACGCACCCATACGGGGATTATTGCCCGTCAGCATGCTGGCAATCCAGCCCGCCAGGGCACCAAAGATAATCCAGCTGATAATTCCCATGCGCTATCCTCCTTGGTCATTCAGTATTGGGAAGGAATGTATCCCTATACATTTTTATATCAAAAATATCAACACCCGAAACGCAATACGGCCTCGGCCACGGCTGTGCCTGCTTTCAGGCAATAAAAAGCCCGGAGCGGGCAAGCGCCAGCACCGGGCCGATTCATAAGCATGAAAGAGCTGTCACCGCATAGCCAACCTAAATCCCCAGCAGCAGCTTTTGCAGCTCCTCCGCCGTATGTGCTATCAAGGGATCCTCTAGAAAGCGGTCCGGGTCGAAGAAGCAGCCGGAGGCTCCCGCGTTCCGGCCAGAGAGGACATCGATATCCCTGTCGCCCACCATGACCACACGGCTTTTTTTCATGCGGTGCCGGTCGATGAGCGCCAGAATTGCGTCCGGGGCGGGCTTGGGCGCAAATCCGTCAGCGCTGGTGATGGTATCCGCAAACAGATGGGCCATGGAGCATGTATGAAGGTACATCAGCGCCGAAGGTCCGCGGTGGGTGAACAGATAGTTCCTTCCGCCCCTTTGCACAATGGCTTCCAGCAACTCGGGAATACCCTCATAAGGGCGTACGGAGCCCACATTGGGATCCGCCTTCGCAAACTCCCTGAAACGGTCTTTCAATTCTTCCTCAGGCGTATCCAGCGCGAACCGATCCTTCAATGTATCCAAAGCATAGCCTACCGATACCTTGGTCAGGGCATATGCTTCCTCGTACTTAACCAAGCAGCCCAAGCTTCCAAAGGCGTCCCGAATGGCCGAGGCGATTTGAGGATAGCTGTCAAACAGCGTGCCGTCAAAGTCCCAAATGTAATGGTCAAAGGGAAGCTCCCCGGCAAGCTTCACGATCAGCTCCCTGTCCGCCGGACAGGCATCATATTGCGTAAGCTCCCTGGGCCAAAGCCATTTCCCCTCGCTGTGCACCGTCAGCTCCGGCTCTCCGGCCACAATGCGGGCATCAAAAAAGAAAAAGCGGATGGATTTGTCGGGATAATCGTAATCGAACCGGTCGTACAGTCCGTCAATCTCAATACCCACCTTCAGCTCTTCCCGGCACTCCCGAATAAGGCATTCCTCCGGCGTTTCGCCTTTTTCCAGCTTTCCGCCGGGAAACTCCCACAAAAAAGCGCAGGAGCCGCCTTCGCCCCGGCGGCACAGAAAAATCCGCCCGTCCCGGCGGAAAATGGCTGCGGCAACTTCGATACGGCTCATAATGAAAGGACGGAGCGTCCTATTCCTCCTTTGCTTCCTCCGGGGAAACAAGCTTTGTGATGATGGCCGTCTCAACCCGGTGCTCCAAAAGCTCCTCCACATAAATGCGAAGGCCGCAGACCTCCACCTCGGGGTGGCTGCCATCCTGGGGGATGGTGGTAAGCTGGTTGAAGATCAGCCCGCCCAGGGTGTCATATTCATCCTCCAGGGGAAGCGCGACATCCAGCGCCTCGGACAGCGTCTCCAGGTCCACGGTGCCGGCCACCCGCCACTGGTTGTCGCCGATGGGCGTAATCTCCTGCCTGGCGGCGGGATCAAACTCGTCGTAAATGCTGCCCACGATTTCTTCCAGCAGGTCTTCCAACGTCACAATGCCGCTCATGCCGCCGTACTCATCCACCACAATGGCCAAATGCACCTTGCGGCGCTGCATTTCCCGAAAGAGCACATCGGCCTGCACCGTTTCTGGCACAAAGTACGCCTCCCGCAGCAGCTCCCTAATCGGCTTGGGGGGATCGGCGTGCTCGTTGAGCAGATAATCCCTGGTGTACAGAATGCCGATGACGTCGTCAATATCCTCCTCATACACGGGGAAGCGGCTGAGACCCGTATCGAGTATGGTTTTGATGATGATTTCCGGCGTGTCCTGAATCCAGATAGAGGCCACATCGGTACGGTGGATCATCACATCCTCGGCGGAGGAGTTGTTGAACTCAAATATGTTTTCGATCATGTCACGCTCGTTGGTCTCAATGGCGCCTTTTTCCTCACCGATATCCACCATCATGCGAATCTCTTCCTCGGTGACGTTATTGCCCGCCTGATGGGGGTTGATGCCCATCAGACGCATCACGCCGTTGGTGGATGCGGACAGGAACAGAATAATGGGTTTGGTGACCCGGGCCAGAAAGGATATTACGCCACACGTAAGGCGCGCCACCTTCTCCGGCCTTTGCAGGGCGATGCGCTTTGGCGCCAGCTCGCCCAGCACCAAGGTGAAATAGGACAATATCAGCGTAATGAAAATCACGCACAATGTGTTGATCGTATCCCTGGGCAAAACAACCACGTGAAGACCGTCCACCAGCCATGCCGTCAGCCGGGAGGCGAAGTTGTCGGCCGCGAAGGCGCTGCCTAAGAATCCGGCCAGGGTGATGCCCACCTGAATGGTGGATAAAAAGCCGTTTGGCGCTTGAACAAGGCGCAAAAGCTGCTTGGCTTTTGCATCCCCCTCCTCCGCCTGGTGGCGGATCTTGTTTTCGTTCAGGGATATCACGGCGATTTCCGTGGCAGCAAAAAAAGCATTGACAGCGATGAGCGCCAACTGCAGCAGCAGATTGCCCCATATCGGGTCCGAGGGCAAGGTAAAACCTCCTTTGTGTTAGCCCGCTTCCGGCTTGCTTCCCCGGCCATGACAGGCAGGAGAATAGCATGCTCATAAAACCCATGCGGTAAGCCTTGTGCGGGATGACGGCATTTTCAGCCACGGTATAGTATATCAGGTTTGGGAAGAATTTGCATCAAATTCTTCCTGTTTGCTCAGGCCGCAGGAACCGACGGCCATCCATCATAATTCCCGCATGCAGCCCATACGGTATAAAAATACCGTATAAGGAGAGGTATGTATGCGGGTGTATACCGTCTGGGCCGCGCTGCTCCTGTGCCTTTTGCTTTGCGGAGCCGCAAGGGCCGAAGGAGACATCGCTGCCGAGCTTACAAAAGTCTGCGCATTCAGTGTCTCCTATCACAGGGACCAATTATCCCGGCTTACGGATGCCGACTATTGCACCATATGGCAAGGCGCAAGGCAAAGCTGGGTGGAGATGACGCTGCCCAAGGATAAGCCTTGTTATGGCCTGTACATCTGCTTTGGAAAGACATTGACCGATTGGGCAATACAGGTTCAAAAAGCGGACGGCACATGGGAAACTGTCTACACGCCTGAAGACACATTCTATCATCAATATGTCCCCCTTTCCGGCCAAACTCATATGCGCATCTACTCCTGTCCCCAAAAACCGAAGCAGCCGCTGGCCATATCCGAAATCCACCTTTTGGGCAAAGGCACGCTGCCCGGTTGGGTACAGGTTTGGCACAGGCTGGAAGGCAAGGCGGACCTGATGGTGGTGGCGGCGCATCCGGACGATGAGTATCTGTTCATGGGCGGGACCATTCCCTATTATGCCGGCGAGCTGAAAAAAGAAGTGCTTGTGGTGTATCTGGCGGATACACATTCCAGGCGCAAAAGTGAGCTGCTGGACGGGCTGTGGCATTGCGGTGTAAGAGATTATCCCGAGCTGGGCACGATGATCGATTACCGTCCAATATCACTTCAAAAGCTCTACAGGCTGTGGAGCGTAGGACAGCTTCGGAAATGGATCACGCGGCTGATCCGTAAATACCGGCCGGACGTGGTTGTCACCCATGACGTAAAGGGAGAGTACGGCCATGCGGCGCACCAGGCCGCCGCCGATGCCTGCAAAAAGTGCCTCCTGCTGGCGCAGGACTCCTGTTATGATGAAAAAAGCGCAGCCGAATATGGAACATGGAAAATTCCCAAGCTGTATCTGCATTTGTACAAGGACCGGCAAATGCATATGGATTGGCAAAAGCCCCTGCCCGCCTTTTCTGGCAGGACGGCCCTTCAGGTGGCGGAGGACGCCTTCGAATTGCATATCTCCCAGCAGCACGGCAAGCACAACATGCAAAACGCGGTAAGGTATGACCCTAGCCTTTTTGGCCTGTATCATTCCACCGTTGGACCGGATGAGATACGGAATGATTTTTTCGAGCATCTTCCGTCTGCCGGTAGGAATCCTTGACGCGGATTGATTTTTCGTACCGCCGTCTTCCTTGCATCCCTAAAAAGACCTGATATAATGGATGAAAAACCCAAGGAGGACGTATATGCAGCGTGTAGAGCTGGACTTTTTCTTAAAGGCGCAATTCCCCTGCCAGTTAAAATGGGCGCAGGACACGCTTTTCTTTTTGATCAAACGCGCAGATCTGGAGGAAAACAAAAATCTCAGCGACCTGTATGCCTTGCGGGACGGCGAAGTCTTTCGGCTTACCTCCTCCCAGGATGTATCCGCCTATTATCCCACGGAGGATGGGGTGATCTTCCCCGCGCTGCGCCAGGAAAAGGACAAGGAAAAAGCCAAAAAGGGTGAACCGCTTACCGTACTCCAGTTCCTGCCCAAACCAGGCGGTGAGGCAAGGGAACTCCTGCGCCTGAGCTACGCCGTTGGGGATTTTCGCTTCATCTCCCATGACTTCTTCCTGTTCACGGCGCTGTACGATCATGAACTGGAGGCGGCAAAAGAGGAATCCGGCGGAGATTTGGAAAAGGCGCTGGCCAAAGTGAAGGAAGAACGGGAAAGCTGTGATGTGATAGACGAGCTTCCCTTTTGGGCAAACGGTGAAGGCCTGATCAACAAAAAGCGCAGCCGCCTGTACGTGTATGACAAGGGAAACGTTACCCCCCTGACGGATGAATTCACCCATGCCCGCCTATTGTCGCTGTCCCCCGGAAAGAAGCAGGCGCTATACGCGGCCAGCACATATAAGCATACGGCACCTCTGTTTGACCAACTGATGCTTATAGACCTTGCTACCCTTGAAAGCAGGGAGCTGAAGGTGGCGCCGGAGGCCGCCCACCAGGCGGCGGCTTTCCTTTCGGAGGACAAGGTGGCTATAGCCGCCAGCCGGTGCCTCACTTACGGCGTCAATGAGAACTCCTCCTTCTTCACCCTTTCGCTTGCAGACGGTTCCGTTCGCCTGCTTAACGATGGCGATAAAATAAGCCTGGGCTGCTCCGTCAACAGCGATATGAAAATGGGCAATGATTCCTCCGTGCTGTATCCCTGGCGGGACGGCTTTGCTTTCATTTCCACCCAAGGCCATGATGCCCATGTTTATTACCTCAAGGAGGGCGCCCCCGTTCACCAAATCACCAGGGAAGGCGGCCTGACAGCGGAATGTGCTATTGGGGGAGACCGCTTATTCGCCCTTTGCATGCGGGACCTGGGCGGCATGGAGGTGTACGAGCTCCACGCGGACGGATCGGAAACACAGCTGACGAAGCTGAATGAATCCCTCACGGAATACGATCTCTCCAGACCGCAGGAAATCTCCTTCCCCAATGAAAACGGTGATATCATCAAGGGCTGGGTCCTGCTGCCCATGAACCTCGAGCCAGGACAAAAAGCGCCTGTTATCCTCGATATCCACGGCGGCCCCAAGACGGCGTACGGCACGGTACTGTTCCACGAAATGCAGTACTGGGCACAAAACGGGTATGCGGTGATCTACTGCAACCCCACCGGCTCCGACGGCGGCGGGAACAAATTTGCCGATATCCGGGGCCGGTACGGTGAAACGGATTACAGGGATATCATGACCTTTGTGGATACGGCGCTGCGCACCTTTGATATCCTGGACGGGGAGCGCGTAGGCGTCACCGGCGGCAGCTACGGCGGCTTCATGACCAACTGGATCATCGGCCATACGAACCGCTTCCAATGCGCCGCCACCCAGCGCAGCATTGCCAACTGGATATCCTTTTCCAACATGTCGGATATTGGCGACATATTTGGCGAAGACCAGATGGCCGCCTCCTGCTGGAAGGATGTCGGGCAATTGTGGCACCAATCCCCGCTGAAATACGCGGACCACGTAAAGACACCCACCCTGGTCCTGCACAGCGACAATGATTTCCGCTGCCCCGTGGCGGAGGGCTATCAAATGTTTTACGCGCTTCGCCATCACGGTGTGCCTTCACGGCTGTGTGTGTTTCACGGGGAAAACCACGAATTGTCCCGTTCCGGAAAGCCGAAAAACCGCATTCGGCGCCTAAAAGAGATCACGTCCTGGATGGATAAGTACCTCAAAACCGAGGTTCCGGCGGAAAATGTGGAAAAAACTTCATAAATACAGCCCGAAATGCTTCACTCCTGCAAAATTATTCTTGTTTTTTCGGAATACACGCTATATAATAGGCATGGTTGTATTTCGGGTCTGTGGTTGAAAGCCGAAGCCAGCCGCGGGCGAAGCGGTCCACGTAACCCGGTCAAAGTACCGGTGATCATGGCGCGGTCTAGTTATAAGTCCGGCCGGCGTAACAGCCGAGAGGAGCGAGTGAGGGCGCTCATGCGTTAGTAGCAATACTTCCAGCCGGCGGGTGTGGGGTCAAAGACCAGGTCAGCCGAAATAATCAAACTAGAATCAGAAAGTTCAGGGGGTTACCAGATCATGTACGAAGACAAAACGCTGGTTTGCAAAGACTGTGGTGCTGAGTTCGTGTTTACCGCTGGCGAGCAAGAATTCTACGCCGAAAAAGGTTTCCAGAACGAGCCCACCCGTTGCAAGGCTTGCCGTTCGGCACGCAAGGCCAGCCGTCCCGCTGCCGGGGCCCCTCGTGAAATGCACGAGGCGGTTTGCGCTAACTGCGGCGCAGTCACCCAAGTTCCCTTTGTACCCAAGAACGACCGTCCCGTTTATTGCAGCGAGTGCTTCGCGGCACGTCGGTAATTCCTCTGGTAACTACCCCCGCCCACATTCGTTTGCACAAGAGCCCCGCTTCCTATGAAGCGGGGTTTTCTTTATTTCGAAAAAATGACATTATCATTTTTTCGATCCTGCACTTTTCCTCTGCGAGCTTCACTCGCGGCCGATGAAAAGTTTAAGGAATGTTTGCTTCGCAAACACCCGCGCGGTCCGGAAGCTCAATCGTCGCTCTGCTTCGCTATCGCTTGCACGGCTCGTTTCGCTTCCCGCCTCCATCCTGCCCATTTCCGCCACTGGCAGGGGCAGGGTTATGGCGCTAGCAAAGCGGGCTGAGACGATTTAAAACGAGGGGGCAGCGGCCCCCTCGTTGCGCCCCCAAGGAATTTACTATTGTTTATAGTGAATCTATTTATTTTGCATGAGTCATTCTTATATGATATACTGGAAAAAAATGAATATCTGGAGGGTATCATATGCTGGAGCTTCCGGAAAGCCAAACACTGGCCCGTCAGTTGCGGGAAAGTATATTGGGAAAGCGTATCGAAAAAGTGCAAGCCAATACTGCGCCTCACGGATTTGCCTTCTACCATGGCGATCCTGCCGGGTATAATGACCTTCTCACCGGGAAAACAGTGGATGATGTGCATGCTTTCGGCGGGCAAGTGGAAATCGCAGCTAACGATGCGCGCATTGTGGTGAACGACGGCATCAATATGCGGTTGCTCCCCGCAGGCGCCAAGAGGCCTGACAAGCACCAGCTGTTTGTGGAACTGTCGGACGGATCTGCACTCATCTGCACCGTGCAGATGTACGGGGGCATGCAGGCGTTCAAAGCAGATGCGTACGACAATCCCTATTACCATATCGCCAAAGCGAAACCTTTCCCTTTGAGCGATGCTTTCAACGAAGCTTATTTTGAAAAAATGATGGCCGAAGCAAAGCCTACCTTAAGCGCCAAGGCGTTTTTGGCCACAGAGCAGCGGATCCCCGGCCTTGGCAACGGCGTTTTGCAGGATATTCTGTTCAATGCGCGCATCCATCCCAAAACAAAGCTGTCGTCTTTGACCCAGGAGCAGAAAATGAAGCTGTTCACCGCCGTTACGGAAACCTTACGGGAAATGACAGACAAAGGCGGCCGGGATACGGAAAAGGATCTGTATGGCCAGCCAGGCGGATATGTTTGTCTTCTTTCGAAAAACACGCTGGACAAGCCTTGCCCCATATGCGGCGGCACGCTTGTGCGCCAGGCCTACTTGGGCGGAAATATCTATTTCTGCCCTACCTGCCAGCCAGAATAAATATCCATGATGCAGACATCACCCCCAGGGATGATATAGAATACTTTTACTCCTTCCGCCGCCTGCGGGCGGCTCCATCCCATCTGGCTCAATCGTCGCGGTGCTGCGCTCCGCTTGCCTGCCCGGCGGTTCAATCGTCGCATCGCTTCGCTTTATCCGCCACAGGCGGTGCTCAGCTACGGAACCCGTTTCGCCAGCCTCATCCACCCCTCACATTTCCGCCACTGGCGGGGTCGGGGTTGCGGAGCCACAGGCGGCGCTTCGGCTATGGAGCCTCAAGAGGGAGGCTTTCCAAAAGCCTTCCCCTTTGAGGGGAAGGTGGCGCCGCAGCGCCGGATGAGGTGTTTAGCTTCGAATAACTGCTCATCCATTAACACTTCATAAAAGCCTTGCCCTTGAGTAAACAATGATTAATGCGCCAACGTGACATTCTGAGGAAGCGAAGCGACCGAAGAATCTTTATACGGCAAAGGGTTCAAGATTCTTCGCTGCGATATAAATGACATATCTTCGAATAAATCAGCGTTTACTGGAGGGGAAGGTGGCGCGCAGCGACGGATGAGGTGTCTTGCTACTACATATTGCCACCATATACACCTCATCAGTCTCCTTCGTCTTAAGCTTCCCCTCCAGGGGAAGCCTTAATATACATTCAACTTGCATCTTGTTTCCAGGGCAGTATGGTTATAGCCCCTTTTCCAGCGCGCCCTTGGGCAGGTAGTACAGGTATGTGCCGTCCACTGAAAGGGCATCATGTAGTGCGTCAAAGGGAGCAGTTTCCAATGTGCGGGTCCGGCCATCCAAGAGGGTAAAAATCAGCTTGACGGCAGGTTTATCGCCCGGTATAAAGCTCACAGGCAGCCTGCCGGAAACGGTAACGCTCTGCAGCACGGTAATCGCCGCCTCAAAATCCGGGAAGCTATATTCCCTGCCATTCAGGTCCACAAACGTATCCATCAGCACGTTGCCATTTTCATCGGTAGCCAGCTCATTGTTGGGCAGCACCCGCTCCACCCTGCTTAGCGTATACGTGCGGCTTTCGCCGCTTATTTCCACCATCAGGGCCTTTACCATATCCAGGGAGATGGCGGCAGGCTGTTTTAGCAGCGTGTTTTCCGGCACCAAACTGCTAAGCAGCGGCTGGGAAATGGTGCTTACCAGGTAGATGGAACCGCCCACCTCAACATATTCCACATAGTCACCCCCGGCTGTGCCAAGCGTCAGCGTCAAGGTGCTTTCGGGATAAGGCGTGACCTCATATGCGCCGGATTCGCCTACTGCGGCAATTTCTCCAGCAGCCTGGTGCAGCGTGATGATGCGCTTTGGCGGCGTAAAACCGTACTGCGCCTTTGCCTCCTCCGTAGCCTTGGATACGAACCGGCCAAGGTACAGCTTTTCCATGGCGGATACAAGCGTTTCCATAGCATCAGTATCGCAGGGATAGCTGTAGGGCGTTGTCATTCGCCAGGCGGAAAGAGCGTTTACGTCTGTTATATCCGCTTCCAGCTTCCAGGCGGCCTCTATATTGCCTGAACCATTTTGGATGGTGATGCTGTCGATACGCTGGTGGTGGATCAAAAGCTGATCCACGTGATGGAACGCGGTCACGTCCTGGTCAAACAATTCAATAAGGTCCGCAGAAGCAAGGTACAATCCCGGATCATTTTCCAGCGCGAAATAATTCCAGTTATTGACCGGTGACTTTGCCCCCAGGGAAAAGTTGGCCGTTTTGCCGTCCGTATAGGTAATATCTACCGTGACGGAAGGAGAATCAAGGCCAAAGTCCGCCTTGTGGGGCTCCCATTCCTCCCTGGATTCCGATACCGTATTTTCAGCGTCTATAATGGCGCAGTCCTCCAGCAGCGATTTTTGCTTGTCTTCATCCATCACAAAATCAGGCCGCCCCTGAACGGACAAGCGGCCGCTTTCCCCAATCAGTACATAGCCCTCGCCGCTTTTTCGCGATACGGCAATACGGGCCACTTCCTCCACTTGCCGCTTTATAAGCGAACGGCGGGTGGAGACGCTTTGCACAAGAGGAATCTTTCCGGGGCTTTTAGATGCGGCATAAAAAAATACGGCTCCGGCTGCCAGGGCAACCGCCAGCAAAGCAAGGAAAAGCAACCGCCGGGGGCGGGTTGCTTTCCTTTTTCTTTTTAAAGGTTTTTCCATGAAACCTCCAAATGCAAATTTAGCGATGACGCCGTGGCAGAAGTATCACCAGCGCAAGTATAAGGACCATCAGGGGCATCGCCACGGCTACCGCGCCGCCGGCAGTGCGGCTTGCTTCCTTCAACCCTGGCCGCGTGTAGGGCTTGGAGATGATATCCAGAGAAACGGGCTTTTGATTCAGCAGGTATTCGCAGAACCTAAGCGTGAATTCCAGGTTATACGAAATGTTATACAGTGAGCTTTCGGTCATCACAAGACTGCTGCCCAGGATAAAAGCCCGGGAAAGCGTTCCATCCTCCTGGGTACGGGTGCTTAAGAGTGCCAGCGAAAATGGGCCGACAGGGTCGGTATCCTGCTGGGCGATAGACTTGTTCTCCCCATATATATCCCGCAGATACGCCTTGTAGCCGCTGGCCAGTACCGGCGTCACCGTCAGGCCGCTGATATCAGTAGACGGCTCTTCAAAAGCCCTTGAACTGCCCATAAGCAGCGCATTCGCGCCGGCGGCAATAAGGGGATCCGTGGCTTCACCAGGCAGGACATGGGGCGTTAAATTTGTGGTATCGCTGTAATAGGTATCCGGTTCGTCGGCGGAGGCGATCACCATTCCGTTTTGCGGCACCATGCCGAAGGAGCGCAGCAGCGACAGGTAATTGTCCATGCCGGTAAGGTCATCCTCATAATCGCATGTAATGAAAAGGGCCCCGCCTGCCTTGGAAAAAGCGGTGATGGAATCAAGCTCCTCTTTCGTCAGGTCTTTTATGGGAGAGAGGATCATCAGCAGCGAATTGGGACCAAGCGTATCCCCGTTGCGCAGGTTCACAGTGCGGACGGAATAATTATTGCTTGTCAGCGACTGTGTAAGCGCCGACACACTAGCCCCTTCCAGCTCGCCATTGCCGCTTAGCAGCATGATTTCCGGTATTTCCGCGCGGGTAACATACGAAACCGCCTCGGTGATCCGCTTTTCATACAGCAAATCAACCCCGTATTCGCCGCTTTCAACGCTGTACCCCACCGTGGAAAAGCTTTCGGGAGTAAGTATCTTGTAACGGCCCGTCGTCTCGCAGGATACGATGAGGCTGTTGACTGTTAGTGTGTTACCAGTAGTCCCCTGGAATTTTGCCAAGAGCCCGGGGCTTTTGCTTAATTCCAGCATTTCATAGGTTACAAGGCTGCTGCCCGCCTGATATCGGTTTAAAACCTCCACCATCGCCAGGTCCTCGCTGCCAGGTGTATACAGCGCGTAAATGTGCACGGGATACGGAAGGGAGTTTAGTACCTTCAATGTCGTTTCGCTTTGTGTGGTCAGGTTATTGAAGGATAAATCCTGCCGCCATCCGTTTTTTGTTTCCAGTTCGCCAAAACCCAGGTTGACAAGAACCAAAACAGCGATCACAATGGCCGTCACCGCAAAGGCATAGCCTCCATAGCGCCACTTGGGGTGTTTCCAAAACATCATCTTCTTCATACTCAGCCCTCCCTCCAGCGGCGCGCGTCCAGCATGCGCACCGTCATAAACAGGAAGACAAAGCAAAAGGACACATAATACAGAATGCTGGCATAAGACAGCTGCCCCAGCAGGAAGGGCTGGTACCTGTCATACAGGCTCAAAAAACGCAGAACCGGCGTTATTACGGGCAGCGTTACCGCAGTAGCCAATAAATCCAGCACCCAAAGCCCCAGGTTGATGCCGAAGGCGGCGACAGCTGCCGTTACCTGGCTGCGGGCGCACCCGGAAATATACAGGTCCAGCGCCAGGAAGGAGCAGCCCTGCAACAGGAAGCCAAGGTATCCCACGATCAGTTCCCCAAGATAGACCTTGCCGAATACAGCTATCACCAGCACATAGCTCAGCGACAAAAACACCGTGGCAAAGAGCACCGCCGCAGCGGCAAAATACTTCCCGGCCACTACCCCCCACAAAGATACGGGGGACGTAAGCAGCAGCTGGTCGGTTTTTTGGTGCCGCTCCTCCGCCATAAGGCGCATGGTAAGTACCGGAGAAAGAAGCAGCCACAGGAACGTGGTCTGGCTCAAAAGATACAACACATTGCTGTTCAATGCGCTTATATTCTGTAGATAGAACATGATTCCGGAAAGCGCCAGGAATACACCCATGAACACGTAGCCCACAGGTGTGGAAAAATAGCTTTGCATCTCCCTCTTCCAAATGGCGATCATTTTCTCAATCCTTTTTTTCCGGGAGGTCGGCTCCGCTGGTAGCTTGCAGAAACACTTCCTCCAGGGTATCATACATCGGTGTCAGGCGCAAAAGCGGCGCCTGTAAGCCGCACAGTAGCGTAAACAGCTTCGTTTCAGGCTGCATATTCCTGCGGCACTCTAAAGCAGCCTCGGTGATGTCCGCATCCGGCGTCGGCAGCACCTGAACGCGCTTCACGCAATCCAGACTGCTCAAAGCCGGCAGAAGCAGCCGTTCTTTCATTTGTATGGAGACCCTAAGACGCACCGTATCCCCCGTCGCGCCCGTCAACTCTTCCATGTCAGCCTCCCGAATCAAACGGCCCTGATGAAGAATGACTACCCGCCGGCACAGGGATTGAATTTCATGAAGCATGTGGGAGGAGAATACCACCGTGTGCTTTTCCCCAAGCGTTTTGATAAGGGCGCGGATCTCTGTTACCTGTCTTGGGTCCAGCCCCACGGTAGGCTCATCCAGCACCAGCAGCTCCGGCGCGCCGCACAGCGCTTGTGCAATGCCCGACCGCTGCCTATATCCCTTGGACAAGTTGCCAAGCTTCCGCCCGGCCACCTCATCGAGGCCCGTTGTGTGAAGGATTTCTTCCACATGGCCGGGGATGGCTTTGCGGTCCACTTCCTTCAGCCTGCAGCAAAAACGAAGGTAGCTTTCCACCGTCATCTCATCGTACAATGGCGGCTGCTCCGGCAAATATCCCATCAGCCGCTTGGCTTCCCTGGGGTTTTGCAGAATATCGTATCCGCCGATTGTTACGGTGCCCCGTGTTGCCGAAAGGTACCCCGTCAAAATATTCAGCGCCGTGGTCTTCCCGGCTCCATTCTGCCCGAGTAAGCCCAGCACCTGGCCTTGAGGCGCAGAAAAGCTTACGTCCTTCAGAGCGTAAACGGATCCATAGCGCTTTGCGACACCTTCCAGCTTTAACATGAATGCTCCTCGTTTCTAGACTTTACGGGGTTATTATAACAAAGGAATGCATCGCAGATGTGAATAAAATGTGAACTGTGAAAGCTTGTGACAGTTGTCAGTCTTCCCAAAAAACTGCTTGACAAAATAATCTGTTTCTTTTATAATGGCATTCGCAATCCTTTGATTGCATGTTGGGGAATGGTGTAACGGCAGCACCTACGACTCTGACTCGTATTGTCTAGGTTCA
>JAEZIN010000026.1 GCA_023436585.1 Bacillota bacterium | reverse complement strand
AGTGGTCTTCATAAGTTCCTCATACCCCCGTTCGTCGGGAACTTCTGCCATAGGTCAAAAAACATTATAGCATAGAAGCATCCCTGTTGAGAAGAAGAAAAATGCAGGTGTGCATATTTTTTCATATCTTGCATTGTTTGTAACGTTCCATGGGGATTCCTATTCAATCCCCCAGCTTACCAATGTATATTGTACCTGTTTTAGGAAAAAACCGCAAGGGAAAACCGTTGAAAATCCGATGTTTTTTCATATTTTTCAACCAAATTTACCCATATTTTCGCTCTTTCGTCATTCCGCGGGAATGTAAGTGGGATTCAGGGGGGCGGATACGTCAACGCTTCCTCTGGCACGGCCGTCATTGCGCAAATAGTCCAGCACCGCCCGCATGGCGCCAATCTTGGCCTGCATCTCCCCGCCATCCCCCAGCCGGATTGTGAATCCGTCCACAGATACCAAATACAGATTGTCCATATCCGCAAGATTTAATTCCGAAATTTGGGATATTGCTTCCTGCAGGGCCAGCTCCGTCATCACCTTGCGGTAGGTGGCAAGCTGCTCCTCCTTCTGGCAGGTGATAACACGGCCCAGCGTGCTGGAAGTGATCTGGAATCCCGTAACAGTCACAAGTCCTTCGGTCAGCTGCAATGTCTGCGTCTGTTCCAGTACCATTCCATCCTCATCCAGTGTATACTGTACCCCCATGGATTGAATATTTACCCGTGGGATGCGCTCAAACACCTGCAGGATCAAGCCATCAGGATAGTCCCGCTGCATATCCTGAAAGATCAGGTACCGGTCCGTGTTGATCCTGTCGCGTATCTTATCCTCATCCAGCAAAAGGATGTTGTCGCCCTCCGCCACACCGGCCAATGTAACAACCTCCTGGGGCGTCCGGTATTCGCTGCCGATTACCTGCACGCGCTTTAAACGGAACAGTGTACTGTGCAGCACGACACCGACGCCCACCAGGGCGAATAAAAGGCAGAGCACGGCCCAAAGGCCCCTGCCCTTCGGGCGGGACCTTTTAGCGTTCTCCGGTATGTGGGCGGGTGCCATGACCGGGCGCCTTTCCGCCTGCACCCGGTTGGGACCGCCATGCTGTGCCATTGCGGCACCTCCCCTGCTTTGGTAAATCTTCAGTCGATCCTTTGTATCTTCGCGCCGAGGCTCCTGAGCATCCCTTCCAGGTCTTCATATCCACGGTCTATAAGATGCACATTTTCCACCTCGGTAACGCCCTGAGCAGCCAGGCCGGCCAGCACCAGCGCCGCGCCGCCGCGCAAATCCCTCGCGTTGACCCGTGCGCCGTACAGTGCCTCCACACCCTGGACGATGGCCATCCGGCCGTTGACCATGATATTGGCGCCCATGCGGTTCAGGTCCCCCGCGTGGGTGAACCTGTTCTCAAACACATTCTCCACCACAATGGAGGTTCCCTTCGCAAGCGCCGCCAAAGCCAGCATTTGCACCTGCATGTCGGTGGGGAAGCCCGGGTGAGGCTGCGTTTGAAGCTGCTGAAACGCCGTCAGGCGCTTGGGGGCCTTCATGTCGATGGTACCTATCTTCTCCCGTATATCGCAGCCCATCTCGCGCAGCTTTGCAAGCACCGCCACCATATCCCTGCAAGGCGCGTTGTCCAGGTGCACCTCGCCGCCGGTAATGGCAGCTGCGGCCAGCATTGTTCCAGCCACGATCCTGTCGGGGATGGGGCGGTAGACCGCACCGTGCAGGGCCTTGACGCCCTTTACCTGGATGGTGTGGGTGCCCGCGCCGCGCACATTGCCGCCCATGGCGTTGATGAACCTTTGCAGGTCCTCGATCTCCGGCTCTCTGGCCGCGTTGTGGATGGTGGTGGTGCCCGGGATCAGAACCGCCGCCATCATCACGTTTTCCGTAGCGCCAACGCTTGGATAATCGAAATGGACATCTGCCGCGTGCATTTCCCGCCCGTCGCAGTGGATCAGCCCGCCCTCCTCCAGGATGGTCACGCCCAGCCGGCGCAGCCCCTGCAGGTGCAGGTCGATAGGCCGCATGCCTATCTCGCAACCGCCGGGGTAGGTCACCGTCGCCCTGCGGAACCGGCCCAGAATGGGTCCCAGCAAAAATATGGAGGAACGAATCTGCTTGGATAGGCTGTCGGGCATTTCCCAATTATGTAGTTCGCTGGACAGGATATGCATCATGCCTTCTGAACGGGTGATCCGGCAGCCCAGAATCTCCAATATATCTGCCATATGATGGGCATCACTGATATTAGGGCAGTCCAGCAGCGTGACTTCCTCCCGTGTCATGATGCTGGCAGCCAAAATGGGCAGTACTGCATTCTTGGCGCTGTTCACGCGAATAGAACCCGCCAAGGGCGTCCCACCCTCCACACGGAAAAATCCCATGTGTTTCACCTCCACCGTTATTTCCCGTGCTTCATACTATGTAGGCGGGAAAATTTGGTGAGGCGGGCAAAAATCGGGTTAAGCAGATTAACGGAGATTGCGTTCGCAGTTCCTGCTGATGTTCAGCAGTATGCCCACAGCAGCCATCAAAATGGAGATGGAAGTCCCTCCTTTACTGAAGAAGGGGAGCGGCAGCCCCGTGGTAGGCAGGATTCCCACCACCACCCCCATGTTCAAAAACGCCTGGATGGTGATCATGGAGGTGATCCCCGCGGCAAGCAGGCACCCAAATTTATCCTTGCAGGTCACGGCAATTCGCATGCCCACAAACATAAAGACGACAAAGAGCGTTATGACCACCAGGCAGCCGAACAGCCCGAAGTCCTCCCCCACGATGGCGAATATAAAGTCGCTCTCGGGGTAAGGCAGGTAGGCATATTTCTGCCGGCCCTGTCCAAGGCCCATGCCGAACAGCCCGCCGGAACCAAAGGCGATCAGCGACTGGGCCAATTGATATCCTTCATCGCCCATCTTGGCAAAGGGATCCCGGAAGGAAAGCAGCCTTTCCCTGCGGTAGGGCTCGCTCCAGGCATAAAAAAGGCCTGCGGCCGCGCCCAGGACACCCATCAAACTTAGATGCTTCCATTTTGCGCCCGCCATCAGCACCATGACGCCGCTGACCATAAGGATGGACATGGCGGTGGAAAGGTTGGGCTGTTCCAGAATCAGCAGGAAAAAGAAGGCCGGGAGCACCATCAGCGGCACGATACCCTTGAACAAAAACCGGACACTGTCCCCACTGTTGGAAAGCGCCGTGGCCAGAAAGGCCACCACGGCGAATTTGCATAGCTCCGACGGCTGAAAGCTCATCCCCGCCAGGTTCAGCCAGCGCCTGGAACCGTTCAGGTACACGCCGATGCCGGGAATCAGCACCATCACCAGCAGCACGGCGCTCAGGCCCAGCCCGGTCAATATCACCCACGGCTTTTTCCAGAATGAAAAAGGCACCCGGGAAGTGGCAATCAGAGCAACCAGTCCCACCCCGATGCCAATAAGCTGCTCCTTCACCTCGCCCAGCGCGTCGCCCCTGTCCTGGGCGGTATAGTAAGTGGCGCTGAACAATACCAACAATCCCGCCATCAGCAGGAGTATCAGCGTCACCACCATGGCGCTGTCCACACCGCGGCGCCTTTGTACCGGCAACGTTCTGTTGTCCGCCTTAACGGCGGCCCGTAAATCCGTCATGCTTCCTTACCTTTCCGGCGGCTTTTCGCCCGTCAGGCACCCTCGGGGGAGGAAGGGAGCATATATTTAGGAAAATGGCTTCGCCTTTTTTGCGAGTTATACACGGTTTACATTTTAAGAAACTGGACTCCGAAGGTCTAGGGCGACCGGAAAGCCCTGGTCGCGTCCTCGGACGCGAAACCTTTTTGTACCTTACACCAGCGCATTCACCAATTCCTTGAAGATCCTGCCCCGCTGCTCATAATCCGTGAACATATCAAAGCTGGCGCACGCCGGGGAAAACAGCACATTGCCCCCGGCCACGGCACAGGCGCGGGCCTTGTCGATGGCATCCTTCAAGGTGGTGGCATGGATAATGCGCTCATACCCCGCTTCCTTAAGCGCCTTTTCAATCTGCCCCGCCGTCTGCCCCAACAGCACCGCGTGGCTCATAAACGGCGATGCCGCCATTTCCTTGGCCAAAGGCGAAAAATCCGCATGCTTGTCATACCCGCCCAGCATGATCACCGTTGGCGCCTTCATGGTCTGCACGGCCTTGATGGTGGAATCCACATTGGTGCCCTTGCTGTCGTTAAAGTAGACAACTCCGTCCAGTTCCCTGGTACGCTCGATGCGGTGCTCCACGCCCTGGAAGGTACGCAGGGAGTGGCGGATTACCGGTGCAGGCACGTTCATGGCCACTGCCACCGCCGTGGCCGCCAGCGCGTTTTCCAGGTTATGCGGGCCAGGAATGTACACTGCGTCCACATCGCAAACCGGCCTTGTTTCCCCGCCCCAGGCGCACACGATCTTGCCGTTCTCCACAAAAGCGCCCAGCGGCACAGCCTGCGTCCTGGAAAACCAGGCCACGCGGCTCTTCAATTGCCCGGCCATCTCCTGCAAAATGGGATCGTCAAAATTGAGTACGGCCACATCCTGGCTGTTTTGATTTTCAAACAGCCTTGCCTTCATGCGGATATACTCCTGCATGGTGCCATGGCGGTTCAAATGGTCCTCAGTAATGTTGAGGATGGCGGCAACCTTGGGGTGGAAGGTGTCGATGCTTTCCAGCTGGAAGCTGGATACCTCCGCAACGATCACGTCTTCCCGGCGGCTTTCCATGGCGGCCAGGCACATGGGATAGCCGATGTTTCCGGCCACATACGCCAGCTTGCCCGCATTCTTGAATATTTCTCCCAGCAGCGATACCGTGGTGGTTTTGCCGTTGGTACCGGAAACGGCCACGACGGTGCCTTCCGCCAGCTGAAAGCCCATTTCCAGTTCCGCAATAACGGGGATGCCACGCTCCCGCGCCTTTGCGATGAAGGGGGCCTGGATGGGCACACCGGGGCTTATGACAATGGCATCCACCTGGTCAAACAGCGTTTCAGGCTCCTCCCCCAAATGCCACCTGACAGGCAGCGTATCCAGCTCATCCAGGGAGATGCGCAGATCTTCCCGTTTCTTTTGGTCCACCAGAAAGGGTGTGGCGCCATGCTTCACCAATAACTGTGCCGCGGCCACACCGCTGCGGGCCATGCCCACCACCATCACGTTTTGATGCTCCCAGTTCAAACAAATACCCCCTTAAAGCCGGATAAGTCGCCGTATCTGAATCAGTATATGCCGGTGACATTCATGGATAGGAGTGCCACCAGGGACAAAATGCCGGTAACGATGGCATACAGCGCCACCACCTGTGTTTCCGAATAGCCGCTCAATTCAAAATGATGATGGATGGGTGACATTTTGAATATGCGTTTCCCGTGGGTGAGCTTGAAGTACGCTACCTGTATCATCACCGACAGCGAGGACATCACCATGGTAAAGGCGATCAAAAGCAGCATCAGCGGCTGGCGCATAAGCATCGCCATGGCCACCGTGGCCCCGCCGATAAACATCGATCCCGTATCCCCCATGAACACCATGGCCGGATACCGGTTAAACCTTAAAAAGCCCATACACGCGCCTGTCAGCGCCAGCGCGAAAATGCCGATGTTGCGCAGGTTGTCCCCGTACATACCGCTGCTGAACACGGCCACCGTGGGCAGAAGGAATACAGCCATCAGCCCCCAGGCCGCGCTGCCTATTACCGTCACGGTGGACAAAAGTCCGTCCAGCCCATCCTGCAGGTTGGCGCTGTTGGTCATGAATATCACCACCAGCGTCATCAGGGGAATGTAGAAAAGACCCAGGTCCCATTCCACATTGAAAAAGGGCACCCAAATCTTGCTGCCCACCTGCGGATGATAGTAGCAATACACAGAAAAGCCCGCGGCCAAAATCACCTGGCCGGCAATCTTCTGCCAGGGGGTAAGGCCGAGGCTGCGTTTTTTTACCACCTTGATATAATCATCCGCAAACCCGATGGCCATGCTGCCAAGGGCCAGGACACAGGCGGCCAAAGAAAAATCCCACAGGCTGTACCACTGCCCCTGGTGCAAGACAAGGGCGGCGGCCACGGTGGCGAACCCAATCAAAAGCCCGCCCATGGTGGGCGTGCCCTGCTTTGTCTTATGGGTTTGGGGTCCCAATTCATAAATCGTCTGCCCGAACTTCAGCTTGCGCAGCAGGGGCAGCGCCCGTGGACCTAAAACCAGCAGTAACGCAAAGGCGGCCAGTAGCGCCAGAATCATCCTTTGCATAAAATTCCTCCTCGTGTTACGCGCAAGGCTTTATCCGCGCATTTCTTCCAGCAGCTCCGCCACCACCACTTTTTCATCAAACGGCCGCTTGACGCCCATGATCTCCTGGTACGTTTCATGCCCCTTGCCGGCCAGGATAATAATGTCGCCCTCCCTGCCGGATTCCAGGGCGTGCTTGATGGCATCCCTGCGGTTCTCGATTACGGTATACTTGCCGCGCGTTTTTTGGATGCCTTCCTCCACCGAGGCAAGGATGGCATTGGGGTCTTCCGTTCTGGGGTTGTCGCTGGTCAGTATGGAGTAATCCGCCAGCCTGCCGCCGATCTCCCCCATGATGGGCCGCTTTCCGTGATCCCTGTCGCCGCCGCAGCCAAAGACGACGATGACCCGCTTCCTGGCGAATTCCCGGACTGTGGTGAGTATGTTTTCCAGCGCGTCCGGCGTGTGGGAATAGTCCAGTATAACCTTGTACGGGGTATTGGTGGGCAGCATCTCAATGCGGCCCGGCACGCCCTTCACGCTCTCCAAACCCTGCTTGATATCCTCCGCCGAGACCCCCAGGATCATGGCCAGGGACGCCGCTGCGATGGCGTTGTAGACGTTGAACATCCCCGTCATTTTCAGGTTGATGGTGATGTTGTGCATATCCCTAAGCTTCAAATCAAAGCGGACGCCTTCCTCGCTGATCTCAATATCCCTGGCGTACAGGTCCGCGGTGGCACATATGCCGTAGGTGATATAGGGGATTTTCAGATCCCTGAGCATGTTGGGCGTGGTGTCCTCGTCCGCGTTGAAGGATGCGTTGCGGGCCATGCCGGTGGTGAAAAGCTGCCTCTTGGCTTCAAAATAACGTTCCATGGTATGGAAATAGTCCAAATGATCCTGGGAAAGATTCGTATAGCAGGCCGCCTCAAAAACAAGGCCGTCCAGCCGGTGCATGTCCAAAGCGTGGGCGGAAACCTCCATGCTCACCACCTGCACGCCCGCATCGGCCATTTGCCTGAGCGTGGCATGCAGCTCGATGGGATCAGGCGTAGTCAGGTCGCTTTTCAGCTTGCGGCTGCCGATCATGTTGCCCGTGGTGCCGATGAGACCGCAGCTGTATCCCGCCTGCTCCATGATGGCCTTGAGAAGATAGCTGGTGGTTGTCTTCCCCTTGGTACCGGTAACACCCACCAGTTTCATCTGCCTGGCCGGATGGCCGTAAAAGGCGGCAGCCATGCGGGCCATGGCTGCCCTGCTGTTGGACACCAATACCTGCGGAACGGAAATGTCCTTTAAGAACCTTTCCACCACCAGGGCTACACAGCCGTTTGCCAAGGCCTGGGGCGCAAACTGATGCGCATCAAAGCGCGCCCCGGAAATGCAGAAGAACAGCCCCTTTTCCACCTTTTCTCGGCTGTTGGAGGTGATCTGCGCGATATCCACCGTTCTGTCCCCGCTGGTGTCCAGCAAATAGGGCAAATCGGCAAGCAACGCTTCCAATATCATCTTGTGTCCCTCCGCTACGCTTTACTTGAACGTTATCCGCCAGGCATCTGAAACTGCACCGTAATGATTGTTCCAGGGGCAACATATTCGCCTGCCGCGGGCGATTGGGATACCGCCAGGCCGCTTCCGGCAATCTCCATTTCCAGGTTTCTCATTCGAAGCAGCCTGCCGGCCTCGGCCATGGAAAGCCCGAATACGTCCGGTACTTGAACCAGGTCCATGGGTGTCAGCGCTACATCCTGCTGGGTGTACAGCATCACCTGGCTGCCTTGGGGAAGGGTGGTGCCCGCTGCGGGCATCTGCCCTGTCACCGTATCCGACTGCCCGTCGTCCACAGAAATCAGCTTTAATTCCCCAAGCGCCTTTTTCGCGTCCATGAGAGATTTACCGCTGACATCCGGTACCGTCACTTCCGGCCTCGGTGTGGCTTTGGGATCTGACGGGGCGATGCCCAGGTACCGTAAAGTATCGGCCATGACCTGCTTGGCAAAGGGGGCCGCCGTGGTCCCGCCGTAATCCACCGGAACGTGGGCCTCATCCACCACCACCAGTATGGCAAAGCGCGGATTGTCTGCCGGGGCGATGCCCAGGAACGAGCCGATGTGCACGTCCCTTACGATCTTGCCGTCCTTGTACACCTGGGCTGTGCCGGTCTTGCCGCCGATGCGGTACCCGGTGATGGCGGCATTCCTGCCGCCCCCGTTCACCACCACATTTTCCAGCAGCTCCCGCATGGTAGCGGATGTCTCCGGGCTGATGGGGTTGGCTACCACCTGGGCGCCGTTGCGCTGGAGGACCTCGCCATCCGGAGAAAGGATTTCAGACACCAGATACGGCTTTAGAAGCCTTCCGCCGTTCACCGCCGCGCAAGCCGCCGTAATCAGCTGCAGGGGCGTTACCGCAATGCTCTGCCCAAAACCGATACGGGCGATGTCCACCGTTTTTACATACCGGCTGTTAATCAGTATGCCCGATGCTTCACCCGGCAAATCTATACCGGTAGGCGCGCCCAGGCCGAAGGACTTCAGGTACTTGTAGAAGGTATCCTTGCCCATGCGCACGGCCAGTTCCACGAACACCGGGTTGCAGCTGTTTTGAAGCGCTTCCCGCATGCTTTCCGCGCCGTGGGGATTGCCCCAGCAGCGGATGGTATCGCCGTCCACCGTAATTTTGCCGGAACAGTAAAACCTGTCCTCGGGATTGGTGACGCCGCTGTCCAATGCGGCGGACGCGGTGACGATCTTGAAGGTGGAGCCCGGCTCGTAGACGTTGCTGATGATATGGATGCGCATCAGTTGGTTCAGAATATCAATGGCATCCCTGGGCGGGTTGTTGGGATCATAATCGGGCTTTGTCGTCATGGCCAGTATGGCGCCCGTCTTCACATCCATGACGATGGCATGTACACCCTTGGCATCGTTCACCTCGAAGCATTCCCGCATGGCCTTTTCGCAAAAGCCCTGTATGGTGCTGTCGATGGTGAGCTTCAACGTATTGCCGGCCTGCGGCTCGATATAGGCCGTCTGTCCGTCGGGCAGCATGCGCGCCCTGGCATCCACCTCATGGACAAAGGCCCCCGCACGGCCCTTCAGCAGCGTATCATACTGCTGTTCCAGCCCGGACTGGCCCACGCTATCCACATTGGTCAGGCCCAGCACCTGGGACAGGAATGAGCCCTTGGGATACCAGCGCATGGTATCTTCATCAAAGCTGATGCCCTGGAGCACCTTGCTTTTGAGATTCTCCTGCTGCGCCATCAGGCTGCGGATCTCATCCACGGTTTCGCGGCTGACCTGCCTCTTCAATATCACCGAGGCCTTGGTTTTGTCCGTGATTTTTTTCAGCGCGTTTTCCCTGTTGATGGAAAGCAGCGGACAAAGGATGTCCAGCATGGCCTCCGGGTCCTTCACCAACTGCGGGTTAGCGCAGACGATGTAGGCCGTGGTGCTGAGCGTAATCGTCTGCCCCAGCCGGTCCACGATACTCCCGCGCCTGGCGGCCACCGCGCCGGACCTGGTCCACTGGCTCACGCCCCGGGCCGTCAGGGATTCTGCCTGAAAAATGGTCAGGCTGCCGATGCGTACGCTTACCGTTACAAACAGCAGCACAAAAACGCAAGTCAGCAGCAGCAGTCTTTTGCGGATCAAAAGTTCGGGATACAATTTTCATCCCCCCGGCCAGCCTCCGGGACAGGCATAATTTGCCTAATCCATGAAGCCGAACAATGTGGCATAGATGCCAGTGCGCGCCTGGGGGATGGCGGACTGGACGCTTTGGGTTTCCCTGCGCGTTGAGGGAGCGGTTAAGTATACCACATCCGCGCCCTCGGCGGATACCATGCCGAGTTCACGGGCGGCGGCGTAGCAGATTTTTGCCCCGTCCGCCTTTTCATCCAATTGCATGGCCAGCTCGTTGTTTTCCTTCTGTCCGGCCTCGATCTGGGCCCGCAGGGAGCTGACGCTTTTGGACTTTTCCGTCATCCTGCTGGTGTTCACCAGCGTGATGATGCCAAGTACAAACACGAAAAAGCCCACAATGTACAGGGCCGCGGTAAAGGAGACGCCGCGCTGTACAGGGCGCTCATGGCGGGGCGTGACCGGGGCGGATCCTGCTGTGCGCGGGGCCCGGCGGACAGGGCGCCTTAAGGGGGCTGGCATGTCGTTTTCATCCAGATCACCAAAGGGAAGCAATACGTTAGGGCGCACAGTCATCCTGCATGCGCTGCCGCTGCACACACCTACCTGAGCATACCTGCCCTTACCAGCACGATTCATGCCAATGGCGCTTGTCATACGTATCCTATCCCCCTCAGGCCCGGTTTAGAACAGGCTAAACCTCCAGGCTGCCCATAAACTCCAGAATGTCGTCCTCGTTCTCCTTGTAGTAGCGGTCCTCTTCCGCCGCCTTCTCGCTGGTGACGATGCGGATATGATCCTGCACGCCGCTGATTTCCACATCCCTGGCGTCGCCAAGCATTTCCTGGCGCAGCTTGGCAGGAAGAAGAAGCCTTCCCTGATTGTCGCTCTCCACATTGGGATAACTGAATTTAAAAAACCGGTTCAGGTAAACCTGCACCTTGGGCTTGTTGCCGTGGAGACGCCTGATATCAGACATTTCCTTCAGCAATGCCTGCCAGGTACGCCTGGGATAAAGGGCGATGGCTTTTTGATCCCTGGTGGGGCCGATGGTGAACTGCTGGCCAAGGTTTTCCCTATAGTCGGAGGGGATGATGATGCGGCCTTTGCCGTCGATGGCGTGGTCGTAACTGCCGAAAAAAGCGTCCTCAGGCGCGTCCGCGTGCTCGTTCACGGCTTGGACCGGCTTGTTTTCCGCTTCCGGCGAAGATGCATCCGTTCTGTCACCCGGCATGCCTTTCTCCTCGTCCGCCACAACTCCACCTCCTTGCCCACCACTTTGCACCACTTTTAGGGATGTGCAACCATTATGCACCACTTTTTGAACCTCGTCAATTCCTGTGTGCAATATTTTTTTCTACTTCAAATTCATATATTCGTAACAAAAAGAGAACTTTTGAGAAATTATGTTCGTATTTCTCTCTGGAAAAGCACAAAAAAAGCGCCTGAGCAATGCCCAGGCGCAGCGGAATTCAGAAGATTCGGCAATATATACGATTTATTGTGAAAAATAAATGAAAAATATCCGTATATTTTCTTACAAAGCCCGCTAAAAGATTAATTTTCCAAATATAGCCTTTAGCCCATTTGGGCCGCCGCCTCCGTGATATTCATCAAGGTAAAGTCAAGTCCGTCACAGGAAACCAGATAACAGCGGATTCCCCGCCACAGACCCGTATAGCCGCTCTTCAAGCCGGGGCCATGCAGGTGGCCGTATACGGCATCCCCGACGCCATATCGTTCCATCAGCTCCGTAAAGCCAGACGGCTCCTTCCGCTCGTTGAAGGGCGGGTAATGCAGCATGGCCAGCTTTTTTAGGTCGGGCCCCTTCCGATGGGCATCCTGAAGCGACATCTCAAAGCGCATCAGCTCCCGCTGGTATATGCGCATATCCTCGGGCGAAAGCCCGGCCTCCCCCGGCAGGACCCATCCGCGCGTGCCGCAGATCACGTAATCACCGATTACGAGGGAATCATTTTGAAGGGCATACATGCCCTTGGGCAGCGCTTCCCGAAGCCTGGTGATGGTCCCCCACCAGTAATCGTGATTGCCCCGGAGCAGTACCTTTTTGCCAGGCAGCTCATGGATGGCCATAAGGTCCGGCAGCGCGTCCTCCAAACGCATGGCCCAGCTGATGTCCCCTGGCAGCAGTACAATATCGTCAGGGGTAACGCGTCTGCGCCAGTCCGCCGCAATTCTTTCGAAATGATTCTCCCATTGGCTTCCGAAGACATCCATGGGCTTTGTGTCCCCGCCGGGCAGGTGCAGATCACCAATGGCATAGATGGTCATGCTTCCTCCCTTTTCAAAAAGCGATATACTTTCCTTTTCGAGCTTTGCGAAATCCCCCCGTATTCCAGCGCACCGGCCCGCAAAACGCGGACCGGTGCGCCAAATATACGTTCAGGAAAACATGTAAGGCATGTTTGCTTCGCATTTTTCATGCCGGCCAAGCCGGCACAGACGATTTCAAACGAAGGCCCTGCGCCATCCGCCTCTTCCTGCAAACAGGCCGGGATTACTCTTCCTCTTCCTCTTCGTCGTCGTCCTGCTCCTCTTCCTCATCCTCGCGCACGCTCTCCAGGGAAAGCTCGCTTTCGATCTCCCCAAACTCGCGCTCCGGTATATCCTCATCCACTTCCGGAATGATTTCATCCATTGTGCTCACGGGATCGATGGTCAGGCTGGCCTCATCCATGATCTCTGGAGAATCGCCGTCATCGTCATGCCCGCTTCCGTTTAGCTCCTTCAGGCAGAAAAGACAAACATCCTTGCCGGGCAGCGCAGGAGCCTCGTTGCATACGGAGCAGAGCTCCAGTTCCTCGCGGGGCTGTTCGCCCTTCATTTCCCGAAGGCATACTTTGCAGTATTTTTCTCCTTCCTGTATATAATTCAGGTCGCAGCGCGGGCATTTCACCAAATTCATCATGATGTCCTCCTTAATTTTGCGGGCGTGTACTTCGTATTAGACAGATTGGCTGATATTTCCTTGCCAGTTTCCTGCCAATTTTGTTGAACATATTTGAAATCTATATTACGCTTACATTACTCGAGCGACACAAAGTCGTAACAATTAGGAGGTGTCTCATGAACCGTAAGCAAATCGCAGCCGTCCTTGTTCTGATCGTCATATTGACGGCCAGCACTGCCCTTGGAGCCAGCAGACCAACCTCGCAATTTAGTTACTCCGGTTGGTATATTGTGAACACACCGCCCTGCAAGGCAACGGCCACACCCGTTCCCAATGGTACCGCCGGAAATGGCGGCAATGCAGCTCAGCCGACTCCCCGCCCCGCCACAGGATCCGGTGGAAGCAAAGATATCATGTGGATTGTTGACTACAATCCCTCGGGCAAACCCTGCCCCAATGCCTCGACACCGGCACCGAAGCCTACTGCGGCTCCCACGGCGGCTCCCACTGCCGTGCCGACAACCGCTCCCACCGCGGCACCGACAGCAGCTCCCACAGTAGCGCCTACCACGGCTCCCACCGCAGCGCCCACGGCGACCCCAACGGCGAAGCCCACGCCCACTCCTACAGCGCCCGACAATTATACTCCTGTTTCCGTCTCTGCGCAAGAGCAGCTGGCAGCAAATTTACTCAACCAGGATCGGGCCAATAACGGCTTGTCCGCCCTGACCCTGGACCCCGAGCTCTGCCGGATCGCCCGCATCAAATCCACGGACATGTTTCAAAACAATTACTTTGCCCATGAATCCCCCACCCTTGGCAACGCCGGCGACCTTCTCCGCAGCAACGGATACAAGTTCTCCGGCTGGGGCGAGAACATCGCCCATCACTCCAACGTCACCAAGGCGCAGGCCGCCTTCATGTCCAGCGACGGCCACCGCAGGAACATCCTGGGCAGCCAGTGGACCAAAATGGGCATCGGCGTATGCCTTGACAAGAACGGCTTCGTGTATGTAACCCAGATCTTCGTACGGTAATTCGGACCGCGGCCCGCGTCCGCCCTCGGAAAAGGGAAACCTTTCCGGGGCGGATCGGGCCGTTTTTTCATGTCCCGATGGTATCCGTACCCACGATCACTCCCGGTGCGGCGGCCTTTCTCTGCGCGGAAGCCGCATTGGCGTAACTGCCGGGGAAGCGCACGTTCTGCCGGATGTTGGGAACGGCGTTTCCGTATGGAGCGCCCACCTGCTGCAAAACGGCACGGCCGGCCATAGAGCCAGTGGCGTTCATCATCTGCACTTGCTTGCCCGCCCGGACATTGGTAGACATAGCCGGAACCACAGGCTGGAAGGAAGCGTCATCAACCCGGATGTTCTTATCTTTGGACCTGACCTGAGAAAGCGCCGCCCGGACGTTTTCCGTAGGCAGGGCAGGCAGCAATACTGCTTCGCTGCGCAATAACGCAGGCTGCCGAATGGCTTCTGCAAGCCGCATGGAATACTCCTCCTGTCATAAAAGCCTTCCTGGGGCTACTCCATGCTATGCCTATGCCTGCAAGCGCGTGCGCGCTTGCAGGCATTCTTGCGGTTTGCACGCTCCTCCTTAAGAGCCGGAGGAGACGATTGCAAACGAGGGAGCCTCGGCCCCCTCGCTGCTCCCCCGGAATCATTTCCAGGGCAGGAATATTTTATTCCACAACAGATATATTCTCCGTCATAAGTGTGGAGGATGAGGAAGGCATCAGTATACCTTCCAGCGCTTTGAGCAGCTCCTCCCGCCCGGCTTTGGACTCACTGGAGAACGGGATGATTTCCCAGGGCTGCACAAGAAGCGCGCGGCAGATGGGAGCGATATGCTTCATGCGGGCACCGCGGCTGATTTTGTCGGCCTTTGTGGCGATCACGGTAAAGGGGATGTTCATCGCCCGAAGGTAGCCGTTCATGTCCAGGTCGTCCGCGGAAGGTTCGTGACGGATGTCCACCAATTGGAAAACGTGCTTCAAGGCGGGTGCGGCGGTAAAATAGCCCTCCATCATCTTGCCCCAGCGCACTTTTTCCCCCTTATCCACCTTGGCAAAGCCATAGCCCGGCAGATCGATCAGATGGAAGGCTTCGTTGATCAAAAATACGTTGATGAGCCTGGTCTTGCCCGGGGTGGAGCTGGTCTTTGCCAAAGCATTCCTTCGGCACAGGCAGTTAATCAGCGAGCTTTTGCCCACGTTGCTCCTGCCGGCCACGGCAATCTGGGGCAGCCCCTCCCCCGGAAATGAGTTATACCCAGGCAGGCTCACGACAAATTCCGCACGGTTGATTTCCATGCTATACCCCTGCCCGCACATCGGGCCTGACCACCGGGCCGGAAGTGCTTGACATATCAATATCCGCAGGTACCTCCGGCTTCACCGCCTCGGGGGCAGGCTTGTAGGGCACCGGCTTTTGTGTCAGCGCTACGGCCAGCACATCATCCAGGGTGGATACCTTCACCACCCGGAAGAGCTTCAAAACGTGGGCAGGAATTTCTTCCAGGTCCTTTTCGTTATCCTTGGGGATGATCAGCGTACGTATGCCCGCCCTGTAGGCGGCCAGCGTTTTTTCCTTCAGGCCGCCGATGGGCAGCACCCTGCCACGGAGCGTGATTTCGCCGGTCATGGCGATATCCTGCCGGACGGGTATGCCGGTGAGCGCCGATACCAGCGCGGTAGTCATGGTGACACCAGCAGACGGACCATCCTTGGGCACCGCGCCTTCCGGCACATGGATGTGTATGTCATCCTGCTTGTAAAAATCGGGGGCAAGACCCAGCATCTGCGTATGGGCGCGCACCCAGGACAGCGCAGCGCGGCCGCTTTCCTTCATCACATCGCCCAATTGGCCGGTCAATTGGATGCCGCCGGCACCCTGCATGATGGTGCATTCCACCGCCAGCAGCTCGCCGCCCACCGTGGTATAGGCAAGGCCGTTGACAACGCCTACCCGCGGCTCCTTCTCCGGCAAATCGCGCAGGTAGCGCTGGGCGCCCAGGTACTCCTTCACCAAAGAAGGTGTCATATGCACTTCCTGTGATCCCGTGTCTAGCATCTGCACGGCGGCCTTGCGGACGACGCGGGCCAAAACCCGCTCCAGGCGGCGCACACCGGCTTCCCTGGTATATCCTTCGATCACCAGCCTCAGGGGCGCATCCCCCATCCTGACAGATTTGGGCTGGAGGCCGTGCTCCTTGATCTGCTTGGGCAAAAGATGCCGTTTGGCAATTTGAAGCTTTTCCTCCTCCGTATAGCTGGGCACCTCGATGAGCTCCATGCGATCCAGCAACGGGGCGGGAATCGTATCCACCGTGTTGGCGGTGGTGATGAACATTACCTTGCTCAAGTCAAAGGGCAGCTCCAGGTAATGGTCGCGGAAGGCGTTATTCTGTTCGGCATCCAATACCTCCAGCAGCGCGGAGGCAGGGTCGCCCCTGAAATCGGAAGACATCTTGTCGATTTCGTCAAAGAGAAATACCGGGTTCAGCGTACCGGCCTGCTTGATGCTGGAGATGATGCGGCCCGGAATGGCGCCGATATAGGTGCGGCGGTGACCGCGGATCTCCGCCTCATCCCGCACGCCGCCCAGGGACATCTGCACAAACTTGCGGCCCACGGCCCTGGCGATGGAGCGGACGATGGAGGTTTTGCCTACGCCGGGAGGGCCCACAAAGCACAGGATAGGGCCGCGCATGTCGTTTTTCATGCGCCTGACCGCCAGGTATTCCACCACGCGCTCCTTTACCTTTTCCAGGCCGTAGTGGTCCTCAGCCAGAATCCGGCGGGCGCGCTTCAAATCCAGGTTGTCCGGGGTTGTCTTGCCCCAGGGCAGGTCCAGAATCCACTCCACATACGTGCGGCTGACGCCGATCTCCGGCGTGCCAGGAGCCATGCGGCTCAGGCGCTCCAGTTCGCGGTTGACCTTGTCACGCGCTTCCTGGTTGAGGTCCGTGCGGGCGGCCTTGTCCTTCAGGTCCTCCACGTCGGTGGATTCCTTGTCGCCAAGCTCCGTCTGTATGGCCTTGATCTGCTCGCGTAGGTAATAATCCTTCTGATTTTTTTCAATCTGCTTCTTGATTCTGGCCTGAACCTGCTTTTCCACGGCGGCCAGCTCCGTCTCCCGGGCCAGGATGCCGCACAGCGTCTCCAGCCGCCTGGCTACGTTCACTTCTTCCAGAATCTGCTGACGGTCCTCCAGGTGGGTCAGCACGTTGGCCGCGATGATATCCGCCAGCTGGTCGGGCTTGTCCACGTCGTTGACGGAGCGCAGTGTCTCCGGAGATATGCGCATGCTGGCCTTGGCGTATTCTTCAAAAAACTCATGGGTAGTGCGAACCAGCGCCTGCAATTCCAGATTTTCTTCCTTTTCGGGTTCCGCCACGGGGCGCACGTCGGCGGCCATGTAGGGGTCTTCCTCCACCACTGCTTCCAGCACGGCCCTTTGCCTGCCCTCCACCAGCACGCGGATGCTGTCGCCGGGCAGGTTCAGCACCTGCTTCACATGGGCGATGGTGCCAACCCTGCACAGGTCGGATAGAGACGGTTCATCAATATCGGCATCCATTTGGGCTACCAGGAAAATCTGCTGATCTTCCAGCATGGCCTGCTCCAGCGCGGCTACGCTTCGCGCCCGGCCCACATCAAAATGCAATACCATATGAGGGAAAACCATCAATCCGCGAAGCGGCAGGACCGGCAGGCGGATCAGCGGCGTCTTTTTTGTTCTTGGCATATCAGTTCCTCCTTAACGCTATGGGAAAGCCCGTATGGCATGGCTCTATGTACATATATATACCCATATCCATGTACGGTAATCCTGGCGGGCATCACTATTTTTGCGTTTCCTGCAAAAATCGCGTGCCTTCCGGTTACCTGAAGCAAAGCTGTACGAGTTCCCTATTATAACAATTCATGGGAAGAAAAGCAACCATGGCGCATGCTTTCACACACCGGCAAAGGGAAGGTATTCCATGGGCAGGGTGTCCTGAGCCATCTTTCCGCAAGCAATGCCTGTTGTGTCTTTTTTTCAGCGCATTGCAGCATGGAATCATCCTTCACTCAGGAACCCTGCCACATAATCATCCTTCCATACGGCGCTTTTCCCCAGTCCTTACGCTCCCTCGTTCCTCAAGCCTTTTCCTCCAGGCCGGACGCGTGGCCGATTGCCGGCTTCTCGCCTTTTTCGCTACGCCCGCTGGCCGCCGCCTTCTCCTGCAAAACAGGCACGGGCCATTCCCTGGCGGGGCGGGAAGTGATCCAGTCCCCAGGCAGGAGCATCCTATCCAGCGCTTCTTCCAAGGTATCCAGGGCATCTATCTCCATATCGGCCGCGTCAAAGCGCTCCAGCCTGTTTTCTCTGGGCACAAGCACCTTGCAAAGCCCGGCCCGGCGCGCGGCTTCCACCTTTTGAGGCACGCCCCCCACCGGCATCACCCGGCCGCGCACGGAGACCTCGCCGGTCACGGCCAGCGAGCCGTCCACCGGCCTTCCCGTCATGGCGCTGGCAGCCACCACGGCCATGGCTACGCCGGCGGATGGGCCGTCCACAGGCGCCCCGCCCGGGAAGTTGATATGGATATCCATGGTATCCACGGGATAGCCCATGGCGCGCAACAGCGTCATCACGTTTTCCGCAGAACCTTTGGCGGTGGACTTGCGCCGCATGCGGTGGCCTTCCTGGCCCAATTCTTCCTCTTCCACAATGCCTGTCACCGTCACCTTGCCGCTGCCTTTTTGCGCCGCGGCCTCAATTTCCATCAGCGCGCCCTGGTGGCTGTCGAATACCGCCAGGCCGTGGATGCAGCCTATCCTGTTTTCCTTGATGGCGATGGGATCAGGCCTGGCGGCATAATGTCCGGAATGGATGACCCATTCCACATCCTGCCGCGTGATCACCATCCGTTCTTCCAACTGCGCGAGGCCGGCGCACATCTGCACGATGTTGACGGCATCCCGGCCGCAGGCTGCATAGCGCCCAATGAGCACAGAGTCACGCTTGTCCAGCTCGTAGCCGGCCCGTTTGGCGGCATTGGCCGCGATGTCGGCAATCTCCTGCGGCTCCAGGGCGCGGAAGTATATCTCCATGCACCGGGACCGAAGCGCCGGGGAAATATCCGAAGGGCTTCTGGTGGTAGCGCCTACCAGGCGGAAGTCCGCCGGCATGCCCCGCTTGAATATTTCGTGGATGTGCCGGGGGATGCTTGTGTCATCCGCATTATAATAGGCGGACTCGAACATCACCTTACGGTCTTCCAGCACCTTCAGCAGCTTGTTCATCTGAATGGGATGCAGCTCCCCGATCTCATCCAGGAACAGCACGCCGCCGTGGGCCTTCGAAACGGCTCCGGGCTTGGGCTGGGGTATGCCCTGCACGCCCAGCGGGCCGGCACCCTGGTAGATGGGGTCATGCACGGAGCCAATCAGCGGATCGGCGATGGCCCGCTCGTCAAAGCGCACGCAGGTGGCGTCCATTTCAATAAAGGGAGCGTTTGGCGCAAACGGTGTGCCGCGGGTATGCTTGGCCGCTTCCAATACCAGGCGGGCGGCGCATGTCTTGCCGATGCCCGGAGGTCCATAAATGATCACGTGCTGGGGATTCGCGCCGCAAAGGATGGCCTTTAAAGACTTGATGCCTTCGCCCTGGCCGATAATATCCGAAAACTTTACGGGGCGTACCTTTTCCGCCAACGGTTCGGACAAGCGGATGCTGCGCATGCGCTGAAGATTTTCCATCTCACGGTTGCTTTCCCGGCGCACGGCGGGCTGTGCCTTTTTCTGCTGCCTAAGCTGCGTGAAAAAGAAGACGCCCACCACCACCGATACCAGCAATTGTATGCCCAGGAGCAAAAAATTCACCAACAAAAAGCCCTCCCTTTGTCCTGTTTCTAAGCGTTAGGATGCGAAAAAGGAAGGTCGCCCATGTGTGGGAGTGGTTGGCGGCGTGCCCATTTCCGTGCAAAATTGGCACTATTCCGCCAGATGTGACATGAGAAGGCATGGGAAAAGAACCCAACTTTTTCCCTTCCATTTTCCTCATTTGCTCATGCTTGCCAATAATGCCAAAGGGATTGCAGCCGTCATACAGAAAGTGCATGATGCTAATTTCAAAGACTTTCTTCGCTCCCTGATTGCATTTTGTACCAAACAACATGTATGAAGGAAGAGATTCATGCTCTTTGCATAAAAAGCTCCGGCCAGCTTGATGCTGCAGCCGGCATGGGCCTCGTTTCCGCAGCTTCTGGGAACCGGCTGGACGGCGGTGCCATTCATGTCCGGGACGCCGTATGGGAATACTTGGTGAATTATTGCATTGTGGAATATCCTGCCTCATATAAAGAGGCCGCCCCAAACAATTGGGACGGCCTCGTCAAATCAGGATACACTCGGTTCCGGCTGGGCGCTGGGCTCAGCCTCCGGGATGGTCCGCTGCGTGCGCGGTTTGCGCTTGCGGGGCTCACCTTCCACTAGCTTGGGCTTGCCGCCTTCCTTCATGGACTCGGCGGTGATTACGCACTTGTTCACATCGTTGCGGACCGGCAGTTCGAACATGGTGTCCAGCATGATGTCCTCAATGATGGACCGCAATCCGCGTGCGCCGCTCTTGCGCTGAATGGCCTTCTGGGCGATGATTTTCAGCGCTTCCTCCTCAAACTCAAGGGTGATGCCGTCCAGCTCCATGAGCTTGGCATACTGCTTCACCAATGCGTTGCGGGGCTCGGTGAGAATCTTCACCAGCGCTTCCTCATCCAGCGGATCCAGGGTAACCACGATGGGCAAACGGCCTACGAACTCGGGAATCAGGCCATACTTCATCAGGTCTTCCGGCCTGATTTGGTGCAGCACCCGGCTCATGTCGGGATTGTCCTTCTGATGCAGCTCAGCGCCGAAACCCAGCGTCTTTTTGCCGATACGGTTTTCGATGATGGGAGCGATCCCGTCGAACGCGCCGCCGCAGATGAAGAGGATATTCGTCGTATCGATCTGGATAAACTCCTGATGCGGATGCTTGCGGCCGCCCTGGGGCGGAACGCTGGCAATGGTGCCCTCCAGTATCTTCAAAAGCGCCTGCTGCACGCCCTCGCCGCTGACATCCCTGGTAATGGAGGGATTTTCGCTCTTCCTGGCGATCTTATCGATTTCATCAATATAGATGATGCCGCGCTGGGCCGCCTGAATGTCATAATCGGCATTCTGAATCAGCCGCAGAAGAATGTTCTCCACGTCCTCGCCGACATAGCCGGCTTCGGTTAAGCTGGTAGCGTCCGCGATGGCGAAGGGTACGTTCAGAATGCGGGCCAGAGACTGGGCCAGGAAGGTCTTGCCGCAGCCGGTGGGGCCAAGCATAAGGATATTGGATTTTTGAAGCTCCACGTCACCGCGCTTTTGCGGCGCGTTGATGCGCTTGTAGTGGTTATAAACGGCTACCGACAGGGAACGCTTCGCCTTCTCCTGCCCTACCACGTATTCGTCCAGCACCTGCTTCATTTCCGTGGGCCGGGGAATGGTGGTGGAGGCGGGATCGCCGATTACGGCCAGGTCGTCGGCAATAATCTCCTGGCATAGCAGGATGCACTCATTGCAGATATACACGTTGGGTCCGGCCACCAGGCGGCGGACCTGCTCCTGGGTCTTGTTGCAAAAGCTGCACTTGTGCACCTTCTGCTGCATGCGTGGGGTAAAATCGTCTTTGGCCATTTTTTTACCTCTAGGCGCGGGATGTCCGCGGCTGGTAGATCTCGTCGATGATACCGTAGCTTAGGGCTTCCTCGGCGCTCATGAAATGATCCCGTTCCACATCCCGTTCGATCTTTTCCAAGGGCTGGCCGGTTAAATCGGCCATAAGGCGGTTCATCCGTTTCTTGGTGTTCAAAAGCCATTCCGCCCGGATAACGACATCGGTGGCCTGGCCTTCCGCGCCGCCCAGGGGCTGATGGATCATGACTTCGCTGTTGGGCAGCGCCTGACGCTTGCCCTTTTGCCCCGCCATGAGCAAGAATGCGCCCATGGAAGCCGCCATGCCGATACACACCGTACGAACGTGGGGCTTGATATAATTCATGGTGTCAAAGATGGCCATACCCGCCGTAACGGAACCGCCCGGGCTGTTGATATACAGCGAGATATCGGCGTCGGGATTTTCCATCTCCAGGAACAGGAGCTGGGCCACCACGACGTTGGCCACGTCATCGTTGATGGGGCCTCCCAGGAACACGATGCGGTCCTTGAGCAGCCGGGAATAGATGTCAAACGCCCGTTCTCCGCGATTGGATTGTTCAATGACCATTGGGATCAAACTCATGGTGCTTGCCTCCTTTTGGCAGCAAACCGCTGCCCGGTAATTTTTCCTTTTGCGCAGGCGCCGCTTCCAACCCTAATTGTTGCCCCCAGGCTTTCAGGCGGAATGCGGCGCTCCTGTATCATATGACCGTCCGGTTCAAATTATGCCTGGGTAAAACCGGCGGCTTCCGATTATTGGAAATCAATGGTGATGATGCTCGTGGCCTTCATGACCTTCGTGATCATGGCCTTCTTCTACTTCGAAGGTAGCGGTGGACTTCATCAGCTCAATGGTCTTCATGATGGCGGCGTTGTCGCGAAGGTATTCCTTTTGCCGTTCGTTCAGCTTTTTCCGATACTCTTCTTTATCCTGACCGGCGCGCTTAGCCTGCTCGGCAATTTGAGCTTCCACTTCTTCTTCGGTGGGTTCAATGCCTTCGGCCTTGCGGATGGCTTCCAGCGTCAGTTCCACCTTCGCCCTGCCTTCCGCCTCGCTCCTGTACATATCGCGGAGCTGCTGGGCGCTCTGGCCGGTGTACTTCAAATAATCTTCCATCTTCAGGCCCTGATAGGCCATGCGCAGCTGCATTTCGCGGACGATTTGATCCAACTGGTCCTCCACCATGGGCAGGGGAACGTCCACAGACGCGTTGGCAACGGCTTTTTCAATGAGGGCGTTTTCCCTCTCCACGTCCAGGGATTTTTGCGCTTCTTCAGAAAGCTTGGCGCGGACATCGGCCTCATAGGCGGCATAGGTGTCAAAATCGCTGACGTCCATGGCGAAATCATCGTCCAGCTCCGGCAGTTCCTTCTTCTGGATGCCGTTCACCTTCACATGGAATACGGCATCTTTGCCGGCCAGCTCCTTGGAGTGGTACTCCTCGGGGAACTTGATGGACAGGTCCTTTTCCTCGCCAATGGCCAAGCCCACCATCTGCTCCTCAAAACCGGGAATGAAATGGCCCGAGCCGATTACCAGGGTCTGCTCCTTGGCGGTGCCGCCCTCGAAGGCCACGCCGTCCACGGTGCCCATATAATCCAGGTTCACGGTGTCGCCCTGCTCCACGGCCCGGTCCGTGATATCCACCAAGCGGGAGACGCGCTCCCGGTCGCGCTCGATGCGCTCCTTCACCATTTCATCCGACACGGGATGCTCATGGGTGGCAATGGTCAGGTTCTTGTATTCACCCAGCGTCACTTCGGGGCGTACGTATACTTCACAGGTGAATTGCAGCTCCTTGCCGGAGCCGATCTGGCCGATGTCCACCTGGGGCTGGTCCACGGGCTGCAGGCCGTTTTCCTTGACGGCAGCCTGATAGGCTTCGGGGAAAACGATGTCAAAGGCGTCATCGTAAAATACGCCTTCGCCGTACATGCTCTCTATCAGCTTGCGGGGCGCCTTGCCCTTTCTGAAGCCGGGTACATTGATGCGGCCGCGGTTCTTTAAAAAGGATTTTTGCATGGCCTCATCAAACGCCTCGGCGGGAATTTGAAAAGTAATTTTCACTTTGCTGCCGGAAATCTTCTCGACGGTATGGTTCATGAAAAAACATCCTCCTGCCAAATCATGGGCACAGCATGGCCCTGCCCTCATTTAGGGGAGGGCACTGAACAGTTTAGCACAGGAAGGGAAAGCATGCAACCCTGCCAACGCATTAGCACTCCATTTTTTTGAGGATTCGTGGGATTTGCTTACTTTTCCGGTACCAGCTCCGATGTGCCGATGGCAATCATGCCGCTGATGCTGCGGACATTGGCATCTGGTCCCGTGTTGTTGTTGGCGTTCAGCTTTTCACCCATGAACACAATCGCCGCCGTATTGCCGCCGTCCAGGTTAAGCGCCTGGGTGGCACCCATTTCTCGCATCCGGCTGGCCAGCCACAGAAAATTCGTACCGTCCGCACCCCTGTGGCGGCCCTCCACAATGACGCATACATAATGGTATGGCTCCACCATACCAAAACCGCACCTGGGCTGCATGCTGCTGGGATATATCTGGTTCAGCTTTTCATTTTCCTTGCCGTCGCGGATAAGGACCGGGCCAAAGGAGAACACATCCGTGGCGCCCATATCCATAAACTCCTGCCCGGTATGCTCCCGATTCTCATATACCCGTAAAATACCTCCGGGAAACAGGGCCATTGTATCCAGGTTGGGAAAGCTGGTAATGCCTTTGCGTGGCGTCTCGTTTTGATATACCTTGCCGTTTCTTGCGATGACGCCTATGGTTTTCTTTTCCGACTTTCGTGCGACAAACTGGTCATCGTTGATGGCAAACACCAGCCGGTTTGCGCGGGCGATGGTTTCCGGCTTGTTGCGTGCGCCGTCAGGCTTTTTGGGATCAGCCGGCACACTGCGCAGCTCATCCTCCCCCGAGGAACGTATGTCCGCCTCATACCATATAAGCGGCACGTTGGGATCGCTGAACCGCTCGATCTTTATGCGAAGTCCTTTGGAAATATAAAGCCACAGACCATTCTCCGTGTCCGTGTGCACGAATTCCGCCACCTTGGCTTCGGGGGAAAGGTATCCGTCTTCCGTCAGCGGGGGCAATACAGGCCACACATCCAAGGAAGGGGCCAGCGTCGGCATGGGCGCAGCGGTGGGTCTGGGCGTCCTTGTGGGTTTGGGGCTTTTGTCCGCCGCCGCGGGCAGCAAGGGGAACAACATCAGCATAACCGATAAAATAATGCAAACCGTTTTTCTCATTGGATCATAACCTCTTCAGTATTTTTCCTTGTGCTTGCGATTCCCATATTAAAACGAGCTAACGGCACCGTTTTTTCCAAGGCGCATAAGATAAAGCAGAATTCTGGAAAGGAGAATGTGTATGAATCTGAGCACCGGTCCCACAGCACCAACGCCGGCCTGCGCTTACCAGTATACCGTAAAACGCGGCGACAGCTATTATCTGATCAGCAAGCGCCTGGGGGTTCCCCTCCGTGACCTGATGGCAGCCAACCCCAACATCAACCCCGCGAGGCTTATGGTAGGCGATGTGCTGTGCATTCCCATGGTGGAAAGCGCACAGCAACTGCCCCAGGTACCCCAGACCACCGTTCCCAAGCCTGTGGAAGGCGAAACGGGAGTTGTCGGCGGCGAAACGGGAGAAACAACCCCGCCGGTGGTGGAACCGCCTGTGGTGGAGCCGCCTGTAGTGGAACCGCCCGTATTTACATGCCCCCTGGAACAGCGCCGTACCGTGCAGCCAGGGCAGACCGTCAGCGATTTCCAACTGAACTCAGGACTGAACCGCCATACCTTGAGTGTGGCCAACCCCGAGGTGGATCTGGATAACCTGGTTCCCGGCCAGGTAATCTGCGTTCCGGATGTGAACCAGGCCTGCCCGCTGCCCGCCTCCTACATCCTAAAGGAAAACGATACACTCGAAACGGTGGCGGCCAAGTTCAACGTATCCATCGCCTCCCTGCTGCGCGCCAACCCTTGCCTTGCCCCCTCCGATTTCCTGCCTTGCATATGCATCAACCTGCCCAACTGATTACATCCGGCCTACAGAACATACTAAACAAAGCAAACTGAGGGTGCCGACTATATCGGCACCCTCAGTTTAGCACAAGCAGGCAGGATTTGGAAGCCTTGTAACCGTTTCCGCCCGAAATCAGGCTCAGGGAGCAGCAGGTTCGGTATCCTCAAACGGTATGAGCCGAAGATCACTCTGGGCGACATCCACCTCGTTGCCGGCTTCCAGTATCAGGAGATTGCTCGCTTCCTGTCCGCCCGCCTGCAAAATGACACTGGTCACAAAGGGACCTCCCTTGCTTTGATACACAAAGATAAAGGCAGACTCAACGGATTCCACCCGGTACGATCCTTCCGGGATATCCGTTCCAACAATATAGTAACCAGGCCGCAGCAAGTAGGCATTGTCCTCTGCTGAAGGAGCCTCCTCATCCGCCGGGAGTTCTATTGGCTGAAGGATGCCATGCTGCTTTCTCCAGTCCTCCCCCAGTTCGCTTTGTGTATGCTTCAGCCTGTAGTATGTGACTCCTCCGAGCTCCCAGATGGAAAATACATAATTGCTTCTTTCGATTTTCCCGACGCCATCCTGAAATGCTTCTTCATTGAATGTCATATCTGATTTGAAATTCATATCCCAAATCATTCTGTTCGCATCATCCAGTCTTTTGGCCGCACTGCCTTTTGATGAAACTGCCGACAGGTATGCAGTATGCTCATATCTGGCGTATTCCCCTACAGGGCCTGTAAACCAGAAAAGGACGTCCTCAATCATATCAGACGATGGGAAGGTAATGCCGATGATTTTCCAATCCGCATCGCCTTTTGAGGAAAACTCCTTCCTGATATCCTCCCTTTTCACGAATTCCAAGGTAAGCTTTTTGTTTTCAATAGGAACCGCGGTTCCAAGAAACTTCAGTGCGCTTTCATACCTGGAAACAAGATTCTTGGTTGTTACCCCTTTTTTGGGGGCGGCCAAGCCCGTTATTGGAGCAAGCGCCAGCCCGATAGCGAGTACAAGCGAGAAAATTCTTTTCATGCGCGCCCTCCTTTTTATCACCAAGCGGCTTCTGGCCGCCGGAAGCATAAAGTGTCTCCCGCCGATGGGATATTTGTTCCATTATTTAATACACAACAATCAGGTTTTCCAAACAGGCACAATCCCCCTATCCTCCTTTATCCTTGCTGCCGGTATGGCTGCCGCTCAGCTTGAAAAACGCAGGATTGAAGCCGCAAGGCAGCGCATGCAAAAAGAACCCGGCGCAAGCCGGGTCCCAGCGTATCAACAAAGTGGCTATGCCACTTTGTTGAGCTTTTCCCTCGCTGCACTGCAAAATGGCTATGCCATTTTGCGGCCGTTTGCTCGGGTAAGGAAGGAATTTCTACGAAATTCCTGCGCAAACCACCGCACATGTCGCTGGTTTGCGATCTAGAATCGAAGGGCTTCGGCCCTCCGATGCCTCCCGAGGTTTATTGACGGTCTGAGACCCGGCGCAAGCCGGGTCCTATCACCAACAAAGTCTGCTGATGGCGTGGAATCAAAAATGGAGATTCATTCATGACACTCTTTTGATGGCAGCGTTTACCCGCTCTGTGCAAAGGACGATCAGAAGGCCGGCCCCCAGCAGGAACCAGGGGTAGATACCGATACCCGTAAAGTTCACGGCCTGACCCAGCGCCACAGGCATCAGCGTGCTGCCGATATAGGCAAACGCCATTTGTATGCCCATCAAATTCTGCGCATGCTCCTTGCCGAAGCGGGCCGGTGTCTCGTGCAGCAGCGCCGGGAAGATAGGCGCGCAGCCCAGGCCCATGAACGCTATGCCGACAGCCGCCGTTTCCCCCGGCAGGAAAAGAAGCCCAGCGCCCAAAAGGACAAGCAGCAGCCCCATCCGGATTAACTTCTTTCCTGACAGTTTGATGGTCAGGAACCCGGAAAGGAAGCGCCCCAAAGTAATCCCGGCGTAAAACAGGCTGGCCCACCAGGCTCCTTGGGCCGGCAGAAGCCCCTTCAGTTCCACCAGGAAGCTGGCGCACCACAGCCCGGCTGTGATCTCCAGGCTGCAGTATAAAAAGAAGGTCGCAAGCGTCCACTTGACGCCGGGCACGCGGTATGCGCCGCCGCGGCTTGCATTCTGCACATCCTGCTGCGCTTTTTCCTCCCTGTGCCATAGGGGCAGCGACAGGAAAAGCAGCAGGACAAGCCCGAACTGAATCATGGATACGGTGCGGTAGCCGCCTTGCCAGTAATTCCCCCGGCTCACAAACGCGCCCATGATCACGGGCCCCAGCGTGGCGCCAATACCCCAGAAGCAGTGCAGCCAATTCATATGCCGCGCCTTGTAGTTTTGAGCCACATAGGCGTTCAGCCCCGCATCCACCGATCCCGCCCCAAGGCCCAGCGGAATGGCCATTACATACAGCCACCATACGCCGGGTGCCAGGGAAATGCCCAGCAGCGCGCAGGCCGTCATCAACACGCTGACTGTGGTTACCCGGCCCGTGCCGAAGCGCCGGATCACCCGGCTGCTGAACAGGCTGGATATCACTGTTCCGCCCGCCACCATAAAGCCGATGCTCCCAGCCTGGCCAAGGGGCGAGCCCCAGGTGGCACGCATGGCCGGCCAGGCGGCCCCCAGCATGGAGTCGGGCAGCCCCAGGCTGATAAAGGCAAGATAGATAATGCACAAGAATAAAAACGCCATTTTGAAATCCTCACTTTAACATTCGTGTTCTTGGCCGTACAGCCGTTCCGCCAGGTGCTGCACATGAACCCTGGCCATACCGGCACCAAGGGCCGCTTCCTCCGGCGTTTGCGGCGTATCCCCCATCAGACCCATGAACTGGCTCACCTTCAGGCCCAAGGCTTCCTGCATGTCCATGTCGCTGCCGCCGGGGCTGACCAGGTAGTAACATAGCAGGGAATCCTCCTGGCCGATGCGGTGGGCTCTGTCCTCCGCCTGGCTGTGCACGGCCGGTGACCAGTCCAGCTCTCCAAACACCACGCAGCCGGCCCTTTGCAGGTTCAGCCCCGATGCCGCCCGCAAAGAGATGCAGCAAAGGTCGGTTTTGCCCTCCATGAAGCGGCGGACGGCCTCCTCTTTCTGCGCGCCTGTTTCCCGGCCTGTGATAAAGGCCGGTGCAAAGGGCTTCAATTCCTTTTTGTAAACATCCATCACCTTGTGGTGGTGGGCAAAGAGCAGCACCCTTTCCCCCGCCTCCAGCAGCGCCTTCACAAACTGGCACACAAAAGGCGCTTTGGCCAGACCCGTGGCCTGGCGCTCCTCCTGGGATATCTGTTCCTCCAGGATCGCCCGCTTGGATGCGGTGAGGCTTTCATCCTGCTTCCAGTAGAGCAGCTTTTCCAGCACGGGCTGCATGAGCGCTCTGTATACGGCATCGTCGGCGTCTATCTCCTGCACCAGCCGCCGCTTGGGCGGCAGCTCCGGCAGCACATCCTTTTTGGTGCGGCGCAGCATCAACCCTTCCCGGCGCAAATGCTCCCCCAGCAGCTCCGGCTTCACCACCACGGCGTTACCGTAGCCGTAGCACCACTCCCGGGAGAAGCTTTCCCAGTCACCCAGGAAGTGGAAATCCAGGATGTTCACCACATTCCAAATCTCTCCGCCCTTGTTGTAGATGGGCGTACCGCTCAGGCCGATGACCCGGTCCAAAGAGGTGGAAAGCAGGCTGGCCGCGGAGTATTTCTCCGTGCCGCTGTGGCGAAGCTCCTGAATCTCGTCAAATATCACCGCCGCAAAGCTCATCTCGGGCAGTTCCTTTTTCCAGCCCCTTAACAGAAGGTAATGCATCAGGTATATATCCGCCTGCGGCAGCGGGTACGGCTTTAACCCTTTGATGATATGCACCGTGGGCCTGCGCCCGGCAACTCGAAGAAAGCGGCCTGTCTCCGCCTCCCAGTTTCTAATCAGGTGCGCTGGCATAACGATCAGTACGGGAAACGGCTTAAGGACGGACAGCCACGCCAGCGCCTGCACCGTTTTGCCAAGACCCATCTCATCCGCCAGCAGTGCCCGGTCATTCTGCAACAGGAAAGCCAGCCCGCGCTGCTGAAAGGGACGAAGCTCCCCTTCAAATACCCCTTTCGGCGGAGTCGCGGTTTCGGGCAGAAGTCTGGCTGCTTCCCTCCGTAAGGCATACGCCCTGGCATCCTCCAGCGCCTCCTGCCAGCGCTTTTCGTCCTGGGTTTTAACTGTAAGCGGGTAGCGCAGCATCAGCCAGTAAAGGTCCCCCACAACGCGCCGGTGGGCGGTGAATCTTGCCTCGCCACGGCCATGGCCGGCGCTGCCGGGGAAGAGACGCTTGGCCAGCTCCGTCACGCAGGGCTCTCCCTTGATCACCCAGCACCTGGCCCGCTTGTTGTAAGATAGCGTTCCATACACATGCCCTTCCTGATCAGCGGGACGCAAATAAGCAGGCAGTTGTGCCTGCATGTCGGATACCATTCTGTTTTCATCCCGCATTGTCAAAGCGCGATCCCCCACAGACGGTTTACGGATAAAGCGACACAGGGCTTGTTGTGTATTTCCGCCGGGATGTCCGCAGCGCGCTCCACCAGGACAATCAATGCTCCGATGCGCGGGCTTTGCGCATACCTTTCCAGCTGGCGCAAAAGCCGGGCGCGTTCCGGTTTCCCCTTTTTGATTTCGATGCCCACATTCCCCACAAGAAAATCTATGCGGCACCTTGGCGCCAGACGCTCCTCGTGCAAAAACGGGATGCCCGCCTCCGTAAAGGCGCTTGCCGCCAGCGCGTGCATATCATACTCGCTGATACAAAAGGGCGCGCGCATCCTTGTAAGGGCCTGCGTGACTTCCGTGAGCGTGAGTGACATGATTTCCCTCCTGTGCGCATGGGTGTATTGTATCACGCGCGGGCCTTGCGCGCAATTCCTCCAAATCCGCACATGTATGTAACAATTTATAGAAAATAGCCCTGTTTTGATGTACTGTGTTGCATTCACCGTCCGATTTTTGTATGATAAATTCAGTTGTAATTTTGGGAGGTCTGTCATGCAACGGTTCCGTACCGCTACCGCGGCATTTCTGTTTTTCTTTGTTCTGTGCACATCCTTTTCCGCATGGGGCGAAAGCAAGCTGGCCTGGATCGAGCCGCCGGCTGAGATCCGCCCCGGCAAGGCTGTCCGCCTGAGCTTTTCCGCCTCGCTGGCGGGGGATGCCGATATCCTCGTCAAGGATGAGGCCGGTTCGCTTATCGCGCTTCTGGAGGAGGATTTTCCCGCCAAGGCCGGCAGGAATAATCTGACCTGGGACGGAAAAACCGACGGCTCCCCGCTTGGCGAAGGCGCGTATGAGCTTGAGGTGACAATGGGCACGGCCGAGGCTTCCGCGCCTTTTCATATCGGCGGCCTGGGGCCGGTGATCCTGTCCGTCTTCCCCAGCGACGAGCATATCGTGCCGGGCACAGACTGGTACCTGAAGGTGGAAACGAACATCGAAGCCACACTGTCTGTGCTGCTGGAGCTGGATTCCGGCGAAGTCTCGCTGTATGAATCGCTTCTGCCTGCCGGAGCGCACGAAATCCCCTGGGACGCCGCGGTCAACGGGCAAACCCTTCCCGCCGGCAGCTACAACATCAGCCTGAAGCTTACGGACGCCACAGGCTTTTCCTCCAACGGGGAAATCCTGACCGTCATCGTGGCTGATCCGGCCCTGATCACATCTCCGCCGGTTGTAACGGCAGAACCCTCCTTCGAGGTGGAGAACAGCGGCGGCAATGAGGAGGCCCATTCCCCCGCCGATTTCAGCAGCTACACCTGCACCCATGCATCCTGCTTTTTCAAGCTGCCCATGGGCGTGCTGGATGAAGCGGCCATCTGGGAAGCCATGATGCAGCCCATGACAGTGGTCAAGGGCGAGCAGCGTCAGGTGGTCAAGGTGTATGCCGAGCCAAGCAAGGAATCCCAGGCCGTGGGCGAGGTGACCTGTGATTCCCAGGGCCTGCACGTATTGGAAACGCTGGACAACGGCTGGACGCTGGTGGAGGCTTATTCCAGCTCCATTCACACCAGCAAGGTGAAAAACTGGGCCGGCTTTTTCACTGGTTACATCGAATCATCCAAGCTGGAAACAAAGCAGCCGAACCAAAAGTACGGCCTTTTGCTGGATAAGCTAAGCCAGAGGATGTACGTTTTCCAGGAAGGCCGGATCATCACCGAGCTTCTAATTTCCACGGGTCTTGTCAACAGCAAGCAGCCTTACAATGAAACGCCGGCCGGCGAATTCATGATCGTCAGCAGAACCGGCGGCTTCTGGTCGGGCAACATGTGGTGCGATCTGGCGCTGCGCATCAACGGCGGCATACTGATTCATGAGGTCCCCTGCTTTTTGAATGAGGATACAGGCGACCGCGATTACGGCCCCTTTGAGCGTGTGCTTGGCCAAAAGGCCAGTCACGGCTGCATACGTGTCCAACAGGAAAAAAGCAACGAAGGCATCAACATGCGCTGGCTGTGGGACAACCTGAAATTAAACACCCGCGTTTTCATATGGGATGACGTGGGCCGCAATATCCCCATCCCCGAAGATAGCCTTTCCCTGTACTACAACCCCGATGGCGGCCAGTATTACCACAGCGATCAGTATTGCAAAAGCGTAAAGGACAGATTCCTGCCTCTCACTGGCTTCACCTACGGCGAACTGGAAAATGATCCATACGGCAGACTGACCCCCTGCCCCTCGTGCAACCCGCCCAAGCGCAAAGCGGAGATTGAGTCTCTCAACGCGGGAAACAAGCCTTGATAAGACAAAGTCTTTCATACAACGCTTGACCTTTTTTCCATCTCCGTCATATAATGTAAAAAAATGGCGGTAATGAAAAAGAAGGGTTGGTGCCAGGCATGAAGCAATACTTTGTATTGACCATGAAAGACAAATGGTTCTCCGGGAAATTTGACCCGCAAAAGCTGCAGGATGCTCTCAATGCATACGCACAGCAAGGGTGGCGGCTGGTGAGCTGTGCTACTGCCGATGTACCTGGATTTGGTGTGGCTCGCCAGGAATTTATCGCTGTAATGGAACGTGATGCCTGATGAAGGGATATCCTACGCTGTATGATGGGATTCTTTTTCTGGAAACAGAAGTCCCGCAGATGCAGAGCAGAGCGCAGGTTCAGGTAGATATGAGCTTTGTGCTGGGCGCTCAGTTAAAAAACCTGAACGATGTCAAGCGTGGGCTTGCTGCCCAGGCCCGCAGTTATGGCTGCAACTGCGTTGCCAATTTCCATTACGGTCAGAAGTCCAGATGGCTTGCCATTGACAATGTGGCATTCTTTGGCAGCGGAACAGCCGGGATTCTTACGGACACTGAGTATAACAAATATGTGGAGTACATCCATCAAAGGGACAGCCATTGAGTGTATGCGCCACATAGCAAAAACCGCCCTCTTCATGAAGGCGGTTTTTGCTTATATCAGTCAGCCCGTTTCTTATTCCCCGTACAGGAAATCATTCAGCGCATCCACGTTTTTTTTCAAACTGGGCACAAGCACGGCCATGCCGGAAATCGTTTTGCTGGAATACGCGCCCTTGGCCGGAATCTGCAAGGTTTCAAAGGTGGCTTCCTTGGCCATCAAAGCCGTGGGAATCAGTTGGATTGCATCGGCCGCGGAAATATTGGTCACCACGTTGTCCATATTGTCCAGAACCAGCTCGCCGATTTGATCCCAGCTCAGCGTCATGATCTTGTGGAAGGCGGCCTCTACCACCGTGCGCTGGCGGTCGGTTCGCTCAAAGTCACTGTCGATTTTCCGAATACGGCTGTAGGACAGTGCCTGCCGTCCGGTCAGCGTCTGCAGGCCGGCCTTTTTCACAAGGCCGTCGCTCTGCTTGATGCCCATCTTGGAATTGTATGTCCTGAGTATACCGTTGAGCTGCGAAAGCTCCCGGCTGGAAACATCGATCTCCACGCCGCCGATGGCGTCAATCAGTTCGGCCATGCGGCTGAAATTGACGGATAAGTAGGCATCCGGCTCGATGCCGAAATTGGCTTTCATCGTCTTTAAAAGCAACTCCGGCCCGCCAAAGGCATAGGCCGCGTTGATACGGGTGGAGCCCTTGCCGGGGATTTTGACGTACATGTCCCTTAAAAAAGAGACAAGCTTGATGGTTTTTGTTTTCGGGTCCAGCTGCGCCAGCATGATGGTATCACTTCGGCCGCGGCTTTTGGTGGAGTAGTTGTCGGTGCCGATGAGCAGTATCTGGAACATATCGGTTTGAGGTGCCACATAGTCGTCCGGCAGCACCAGGTACTCGTTCAGTTCCCCCTCCTGCCCTTCAGGAATGGTTTCCGCCAAAAGCTCCATCAGCTCTTCCCGGGTGGGCTCCTCCTCCTGTGTCGTTGCCTGGGATGGCACCGCGAAGCACAGCACCGCAAGCATCACGCACAGCACCCTTGTAAAAAACCGTTTCATAATGGCCATAAAAAAGTCCTCCTACATGAACAAGCAAATTTCGACAATTTACCTGCTTTCCTTTTTTAAACGGCCATAGGGCTGGAAATCCTGCATCCCCACGCAAAACCCCACAGGCCAATTACTGGGAATAATCCGGGTCGAAGGAAAGCACGCACTCGTTCTTGATATCAATTTCCCTGGCAAACGCCTCAATCCTGCCCTTTAGCTCCTCCGTGTTCTTCCAGCCGGAGGGCACCAGGACGTCAAATATGAGGGTGATCCTGTCCGTATGCATCACACGCCGGAAGTCGTGAAGCTTCAGTCTCGCATCCAGCGAAGCCAGAAACTCCTCCATCCGTGCCTGCGTTTCGATGGTTGCCTTGTCATCGGTCACAATGGGGTCCATGTGGATCAGCAGCGGGATGCCCGTCTCCCTGGATATGTCCCGTTCCGCTTGATCGATCAGCTCATGGATGGACACGATATCCGCCTTGGCCGATACCTCCGCGTGAACGGAAGCAATGCTGCGGCCCGGGCCATAATCATGGATGACCAGATCATGTACGCCAAGAATCCCCTCGTAGGAAAGCAGCTTCTTGATGAGCTTGTCGTTCATTTCCCGGCTGGGCTGCGCGCCCAGCAGCCGGTCCACCGTCTCCCTGCATACCCCGTAGCCGGTTTTCAAAACAAACAGGGATACCAGCACACCCAAGTATCCATCCAGATGGATTCCGGTGAGCCTGTCGATGAGCATGCCGATGAGGATGCCGCTTGTCGCCAGTACGTCGGAAACAGAATCCTTGCCCGCTGCCTTCAGCGGCTGTGAATCAATGGCCTTGCCCATCTTCATGTAGAAGAAATACAGCCAGCCTTTTGTCAGCACACTTCCGATCATGATGATAAAAGTAATCGGTGTAAAATCCGGTGTGGATGGCGTGATGATATTGCTTATGCCTTCCTTCAGCAATTCAAAACCCATCAGCAGTATAAACAGGCCTACACCCAGTGCCCCAATATACTCCATACGCCCGTGGCCGAAGGGATGATCCTTGTCCCCAGGCTTCTGGGCCATGCGCGCGCTGATCATGGACACGACGGAACCGCCTGCGTCAGACAGGTTGTTGGCCGCATCCGCTGTCACTGCCACAGAACCTGAAAGAAGGCCCACCAGGAATTTTGTCAGGGACAAAAGAACGTTGACGCATATTCCCACCGCTGTCCCCAGGGTAGCATAAGCTGTCCGGACAGACTGATTGCCAGTGTCCTGAGCATTTTTCACAAATCGTTTAATAAGCCAGCCAGTCACCGCTTTTCCCTCCGCAAATAACATTTAACTGTTAGTATAACACATTCTTTTCGCATTTGCATGTATTTTTCCAAAAATGCCAGGTTAGCCCAGCCTTACTTTCCCTGACGCGGCCAAACCTCCTCAAAGTTGCTTTGCATTGTCAAAACCTCTTTACTTTTCATGCACATTGCATATAATAGATGAAGTATAAGAACCGTGATGGGGACGGGCCTGGAGAAAACCCTTTCAAGCGAGCCGGCGTAGGTGGAAGGCCGGTAAGGGAAGCCAAGCCGGATCACCCCGGAGTTTCCGGGCCGAAAGCAATGCGCCAAGGCACGGGCGGGCTGCTCCCGTTACAGGGCCGCAAGCGTCAAAGCTTGCGCAAAGAGGGCGCGTTTGCGCCAATCTGGGTGGTACCGCGGAGCAATCCGTCCCAAAAAAAGTTGGGGCGGTTTTTTTATACTCCGCCGAATAAGCCGATTATGGACACGGGAGGTTCATTATGTATCAAAAAGTGCCCACCGACATGAATTTCGCAGCCAGGGAAAAGGAGATCGCCGCCTTTTGGAAGGACAATGACGTCATCCAGAAAAGCTTCCACCACAGGGATCATGCGGCGGAATCCTTCAGCTTCTTTGACGGGCCGCCCACGGCCAACGGCAAGCCGCATATCGGCCATGTGCTCACCCGCTCCATCAAGGACCTGATCCCAAGGTATCAAACCATGAAGGGCAAGCGCGTTTTGCGCAAGGCCGGCTGGGATACCCATGGCCTGCCGGTGGAGCTGGAGGTCGAAAAGCATCTGGGCCTGGATGGCAAGCCTCAAATCGAGGCATACGGCATTGAGCCCTTTATCGCCGAGTGCAAAAAAAGCGTTTGGAAATACCTGCACGAGTGGGAGGAGATGTCCGAGCGCGTTGCCTTCTGGGTGGACATGGAGCACCCCTATATCACCTACGAGGACAACTATATTGAATCCGTGTGGTGGAGCCTGAAGGAAATCGCCAAGCGTGACCTGTTATACAAAGGCCACAAGGTGGTCCCCTACTGCCCCCGCTGCGGAACTGCCCTCTCCAGCCATGAGGTGGCCCAGGGCTACAAAGAAGTCAGCGACCAAAGCGCTTTTGTTCGCTTTGCCGTCAAGGGCGAAAAGGATACGTACCTTTTGGCCTGGACCACCACGCCCTGGACGCTGCCCAGCAACGTGGCCCTATGCGTCAACGCCAAGGAAGAATACTGCCGCGTACTGGTAAACGGTCAGACCTTCATCATGGCCAAGGCGCTTATTTCCTCCGTATTCTGTGAGCATGACGCGGCAGAGGCCCAAGTGCAATCTGTCTTCCTTGGCGAAAAGCTGAAGGGCTTGGAATACGAGCCGCTGTACAATTACGCAAACCCCAAGGAAAAGGCCTGGTATGTGGTCAGCGACAGCTATGTCACGCTAACAGACGGCACCGGCATCGTGCATATCGCCCCGGCTTTCGGCGAGGACGACGCCCGAGTGGGCCGTGAAAACGGCCTGCCCTTCGTGCAGCTGGTGGACACCCAGGGCAAATTTGTGGCCGGCACGCCTTGGGAAGGTGTGTTCGTGAAGCAGGCCGATCCCGCCATCTTGAAGGATCTCAAGGAGCGCGGCCTTTTGCTCAAAACGGCTGCCTATACCCACAATTACCCCTTCTGCTGGCGGTGCGACACGCCACTTTTGTACTATGCCAGAGCCACCTGGTTTATTCGCATGACCGCGCTTAGGGATAACCTGCTTTACAACAACCGCAGCGTCAACTGGCTGCCCGACAACATCAAGGAAGGCCGCATGGGCAACTTCCTGGAAAACGTGGTGGACTGGGGCCTCTCCCGGGAACGCTACTGGGGCACACCGCTGCCCATCTGGCTGTGCGAGGACGGGCATATGCACGTCATCGGCTCCAAGCAGGAGCTAAAGGATATGGCGGTCACGCCTTTTGACGATGTGGAGCTGCACCGCCCCTTCATCGACCAGATCAAACTGAAATGCCCCGTCTGCGGCAAGGAAATGCAAAGGGTCAAGGAGGTCATCGACTGCTGGTATGATTCCGGCTCCATGCCCTTTGCCCAGTGGCACTACCCCTTTGAAAACAAGGAACAGTTTGAGGAAAACTTCCCCGCCAACTATATCTCCGAGGCCATCGACCAAACCCGCGGCTGGTTCTACACCTTATTGGCCATCGGCACGCTGCTTTTTGACAAGTCTCCCTTTGAGAACTGCATCGTCATGGGCCATGTGCAGGACAAGGACGGCATCAAAATGTCCAAGCACAAGGGCAACGTGGTGGACCCCTGGACCGTGCTTGATGTACAGGGTGCCGACGCCGTGCGCTGGTACTTTTACACCGGCGGTGCGCCTTGGCTGCCCAGCCGCTTCTATGCTGAAGCCGTATCCGAATGCCAGCGCAAGTTCATGGGCACGCTGCAAAACACATACGCCTTCTTCGTGCTCTATGCCAACATTGACAACTTCGATCCCAAGCAGCACCCGCTTGATAAGGCCGAGCTGTCCCTGATGGACAAATGGGTCTTAAGCCGGCTGCATACATTGATCCGCCTGGTGGGCAATGAGCTGGACAATTACCACCTCACCGAGCCGGCCAGGGCCATCGCAGATTTTGTGGATGACTTGAGCAACTGGTATGTGCGCCGCAGCCGCGAGCGCTTCTGGGGCAAGGGTATGGCCGGCGACAAGGAAGCGGCTTTCATCACCCTGTACACCGTGCTGGAGAACCTCTCCCGCCTGATTGCTCCCTTTGTACCGTACATGGCGGAAAGCATGTATCAAAACCTGGTCCGCAGCGTGGACACTTCCGCCCCCCTCAGCGTGCATCTTTGCGATTTCCCGGCATACGACGCTGCCTTGATCGATCCCGATATGGAGAAGCAGATGTCCGCCCTCATCGATGTGGTGCAATTGGGCCGCGCCTGCCGCAACGCCGCATCCATGAAGGTGCGCCAGCCGGTAAAAGCGCTGTATGTCAAGGGCGCCTCCTTCCATGGCGAATATGTGGACCTGGCGGAGGATGAACTGAATGTCAAGCAGGTAATCTTCACCGAGGATGCCCGCGCCTTCACCAGTTACAAGCTCAAGCCGCAATTGCGCACCCTGGGCCCGCGTTACGGCAAGCTTCTGGGCAAGCTGAGCCAGCATCTGAACACCATGGACGGCAACGATGTGGTGGACACTTTTGGTCGGGGCGAGAGTGTCACCTTTGAGCTGGACGGCACGCAGGTGGTATTGGAGAAGGACGATGTGCTCACCGAGCCCATGCAAAAGCCCGGCTTCATGGCCATCACGGACCACGATGTCACCGTGGTGCTGGATACCAACCTCACCCCGGAACTCATCCAGGAAGGCTTTGTCCGCGAAGTCATCAGCAAGCTGCAAACCATGCGCAAGGATGCTGATTTCGACGTCACCGACCGCATCCATGTCACCTTCCAGGCAGGCGACAAGCTGTCTGCCGCCATCGAAAGCGGCCGGGAGATGATCGAAAAGGGTGTGCTGGCGCTGAGCCTCACCGCTGGCGAGGCCCCCGCTGATGCCGTAGCCAAGGACTGGGACATCAACGGCGAAGCGGCCGTGCTGTCTGTGCGGCGCGCATAACTTCCAATCGTTCGCTTTCGCATTACACAAGTAACATGGCCCCCGAAGGATTCCAAAGGGCTCCGTAACCCCGACCCCGCCTGTGGCGGAAAAGGGAGGGGTGAAGGAGGCTGGCGAAACAAGCAATGCGAACGGTAGTGAGCAGTGCGCCGATTGAGCCAGATGGAAGGAAAGCCCTTTGGTCGCGCCTACAGGCGCGAAACCCTTCCTTTCCCTCCGCAAGTAAGGAGATGAACAATGTTTTTAGCCGACACCTGGTCCGATTATGAGGTCCTCGACACTGGGGACGGGGAAAAACTCGAGCGCTGGGGCAACATCCTCCTGCGCCGCCCCGACCCCCAGGTCATCTGGCCCGCCTCCAATCCTGAGCTATGGAAAAAAGCCCAAGCCCATTACCACCGCAGCGAAAAGGGCGGCGGAGAGTGGGAGTTTTTCGAAAAGCTTCCCGACAGGTGGACCATATCCCACGAAGGCTTGAGGTTCTATGTCCGTCCCACAGGCTTCAAGCACACGGGCCTTTTCCCCGAGCAGGCAGCCAACTGGGTTTGGATGGCCGGCCTGTGCGGTGCCCGTGCAGCCCTGGAGAAAACACCCCGCGTTTTAAATCTGTTCGGCTATACCGGCGGTGCCACGCTGGCCTGTGCCGCGGCCGGCGCACAGGTCACCCATGTGGATGCCGCCAAAGGTATGATTCAGTGGGCCAAAGAAAACCGCGAGCTGTCAAAGCTCCCCGAAACAAGCTGCCGCTGGATCGTGGAGGACGCATTGGCATTCGTCCGCCGGGAGATTCGCCGCGGCAGCCGGTATGACGGCATATTGATGGATCCGCCCAGCTATGGCCGCGGCCCCAACGGCGAGGTTTGGAAGCTGGAGGACGAGTTGTTTGGTCTCGTGGATACCTGCGCCCAGGCACTCTCCGACACGCCGCTGTTCTTCCTCATCAACAGCTATACCACAGGCTTTCAGGCCAGCGTTCTTTCCAACATCCTCCGCCTGTGCGTAAGCTCCAGGCACAAAGGTGCCATCGACGCCCAGGAACTTTGCCTGCCCGTTTTTACAGGCGGCGTTCTCCCCTGCGGGGCCAGCGGGCGGTGGGAAGCGCATGTGTAATGTTGTCTATGAGGACAATCACATATTGGTGGTTGTAAAGCCCCCGAACCTTTTAACCCAGGCGGACGCCACGGGGGATGATGACCTGCTTTCCCAAATGAAGCGCTACATCAAGGAGAAATACCAAAAGCCGGGGGATGTCTATCTCGGCCTTGTTCACCGTATGGACAGGCCTGTGGGCGGCCTTTTGTGCCTGGCCCGCACTTCCAAGGCGGCGGCCCGGCTTTCCCAGCAGGTGTCCACCCACGAGATGGGCCGGGAATACCTGGCTATTGTGGAAGGAAATTTGCCGGATGGCGGCACTTTTTCGCATTATCTGGTAAAGGATGAAACAAAAAACGTAGTTGCCGCAGTGCCGGAAGGCACGCCCGGCAGCCAGTTGGCCATTTTGCACTTTTCATGCCTGGATCGAAGGGAAAATATCTCCCTGTGCCATATCCGGCTGGAAACAGGACGCGCCCATCAAATCAGGGTGCAGTTTATGACTTCAGGCTACCCGCTGCTAAATGACGCAAGGTACGGCCGCGGCATTCCAGGCAGGCAGATCGCCTTGTGGGGCGCGAAGCTGGCACTCACCCACCCCACCCGCGGCGAAAAAATGACGTTTTGCAGTATGCCGGAAGGCGAAGCCTGGGCCGCCTACGCTGAGGCCATCGGGCGCTTTCTTCATGATAACCACTAACCATAAAGGAGCATGGAATGAGCAACCCCTTTCAATTTGAGCTGATCAAAACCTGCAAGCAGTCCGGCGCGCGGCTGGGTGTGCTGCATACCCCTCATGGGGATATACACACACCGGTCTACATGCCCGTGGGCACCATCGCCACCGTGAAAGCCGTGATGCCCAAGGACCTGGAGGACATCGGCGCACAGATCATCTTAAGCAACACCTATCACCTGCACCTTCGACCCGGTGAGGATTTGGTCAAGGAAGCCGGAGGCCTGCACCGTTTTATGAACTGGAAAAAGCCCATCCTCACCGACAGCGGCGGGTTCCAGGTGTTTTCCCTGGCAGGAATCCGCAAAATCAAGGAGGAGGGCGTCACCTTCCAGAGCCATATCGACGGCAGCCGGCGTTTCATCTCCCCGGAGGTATCCATGCAGATTCAGCAGGATCTGGGCTCGGACATCGCCATGGCCTTTGACGTATGCTCTCCCTACCCCTGTGATTACGATACCGCAAAGGAAAACATGGATCGCACCCACCGCTGGGCCAAACGCTGCCAGGCATACCACTCCCGCCCCGATCAGGCGCTGTTCGGCATTGTGCAGGGTGCGTTTTACAAGGACTTGCGCGTGGAGAGCGCCAAAACCCTTGCGGACATGGATTTTATCGGTTACGGCATAGGCGGCCTTTCCGTGGGTGAACCCAAGCCCATCATGTACGACATGCTGGAAGAATTGATGCCCCACATGCCCGTGCACAAGCCCCGTTACCTGATGGGCGTCGGTTCTCCCGATTGCCTAGTGGAAGGCGTTTTGCGGGGCGTGGATATGTTCGACTGCGTGCTGGCCACCCGTGTGGCCAGGAACGGCACCATATTGACCGGCAAGGGGCGCCTGGTGGTGCGCAACGCCGACTGCGCAAGGGATTTTTCTCCCCTGGAGGAAGGCTGCGACTGCTACACCTGCCGCAACTTCTCCCGCGCGTACATCCGCCACCTGTTCAAGGCCCAGGAGATATTGGGTGCACAGCTTGCCTCCATCCACAACCTGCGTTTTTTGACAAGGCTGATGGAGCAGGTAAGGGATGCCATCCGGGAAGACAGATTGCTGGATTTCCGCAATGCTTTCTTCGCAAATTACGACATGAGCCGGAATTTCTAGTCGTCATGGACAGATAAAGTAGGGCTAATCCCGAAATCTTTCCCGCTTTGTCCAATTATCCCTTGCGCCGCTCACCATTTCTTGTTATAATCGCTTAGAACAGAATGTTGAAGGGGGACCCTAATCCATGCTGAATACGATTGTCAACTGGGCATTTGGCCTCAATTCCGCCCTGGCGGATGCCGCCACCACCGGCGGAGCCGCCACTGGTGATGCGGCCGCCGCCGGCGCCGTTGGCGCACCCGATCTTTTGACCTCGCTCATCCCCATGGCGCTGATCTTTGTGGTGTTCTATTTCCTGCTCATCCGGCCCCAGCGGAAAAAGGACAAGAAGGTCAAGGAAATGCTGGCTCAGCTGAAGGTTTCCGACCGTATCTGCACCATCGGCGGCATCTATGGCACCATCGTTGCCATCAAGGATGATACCGTTACCCTGTCCGTCGGTCAGGACAATGTGAAGCTCGTATTCGCCCGCTGGGCCATCCGCAACGTGGAAGAAGTTTCTGTGGAGAACGACTCCGAAGTGTTGGCGTAATACATATACCAGCAAGCATAAACCCTCCCTGTCCTGCATACTGTTGAGCAAAAAGGACAGGGAGGGTTTTTCATGTCCCAGACGAAAACCGCACCCCGCAGGCGGGCCAAGGCGCGCAGCCAAGGCGCATGGAGCCGCATCCTACGGGGGTTGATCGTGGCGGTGGCGGTATCGGCGGCGGGCATACTGCTGTTTGCACTTTTGATGCAATGGCTCAAGCCATCCGACGGTGTCATCCGCGTATTCAACCAGGTATTGAAGCTCGTATCCATCGTGGTTGGCGTCATTTCCGCCGTGGGTCGTGGCGGCGAAAAAGGGCTGCTTCGCGGCGCGGCAGTGGGCCTTCTATACATGGGCCTTGGCGTCTCCCTGTATGCGCTGCTCACAGGACAAAGCCTGCCCTTCACCTCGTACCTGGGTGACCTGGGCATGGGCCTGGCCGGCGGCGGCCTGACGGGGATGATTCTTTCCAATCTTACCGCAAAGTGATTGCAACAAAAGGAAAAACGGTGTATAATACCTCCATTACCATGTACACGCAAATGGAGGAGGATTCCCATGAAGCATATCAAGACCATTCAACGCGACTGCCTGAAACAGTCCCTTGTTCACGGCGGCTGCGGCGAATGCCAGGCTTCCTGCCAGAGCGCCTGCAAGACGAGCTGCACGGTAGCCAACCAATCCTGCGCCAACAAGGAAAACAATGCTGTATTGGCCGGCGGCGAGGGCAAGCTGAACCACGCCTTTGGCAAATAACCATAACGTACATACGGCATACAAGCGGGAGTATGACTCCCGCTTCTTGTTGTTTTCTTAAAGAATTGATCTGGAGGAGACCGTTTTGATACATACCTTTACCGCCTTAGGCCAGCCCATGGCGCTGGATGTGGGCTCCGGCGCGGTTCATGCCCTGGATGAGCTGGCGCTGGAAGCCTTGAAGCTTTGGGAATCGCAGGACAGGGACGAAATCAAGGCTGTACTTTCGGGGCGCTTTGACCCCATGGAAGTGGAGGAAGTTCTTTGCGAACTTTCAGAGCTTGAGCAAATAGGCCAGCTCAACGCCCCGGACAACTATGATGATGTGGAAGTTCATGCCCCCGGCGTGGTCAAGGCCATGTGCCTGCATGCCGCCCATGACTGCAACCTCCGCTGCCGTTACTGCTTTGCCGGCGCAGGCGATTACCACAGCCGCAATCGCTGCGTGCTGCCAGTGGATACAGGCAAGGCGGCCCTTGACTGGCTGGTTGAAAAGAGCGGGAAAAGGATCAACCTGGAGGTGGACTTTTTCGGCGGCGAGCCGCTGATGAACTTCAAGGCCGTCAGGGAGATCGTGGCCTACGGCCGGGAACTGGAGAAGAAGCACAACAAAAAATTCAAATTCACCACCACCACCAACGGCCTGCTGCTTACCGATGAGATCATTGATTTCCTCAACCGGGAAATGGACAACGTGGTGCTCTCCATCGACGGGCGGCCCGAAGTGCACGACCGCATGCGCCCCACGCCCAATGGCAGCGGAAGCTATGCCCATATTATTCCCAACGCGCTGCGCCTGGCAAGATCACGCAACCAGCAGCGCTATTACGTAAGGGGCACCTTCACCGCGAACAACATTGACTTTGCAAGCGATGTCCTGCATCTTGCCGACGCGGGGTTCGAACAGCTTTCCATCGAGCCCGTGGTAGCGGACCCAACCTGTGACTATGCACTGAAACAGGAAGACCTGCCCCGAATTTTTAACGAATATGAGTCTCTGGGGAAGGAATACGTAAAACGGCGCAAGGACGGCCGCTGGTTCAATTTTTTCCATTTCATGATTGATCTGCAAGGTGGTCCCTGTCTTCGCAAACGCCTTACCGGCTGCGGTGCCGGCAATGAATACGTGGCTGTCACCCCGGAAGGTGATATCTTTCCCTGCCATCAGTTTGTGGGCCGGGAAGGCTTCCGCATGGGCTCCGTGCTGGACGGTTCCTTTGACACCGCCATCCAGCAGAAATTCGCGGCCAACAACGTACTTTCCAAGGAAGCCTGCCGAAGCTGCTGGGCGCGCTTTTTCTGCTCCGGCGGCTGCGCCGCCAACGCGCACCTGTCCCATGGGGATATCACAAAGCCCTACGACCTGGAGTGCCAGATGGAGCGCAAGCGCTTGGAGTGCGCCATGGCGATCTATTCCCTGGAGCGGGAATGATTTTACGGTCCATTTTCCAGAAAATATTCATAAAGCGTTCATTGTTATGTCAAAATTCCTGCTTATACTATTCTCGAATCCACCAAAGGAGGGATATAGAGAATGAAGGATCATCTTAAAAAACATCTGTTAGGGTATATTGCCGTCGCTTTGGTGTTTACCATGGCCGGCGCGAGTCTTACATTGTTGGCCGCCAGCGGCGGCAACGCCAGCGCGGAAACGCAAAGGCTCGCCACCAAGATTGAAGGCACCGTCACCAGCCCTTTCACCGCGGCCATCGCGGCTGTTCGGGACAGCGTGGTCGGCGTCAGCAATTACACCTCCTACAACTACGGCGGCTTTGGCCGTTTCGGCGGCTTCGACTTTGACATGCCGGGCAGGAACGGCGGCCGTGAGGAAGCGCTGCAGGCTACCGGCAGCGGTGTGGTCATCAGCGGCGAGGGTCATATCCTTACCAACTTCCACGTGGTGGAAGGCTCCACCACCCTTAAGATCACCACTCCCCAGCAGACATATGACGCGGAAGTGATCGCCTACGACGAAAACCTCGACATCGCCATTCTTCAGGCAAAGGACCTGAAGCTCAATCCCGTTTCCCTGGGCGACAGCGATACATTGCAGGTGGGTGACTGGGCCATTGCCATCGGCAACCCCCTTGGTACGGAGCTGGCCGGAACCACCACGGTAGGCATCGTCTCCGCCCTGAACCGGCAGGTAGCCTCCAACAGCACCGACGCGTACGGCATACGCAATACCAATACCATGATTCAGGTAGACGCCGCCATCAACAGCGGCAACAGCGGCGGCGGTATGTTCAACGTGCTGGGCGAGCTGATGGGCATCCCCACCTTGAAGTACTCCGGCAACCTGTTCAGCGGTTCCTCTGTGGAAGGCATCGGCATGTGCATCCCCATCAACGCCGCCAAGCCCCTGATTGAAAAGGTGCTGTCCGGTCAGGCCACGGGCAATCAGACCGGGTCCAACAAAGCGGCTGAAAACCCCAGGCCCCGTTTGGGCGTGACCGTAAAAGGCCTGGACCAGAACAATAACGCGGCCGTTGCCGCGGGCAAGCTCCCTGCAGGCGTGTTTATCAGCGAAGTGGAGGACAATTCCCCCGCCAAGCTGGCCGGCATCCAGGCGGACGATATCATTGTGGAAATCGACGCCCAGCGCATGACCTCCACCGACGAAATGATCTCCTACCTCTCCAAGATGAAGGAAGGCGACATGGTCAAGGTCAAGGTGTACCGTGTGCCCGGCATCAAGGAGTTTGAGACCGTGGACGAGATTCCCAAGGGCGAGTACCTGGAGTTTGACGTGAAGCTCGCCATTCTGGACAAAGTGGCGCAGTGAACACAATGGTTTTCTGATCGCTCAAGAACATAAAAGCATCCCATGCCCCGGCATTCCTGCCGGGGCTTGTTCTATAGGCAGCAAATCTAATTAGATTTTAATCTAATATCCCATTGACATGCTTCGAACTCATGGTATACTATGGATGTTTTTATTTCATGGATATCAAAGGAGTGATCGACGTATGTCTAACAAAATTGGCGGATACCGCGCCATTCTGCGTCACAAACAATACACAAAGCTCATTGCCGCCAACATAGTCAACCGGTTCGGCGATTCCATCGACGCCATCGCCTTCACGTGGCTGGTATATGAGCTGAGCGGCAGCGCGGCGTGGTCCGCCATCATCTTCGGGGTGAACATGCTGCCCACCGTTTTGCTGGGCCCATTCGCCGGCGCGCTGGCGGAGCATATGGACAAGAAATGGACCATGGTCTTAAGCGACATCGCCCGCGGCCTTTTGGTGGCGCTGACCGCCGCGCTGTATATATTCAATGTTTTGACGCCTGTGATCATGCTTGTGATTACGCTGCTCCATTCCACGGTGGAGGCATTCCGAATCCCCTGCGGCATGGCCATCATCCCAAGGCTTCTGCCCCGGGAGGATTATGACTTTGGCCTGTCTTTGAATGGCAGCCTAAGCCGCGTAATCGAGATTGTCGGCCTGGCCTCAGCCGCCGGCATCATTGCGATACTGGGCATCCCGGGGGCCATTTTCATCGATGGCGTTACCTTCTTCCTGTCCGCCCTGCTCATTGCCTGGATACGTGCAGGAAAAGAGCAGGAGGCCGGCGAAACGGATGAAAAACAAAAATACTGGAAGACACTTAAGGCAGGCTTTGCCTATGTACTGAAAACCCCAGCCATATTGCATGTGTGCTTGCTGGCCCTGCTGCTCAATAGCCTGCTGGTGCCCCTGAACGCGCTGAATGCGCCGCTGGTCAGCATGTATAACCTGGGGCCTGAAGCCATGTCGGTAGGCGGTATCCTACTAACGGCTGGCGCAGCGCTCGGCGCGTTCATTTACCCCTATATCAAGCGCAAGCTAAGCGGAAAAGCTGTTACCATCGCAGGGTTTCTGGCTATCGCCATCAGTTATGGCGCGCTGGTATGGATCAAGGAGCTGATAGCCTTCCCTGCCCTGTTCTTTGCCGGACTGTGCGTGACACTGCTTTTGTTCTCCATTACCATGGCGCTGCTAAGCGGCCACTTCAATGTTTCGGTCATGAAGCTGGTCAGCCCGGAATACCTGGCCCGGGTAGGCTCCACCATGGGCGCGATTTGTACCCTGGCCATGCCCGTCATCTCATTCTTCATGGGCGGTTTGACACTTTTGCTTGGTTTGGGCGGGGTTCTCTACCTGTTTGCAGGCATCTGCCTTGTATCCCTGCTGCTTTTGGTCAGGTTCCGCATGCTGGACTGCATGGAATAAGAAGGGGGCGCCTTATGGAACGCATCTTTCATGACCGGAGAGACCTGATGCTGGAAGCGATGAGCTATTTGCATCTTCTGGCGGGTGATCCATCGCTGGAGGCCGTATTAAGCAGGCTGGAAATGCTGTATGCCCAGGCCGGCAATGCTCCCATCATCAAAAAACGTCTAGAGGCCGTACGGTCGCTGGCCGATGCCCTGGCGAAGGAATATACCCCGGATATGAAAGACCTGGAGAAATTCTTCCGCCCGTTCTCCGTAGGCCAGGGCAGCCTTGCCCAGGTTTTGATCTTTTCATTTTATGAGCCCCTGATTACCGGTTGGGAAGATCAGGTTCAAAGCATTCAAAAGAAATTCGCTGAGTTCGCGGCCGGTGAGTCTCCTTCCCTTGCGCAATTAAACCTCAGCCGCATATTTGACGATTCCAACACGGACAGCAAGGAAGCATCGCGTCCCCTGGTGGAACAGCTGGAGGAAACTGGCCTGTCGGACGCGGAAAAGTGGCAGCTTCTGCGGGTGATACACGATGCGGGGCCTTATCTTGAACAATTGACGCATATCCTGCTGCCGGTGAAATCGCTGATCGAAGCCAACCTGCCGGCGATGGAACCGCTTTTGTTGGATTTTGCGGACAGGTGGCAGGCCTATTTTGAGAAGACCTCCTTCGCGTCCTTTCTGTCGGATAATATCGGGATTGAGGCCGGCGACCTGACCAGCTTCACGCTGCATGTATACCCCTCCATTTTCGAGTGCGGCACCATCATGCTGAGCATGGAGGCGGAAGAAAAGACTGTCTATATGCAGATAGGCATATGCCTTCAGGAGGGTGTCAACGTGAAGGCGCTGCCTATGGAAAGCTATCTTTTGCTGGAAGGGCTGAAGGCGCTTTCCGACAAAAGCAAGCTGAATATCCTCACCCAAATCCGGGACAAGCGTTCCTACGGCCAGGCGCTGGCCAGGGAAACAGGCCTTTCCACCGCCACCATCTCCCACCATATGAGCGCGCTGATCAATTGCGGCTTCATCCACATGGAGCGTGTGGAAAACCGTATTTATTACCAGATGGATAAGGAAAACCTGCGAAAGTTTTTGCATAAGCTGACGCTGTACCTGCTCAGCGGTGAAGGAACAGACGCTTAGGCCTGCATGATGTCATAACTTCCCTCCCCCATGCATACCTTTCATCAAGCGGATGCAAGGAGGGAAACTCATGGATACTGCAAAGCAGTTCAATTTGTATCAGGATATTGCAGAGCGCACCGGCGGCGATGTATACATCGGCGTGGTG
>JAEZIN010000003.1 GCA_023436585.1 Bacillota bacterium | reverse complement strand
CGTAGCCTCGACCCCGCCAGTGGCGGAAATGGGAGAGGTGGAGGAGGCTGGCGAAACAAGCAATGCGAACGGTAGTGAGCAGTGCGCAGATTGAGCCAGATGGGGAACGGCCCTCCGATGCCTCCCGGGGTTTTTTGACGGTCTGAGCATGGGCAAAATGCCCCGCTTTTTACTGCGAATGAGCCGTTATAGAACGCTTTGCAGGAATTGCTTCAGCCGCTCGCTTTCAGGGTTGCCGAAAATCTCCTTGGGCGTACCCTGCTGGGCGATGGAGCCTTGGTCCATAAAGATGACCTTGTCGGCCACCTCCCTGGCAAAACCCATTTCATGGGTTACCACCACCATGGTCATGCCTTCCATGGCCAGGCTCTTGATAACGCTCAGTACCTCGCCCACCAGCTCCGGGTCCAGGGCGGAGGTGGGTTCGTCAAAGAGCATGATGTCCGGCTGCATGGCCAGGGCTCTTGCGATGGCTACCCGCTGCTGCTGCCCGCCGGAAAGGCGGGAAGGATACTCATTCATTTTTTCTGAAAGGCCCACCCGGCCGATCAGGTCCCTTGCGATGGCTTCCGCCTTTTTGGCTTCCATCTTTTTTACGTTGACCGGCGCCACCATCACGTTTTGCAAAACGGTGCGGTGGGGAAACAGGTTGAAGGATTGGAACACCATGCCCATTTTCAAAAGGATGGCGCTGCGCTCCTTGGGTGTCAGCTTTACGCTGTTGATGCCATCCTTGCGGTCATCCAGAAGCTGGCCCTCGATGATGATCCTGCCGGATGTGATTTTTTCCAAATGGATCAAGGAACGCAAGAAGGTGGACTTGCCCGAACCCGAGGGCCCAATGATGCAAACCACCTCCCCTTTTTCAATGGAGATGCTTACATCCTTGAGCACCTGCAAGGCGCCGAACTGCTTGCTGACGTGCTCCGCCTGGATCATGGCCATGACGGTTCCCCCCATAACGATACGAAATAAGTGCGATGAAACCTTGTTACTGGTAAACGCTGAACTTTTTTTCCAGGCGGTTGAACACCCCGGTGAACACCGCGGTGATCACAAGATAGATGATCATGGCCGGCAGGTACACCAGTGCGCTGGCGCTGGAGGACATAATTTGCGAGGTTCTCTTCATCAGGTCCACCAGGGCGATGGTGGAAACCAGGGACGTATCCTTGATGACCATGATGAACTCATTGCCCACCGGCGGGATCAGCCGGCGGATGGACTGGGGGATGATGATCAGGCGCATGGTCTGGCCATAGGACATGCCCAGCACCTTCGAGGCTTCAAACTGCCCCTTGTCGATGGACTGGATGGCGGCCCGAATGATCTCCGCAAGGTATGCGCCTGAATTCAGCGCGTAGGCAATCCAGGCGGCCATAAACCTGTCCTGTATTGTCAGGGCGGGAATGATTTGGGGCAGCGCATAATAAATGAAAAACAATTGCATCAAAAGCGGTGTGCCGCGAAAGAAAAATACATATCCGCTGGAGAGCCGCTGCAGAATTTTGACTTTTGAAATTTTGCCCAGTGCCAGAAAAATACTGATGACCAAGCCGCAGCTTACGGCCAATACCGTCAGCGACAGGGTGACCCCTGTGGCCTGCAATAGAGCCGGCAGCCAATTGACGATCTTTTCCAAAGCATGAAAAACAGATTCAAAAAAAGAGCCGATTGCCGCAAACGCATTTGCCAGCCAATCCCATAAACTCATGGTCCATCCCCCCGGATGCAAACTTTACAAACAAAGACACTTGTCCGTCACCACCCCACCGGGCAGTGACGGACAAGCCTATACCGGTTTTTCTTGGGTATCAGCGCACGCCGACCGTGGTATCGTAGCCAAAGTACTTGACGGCGATTTCGGCCATTTTGCCGTCGGCATACATGGTATCAATGGTTTCCTCGATCTTCTGGGTCAGCGCGTCGTTGCCCTTTTTGAGGCACAGGCCCATGGGTTCGGCCTCGCTGTTTTCCCAAACGATGGAGAACTTTTCGGCATCGGCGCCTAGGTAGTAGGCCGCCACAACGCTGTCCACCAGCACGGCATCCACACGGTTCAGCTTCAGTTCGTCAAAGCACTGGATGATTTTGTCGTACACGTAGTACTCAATGCTCAGGCCTGCTTCCATCTTCGCCTTCATGAAAACATCGGCGGTGGTCTCGGTCTGAACCGCCACGCGGTATCCGCCCAATTCATCGGGGGATTTGACAGGCAGGTCCTTGGCTGTCACCAGCACCAGCTTGTTGGCGATATAGGGCTTGGTGAGGTTGTAGTTTTCCTGCCGTTCAGGCGTGATGCTTACAGAAGAGATGATCACGTCGTAGCGGTCGGAATCCAGGGAGGCAAAAATGCCGTCCCAGGCGGTGTCCACCAGCTCCAGCTTAAGCCCCAGGCGGGCGGCCAGCTCGGTGGCAAACTCCACGTCAAAGCCAGTGGGGGTCACGCCGTCTTCCGCCAGATATTCCATGGGAGGATAGCCGATTTCCAGACCGACCTTGAGAACGCCTTCCGTCAGTGTAAGTCCCTCGGCCAGCGCCGTGCTGCCCATGGCCAGCATAAGAACTGCCGCCAAAAGTGCCGCGATCATTTTCCGCATAGCTTGTATTCTCCTCCTTATAACTCCCTTGTCCGTGAAAAGGCAGCCGCCCCGCATAGGTACTTTCCTTTATGAAACAAACACTAACATCAAGGCCTGTCCATGTCAATACTTTATTTGTGCTTTTTACGTATTTTCTATGCATCGTATACTGGATATGCAGTATATTCATATATGGAATACCGGTATATTGCGCAAAGAAATCAAGGCGTGGCAACGAAAATGCGATTTGCCCCGCAAAAAATGAATCTGTATGGTCTGGTTGGAGTCTGCAAGTAAAATTTGCTTTCCTGCAAATATCTACAAATCGTCCGCGTCCTGCTCGGGTGTGCCGCCATCCCTGGCCGTGCCTGTATAGCTGCCCAGAACATCGGTGGTATCCGGGTCACGCATCATGCGGGACACCAACTCTTCCTTTTTGACCTTTTTGAGGTTTTTCAGTTTTTTCTCCATGCAAAACGCCTCCTTCCAAGGCAGTATGCCCTGGATGGGAGGCGTTTATTGGCAGTATATTGGAAGTGCTTAATTGGCCACGATGTTGAGCAGCCTGCCCGGCACGAATATGATCTTGCGGATGGTTTTGTCGCCCACCAGCGCCTTGACCTCGGGATGGCTGGGCAGTGTTTCCTCTGCCTTTTCGCGGGTGAGGTCGGCGGGGATCATGATGCGGCCCCGGACCTTGCCATTGATCTGGATGGCGATTTCCACCTCGCTCAGTACCATTTCCTTTTCATCGTACTTAGGCCAGGGCTGGTGGTGGAGCGGCACGCCAAAGCCCTGTGCCTCCCACATCTCCTCGCAGATGTGGGGCGCCACGGGGGACAAAAGCAGGAGCAATGTCCTAAGCTCGCCCTTGGTGATTTGGCCCTTGAGATAGATGTCGTTCGTAAGGCTCATCATGGCGGCGATGGCGGTATTGAACTTCATCTTCTCGTAGTCTTCGCCCACTTTTTTCACCGTGGCGTGGAAGGAGGCCTTCAAGTCGGAGGAATAACCATTCCCCTCCGTCAGCATCTCCTGCAGGCGCCATACCCTGTCCAGGAACCGGCGGCAGCCGCTGGCGCCGTTGGTGGACCACGGAATCGCCTGATCGAAGGCACCCATGAACATTTCATACAGGCGGAAAGCGTCGGCTCCAAATTCATCCACAATATCGTCCGGGTTAACGACATTGCCCCGGGCTTTGGACATCTTTTCCCCGTTGTTGCCCAGGATCATGCCATGGCTGGTGCGCTTTTGATACGGTTCGGGCGAAGGCACCACGCCGATGTCGTGCAGGAACAGGTGCCAGAACCTACTGTAGAGCAGGTGCAGCGTGGTGTGCTCCATGCCGCCGTTGTACCAATCGATGGGCAGCCAGTACTTCATTTCGTCCAGACCGGCCATTTCACTTGTGTTGTGGGGGTCGGTATACCGCAGGAAGTACCAGCTGGAACCCGCCCACTGGGGCATGGTGTCGGTTTCCCTTTGGGCGGGACCTCCGCAATGGGGGCAGGTTGTATTGACCCAGTTGGTCATGGCGGCCAGGGGGCTTTCCCCGTTGTCGGTGGGTTCGTAGTTTTTCACATCGGGCAAAAGCACCGGCAGTTCCTTTTCAGGTACCGGCACGACACCGCATGCTTTGCAGTGCACCACGGGGATGGGTTCGCCCCAATAGCGCTGGCGGCTGAACACCCAGTCGCGCAGCTTGAAGTTTACCTTGCGCTGGCCCAGCTTCTGCTGCTCAATATAGTCGATGATGGCCTTCTTGGCGTCGGCCACCTTCATGCCATTCAAAAAGCCGCTGTTGACCATCACGCCATCCTGGATGTCGTCAAAGGCCGCCTCCTGCACGCTGCCGCCGGCTACGACTTCCACAATGGGCAGATTGAACTTCTTGGCAAAATCCCAGTCGCGCGTATCGTGGCCCGGCACGGCCATGATGGCGCCGGTGCCGTAGGTGATCAGCACATAATCGGCGATCCAGATGGGAATCTCGGCGCCGGTGGCGGGGTTGACGGCGCGAACGCCCGTGAGCTCCACGCCCGTCTTGTCCTTGGCGACCTCCGTGCGCTCAAAGTCGGACTTTTTGGCAGCCTGCGCCTTATAGTCCAAAACCGCGTCATAGTTTGTGATGAAGTCCTTGAGGGTTTCCAGAAGGGGATGCTCGGGGGAAAGCACCATATACGTGGCCCCGAAGATGGTATCGGGCCTGGTGGTGTAAACCTTGATTTTCTCGTCCCGGCCGGCAATGGCAAAGTCGATCTCCGCGCCTTCGGAGCGGCCGATCCAGTTGCGCTGCTGCAGCTTGACCTTCTCAATGAAATCCACGGTATCCAGGCCGTCCAGCAGCTTCTGAGCGTACTTGGTGATGCCCAGCATCCACTGCTTTTTGACCCTGCGCACCACTTCGCTGCCGCAGCGTTCGCAAACGCCGTCCACCACTTCCTCGTTGGCCAGGCCGCACTTGCAGCTCAGGCACCAGTTGACGGGCATTTCAGCCTTGTAGGCCAAGCCATGCTTTAAAAGCTGCAGGAAGATCCACTGGGTCCATTTGAAATAGTTGGGGTCGGTGGTGTTCACTTCCCGCGTGTAATCAAAGGAAAAGCCCAGGCGCTTTAGTTGCGACCGGAACCTGTTGATATTGTCGTTGGTGACAGCCCTGGGGTGCACCTTGTTCTTGATGGCATAGTTTTCTGTGGGCAAGCCAAAGGCATCCCAGCCGATGGGATACAGCACGTTGTACCCTTCCATGCGGCGCTTGCGGGCGATGATGTCCAGCGCCGTATTGGAGCGGGGATGGCCCACGTGAAGCCCGGCGCCTGAGGGATAGGGGAACTCAATCAGGCAGTAATACTTGGGCTTGTCATGGCTGCCTTCCGCGGAAAATGCCCCTGATTCCTCCCATTTTGCCTGCCATTTCTTTTCAATGGAAGCGGGATCATAAGGCGCCTTAAACATAAAAAGTGCTCCTCCTTCTTCCGCAAAAAAAGCGCTCCGCCTTTTTACAAAGACGAAACGCATTGTTCCGCGGTACCACTTTGTTTGCCGGGATGTCGCCATCCGGCCGCTTGAAGCGCTGTATCGGGCGCAGCCCGCCGTAAGGAGGCTCCGGAGCGAGCGGCTTATCCCTTAGCATCCGCCCTTTCACCAGCCGGACGGCTCTCTTGCGCTTGGGGAAAGCGTTCTCCATCATTGCCGAATTTGCCTTCCAGTATATCACAAAGGCCGGTTTTGTAAAGGGGGAAAAGCTGTCATCCTGCCGCTATTTGACCCTTGTGATGTATTGGCAGTACACGTATACATTTTGAATCTTTTTTGCTTCGACGCCGTCCTCCGAGCGGAGGATGGGCTGGGTTTCCGACTCGGTGACGTAGAGCTTGAACACCAGCGCCTCCTGCCCTACCGCCATATGGTGCACTTCCTCAAAGCGGTAGTTGTGCTGCGCGATGCCAAGATACCCGAAGATGATGTGCTCGATGTGGGTGTTGATGAAGCCCTTGCGAACTTCGTTTTCCTCAAACATCTCCAGTATGGCCCTTGTTTCGTCGAACGTCATGTTGCGGCAGGAAAATTCCCCTTCGCCCAGTATGTTGGTCATGCTGGAGTTATCCAGGAGTAAAAGCGGACGGGAGTGGTTGCTTTCCATAGGCAGCCTTCCTTTCCTTGTTCTCTGAAAGCGGGAATACGAAAACAGCGGAGCTGGGTTCGCCGCCTTGAGAGAATTGTTCTTTTCCTGTTTTTCTATGACCAGTATATCGGTTCAATCCCGAAAATGTCAATGATTTCCGTATGCTTTGATAAGTTAATTATTTAACAAGACATAAGTACAGGCCCTTTTCCGGAGCATCATTTCCACAGAACACGCCTTGCGTCCCCGCAGCGCGCAAGCAGCGCCTTTTTGGGGTTGACAGCCACGGGATGCTTTGTCAGCGACATCATGGGCCAGTCGTGGCCGGAGTCGCCGTACCCGTAGGAAGTATCCGTATCCAACTCATACCCCCGCGCCGCCAGGTATTCCGCAATGCGCAGGGGCTTTTCCACGTTTCGGCAGTTGAGCCCTGCAATGCGGCCCGTATAGATGCCGTCGCTTGTCACATCGGCCCTGGTGCCGATGATGCCGTCCAAAGTTAGTTCCTTCATAAGGGGCTGCAGGTAAAAGTCCGGGGAGGCGGTGACCACAAGGATGCGAAGGCCTTCCTCCCGGCGTGCCTGCATCTCTTCCCTGGCCCCGGGGAAAACGCGCTTTATAAGAACATCCCGGAAAAAGGCTTCGGCGAAATCCCTGACCTGGTCCCTTGTTTTCCCGCGGAGGAAGGAAATAGCCATCTCCTTGGCCTTGGTGTCGCTTACAAGCTTCAGGGAGTAACCCAAAAAGGCTGCCATGACTTTGGGCAGATGCGATTTTTTCGCAAATTTCGTTTTGACGGCATACCGGATCATGGGTAGGATGGAATCGCCCCTTACGACAGTCCCATCCAGGTCAAACAGCGCAAAGCCCTGACGGATCATGGAAAGCCCCCCCTGGAAGCATGGAAATCATACAAAAAAGTATACCATGGGCAAGAAAATTCCACAACCTTCGTGCCGCTCAAGTATGCGCCTGTCCAAAAACATGGTATACTGTTTGGAAAGAAGATCAGGAGGGAAAAATGCGCATAGCCCTGGTGGCCGACCTGCACGGCAACCTTCCCGCCACCATGGCGGTGGAGCGGGATTTGAAAGCAAGAAAGATACAAAATGTATATTGCCTGGGCGATATGGTGGGCAAGGGGCCATCCTCCGCCGCCACCATGGACTGGGCATTTTCCCGCTGCCAGGTCATACTGGCTGGGAATTGGGATATAGGCATCTCGCAAAGGCATTTTCCCGCCGACGGCTATTACTGGAACCTGCTGGGCCAAGAACGGATGGAAAGGCTGAAAAGCCTGCCGCTGGAGTACCACTTTTATATGAGCGGGCTGCATATCCGCCTGATCCATGGCCGCCCCATTATGGAGGAGTTGCTTTTTGTGCAGGCGGAGCGGGAAAAGCTGGAGGCGCTGTTTGAAAAGGACGGGGAAGCATTCCAGGTGGTGGGGTATTCCGACTGCCACCGAGCGTTTCACCGTACGGTAAATAAGGGCTTCTTGTTCAATACGGGCAGCGTGGGCAATGGCATCGGCGTCAACCGCGCCTGTTACGCCATATTGCAGGGGCGGCCTGGAAAAACGCCCGGGCCATTGGACATCAATCTCGTTTCCGTGCCGTATGACCTGGAGGCGGCCGTCAGGGATGCGGAAAACGACCCGGATCTGCCTTTCAGGGAATCCTACATAAAAGAGATACGCACCGGCGTTTACTCGCGGTAAAAAGGAGAGACCATGGACCGGCATGAACAAAGCTGCGGCCTGTGCCACATCGCGCTGGAGAATGTAGGCGTCGTCCGGGACAGGCAGGCGATATTAAACCAGGTGACGATGCATATCCACTGCGGGCAGTTAACCGCGCTCATCGGCCAGAATGGGGCCGGGAAAACGACGCTGCTGAAGGCGCTGATGCGGGAGATTCCCTTTACGGGCCGTATCCGTCATGAGGACCATCATGGCCGGGATATCCCCCACTTGCGCACGGGCTATGTGCCGCAGCACCTGGATTTTGACAAGGAAATGCCGGCCACCGTGCTGGATTTTATGGCCTGCGCGCTTACACGCCGGCCGGTGTGGCTTGGCGTCTCCCATAAAACCAGGGAGATGGTGAAAAAGTCTTTGGAGGCTGTGAGGGCGGAGGAACTGCTTTTATCGCCGTTGGGCAAATTATCCGGCGGGGAGCTGCAAAGGGTGCTGCTGGCGCTGGCATTGACGCCGGCCCCCGACCTGCTGGTGCTGGATGAGCCTGTGTCCGGCGTGGATCAAAATGGCCTGGCACTGTTTTTGAACACCGTATTGGGGCTTCGGGCGCAGCACCATATGGCCATCCTGCTGGTGAGCCATGACCTGTCCCTGGTGGAAAAATACGCCGATTACGTGGTGCTTTTGGACAGGCAGGTGCTTTGCGCGGGAAGCCCCCAGGAGGTATTCTCCTCCCCCGAGTTTGAAAAAGCGTTCCAAACGCCCCGCACCAAGGCGCAGCTGGATGCGGAGGTGAAAGCATGAGCACCGTATACAGTGTGATGGACGTACTGCTGCCTTTTGACTTCCTGTCCTTTCAGTTCATGAAAAACGCGCTGCTGGCCATATTGCTGCTGACGCCTCTTTTGGGGCTGATGGGCACCATGGCGGTCAACCAGCGCATGGCTTTTTTTTCCGACGCGCTGGGCCACAGCGCGTTAACCGGCATCGGCCTTGGCATTGTGCTGGGCCTGCACAGCGACCTTCTGGCCATGCTGGTGTTCGGCATCGTCTGGGCACTGCTCATCAGCCGCATCAAGCAAACGGGTACGACCTCCGTGGATACCATCATCAGCGTGTTTTCCAGCACCAGCATAGCCCTGGGGCTTGTGATTCTTTCCCGGGGGGGCGGGTTTGCCAAATACTCCTCCCTATTGATCGGAGACGTTCTGGCAGTTGCCCCCCAGGACCTTTTGTGGCTGCTGCTGGCGCTTATTGCGGGCATAGGAGCCTGGATGCTGATCTATAACCAGCTGCTGCTCACCAGCATCAACGCGTCCCTGGCCAAAAGCAGGGGCATGCGCACACGCCTTGTGGAATACTGCTTTGTGATTCTGGTGGCCGTGGCCGTGATGCTTTCCATCCGCTGGGTGGGGGTGCTGCTGATCAACGCGCTATTGATTCTCCCTGCCGCCGCCGGGCGGAACCTGGCTCGCAGCGCCAGGAGCCACGCGGCTTTGAGTGTTCTGATTGCCGTAGTGAGCGGCGTCGCAGGCCTCATATTGGCCTATTATTGGAATACTTCCGCCGGCGCGGCCATCGTGCTGTGCGCCGCTGTCTTTTACGGTGTGAGCCTTTTGGTTTTCTTTCTTCGCAGGCAAATGGATAAACGGAAATAACAAAATTCAACTGCCGCTTGAGTAAGAAACTCAACTGCGGCTTGCTGGCCTTTTCACCGCGCCTTCCTTATGCTGTTGGCCATGGGGAGAGTGCGGCCTTTCCCCTTGCCAAAAAGGAGGGAGAAAGCATGGGCCGGTTCATGAAGTGGGTAAGAACCAGGCGCAAACCGCCCCGCCCGCGCCTGAAAAATGGGAAATATCCCAGGCAGATAAGCTTGCTGGAAGCAAACGCGTGGAGGATACTGGATGCGCAAATTGCGCTGGAGCTATGGCTTCGCAGCAACGGCATGAAGTAACGGAAGGGAGAAAGTAACATGTTTGATATGCAGAAGGTAGGCAAAACCATATCTACATTGCGCAAGGCGCAGAACATGACGCAAATGGAGCTGGCCGACAAATTGAACATCAGCTTTCAGGCGGTGAGCAACTGGGAACGCGGACAGACTATGCCGGACATCTCCAAGCTGGGGGAGCTGGCGGCTATTTTCAACGTATCCATCGATGAGCTGCTGGGCAGCCCGAAGGGCGCACAGATGGTGGAAAACATCATGAAGGAAGAACCGGTCAGGGAGAAGCTGACGGCGGAGGAATTTTTCGAGATGGCTCCGCTTATAAAGCCCAGGCAGGCAGAAAAGCTTTGGGAGAGTGTCCAGGCCGATATCACTTTGAAGGACCTTGTTAAGGCCGCCCCATTCCTAAGCGAAGGCGTGCTGGATTCCCTGGCCCTGGACGCGGTAAAAAGGGACAGGTCCTTTGAATCCTTGATGGGCCTTTTGCCCTTTCTCAGTCAGGATACCGTGGATGTGTGCGTGCAGAAGGTACTGGAGGATGGCCTGGACATCAAGAAGGTCATTATGGCCGCGCCCTTTTTGGGCAAGGCAAGCATCAACCGCCTGGCGGACCGCATATTGAAGGAAGGCGGCGTCATGGACCTTTTGCCCCTGGCGCCTTTCCTCGGCCGGGAAAAGCTGACGGAGGCGGCGGCCCAGTGCGTTGAGAAATACGGCTTTTCCAAGATCGTGCCGTTGCTGCCTTTCCTGGACAGAAGCATGCTGGATGAGTTCTTTTTGAACAAATGGAAGGAAAAGGGCAAAGCATAGTATTCTGCTTTGCTTGTGAAGGGGAAGTTTCCGTGTTATACTTTCCCACGGAAAGTATCTTCCGCCGTACGGGTGCCCCGCAAGGGGTGAAAAGGGAAAGCGGTTTTAAGTCCGCTGCAGCCCCCGCTACTGTGAGGTCGACGGATGCGGCATGACGCCACTGGAGCAATCCGGGAAGGCGCCGCGTCCGGATGAAGCCAAGCCAGGAGACCTGCCCGTATTTGCGTAAACGCCGCCGTCCCCGGAGGGGGGATGCACGGCTGTCCGGCTATGGCCGGGCATAGGGGGCTGTTTCGGCATAGCCGTGCTTTTTTTGGCATGGCTGCCGGGGCAGCCTTTTTTGCCGGCGGAAACCTTAAAGACTTCCAATAGGGAAGACTATTGGAAGGACAAATGAAGAGGAGGTTTCCCATGAAAAAGACACTTAGGTTCCTGGTCATCCTCGCCCTGCTTACGTCCCTTTGCGTTTCTGCCCTGGCAGCAACCGTCACCGACCTGATGGGAAGGGAGGTCGATGTGGCGTCCGCCCAGCGCATCGTATCCCTTACCCCCAGCAACACGGAAATATTGTTTGCCCTGGGCCTTGGCGATAAGGTGGTGGGTGTGGACGCCTATTCCAACTATCCGGCGGAGGCGGCCGCCATCGAAGCCAAATGCGGCGACTACGCCGGCCCCAATGTGGAAATGATTATTTCGTTAAATCCCGACCTGGTCCTGGCGGGCAACAAGCTGCAGGCCGACGCCATTGCGCAGCTAACAGGATTGGGGCTTACGGTACTTGCGGCGGAGGCCGATACATACGCGGACATCCCCGACAGCATCCGCCTGATCGCGTCAGCGGCGGGAGCCGATCCCGAGCCGCTGCTGAACGATATGGCGCAAAGGGAAAAGGCCATTTTGGACGCAGTGGCCGGAAAGACGCCATCCACCGTGTATTATGCCGTCAGCTTTGGCGACTGGGGTGACTATACCGTAGGCCCCGGCAGCTTCATCTATGAGATTCTTGAAAAGATAGGGGCTTCGCCCGTTACATCCGATTCCCCCGTTGCCTGGCCCATGTACAGCCTGGAGGAGATTGTGGCCAAGGAGCCGCAGGTGATCCTCCTGGGGGCGGATGCAACCCGTGCCGCTGAAATTTACGTGCAGGAAGGCTACAAGGACCTGCCCGCCGTGAAGGAAGGCCGTGTTTTTATCATTGATCCCGACATGGCCAGCCGCCCCACGCCAAGGGTCCTTTTCGCCATGGAGCATATGGCCGAGGCAATCTACGGCATTGATATTCCGGACTGAACAAGTTTTACGTGCTGCGCTCCTTGACGGTGCATTTGGCCGCTGTTACAATGGTGCTGTGTGAAAAGAAAAAATTGGAAGGGTCGCGGCCATGGTCAAGAAAAACCTGGTATTGCTTTTGGTGTCTTTGCTCATTTTCGGGGCGGCGCCCGGCCTGGCGGAGGAGATCGTATCCACCGCCGGCTGGACGCCCCCCGATCTGTCCGGACTTGAGGCTGACGCTCCCCCTGAGCAGCTGTTATTGAAGGTGGCCCAGGAAGAGATCGGTTATGTGGAGGGCCCCCTGCCGGACGAAAGCAAGTACGGCACCTGGTACAGCGGCGGAAGGGTGGCCTGGTGCGCCGAATTCATCACCTGGTGCGTGGACCAGGTGGACAAGCGTTACGGCACGGAGCTGTTGGGCAACCTGTATCCCATGTACGGCGGCTCCAAGGATGGCGCCCCCTTCTTTATGGGAAAGGGCCGCTTTATATCGGATACCGGGCAGCTTCCCACCAGGGAGAAGCAATGGATTTTCGGCAGCGACCATTATCTGAAAGCAAACGAATACATCCCCCATCCCGGGGATTATATCTGGTTTTACTATTACAGCCGCAAGCAGGGCACCGACCATGTGGCCCTGGTGGAAGGCGTCAGCCGCGATGCAAAAGGGAACATACAGATTCACGTGATCGAGGGGAACAACCCCGACCGGGTGCAGCGGGCCGTTTATCCGCTTACCTATAAAGGGATCTACGGCTTTGGCACGCCTGTGAAGCGGGCTTATTCCAACCTTCGGCTGTACAATCAAAATGACGATGTGGTGGATTTGCAAAAAAGCCTTGCCGAATTGGGATACTACCAGCAGGAGGAAGGCCGGGCCGGCCAGTTCACAAAGGACTTGAAAGCGGCCGTGCAAAAGCTGCAAAAGGCCTATGGAATTTCTCCCACAGGCATCGTGGATATGAAGACAAGGGCTGTGCTGGACAATGATCCCGCGCCGTATGTTGTGGCAGAACCGTAAATGGTTAAAATCCTCTTGCAAAATTCCCGGCGATTGCCTATAATAATGCCAATCCAAAACGGCCATGAACGGACCATGCCTGCTTTGACGATGTAAGAGAGCCGCCGGTTGGTGCAAGGCGGTACGAAAGCAAGCTATCCATCCGGGAGCCGGCGGCGAACGGCCGCGGGGAGCGCCCCATACAGCGCTGCGAGTGGGATGCAGTATTTAATGCATCCAATCGGGGTGGCAACGCGGATTCGTCCGTCCCTTTCGGTGGCAACACCGGAAAGGGGCGGCTTTTTTATTCGGCCGGAATACCCCCGTACATCCGGCGATACGACGCGGCCAGGCCGCAAGGAGGAAAATGTATGTTGGACCTTCGAAAAATCAGGCAGAACCCGCAAATCCTGACCGACGCCCTCCAAAAGAGGGGCAAGAACATTCCCCTGGACAGCTTTTTGCAGGCGGATGAAAATCGCCGGGCGCTGATGGCCCAATCGGAAAACCTCAAAAACCGCCGCAACGAAGCCAGCAAGGAAATTGCCAGCATCAAGCGCGCCGGCGGCGATGCCCAGCCCATCATGGACGAAATGAAGCGGGTGGGCGAGGAAATCGCGGCGCTGGACGAACAGGTGAAGGCGCTGGATGATCAGATGGAGCAGTTTTTGCTGGTGGTGCCCAACATCCCCCACGAAAGCGTGCCTGTGGGCCGGGATGAAAAGGAAAATGTGGAGCAGCGCCGTTTCGGCACGCCCCGTGTTTTCCCCTGGGAGCCCAAGCCTCACTGGGACATCGGCACCGATCTTGGCATCCTGGACTTTGATACCGCCGCCAAGGTATCCGGCGCCAGGTTCACCTTCTACCGCGGCCAAGGCGCGCGTTTGGAGCGGGCTGTCATCAACTTTTTCCTGAACACCCATGTGGAGGCGGGGTATGACGAGGTCTATCCCCCCTATATGGTCAGCCGCGCCAGCATGACCGGAACGGGTCAATTGCCCAAGTTTGAGGAAGACGCCTACAAGGTGGACCAGGACACCTTCATGATTCCCACCGCGGAGGTGCCAGTCACCAACATGTACCGGGACATGATCCTGGACGGGGCGGTTTTGCCCATCCGCCACTGCGCTTACTCCACCTGCTTTAGGGCCGAGGCCGGCAGCGCCGGGCGGGACACCAGGGGCCTCATCCGCCAGCACCAGTTCAACAAGGTGGAAATGGTGAAGGTCACCAAGCCCGAGCAGAGCTATGACGAGCTGGAGAGCATGACGAACCAGGCGGAAAAGGTGCTTCAATTGCTGGGCCTGCCCTATCGGGTTGTCTGCCTGTGCACCGGGGATATGGGCTTTTCCGCCGCGAAGACCTACGATATCGAGGTGTGGATGCCCAGCTACAACCGGTATGTGGAAATTTCGAGCTGTTCCAACTGTGAGGAGTTCCAGGCGCGCCGGGCCGGCATCCGCTACCGCGAAAGCATGAAAGACAAGCCGCAGTTTGCCCATACGCTCAACGGCAGCGGCGTGGCCGTGGGCCGCACCGTGGCCGCCATATTGGAGAATTTCCAAAATGAAGATGGAACGGTCACCGTTCCCGAAGCCCTGATTCCCTATATGGGCGCGGACAGGATCATCAAAAGATAGGAGCATGAAGGTGCAAGGATGCAGACCCTTTTTCATGGCAGCCCCCGGGCCTATGGTCCCGTGCGGGCTACCCATGATCATATTTGATTTTGACGGCACGCTGGTTAACAGCATGCACCTGTGCGTGACGGAGCTTATGGAAACCTTCAAGGCCATGAACCTGCCCGTGCCGCCTCAAGCGGAGCTTGAAAAATGCAACGGCCCTTCCCATGAAGAAGCGGCCAGGCTGCTGAAACTGCCGGAGAAGCTGCAGCGGGAGTTTTTGAGGATACGCGGCGAGTATCAAATGTCGCTGATGGACTCTTGCCAAGAGATTTATCCGGGCGTAGTCAAAATGCTGGATGTACTGAGCGCCTGTGCCGACCTTTTTATCGCCAGCAACGGCAGCCAGGAATACATCGACAGGTCGCTGAAAAACTGGTCCATCGGCAAGTATTTTCAAAAAGCAAAGGGCGGGGACCCTTCTCGCACCAAGGGCCAGCTGGTGGCGGAGTTGATTCAGGATTACCGCCCCTGCCGTGCCATTATGGTTGGCGACAGGTTGTCGGACATACTGGCCGGTAAGGAAAACGGGCTGTGCACCGTGGCCGCGGCGTACGGTTTTGGCTCTCCTGAGGAATGGCGGGAGGCCGACAGGCAGGCTTATTCTGTGGAGGAGCTTACGGACATTTGCCTTCAGCTTTGCGGAAGATAGGTATTCATCTTTCTCCGATTATACACAAGGGTCATTTGAGCGGGAACGGCTATGAGCTGTTCCCGTCTTTTCTTCTTATCAGGTGTGCATTTATCATTTATACCTTCCATGCCTGTACCCAAATGACATCATTTGGTATAATCAAGAAAAAGGCCTGGCAGGGGGGATATATATGCTTTTCCAGTCATCACCCTTTGAAGTGCGCGCGGCGTTTTTATACCGCAATGTTTGCGATTTTCCAAATGACCTCACGGCTGACAGAATCGAGGACCCCGATCATGAGGAGATTATGGAAGGCCTCCGGTATATCCGTCAGCTTTTGCTGGATATCTACGCGGATACCGCCTGCTACCGCGTTGAGGATGATCTTGAAGGCTACCACCGTCTGACGCAGACCGTGTTGTTCTTGTATACGGTAGGCATCCATGGGGAGCTTCAGCGGGAAGGCGTGGTATCATCTCTTCGCCTTGATAAGGCATTGGTACGGGCGCACTTCAAAAAACCGGCAGCCTTTCCCCTGGAGGCGCTGCAAAACTACGGCTTCTATTTCGAGTATGAAAAAAACGGCCGCAGGGTGGAATCTTATTCCTCCTGCGACGCTGTTTACATGCATAACGAAAGCTGCCCATCCTTTTTTCAGGCGCTCAAGTACGTCGCTTGCCGCATTCCAGTCATGGACAGCAAAAAGGACTTTGCCATGCAGACCGACCTGTTTATGCGGGCGGACTATGAAACCATCCTGCTGGGCGGCGGAAAGCGCAAGGAAGATATCGACCCAATGCGGCCGGAAATACTACGGTCGCTGGGCGTAAGGGCGGAATGGTGGAAGGGGCTTGTACAGGCGCTTGTTCATGGGCAAGGGCTGAAACCCAGCTGCAAGTTCTGGTCCTACTGCACGCCTCATTGGATCATCCATCTTCAGCGCAAGGGGAGGCCTGTTTGTATCTTCACCATCCACACGGACGGACTGTTCTTTGAGATGGCGGCGCCGTATGACCGGCTTGCCGCACTGGCTCGGGTAAAGGATACGCTGGTTCCGGCCATCCGGACGGGCATGGAGCGGTTTGGCTGCATTCAGTGCGGCCGCTGCGGCGGCGAGAGCATCATTCCTGTGAATGGTATTTCCCTCTGTGAAAAAGAACCTTGGGCCAGGCGGTTTGAATTGGAGATTGCTTCTCAGGAGGAGGCAAAGGCCTTGCTAGGGCTTGTCGGTGCGTAACTGGGAAAGCCTGTACGGGTCTTGAACAAACATATGGAGACAGCGGGGCTTTTGCATTCCCATGCAAAGCCCCGCTGCTTCTATCCTCTTATTCCTTTATGAAGGCGGCCACCGCTTCCCTCAAAAACGCCGCGCAGCCTTTGACCTTGCCATCGTAGTATTTGGTGAAGCGCTCGTCATCCACATACATCTGCGCAAGGCCCAGGTGGGCTTCCTTGGAATACTGGTTCCAGGTAAAGGAAAGCCATTCCTTGTGCAGCTTCGCCAGCCGCTTCCCTTCCGCGCCGGTGGGGTCGGCTCCATGTTGTACTGCCAGTTCCAGGCCGGAGACGATTTCGCCGGCGAGTACCTGCATTTTTTCGTACTCCTCCTGGCTTAGGTTCATCATGCGGGCTTTGCTTTCATTCACCTTTGTATCGCCGTACTTTTGCCTGACCTCCGCGCCGTATTTCTCCTCGTTTTCCCGGATCAGGTCTTTTTTGAAGCCCTCAAATTTTTCCTTGTCGCTCATGGCTATTTTTCCTTTCTCATGGAGGATGGTTTTCTCCACGCTTTGAATCAGGCGGTCCATACGGTCCCGCCGTTTGTTGAGGTCAGCAAGATGGGTTTTCAGCGCCGCCAACCGGTCAAAGGACGGCGCAGTGAGAATGGCCTTGATATCCGTGAGGCTTAAATCCAGCTCACGGTAATACAGAATCTGCTGCAGTGCGTCCACTTCCTTTTCCCCGTACACCCGGTAGCCAGACGAAGAGATTTTCATGGGCGAAAGCAACCCGATCTCGTCGTAGTACCGAAGCGTCCGGGTGCTGATCCCGGCCAATTTCCCCAGCTTCAAAACGGTGTATTCCATCTTGCATTCCTCCCGACAGATTCATGATAAACCTTTCCGTAACGTGAATGTCAAGCGTGTATTCCAAAATATTTTTTGCCATTGTTTCCCTGCTTGCCATATTTGTCTCCATGCGCTATAATGGGAACAAACGTTCCTTATTCGGAGGGACCGGGAATGGACAGGGTTATCCTGCACTGCGATTGCAACAGCTACTTTGCCTCGGTGGAATGCATCGAGCATCCTGAGCTGAGAAAGGTGCCCATGGCGGTGTGCGGCGATCCGGACAGCCGCCACGGGATTATACTGGCCAAAAATGAGCTGGCGAAAAAGTTTGGCATAAAGACGGCGGAAACCATCTGGCAGGCCAAACGCAAATGCCCCCAGTTGGTTCTTGTGCCGCCCCACGGGGACAAGTATGAGGAATACTGCCATAAAATCAATGAGATATACATCCAGTACACCGATCAGGTGGAGGCATGCTCCATTGATGAATCGTACCTGGACGTGACAGGCAGTAGGCAGCTTTTCGGTACGGGGCAGAAGATTGCCGATACGCTCCGCCGAAGGGTGTGGGAGGAATTGAACCTTACCATCTCCGTTGGGGTCTCCTTTAATAAACTGTTCGCGAAAATGGGTTCGGACTATAAAAAGCCCAACGCCACCACCGTCATCACCAGGGAAAATTTCAAGCAAATATTGTACCCCCTGCCGGTGGAGGACATGATGTATGTGGGCAAGGCTGCGGCCCAGCTCCTTCGCAAAAACTTCATCACCACTGTGGGCGAGCTGGCCAATACGCCGGTGGAACACTTAAAAAGGCTGCTGGGCGTGGGCGGCGAAGCCCTCTGGCAGCAGGCCAACGGCCTGGATGAAAGCCAGGTGCTGCGGCCGGGGGAAGGCGACCCCATAAAAAGTGTGGGCAACGGCATCACCTTCTGCCGGGATTTGAAAGGGATCGAGGATATGAAGGCAGGCTTGCTGATGCTGTGCGAGAGCGTTGGCTTGAGGCTGCGCCGCCATGGACTGATGGCCAAATCCATCGCGCTGCACATCAAGGACCCGGCTTTGAAAACCATCTCCCGCCAGACGCAGCTGCCCGGCGCCATATCCTCCACAAGGGAACTGTACGAGGCCGCGCTGCCCCTTCTGTGCCGCTCCTGGGACATAGGCGCCCCCATTAGAACGCTGACGGTGACGGCCGGAAGCCTTTGTATGAAGGAGGAAGGCGGCTGTCAGGTCAGCCTGTTCCCCTCGGAGGCAGTACGGCAGGAGAAGCAGGTGAAACTGGAGGCGGCTATCGACACCGTGCGCGGACGCTTTGGCCGGGAGGCCGTTACAGTCGGAACGGTGCTTTCAACCGATATCCTGAAGAAGAGTTGAGCTTCCATCTTTCCCTTTAAATTCCTGCTTTGCATTATCTGAAAACAAAAATTCGGAAATGCGGCAGGAATTTTTTTGCGTTTGTCGAATAAGGTAGCGTTTTCCGATTCTATTCGGAAAGAAAGGATATGTCCCGGTTATGATAAAGGCGATTCGCTCGCTGATTTGCTTAATGCCCTTACTGACTTTTATCTGTATGAACACGGCTTCCGGGGAAGCCGCAGCCCTGGGGGAAGACTTGTACAGCTTTCAGGTGCAGATTGGCGATGAATCCATTGCACTGCCCTGCACCTTTGAACAGATGAAGCAGGCCGGCTGGAATTATGCCGGCAATGAAGAGGAACTTTTAAAGCCCGAGCAGCGCACCGTTTCCTCCGTATGGGAGAAAAACGGTGTTTTGCTGTCCGGCGAGATGGTGAACACTTCCTGGGATGTGCTCCCAGTGGAGGAGTGTGTTTTGGCCGCGGTGGAGCTTACGTCGGCCGCCTCACCCGTCCTGTTGCCGGGCGGCGTACTGATCGGCGATTCGGGCGGCAGGGAAGTGGTGGATGCGTATGGCGCACCTTCCTCTGTTTATGAGGACGGGGAAATTTCACGCTATACCTACCAATTGGATTACGACCGGGAAGCCGTGTTTACATTTTCCGCGTCTACGGGTGTCCTCAAGGCTGCTTCGCTGCGCAATGTGGTGATGGCTGCCGCGCCGGACCCGATGGTGCTGGCCTCAAGCGCTGCCTCCGGTTCTTCCTCCTCCTACAACGCTCCCGAAAGCCTGGGGGATGACCTCCTGTCCCTACGCGTTTCCTATGGTGACGCGTTGTATTCCCTACCCGCTCCCGTGAAGGAGTTTGAAAAGCACGGCTGGGTGCTTGGGGAAGGCGCCGGCAGCGTGGTCAAGGCCTACGGCTCCGGGCAGCTTACGCTCTCCCTGAACGGAAAGCGCTGGACCACCTGGGTGTACAACAATTCCGACAAGGCGGCCCTGGCCGGCAGCTGCCTTGTTACCGCCGTGGTCAGCGATGTAAAGCGCGGCGATGTTTCCCTTGTCCTGCCCGGCGGTGTCACCACCGGCATGGCGGAGGAGGAAGCGCTGAACGCATACGCAAGCCTGAACGCCAAGATCAGCGAAACGGATACGTGCCGCCGCTACGCCTTTTCCGGCGGCGGAGCGGGTATCGTCCTTTCCGTGCAGAAGGACAGCGGGCTTATATGCCGTGTAGAAGTGAAGAATGTCCCATAAGGTCAGTGTATTTCCCTTGTTTTTCCTTGACATACTGCGGTGCTTGGTCTATAATGCTCGCAAACCTGAAATCCGGAGGGCAGTTTGACCATGAGCACTTCTCCCAAAGGCCTGTTCTCGTTTATGGGCCGGAGCGGTTACCGCTTCGGCTATTTGAGCAACAGAAAAAACCCGGGGGAGAAGAGTCGTCACTGCCGCTGAACGTGGGTTATGCAGTGTCAAGAGAGCTCTTTTCGGGCTCTCTTTTCTTATATCCAGCTTGAAAACGCAAAGGAGGTCTTTTCAGGTGATCGTCGTAATGAAGAAGGATACCCCGCAGCAGGAGATACAGAATCTTTCGGAAAATATTGTGGAGCAGGGCGTTTTGGTCAGCCCTGTGTATGGTACCGACCTGACCATTCTGGGCCTTGTGGGGGACACCAGCAAGATCGATGTATCCCGCCTGGAAGCCAACCCGTATGTGGACAGGATCATGCGCGTACTGGAGCCCTTTAAAAAAGCAAACCGCATGTTCCATCCTGGCAACACGGAGCTATCCGTTTGCGGCCACCTCATCGGCGGGCATAAGCTAGCGGTCATTGCCGGCCCCTGCTCCGTGGAATCCGAAGAGCAGATCACAAAAATCGCGGAATCGGTGAAGGCTTCCGGTGCGCATTTCCTGCGCGGCGGCGCGTTTAAGCCCCGCACCTCCCCCTACGCTTTCCAGGGGCTTCGGTACGACGGATTGCAGATGCTCAAGGAGGCCAGGGAAAAGACTGGCCTGCCCATCGTTTCGGAGATCATGTCGCCCCAGGACATCGAGGTGTTCGAGGAAATGGTGGATGTGATCCAGGTAGGTGCCCGCAACATGCAGAACTTTGATCTTTTGCGGCAGCTTGGCAAATCGAAAAAGCCCATCCTGTTAAAGCGAGGCCTTTCCTCCACCATTGAGGAGTGGCTCATGTCCGCCGAGTATGTCCTGGCTGGGGGCAACGAGCAGGTGATCCTTTGCGAGCGTGGCATACGCACCTTTGAAACCTATACCCGCAACACCATCGATTTGAGCGCCATCCCGGCGGTGAAAAAATTGAGTCATCTTCCTGTGATCGTAGACCCCAGCCATGCCGCCGGGAAATGGTGGATGGTCTCCCCCCTGGCCAAGGCGGCCGTGGCCGTAGGCGCCGACGGGCTGATGATCGAGGTGCACAACGACCCGGCCCATGCGCTTTCCGACGGGCAGCAGTCCATCACCCCGGAGGGCTTTGATGCCATTATGAAGGAACTGAGGCCCATTGCCTCCGCCGTGGGCCGCTCCATATAAAAAGGAGGCTATTCATGACGCAGCGCGTTCAGCTGGGCGACAAAAGCTACGATATCCTCCTGGAAAAAGGCGTTTTGAAAAGAGCCGGGCGGGAGCTGAAGGACCGTTTTCCCGCCGGGAAATGGATGGTCATCACCGATGAAAACGTAAACGCGCTGTACGGGGATGCTGTTGTGTCCTCCTTGGAGGAGGCGGGATTGTCCGTTTCCCGGCTTATGTTGCCCGCCGGGGAAGCCACAAAGTCCCTTGCCATGCTGGAAAGAGCGTATCACGCGCTGAGCGCCGCGAACATCAGCCGGGGTGACGGCATCCTGGCGCTGGGGGGCGGTGTCATCGGGGACCTGGCAGGCTTTGCCGCCGCCACGTATTTGCGGGGTATCCCATATGTGCAGGCGCCCACATCCCTGCTGGCCCAGGTGGACAGCGCCGTGGGCGGCAAGGTGGCGGTGGACCTTCCGGAGGGCAAGAACCTGGTGGGCAGCTTTTATCAGCCCAAGCTGGTTCTTTTGGACCCGGATACTTTGAACACGCTGCCCGACCGCGTTTTTTATGACGGCATGGGCGAAGTGATCAAATACGGCTGCATCCGGGATGCCTCTCTGTTTCAATTGCTGGCCCAAAGCCCCGGCAGGGACGCGCTGATGCCGCACATGGAAAATATCATTGCCAGGTGCGTCGCCATCAAGGCGGATATCGTGGCCAGGGACGAGCATGACACCGGAGAACGGATGTTATTGAATTTTGGGCATACCCTGGGCCACGCCATCGAGGCGCTGCAAAATTACTCCGGCTTAAGCCATGGGGAAGCGGTGGCGGTGGGGATGCACCTCATCTGCCGCCTGGCGGAAGAAAAGGGGCTGACGGAAAAGGGTACGGCGGATGCGCTGCAGGCCTGTCTGGAAGTTCACCGTCTTCCGGTCTCTGTCAAGCTTGAACGGTCGGAGCAGCTGTTTGACATCCTGGGCCGCGACAAAAAGAACATTGGCAAAACGCTGTTCGTGGTGCTGTTGAACCACATTGGCGATGCTAGGCTGTTTAATACCACGCCGGACTTTTTCGCGGGGGTAGAAAAATGGCTGCTGTGACACTGCATCCGGGAAGGCTTAATGGCCTGCTTACGGTTCCGCCCTCCAAATCCGTCGCCCACCGGGCCATTATCTGCGCCGCCTTGGCGGAAGGGAGGAGTGAAATCTCCCCCGTGGATGATTCCAAGGACATGCAGGCCACGCTCATATGCATGGCAGCGCTGGGAGCGGATTTTTCACGGGAGGATAGGCTTTTGCGTATAATCGGGCGCAAACGCAGGATGGAGAGTATTCCTGTGCTTGACTGCCTGGAATCCGGCTCCACGTTGCGGTTTTTGATGCCCCTTTCCCTTGTAATGGCAGGATGCGGACGGTTTTTGACCGCAGGCCGCCTGGGGCAGCGCCCACTTGGGCCTTATGAAGCGATATTTGCCAAACAGGGGATTGCCTTTAACAGGACGGCCGATGGCTTTTTTGTGCGGGGCAGGCTTGCGCCCGGACGGTTCGAGCTGCCGGGGGATGTTTCCTCCCAGTTCATCACGGGACTGTTGCTGGCGCTGCCGCTGTTGGCGGGGGATTCGGAAATTTCCCTTACCACACCTCCGGAATCGGACGGCTACCTGCAATTGACTATGGACACCATGGCGGATTTCGGCGTGACGGTCTTAAGACCGGCCCCTCAAACATTCCATATTCCCGGCAGGCAGAATTACCGGCATCGCGGGTATACGGTGGAGGGGGATTACTCCCAGGCGGCGGTGATGCTTTGTGCCGGGGCGCTGGGCAGCGGTGTCGCTGTTCGGGGATTGAACCCCGCTTCCCATCAGGGGGATCAAGCGGTTTTGGCGCTTCTTTCGCAAATGGGTGCCGATATCGCTTGGGAAGACGGCCTGTGCAGGGTGGATGCAAATGGCCTTCGAGGCATCCGCCTGGACGGCGGCCAGTACCCGGATATACTGCCCATGATGGCCCTTGTGTGCTGTCTAGCCAAGGGGGAAAGCCGCATCGAAAACGCCGGGCGGCTCCGCCTGAAGGAGTGCGACAGGCTCGAAGCCACCGTGCAGGAGCTGCTAAAACTTGGCGCTGATATCAGGGCGGAAGGGGATGCCATGGTCATGAGTGGCCGGGATGCGCTTATTGGCGGTGTTACCGTCGACAGTCATAACGACCACCGCATGGCCATGATGCTTTCCATCGCGGCTCTTCATTGCAGGGGGCCGGTCCGTTTGGAAGACCCGGCATGCGTTACAAAATCCTGGCCCCATTATTGGGACGACTACAAGGCGCTGGGGGGAATCGTATCATGAGCAGCAGCTTCGGCAGGCATTTGAAGCTATCCCTATTCGGGGAATCCCATGGGGCAGGCCTTGGCATCGTTATTGACGGGCTGCCGCCTGGGCTGGCGCTTGATTTTGAGGAGATCGGCCGGGAAATGGCCCGCCGCGCGCCTGGCAGGAACGATCTTTCCACCCCGCGCCGGGAAAATGATATTCCCGAAATATTATCCGGCATGTATGGTGGCAGGACCACCGGTGCGCCTTTGGCAGCGCTGATACGGAGCCAGGATACCCGCTCCCAGGATTATGGCGAGGAGTTCGACAAGCCCCGTCCGGGCCATGCGGATTACACGGGCTATGTGCGCTACATGGGTTTTGGCGACCACCGGGGCGGCGGCCATTTCTCCGGCCGGCTCACCGCGCCTGTCGTTTTTGCCGGCGCGGTATGCAAGCAATGGCTGCGGGAGCACGGCATCCTCATCTATGCCCACATACAAAGGCTTGCAGGCATCGATGACGGGAGCTTTCTTGATTTCAACATGGAGGAATCCTCCTTGTCCTCCCTCAGCGCGGAAACGCTGCCGCTTTTGCACCCTGCCCTGAAAGAGGAAATGACACAAGCCATCTTAACCGCCAAAGAGCAGGAGGATTCCGTGGGCGGCATTGTGGAATGCATGGCCGTGGGATTGCCGGCCGGTTTTGGCGCGCCGTTTTTCGATTCGGCGGAGTCGGTCCTGTCCCATTTGATGTTTTCCGTTCCGGCGGTAAAGGGAATTTCCTTCGGCGCTGGCTTTTCGATGGCCGACATGCGGGGATCTATATGCAACGACCCCTTCTACTATGATGGGGCCGGTGTTGTCCGCACCAGGACCAACAACTGCGGCGGCATCCTGGGCGGCATCACTACAGGCATGCCCCTCCTTTTCCGCTGTGTCATAAGGCCTACTTCCTCTATTGCACAGGCACAAGAAACCGTTTCCCTCAAGGAGAAAGTGAATACAACGCTGCAAATCGTAGGCAGGCATGATCCCTGCATCGTACCCCGGGCGCTGCCTGTCATCGAAGCCATGACCGCCATCGGGCTTTGTGAGCTGTGGAAGGAGCGGGCTTCATGCGGGATATAAAAGGCGCTGTTGCCTTCCCCGGTACGGAGGGCTCTTTTTCCCAGCAGGCTGCCGTGGCCTTCTTCGGGGAAGAATGCGCCTATCTTGCTTGCGAAACCTTCGGCGGCACGCTGGATTCGATCAAGCGGGGGGAGGCCGCTTACGCGGTGCTGCCCATTGAAAATTCCTCCGCCGGGGCTGTTGCGGAAACGTATGACCTGCTGTTGAAATCAAGCCTGCATATCGTGGGGGAGCAGGTGCTTCCCGTAGCCCATCACCTTCTGGCCGTGCCCGGCAGCCGGATGGAAGACATCAGGGAAATCCACTCCCATCCCCAGGCGCTGTCCCAATGCCGGAAATTCTTATCGGACTATCCCCAAATTGTTCAGATTCCGTCCCTGAATACGGCGCTTAGCGCAAGAAGCGTGGCGGAAGGGAAGGATGCCCATAAAGCTGCCATTGCTGGAAGCTACGCCGCAAAGCTCTACGGGCTGCAAGTCCTGCGGGAAAATATCCACGACAACCCCTATAACACCACGAGGTTTGTGGTGATCGGAAAAGACAGCCGTTCCCTGCGCACGCCCGACAAGGCCAGCGTCACCTTCCATGTATTAAACCAGGTGGGATCCCTGGCACAACTATTGACCTGCTTTGCCGAACATAAGGTGAACCTGAGCAAGATCGAATCCAGGCCCATCCCGGAAAAGCCGTGGGAATATTTCTTTTTTGCCGACTTTGAAGGGGTCATGGACGAAGCGGAGCTTTTTATGGCACTGGACGCGGCATCCCATTGCGCCGGAGAACTGCGGCTCCTTGGCCGCTACGGCAAGGCGCGGTGAACAAGGAGAGTTTTGGGGTGTAAGCGGGAAGGGGCTTTATGAAAAAAATCCTCCGGCCATCTCAATCTTCACCGCGATTCGCTGCCGCTCTCGCGGCTCGTTTCGCTGGCCTCCTTCGCCTGGCCCTTTGCCCCCACTGGGGGCGGCCAGGTTTCGGAGCCTCCCCGCGCCTATCCCGAAAAACTTCAATGAGGTAGATCAAAAGAGATTTCGTACTCAGATGCTCTTGGAGGGATGATGTTGGAGTTTTTCGGACTTATCGGGGAAAAGCTGGGGCACAGCCTGTCGGAAGTAATCCATACCAGGCTGTTTGAGCTGTTGTCCCTCCCGGCAGCCTATAAATTGATGGAGATTCCCAGAGATTCTTTGAAGGATGTGGGACAGGCCATTCGTCTTTTGTCCTTCAAAGGAATCAACGTCACCATCCCCTACAAAGAGATGATCGTGCCGCAGATGGATGAACTCGACGAAACCGCAGGAACGCTGGGTGCGGTGAACACTGTCAAGAACGAAAACGGAAAGCTCATCGGCTGCAATACAGACGTATATGGATTGAAAGAGATGTTTGCTTTCCATCATATTGATCCCGCCGGCAAGCCTGCTGTTGTCCTGGGCAGCGGCGGGGCCGCCAAGGCCGCGTTGCAGGCGCTGTATGAGCTTGGCGCCACCCAATTGTACGTGGCCAGCCGCAGCCCGGAAGGGAAAGCATCGCATTTGCCGAATACCAGTTTTATAGGCTATGAAGACCTTGGGTGTTTCTCCGGCGGGATTTTGCTCAACGCCACACCGGTGGGCATGTGGCCCCATACGGATGCCTCCCCTGTCTCGGAAGACATCGTATCCCTCTTTGATGCCGTGGTGGATACCATCTACAACCCATGGGAAACAAAGCTGCTATCCATGGCCCGCAAGCAAAACAAACCCTGCTGCATCGGCCTGTACATGCTGGTGGCCCAGGCGGTTCGGGCGGAGGAAATTTTTTGGGCGAAAACTATTCCTCAGGGTATTACAGACACCATCTACAGAGAACTGTTTGACAGACTGTCCTGTTAAGGAGGAAAGCGCATGCACATCCTTTTGCTCAATGGACCCAACCTGAACCTTACCGGGCTTCGGGAGCCGGGCGTGTACGGCACGAAAAGCTATGAAGCTATCTGCGCCTATTTGAAAACGGAAGCGGAGAAGCGGAACATCGATCTGGATATCCGCCAGAGCAATCATGAGGGGCTGCTCATCGACTGGGTGCATGAAGCGCTTTTAAAGAAATACGATGCCATCATCCTGAACGCCGGGGCATACACCCACTACAGCTATGCGCTGCATGATGCGTTAAAGGCAGCTGCTCTGCCAACGGTGGAGGTGCACCTTTCCAACATCCACGCCAGGGAGGAATTCCGCCATACATCCGTCCTGGCCCCGGCCTGCCTGGGGCAAATTTGCGGCTTTGGGCCACAGGGCTATGTGCTGGCCATGGATGCGCTCTTAGGGCACATCAAGGAGCGCCGCGCATGAACATTGTGATCGCGGGGCTCGGCGTCATCGGCGGTTCCTACGCTATGAGCCTGAAAAAAGCCGGCTATGACACGGTGTACGGCATCGACACAAACACGGAGACGCTGAAAAAGGCCAGGGAGCAGGGATTTATCCTGGATGGTGATACGGACGGGGCGGAGCTTTTAAAGAAAGCCGATTTGACGATCCTTTGCATCTATCCCCACAGCGTGCCGGGCTTTTTGGGCGCTCACAGGCAGGATTTCAAGCCCGGTTCCGTCATCACCGACGCCACGGGTGTCAAAAGCGCCCTGGCCAGGCAGTTGGAAAGCCTCCTGCCCGAGGGCGTCGATTTCGTGCCGGGGCATCCCATGGCCGGCCGGGAGAAGATGGGCTTTGACTTTGCTTCCGACACTGTGTTCAAAGGCGCCAATTATTTGATTACGCCCCTTCCCCGCAACAGGGAGGAAAGCCTGCTCCTTGTGGAGACGCTGGCCATCGCGCTGGGCTTCAAAAGGGTGCGGCGCATCTCCCCGGAAACCCACGATATGCTTATCGCCCATACCTCCCAGCTCCCCCACGCCCTGGCGGTGGCGCTTATCAACAGCGATCGGGAGGGCCGGGAAACGGGGCAGTTCATCGGCGACAGCTACCGCGACCTGACACGCATCGCCAGGATCAACGGCGCCTTGTGGAGCGAGCTGTTTTTATCTAACAAAGACTTTTTGCTGGAGGCCATCGGCGAATTTTCCGCCCAGCTTGGCTTGATTGAGGATGCGCTTCGTCGGGAAGATAAGGATGCTTTGACCCGGCTGTTTGAAACATCCACCGCCCGTCGGGAGAAGCTGGATACCTAATAAAAAAGGCACTTTATATGTCATGCCAGTATTATTTTCTATCAATATAGGCCCCAGGGGCATTGCTGAAAATTGAGGAAGAGGCATGAGAATATTTGAGGTAAAAGCTGATTTAAAATCGTATACGTATCCTGTAGTTAAGACAGCTATTGCCTGTGCAATTATCAGTATCTGTCTGTTTCGTAATCAGATCATTCAAATTAATAGCGAACCTATGAGCACTGTCATCGCTATTATCTGTGGCATACTAGCGGTTCTATGTATACTTTGCATCTATGTTTCTGTTGCGGAGATGTTTCATGCACATGAAAACCGAACTGCAAAACGCAGCAAATTGGCAGGTGCTTGTACGCTTAACGCGAAAGATTATACGGTAAACAAAATTGTAGCTTTGGCAGAAAAAAACGAGATCATTGAAATTGAGGTTATTTGTAAAGGAAAAATCGTAAAAATAGGCGCGAGCTCTGATTGTAAGAGCTCGGATAGCAAGTTCTTTGATAAATTGTATTACATTGATGATGCCAACTTTGCGACAATTGGAGAATTTGAAACCGCACTTATTCCATTATGTGAATGCGGTACGGTATTATCAGTAATCTACATAGATGGAATTCACACCAAATAATCTCCAATGGCGTGAACAGGAACAGCGTTTTTAAGATGGGGGACTGAGCCAAGCGCCGCCGGTGGCGGATGAGCGAGGCAAAAGAGCGGCAGCGAAGCAGTGCGACAATTGAGCTTGCGGGCAGGGAAAGAACTTTTTTTCAAAAAGGTCCTTCCCTGCTTCTTGCCCTAAATCGCTCCCCTTGTATCCGTTCCCGGTTTATGGTAGCATGTCCCTGGAAGGCAAGGTGTGAAAATGATGAGAAGCTTGCACATGGCGCGCATTGCCGCCGTATCCCCGAAGGTGCACTTGGGCGACTGTTCAAAGAATGCCGCTGAAATTATCGCCTGGCTGCCAAGGCTGCAATTAGAACAGGTTCAGGCGGCGGTGTTTCCCGAATTATGCTTAACCGGCTATACTTGCGGCGATTTGTTGCTGAACGAAACACTGCAGCGGGAGGCTGTTGCCGCGCTTTTTACAATAGCCCGCAAAACAGATGCCATGGCCGTAATCGTGGGGCTGCCCCTTTGCAACCAGGGCCGGCTTTTTAACTGCGCCGCCGTATTGCAAAACGGAAAAATACGCGGCGTGGCGGCCAAGCGCTACCTGCCCAACGGCGGCGAGTTTTATGAGACACGATGGTTCAAAAGCGGGAAATACGCACCGGAAACCATTACATTAAACGGCGAAACAATCCCCTTTGGTTTGAACCTGCTGTTTGAAACGGAGGATTTCCGCTTCGCCATAGAAATCTGCGAGGACCTGTGGGGGCCCAATCCCCCCTCCAGTGCCTACGCCCCGGCTGGCGCGGAAATCATATTCAATCCAAGCGCCAGCAACGAGCTGGCGGCCAAGCATGATTACCGCCGGGAGCTATTGCGCCAGCAAAGCGCCCGCTGCTTCTGCGGCTACGCATACGCCGGGGCCGGTTACGGCGAATCCACCACGGACTTAGTTTTTTCGGGATTCTGCGGCGTGTACGAAAACGGGCGCACTTTGAAGGAATCGCCCCGCTTTCAGCCGGAGGGCTCCTGCGCCATATCGGATGTGGACATCCAGCGCCTGCGCTACCAGCGCCAGCGCACCGGCAGCTTTTTTGACAGCGACTGTCCCGACATGCACATTGTATCTTTGGATAAACCGAACTCCTTCGCGCCTCCCCTTTTGCGCCCCATTCCGCCGCTTCCCTTTGTGCCGGAGGAAGACGGGCGCGTAAAGAGGTGCGACGAGATCACCTCCATCCAGACTGTCGCACTATTCACCCGCCTAAACGCCGCGAACCTTCGCAAGCTGGTGGTGGGCATCTCCGGCGGGCTGGACAGCGCCCTGGCCCTGCTGGTGGCGGCCAGGGCCTTCCGGGAAATGGGCCTGCCGCCGGAAAATCTGCACGCCATCACCATGCCGGGCTTTGGCACCGGCCAGCGCACCCGCAAAAACGCCATGCTGCTGATGGAAGCGCTGGGCTGCACCATCCGCGAGGTGGATATCACTCCTGCCGTGCGCCAGCATTTTACCGACATCGGACAGGATGAAAGCGTGCACGACGTGGCCTATGAAAACAGCCAGGCCAGGGAGCGCACGCAAATATTGATGGACTACGCCAACCGCATCGGCGCGCTGGTTTTGGGCACCGGCGATTTGAGCGAGTCCGCGCTGGGCTTTTCCACCTACAACGGCGACCACATGAGCATGTACAACGTCAACTGCTCCATCCCCAAAACGCTGGTGCGCACCCTGGTCAGGTACCTGGGGGAGAACGTGTTCAAAGGCGAAGTTCAAAAAGTGTGCGAGGATATTATCGACACGCCTATCTCCCCGGAGCTTCTGCCTGTGGACAAGGGCGAGCTTGCGCAGCGCACGGAGGAGATACTGGGGGATTATGCGCTGCATGATTTTTTCCTGTACCACATGATGGATTCCGGCAGTTCCCCGGACAGGCTTTTTGTTTTCGCCCGGCAGGCCTTCAACGGCGTATACAAAGATGATGCTATTGCAAAGGCGCTGAAGCTGTTCTTGCGCAGGTTCTTTTCCCAGCAGTTCAAGCGAAGCTGTATGCCCGACGGGCCCAAGGTGGGCAGCGTGAGCCTGTCGCCCAGGGGAGACTGGCGCATGCCCAGCGACATGGCGGGATCCGCCTGGACGGACTGGACACCGGAACTATAACAAATAGGGATTCCTCAAGGAGATTTTGTACAAATGATACGTTTGGAACGAACGCACAAGGACGACCCGCGCTTTCTTGCCTTGGTGTCTCAATTGGACCGGGACCTTTCCGGCCGGTATGAGGACGGAAATGCTTTTTATGCCCCATTCAACGCGCTTATAAAGATCACCGCTGTCGTGCTTGCTTTGGAAGGGGACGAGCCTGCCGGCTGCGGCGCATTCAAGCCTTTTTTGGAAAACGGCGTGGAAATAAAGAGGGTGTTTGTGGCGCCTGCCTTCCGGGGGCAAGGCATCTCCAAGCGCGTGATGGCGGAGCTGGAAGCTTGGGCCGCTGAAAAGGGATGCACTTTTGCCGTGCTGGAGACCGGCGTCCATCAGCCGGAGGCCATATCGCTGTACGAGGGCATCGGCTACCGCCGCAGGGAGAATTTCGAACCGTATATTGGGCTTGCTGAAAGCATCTGCTTTGAAAAGCCCCTTTTCCATGCGGACGCAAATCAGGAAGGCCCAATGATCCGCCCTTATCAGGAGGAGGACCTTCTGGACTGCGTGCATATGCTGATGGCGGCTTACAACGGTGAGCCCTGGCAAAACCACTGGACGGAGGAAACAGGCTCCCGGTACCTTTTAGAGTTTGCGGGTTCCCGGGATTTTGTGGGCTGGATCGCTGTGGATAATGGCCAATTGGTCGGCGCGCTTTTCAGCCACCGCCAAACCTGGTGGACGCAGGATGAGCTGTATGTGGATGAGCTTTTCGTCCATCCCGATTTCCAGGGAAGAGGTCACGGTAAGCGCCTGCTTATGACCGCCGAGGGGCACTGTGCAAAAAATAATCTGGCAGGCGTCACGCTGCTGACCAACCGGCATATGCCCGCTATGGGATTTTATTGTAAGAACAGGTATACGGTCGCCGATCATGTAGCCTTTCTATATAAGGTGGTATCAACAAAATAAGCCGAATAATATCGGGAAGGGGGCTTATAAAAACCCTTCCCGCTCTTTCCCGCATATGGCTGACACTTAATTTCATTTGCAAGCTTCAAGTTACTAGGCGTTTATGAGTTTACAGTTAATACAACGATATATGGATGATATGAAACGGAGAGAGCCATGAAAAAGGCCCTGTTTTGGGATTTCGACGGCACGCTGGTTCAAAGCCCGCATCTTTGGAGTTCATCGCTTCTGGGGGCCTTGAAGGATGCATGGCCCGGATGCCCTTGTACGCTTTTGGATGTGCGCCCCCTTTTGCGCAGCGGCTTTCCTTGGGACACGCCGTTTGAAGACCACTCCCGTATGACGGGGGATCGTTGGTGGGAGACCATGGACAGCCACTTTCAAAAGGTTTGTATGAAATTGGGCGCATCATACGAAGCAGCGGTCTGTGCCGCCGGGAGCATGCGGAATGCCCTGTTGAAAACTGATCATTATGCCTTGTATGACGATACATTGACTGTGCTGAAGCAATGCGGGGAGATGGGTTTTTCCCAGTACGTCGTATCCAACAACCATCCCGATTTGAGGAAGGTTGTATGCGGTCTTGGCCTGGATCGGTTTTTTTCGGATGTTATCGTCTCCGGGGAAATCGGCTTTGACAAGCCCCGGAAGGAGATTTTCGAACATGCCCTGCTAAAGGCGGATCACCCGGACATATGCTTTATGATCGGCGACAACCCTGTGGCCGACATGGAGGGAGCGCGAAAAGCGGGCATACCTGCGCTGCTGGTGCATGTAAAGGAGCCTGATGCAGCAATCCAGGCGTTTGAAACGTTGACGCAGGCGGTGGATTACATCAGGGAGGGATTAAATGGACATCAAAATGATGCTTTCGCAGGATTATGACCGCGTGCACGATCTTTGGCAGAATACGCCCGGCTTGGGCTTAAGCGATGTGGATGATTCCAGGGAGAGCATCGGGCAGTTTTTACGCCGTAATTCCTCCTCCTGTTTTGTGGCCATGGAAGAAGGCGGCCTGGCTGGAACCATCCTGTCCGGCCATGACGGGCGCAGGGGGCACATTTATCATCTGGCGGTGCATCCTGATTGCCGCAGGCGGGGCATCGGCCAGGCGCTGGTGCAGGCGGCCCTAAATGCTCTGAAGGCGGAAGGCATCACCAAGGTCTCCTTAATGGTGTTTAAAACCAACGCCGGCGGGAACGCGTTTTGGGAGTCCCTTGGCTTCACCACAAGGGAGGACCTTGTTTACCGGAACAAAAGCATCCAAGGCTGAAATGCTTATACTCAGGCTGAACGGCTTCCCGGAGGGGCCAGGATATGAAGCATGCCCGCCCGCCTATGACCCTCGCGCAAGCATTTCCCCCATCCCCGCCCTGTGGCTGCGATGTATGCAGGGCCTACTGCAAGCGCCCAGGCTGGTGGAGCGTGGACGAAGCCGCCCGGGCCATGAAGGCCGGTTATGCCGGGCGCATGATGCTGGAGGTGTCCGCAGACCTCACCTTTGGGGTGCTGTCCCCCGCTTTTGCAGGGTGTGAGGGCAATTTCGCGCTGCAGAATTATGCCCATATGGGATGCTGCTTTTTAAGAAATGATTTGTGCCAGCTGCACGGTACGGGTGTTCAGCCGCTGGAGTGCCGCTTTTGCCATCATGACCGCAGGGGACAGGGACAAATATGCCATGACGCCCTTGAGAAGGATTGGCGCACCCCGGCGGGGCAGCGGCTGGTGAGAGAGTGGTCGGCCGTCACAAACCTGTGGCAGCGGTACGGTATGAGAATTTGATTTGTCTGATCCAAGCAACTTGCCCGACCGAAGAAAGGAGCGTTCCCATGTACATCGGCATTCTTGTCCATTCGGAAACAGGCCATACGCTTTCCGTGGCCGAAAGGATTAAAACACACCTGACGGAACAAGGCCACACCTGCCGAATCGAGCGCGTCAGCGCCGTGGGCGAGACGCCGGAAAGCCATGGGCAGATCGAGGTGCCCGTAAAGCTTAATAACCCGCCGGACGCCTCGCCGTATGACGCGGTGATCCTGGGCGCACCTGTGTGGGGCTTTTCTCTCTCCAAAGTGATGGCCGCCTATGCATTGCAGCTTCCCAATCTGGCTGGGAAAAAAACCGGGTGCTTTGTTACCCAGCACTTATCCAGGCCCATCTTCGGCGGGAACCGTTCCCTGCGGAAATTGACGGGCATATGCCAGCAAAAAGGCGCACAGGTATATGCTTCCGGAATTGTCAACTGGTCCGGCGAGCGCAGGGAGGAACAAATCCAAGGCCTGGTCCTCTCCTTTGCACGGATCGGTTGACGGGATAAAGGAGGCGTACTATGAAAAAGAAAACAAAAGCAACACTCCTCATTGTGGCGGCAGTGCTGCTTTTATGTATCGCAGGCGGCATGATTGCCTATCGGATCATACAAAACAACCTGAACGGGCTTAAATCTGTAGCCATTGCAAACGTCCCGATGGACCAAATTCCAGACGGCATATATGTGGGGGAGTACAGTGTCTTTCCGGTGTCGGCCCAGGTGTCAATAACGGTAAAGGACCACAGAATTGACTTAGCCTTGATATGGAAGCACCAGAACGGCCAGGGTTCCGCCGGAGAGGCTGTGGTGCAACGGGCGGTCCAGGCAAACTCGCTTCAGGTGGATACGGTTGCAGGCGCCACCTATAGCAGCATGGTGCTGCTAAAGGCCATGGAAAACGCGTTAATGAAGGGTCTTGCCCCGTAAAGCGCGCTTTTTATGCTATGAAGCCTGCCGTTTACTCAAGTATCCAGTTTTCAGCCAGGAAGACCATGCGCTTGATCAGAAAGTTCTTCACATACGCGATATTTTCCCAATAATCCTTGCCTGTCTTGACAGGCCGGCTTTCCGCGTTGAACACGGGCCAGCGGGTAAAGTTCATGGCGGCCGACGCTTCCAGCTCCGCGGCCATGTCCTCAATGGTGCGCAGAGAGCCGCCCACCTGTTCACGGTTGCCAAGCAGTTCGTCAAGCACCGGCACAAATACCTCATGATAGGTTTTAATGGCCTGCTCTTTAAAATCAGGCTGCTTGTACAGCGCTGGGAGCCAGTAGTAGGTCTCGCCCCTGTCGTTGTTGGCGGAAAAGTATTCCGGATTGATCATGCGCTGGTTGCGTTCGTTGGCTACGTTGCCCATGGAGCTGTTATAATCCCAGACGGGGCCGGCAAAGGCCAGCTTGCTCTCTTCATCCGACGGCTTGTAAAAGTACAGGCTGCTCCGGTTGCTGTCGTAATTTTTCAGTATTTCTTCTACCAGATATTTTTTGACCAGGGAATCCATATCCACAAATTCGCTGTAGCGCTTTCCACTTTTGGGATCTATGCCGTCTTTGGAGAAAATGGCGTTTTCAAACCCCTGCATGAAAGTGCTGATATAAGCGGCCTGGGCCCTGGAGGCAGACTCCGGTTCCTTGATGGTGATGGGTTGGCCCCGCGTGGTCGCAAACCCGCTGGGCTCTTTTTTGTACCGTTCCGCATAATCCAGTTCCAATATATACCCGCCGGTGATGTCATCGGGATTATTGGGAATATTGATGCCCTTGTTTTTTCCAAAGTGGTAGCCCATAGAGCCAAAAGTGGGGTATGTATTCAGCGGAGCGTCGTTGACCGCTTCAGTATCCTCTTCCAGATCATTGATGGCGATGCGGTTAGGCCCGATCTCCACCTTTTCACATAGAAGATAGGTCCCGCGGTATTCATTGTTGACGTATACGTCCACGGATTGAAACCTGGAGGTATAGGAGAGCCCCACCGCGTCCGCCAGTACGAATGCGATATTGTTGCGCATCAGGGAATTGTCCTGGTAATCGGCCAGCAGAATCCACGTTTTGGCCTTGCCCAAGCCGAATAAGTCGGTGGATTTGTCCAGCTTGATCTGGTACGGCTTTTTGGGGAAAGCAAAGGAAGCGTTTCCCCGGCCCTTGATCTGCGCCAGCTTCCCGTCATAGGAAACAGAACCGTCGGCATGGAGAATGGCAAGATTGCCTGTCTCCTCGTTTCTTTTGCTTTTGTGGATTCCCTCTACGCTGCCGGACTCTGTGGACAGAAAAAGCGCGGGCACATTGGCCGACTGCAAAACTTTCAGCGTGTACGTATTCTTGTCTGCCGTCAGATCATGGCTTGTGCCGGGCACCAGGAAATCCACCGCACTGCCGCTATTGACGTCTTTGCCGTTCACGTTGATGCTTTCGATGCCTGTAAACCAGATGCGAAGGTCCTCTGCCTTTGCCCCCGCGGGCAGGAACAAATAATATATCTTTTCCCTATTGCTGTACCACCAGTTGACGGCGTCCAACGGCTTTCCTTCCGCCGTTTGAAGCGCCGTCCCGCCGGGTATCACCTTTGTGACCCACAGGCTTTCAATCTTGGCCGCGGAAGCGCCTATGGGCAATAACAGGAGGATAAGTGCTGTCCATAAAATTGCTTTGATTGCCGCTTTTGTATAACGCATGCGTTTCTCCCTCATTTGTGCTATCATCCGGCAGGCTATTGCATGGGCCAGTTTTCACTCAGGAAGGCCATCCTGCCGCTTATAAAGTTTTCCAGATACGCTATGTTTTCCGCGTAGTCCTTGCCCGTTTTCACCTGGCGGCTGGGGGAATTGAACACCGGCCAGCGTATGAAGTTCATGGCCGCCGAGGCTTCGATTTCCGCGGCATACTCCTTTATGGACTGAAGGCCGTTCCTGCTGCCTTTTTCCTGCCCCAGCAATATGCGCAGCGCCGGCACAAACTGGTCGTGATACGTTTTCACCGCCGCCGCGTAGAAGTCTTTTTGACGGTACAGTGCCGGGAACCAGTAGTAGTTTTCTCCCCGGTCGCTGTTGGCAGAAAAGCCTGTGGGAAGCTTCAGCGACCTGGTGCGCTGGTTGGAAAAGTTGCCAAAGGCGTTGTCATAATCCCACACCGGCCCGGCATAGGCGATGGTCCCTTCGCTTTCAGACGGTTTGTAGAAATACAGGCTGCTGCGGTTGGCGTCGAAGTTTTTGGATATCTCCTCCATCACGTATTTTTTCGCCAGGGAATCCATATCTACAAACTCTGTGTACCGCTTGCCGCTTTTAGGATCAGTTCCGTCTTTGGAAAAAATGGCGTTTTCAAACCCCTGCATGTAGGCGAGGATGTAATCCGCCTGCTCCCGGGAGACATATTCGGGCTCCTTGATGACAATGGGCTGTCCCCGTAAGGTGGCAAAGCCGCTGATCTCCGGCCTGTACCGGTCAGGCTTTTCCAGTTCCAGCAGGTACCCGCCGGTGATATCCTGCGGATTGTTGGGTATTTGAAGCCCTTTGCTCCTGCCAAACCTGTAGCTGCCCGCGCTGTAGGCCGGGTATGATTCCAGCGGCTTGTCGTTTTCCTTTTCGGTGGCTTTTTGAAGATCGCGGATGTTGATGCGGCTATCGCCGATCTCCACCTTCTCGCATAAAAGGTAGGCGCCATAGTAGCTGTTGTTGATGTACAGGTCCACCGTGCATGTCTTTGAGGTATATGCAAGGCCTACGGCATCCGCCAGGGCGTAGGCCATCTTGTTTCGTAGCAGGGAATTGTCCTCATAATCGGCCAGCAGGACCCAGGTCTTCGCCTTGCCCATGCCGCACAGGTTGGTGGAATTGTCCAGCTTGATTTGATACGGCTTTTTGGGATTGGCGAAGGAGGAGTGGCCCCTCCCTTTCATCTGGGCCAGCTTGCCCTCATATTCCAGGGTGCCGTCTGCGTTGAGCATGGACAAAAATCCTGTTTCCTTGTTGTCCCTGCTGGCGTGTATTCTTTTCAGGCTGCCTGACTCTGTTTGAATAAACATCGCCGGCACATTTTTCGATTGCATCACCGTAAGGGAATAGCTCAATTTGCCGCAGGTTACAGTATATTTGGAACCGGGCGTCAAAAAATCTGCCGCATCGCCGCTGCGCAGTGTTTTTTCGCCGATGGCAATGCTCTGTTCTGTAGCGTCAAACCACAGCTGCAGGCAGGATATGTCCGCGCCTGCCGGAAGGAACAGATAATGCTCACCGGCCTTTTCGCTATACCACCAGTGGATTGAATCCGGCGGCAGACTTTCTGTGCCGGCTTGGCTCCGTGTCCCCTGGGGGATTGCCCCTGTGACCCATACGTCGCTAATTTTCGCCGCCAGCGCCGCGGCGGGCAGAAGTGTGAGAAGGCATAAAATAAAAAAAGCTCTCCTTGCCATGCGCAAACAATCCAGCATCCCCGATATACCCCATTTTCCTCAGGAAGCAACAGTGATCTTCCAAAAATGCAAGCGGTTACCTGCCGCTTTCCATTATTTTACCATGCGGACGCTGCCTGTCTCAAGCAAAAATCAAGAACATATTGTAAATTTCGTCAGAAAAGCCGCCTTTTTCTTCCCTTCCTATGCGCCATGGTTTTCTTGCTTTTCCCATTGCGATTTGCTACACTCTATCCATCACATCATCAAAAGGCAGGTTAATACAATGAGACGCAGGCTCCTTTTGTTTTTTTGTGCGCTGATATTGTTGATTCCGATGGGTGCCATGGCAGGCGCGAAGAAAAATCCGCGCCTGCCCAAAGCTTTCTTCGTGGAAATGAAGGAGAAGAGGACCACCCAGAAAAACGGAAGCTTTATCAGCGCATTTTATCCCAAGACCATCAACAGGCAGGTGAACGGGGAGCTGGCCGCAATTGTGGATGGTTACATTGAAAATATTGCCCCAACGCTGCCGACTGGCAAGAAAACGGCGCCTCAAAACTCCAGGCTGGATGTCCGCTGCGTGTATTCCCCCACCGGTGAATCCTGGCTCAGCTTTCTTATGCTGGCCCGCACCGTCTATCACAGGGAACAGCTGGGTGTGGAATTTTCCTCCCGTACGTATGACGCATCCACGGGGAAGCAAATCCTGCTTACGGATATTTTCCCTTCGGACAGCCCTGCCTGGGAGGTTCTGCAAGATGCCGTAAGGACGCAGCTTTCCGCCTATTTCCCCGGCGAGCAGGCGGACCCAAAGGTACTTGACGCGCTGTGTGCAAGGGAGGTTCTGGAAAGCGCCGCGTACACCCTGGGCGCGGTGAAAATGGAGCTGCACTTTCCGGCGTCCCTGTTATACAAGGATTATCCCACCGTGATGCATGTGAAGGTGTATTACAAGGACCTGACCGGCATGATGACGGAGGAGGCGGCCCGTCAAACGGACAACAGCCGCTATCCCATTGTGGCCCTGACCTTTGACGACGGACCCAGGTATGTGGGCACGGTGGACCTGCTGGATACGCTGCAGGCGTACGGCGCCAAGGCCACCTTCTTCCTCATCGGAGACCAATTGGAAGAGAACAAGGATGTGGTGCAGCGCCAGCATGACGAAGGCCATACCATAGCCAGCCATACCTACAATCATTTCCAGCCCTCCAGCCTCACGCCTCAAATCGCCGCCGAGCATAAGGTGCTGTTTGATCAGCTGCTTACAGGGATCACCGGCCTGCCCGCGCCGTATATGCGCGCCCCGGGCGGTGCGTATGAGTTCTATGTCAAGAACAGCATCGGCCTGCCCCTGATCCAGTGGTCCCTGATCAGCCATGATATTGAGTACAAAAGCTCCAAAGCCATCGTAAGGCTCGTATCGGGGACCGTGTCGGACGGCGGCATCGTTTTGATGCACGATACGCGCCCCTATACCGTGAACGGCATGAAATCCCTGCTGTGGCATTTGAGGCGGCAAGGCTTCCTTTGCGTCACCGTGGAGGACTTGTTTGTACAGAACAACCGGCCCCTGGAAGCCAATATCGTGTACCAGGATGCCAAGGGAAAGACATTGAAATGACATAAGCGTAAAGCTCAAAAAGGAAGGGGCGGGATATTTCCCGCCCCACAGACTGTCAAAAAACCTCATAGGAGGTATTGGAGGACCGAAGTCCTCCAATTTTAAATCGCAAACCAGCGACATGTGCGGTGGTTTGCGCGGGAATTTCGTAGAAATTCCTACCTTGCCCGAGCAAACGGCCGCAAAATGGCGTAGACATTTTGCAGTGCAGCGAGGGAAAAGCTCAACAAAGTGGCGATAGCCACTTTGTTGATACGCTGAGGGGCGGGATATTTCCCGCCCCGCTTGATTATGTTTTGTCGGCGTTCAGTACAGGTATCTCCGCTCTTTTCAGGAAGGACAGCTTGGTTTCCGATACAATCACCGAGATGAAGATCAGCGTGAAGCCGGCCGCAAGCCTTGGCGTCAAAATCTCCCCGTAAAAGATCATGGAAAAGGCCACGCCGAATACCGATTCCAGGCTAAGTAGTATGGAGGCCGCCGCCGGATGCGTGTACTTCTGGCCGACGTTTTGCATCAGCAGTGCGCCGGTGGTGGCGAATACCGCAAGGTACAATAGACCATACCAGCTTGATGCCGGGATGGCCGCGGGAAATGTCTCCGTGAACAGGGCAATGGTCAAGCAGCAAACGGCGGCCGCAAAAAACTGCACAAGGGTCAATAGAACCGGGTCTTCATTCCGGCTCACCTTTGCCACCACCACGATGTGAATGGCATAGACAATGCCGCCCGCTATGGTCAGCGCGTCGCCGCTGCCAACGGAGAAATTCCCTGTCAGGGATACCAGCCCGATTCCCCCCAGGCACAGCACCCCCGCCAGGCAATTGTATACATCCGGCCTTTTTTTTGTGACCATCCAGAACAAAAACGGTACCAGGATGCAGTAAATCGCCGTCAGGAACGCGTTTTTGCCTGGCGTTGTTTCCAAAAGGCCCAGCGTTTGCAGCGCGTAGGCCGCAAAAAGCAGCAAACCTAATATGGTCCCATGGAAAAACACCTTGCGCGTTATGCGTTTCAAACGCTTGAAAAAGACGATGGATAGCAGCCCGCAGCCGATGGTGAAGCGGATGGCCAGCAGCGAGAACACGGGAAATACGTCCACCGAATTTTTCATCACAAAAAAAGAACTGCCCCAGATCAGCGAGGCGGTCAACAGCGCCAGTTTGCTTAAAACCGAGTGCTTTTGCATAACTCCCTTTCTTTTGGGGCTCCGCCCCAAACCCCGCCCAAGGGATATATCCCTTGGGAATCCCCAATTATTCATGAAAGATTCGTTTTTGCTCTTCCGGTATAGAATATAGATGGGCTTACGTGTATTCCTCTTGGGTTTTTAATTAAATGAGGGATTCTCAAGGGAAAAGTTCCCTTGAGCGGTGGGGTACGGGGAGGCAGAGCCTCCCCGTGCTCACTTCCTCGTCAGCGAACCCAGCAATCCCCGGACCAGCGTGCGGCCCACCTCCCGGCCTACGCCGCTTAACGCGCTGTTGGTCAGCCGGCCCAGAATGGAATCGTTCTTTCGCGCACGCTCCGCCCGCTCATTCCTGAGCGCATCCGCCGCCTGCCGGCGTTCCTCGCTCTGCCTTTCCTTTTCCGCCCTCCGCTGCTCCTTCTCCTGCCTTAAAGAAATATTCGGCACAGCATAGGAGGCGGGCACGGAAGCTTTTAATTCCGGGTTATTGCCAACGGATATCATCTGCTGGACATATTGCCCGCTTGCAGCATCATAAATCAGCACCGGCACCATGTCATTCTTTCCTGCCGCCTCCGGCATAACCGGTGAAGCGGAAAGGGTGGGTATCGGCTTTCGTACATACTGGCCGGCAGCCGCATCATAGACCATGAAGCCTTGGGTAGGCGCCGCTTGCTGCGCAGGCGGGGAAACGCTGACGTTGGGTGCGGATGTTTGTATTGGGGCAATCTGCCCGCGGCCGCCAAGGAAGACACGTGCCAGCATTTCATAGGCGCTTTCCCTGTCAATGGCCTCCTCATACTTGCCGTAAAAGGGGCTGGTCTGAACAAACGTTTTGCGAAGGGCAGCGTCAATCGCCCCAAAGGAGGCCTGGGGCGGCAGAATGGTCGCCCGAGCCACCACGCCCGGCGCGCCTTGCGCATCCAGGAAGGAGACAAGAGCCTCCCCTGTTTTCAGCTCCGTGATGGCTTGTTCCGTATCAAAGGCCGGATTGGTCCTGAAGGTTTGCGCCGCCACCTTCACCGCCTTCTGATCCAAGGGGGTAAAAGCCCGAAGCGCGTGCTGCACCCTGTTGCCCAGTTGGCTTAAAATGGGCATAGGCACATCGGCGGGGTTCTGGGTGACAAAGTACACCCCGACACCCTTGCTTCGAATGAGCCGCACTGTCAGTTCAATCTTCTCCATCAAAAGCCGCGGGCAGTCGGCAAACAGCAGATGCGCTTCGTCAAAGAAGAAGACCATCCTGGGTTTTTCGCTGTCCCCCTGCTCGGGCAAGCTTTCATACAGCTCGCTGAGCATCCATAATAGGAAGGTGGCGTACATGGCGGGCTTTAAAAACAATTTGTCCGCCGCCAGAATGTTGATGTTTCCCTGGCCTTCCTCGTCCGTATGCATCCAGTCGGAAATGTCAAAGGCGGGTTCGCCGAAGAATACATCTCCACCCTGGTCTTCCAGGATGGCGATGGCTCGCTGGATGGCCCCGATGGTTGGCTTGGACACGTTGCCGTACTCCAGCGTATATTCTGATGCATGCTCGCCCACATAGGCCAGCATGGCCTTCAAATCACGGATGTCCAGCAGCGGCAGCCCCTGGTCGTCAGCCACCCGGAACAGTATGTTCAGCACGCCTGCCTGCGTCTCGTTCAAGTTCAGCATCCGGGATAAGAGCAGCGGCCCCATTTCGCTCACTGTGGCCCGCAAAGGGTGGCCCTGCTCGCCGTATACATCCCAGAACATTACCGGAAATCCTTTGTGGGAAAAGCTTGAAATGCCTGTTTCCGCCAGCCGCCGGGCGATGGCTTCGGAGGGTTCGCCCGGTCGCGCCAGGCCTGCCAGATCCCCCTTCACGTCGCTGACGAACACGGGAACACCCATCCTGGAAAACCCTTCGGCCAGCACCTTTAGGGTGACGGTTTTCCCGGTACCTGTCGCCCCGGCGATCAGCCCATGCCGGTTAGCCATTTCAGGCAGCAGAAAAACCGGTTCACCGGCCGTCCCCACCCATATTTTCCCTTCGTACAGCATTTGCCATCATTCCTTTTCTTTGTATCATACAACCGGCGAAACATGCCCGTCAATGGCTTCCTGTCCATTACAGGCATAAAAAATGTTTGGGAGGGTCTTGACATTCGGAATGGATCGTTTACAATAAAAAGGTCAAAGATAGTCAAATAAGCTCCATAAAGGAGGATAAATATGAACACCGGCAAGTTTACGCAAAAGTCCATGGAAGCGCTGAAGGAAGCCCAGCACACCGCCATCACGTATCAAAATGTGCAGGTGGAGCAGGTCCATCTTTGCCACGCGCTTTTGGCCCAGCCGGAAGGGCTGATCCCCCAGCTTTTAAGCAAGATGAACATCGACGGCGGCCTGCTGGCAAGCGCCATGGAGGAAGCGGTGAGCCGTCTCCCCAAGGTGTCCGGCCCCGGCCGGGAGCCCGACAAGGTTTATGTTTCCGCGGATGTGGAAAGGGCGCTGCTGGCCGGCGAGCAGCAGGCCGGACAAATGAAGGATGAATACTTGTCGGTGGAGCATGTGTGGCTGGGGCTGATGGAAAGGCCCGACCGTCTGGTAAGGCCGATCCTTGACCGCTTCCAGGTAAAAAAGGATGCGTTTTTGGCGGCCCTTTCCTCCGTGCGCGGGGCGGCGAGGGTGACGACCGACAGCCCGGAAAATACCTATGACGCTTTGGCCAAGTACGGCGCGGACCTGACGGCGCTGGCCAAGGCGCAAAAGCTCGACCCGGTGATCGGCCGGGACAGCGAGATCCGTAACGTAATCCGCATCCTCTCCCGAAAGACAAAGAACAACCCTGTGCTCATCGGCGAGCCGGGTGTGGGCAAGACGGCCATCGCCGAAGGCCTTGCCATCCGCATTGTGCGGGGCGACGTGCCGGAAAGCCTGAAGGGCCGCACGCTGTTTTCCCTGGATATGGGCAGCCTCATCGCCGGGGCCAAGTTCCGCGGCGAGTTTGAGGAGCGGCTGAAGGCCGTATTGCAGGAGATCAAAAAAAGCGAAGGCAAGACGCTGCTTTTCATCGACGAGCTGCACAACATCGTAGGCGCCGGCAAAGCGGAAGGCGCCATGGACGCCGGAAATTTGTTAAAGCCCATGCTGGCTAGGGGTGAACTCCACTGTATCGGCGCCACCACCCTGGACGAGTACCGCAAATATATCGAAAAGGATGCCGCCCTGGAGCGAAGATTCCAGCCGGTGATGGTCAACGAGCCCACGGTGGAGGATACCATCTCCATTTTGCGCGGCCTGGAGGAACGCTACGAGGTGTTCCACGGCGTCAAGATACAGGACGGTGCCCTGATCGCCGCTGCCACGCTTTCCAACCGCTATATCACCGACCGGTTCCTGCCTGACAAGGCCATTGACCTCATTGACGAGGCCTGCGCCATGATCCGCACGGAGATCGACAGCCTGCCTGTGGAGCTGGACGAAATTTCTCGCAAGATTATGCAATTGGAGATTGAAGAAGCGGCCCTGAAAAAGGAGGCGGATGAAGACAGCCTTTCCCGGGAGCGACTGACGCACCTGCAGAAAGAGCTTTCCGACCTGGGGGCGGAATTCGCCAGATTAAAGGCCCAGTGGGACAATGAGAAGTCCGCTATTACAAGGGTGCAGAAGCTCCGGGAGGATATTGAGCGCCTTGGGACTGAAATCGAGAAGGCCGAGCGGAACTACGACCTCAACAAGGCCGCCGAGCTGAAATACGGCGAGCTGCCCAAGCTGCAAAAGGAGCTGAAGGAAGAGGAAGCCATTGCTGAAAAGAACAAGACAGGCCAGAGCCTGCTTCGGGATAAGGTGACCGAAGAGGAAATCGCCCGTATCGTGGCCCGCTGGACCGGCATCCCGGTGCAAAAGCTGGTGGAGGGGGAGCGGGAGAAGCTCTTACATCTGCCGGATATACTGCATCAGCGCGTCATCGGCCAGGACGAGGCCGTGCAGAAGGTTTCGGAGGCGATTTTGCGCAGCCGGGCCGGCATTGCCGATCCCAACCGGCCCATCGGCTCCTTCCTGTTCCTGGGCCCGACGGGCGTGGGCAAAACGGAGCTGGCTAAGGCCCTGGCCCAGGCGCTGTTCGACGAGGAAAAGAACCTGGTGCGAATCGACATGTCGGAATACATGGAGAAATTCTCCGTGTCCCGTTTAATCGGCGCGCCTCCTGGCTACGTGGGCTACGACGAGGGCGGGCAATTGACCGAGGCCGTGCGCCGCAAGCCTTACTCCGTGGTGCTCTTTGATGAGGTGGAAAAGGCACACCCCGAAGTGTTCAATGTGCTGTTGCAGGTGCTGGATGACGGCCGCATCACCGACTCACAGGGCCGGACGGTGGATTTCAAAAATACCATCCTCATCATGACCAGCAACCTGGGCTCCTCCGACATCCTGGAGGGTATCGGCTCGGACGGAAAAATTTCTGACGAGGCCCGCCGGCGGGTGGAGATGCTGCTTCGTATGCAGTTCCGCCCGGAGTTTTTGAACCGAATCGACGAGATCGTGTTCTACAAACCGCTGACCAGGGAAGAGATTGGCCATATTGTCACGCTGTTGCTTTCCAACCTGCAAAAGCGGCTGGAGGACCGGCAGATCACCATCACCCTGACCGATGCGGCGAAGGATACGGTGATCCAGCGGGGCTTTGATCCCGTATACGGCGCAAGGCCGCTGAAGCGCTTTTTGCAAAGCAGGGTGGAAACGCTGGTGGCCAGAAGGCTCATCCAGGGGGATATCCATGCCGGTACGGTGCTTACCGTGGATGTGGACAACGCGGGGGAATTGTATATCAGGGAGTGACGCGGCATAGACTGTGGCAAAATCCTCCGATGGGAGGCCGAGCTATGCTGTATAACAGAGAGAATGCCGTTGCCTACGCCCACGAATGGGCCTACCGCCGGAATCCAAGGTTTTATGATTTTCACGGCATCGGCGGGGACTGCACCAATTTCAATTCCCAATGCCTGTACGCCGGCTGTGGCGTAATGAATTATACCCCGGTGACGGGATGGTTTTATATTTCTCTGAATAACAGGGCCCCCGCGTGGACGGGGGTCCCGTTTTTGTATAATTTTCTTGTGAGAAACAAAGGCGCGGGGCCCTACGGCCAGGAGCTTCCACTGGACCAGGCCATGATCGCGGATATCGTCCAGTTGAGCCGGGACGGGAACATCTTCTCCCACTCCCTGTTTATTGTGGAGGTGGGCAATCCCCCCACGCCGGAAAACATACTCATTGCCACCCATACCCTGGATTCGGACTACAGGCAGCTAAGCTCCTACACCTATGCCAAAAGCCGACTGATTCACATCATAGACGCCAGGATATGAGAGGTCTGACTTAACCAATTTGCCATATATATTGGCATACATTTTATGGTACAATCTCCTGGAGAAACCATGCCTAGAGATGAGAATGAACGGATGATGAAAATGCTGATATTGCGGAACGTATCCACAGAAGCAGACTTCGATACCATGTGCAAAATCGAAAGCACCATTTGCGGTAAGAAAGGGCATGATTGCTGGCAGATGCATCCGGGCGGCCTGCGCTATGACCGGTACCTGTTCGGCGACGGTGCCATGGACTTGTTCAACTACGGCAATCTCCTGTATGTAGGCGGCGAGGCGGTTGGCTATCTGCTGGCTTATCGGAAGGAAGGGGAGTTTGTGCTCCGCCTGCTGCCGGACCGGGAAGAATGCCTGGAGGAGGCGCTTGCGCTGGCCGGCGGTTGCTTTGAGGACGGTGCGTCCTATACTACCACCGTCAACAGCCTGGATATAGCTCAATGCGAAGCGCTTTTGCGCCATGGGTTCCGAAAAGAAGAGGAGGAGCGGTATCAAGCCGTGCTCCATTTGGATCATTGGGAACCAAACGTGGCTGCTGCTGACTCCGAAAAAATCTCGATGCTTGCGCAGGAGGATTTCCCCGAGCGTATTTTTCACGCCGCCATCCCATCGGGTTCCGAGGTGACAGAGGAAATGTTCGGCATGTACCTTGCCTCTCCAGCGTATCAAACAGCGCTGGAATACGTGGTTCGTGACGGACAGACCAACGATTTCATGGCCTTTGCAACCTGGTGGGTGGACGAAGAGAGCAAGACCGCGCTGCTGGAGCCGGCAGCCTGCCTTCCCGCGTACCGCCGCAGGGGAGTCTCCAGGCGCCTTTTAACGCAAGGGCTCATCAAGCTCAAATGCCCGGGCATGAAGCATGTCTTCGTCAGCACATCCGCCGGCCATGCCGAGGCCATTCTGCTGTATGCTTCCCTGGGCTTTGTAAAGACGGGCGAAGCCAATATATATGTAAAACAGAAATGATTGTGTACGGGCACAAAGGTAATTTTTACACAGAGCCGTCCGGTTGGTTTACAGAAAAAACAGCCTGTGATACCATAAGCCTAAAGCGGAGCAGGCGACAAAGCGCCTGGTTCCGCGCACAAAAGCGCGGGGAGAGCAGGCTTATGCTGAATATTGAGCGCGTGGATGACATATTGAAGGAGCTCAGGCTGAAAAAGGCCGTGCTGGTCAGCCAGTTGTCCAAGCAGTATGGCGTCAGCCCGTCCACCATCCGCAGGGACTTTGCGGAGTTGGAGAAGGAGGGCCTGCTTCGCCGCACCTATGGCGGCGCCATGCTCATCGAGCATCAGACCAGCGAAATTCCATACACCATACGCACCTTTGAAAACAAAGCGGAGAAGAACATCATCGGCAAGCTGGCCGCCAAGCTGGTGAGGGACGATATGCACATCTCCCTGGACTGCACAAGCACCGTGGCCCACATGGTTCGCTTTTTGGGCAAGAAAAGCAACCTGAAAATCCTCACCAACAGCGCCCAATTGGCCCTGGACTGCCTGGATAACATTCCCGGCGCGCAAATCTGCTGCACCGGCGGCTGGCTGAACACATTTGCCCGGGGCTTTACGGGGGAGGCGGCGCGCCAACGGGTGGCCGACTTCACGTGTGATGTGCTTTTCTTTTCCGCCCGGTCCATCTCCATGGAAAGCGGCGTCACCGATGTAAACGAGGAAGACGTCCTCATCAAAAAGCAGATGCTCAAGTGCGCCCGCAAGGCGGTTTTCCTGTGCGACAGCTCGAAGTTTGACCGCACCTCCTTCCGTTTTTTCTGCGGGATCGACGAAATTGACTGCCTTGTGACCAATGAAAAGCCTTCGGATCAATGGCTGGAGGTTTTTGCAAAGGCCAATGTGAAGGTGATCTATCCTTAAAGACAGCATGCACGGGATAGGATTGTGCGCGTCCGTCGTTATAAAGGATGGGGCGTCAAAAGGTGTGCCGGAAAATCACAAAGGAGAAAAGCATATGAAAGTGTGCAGGGTGTGTTTCGTTTTGCTGCTGGCCCTGTTATGCGTATCCCTGGGCGGGCTAGCGGAGCACAGATACAAGCTGGACCTGAAGGAGCCTGTAGCCTTGAGCGTGGACTTGACGGTGGAAAAAGCGGCGGACGGCGTGCTGATGGCCGTTCATTCCTTCCCATGGGGCGCCAATTCTCTTGTAATGGAGATGGAGAACTCGCAAATCGTGCTGGTGGATACGCCTTACACATATGAGGCGACAAAAACGCTGGTGGAATGGGTGCGTGGGCAGGTAGGCGAAGAGGCTCAATTCACCGCCTTAAGCACTGGCTTTCACTTTGACAACCTGGGCGGAAACCAGTATCTCAAAGAGCAGGGGATACCCATCTATGGGACAAGCAAAACAGCGGGAATGATACAGGAAAGGGGAGAAAAGTCCAGAAGCTGGTTCCTCAATAACCTTAAGGCCCCGAAGGATAAAAGATTCTGCGATGTTTATAGGGATCAAGCATATGTGCCGCCTACGGAACTGATGGATTTACACACGGACGAAGAGAAAAAGCTATCCTTTGGTGCGGAAAGCCTCATTCTGTATTATCCGGGAGAAACCCACTCCCCCGACAATATCACCGTGTATGATCCACAAAAGAAGATACTGTTCGGCGGCTGCATGGTCAAGGAATTGAGCTCGGCGAACCTTGGCAATACGGATGATGCGAACCTTGCGCAATGGCCTGTTTCCTTGGAAAGGCTCATGGCAAAGTACAGCGAAGCCAATGTTATGATCGTGATCCCCGGCCATGGCAAAGCGGGTGACATCCGGTTGCTTCAAAAGACGCTGGAGCTTGCAAAGAAGCAGGCGCATTAAAAAGCGCATGGCGGGATTCGTTCCGCCATACGCGATGCTTTTATGCGATAGCCGCTGTTAGAATTTCCTCCGCTTGATGAAAACACTCAGGGTTGGCCGCCAGAACCGGCGTCTTTTGACCAAAGATCAAATCTCCCCGGCCTGGAATACCGATCCTCCCGCCTGCTTCCGTCACCAGCAGCGCCCCGGCCGCATAATCCCAGGGGGACAGGATCAGCTCCCAGTAGATGTCACTGCGGCCGCAGGCCACATCGCACAGGTCGATGGCCGCGGAACCGGTGCGCCGAAGGTCGCCGGCCGCAAGCAGGAACTTCTCCGCCGCTCGCATGGTCTTGCTGGCCAAAATGGCGTCATAGGGCGATGTGCCCATGCTCACCAGCGCGTTAGCAAAGCCCTGGCTGGAAACATGGATGGGTGCCCCGTTCAAAAACGCGCCTTTCCCCTTCTCCGCGTGGAAAAGCTCTTTAAAGTAGGGGTTCAATACGGCGGCCAGCACAGGCGTTTTGTTTTTCAAAAGCGCCACGGAAATGGACGAGCATTTGCGGCCCCGCATGAAGTTGGTGGTGCCGTCGATGGGATCGATCACAAACGTCGGCGCGTCCGTCAGCGCTTCGTTTTCCTTCTCTTCCGCGAAAAAAGCCGCATCCGGCGCGGCCTTTTTCAATTCTTCCATTAGATATGCCTGCACCGCGATATCGGCTTCAGTTACGAAATTGGCGTGGCCGTCCTTTTGATAAATCTCGGGCCGGTCGAATCCCAGCATTTTTTCCCCGGCTGCCTGGATGATGTCCAAAAAGGTCTTGAGCATGCGTCCTCCCAATACATTAACTTTCTATGCGGCGTACCGACTGGCGGGATACCAGGCGGACCGGCAGCACCACGCTGTGTGGCGTTTCACGGTCCCGGCCCTGCAGCGCATCCACAAGCATTCTGGCCGCGATGACGCCCTTTTCCACTACATCCTGGTGGACGGTGGTAAGCTGCGGGCTGGTTAAGCGGGCGATGTTCAAATCATCGAAGCCCACGATGGAAATATCCTCCGGGACCCTTCTGCCCGCTTCCTGAAGGCCGGAGATGAGCCCGGCCGCCAGTATATCGGCCGTGGCGAAAATGGCTGTGTAATCCTGCCGCCTGGCCAGATCCCGGCCCAGCGCCGTACCCTGCTCGATGCCAATTTCCTGCTGGTAGACGTTTTTCATGTCCACCTTTACATGGTATTCCTCCAGCGCCTGGCAGTACCCGTTAAAGCGCCGGGCCAGAACGCCTTCCTCCAGGATGGGCGGACCGCAGAAGAGGATATTCCGGTGGCCGCTTTCCAAAAGGTGCTTTGTGCCAAGATACCCACCCTGCTGGTCTTCAAGGCGCACCTGCAGCACCTGGTCGTTTTGTATGTAGCTGTCGATGAGAAGGATGGGCGTTTTTTGCGCCATCAGGCTTTCATAAAAATCCGTGGGGAAAATCCCCGTCAGGATCAGCCCGTCCAGATTCCAGTTGTTTAGCAGTGACAAAAGCTCCGGCACGTTGTCGATGGTACGCACCATCAAATAGTACTCCCGCTCCCGCAGCGTTTGCTCAATCCCCGCCAGCAGCGCGCCGTGGAAGGGGTCCTGAAAAAAGCCGCCGCTTTTTAGGGGGACCAGGTGATTGATGACGCCGATAATGCGGGAGGCATTGTTCACCAGTGCCCTGGCCGACATGTTGGGTACATACCCCAGGCGCTGGATGGATGCCTGAATCTTCGCCACCATATCCGGCGATACGCGGCCCACGTTTCCATGGATAACGTTGGATACCGTGGTGGTGCTGACGCCGACTGCCCGTGCCACATCCTTGATGGTGACCAAGTCCCTTTTCCCCCTTCGGCCGCTTGTTCTGTGTATGGTTATTATAGCATAGAATGGTTGGTTTGCAAGGAAGATACGCTCGGAAACATCCGAAACTTTTTGTAGGTTTTACGTGAAACGGTATTGACACAGGGGAATTCCGGTGTTATACTTTGACTAGTTGAACGTAAAACCTTGCCAAATTCCACAACCTGGTTTTGCTTCCGGGCCTCCGGAGGGTCCTTGCGCCCCTCCCTTGTATACCATCACCTATTTTAGAAGGAGGAACCCCCATGAAAAAGTTCGTAGCCCTGCTCCTGAGCCTCCTGCTGGCTTTGGGCGCCTTCTCCGCCATGGCGGAAGGCAAAGTCACGCTGACGCTGGGCATCTGGCCCGAAGACGTAGACACCGGCGCCATCGAGGCCCATGAAACCAACTTCCTGCCCGCCTTCCAGGCCATTATGCCCGATGTGGAAGTCGTGAAGGCCCATTACAAGTACGCTGTGGACACCTTCATCTCCATGGCGGAAGCCGGCACCGCGCCGACCCTGTTTGAATCCTGGTACACCGAGCCCCAGAAGCTCATCAAGGCCGGCTTTGTGGCCGATATCACCGATGAACTCCAGGAGCTGGGCTGGCTGGACAAGATGAACCCCATCGTCCGCAAGCTGCTGTCCGACAGCGAGGGCCGCGTGTACGCCCTGCCCCGTGACGGCTATGCCCTGGGCCTGATGATCAACGCGGAAGTGTTTGAAGATGCCGGCCTTGTGGATGCTGACGGCCTGCCCCTCTACCCCAAGACCTGGGAAGAGTTCATCACCGCTGGTCAGACCATCAAGGAAAAAACCGGTTCTGCCGCCCTGTGCCTCCTGGCTGCCGATAATGCCGGCGGCTGGCATTTTAGCAACATCGCCTGGACCTTCGGCGCCACCCTGGAGAGCCAGAATGCCGAAGGCAAATGGGAAGCCAACCTGAACAGCCCCGAAGCCGTGGCTGCCATGCAGTTTGTGAAAGACCTCAAATGGAAGTATGACCTGCTGACCAGCGATCCCACCACCGAAAACTGGGGCACCGGCTTTGCCCAGCTGGGCACCGGCGCTGCGGCCATGTACATTGCTGCCAGCGACGCTGTGAATCAGCCCACCGAAGGCAACGGCCTGGCCACCGATAAGCTCATGATGGTTGGCATCCCCGCTGGCCCTGCCGGCGCCTTCACCCTCTCCGGCGGCACGCCCTACATGTTCGCCAAAAGCTCCACCCATGAGCAGATCATGGCCGGCCTTCGGTACCTGGAATGCATGGGCCGCGCCCCCATTCTCACCGAAAGCGCAAAGAACGGCATGCTGCTGGATGCCAAGAGCCGCAAGGACCGTGGCGTTCCCGTTCTGGATGTTCCCGTGCCCGCCTGGACGGATGACGAATACAACGCCGCACAGCGTGACGCTGTTGCGCAGAACGCCAATGTGGATCCCCGGATGTTCGAACAGTACTTCAACCTGATCAACACCGAAGGCGCCCTGCGCACGGAAGAACCCGCGCAGACGCAGGACATGTATGCCGAACTGACCAAGGTTCTGCAGGCTGTTGTCACCGACCAGAACGCCGATGTGCAGGCTCTGCTGGATACCGCCGATGCAAACCTGCAGGCGCTGCTGGATGCCGGCGTAAACAAGTAATCCTACAATCCTTGTAAGCTTCCCTGTTGCCGGGAGAGCCGGTCATGCCGGCTCTCCCGCATTTGCATAGGGACCCTTGGGAAAGAGCGTGTGACAGCGCTTTTTCCCAAGCGCCCTTTCCTTTATTGCATCCTCATTGAATCTAGGAGGCGATGTGCATGATCACAACAGCACCGCACCGGCCAATCAACAGAATGCGGACAAAAATCACAAGAAATCTCATTGCCTGGGGTATTATGCTGCCCAGCCTGGCCCTCTTTGTCTTCTTTGTATGGATGCCCCTTGTGCAAAGCCTCCGCTTGTGCCTTTATGAAACAAAGGGCTTTAAGACGGTTGGTTTCGTGGGCCTCCAAAACTTTGCCGCGGTCATTGCGCACCCCGATTTCTGGCCCGCGGTGATCAATACGTTTTCCTATACCTTCTGGTCGTTGATCATCGGCTTTCTTGTTCCGATCATCCTCGCTGTATTTATTCAGGAAATGGTCTACGGGAAAAGCCTCTTCCGTGTGGCAATCTATCTGCCCAACATCGTACCAGGCCTGGCGACGGTGTTCTTGTGGCGGTACTTGTTTAAAAGCGGGGATAACGGCGGGTTGAACATGCTGCTCAATTCCATCGGGCTTCAAAGCGGCGAATGGCTGAGCAACGCTTCCCTGGCCATACCGGTGATCGTCGTAGCCATGACCTGGAGAGGAGCGGGAGCCACCGCGCTGATCTATCTGGCGGGCCTTCAGGGCATCAACCCGGAACTGTACGAGGCGGCAATAATTGACGGAGCCAATGTACGCCAGCGTATCCGCCATATCACCGTCCCTCAAATCTATAACCTGGGCAGAACATTGCTGATCCTCCAGGTGATTGCCGTATTCCAGGTGCTGTATGAGCCCCTGGTCATGACCAATGGGGGACCCAACAATGCCTCTGTATCGCTGATGCAATTGGTGTTCCGCTACGCCTTTGAGCGGTACGACTATGCCAAGGCCACATCCGTGTCGGTGCTCATTTCCATAGCGCTCATCACCCTTACGCTTGTCTACAACAAGATCAACAAGCCCAAGGATATGTGAAGGGAGGGGAATGCATGAAAAGATTCACGTCAAAGTCGGATGGCTCCGTCCGCGGTTATGATCTGAGGAAACGTCCCGTGCAGGTCGGCTACATCCTCATGGCCCTGGTGTGTATTATCGCCCTGGTCGTTTGCGCATTGCCCCTCATTTGGGTCATTCTGGCGGGCTTTAAGGAAAACAAAGAGTTTGTCCGCGGTGTCAAGGGATTGGACAACAAATATCGTCCCCAGTTCCTGCCGGTATCCTTCAGCCTGGAAGGGTATGCGCAAACCTGGCGGGAAATGAAGTTCTACCGTTTTTACTTAAACAGCCTCTGGGTGGTGCTGGGCAGCACGATAAGCGCCGTCGTTTTCAATGGTTTGATTGCCTATGTGATTTCCCGCTTGAAGCCGTGGGGCCACAAGGTGGTATATGGGCTGATTATGGGCAGCCTGATGCTCCCCGCCACCACCAGCCTGGTTCCACTGTTTATGAACATTACCAACCTTGGCATGATCGGCTCCTTCCTGCCCCTGTGGCTTGCCATCGGCGCGAACGCCTTTTACGTTGTTCTGTTCAAGAATTTCTATGATTCCATGCCCTCGTCCCTGATGGAAGCGGCGCGCCTGGACGGCTGCAATGACTTGAGCCTCTTTTACCGCATTGTGGTGCCGCTGAGCATGCCCATCAACATCGTCATCCTCATTTATGCGGTGAACGCCGCTTGGTCTGATTTCCTGCTGCCTTATCTGGTGCTTGGCAACACCCCCCTGGAAACGGTGATGGTGCGGCTGTTTACGTACCGCACCTCCGACCGCGTCAATGATATGGATGTGATCCGGGCCATCGTATTTGCCATCATCCCGCCCATCCTTCTGTTCATTGCCTTCCAGCGCAAGCTTACCCAAAATGTGATTTCCATAGGGATCAAGGGTTAAACTTATTCGCACCAATTCAAAACTCCAGCGCACCGCCGCCTCAACCCGCGGCTTTGGTTGCATGAATGTTTTTCATTGGTCAGTTAAAGGATGGATAACATGGCAAAGAAAGCGGACGTTTATTTCGAATGTCTTCCCTGGAAGGTTGTGGAAAAAGGGTTTGACCCCGCCCACAGCCGCGTCAGCGAATCAATCTTTTCCCTGGCCAACGAGCATATGGGCGTACGGGGTTACTTTGAAGAAGGCGGCCGCGCCAACGGCTTATTGGGCAGCTATTTGGGCGGCATCTATGAGTTGGACGGGGAGGATACACCGGGCGGCTACAAGGGCATCGTCAAGCAGACCCACTACATGGTTTGCGCGCCGGACTTTTTGTATTGCCCCATCACCGTAAACGGTGTGAAGATGGATCTTGCCGATTGCGCCGTTTCCGGCTTTGAAAGGTCGCTGGATCTTCGGACCGGTCTATTGTCCCGAAGCTTTGTGTGGGAGCTGCCCGGGGGCACAAGCGTCTCCGTACTGTTTGAACGGCTGCTGAACATGGAAGACCCCCGCAGGGCCGGCCAGCGCGTGACGCTGACGGCGCTGGGCGCGCCTGCTGCGGCAAGCCTTGTCCTGGGCGTCAACGGCAATGTCATCCATCAAACCACGGGCCGCTGCGACTGGCAGGACAGGGGCGGGCTGCTGACAGGCCTTTGCGCCGCCCACCTGTACGAAACGAAAACCACGGGGCAAAAGGCGCTGTACGGCATCGCGCTGTCGCTGCCGGAAGGGGCATCCTCCACCCCTGTCAACAAGCCCTTGTTCTCTGGCTACGAAGTGGAATATGCCCTTATGCCCGGGAAACCGGCGGTATTTGAAAAAAGGATCTGGGTGGATTCCATCCGTCGCGGGGACGATACCGGCAATGATCCGGCACTGATTGGCAAAGCGGCGGACAACGCGCGGACATCGCCGGACTTTGACTCGCTTTTAGCTGGAAATACAAGCCATTATGCGAATGTTTGGCGCACCGCCGATGTGCAGCTGGACGGTGACCCGCTAAACCAGCAGGGCATTCGCTATTGCATCTTCCAGCTCCACCAAACGTACCGGGGCTTTGACGGGCGCAACAATATCGGCGCCAAGGGCCTGACGGGCGAAGCTTACAACGGCCACGCCTTCTGGGATACGGAAACCTACTGCCTGCCCTATTATCTGCTCAACGATATGAAAGCGGCCAGGAACCTGCTTCTATACAGATACCATACGCTGCCCCAGGCCAGGGACCGGGCTGCACAACTGGATTGCAAAGGCGCCTGCTACCCCATTGCCACATTAAACGGCAAGGAGGCCTGCACCCTCTGGCAGCATGCCAGTTTGCAGATGCAGCCCAGCACCGCCGTGGCCCATGCGGTGTGGAATTACCACCACCAATCCGGGGACGACGGCTTCCTGTTCCGGGAAGGCATTGAAATGCTGGTGGAAATCAGCCGCTACTGCGCCTCCCGCGGGGACTGGAACCAGGACAAAACGGCCTATGGCTATTATGGTGTGATGGGGCCTGACGAGTTTCACCTGATGGTAAATCACAATTACTATACCAACCTCATGGGCAAGAAAACGCTGGAGTTCACCCTGCATGTTTTGACCCGCATGGAAAAAGAAGCGCCGGATGCGTTCGCATCGCTCATGGAAAAATTGGATGTGAGCCATGAGGAGCGGGCCGGCTGGGCTTCCTGTGCCGCAGCCATGCTTTTAAAGCAGGATGAGAACCTTGTCTTTGAACAGCACGAAGGCTATTTCTCCCTGCCGCACCTGGACATACACAGCATTCCCGCCACGGATTTTCCGCTGTACCACCACTGGAGCTATGACCGCATCTACCGCACGGACATGATCAAGCAGCCGGATGTGCTGATGGCCATGTTCCTGTATCCCGGCGATTATTCCATCGCCGAGAAGGCCGCCAACTACGACTATTACGAGTCCAGGTGCATCCACGAAAGCTCGCTTTCCCCCTCGATCCACTCCATTTTTGCCAGCGAACTCAAGCGCCATGAGGAGGCCTTCCGCTTCTTCGGCTTTGCGGCGCGCCTGGATCTGGATAACTACAACTGCAATACAGCCGAGGGGCTGCACCTGACCAGTATTGCGGCCGCCTGGGTGACCATCGTCTTCGGCTTTGGCGGATTGCGCACCGACGGGCCTGTGCCATCCCTCCATCCCTCCATTCCGGCCGTTTGGGGCGGATACCACTTCTGCCTGACGGTAAATGGCAGCACGCTTAGGGCCGATGTTTCCAGGGAAACGGTTACCCTTTCCCTGATCCAGGGGGCTCCGGCAACGCTTAACGTTTACGGCCGGGAGATCACCGTGGGTGAAACCGAAGTCACGCTGCCGCTGCCGGAGGATTGCCGGGAAGCCGCCGCCAGAGAGGCGTCCTGAACTCAAATTCCATATCCATAAGGAGGCGTCCGCAATGAAAAGACTTGTTTCCCTGCTGGTCTGTTTTATCCTTCTGGCCGTATGGACGCCCTCCCTTGCCCAGGAGGAATACAAGGTGACGCTGTACAGCCAACCCATCAATCTCTATCCCAGCGAGACGTGCAAGGTATGGATTGAGGGGCAGCCGCTTTCCGTCATCGATACGGCGGTGAACCATCAAAGGACCTGGACCTCCAGGCCCATACTTTCCAAAACGCCCGTGGCGCTGTTTTCCATGGGCGGGCCGGTATCTGTGACAGTGCAGTTCCCCGGGGTGGCGCTGGAATCCGTCACCGTGCGGCCCCTTTCGCTGAATATCACGCCTTCTATCAAGGGTGATACGGTGCAGTTTATACTGGAAAAACCCGCCGCCGTCACCGTGGAATACAACAACCAGGTGAAGGGTGCGCTGCACCTATTCGCTTCCGCGCCGGAAACGGATATCCCCGATAAAAACGACCCCAATGTCATTTATTACGGCCCCGGCGTGCATGAGGCAGGGCTGATTACACCCAAGAGCGGGCAGACCATTTATCTGGCCGGCGGCTGCGTGCTGCGGGGATACATCCAGGGCGGCGGCGTTGAGAATGTGCACATCCTTGGCCGGGGCATCATCGACGGCAGCCAGTACGACCGGTGGGATGACACCATCGTGCCCATCAACTTCACCGACAGCAAGAATATCACCATTGAGGGCATCACCATTCTGGACCCCGCCGCGTGGACGGTGAACCTGTACAAGTGCGATACCGTCACGGTGGATGGCATCAACATCGTTGCCGCCCGGTCCAACTCCGACGGCATCACCACACAGTCCTGCACCAACCTGACCGCCCGAAACTGCTTCGTAAGGGGCTGGGACGACAACCTGGTGGTAAAGGGCTACGACGGAAACGTCAAAACCATCCTCTTTGAAAACTGCGTGCTGTGGACCGACCTGGCACAATCCTGCGAGGTGGGTTACGAAACTCGGGCCGACGTGATGGAGGACATCACCTTCCGCAACATCACCGTGCTGCACAACTTCCACAAGCCCGTCATGTCCGTGCACAACAGCGACAACGCGCTGGTTCAAAACGTGCGCTTTGAAAACATCGTGGTGGAAGACGCGCAAATGGGCGAGGGCGACGGCGCCAGGTTCCTGATCGACCTGACCACCACCAAATCCCAGTGGTCCAAATCAAAGGCCCGCGGGAATATCCGGGGCGTGGTGTTTGACAACATCAAGGTAATACGCGGCAAGGAATCCTCCGTCCGCATCTTTGCCTTCAACAAGGACTATACCATTGATGATGTGCTGTTCCGCAACATGGAGATACTGGGCAGGCGCATTGTATCCATGGAAGATATTACGCTGAACAAGAACAAAAACATCGGCGGCAACATCCGGGTAGAGGCCGGCTCGAGCCTTGTAACAACCACCTATCCGGGGTACCTGCACACCTACAAGGTGAAGGAAGCACCGGCCGCCCTGGAAACGGGTCTGGCCGTCACCGCCGACGCCAACGGCCAGACCCAGTCCTACGCTGGGAAAAACGCGGCGGACGGGGATTTGAACAGCTATTGGGAAGGCGCAGGCAGCGGACAGGATGAGCTGACGCTGACCTTTGCGGAGCTTGCGTCCCCTGAGAGCTTGACGCTGCATCTGAACCCGTCTGCCATCTGGGGCAAGCGCACCCAAACGTTCTCCGTTCAGGGCAGCACAGATGGTACTTCCTTTACCGAAATCGTGCCCTCTCAGGATTATGTGTTCGATCCCGATGCGGGCAACAGCGTAACCGTGGCGCTGCCCAAGAACAACTTCCTGGCCATCCGGATCGTGTTTACAAAAAATACGGGCGCCAAAGGCGCCCAAGTGGCAGAGGCAATTGTAAAATAAGCTCTGATACTATATATCTTGTGTTCTGTCCGGCTCCTCCGGCGTGGGAATGCGGTCTTGCTCCGACTGTATATCCAATAAGGTTTTCTCGCCTGACAGTATCGGGCAAATGACATTTTGCAGGTACGTGCGCAGGCTTGACTCGAATCTGTCGCGCGGCGTCAAAATCCAATCCAATGTATATTCATTTTTGTCATGCCACCGGAGCATCGATTGGATATACATCCGGCCGCTACCGGCCGCTGCAGGACCGTATACGGTGAAATTGAAATAGAATACATCGGAATACAGGCTCTTTTGCTCCTGCGCTTCCATCCACATCAACCCACCGGACAACGGTGAGGTTGATTTGCTTTTCTCCTTCCTGAAGCCGTAATCCAGAAGGAGTGCATGGAACCATTTTCGGAAGGCCTTGTCTTTTTGCTTCCACTCGTCTTTATCCTGTTCCTTTGAGACCGAAAGGCGGCCGTTCATATCCTCCTCGGCTGTTATGGTTGCCGCTTCCAGTTCCATGCTGCCATCAAAGGGGATTGCCCTTCGGTAATGGCAGTTTGACGGAGCATGCAACCTAAAATCGCTCCTGACAGCGTCCTCCCAGTCGGAAGCAAAGCCTTGCTTGTACAGTATGCCGTAAAGCAGGCGGGAAGGCGAAAGCTCTATCAGATGCCGCCTCTCATCCGGCATATCCTTCACATACACAATATGAAAACTGTTTCCGCTTTGCCTGTAGCCCTTTTCAATGGCCAGACGATGAAAAGCTTCCGAATGCATGTCCGCAGGTTTTTCCGCCATAGGAGATCCTTCCGTATCCTGTGTGTTTCGTTATGGCAGGATGCCTTAAAAGTATATCATGGCAGTGAAGGAGGCGTAAATAAAAAGCGGAATTGAAAAATCGCGGACATGTAAATATCCTTCCGGAATGGCTTTCCACCTTTTCGGAAGGACTTTATTTTATGACGGCAGGTTTTGCGCCTGCAGCGGTGTACGCAAGTGAAATTGCTTCAGGCCAGCCGCTTTTTTTAACCTCGGCAGGAGTGGCGCGGGCAGCGCCGGCTTAATGTACAAGTGGTCTTTTCGCAATAGCGACTCTGCAATCAGCATATGGCCTTTGGTATTTGGATGCATGCCGTCCAGGCTGATCAAGTCTGCCACATCGCGCCTGGAGAGAAAAACATCCCGAAGGTCAAATATGTCGCAGCCCGTTTCCAGAGCCACATCCCGCACGGCGATGGCGTACCTTTCCTGCCAGCGGTAGATGTTCTGCACGTCTATCAGATACCTAAGCACGGCATCCGCGTCCAGGCCTTTGGTCACCCAGTTGAAAAAGCGCTGGGCGTGAAGGGGCGGCGGCGTTACCAGCAATGGAGCAGCATTTCTGCGGCGCGCCTTCAGCACGAATTCCTTTAATACCCGGCGGAATGTTTCCAGTGGGACTTTGGCTTCATGAAACGCGGAAGGGTCCCTGGCTACTTCAGCCCAATTCAGGTCACAGTCATTTCCGCCGTATTCAATGGCCACAATGGTTCCGCTTACGTTCTCGCTTTCCAAAAAGTCCTTGAGACCTTCCTCCACCGTAGCGCCCATCCGGGCGTGGTTTTCCACCGTCACGCCCAACGCTTCCTGAAGCCGTACATCGCAGCGCTCCCGGGCGATGGCGTACCGGCCGCGGCTCTCATCAAACAGGATGCCTTTTCCGATGGAATCTCCAAACAGATGTATCGGCCGCAGTTCCATGCGCTTTCCAACTCCTCATTATCTGGTTTTCAATACTAGATTAAACCATATTAATCACAATGTCAAGTGATAAATTGTAAAAGGGATTGTAGAATAAAAAGAGATATGATAGTATGATGACAGATCACATGGGAGGGGAACCATACCATGCAAAACAATCAGTCTTTTCACGCGGGCCTGTCCGCCTATGCACCGCCGGCCTGGGACCAATTGCCGGACCTGGGGCTGTATATGGACCAGGTCATCACGTATATGGAGCGTCAGTGCCGCGCGCTGTATCCTGTGGCAGGAAATATTCTAACCCCTTCCATGATTAATAATTACGTGAAATGCGGGCTCGTAAAGCGACCTGTGGGAAAAAAGTACGACCGTGTCCAGCTTGCCCAGCTGATGATGCTATGCACGTTAAAGCAGGTGGCGTCGCTGGAGGAGATGAAGCAGCTTCTTGCGCCGCCTCAGGGCGAGGACGCGCAAGAGTTGTATGCCGCCTTCTGCAAAACGCAGGCCAGTGTGTTTCAGGCATTGTCGTCCCGTCCGACAGAAGCGACAGCCATGCAATACGCCATAGAGGCGGCGGCCTTCCGCAGCCTGTGCGCGCAAAAGCTGGCGGCCGGGCTGGATATATCGCAAAGCCCGGAAAAGAAAGCCCAGGAAAACCCAAAGCAGCTTGGGGACCTGAAAAGCGGCGCGGAAGTGTCCAAGCCGTGACTAAGATGGTCCCTATCCATGAACAGGACGTATGCCTGTGTTTCATTTGGGGCAGATTTTGAACATACGCCATGACCTTTCAAAGGACAGGACGGATGAGGCGATGATACCGGAAGAATTGATAGGCACATGGGTGGGACAGGATGGGGACGGTCTTCTTTTCCTGACGCTTGATGGGGATGGGTCTGTCACCATTTTGTATGATGCGCCGGATGCTTCCGAGCGGACGGGCACCTTCCATGCGCAGAACAATAGGATTGAAATTATTTATGCGGGAGAAGCCCCGGTTTCGTTCCGTTTTCTTCTGGCGGGCGATCAGCTTTCCATTGCGCGGGAAGGGGAAGAAAACGCGATTGTATTAAACCGCTATCATCCAACAGTCCCCGAATCCCGTTACGGATCGGGGAATGGATAGGGTTCCGCCAGGCCGGACGGCTTGGCTTGCGTAAACGGCGGATTCATGAGAAAATGAAGGAAGGATCATACTCCCCCTTGCTCCTTAAGATATGAAATCCCTGAGGAAACAGGCGCGGAGGAGCAAGGGGGATTTTTATGCAGAAAAATCAGGTGGTTACGGCGCGGTGCGAGCGGCTGGGGGCCGAGATGGAGGGCGTATGCATCCATGAGGGCATGGCGCTGTTTGTGCCTTTGGCCCTGCCGGGGGAAGACATTACCTGCCGGGTGGTGAAGGTGCAAAAGAGGCATGCCTTCGGCAAGCTGCTGGAGGTGAAAAACCCCAGTCCTGCCCGCCGGGACCCTCCCTGCCCCGTATACGTCCGGTGCGGCGGATGCGCTTCCCAGCACATGGCCTATGAGCAGACGCTGCACTATAAGCGCGTGCAGGTGGAGGATTGCTTAAAGCATATCGGCGGCCTGGAGGTTACGGTCCCCCCGGTCCTGGGCATGGCTGACCCTTGGCATTACCGCAACAAAAACGCGCTGCCGGTAGGCACCGAGGCGGGCAAGGTAAGGATTGGCTTTTACGCGCCACGAAGTCATGACATCATAGACATCGCCTCCTGTCCCGTTGCCATGCCTGGCCTCAACGGCGTATTGAAGGCGGTTCGGGGCTGGATGGAAGAAAACCGCATTCCCCCTTATCAGGAGGAATCCCATACGGGGCTTGTGCGCCATATCATGGCCCGCACTGCCCGAAATGGGGATGTAATGGCCGTCATTGTGATCAACGGGCAGGCCTTGCCCGGGGAAAAGGAGCTTCTTGACGCGCTTAAAAAGGAAGTTCCGTCCCTGAAATCCTTGTGCCTAAGCGTTCACACCGCCCGCAGCAATGTAATCCTGGGGGAAAGCTACCGTGTGCTGTGGGGCCAGGACAGGCTGGAGGATACGCTGTGCGGCCTGAAGTTTCTCCTGTCGCCCCTGTCCTTTTTTCAGATCAACCCGGAACAGACGGAGGTTCTATATCATACAGCGCTGGAGTTTGCGGGCCTGACCGGCACGGAGACCGTAGCTGACGTCTATTGCGGCGCGGGCACCATTTCCCTGCTGCTGGCCCAAAAGGCCCGGCGGGTTATCGGCTTGGAAACCGTGGAGGCAGCGGTACGGGACGCCCGGGAAAACGCGGCCCGCAATGGTATACAAAACGCGGAATTCCTTACAGGGCAGGCGGAGGAGCTTTTGCCCAAGCTGGTGGAGGATGGGCTAAGGCCCGACGTCGTGGTGCTGGACCCGCCCCGAAAGGGGATAGAGCCTGCGGTGGTGGAAGCCATTGCAAAGGCGCGGCCGAGGCGGGTGGTGTACGTGAGCTGCAACCCGGCCACCCAGGCCCGGGACGCCGCCCTTTTTGCAAAGGAAGGATACCAAATCACCCGCTGCCAGCCGGTGGACATGTTCTGCTGGACCCATGGCGTGGAAAATGTGCTGGCTTTTGAGCACCACGCGGGATGAACCAGGCATTCTCAATCGTTACCATCACAGGATTCGGAGCCAGGCATAGGATTGCAATTTGGTGCCTGCACGGGTATAATGAGCCGGGTAAACAGAAGGGGCCTATGGCCCGAAAATCCACCCCACGGGGGAGGAGGAACACTGCTTGAAATTTTCATGGGTGAAGCGGCTGGCATGCCTTGTTTGCGCGTTCGTGCTTTTATTGACCATTTTTCCTGCCGCCATTGGCGAGGAGGACCCGGAAGTATCCTTTTTCGGTGATGCGATCAAGGAGGAGCTGGACGAGGAAGATCTGGCCCAGTGGGAACAGTGGGAAAAAGAGGAGGGCGATGTGCTTAAGGGGGACGACGAAGCCTCCATCGACCTTTCGGAGCTGGACGCGGAGCATGCGCAGATGCTTGAGGCGCTTGGCGAGGGCGATATCGCCAACATCGATTTGGGCGAGCTGGAAGCCAACCTCGACCTTCCTGACGACTGTGTCAACATTTTATTGCTGGGCGTGGACTCCCGCACGAACATCACCAATACGGGCCTGTCCGATGTGATCATGATCCTCTCCATCAACAAGCAGACAGGGGAGATCAAGCTGTCCTCCATCGCCCGCGATACGGCCGTCACCGTGCCCGGCTATAAAAATGCCTACCGCATCAATGTGGCCTACAAGTTCGGCTCCCAAAAGGAAGAAAACGGCGGACCGAAGCTGGCCATGCGCACGGTGAACCGCAACTTCCAAATGAACGTGGAACGCTTTGTGGCCATCAACTTCTTTGGCCTGGCCGCCATCATCGACAGCCTGGGCGGCGTGGACATCGAACTGACCAAGGCGGAAGCCAACCGCATCAATTACGAATTGCGCAAGGAGCCCCTGGATGATGTGAAGCGCACCAAGGTGGAAGGCGTTGCCGGCGTTCACCACCTGGATGGCATGCAGGCCGTGACTTACGCCCGCCTGCGCGGCATCGACAACGACTTTATGCGCACCGCCCGCCAGCGGAACCTCCTGGAGATACTGCTCAAGCAGGTGATGCAGGGCATCGACATGAACAGGATGATGGACCTGTTGACTGCCGTGCTGCCCTATGTGTACACCAACATCAGCGTGGGCGAAATGTTTGAGCTGGGCACTACCGTGCTGCAGTCCGACCTTTCTCAGAAGGTGGCCTCCGGTGAGCCCTTGGTCCAGCAGCACCGCGTTCCCATGGACAAAACCTTTGGCTACAAGGATGTCAACGGCGCCAGCCTGGTTTACATGAACGGCAAGAACTTCAAGACGAATGTGGAAGCGCTGCATGAGTTCATTTACGGGCAAAGCTATTACAAATAATAAAGCCTCAACCAACATCCGTCGGCCGTCTTGCGGTCCGGCGGATTTTTCATATTATAGGCTTGGAATAACCGTTTGTGTTTGACAGAAATTTCCCATAAGTTTATAATGATCCAATGGGAGGCAAGCACTTCTCAAAATGCGAAAAACCCTTGTCTCTCATGGAATTCTCATGGTTTTCTCATCCCCTTTTCTTTGCTCCTCAAACGTAAAGTGCTATAATGATAGCTGCTTTCGAAGGCCTTGACGCCCGCTATGCATGCTTGATGCGTCAAAATGCTGCTTTGCGCAGTTGAGCCTTTACGAGGAAGCAAAATTGCTTTACCATATGCCCGTAAGTTTTACCGGATGGAGGATCGGTCATGGCCAACAAGCAGACTTCCCCGCATGGGAAGAAAAACAGAAAAGGTGCCGGAGCCGGCATTTTGACATTTGGGATCGTCTTCGCGCTGTATGCCATGCTGTTCCCCCTGTACAGGGTGTGGGACTATGTTCTGGCCACCGCCGTGTCGCTCCTGTTTGGCCGGATTATCGGCATCATGGGCTCCGGGCTGGATTTGAGCAACAATAAGCAGCAGCAAAAAGCGGAGCCGGAGGTGGAGATTCTTCCCGAGACGGGGGACCCTGCCGCCGATGAGGTGATCCGCAAGGGTCATGAGATGATGGATCAAATTCAGGAGGAGAACGACCTGATTCCCGATCCGGCGCTGTCCAGGCAAATGGATGACCTGGTCCGGCTTTGTGATCAGATTTTCAAAACCGTGGCGGAGCGGCCCAAGAAAGCCCCTCAAATCCGCCGGTTTATGGACTACTACCTGCCCACCACCTTGAAGATGCTGAAAAGCTACCGTGTGATGGACCAGCGGGAGGTTACCGGGCAGCATGCCCAGGAAGCCCGAAGCCGTATCGTGAAGGCCATGGGCGTTGTGCTGGCGGCCTGCGAAAAGCAGCTGGAAACGCTCTATCATGACGATATGCTGGATGTTACCACCGATATCGAGGTGCTGGAGCAGATGCTCAAGCGCGACGGCCTGGTGGATACGGACTTCAAAGCCATGGGGAAGGAACCGGCCGTCCCCGTTGCCAACGAAAAAGACGTAGAATAAGGAGGAGCCGACATGAACAGCCAGCAGCAATCCGTACCCGTCCTTAACGTGACTCCCGAGGTATCGCTCAAAGACAAGGCAGTGCTGGAAGAAACGATTGTCGCTACCCAGGCGTTGGCTCCCAAGGCCACCCAAGTGGTGGTGAACCGGCTGGATGACAGCCAGCTCACGCCCGAAGAGCGCAAAAGCGTCGATGATTTTATCGGCCGGCTGAATCTGGAGAACCCGGATCATGTGCTCTTATTCGGTGCCGATGCCCAGAAGAAGATCGCCGATTTTTCCGACAAGGCGCTGGAGTACGTAAAAACCAGCGAAACCGGCGAAGTGGGCGATATGCTGACGGGCCTGGTGGCGGAATTGAAGGGCTTTGAGACGGACGCCGAAGGCCCCAAGGGCCTGAAAAGGCTCTTCAAAAGCGCCGGCCGGCAGATTGAAATGCTCAAAGCCCGTTATGAAAAGGTGGGCGTCAATGTGGACTCCATCGCGGGCAACCTGGAAAAATATCAGGTGCAGCTTTTGAAGGACGTGGCGATGTTCAACCACCTGTACGACCAGAACACGCTGTATTTCAAGGAGCTGACCATGTACATCCTGGCCGGGGATGAAAAGCTGGCCAACGTCCGGGGCGTACAGCTCAAGGAGCTGCTGGACAGGGCTTCGCAGACCGGCGACGCCATGGATGCCCAGAAGGCCAACGACCTGGCCGCCATGTGCGACAGGTTTGAAAAGAAGCTGCATGACTTGAAGCTCACCCGCCAGGTGGCGCTTCAAATGGCACCTCAGATCCGTTTGCTGCAAAACAACGACAGCCTCCTGGTGGAGCGTATCCAGAGCACATTGAGCAACACCCTGCCCCTGTGGAAGAGCCAGATGGTGCTTGCCCTGGGCCTGTACCACAGCCAATCTGCCTTGAAGGCACAGACGGCGGTGACCGATATGACCAATGAGCTTTTGAAGAAGAACGCCGAGACGCTGAAAATGGGCACCATCGAAACAGCCAAGGAAGCGGAGCGGGGCATTATCGATATCGAAACGCTGGTGCAGACCAACCAGTCCCTCATCGACACCATTAACGAAGTGGTGCGCATCCAGTCCGAAGGCCATCAAAAGAGGATGGCGGCCGAGGCCACGCTGCACCAGATGGAAGGCCAGCTCAAGAGCAAGCTCCTGGAGCTCAAGCGCTAAGAGGAAAGGGCCGCTGGAAGGCATGTGGGAGAGCCCATTTTGAAAAAGGAGCCCTCCCGCATCCCTCCCGGAAAACCTCAATTAGGAATAAAGAATATTTGTGCTTTTCCAGACACGGTATGGAGGAAGGAACATGAAACACACCGGGCGGACATTTTTCTGCCTGCTGGTGGCCCTGGCGCTGGTGCTGGGGAGCCTGGCCTGGGGTGCCCGCAAGGGCTGGCAGGCCGAAGCCAGGGAAATTCAAAACATGTATGAACAGGAAGGCGGCTTGAAAAGCCTGCTGGAGCTGCGTGCCGCCGATGCCAGCAACCTGCTTTCGGTGGCTGGGCGGCATTTGGATAAACAGGATGAGCGGTTGAAGGCTGTCACCGATGCGCGGAACGTGCTGAAGGACGGCAGCGCGTCCCTGTCCCAGAAATACGACGCCAACCAATCCCTGACCGAGGCGGTAGGCGCGCTGTCCAAAGCGCTGCAGGAGCAAAAGTCCCTGCAGGATGATACGAAGGACTGGAACTATGTGGTTTCGCTTACCAAAGCCCTGGAGGTTTATGCCGGCGGGGACGCGGTGAATGAGTACAACAAAGCCGCCAGGGAGTACAACACTGGCCTGCAGGAGTCCTTCAGCGGCTGGTTCGCCGCGTTGACGGGCGCTCAAAAAGAAGAGCTGTTTCAGTGACCGCCCGGTACCTTACCTGCCAGAAGAAGGAGAATGGATATGGCGCGCCGCGCATTTTTCCGGTGTCTTGTAACCGCGCTTTTGATGATATCGCTGCTTTTTAGCACGCTGAACGCTTGGGCCGCCCCCAGGTATCCCGAGAAAACGGACCTGACGGTGTCGGACAACGCCAATATATTTTCAAAAAAGACGGTCGATGATTTAAATACCTTTCACAACACATTGAACAACCAAACCGGCGTGAAGCTGTGGGTCGTAACCGTTCACTTTCTGGACGGGCTGGACGTATCCGCCTTCGCGCGGGAAGTCTTCCGCCAGTGGAATCTTGGGGACGAAGATTTTTTGATGCTGCTGTCCTCGGGCGATGAGGAGGCTGTGACCATCGCCGGCAATACGCTGGCAAGGCGCCTGCCCGCGGAATCCCAGCAGCACTTGCTGAACTTCTATTTCCTGAGCGACTTTCAAAGCGAGCAGTATGAAGCCGCTTTCCGTAAGTATATTCCGCAATTGGCGTCCTCTTTGAGCAATTCCTACGGCCAGAACGTATCCACGGCTGACCTGTTCGGCATCCCATCCGCAACGCCTACCGCTGCGCCTACGGTGGAGCCGGCCAATGATACCAGCAACAACGATTGGATGGAGTATCTTCCGGGCGGCAGCAAGTTCTTTACTGAATGGGAAAAGAATGACAACCGGCCCCAGGAACCCAGCCGTCCCTTCCAGGAGGAAAAGTCGTCGGGTTTCAGCCTGGGCTCCCTGTTCATCCTGTTCATTCTGTTTTCGCTGATCTTCGGCTCCAGAAGGCGGCGCCTAGGCGACCGGGCCGGCTGCATGGGCTGCGGCTGCGGCCCGCTGGGCTGGATCTTCGCAGGCCTTGGCCTCAATGAGCTTTTCAGAAACAGAAACCGTTGGTAAACACGGCTGTCATGCCTGAAAAAAATTCTTCACAATTTTTTCACAACTTTGCGGAGTATGCGGCATGAATTTCCAAACCTGGTACGTTTGATACATGAGGTGAAATTCATGGCTGAAGTGCTCATCATCGAAAGCGACAAGCAGTCGGCACGGCAGATGACGCAGGCAATGACCAAGGCGGGTCATGGGTGTTGGGCGGTGGAAAGCCCGGCATATGCGGGGGAATATCTGCAGGCGCTGGGTAACGGTCTGGTGGTAATGAACGCCCGCCTCCCCTGGACGGACAGCCATCCTTTCCTGGAGATTCTCTCCCGCCGCAGGTGTCCCGTGCTGTTTATCACACGTGAGCCGGATACCAGGGATCATCTTCAAGCGCTGTATGCCGGGCCCTGCCGGGTGCTGGTGAAGCCTTTTGACGAGCGGGAACTGCTCAACACTGCGGAAGAGCTTTTAAAGGAAACAGAAAACAGGCTGACATTGGGCAGCCTGGAAATCAATCTGGAAGAAAAGCGGGTCATATTGGCCGGAGAACCGCTGGAACTCACCGCCCAGGAGTTTGCCCTTTTGCAGGCTCTGATGGAGAATCCGGAGACGGCATTGTCCAGGGAACAGCTTTTGCGCACCGCCTGGGGCTATCAGGGCATTGGTGAAACCCGCACGGTGGATGTACATGTGCAGCGGCTGCGCAAGAAGCTGGGCGGCGACCGTATCGAGACGGTGTATAAGCTCGGCTACCGGCTGAAAATGGCGTAAGTGAGTATTGAATTGTCCCTCTTTCAGAAGGAGCAAGGACGGCACGCAAAGGAAAATGCGTTCCGTCCTTGCTCCTTTCAGTTTGCGGCAGACAGCAGGACAGCTTCCCATTGTTACTGTCATGCATGCAAAAAGCGGACCGAGCGATTCGGTCCGCTTTCATGTATATTGGTTATTCGTAAATGAAGGCTGTGATCACGCCGCCCATGTTGTCCAGGGAAGCCAGGTAGGAGGAGGCGGCCAGGGGCACCTCGATATCGACGACGGCTTCGTTGCCGACCGGCTTGCGGTAAATCTCATACATGAGCTTACCGTTTTCATACACGGCCAGATGCGGGTGCTGGATCAGGTATTCCACATACTCTTCCAGGCAGAATTCCTTCTGCTGCATGATGGCGGCATGGGGAACGCCCACCCAGCGGTACAGGTTCAGCGATATGGTGACGCCCGTTTTATAGGACTTGTCAATCCAGGAGGTATTGGGGAAATCCTTTGTCGGGAAGCGGAAGACAAAGCCGTACTTCCAGCAGTTTTCGGTGAGCCACTTGCCCTGATCAGACGCCTGGAAGGCAAGCTTGTTAGGGTTGGGATACAGGCCCATGCGGAAGGAGAAACCGCTCTGATATTCGCTGGTACCCGGAAAGTTAACCAGACTCCTGGTCTGTTTCTCAAGCGTATCCCCGCTGTACTTATCCTCGAGTTCCTTCTTTTTGTTTTCGAACAGCTCCGTTTGATAATCGTTGGTCCTGAATCCTTCATCAACAAAAAGTTCTTTGAATCCTGCTGTGCTGGCATCCTGAATGGCAAGCTTCAGGGCATCGATGGCAGGCTGAAAAAGCTTGACATCAGCACTGGAAGCCTTTACCTGCTTGCCGGAGTTGGTGTAGACACTGGCGACTCCTTCTGTGGGGAAATCTTCGGGCAGCGCGTGCCATTGGTTGACCAGCAGCATGCCGCCCTTTAGAAGCTCCGCTCTGTCCGTGGGAACGGTCTGCGTGTTCTCCAGCGCGGAATTGCTGACGTCCAGTATGTCCCAGCCCTCATTCTTGGGGGTGGGCCAGGCGGGGTTCTGCCCTTTCTGGGTCGCGCTTTCAAACTCCGCTTTGGCTACCATGTAATCCTGTTCACGCTTTTGATTGATGGCCTGCGTATCCTTGACCTTTTGGTCAAGGGTATATCTTTCAAATACGTTCAAGCCATAAAAGACCGCGAAGAATACAGCGGCTGCTACCGCCAGGTAGAGCGCTGCGCGGATCAATGTGCGGAAAGGATCCTTTTGCCTTTTGCTTCTGCTCATACTGATCATCCTCTTCTTCCCAGGGATAGATTACCCCATAGGACTTGCATCCATGCATGTATATAAACGAAATGTAGTCCCTTTTCCTTGCAGCACGCCCGGCACGCGGCCGGCCGCTAACAAGGGTATTAGAATGGCATTCGACCCAACCTTGAAAAAATCCTTCTTTTTCTATGGAAAGGGTTCATCCGCCCCCGGTTCATGAAGAAAAAGAGATACTATTCGTGCGCTGATTTGCTGTTTTGGGCCATCAATCTGCGGTATTACAGTGTTGTGCATTGACAATATCCTCCATTGCCCATAGGATATTGTCCGGAGTATAGGTTAAAGGAGCAGGTATATGTTATCCATTTCGCATGTGACAAAAAAGTACGGCAAAACGGTGGCCAACAACGACATCAGCTTTCAGGTGAAGGATGGTCAAATAGCCGTTCTGCTGGGCCCTAACGGCGCGGGCAAATCCACCATGATCAAGTGCATTGCGGGACTCTTGCGCCACGAAGGCGAAATCGCCATAAACGGCCACGGGAACAAGACCATCGAAGCCAAGAAGCTGCTGGGCTATGTGCCGGAGATGCCGGCCATTTATGACCTGCTGACCGTTTCGGAGCACCTGGAGCTGATGGCCAGGGCCTACCGGCTGAACGGCTGGGAGGAGAATGCAAAGGCGATTCTTGAAAGGCTGGAGCTTTCGGACAAGAAAGACAAGCTGGGCCGCGAGCTTTCCAAGGGCATGCAGCAAAAGGTGAGCATCGCCTGCGCTTTGATCACAAAGCCCAAGGTCATCATATTTGACGAGCCTCTGGTGGGGCTGGATCCCCATGCCATCAAGGAACTGAAGGTCATCTTCCGCGAGCTGAAGGAGCAGGGCGTTTCCGTTTTGATCAGCACCCACATGCTGGACAGCGTGGAGGACAACTGGGATGTGGCCCATATCATGATGAACGGTGCCTTCGCCGCCACCATGGAAAACAGCGGCAGATTGGAAGGCGACAAATCCCTTCAGGAGCTGTTCTTTGAAATCACCGAGGGAGGGGGGCGCGGCGAATGAATGCGCTTCCATATCTGTTTTTCACCACGATGAAAAACAGGATTGTATCCTTTTTCAAAAAGCCGGCCAACTGGATCGTAACCGTCATCATAGCGGGGTTGTTGGGCTTTGTGATCTTCGCGGGCGGGATGGGGGAAAATACATCATTTCGGCCGATTACGGAGCTGTACGCCATCGTATCCATTCTGTACATCGCCATGTTCGCCTTTACCGCCTACCGGGGCGTGCACAGGGGCACCACGCTGTTTACCCTGGCAGATATCCACCTGCTGTTTCCGGCTCCCATAAAGCCTCAAAAAATACTGCTGTACGGCCTGGTGAAGCAAATGGGCACGTCGCTGACCATCGGCTTCTTCCTCTTGTTCCAGTACGCCTGGGTCCATCAGCAGTACGGCGTGCCGATTACCTTTCTTCTGCTGGTTTTGCTGGGTTACGGCCTGACGCTTTTTCTGGGGCAGCTGACGGCCATGACGTTGTACAGCATCACCCATAAAAGCGAAAAAAAGAGAAAGGCATCCAAGACCGCTCTGCTTTCCTTGTGCGGCCTCGCGGCGCTGTATGTGCTGCTGCCTGTTTTCCCGAACACTTCCGTCTGGGCACTGACAGGGGCGGAGCAGCTTTCCCGGCTGCCCATGCTGCTGTTCCCCGCAGGCGGATGGATGCGTGCCCTGGTGACGGGCATTTGGGAGGCGCAATGGGCGCAGGTCATATGGAGCCTGGGCGTGACCCTGGCCTGGACGGTTACCGGCGTTGTTTTATTGGACCGGGAGCAAACCGATTTCTATGAGGATGTTTTGAAAGCCACCGAAACGCTGCATCAGACGCTGGCCCTGCGCAAGGAAGGCAAGATGCAGGAGGTGCTGCCCGAAAACGTGAAGGTGGGCAAAACAGGCATCAACAAGGGCTTTGGCGCATCCGTGCTCTACTACAAGCACAGGCTGGAGAGCCGGCGGGCCAGGCGTTTTCTGCTGGACACCATGTCCATGATCATGCTCTTGTCCTCCCTGGTGTTCGCGTTCATCATGCGGGGGGAAGGGCTTTTGCCGGGCTTTGCCTTCGCCACGTATATGCAGCTCTTCTCCATCTCCTCGGGCCGCTGGGTGAAGGAGCTCGCCCGCCCCTATATCTACCTGATGCCTGAAACATCCTTCCGCAAGCTGATCCATTGCCTGCGGGAATCGGCGCTTGGGTTTATGCTCGAGGCAGCGCTGCTGATGATTCCCATGGGGCTGATGCTGAAGCTGCCCCTGCTGGACATTGCCTTCATGGTGCTTGCCCGCATCAGCTTTTCCCTTTTGTTTGTGGCCGGCAACCTGCTGATAGAAAAGCTGTTCAGCGGTATGAAGCTGAAGGTGCTGCTGATGCTGTTCTATTTCCTGATCATGCTTCTGCTGGTACTGCCGGGAACCGTGCTTTCCATTGTGCTGACCACCGCCAATGTGCTTTTCCTCTCCCTGAACATCACGGTGCTTGTTATATTGACACTGGTAAACATACTGCTTGCTCCGCTGATCTTTTTTCTGTGCCGTAACGTGCTCAACAATCCGGAGTGGGCAAATTCGTAAGTATCAAGTAAAGATGGGTTTATGCCCCGATTTTGCTAAGCAGCCAGTTTGCCAGATCTCCGTAGACTTCCTGGCGGTTCAGTTCGTTGAATACCTCATGGCGCGCATCCGGATACAGCTTCACGGTGATATCTGAAAGCCCCGCGGCGCGGAAGTCATCCGCCACACGCTTCATCCCGATGCCGTTCTTGCCTACCGGGTCGCGGCTGCCTGACAGGAACAGTACGGAAAGGTTTATATCGATGGCCTTCAGGTCTTGGGTCCTGGTCAGCCGGTTCAGGCCGGAGAACAGATCGTGGTAGCCCCTGGCGGTAAAGAGAAAACCGCACAGCGGGTCATCCACATAGGCCTGCACCTTCCTCGGGTCGCGGCTGAGCCAGTCAAAGGGTGTTTTTGCTGGGGAAAAGGGCTTGTTGTTGGAGGAGAAGGCCAGGGTATCGATGAGTTTGGAGGGGCGGCCTCCCCTGCCCAGCAGGATCATGATTCTGGACAATAGAAGCCCCATGCGGGCCTCCGCCGGGCTGAAAGCGCCGGTGCCCGACAGCACCGCTCCGCGCAGCCCAAGGCTGTGCTCAGTGAGGTAACAGCGCGCAAGAAAGCTGCCCATGCTGTGGCCCAGCAGGAAGTAAGGCACGCCCGGATATTCCTTTTGGGTATCCTGGCGGACCTTGTGCATATCGCTTATAAGCGCATCCCAGCCGCCCTTCCTGGCGAAGAAGCCTTTTGTGACAGCTGTTTCCCCGTGGCCCAGGTGATTGTGGCCTACCACCACGAAGCCTGCATCATTCAGGGCCTGCGCCAGGCTGTCGTAACGCAGAATATGCTCCGCCATGCCGTGGGTAAGCTGCACCACGCCCGTTGGTATCCCTTCGGGGCGCCAGATGAGCTTGTTAAGAGGTTCGCCTGTGAAAGATTCGAAGTCCGATTTTTCATACGCTGCCATGTGCATACCCCTTTCCTGAATGGAAATAAATAGCTCCATTGACTTTTTTCAAGGTTGTTTTATAATGGACTTCGCGGCGAATATCCGCCGGCCAAACCTTTGCATTGGGGAGAAACAATATGCTTACGTATCCCATGGAAATCGCAGGGCTCAAGCGCGAGCTGCCCATTTGCCGGGTGAATGATTCCCTGTATATCGGCGCCTTTGTCATCTTTGGCGATGTGGAACTGACCATTGCCGCCGCCCGCGCGCTTTTGGAGAAGGCGCCGGCCTACGATTACATGATCACCGCCGAATCCAAGGGCATCCCCCTGGTGTATGAAATGGCCCGCCAAAGCGGCCAGAACAAATACCTTTTGGCCCGCAAATCCGCCAAGCTGTACATGCGGGACGTGTTTTCCGTATCCGTAAAGTCCATCACCACCACCAATGTACAGCAGCTTTTCCTGGATGCCGACGACGCCGCCCTCATCAAGGGCAAGCGGGTCCTGGTGGTGGACGACGTGATCTCCACAGGCCAGTCGCTGTACGCGGTGGAAGAGCTGGTAAAGGCCGCCGGCGGTGAGATTGCCGGGCGCATGGCCATCCTGGCCGAAGGCGTGGCCCGCAAGCGGGACGATATCATTTACCTGGAGCCGCTGCCCCTTTTTAAGGCCGACGGTTCCGTGCTGGAATAACCGTTTTTGCTGTTCCTTGCGGCCCCCTTGCGCATATGCTGTCAAGGGGGTTTTTTACTTTGGAATCCTCATCATGTTCTAATCAAATTTGCATTGACCGGGAGACTTGCTTTTTCTATAATCAACGCGATAATACAGCAGGACCGCGAAAACAACCCGCATGTATTACGGCAAGGAACGACCTGCAGGAAGGATCAAAACCATGGAATCCAGCCGGGATATCACCGAATACCTGAACCAAGGCACGGAAAAGCTGATAGCGGACATCCTCCGTGCCACGCTTCGCAATCCCAAAGAAACCGTGTTTTTGCGAAAGTACCACAAGCATCAATTGCAGATGGAGAAGCGGCGAATGGAGCAGGAGTCGCAGGGCCGCCCTATCCCGGCGTTTTTGATCGCCAGCATAACCAGCGCCTGCAACCTGTCCTGCAAGGGCTGCTATGCCAGGGCAAACGGCCTGTGCGGCGAGCAAAGCAAGGAACCGCTTTTGAATGCCGAACAATGGGACGGAATCTTCTTCCAGGCGGAGGAAGCGGGAATCCCCTTCATCCTTCTGGCCGGCGGTGAGCCGCTTTTGCGCCTGGATGTGCTTGAAAAGGCGGCGGAACATGAAGGAATCCTGTTCCCCATTTTCACCAATGGGACTATGCTGGACAAGGACGCGCTGCGGCTTTTGGCCAATCACAGGAACCTGGTGCCTGTCGTCAGCCTGGAAGGCGGCGAAACGGCTACCGACGCCCGCAGGGGCGACGGGGTGTACCAGCTTACGCAAAACGTCCTTAACAGCCTCGAAGCGAAAAAGCTGCTGTTCGGCGTATCCCTCACCGTTACAACGGAGAATATGGTGGAAGTCACTTCGCCCTGCTTTTTAAGGTCTTTGTATGACAAGGGGTGCCGTCTCATATTCTTTATTGAGTACGTGCCCGTGGCGCCCGGCACGGAGCATCTGGCTCTTGACGACACGGCGCGGGTGATGATGGAGACGGCCCAGGAGAGCCTGCGGGACCGGTTTCCGGGGATGATTTTCCTTTCCTTCCCCGGGGATGAAAAGCAGATGGGTGGCTGCCTCGCGGCCGGCCGTGGCTTTTTCCACATCAATCCCTACGGCGGTGCGGAACCCTGCCCCTTCTCGCCGTATTCGGATATCAGCCTGAAGGATCATACGCTGATGCAGGCGATGGACTCGCCCTTTTTTCAGAAGGTGCGGGAGTTGAATGCCCAGGATACAGGCCATCAGGGCGGATGCGCGCTGTTTGCCAAGGAGGCGCAGGTGAAAAGCCTGCTGTTCCCCGTGGGCGTGTAATATATTCTTCTGTGGCCGGAAGGTCTTTCCCTGCCGTCAATCCGCCTTGCTTTGCGGGTTGTTTATATAAAAATCCGTGCCTCTTTCCAGTGTTGGAGAAGGCACGGATGTTTTTATACTTCAAAACATGAATGCGCTATGAGCAATACATAGAAAACGAGTCTACCTTCTCCAACTGTCATGCTTAACTATGTGAAGGGCTTGTTTCTGAATGCCCCGTCGATCCTTCGTCACTGCGTTCCTCAGGATGACATTTGAGCGAAACTTGCAAGTACTCTATGCGCTAGCGTTTATCGGGCATTATAGTTCATATCGGTATTATTCACCCCAAAATGGTGATTGCAAAGAGGCTTTGTCTCTTTGCCGGGGTCCAGGGGCAGAGCCCCTGGTTAGTTGTTGATGTTGCGGCGGCTGGACACCTTCAGGCGCGTCATGGCGCGGGCCAGCATGGCGCGGGCCATGTGGTATTCCTCCATGCTCCGCTTCTGGCGCATCCGCTCCTGGGCCTCATGCTCAGAGCGCTGGGCGCGCTTGATATCGATTTCCTCGGGCCATTCGGCGGTTTGCAGCATCACCAGCACCTGGTCCTGAATGACCGTGGCAAAGCCGGCGGACGCGGCGGCCCAGCGCCAATGGCCGTTCTGATTCAGGCGCAGCTCCCCTTCCACGGTGGAAACAACCATGGCTTCGTGACCTGCCTGGATGCCCAGCTCGCCGTCCGGCGTTTTAAGCACCAGCATTTCCACATCCCCTTCAAAGAAGGAGTGCTCCGGGGTGATGATCGACAGTCGGAAATTCGGGGCCATACTTATTTCTCCTCAAGCTTGCGGGCCTGACGCCTGACATCCTCCAGGTCGCCGGCCATGAAGAAGGCGCCTTCCGGAAGGTCGTCCACCTCGCCGTTCACGATGGCCTTGAAGGATGCGATGGTATCCTTCAGCTTCACATACCGGCCGGGAATGCCCGTGAACACCTCCGCCACAGACATGGGCTGGGACAGGAAGCGCTGGATGCGGCGGGCGCGGTAAACGGTGAGCCGGTCTTCCTCCGACAGCTCCTCCATGCCCAGGATGGCGATGATGTCCTGCAGCTCCTTGTACCGCTGCAGCGCCTCCTGCACACGCATGGCGACCCTGTAATGCTCTTCCCCCACGATGTTCGGGTCCAGGATGCGGGAGGAGGAATCCAGGGGGCTGACGGCGGGATAGATGCCAAGCTCTGCCACTTGGCGGGAAAGCACTGTGGTGGCGTCCAGGTGCGTGAAGATGGAGGCCGGCGCCGGGTCTGTGAGATCGTCGGCCGGCACATAGATGGCCTGCACGGAGGTGATGGAGCCCTGGGAGGTGGAAGCGATGCGCTCTTCCAATGAGCCTACCTCCGTAGCCAGCGTCGGCTGATAGCCCACGGCGGAAGGCATGCGGCCAAGCAGCGCGGAAACCTCGCTGCCTGCCTGCACATAGCGGAAGATGTTGTCGATAAACAAAAGCACATCCTGCTTTTCCTTGTCGCGGAAATTTTCCGCCAGGGTAAGGCCGGTGAGGGCCACCCGCATGCGGGCTCCCGGCGGCTCGTTCATTTGTCCGAATACAAGCGCCGTCTTGTCGATTACGCCTGAACTGTTCATTTCCGTGAGCAGGTCGTTGCCCTCGCGGCTGCGCTCGCCAACGCCGGTGAACACGGAAAAGCCGCCGTGCTCTGTGGCGATGTTGTGGATCAGCTCCAGAATCAGCACCGTTTTGCCTACACCGGCGCCGCCGAACAGGCCGATCTTGCCGCCCCTGGCATATGGGGCCAAGAGATCGATGACCTTGATGCCCGTTTCGAACACCTGGGTCACCGGGCGTTGCTCAATAAAGGAAGGGGCGGGCCTGTGAATGGGCAGCACATCCGAAACGGCGATATCGCCCTTGCCGTCGATAGGCCGGCCCAGCACGTCAATGGTGCGGGACAGCATCTGCTTCCCAACAGGAATGCGGATGGGGCCGCCCGTGTTTTCCACCGGCAACCCGCGGGACAGGCCTTCCGTTGTCTCCAGGGAGATGCAGCGCACGGAATCCTTCAAATGCTGGCTGACCTCCACGGCCACCTTGTGCTTGCCGTCCAGCACATACAAGAGGGTATGGATCGGAGGGGTCTCCCCCTGCGGGAATTTAACGTCCAGCACCGGACCGATGATGCGTTTGACCAAACCGTTTGTCATGATATCGCTCCTTGGTCAGGGTTGCCGGAGATGATCTCCGAAATCTCCTGGGTGATGATGGCCTGCCGGGCGTGATTGAACTCCAGACTCAGGCGGCCCAGCATTTCGTCGGCATTGCGGGTGGCGGCGTCCATGGCGGTCATGCGCGCGCTGTGTTCGCTGGCGTAGGATTGGACCAATGCCGAATACACGAGACCCACCAGGTAGTGGGGTACCATGGCATCGAGCACTTCCGCTGCGGAGGGATGAAAGGTCAGCGGGCTGGTGGGGGCATGCAGAACGGGCGCATCATCAAAATCCTCCCGCAATACGGGCAGCAGCCGAAGCACCGTAGGCTTTGGCTGCCCCACCTTTTCCAGCACCGTATAGAAAATATAGACTTCATCCAGTTCCTTGTCACGGAATAGCTTGCAAAGCGTGGAGGTAATCTGCCTGGCGTTATGAAGGCTGGGATCCTGTATCACATGCAGGAAATTGACGTCCGGGCTCATGCCCAGCCGCATGAAATATTCGCTGGCGATATGGCCGATGGTGAACAGGCAGCGCTGCTCATGGACACCGTCCTGCATCGTCCTCCTGGCCAGCTTCAGTATTTCGCTGTTGTAGCCGCCGCAAAGCCCTTTGTCCCCGGCGATAACTACATAGCCCGTTTTTTTGCCGTGCTGCCGGTAATAGGGATTGCGGATGCGCTGGCCGATATTGTCCATAATGAAGCGAAGATCCGAACGCAGCCTTGTAAAATATATCAGGTTCTGGTCATGCATGCGTACGGCCTTTTTCATTTTGGCAGAGGAAATCAGGTACATGGCTTTGGTGATTTTGCTGGTGTCCTTGACCACCCTGATGTGATGACGGATCTCGGCGATGGAGCTCATAGCGAGGCCTCCGCTTCAAACTCCCTGAGCCATTCCCGCACGGCCGTCTTAAGATCGGCTTCCAGCGCTTCATCAAACTTTCCCTGATGAGAAAGCTGCTCCAAAACATGCGGGAAACGAAGGGCAAGATAGTCGGGGAACCTTGCTTTAAAGGCGCGCAGCGTATCGATGTGGGTGTCTCTGTCAATGAGGCCTCTGGTGACGGCGTACAGCAGCGATACCTGTATGGGCATTGCAAGCGGGGCGTTGTTGGGCTGCTTTAAAAGTTCCATCAGCAGCGCGCCGTATTTGAGCATGTCCTGGGTAGACTCATCCATGTCGGAGGAAAACTGCGAGAATATTTGCAGTTCCCTGTACTGGGCCAGCTCCAGGCGCAATTGGCCGGCCACGCTGCGCATGGCCTTTGTCTGGGCCGCGCCGCCCACGCGGCTGACGGAGAGGCCTCCGTTCACGGCGGGGCGCACACCTTCCCGGAACAGATCCGTATCCAGAAAAATTTGACCGTCGGTGATGGAGATGACATTGGTGGGAATATAAGCGGAAATATCGCCGGCCTGGGTTTCCACAATAGGCAGCGCCGTCAGTGACCCGCCGCCCTTTGCGTCGGAAAGGCAGGCCGCCCGTTCCAGCAATCTGGAGTGGAGGTAGAATACGTCACCGGGATAGGCTTCCCGGCCCGGAGGCCTGCGCAGCAGCAGCGACATGGCACGGTAAGCGACGGCATGCTTGCTCAGGTCGTCATAAATCACCAGTGCGTCGCGGCCATTCAACATGAACCATTCCGCCATGGTGCAGCCGCAATAGGGTGCGATGTACTGCATGGTGGCCGAATCGCTGGCAGTGGCGCAGACCACGCAGGTATATGCCATGGCGCCGGAAGCCTTCAGCTGCGCGATAATCTGCGCTACGCTGGAAGCCTTCTGACCGATGGCCACATAAAAGCAGGCCACATTCTTGCCTTTTTGGTTGAGGATGGTATCCACAGCCACGGATGACTTTCCCGTCTGCCGGTCGCCTATGATCAGTTCCCGCTGGCCCCGGCCGATGGGAACCATGGCGTCCACGGCCATCAAACCCGTTTCCATGGGCTTTGAAACGGGCTTGCGGTCGAGTATGCTGGGCGCTGCCGACTCAATGGGCCGCAACTCTGTGATATGCAGCCGCCCGCCGCCATCCAGGGGCTGGCCAAGAGGGTCCACCACGCGGCCCAGAAGCCCCTCCCCCGCGGGTATCGACAGTACCTGCCCGGTGCCGTAAGCTTTGGTGCCCAGGGAAACATCGGCATCGTTGCCCAATAACACCGCGCCTACGGTTTCCTCATCCAGATTCATTACAATGGCAAAACCGCCGGTTTCAAACTCAATCAGTTCACCCAGCTTGCAGCCATTCAACCCCGAGAGTATGGCAATGCCATCGCCCGCCGACAGTGTTTCGCCGGTGCCTCGGATATCCAATTGCCGGGTATAGCTTTTGAGCCTGCCGTGAAGCTCCAGGCCAACGGATTTCCAATCAAGCATTCCGTCCGCCCTCCTCTTTTCGCTGCAGGGCGCTCAATACGTTTTGAAGCTGCCCGCGCAGGCTGCCGTCGTACACCCGTCCGTTCAGCTCCACCTTAACGCCGCCCAGCAGATTTTTGTCTTCTCGGATTTCCAAGGAAACCGTCTCCCCCATCATCGTGGAAAAGCGGCTTTCAATGGCGGCGTGCTGCACCTGTGTGAGGGGCAGGGCTGTCAAAAGCAATCCTCTGAGCATGCCTCAGCCCACCTTTTTTACAAATTCATCAATCAGCTGCTGATGGTCCTCCGCCTTCACTTCCCGGGAAAGCACCTTGGCCGCGATTTCCACAGCCAGGACCGAGGCTTCATCAGCCATGGCCTCCTGAGCGTTGAATAAAAGCGCGTTGGCTTCCTGCCTGGCTTGAGAAACGATCTGCCCGGCCTGGTCCCTGGCGGATTTGAGTATATCCTGGGCTTGCTCCTGGGCTTTTATGGCACCCTGGGAGACGACGGCCATGGCTTCCTGGTCGGCATCCTTCAGCTTTTGCTGGGAGGCCTTCCATTGCTCTTGCGCCTTTGATTGTGTATCCTGGGCATTTTTGAGCTGCTCTTCAATGCCTTGAGCGCGGGCGGTGGTAAACTTGCGCACCGGCTTGTACAACAAGAAATACATCGCCACCAGCAGGATCACCGCGTTGATGACGTGCAGCAAAATAGTGGTTGGGTTAAATAATTCTTCCACAGGGATTCCTCCGTTTCATTCCCGGCACGGCCGGCGGCCATAAAGCATGGCGCGCATAAGCAGCTTTAAGCCGTAACCTTGCCGCCAAGAATGAAGATGATCAAAATGGCGACCAGCAGCGCATATACGGCACAGGTTTCCATCAGGATCAAGCCGAACAGCAGCGAAGAGTTCACCTTACCGGCGGCTTCCGGCTGGCGGGCAATGGATTCCACGGCCTTGCCGGTGGCAAGCGACATGGCGAAGGCAGCGGCACCGCAGACCAGCGCCGCGATACTGGCCCCTAAAGCGATGATTCCCAAAGTAGACATATTCATTTCCTCCTTTATGTTGTGATAACAAGGGATTCTGTTTATTCAGCCACTTCACCAACTGCCTCGCTGACATACGTCAGGAAAAGCAGACTGAATACAAAGGTTTGAATGCCCACATGAAGCACATTAAAGTAAGAAGCAATTGCGGCGGGCAGCAGGATGGGAACTACCGCGTATATCAGCTGCATGATGACGCCGCCAACCAGCACGTTGGCAAAAAGACGGATGCCCATGGAGAATGGCGCGATACAGTCGGTGAGGATGCGGATGGGGGCGACGAAGGCCTTGGGGCTTGCCAGGTTCTTCAGCCGGCCCTTGAAGCCTGCACACTTGATGGCAATGATGTTCACTGTGAGAAGGGAGCAAAGCCCCATGGCGATGGTGCAGTTCAGGTCCTCGGTGGCGGGAGGCAGGCCGAACAGCTCCACCAGCGTGGTGAAGAAAATATAGGCCATAAACGTCATGGCAGCCGGTGCTACGTAATTGGCGGCATGGTGCCCGACCTTGTTTTCGGCAAAGCCGTAAACGCCCTGCACCGCCATCTCCAGTACGTTTTGCAATCCTTTGGGTTTCTCCCGGAATTTGGGGATTACAAAGGTCCGGATGAGCAACAGGGCCAAAATCAGCACCGCCAATACACCCCAGGCGATGACCACCGACAGGCCCACATTGATGCCAAGCACGTAGAAGTGTTCCGGGAAAAGGCTTATCTTGAGTTCCAAGGCTTACTCCTCCTTCGCGCCGCGCCTTAAGCGGGCAAGGCATACCAGCATGGCGCCGGTGGCGCCCAAAACGAAACAAAGCAACACGGGTATGGACCACAGTGCCAGCAGGACCATGCTGGCGGCCCACAGCAGCAGCTTTACCGCGATAATTAGCGGCTGGGCTTTTCCTTTAAAACCGATGGCCCGGACAAGAAAGCGGCACTGAAGCCACCCGAAAGCAATTCCTCCCAGTATCCCCAGGACATAAAACACCACCATTTAATATATACCAGCTTCCCGTGTGAGTATCGTGGGAAAACAACAAATTATCCGTGCATATCCATACTTGCGCAAACGGCGGGAAGCGCTTGTCCAATCATGTGCCATCCTATCGCCTGACGCAGAAAAACGGAAGGCTTGTCGGAATCAAACCTTCCAATAGTTTGATTATAGCAAGCCTTTTTCTCTCATGCAATAGCATCCTGGGACAATTGACCATCAAATGCAGAAAACTGGGCGGCTGCTGGGGATTGGCAACGCTTGGCGGATTCGGATTTCCGGATTATTATGCATGAAAAGAATAGGGTTTTCGAAAATGCGGCGGAACAATATGATTTTCGCAATCAAAGCAGTCAATTTATGAAGGAATAACTCATTTTGGCTTTGGCATGGGCGGTATGCAAGTGTTTCACCGGTTGCAATAAATGGATGTTTATACTTTTTTGAAAATTATCGCTTGCAAACAGCAAAAAACGCTGTATGATACTGTACGAAGGTATACCGCTTTTTATTATGTGAATGTGTGTCAAGGAGTGTGGACGCATGCCGATTCGTGTCACCGTTTGGAATGAGTTTTATCATGAAAATACAAAGGAAGATGTAGCAGCCATATATCCAGGCGGCATACACAAGGCTGTCGCTGATTTTTTATGCAAGGATAAAGATGTTATAGTGCGCACGGCTACCCTGCCGGAGCCGGAGCACGGCCTTACGGAGGAAGTGCTCAAGGAGACGGATGTACTCATCTGGTGGGGGCACGCCAAGCATGAGCAGGTGGCGGACGAGGTAGCTGACCGCGTCGTTAAGCGGGTGCTAAACGGCATGGGCCTGATCGTGCTCCATTCCGGCCATATGTCCAAACCATTCAGGAGGCTGATGGGTACAACTTGCTCCCTGCGCTGGCATGAGGAGGCGGAGAAGGAGCGGGTTTGGGTGATCGAGCCGCATCATCCCATCGTCAGAGGGCTTCCGCCTTATTTTGAGATCCCCCATGAGGAAATGTACGGGGAGCGCTTTGATATCCCCAAGCCCGACGAGCTGGTGCTGTTAAGCTGGTTTCAAAGCGGCGAGATTTTCCGCAGCGGCTGCTGCTTTCACCGGGGCTACGGGCGTATTTTCTACTTCCAGCCCGGCCACGAGACCTTCCCCATCTATTACCAGACGGAGATCCAGCAGGTCATCACCAACGCCGTGCGCTGGACCGCGCCAAGCTTTGAAGGCGCTCCAGTCATCAACGGCGATTGGGCGGCGCCCCTGGAAAAGCTTTGATTGTCAGCAAGGAGGAAGCTCATTTGTACCAGATCGTAAAAAAGAGGCGGCTGAACGGCACCGTCACACTGATGGAAATACTAGCCCCCCACGTGGCGAAAAAAGCGCAGCCGGGGCAGTTTATCATCTTCCGGGTGGACGATCAGGGGGAGCGGATTCCTCTCACCATCGCGGGCTATGACAGGGAAAAGGGTACCGTCACCATCATCTTTCAAAAGGTGGGCTTTACCACCAGCCACCTGGACCAGCAGGAAGAAGGCGGGTACATCCGCGATTTTGTGGGCCCACTGGGGGAACCTTCCCACCTGGATGGAATCAAGCGCGCTGCGGTGGTGGGCGGCGGACTGGGCGTGGCCATCGCCTACCCCCAGGCCAAGGCGCTGCATGACGCAGGCGCAAGCGTCGACGGCATCATGGGCTTCCGCAACGAATCCCTGATTATATTGGAACCGGAAATGCGGGCCGCCTGCGAAAACCTGTTTTTGATGACGGATGACGGCTCCAACGGCAACAAGGGCTTTGTTACCGACGCGCTGCGCAAACGGATCGAAGAGGGCGAAAAGTACGATGCTGTGGTAGCCATCGGGCCTCTGCCCATGATGAAGGCCATATGCGAGCTTACAAGGCCTTATGGCATCAAAACCATTGTAAGCATGAACCCCATCATGATCGACGGCACAGGCATGTGCGGGGGCTGCCGGGTAACCGTGGGCGGCGAAACAAAGTTCGCCTGCGTGGATGGCCCGGACTTTGACGGGCACCTGGTGGATTTTGACCAGGCTATGGCACGCTCCCGCATGTACCGGGAGGAAGAACAGCACTTTTGCCGCCTGACGGGAGGAGACCGCTAATGCCCAACATGCGCGATACGAAAAATCCAATGCCGGAACAGCCGCCGCAGGAGCGGGCGCATAATTTCCAGGAGGTGGCGCAGGGCTACACGGCGGAAATGGCCATGGATGAAGCCAAGCGCTGCCTTGGCTGCAAGCACAAACCCTGTGTGGCCGGCTGCCCGGTGAATGTCCGCATCCCCGAATTTATCGCCCACATGCAAAAGGGCGATTTTGAAGCTGCTTATGAGGTCATCCGCATGACCAACGCATTGCCCGCCATCTGCGGCCGGGTATGCCCCCAGGAAACGCAGTGCGAGGAAAGATGCGTGCGGGGGATCAAGTGCGAGCCGGTGGCCATCGGGCGCCTGGAGCGCTTTGCCGCCGACTGGGCCATGGCCCACGGCATCGCGGGACAGAAGCCGGCCGAAAAGAACGGCAAAAGGGTGGCGGTGGTGGGCTCCGGCCCTGCCGGGCTGACCTGCGCCGGGGATTTGGCGAAGCTGGGCTATGAAGTGACTGTTTTTGAAGCGCTGCATACGCCCGGCGGTGTGCTTATGTACGGTATCCCGGAATTCCGCCTGCCCAAGGCGCTGGTGCAAAAGGAAATCGATCAAATTGTGGAGCTTGGCGTAACCATCGAAACCAACCGGGTGGTGGGCCGTTCCTTCACGGTGGAGGAACTGATGAAGGAGCAGCGCTTTGACGCCGTTTTCGTCGGCAGCGGCGCGGGCCTGCCCAACTTTCAAAACATACCCGGCGAAAACCTCAACGGCGTATATTCCGCCAATGAGTTTTTGACGCGCATCAATCTCATGAAAGCATACGACTATCCAAGGTTTGACACCCCTGTGAAGGTGGGCAGCCGCGTGGCGGTAATCGGCGGCGGCAACGTGGCCATGGATGCCGCCCGCAGCGCGCTGCGCATGGGCGCGGGAGAGGTAAGCATCATTTACCGCCGCAGCGAAAAGGAAATGCCGGCAAGGCGTGAGGAAATCCACCACGCCAGGGAGGAAGGCATCATTTTCCGCATGCTCACCAATCCCGTCGGCATCCTGGGGGATGAAAAGGGAATCGTAAAGGCCATGACCTGTGTGGAAATGGAACTGACCGAGCCCGACGCTTCCGGCCGCCGCCGCCCGGTTCCAAAGCCTGGCAGCGCCTTTACCATGGATGTGGATACGGTGATCGTGGCCATCGGCAACAGCCCCAACCCCCTCATCAAAAAAACCACCCCCGGGCTTGAAACGCAAAAATGGGGCGGCATCACAACCGACGAGGAGACAGGGCGCACCAGCATGGAGGGCGTATGGGCCGGCGGCGACGCCGTCACCGGGGCGGCTACCGTGATCCTGGCCATGGGCGCAGGGAAGAAAGCCGCCAAGGACATCCATGCGTACCTGAGCCGAGAATGAAGGTGCCATACGGAGTCAGCGGCATTTCGAGCTGGACGGTACCGAAAATCAAATGGAAAATTTATGGGCGGCAGGCTGCGAGATCGCGGCTGCCGCCCATGTGCTTTCAATACCATTGCCTTTGGCTCAGCCAATCCATTCATACCGCGGGCAAGGTCATTCGCAAGTATGATTACATCATATCCCCGGCGACATGCTTGTCCGCTGCGTTTACTTTCCAGCGGCCCGAAATGTAAAATCCCAGAACCATCAGAAGCGATACAAAGGATGCCACTGGCGCGCCAAGGGCCAGGCCCTTGAGCCCCCAGCCTAGCACCTGGCCAAACAGGTAGGAAGCCGGAATTCTGCCAAGCAGGGATGAAACAAGGCCCGTAAACAAGGAAAAGGACGTATGCCCCGCACCGATGTACAGGCCGTTCAGGCAAAACACAAAGGGTACGATCAGATAATCAAAACTGAAGGAACGCAGGTACGCGGCCCCATCCAAAATGGTCTGCGGGTTGGTGCTGTCAAACAGCGCGATGATGGCTTCGGGGAAAAGCTGGGCAACGGCGAAGGCGGTCAGGCCGAAGCCGGTGGCGATGACCATGCCGATCCTGGCGGATTTCAGCGCCCTGTCCCACTTGTTGGCGCCAATGTTCTGCGCCGCCATGGTGGCTACGGCCCCGCTCATGCCAATGGCGGGGAGGATGGCGAAGCTGTTGAATTTGCCCACCACGCCCGCTGCGGCCAAGGCTGTCGTGCCGCCGATCATGCTGACCATCGCGGTGATAAACAGGAAGGACATGCTGACGACGGTGTTCTGTATGGCGGCCGGCGTACCTATTTTTAATATCGCCTTCATTTGCTGCCGGTCGATGCGGAAGGAGCTGAATTTAAAATCGAACAAAAAGTCCTTTTGCTTTAAGTACCGGATGCATAGAAACATGGACAGCCCCTGGGAAATGACCGTAGCGATGGCTGCGCCTAAAGCACCCATGTGAAAGGGCCACACCAGAATGATGTCCAGCACGACATTGGTGGCACAGGCAATGGATACGAAGATGAGCGGGCGCTTGCTGTCACCCATGCCCCGAAGCACCGCGCTCAAGGCATTGTAGCCGAATATGAATACAATGCCTGTTACCGTGACCCATAAATAATTGCTGGCTTCGGAAAATGCATCAGTAGGCGTGCTTAGCAGCCTCAGCACATCGTCTTTCAATAGCAGCATGATCACCGTAATAACGACGGCAGCCGCCATCAGGCCCGTAAACAGCGTGGATACGGTTTTTTTGAGTTTTTCCTTATTGCCGCTGCCGATATATTGGGCAATCAGCACTGTTCCGCCGGTACATAGGCCCATAATCAGGTTGGTTAAAATAAAGGTCACCTGTCCGCCGATATTGACGCCGGCTATGCTGGCGGTGCCGCTGAATTTGCCCACAATCAGCATGTCGGCCACGTTGTACAGCGACTGCACGATGTTGGATAGCAGAAATGGCGTGGCGAAGCGGACCAGCCCTTTTAGTACGCTCCCTTCCGAAAGGTTGTTTTCAAACCGGTTCATAAGCCCATCCTTTATACATAAATAATGCGTTATGCCAGCCTTTAGGCGGACATAACGCATTGTAGCAGAATACGGGGAAAGATGCAAAAGAAATGGCAGGATATTTCGTGCCCCACGGCACGACCAGGGCTTTCCGGTCCGCCATCTGGCTCAATCGGTTACTGCTTTGAAAAGAGCCTATGGTTAATCCTTCACCGTGGCCTTGCGGATCAGCAGGAAGCTCAGCGTTCCCGTAACGATGATGCTGATCACGCTGTAGAGAATGGCGCGGTAGGGGTACAAGGGCACACCGTTTTCCAGGTTGGCAATTTGTGCGATCAGGCCAACGAAGCCCTTGGATAGATCGATGGTAATGCCAAACCCAAAGGCGAACGCAAACACGTTTACGAAAAAAGCGGTGATGGCGCCTTTGGTATACAGGCCGTCGATCAGGGGGATTACGATGAAGACAAGCGCGGGCAAGCCGATGGAAACGGCAAGCTTCAGCGCCTTGCTCATGCGGTAATACAGGCTGGTGATCAGATAGCCCGTCATCCCCGCCGTCACATAGGCCAGGAAGCTCCACAAGATGCCTTCCGCCAGCGCCTGGAAGCTGTTCTTGTCTGCGTACAGGCTGCCAAACCGCTCCATATACATGCCCGTATAGTTCACGAACAGGCCGCGGAACCAGCCGAAGGCAAGATCGATAACGACCATGGCGGCGGACAGCAGGAACAGCCCGGTCACAAAGCCTGTGAACAGCGTCTTGCGGGAGAGCCCATTTTGCAAAAAGAGCCGGAATTGCGCTTTGAAGGCATTGAGACCGACCACAAACAGGAAGATGTTGGAGGCAAACTCCACGCCGCTGGAGGAGTTGGAGCCGCCATGCATCAGGGAAGCCATCAGAAGCTGCAGCAGGAAAAGCGCCATCAGCACGCCGTAAAATATGATGATAGGCCTTTTGAAATCATGCAAGTAATACTTAACAGCCGCTTTCAATTTCATATAAACCGCCTCCCTCACTCGTTGGTCAGCCGGATGAACAGCTTTTGCAGGTCCATCTTGCCGATTTGCAGGTAATCGGGCAAGGATTCCCCGCCGGGCTGCCCCATCAGGTAGGCGGTTTTCAGGCCGCCCAGCGTATCTTCGCCCAGCAGTTCCCTGCCGCTAATATATTCGTCCACTTTCGCTGCAGGACCGGATACGGTGTAGCCCATGGACAGCAGCTCTTCCGTGGGCTGCTGGCGGATGATTTTGCCCTTCTTGATAATGATCACTTCTTCAATGAGTCCGGAGACTTCTTCAATCAGGTGGGTGGAGATGACGACAGTCCGGGGCCGTTGCGCGTACGTCTCCAGAAGCACCTTGTACAAAAGCTCCCGGTGATTGGCGTCCAGGCCCAGCACCGGCTCATCCAGCAGCACATAGGGAACGGTAACGCAAAGAGCCGTGATCAGCTTGAAGATGGAGCCGTAGCCGGTGGACAGCTCCCGGATCTTCTTTTTCGGATTCAGGCCGAACAGGCCGCACAGCTTGCCGGCGTATTCCCGGTCAAAGCCGCCGTAGAACGCTTCCGTGCACTTGAAGGCATCGTTCACCCGCATGGTGTCGGGATAGTAGCCCTTTTCGCTCATCATATAGATTTGCTGCAGAGCCGCGTCGTTTTCCCTGGCGGGTATGCCGTTTACCAGCACCTCCCCTTCATCCGGGAAGATGCGGTTGGTAATGATGTTCAAAAGCGTTGATTTGCCCGCGCCGTTGCGGCCCAACAGGCCGTAGATTTTTCCATCCCCCAGCGTCAGGGATACGTCCTCAAGTGCGGTCACCTGACCGAACTTCTTTGTGATATGCTTGACCTCCATGCCGTTCATTGCGCAAAACCCCTTTCCATCCACTCCATGATTTCCTCCCGCGTAAGCCCTAACTTGCGTGCTTCGGCCACCAGGCTTACGACGTATTTTTCGTAGAACTGCTGCTGCCTTTTCTTCCTGATCTTTTCCACCGCGCCTTCCTGAACGAACAGGCCCAAGCCTCTTTTTTTGTACAGGAGCCCCTCATCCGCCAATAGGTTCATGCCCTTTAATACCGTGGCCGGGTTGACCTTCAGCGAAGCGGACATTTCCGTGGTGGAGGGCACCTGCGTTTCCTCCGGAAAGGCGCCGGTAAAGATGGCATCCTCCATCTCTGCGGTGATTTGCAGATAGATAGGCAGCTCACTGCCAAAGTCCAGCTTCATGATGCCACCTCCTCTGTTAAGTGGTTAATTACTAACCTAACTAACTATAACACGAAGGAACTTGAATGTCAATACTTTAACAATAATTTTTGATTAAATTTCCAAGGCATGCTACAATGTTTAAAAATTCGGGGATCCGTTTACAAAGAAGGAGAAGGCATGTTTTCGGTAGGAACGCAGTGGAATCCCCTGCAGGCGAAACTGCGGGAATTGCTCAATCAAAATGGATCATTTGATGAAGCCATGGAGCTGCTCAAAAGCATGCACGGCCTTCTCCACAGCAGGGAAGTATACAAAAGCAGCGAACCGACGCTGATGGATGAGGTGTGGGAAGATCTATCGGATATCGCCTTTATGACCATGCCGGCAGCAGCGGATGTGACGGTGGCCTGGAATATTTGGCACATGACCCGCATTGAGGATATCACCTGCAATCTGCTGATGGCGAACGGGGATCAGGTGCTGGATAAGGCCTGGCTAGAAAAGCTGCATACACGTGTCCGCGATACGGGCAACGCCATGACGGACGCGGAGATTCTCTCCTTCAGCGGCGAAGTCAACAAAGCAGCGCTGCGGGAATACCGCGACGCTGTCGGCAGGCGCACCGGAGAAGTTATTTGCGGGCTCGTGCCAGAAGACCTCAAGCGGAAGTTTGCAAAGCGGCAGACGGACCGCATATTGGCGGAAGGTGGCATTTTGTCCCATCCGGACTCCGTATGGCTCCTTGATTTCTGGGGGAAAAAGAACGTGGCGGGCATCCTGCTGATGCCCATCACCCGGCATCAGATGGGGCACTTGAACGATTGCCTGAAATTAAAGGAGAAATGCAAAAAAATCTCCCGGGCAAATGCCAAAGGAGAGGGATTGAGATGAACATTTACATAGCCCTGCTTCGCGGAATCAACGTGGGCGGCAAGCACAGGATGAATATGGGGGATTTGAAGAGAACGTTGGAAGAAGCAGGCTTTCAAAACGTTCGCACATACATACAAAGCGGCAATGTGCTGTTTGAGGCGGAGGGAGAGGAAGCGGAGATTGGCATAAAGATGGAGCAGGCCATGGAAGGGCATTTCGGCTTCCCCGTGCCCGTAGTGCTGCGCACAGCCAAAGAGCTTGCGGAGATCCTTGACCATTGCCCTTTTACGAAGGAGGAGGTTCAGGCGGCGGATGCGGCTTCCGGCGTGGAGAGCCTGCACGTGTTCATGCTTCAGTCCGCGCCTGGCCAGGCAGTGTTGGATAAACTGCAGAATATTCCCAGCGGCGGCGACCGCTTTGCTGTCCGGGGCAGAGACATCTATCTGCTTTTGCAAAACGGTGTGCACAGTTCCAAGCTGGCAGCACAGATCACGAAAATAAACGCGTCTGTCACGGCACGGAATTTCAAAACCATGCGGCAGCTTGCGCTTATGGCCGGCGATATGGAAAAATGAAGACTATGCCGGGCAAAGCTCCGCGGACAGGCGGAAGAATTCCTCGTACGCCTCGTATGCCCTTTTTTGACTTTCTTCCCGTATGGCCTGGAACATGTCGTAATTGTCAATGAGAAGCTCTACAATTTCCCGGCTGATGGTGCCGTTTTCCACCATGGACCGAAGCGCGCTTACTGCCTGATCCCTGGCCATGCCGTCGCGGTATGGCCTTTTTTCGGTGATGGCGGTGAATATGTCCGCCACGGCCATGATCCTGGCGCCGTAGGGAAGGGCCCTTTCCGTAAGGTGGAAGGGGTAGCCGGTGCCATTGAGCTTTTCGTGATGGTAGGCCGCCCATTCGGCGATGGTCTCAAAGCCGTGCACCTGGGACAAAAGCCTGTAGGTGTAAAACGTGTGGGAACGGATGACGGTATATTGCCTGACATCCAATTGGCCGGGCTTTTCCAGTATTTCGTTGTCGATGGTGATCTTGCCTAGGTCGTGCAGGTAACCAGCGATTAAAAGCATGCCGCATTCCGAGGAGGACATGCCGCTCAGTTCCCCCAGCAGCCTTGCCGTATGGGCCACGCCGGCGGAATGGGTGGCGGTGAAGCGGCTTCGAAAGTCGATGACATGGGAGAATATCTCGGAGATTTGAAGCACCTGGTCCAGGTTAAGCTCCATGGAAAACAGCCCGGCGTCCCGCTTCAAAAAACGCAGGGGATCCCTGTCGTTGAGCTCCAGCCAAATATGCTCCCGCACGGCCAGCTTCGTCATGGCATCTACGCCCGAGGGCAGGTAACGGGAACCCTCTCCTTCGCGTATCCGGGCCAGCACCTGCGGAAGCTGGAGCAGCGTATGCTTGCTGTCGGAAAACAATACGCAGATTCGGTCGGCCAGGTGGAGGATATGGCTGGCCAGGGGAACGGCATTGCCTTCGTATGCTGCGCCTTCTCCAAAGTCCCAGGCCAGATGATGATAGCGTATGATGTCCGCCAGGGGCCCAAAGGGCGCGTATTTTTCCAGCAGGGATGCGCCGCGGAAGGCGTGGCTGCTGATTTCTTCCATCTCGTCCCGGATCATGACCAGCCGTTCCTTCAGCGACAGCGAACCGATGTCGTGAACGATGCCGGCCATTAATAGATTCAGCGAGCCCTCGGCATTGAGGCCCATTTCCTTGCCCAGGTAATAGGATAAATACGCTACCTGCTGGTGGTGGTTGAACAGCTCGGGGGCTACAAGGTCCATGGCGCTGGAAAGGGAAAACATCAAATCGTACAGTTTGATGCGCATGGTTAAGTCACCTTATCTCTATTCATATACATCTGAATAATAACAATCAGCACGCATAGTATACCAGAATAAGACAATGGCAACAAGGATGAATATGCCATATCTTTGTTTTCCGGGGAGGGGTGCGGGAGGGTGCTTTTTCAAAAGGCATCCTCCCCGAATATATTTCGTCCATCTCCTTCAACTGCTGGCGCTTTTGTAGCGGGAGAGGCCGAACTTCCAGAACCGTAAGGTAAACAAGGTGAAAAGCACCGCCACGCCGCTGCCCCAGGCAAGGCCGGGCAAAGTGAGCGTGCCGGTGAGCATCTGGGTGGGAAGTGTGGCCATCAGCCCGTAGGGCAGTACCACCTGGAAGAGTATTTTCCAGATCCCCTCAAAAACCACGCCCGGCACCTTCATGCTCAGTTCGATCAGGGATTCCTCTATTTGATGCACGGTGGCGGCAGAGGTCAGAAAAAAAGGCGCGGTGCGTAAAAGCAGCATCAGGTCGTACCACAAGAGTGTCATCAGGAATACCAGGAAAATATAACCCATAACGGCAAGGGGAGCAGGCGGTGAGGGCAGCAGGGATACGCCCCTTGCGATGATAAGAAGGCTCATGGCAATCAGCGGCAGCGAGCCGGGATTGATCTGCTCAAAGGACAGGCGCAGCAGCGTATTGGAAGGCTTGGTGAGGTAGTGGTCCAGCGCTCCTGTGCGTATTTTATCCGGAATGGAGATCAGCCCAAAGAAGAACGTGCTCATGTTCAGGGCATTTATCAGGGAAAAGGTACCGATGAATATGATCATTTCCCCCCGCTGCCAGCCGCCGATGGACGCGACCTGGCTGTAGAGCACATCAAAGAGAAGCAACTGAATCACGAACATGCTGCCGTCCACAAAGAACGCGCCGAAGAAAGACAGCCTAAATACCATCAAATGGCTCAGCCGGAGCTTTAAAAGCGTGAGAATCAGCTTCAGGTTCCGCTTCATATGCCCACCCCGTCATAGCGCGTGCGCAGGTGCGCGTAGGTTTGTTTGTTTAGCAGTGCAAAGATACCAATCCACAGGAGCAGCACCAGCATGCCGGCCGGTGCTTCGCCGCCGGCTTTGCCCAAGAGCAGCATGGCCGGCAGATGGGCCGCGCTGTAAAAGGGCGTCAGGCGCAGCGCCCTTAAAACGCCTTCCGGCATAAGGGTAAGGGGAACCAGCGTGCCTGACAGGAAGGCCAGCACATTGCTTTTGATCATCAGGAACAGCCATATATCCTGATACTTCAGTGTTAAAATCCCCAAGAAAAAATGGAACTGGGACAAGAACACGCGGCCCAGCAGCAAAAGCGCCGCCGCCTGAATGAAATCCAGGGGGAGCGCCGCCCAGTCTGGCTTGATGGGAAAGACGAGCAGGCACAAGGCGCTTGCCGCGAGGCTGAAAAACACCGTATAGGCGGCGCTGCCCAGGGACTGGGCGAATAGATACGTCTGAATTCGTATGGGCAGTACCAGGAACTTTGAGAATGTGCCGGACCTTATGTGGGAGCTTAATTCCTCCGCAATGCGGCCGGTATTGTCCATCTGGGCGAAAAAAGACTGGATGAGGTAATACAGGATCATGGCGTCCAGGGTAAAACCCGCCACCTGGCTCCGGCCTTTATAGATGGAGGCCCATAAAAGCCAGGCGAACAGCACCCGAGCCACGCCGCCAAATACCTGCATGGCGGTGTCAAACCGGTAGGCGGTGCGCGTTTTGAAGGCGATGATGAAAGCCTCCCAGTATTTTTTCATCCGGCCGCCACCTCCTTGTTGGCATACAGCCTTGTGACCACGCTGCCGATATCCTCCTCCTCCACCATGATGTCGCGGATAGGGTAGCGGGACAGAAGCGACTGCATAAGCTGCGTGGCGTTTGCCTTGGGCATCAGGAAGGAGAGCTTCGAATGCTGCCGCGTAACCTCCGTGCAGTCATCAGGCAGTTCCACGGCGCAGTCCTCCTCCAGCGCCAGGGTGATTTTCCTGTGGATTTGATATTGCTGGAACAGCGCATCCGTCGGCCCGTCGCACAGCTTTTCGCCGCCGGCCACCACCACGCACCGCCGGCAGAGGCTTACGATATCCTCCATATAGTGGGAGGTCAGTAGGATCGTGGTGCCCTGCTCCTTGTTGACATCTTTCAGGAATGCGCGCATTTGGTGCTGGGCCACCGCGTCCAGGCCGATGGTGGGCTCATCCAGGAACAGGATGCGGGGGCTGTGCAGCAGCGCCGCAATCAGCTCCATCTTCATCCTCTCTCCCAGGGAAAGCGTGCGCACCTGTACCCGCATGAGATGCCCGACGCCGAACAGCTCGGTAAAATAATTCAGGTTGTGCTTGTATTGACTTTCCGGTATGCTGTACAGCTCCTTGAACAGCCGGAAGGTGTCCTCCGGCGTCAGGTCGAAGAAAAGCTGGCTTTTTTGGCCCATGACCACGGCATACTGGCTTTTAAAGGCGCTTTCCAGGCGGTTGGGCGTGTAGCCAAGCACGGATACCTGGCCGGATGTGGGGGCGATAATGCCGGTCAGCAGCTTTACCAGCGTTGTTTTGCCGGCGCCGTTGGGGCCGATAAGGCCCACAAACTCCCCTTCTGAAATGGAAAGGTCAAAGCGGCTCAAGGCGGTTTTTTCCACATAAGTTCGGTGGAACAGGTTTTTCAGGCTGCCTTTGAGGCCAGGTTCCTTTTCAAAGCGGCGGAAAACCTTGGTCAATTTATTTGTTTCAATCATTGGCATGGGGCTGCTCCTTTTCATACTGGATTTGCAGGTCGGGCCGGTGCCGCTTGTTCATTTGGTGGCGCGCCTTTCTGTTATCGACGCTGTCAAACACGATGGAAAAATCATAGTCGTCGGGGTACATATTTTCCGCGGCCACGTGACGCTTGAGCCTTTTATGGGGGATTCGCTGCTTGACACCCTTGATCTGCACGCCAACCAGCCCTTTTTCATCCGCCGGATCGTATACCAGGCCAAGTTCCCTTCCGGGATACACAAGCACGCTGTCCCCCAATTGGAATTGAGCGGCGTGGGCGGATATGGGCTTTGGCGGCTGGTCCTTTTGGATGCGAGGCATATGCGCGGCGCTTATGCCGGCTGCCGGTTTGTTTTCCGGCGGCAGGATGGGGGTTGTGTTCTTTGCATCCGTCCTGCCATAGGCGGCCTCCCTGGCCCTTGCGATCATGGCTTCGGGGAATCCCAGCCTTTTCACGATATACAGCGCGCAGCTTTCCCCCGCCTCGCCCATTTCCAGCAGATACAATGGCGACAGCGTTTCCCGGTCAAAAGCCATCCTGGCGTTGATTAAGCCCGAAGCGCGGTAGGCGTATTCCTTCACTTCGGGGTAATGGGTGGTGGCCACAAACAAGCATTTCTTTTCCCTTAGCACATCCAGGATGGCGATGGCCATGCCCATGCCCTCCATGGGGTCTGTGCCGGAGCCCAGTTCATCCAGCAGCACAAGGCTTTCCCTGCCGGTATCCTTCAAAATCTCCAGAATGTTGGTCATATGGGCGGAGAAGGTGGACAGGTTTTCCGTGATACTCTGCCCGTCGCCGATGTCGCACAGCACATTGGCGAACATGCAAAGGACGGTGCCCTTATCCGCCGGCACGTGCAGGCCGCTTTGGGCCATCAGGGATAATAAGCCCACTGTTTTAAGGGCCACGGTTTTTCCGCCGGTATTGGGCCCGGTGATAACGATGCCAAATACATCCCCACCCAGGGAGAGGGTGAGTGGCACACACCTGTCCTTATCGATCAAAGGATGGCGGCCGTTTTCAATGCGGATCAGCCGGTCTGTGGTGATTTGCGGCTCCAGCGCGTCAATACGGGCGCTTAAAATGCCCTTGGCAAAGGCGAAATCCAGTGCCTCGAACATGTCCCGATTCATTTCCAGGGAAGGCAAACAGCTTTCCGCCAGGGCGGTAAGCTGGTACAGGATGCGGCGGACCTCGTTTTCCTCCTGAATTCTCATCTCACCCAACTCCTCCTGCAGTTTTGTGACGGAGGAGGGTTCAATGAATACGGTGCCGCCCGAGGCGGACATATCCACCACCGTGCCGGGCACCTGCGCCCGGTGCTCCCTTTTGACCGGCAGCGTCAGGCGGCCGCCTCTTGTCGCAATGAAACTATCGGAGAAATAGGCACGGTTGCTTTGCAAAAGGCTCAACAGCTTGTTTTTGACCTGTGCGGCAGCCTGCTCCAGCTTTCTGCGCACGTCGCGCAGCGCGGACGACGCGTTGCTGTCCACCGTATCGCCGCGGATGCAGCGCTCGATCTCACTTTCCAGCTCGCTCAGCTCGCTGAGTCCGCGGCCGTAAAAGGCCAGCTCCGACTGCAGGTATTCCCCGCGCTTCAAATAGGCCTTCATCCGGCGCAAGGTCGCCAGGAATTGGGAGAGGCCTAGGAATTGCTCGGGACCCAGCATGGCGCCGGCTTTTAAAAGCGGCAATACCTTGTCCAGCGATTCCGTGGTACTGGTGGGCGGGCTGCCCAGCACATCGATGAGCTGCCGCGCCTCCGTGGTTTGCTTCAGGCGCGCGCGGCATTCCTTTTCATTCAGGGCGGGGTTCAATAGCCGCAGCCGCTCCTTCGCGCCAAAAGTGCAAGCGGTGTTTGATAGCATTTCTTTTATTTTGCAAAATTCCAGGGTGGTTTCAGGGGTAAACAATGCGATTCCTCCAGTCGATTGGTAGCAATGGAAAAAGCCCGCCAAGACGCATCTGCCGCCCGATACGGTCAGATTGCTCCTGCGGGCATTTCCACAAAAAAGAACGACAGATGTCCGCCGTCCAAACCGGTCTCATGTACCTTTCCCGTAATCCCAATGACGGGGGTAGATGCATGAAGCTGGCCGGAGGGCGCGCCCTCTGTCGTTTCCTATGGCAAGGCAGGTGTCAGGAAGCAGTCTGTAAAGGGCAGATGCGGGAAGGTACGCAAAAAAACAGGCTTTGCCTGCACCTTGCAGTCCATTCCCTCATGGATTCAGTTAAGAAGCCCCTTTACAGACAAGACCGACATCCAAAATCCTCCTAAGTGAATTTACGGGAGCAGTATAGCAGAATAACCACGGCGCGTCAACGGTGAATTTTTCAGCAGAAGTGGGATTGCATGAAAGGCTCTGTCAACAGATTGATAACCCATTGACGATGATTGTATTATTTGTTATACTATAAACAATCTCGTGATGGGAGAAAAACATAATAGGAGGAGAACCCATGAAAAAGGTCCTGTCTATTCTGCTGGCCGTTATTTTCTGCGCCCTGCCTGTCCTGGCTATGGCTACCGGCATCACGGCGGAAGGCACTTACACGGATGGCGCCTACGTTGGTGAGGCGGAAGGCTTCGCCGGTCCCCTGAAGGTGGAAGTTACCATCGAAGGTGGCAAAATCAAAGACATCAAGCTCCTGGAAACCGCCGATACCGAAGGCATCTACACCCAGGCGGTGGATAGCGTAATTCCCGCCATCGTTGCCGCCAATACCGTCACTGGCGTGGATGTGCAGTCCGGCGCCACTTTCTCCTCCACCGGCATTCTTGCCGCTGTTGCCAACGCACTTGGCCAGGCCGGCGCAACCGTTACGCTGCCGGAAGCCAAAGAGGAAGCCGTTGTCAAGGAGCCCAGCAAGGCAGCCGCAGGCACCGTTTACATGGGCTTTGGCTCTGTGCCCAACTTCCGCGTCGGCCCCGGCAAAGACCCCACCGAGACCCAGGTTTATTCCTTCAACGTCACCATGGCCTCCGTGCTGTTTGATGAGGAAGGCCGCATTCTGGACATGACCGTGGATATCTACGAAGTCAGCACCCCCAATTATGACGGCGCGAGCATGCCCCACTTCTCCGGCTGGCCGGGCAAGGAAGGCTACAACGTGTTCGACCATGAAAAAGAGGCTGTGACGGGCGTTTCCGAAAACACCGATGATTCTGTGAAAGCGGAAGTCAACGGCTGGCAGACCAAGCGCGAACGCGGCGAAACCTACCACATGAACCCCCAAAACGAATGGTTCAAGCAGATGGACGCCTATGAAGCCTATTTCACCGGCAAGACCGTGCAGGAGATCCGCGACTGGTTCTCCAAGTACACGTCCACCCGCAACGGCCGGCCCATCAAGCTCACCTCCGAGAATGAAGATGACATCAAGGCGCTGGCTGCCATGAGCGAGGAAGACAAGGCCGTGCTGGCCGACGTGACCTCCCAGGCCACCATGAGCCTGTCCGATGCCCACGGATTCATTCTGGAAGCCATCGAGGAAGCCTATGCCAACCGTCAGCCCGCGCTGACCATCGGCGAATAACGGAACTCGAAACAAGCAAAACAGGCGGCGCGAAGCAATTCGCGCCGCCTCATTTTATTTAAGGGCTGTCAGGAGGGGCTTTCTTCCTTGCTGATCCAGCCCTGTCTCTTCCAATGTTCCTTGTCGGTTAAGTTCCAGGTGTTCTTCTTCATCATGCCCTTCATGGCGTTGAACATCACGGTGCGGAGGAGGGGCGCGTGCAGGCGCGGCATGTTCTCCACGGTCTTTATGATCCTGCGGGCCAGCTTCCCAGCCTGCTTTTCCATTTTCTGCTGCTTGCTGGGCTTGACCTCGCTCCATTTGGCTGCGGAGACAGCAGCTTTGAAGGTTACGATCCGCTTGATACCCCAAAACCGCAAACTGTTGTTCAGCGTCTTTGCGGTGTGACCCTTTCCGGCGCCGGCGGTGGTGACGATGCTCAGACCAGCCTTTTCAAACATGCGCGGGTCCGGCCTGTGACTGATCCAAAGATAGCACAAATGATCCAGCAGTGCCTTCATCTGCCCGCTTACATCCATCGCGTACGTGGGAGAGGTCAGCACAATGACATCCGCCTCCAGCAATGCGGCCGCGATGGGCGCAACGCTTTGCGCGTGCGGGCATTTGTCTTCTCCCTTGAACAGGCAGGTGAAGCAGCCGTTGCAGAAGTGCTCCATATCCCTGGGCAGGCAGAACTCCGTGTTTTCCAAGGGCACTTCTTTGGCCAGGGCGTTCAACACCAGCTGGGTGGCGTTCCATGTGCTGCCGTGGCGCATGTTTCCGTAAATGGTCACTACTTTCATAGGCGTTTCCCTCTTTTTATAGATTGAGTGCCTTTAAAAAGAAGTTCACAAAACCGGGGCGCAAGTCCTTGTGGCTTGCAAGCCGCTCTTCCTCCGTCATGTTAAACCAGTGTTTTCCCGTTTCCAAGGATACCGACAGTGAATCCAGCGGCCAACCCGGCGTTCTCATGGGGTGAGGCTTGTCCGATAGCAGAAACATATCGGAGCATATGTCTTCCCCGTCGTATTCCAACATTCTGCCATCGTCAAGCACCAGGCAGATGGCGTTTTGATACTTTGCCTTCAGGAATCCGTTCTGGCCGTGTTCCCGCACCAGGCCGATATAATAGGCGATCATCTCCTCGTCATCAAGGGGCTTTCCCCCGGGCCTACGCGCGTGGACGCCTGGATTTTTATCCTCCGGAACGCCGGATAAAACAAGGCCCGAATCGCAAGAAAAGACGGGACACCGGTATGCGCTATAGTAGCCTACGGCCTTTTTCCTGGCGTTCTCCAGTACCGTACTTCCATCCTCCGGGACATCGGGCGCGTTTTCCTCCAGCTTGCCGATGGCAATGGGCAGGCCCTTCAGCCATTCCTGCATGGCCTGGAGCTTGGCCGGATTGCCGGTACCGTACAAAAGGCGCAGCATCATTTGTCCCCCAGGGATTGCTGCAATACCTGCATGTTTTTGCGCATTCCGTCCTCGTAGGCGGTCAGTGCCGAATCATCCAGGGGGCCGGTGACCAGCGGGTCCAGTTCATATACCTTCGCGCCTGTTTCCGCCGCCAGCGTCCTGGCGGCCAGATCGGGATACTGCGGCTCGGTGAACAGCGGCGGCGCACCCAGGTCCCGCACCAGCTTCGTAAGTTCGGCCAGCTGGGCTGGGCTCAGCGCCTCCCCCGGTTCCCTTAACACCACGGCGGCCACATGCAGCCCATAAGCCTTGGCGAAGTAGGGAAACGCCTCATGAAAGGTGATAATCTCTTTTTGCGCAAGATCCGCGAGGCCCAATTTCAACTCCAAATCCAGGGAATCCAGCCGCTGTATATAAGCCGCCTCATTTTGCATCAGGGCATCCTTATATTCAGGAAAGGCATTTTGAAGCCCGGCGCTCAGGTTTTCCACCATCTTCTTCGCGTTTAAAGCATCCAGCCAGATATGGGCGTTATCCTCATGACCGTGGGCATCTTCGCCCTCTTCATGCGCATGCTCATTTTTGCCTTCACTGTCCAGCAGTGCAATGCCCCGGGAGGCGTCCACCACTTGAAGGTCCGGAAACTGGGCGGCCACCGTGTTCAGATAGCTTTCCATCCCCGCGCCGTTGATGAGCAGCGCATTGGCCTTTGCCAGGGTGCGCATATCGCCTGTAAGAAGCTGATAATCGTGCAGGCAGCCGGTGTCCGGCGCGGCCAGGTTTACAACCTGCAAGCCGTCAATGCCGGCCGTCAGGTTCCTTGTGAGAATATATACAGGGTAGAAGGAAGTAACCACAGTCTTTTCCTGTGCCGTCGCGGTGGGAAAAGAGAGCATCAGCGCCGTTGCCAGCGCGTACAGCAGCATTTTTTTCATCATCAATCACCTTGTTTTCCAGGATTCGTGCCCATTGTATCATTGTTGACCGGTGAAAACAAGCCGCCCTTCCGGGGAAAATCCCGGAACGGGCGGCTTTTAATGCACGGGATTATATTGGTTTCCAATACTTTACGGGGCAGGGGTCGGCGTAGGCTCCTGAGTGGACTCCGTCACAGGCGCTTCGGTGCTTTCCTGCTGGGTATAGACAATGCTCGCGGCGGCTTTCCACTCTTCCAGGGCCTTGGGCAAGGCGTCGCTCTTGCGGGTCTGCTCCAGTTCGGTGCGCAGGGTGGTTTTGAGCGCTTCCGTCAATTCCACGGGGCCGCTGGGAACATCCCTGGTGTAGCGGAGGATATGCACGCCCTTGGTGGATACCACAGGCAGGCTCAGGTCGCCGATCTTTTGCATCTCAGGAGAAAACGCGGCTTGAACAAAAACGGGATAGAAGCCAATGGAATTGGCAAGAACGCTGTAGCCTTCGGTTTTGAAGGGTTCCTCGGTCATGCCGGGGTCCGTGCCGAATTCCGCGATCAGGGCGCTGAAATCTTCGCCGGCAGCGTACCTGGTTTTGATGGCTTCCGTCTTGTCCTTAATGGAATCCAGGATGGCGTTCTTCGCAGCTTCCAAATCAGCCTCAGTCACAGGAGCGGGGGTAGCAGTGGCTGCGGGATCAGGAGTGATCGCCGGATCGGGGGTAGCGGTTGCTTCCGCCGTCGTCTCGGCTGCTTCTTCTGAAGCCTGCTCTTCCAACTGGGCCTGAATGGCATTGTAGTTGTCCAGCAGCGTTTGATCCACGGCAAGCAGGATGTGGGTAATGCCGCGGATGCCTTCCGGGGTGTACCATACCTGCTGGCCGGTGTATTCGGCGGCATAGATATAGTTCATGACGTCTTCGCTGAAGGAGGCCTTGTCCGCATCGACGCGGGTCTGGTATTCGGTCTGAATATCCGCATCCGTCAGGGCGGCATTGTCCTTGGTCAGCAGTTCGACCATCCGCTCCTGTATCTTTTGGTCTTTATAATATGTAATCAGCTCTTCCATGGCCTTTTCCGTGGAGTAGCCCATCTGCAAGAAATAATCTTCCGCCTGCTTGCGGGCATTCGCCTTTTCCTCGTCCGTGGGGGTTGCGCTGGTCAGGTAGGAGGAAGCCTGCTGATCCAGGTAGGTGTTCCAGGTGGTCTCGGCTTCGGCCTTAAAAGCGGCATCTTCTTCCGCTGTAAACTGGTCAATTTTGAATTCTGCGGCCTTTTGCCTAAACAGTATTTCAGAGACTACGTTATCCATGGCCATGGACTGAAGGAGGGCTTCCTGGCCCGTCAAGTCATATCCCTGGCTGGAAATCTGATAGTACAGATTGCTGTAGGCTTCCTGCAGCTTGGCAAAGGTGACCGTCTCGCCGTTCACTGTCGCCATCACATCGTCCGGGCCCGGAGTGGGCGGAACGGCAGTTGCCTCCGCGGGTGCTTCAGTCGTTTCCACAACGGCCGCGGCTTGATCGGTGGGCTGGGGAACTTCGCCCAGGGCTCCGGTCATAGCCATGGTCGCACACATGGTCAGCGCCAGGCAGAGCGCAAAAAAACGGGTAGATTTCTTCATGGAATCACTATTTCCTTTCTTTGTGTCCGGCGCCGGCGCCGGTATATTAGATTTATTATGGCACAGGCCATGCGCTACTGCAAGCAAAAGGTACACGATTTTGAAAAGTTACAGTTTGTTCATGTTCTGACAAACTGAAGCCCGCCGGCAAGGGGAAGCGCCTCTTGCTTTTTTGCCGTATTGCATTTTGCCGTTACGCTTTTATAGGACGACGATGCTGTATTGTTTGTTTCATCAAAATGTATGGGAATCACTGGCCGTGAAGGAAATGGGGAAAGAATGCGGAAAAATGCCGGGGAAAGCGCCATTTGAAAAAGCCGCCCGCCCCGGACCCCTTCCCGGGAAACTGCTTTGATGGAAAAAGGCAATGATAGACGACTTAAATAGTGCAGCATGGATTCTTCTTGATGACGGTAGTCTTGTGGACAGAATGAGCAAGGTGCTACAATAAAATGAGGAATCCCTTTGAGATTGGACGGAACATAGTATAATGGGGAAACGGCTGATGGTGTACAAAAAGGAAAGGTGCCTAACCCTCTTTGATGACAAGGGGACGGAAGTCCTTTCCTGCCCCGTGGGCCTGGGCTTTTCGCCGGTTGGAAAAAAGGAAAGGGAGGGCGACGGCAAAACACCGGAGGGACAATACTTTATTTGCCTCAAGCGGGAAACGGGCAAGTACGGCATGGCGCTTGGCATCAATTACCCCAACGGTTTGGACGCGGAGGCCGCCTTTGCCCAGGGAAGCATTTCTTTTCAGGAAAAGGAAGCCATCGTGTCTGCCTGCCGGGAGGGGAGAAGGCCGCCGTGGGGCACGAAGATGGGCGGGGAAATTTACCTGCACGGCGGCGGCGCAAGCGACTGGACGGCCGGCTGCATGGCCCTGAATGATAAAGATATGAAAAAACTCTTTCCTCTCATGGAGGAAAGAGATGAAGTGGTGATCCTGCCATAGCCGGTATTACCTAAGCAGTTCCCTGCACTTTTTCAGTGTTTCATGCAATTGGGCAGCCTTCACTTTTTTCGGGTTTTTCTCTATCAGGCAGCAAAGCGTTTCCGGCCGGAAGATGGCCTGGGCGGCATCCTGTATGTTATCCGCCGTCAGGTCGCCGTGCAGGCGCATTCTTACATCTACGTCGCATCCATCCGTATTGCCGCTGAGCCAGGAGTAGCCCAGCCGCTCGTTCATGGTGACCGCTCTGTCCAGAATCATCATTTCATATTCGGTAAAATACACCCTTGTCCTGTCCATCTGCTCCTGGCTGATAAACCTGCGCTGCCGTGCCAGTATGGAAAAAACAAGCTCCAGGCTTTCCGCAAGCCGGTCATGGGAGACTTCGTAATCGATGGCGAAGCGGCTGTAGGGGCCTACCGGCACTACCTCTGAGCTGATATCGTCCACGATGGCGCGCTTTTCCCGCATCTCAAAAAAAAGCGAGGAGCTGAGCCCGTCCCCCGTCATATAGCTGAGCATTTCAGCGCTGGTGGGGAAAACAAGGTTGGAATCAATGTCAAAATAAAGCAGCACCTGCGCCAGATTGTAGTCGGCATTGAACAATTCGTCGCTGCTTTCATCCCGCGCGCAAAAGTTCATAGGCGCGGGCTGCTCCAGCGGAGCCTTAAGCGCATCGGGCAGTTCCCCCAGCACCTCCACCGCCTTTTTCAGCATGCCGTCGGAGAAATTCCCAGTCAGCACGAAACAGGCGTTGGATGGTCTGAATAGCTTCCGCTTCCACCGGTGGATCAGATCCGCCGTCATGGCCTTCACGCTGTTTGTGGTGCCCATCACGGGGAATGCGCCGGCGCTTGTTCTCCAATACCTGGCGGCCATATCCCATAGAAAATTCGGCTCTTCGTTTTCGATCTGCCGGAGCACCACCTGCTTTTCCGAAGCAATTTCCTCTTCGGTCCACTTTCCGGGGGCAAACAGGCGCGACATGATATCAAAGGCGTCGTCAAAGAAGCGGGGAGATACATTCAGGTGAAACATGATCACGTTTTGCTCGGTAACGCCGTGCATCACCGCACCCATGGCATCCAGCCTCCGATAGAGCTGCTCCTGGGTTAGGCCATTCAGGTTGCGGTAGCAGAGGTGCTCCAGCAGGTGGGATATCCCCTGGTTGCTCCTGTTTTCATACAGCGATCCGCCCTTGAAATACACACCTATCTCCAGGGAGTGCAGATGGGGAAGCTGATAGGCGGAAATTTGAAGGCCGTTGTCCAACCGGAACTCCTGATAGGCCGCCATGGCTGCCCCTCCTTCATCGTCACTTGCCGTCCTTGATAAGCCGTCTTATATCGTCCATCTGGCTTAAAAAGTCGGGGTTGTCCTTTATAATGTCCTGCACCTTTTCACAGCTGTGCATCACCGTGGTATGGTCGCGGCCGCCAAAGCTTTCCCCGATACGCGGCAGCGACAGCCCTACGATCTCCCGGGTCAGGTACATGGCCACCTGCCGGGGCACGGTAACCTCCCGGTTGCGCCTGGCGCTTTTCAAATCCGCCACCGAAATGCTGTAATAATCAGCTACCGTTTCCTGGATGAGCTCGCAGGTGACACGCCTTACTTCCCGTTGGGCGAAGACCTCCCGCAGCGCTTCTTCCGCCAGCGCGTTGGTGATGGGCTTGCCGGTCAGCGAGGAGAAGGCCACCAGGCGCGTGAGGCTCCCTTCCAACTCCCGTATGTTGGAGTCGATACGCTGGGCGATCAGCTCCAGCACGCCGTCGGAAACGGCAATGTGCTCCCGTTCCGCTTTCTTGCGCAGGATCGCGATGCGTGTCTCAATGTCCGGGCGCTGTATATCGGCGATGAGCCCCCACTCAAAGCGGCTGCAGAGCCTTTCTTCCAGGCTGGCAATGTCCTTGGGCGGCTTGTCGCTGGTCATAATGATCTGCTTGCCGGCGGCGTGCAGCGCATTGAAGGTGTGGAAGAACTCCTCTTGCGTGCGGTCCAGCTTGGCAATAAACTGTATATCGTCCACCATCAGTATGTCCACATTGCGGAAGCGGCTGCGAAATTCCGCGTTCTTGTTCTTCTGTATGGCGGTGATGAATTCATTGGTGAAGTTTTCGCTTGTAATGTATAAAAGCTTCAGGCTCGGGTACTGCTGCTGCACATAATGGCCGATGGCGTGCATCAGATGGGTCTTGCCCAGCCCGACGCCGCCGTAAATGAACAGCGGGTTGTATGCCTCCGCGGGGGCTTCCGCCACAGCCAATGACGCCGCGTGGGCAAAGCGGTTGCCGCTGCCTACCACGAAGGTGTCAAAGGTGTATTTGGGATTCAGGCTCACATTGGAGCCCTGGGAAACGGGCGCGGTTTTTGCGGCCCTGCGGGCGGCCGATTCCTGGGGGGTGATGATTTCTATGGAAAGCGCATGGCCGGCCGCCTGGCTTACCGCGTTGGCGATGAGCATGGCATACCGGCTGGCGATCATCTGCTTCATGTAATCGGTGACCACTTCGATATACAGGCAGTTGTCTTCTATTTCCAGGGGCTTCAAGGAGCTGGCAATCCACGTTTTGTAGGAGACCTCATTCATCTCCTCCTGCAAAAAGCGGCATGCCTTTTCCCATAACTCCGCTACATTCATCCGCTGGCCCCCTTAGTACAAATATAAAAATTATGCAAAGAATTATACGCGCTCTCGGCACGGAAAAAATGCGGAAAAATACACAAAAACAAAATACACCAGAAAGTTGTGGAAAACTTTCTGTGGAAAACCGGCACCTCTCCTCCGGTCGTTAACCTATAATACCAGATATCTCCCGCCTTTTCAAGAGTTGTACACAGTTGCCTCTGTTGCATAGACGTCTCGGCTGTTGAAAACTTTTTTCCTAGGGATGGTGGTTGTCCCATTTAAAAACCACAAGAACTGGCGTGTCCCGAACGTGTTTTCGGATAAAATAGCAGGAATGATGAATGTTTATGCACATTGGCGAAAATTGGAAACAATTTAGAAACAGGATTTTTATAGGGTGTTTTTGAAACCGACAAGGATTTATGGCAAGGTATGTAGAAAGTAGCGCTATCCTTCGCGCGAGGTGACTTAACGGTGGCTGCCGTCATCCGCACCCAGGATGTGGCCCGGGCGCTGCACCCATGGGTGGGCTCCTATCTGCTGGAAAGCACGACGCTGGCGGAATCGACAGCCGACGTGCTGCGCAGCTACGCCCCCTATAAAGAGGACCTGGAAAAGCTGTGCAAGCGGTTGGACAGCTTTTTGTTCATGTCTCTTCGGCGGCTGACCATGGGCACCATGCGGATCTTTCTGGACAACGGGGAAGAGGTGCGCATGAGGACCTCCGATTTTCCGCTTTTGACAGATGATGTATTGGGCGTTTTGATGGAATCTCTGTCGCCTTACTCCGTGAATTATGAAATGCTCAAAAGTTATTCCCTTCAGCAGCCAAGCCTCAGTGCGCTGCGCGTACTGTACACCAAGTACCAGTCCTTTCAAACCACGCAGGAGCTTCAGGCCATCGCCCGCACCATACGTACCTGCCATCCCAGGGAAAGATACATGGCCTGGCTTAACCAGGAGGACGGCCGGGGCATAGGCATATGAAAGAAAAGGAGCCCGTCATAAAGGCTCCTTTCTTATACCTTGCATTATTATGTCATTTGATTTCACGTACGCTTTGCCCAAAGGAAATGGCGGGGGTGTACAGTGCTTCACGGTTGATCATGTCATTGCCGTTGCGGATGCGTTCCATCAGCATGCGGGCGCATCTCTCGCCCATCGCCCATGCATCCGGCAGTGCGCAGGTGGGCTCCACATACAGAATATCCGCCAGCTGGACATCGCACGGGCTCACGAAGGAAATGTCCTCGGGCACACGTATGTTTTTTTCCTTAAAGAAGCGCAGCGCGCCAATGGTCGTATTGCTGTGGGAGATGACCAGCGCGGTGGGCGGGTTTGGCATGCCCATCAGGGCGGCGCAGCTTTGATAACCGAATTCTTTGGTAAGGGGTCCCTCAAATAAATAGGGATCGCCTTCCTTCATCGTAACGCCTATGGTTTTAAGGGCACGCTGTATATTGACCAGCCGGTCCCGGTGGGAACTTAAGTAGGAAGGGCCGCAAATCAGCCCGATGCGCCTGTGCCCTTTTTGAATCAGGTGTTGGCACAAATCATAGGACGTGGTGGCAAAATCCGCATCCAGAAAGTCGCCCTTGAACTGGGGATTGGGTATGCGGCGGTGCAGGAGGATCACCGGCACGGTCTGGCTGAGCTGTGTTATATAGTCGTTGTTATGGCCCGTGGTGTTGATGATAAAGCCATCCACCTGCCGCTCGGTCATCAGGCGCAGGTAGCTTTCCTCGGTATCCTGCTCTGCGGCGGTATTGCAGTAAAACAAATTGTATCTGTCGGGCCGGATAACGTTTTCAACCGCTTTGGTGATCTGTCCAAAGTACTCGTTGTTGCCGTCTGAAATCAGCATGGCGATGGTCTGGGTAGAATCATTTTTCAGCCCGCGCGCCACAAGATTCGGGTGATAATTGAATTTTTTGATGGTTTTCTCCACGCGTCTGCGCTTGTCTTCCGTTACGCCGGTACTGTTGTTGATAACGCGGGATACCGTGGCCAGCGAGACACCGGCCTCGGCTGCAATATCTTTAATGGTAATGCTTTTTTTCATAATGCACCTTATCTTTCCTGGCTTGCGTAGCGAAAGCTTCCTATAGTGTAACGGTTCTGCAGCTTATTTTCAAGCTATTTTCAAAAAGCCGCGCTTTTTTGCTTGATAATATCATAACGTTTACAAATAGAAAATCAAACTATAGGAAAAATATTCAATACATCCAAATTACTCTGTGAAATTATTGGATTATGTATTGCATTTGTGTTTGATTTGATTATAATAGACACATAGACGATTTGAAAACGTATTCAAATCGAAAACCGTAAAGGCAAAAAGGAAGGATGAAACCAATGAAAAAGGCTCTCGCGTTCCTGTTGTCCGCCATGATGATCCTGACCATGGCCTCTCTTCCCGCATATGCGGCAGCCGCCCCCAGCGGCGATCCCATCAAAATCGGTCTGGCCACCGTGCTGACCGGCGAGCGCGCCATGGAAGGCGAATATGCCTCCAACGCCGCCGCCATTATCACCCAGGAAATCAATGACGCGGGCGGCGTGCTGGGACGTCCCATTCAAATCGTGATTGAGGACGGCCTGGGCACGGACGTAGGCGCGGTGAACGCGTACCGTAAGCTGGCGGACGATAAGCAGATCGTGGCCATTATCGGCAGCGACAACTCCAACGACAACATCGCTATCTCCAATGAAGCGCTTCAGGCGCAGATCCTCACCACGGCGCAGGGCTCCAGCCCCAAGCTGCGGGACATCTGCAACAACGACAATCCCTGGCTCTTCCAGCTGCGCGCCTGTGAGCAGACCATGATCGATGCCTTGATCGGTTTTGCCGTGGAAGAAAAGGGCTACACAAAGTTTGCCATCATCCATGACACGGAGACCAACTCTTCCGACCAAACGCGCCTGTTCACCGAAGCGCTTCAGCGCCGCGGCATCGAGCCCCTGGTGGTTGTTCCCTTCACCACGGGCACGAAGGACTTTGCTTCCCATATCACCAAGATCCAGCAGGTAGAACCGGAAGCCATCATCGGCGCCTGCCTCTTTAATGAAGCGGCCATCATCGCCGAGCAGATCCGTGCCTTTGGCATGGAGGATATGCCCATCTTCGGCTCCAATGCCTGGGCTGACCCTGTAACCCTCAAGTTGGGCGGCGCGGCCCTCAACGGCGTGTACAGCGCGGCCGCATGGGTGCCCAACACCACCAACCCCAAGGGTGCCGCCTTCTCCCAAAAGTATCAGGAGCTCTACGGCCAGGTCTGCGCGAAGGCCGCTGCCCAGATTTACGATCATGTGAGCGTAATTTGCGCCGCCATCGAAAAAGCCGGCTCCACTGACCGTCAGGCGGTCCGCGATGCCATGACGACCATTGATTCCTACGCCGGCGCCATCACCACCTATGACTGCCGCACCAATGGCGACTGCGGCCGCGGCGGCCTGGTGGTTCAGATCGTGGATGAAGTGCCCACCGTTTTGCAGGAGATCTACTCCGAAAAGCAGATTTAGTGCTGCATAGGCGCCCTCCGCGCCGGAGTCCCTGGCGCGGAGGGCGTTGATTTTGGGCCTTCATGCTCGCGGCGCAGGCAAGAATGCAGTCCTACCTGCGGATTGCGGCCATGAAACGCCATATGATAAAGGAGATACGTCCATATGGGACAAAACATACAATTGCTGGTGTCGGGCCTCTCCACCGGTGTTGTGTACGGGCTGATCGCCATGGGCATGGTGCTCATCTTCCGGGCCGTAGGTGTCATGAATTTCGCCCAGGGTGAGTTTTTGATGATCGGCGGCTATCTTTGCTATACCTTCAACCAGATATTGGGCCTGAATATCATCCTGTCGCTGGTGCTGGCCAGCGTGGGGATCGGCGTGGTGGGCGTGCTGTTTATGCGCGCGGCCTATTGGCCCCTGCGCAAAGCCCAGGTGCGGGCCATTATCGTCAGCGCCATGGGCGCCTCGATGGTCTTTAAGGAAGGCGCGCGCCTTGTTTGGGGTTCCATTCCCGTAAAGGTGGACAAAGTCATCTCCGCGCCGGTGAAGCTGTTTGCCGGCGGTATTATACAGGGGCAATACCTGGCCATCATCATCGTGGCTGCCATTTTGATGTTTCTGGTATACATGCTTTTGGAAAAAACGTTCATCGGGCACATCATGCAGGCCACCGCCCAGGATCAATACATGGCTTCCATGGTGGGCGTGCCCGTCATTTTCTCCATTGCCGTGACCTTTGCCTTAAGTGCCATGATCACCGGCATCGGCGGCGGGATGCTGGCGCCGCTGTTCTTCCTGAACAACACCATGGGCGCTTCCGCCGGCGCGAAGGCTTTTGCCGCCATCGTCATCGGCGGGTTTGGCAGTGTGCCGGGCGCCATCGTCGGCGGGCTGATCGTGGGGCTGATCGAGGCTTTCGGCGGCGCGTATATCAGCACCACATACCAGTTGGTGCTCATTTACATCGCTTTGATCCTTGTGCTGATGATTCGCCCGCAGGGGCTTTTCAGCGGCAAAATTCAGGAAAAGGCGTAGGGGGCTGACCATGAATACATCAACATCCGTGGCTCAAACATTGAAAAAAGCATCCCGCTTTTTTCCCGCCTTGGTACTGGTGCTGTTCGCTTTTGCACCCATGGTGACGGGTAACTATATGCTTCGGGTTTTAAACATTGCGCTCATCACCTATCTGTGCGTGCTGAGCGTGTACGTGCTGCTGGGCATGTGCGGCCAGAACTCCTTCGCCCAGGCGGGTCTTTGGGGCGTGGGAGCCTACACCGCAGCAAATGTTACGATGAAGCTGAACATGCCGCCCCTTGTAGCGATGCTGGCCGCCGTTGCGGGAACAGCCCTGTTCGCCTTCATTCTGGGCTTTGCCTTCTTCAGGCTGCGCCAATACTACTTCACCTTTGCCTCCGTTGGCCTGATGACCATACTGAATGGACTGTTCATGAACTGGGAACCGGTGACGGGCGCGGCGCTGGGCATTCAGAACGTTCCGAAGTTCTCCATAGGTCCCATTTCATTTGTAACTGAAACCTCTTACTTTTATTTGATACTGGCCTTTTGCGTGGCGGTATTCGTATCCATGCGACTGCTTTTCTACTCGCGCTTGGGCCGTTCCTTCATGGCCATCCGCGACAATGAGATTGCCGCCAACTGCATGGGTGTCAACAGCCTGCTGACCAAGAGTATCGCCTTTGGCATATCCGGCGCGCTTTGCGGGCTGGCCGGTGCGCTGTACGCGTTTTTGTCCGGCTACCTGAGCTATCAGACATTCACCTACCAGCAATCCACCATGTATTTGATCATGATCATGCTGGGCGGCACGGCTTCCCCCAGCGGAGCGATTATCGGCACGATGATCATCTCCCTTTTGCAAGAGTGGGTGCGGCCGCTGGCGAACTTTATGCAGTTGATTTACGGCGCAGGCATTATGATTTTGATGATCGTACAGCCGGAAGGAATATTGGGAGGAGGCAAGGCGCTTTATGACATGCTCTTCAAGCGGAAAAAGGCCTGTGCTTACACTAAATGACGTGGTGAAGCGCTTCGGCGGCGTAACCGCGGCCGACCATGTTTGCCTTGATCTATATGGCGGTGAGGTGTTCGGCCTCATCGGGCCCAACGGTTCAGGCAAAACCACGCTGCTCAACCTGATAACCGGTATCTATAAAGCGGATGGCGGTATCATCTCGCTGGAAGGCCGCGACATCACCAAAGCACCCACCCACCTGCGGGCCAAGCTGGGGATCGCCAGAAGCTTTCAGCATCCCCGCCTTCTGGGCAGGTGCGATATTGAAACCAACATTCTGGTGGGCCTGGACCTGGCGGGGCTCCGCCGGCTGCCCCAGGCAAGGCAGTATCAGGGGTATATGCAATCGCTGCTTAACGCCGCGGGCCTTGCAAACGTCAACCTGAAGGACAGCACCGAAAAGCTTTCCTACGGCCAGCAGAAGATGCTGGAAATCGTCCGTGCCATGCTCAGTTACCCCAAGGTGCTGCTGCTGGATGAACCCGCCGCGGGCCTGAACCATGCTGAGATGGATTACATCCGGGCTCTGATTGGCATCGCGGTAAAGCAGGGCATAGCTGTTCTGCTCATCGAGCATGCGATGGATCTGGTGATGGAAACCTGCGACCGGATTACCGTATTAAACTTCGGCCGCCAGCTGACCACCGGCTTGCCGCAAGAAGTGCAGGAAAATCCCGCTGTGATTGAGGCCTATCTTGGGGGAGGAGGGAAAAGCGCATGATGCAGATTAGCAATCTCGTTTCCCGATACGGCCACATCGAAGCGCTGCACGGCATCAGCATGGAAGTGGGCGACAAGGAAATCGTTGCCCTAATCGGCAGCAATGGCGCAGGAAAGACCACCTTGCTCAACTCCATTTCCGGCCATGTGGAAACATCGGGTAGCATCCTGTATCACGGCGAGGAGCTGTGCGGGAAAAAGCCTCATGCAATTACGCGCAAAGGGGTTTTGCAGGTGCCGGAAGGCCGCCATGTGTTCCCCGGCCTCACGGTGGAGGAGAACCTGGCCGTGGGCACCGTGGTGTGGAAGGGCATCAAGCTGATGGCCGGAAACATCAATAATGATCTGGAGTATGTGTACAGCTGTTTTCCCCGGCTGAAGGAGCGCCGCGCGCAGCTGGCCTGGAGCCTATCCGGCGGCGAGCAGCAGATGCTGGTGATTGGCCGCGCGTTGATGGGGCATCCGAAAATGCTGATGCTGGATGAGCCCTCCATGGGTCTTGCGCCTCTGGTGATTGAAGAGGTATTTGAGCGCATCGTTGCCATCAACAAGACCGGCATTCCGGTGCTTTTGGTGGAGCAGAACGCGAAGCTGGCGCTGAGCGTATCCAACCGGGCGTATGTGATTGAGCGGGGAAACATCATCCACAGCGGTCTTTCCAAAGACCTGGGGGAGGATGAAAAGGTGAAGGAAGCCTACCTGGGAAAAAAGAAAACATCGGCCTAGGCTGAGCCTTAGCCAACAGTAAAGGATGAATGAACATGAAGCTTTCCATTGGCTGCGACCACGCGGGATACAACTTGAAAATGGCCATGCTGCCGCTGCTTAAAAACGCGGGGCACGAAATTATTGACAACGGCTGCCACGATCCCGCGGAAATGCCTTATTTTCCTGATGTGGCCAGGGCCGTATGCCAGCATATCCTGGATGGCAGCGCGGAGCGCGGCATTATGTTCTGCGGCTCCGGCGTTGGAGCGTCCATCGCCTGCAACAAGATTCCCGGGATCCGTGCCAGCATGATTCACGACTGGCATTGCGCCCATCAGGCGGTGGAGCATGACCATGTGCAGGTGATGTGTGTCGGTGAAAAAATTGTGGGGGCCTGGCTTGTCTGGGATCTGATCCAGGAATTCATAAAAGCAAAGGGAGACACCGACGAGCGCGCCATGACGGTGCTTCAAAAGCTGCGAGAATTGGACGAAGGCCTTGCCTGCGCCGCGAAATGAGCAGCAAGGGAAAGAAACCTGACGCGATTTGCGGGGATCGATGATTCCCGGCATTTCCTATTCTGCCGCTGGCAAGAGCGGTATTCCGGAACGTCCCAGAGGGAGCTTCTTAGGAAGCTCCCTCTGGGATTCACCAAGTCTCCTCCAGAGGGAATCTATCCCGAAGACTAACTCTGCCACTCCCTCTGCAGTCTCCATCAGCTCCCTCCAGAGAGAGCCAAATCAGTCCCGCCCGCGTTACGGAACAAGGGCTTGCGGGCTGTGGGCAACGGGAATCCGCATCAGTTTTTGCATCAACAGCTTGTTTTTAAGTAAGCAGGCGTAAAAACGGGATGAATTGCTTGAAAAACCCAATGTGTATGGCGGATTTTTCTTAAGAAAACCCTTGCATTTCCTGCGGATTTCAGGTACAATATGTTCGTTGTCCCGCCGGATATGCTGATATAGCTCAGCAGGTAGAGCACTTCCTTGGTAAGGAAGAGGTCACCAGTTCGAATCTGGTTATCAGCTCCATTGAAAGGGTTCGTGACTTCTTGATTTGAAAGAGGTTGCGGGCTTTTTCTTTTTTTATGTAATTGTGAATGCCCGCAATAGCAGCCGCTCACGGCGCGTTATCATTGTTCACCACGATCTCGCCCCCGTGCACCACCATTCTCACGGATAAAAACGATTTCTCAAAAGGTATGTTTTCATCGAGCGGGTCACCGTTGACTACCAGCAGATCCGCGATCTTCCCCACCTCAACAGTACCCAGCGTGCCGTCCAGTCCGCAAACGTGGGCGGCGTTCCTGGTGCCGGCAATAATGATATCCATGGGTGTCATGCCCGCCTGTCTCATCAAATTCACTTCTGTGATGGGGAAGCCGGTATCAAAGCGGATCGAGTATCCCGCGAAGTCTGTGCCCAGCGCCACCTGTCCTCCGGCCTTGTAAAAGGCGGATAGGTTCCCTAAGGCTACGTCTATCCAATTTAGGCCGTAATCCTTGCTTACGCCGTTCCATAGCTCAAGAGTCGGCACCCAATAGATTCCTTTTTGCACGATCTGCCCGGCAGTCTCCTTGCCGATGGGTTCCACCACCATGTGCGCGATATCGTCCACCCCGGCGTCCATCGCCCATTTCAGGTTGCGTTCATGGCTGATATGCACCGAAACCTTGCGGCCGCCAGCGTGGGCTGCATCCACAGCGGCCTTTATTTCCTCATAGGTGGGCACGTTCCATGTGCGCCCCTGCAGGTCATCCTCAATGGATATTTTAATGATATCCACACCCTCGGCGATATATTGGCTCACCATTTCGCTTGCCGAACCGGCGGAGGTGAAGGAATCTCCGCCGTAACCCCCGGGTACGCTGAGAATGGGCGTAGCTGAGACGATTCTTGCATGTGCCGGGTTTTCATTCAGACGGTCTCTTTCGGCAAGAAAATTGCCGGACGCCCGGGGCGCTTCGTCACGGACTGTCGTGACCCCTGCCATAAGCCAATTTTTCAGATTTTGCTCATTATACGCGCTGTGCACATGCGCGTTAATGAAGCCAGGCATAACGGTAGCGCCCTTCAGGTCTATCACCTTGGCTCCTTTGGGAATGTCTATGGCACTGCTCGTTCCGACATGGGTTATGATGCCATCTTCCAAAACGATGACTGCGTTGTCAACAGGCGCAGCACCCGTACCGTCAATCAAACGGCAGCCGGTCAGGCAAAGGACGCCGCTTGCAATACTGGCCAGTCCTGCGCCTTGCGCGAAACAAAAAGTGCAAAGAATCAGGATGAAGATAGAAATCAACAGGCACTTTGAACGCCGCATCTGTTCCCCTCCCAAATTAGGTGATATACATTGACCAATATGGCTGAACACAGCAGGGGCTTCCAGAGCATCTCAACACACTTTTCAATACCTTCATTCACGTACGACATAAATATCCGCCTCTCCTCTTTGGCTTTTTTGATTATCTGGGTTCCGGCTTGCGTAACACTTCTTTACGCCCCGCATAATTTTGTAATGGGCTTATCTCAAAATGATCGGCAGACGTATGTTTCACGATGCGAAAGATGCCCCCATCTGAATGTAAAAGCAAAAGAAAAGAGGCTCAATCGTATGCTTTTCAGCAGAAGTTATATCAACGACGCTGAGTCGGCATCAGAAACCTCCTATGACGCTGTTGATGACCGCTGCAGAATTCACGATCCGTGCAGACCAAGAATTCTTATGTATATCGATGATAATCATTGCGCATACCCCATGGAAAACACAGCCGATAACAACTGGAGGCAAGAGTATATGTCAGGCGAAAATTACAATCAAGGCTGCCCAAGGCCCCAACTCCATGTGCATGAAGTGCAGGGCAGCGTACAAATCGCTGAGCCGCAGGAAGATCCCCATAATCACCGCTTTGCCACCGTTTCGGGAGAGGCAATTCCCTATGGCAATAACAATCACTACCATGATGTAAAATTCCGTACGGACTTTTACGAGGAGCATTATCACGAAGCCTATGGCAGGACCGGCGGCGCGATCCCGGTTGGCGACACGCACGTTCATTTCCTGTATGGCTTCACAACGGTGAATGACGGGCATTACCACAAATACAGAGTTGCCACCTTGATCGATGATCCTATTGGCGAGTGACATGGTGGGAAGGCTTAAAATGCCTGCATGATCATCCACATGGATTTAAGAGGGAGCCTGCAGGCTCAAAATGGGGAGTGGCATTTGCCATTCTCCCATTCTTTTGGTTCACGCGATATGGAATAAAGGGACGATGGATGGTAATACCGACGCACCGGCAGAAATAAAAGCGCGGGCTAGATCACCACTGATCTATGCCCGCGCCTTGTTTCGCATTCCTTATTTGATAAAGGGACCGTATCTGGCAATGTCAAACAGCCAGTACATGATTTCGTTCTTTCTGTCGACGGCCTCGCGGACTTCTTTGGAATACGATTGAAATGCCTTCTCGGCGGATGCCTTTTTGAACATATGCCTGAAAGCGGCCTTGAGATTTTTCATACCAAATCAACTCCCATTCATGGTAAAGGTCGGTGAAAACAGCGTATCCAGCGATACGCACAGCATCTTGGAAAGAGGGTAAAGCAGCATGATATCCGGGTACGCGATGTCGCGCTCCCACTTGGATATGGCCGGGGCTGTTATGCCCAGTTTTATGGCAAGCTGCGCCTGTGTGAATCCCTGAGCCCTGCGCAGGGTTTGAATTCTTATTCCCAATGAGCAGACCACGTTCATCATCCTTTCCGGCAATCAAAAAAGCGGCGGTATGCACGTCATACCGCCGCCTTTTGGGGACAACAAAAAGTTATCCCGCTGTTATGGACAGAGGTACAGCACATGTCATCTTGCTGATGCCATTGAGCATTGCGTCTTTAAATCTTTCAAACAAGAGAATCATGCGCGCACCTCCTTCTTATCAAAGTCGTGGTTATTTTAACATACCTGTTTTGATTCCGCAAGCCCTTTTTTGGAAAATAAACCAATGGTTTACCTGGCTGCTGCCGTGAAAACCGGGCCGTAACCATATGGCTGATTTTGGCGCTGCGGCCGGCGGCAGATTTGTATCCCATCCCTTTGGACATACTGTATGGGCATGGAAGGAGTGTTTGCATGACCAGGGAACAGTATCAGCAGATGCAGATGGAGGCCTTGGAAAACCTGAAATCGGATGTGGCCGCACACCGGAACAACCCCTTGCTTCTCGCCCCTATGCGGGATACTTTGGAACAGCAATACGAAATGATTTGCAAGAAGCAGGCAGAGTGGGAACACGGCGGATTTTGGACGCCTGACCGGGAGAAAAACTTTCAGGAAGTATACAAGAATGCGCAGCAGTAGGCAAAGGCCCGTGCCGTAACATGGCCCATGCCGTAACAAGGCCCGTGCCTCAAACCATCAAAAAACCCCGGGAGGTATCGGAGGGCTGAAGCCCTCTGATTCTAGATCGCAAACCAGCGACATGTGCGGTGGTTTGCGCGGGAAATTCGAAGAATTTCCTTCCTTGCCCGAGCAAACGGCCGCACAATGGCGAAGCCAGTGTGCAGTGCAGCGAGGGAAAAGCTCAACAAAGTGGCATAGCCACTTTGTTGATACGCTGAGGCTCGTGCCGTAACAGGCATGGGCCTTTTAAATGCAACACCGTCACGGAGACGCATCCTTTTCATATGCCGGCCGGCTTGCATTTTTGAATGATGTCCCTGATGGCCGCGCCTATCTCCTCATAGCAAGTGCAGCGGCAGATGTTCGATTGCATCCAGGAGTCGATGGTATAGTCATCCGGGTCGGGATGCTGACTTAAAAGCGCGTGTGCATTCATAATGAAGCCCGGCGTGCAGTACCCGCACTGCATGGCGAAGCGGTCTGTGAAAGCCTGCTGCAGGGAGGTATCCTGCAGCCCCTCCACGGTGAGGATGTCGTGGCCCGGCGCTTCCACCGCCAAACAGAGGCAGGATTTCATGGGCCAACCATCCCACAGGATTGTGCATGCGCCGCAATCGCCATTCTCACAGCCCGGTTTTCCGCCTGTTAAGCCCAGGTTGTCCCTTAACACATCCAATAGTGTTTGGAAGGGATAGACGGCTTTTTCCACGTCCTGCCCGTTTACGCGCAGGGTGATGACTGTCTTGCCCTGGATTTTGATCATGGTATATCCTCCTCAAGCGCTGCCAGCATGTCATAAAGCGCTGCATTCAGCCGGAACAGGCGGTACTCTCCCGAGCCAAGCACGTCAGAAATCGGTTCTCCGCACAGTTGGCTGTGAAGCTGGTCTCTTATTTCCTTCAAGCTTTCTGCACCCGGCAAGAATGCAAACACGATGGGAAATGGATACAGCCCGCTGACAGCCGCCCGGACCATATCTTTTTCCCGCACGGCCGCCAGGGTGAACAGGGGATAACCTATCTTTTCGCTGTCTACATGCTTGGCATGCGCAAAGGGAAAGCCTGCTTTGTTTGCGTCCATGGAAAAACGGACCAGGATTTCCCCCTGCATAAGGTGCAAACCGTGCGAAAACAGCGCTGACAATTCCGCGGAACGCGCACCGTCAGGTCCGAACAGTTCCACGGACGCATTTGCCAAAAGCAGCGGCAAAACCGCCTCGTGATAGATAATGGTTCCGGCGATGTTGCCCCCCAGTGTGATTTTGCACTGGGCAGTGTGATCCGCCACGCGGGCGCAGCATTGCGTCAGAAGTGGAAAGGCATTCCAGCGGGCAATATCGTTCAACGTTTCCGCGGCGCCTATGGATAGATGGTTCCCGTCCCGTTTCAAACCATGCATTTCCGGTATGCCCTTCAGGTCGATTACCGCGTCAAACCGCAGGCTGCCTGTACGCCCCATGGTGATGATCTCCGTGCCGCCGGAGTAGTACTGCGGTTTTTCTTGCCGGTTCAGGCATTCTTGGTACGCATCCGCCGCTTCCGACAGCGTCTTGGGCTGATAATAAGCAAAGGGAAAAGGAATCATGCGGGTGCCCCCTCCTGCATTGCTTTTTGCCATAGCTTTTCAAACTGCAGGGGGAGATCATCCATTTCCTTGCCCATGGCCAGTGTCAGCGCGTTGGCCAGGGCGGGGGCCATGCCCAGCACGCCATGCTCCCCAATGCCCCTTAAGCCATAAGGTCCGTCCAGGTTGGGCGTTTCCAGGAATGCCACTTCATAAGCCGGGTTCTGCGCGAAATGCAGGAGCTTGTAGGTACGAAAGCTGGTATCCAGGAGCTTTGCGCTGTCGTCGTATGTGAAGTGCTCCCTGGTGGCCGTGCTCAGCCCCATGTGCATGCCCCCCGTGATCTGCCCGCGGCTGATGGCATAATGGACGACCTTGCCGGCATCCACGGCGGTGACGGCCTTTAACAAGCGGAATTCGCAAGTCCTTTTGTTGTATTCGATTTCCACTGCCTGTGCCCCAACCGTCCAGTACGGCCCGCTTCTTCCACGGCCTGTTTCCGGATCCAGGCTGGTCAGATGCTCCATGATATAGCTGCCCCGGCCGATGATATGGCCACCAATGGCCGTATCGTTTTTAAGCTTCAGTCCGCCTGTGAGGTGCTTGATCTCCATGTATACATCCGGATCGCTGACTTGGTAAACCCTTCCCCCGCCCACCTGAAGGTGGCATTCCTGACACCCAAGGGCAATGGCCGCTTTGCGCTTCAATTGCGATATTGCATCCTCCGTCACGCTTAACACCGCGTTGCCAGCCAGGAAGTTCGACATGCTGGCGACCGTCTTCCAGTGCTCAGGCGCCACCCTGGTGTCGATTTGTTCCTTGACAAAAATTCCGCCTGGGTCCATTTTTAGTTTTTCGGCAAGAATCTGTTTGATGGTTGCGGCAAACCCCTGCCCGCATTCCACCACACCGCAGTTTACATTGATGCTGCCGTCGGGGCAAAAGAGGATTACCGCGGCGGAGCCGGCGTCTGTAGGCGAGCTGGACGTTTTGGATATGCAGGCGATCCCTTTGGCCCGCACTGTATCCCCTTGCGCCTGCGTCACTGTTCCTTCGTCCCAATGGATCATTTCCATGGCCTTGTTCAGGCAGTCCATGGGGCTGCCCAGATTGCTCTGCGTATAGCGGACCTGGGTGGTGGATGTATCTCCAGGCTTCACCATGTTCAACATGCGGAGCGCTGTGCCATCCATTTTCAGCGCCGCAGCCAGCTTGTCCATCATGCGTTCCATGCAGAAGATGGATATCTCATGTCCAAAGCCCCGGAAGGACGTGGCATACACATGGTTGGTGTATATGCAAAGCGCGTCGCACTGGATATGGCCTATGGCATAAAGCTCCCCGGTGCTGGTAGCGGCGGCGTAGGTCATCCGCGGCCCGGAATCGGCGTACGCTCCCGTATCCAGATGGTACGTAGCTTCCAGGGCCATGATTTTTCCTTCCCTTGTGGCGCCGATCTTCAGCGTGCAGTCTGCGCCGATCTTGCAGCCGACGCTTGTAAAGCATTGTTCCCTGGTAAAGTGCAGCGCGGTTTTTTTGCCGCCGACGGCCCTGGATGCAAGGTAGGCCAGCATTTCCGGATGGCCGTTCACCTTCCCGCCGTAGGCGCCACCCAAATGGAAGCTGATCACCTCCACCTGCCCCTGGGTCAGGTCGAAGCTTTCCGCCAAAGCAATCCGTATGGCGTGGGGGGCCTGGGAGGCGGTTTCAATGACCACTGTGCCATCGCCCATAATCTGGGCGGCGGCACACCTTGTTTCCATGTACCCGTGGGCGCACTGGGGAAGGGTAAAGTGTCCTTCTACCGTCACTTTGCTGGCTGCCCAGCCTTCCGCCATATTGCCCTTGCGGATCTTTGCGTGGTGGACGATGTTGGTGTTAAAAGCGGGATGCAGGTCGCTTACCGTTTGCTTGTACTCCGCCATATGCGGATGGACAGGCGCAGCGTATGGGTCAAGGGCCTCTCCCGGCGAATTGATGACGGGCAAAGGTTCGTATATGACGCGGATGCATGCGGCCGCCCGCTGGGCCTGCCAATATTCCCTAGCCACCACCAGTGCCACCGGCTCGCCGCAGTAGCGCACCGTTTCTCTGGCCAATAAGGGCATATCCTGAATCTGTCCTCCCATTTTCACACCGCAGTCCTCGCCGGTTAAAATGGCCACTACGCCGGGCACCTGAAGTGCTTCCCCCAGGTCCACAGACCGGATGATCCCGTGAGCTGCGGTGGATACGTGCAGCATGGCATGAAGGCAGCCGGGTTCCACGGAATCCTGTATATACTGAAGCTTTCCCGTTGCCTTGTTAAGGCCGTCCGGCCGGCGCGGCGACGTGCCCAGCAGATCGTATCCCATACCTTGCATTTCCCGCCTTTGTTATATTTCCCCTTGTATCATTTGTCCTGCCCCTGCGTTTCATTCGTCCTATGATGGCCGCACTGATCCCTTGTATAATTTTCTGTAATCAATGGAAAATAAGCCCGTCAGCCAATAACCCGGTATGGAGCGTGGATGGTATGGGCGAAAAAGAGATACTTAGCCAGGTAACTGTGACGATGATACTCACCGGAATCGTATCCGGCATGATCGCCCGCGTCATTACACTTTATGTGGATTACCGCCAGACACCCAGTTATCCCAACGGCCTGTTCAACAACCTGGTAACCGGCTTTGTGGCTTCAGCCCTCGGCGCTGTGGCCATACCGGCCCTTATCAAACAGGATTTCACCGCCATCACCTTCCTGGCCCTGGCGACGCAGCACTTTCGGGATATACGCAAGCTGGAAAGCGAGAGCCTGGCGAAGCTGGATCATGTGGGCTACACAAAGCGCGGCCCGGCATATATCGATGGGATCGCAAAAACATATGAAGCAAGGCATTATGTATCCCTGGCCGCGGCACTGGCCGCTGTGCTGTGCATGAACCTGCTGGGCGGGCAAACAATGCTCTTGCAGATTGTGGCGGGTCTTGCGGCCGGCCTTTCGGTAACGCTGCTCATCAAGCGCTTTACCAAAGGAAAACGCGTGGGAGACATCTGCTCCATCCAGGAAGGGAAGATCACCGTCGAAGGATCGGAACTGTATGTGGATGGCATGTTTGTGACCAGCGTGCTGGGAACCCAGCGCAGCAAGGAGCTGTTTGAAAAGGAAGGACTTGCGGTGGTGGTCACGCCCAAATCCCAAATGTTCCGCATCACCCTGGACAGCCTGGGGCAAAGGCAGGCCATGATGTTTGAGGTGTGCAGGTCGCTTGGGGTAAAGCGGTTTCAGTTTATGCGCCGGAACTTCAAAAACGGCGTGATATTGATCGCCGTTGTACCCATTGTAAGGGATTTGGGCAAGATGATTCATGCCATTGGAAATACGCCCATTCTGGAAAACAGCAGAAAGGTCCGCCGGATCATGACGGCGGGCTGATGGGAGGCAGCATGAAAAACGCGCAGATTCTGGTGTATGTTACCAACAATCCGGACAAGGTGGTGGGTGGCGATCCGCTGTGCCTTTGCATACCGGATGAAAAGGAGAAGCAGCAGACGCTTCTGGATATCAGCCGTGCGCTCCGGGCGAACGTTATTCAATTAAAAAATGGGGACTATATGATCGTAAACTAGCTGCCGGATGTGCGCTGCCTGCTTCCTATTACCCTATCGTCCCATCAAAAAAAATGCTCCCGCGAAAGCGGGAGCATCATTGCGTGAATCATTATTGATGGCAAGCTGTTATTTTTCCACGTAGGCGATGGTGACGATGCGCGCCGGCTGGATGCCATCCTTTTCCCATACATCCACGATGCCGCTGTCTACTGTCGTGCGAATTTCAATGGTTTGCCCGGCCGGCAGGCCGACATAGTAGGGCTCCGCCGTGCCGGCGTAGAGCAGCTTGTCCGCGGCGTCAAAGAGCACGTAGACCACGTGGATATTTCGCAGCAGTTCGTCCGTTTCATTGGTCACCATGGCGGTTACGGCATATTCCTTGAAGTATTCGGAGAATACTTCTTCTCCAAAGGTGCCGGTGCTGGCAAGGCGCAAGGTGACTTTTTCGTTTTCCCCTTTTCCACTGATGGTCAGGCTGTAATCGTCTATATAGCTTGCTTCGGTGGCCTCATCCACGCTGATGAGCTCATGCAGGTAGCCGCTCTCCCCAGGGGCCAGGATGGCCGGATAGCAGGAATACACGTTGCTGCTTTCAATGGCGTCGCCATCCGGGTTGTACAATTCCAAAAGGCCGCCGTTGAACTGAACGGGTTTATCGCCCGTATTGGTGACTTCGGCGTACATATCGGCGGCAAAATAGGATAGGAAAGATGTAACGTAGAAGGCTTCCTGGGTAACGGTTGCTTTTCCTGCCGCGAAAGCAAAAGCAGGAAGCAAGGCAAGGGCCAATACCAAAAGACAGCACATCGCTTTTTTCATATATCCACCTCTTTCATTTTATACCATTATATCATGAAATGCGTGGCATGCAAAAGGCGGATGCTGTCATACACACAGTTTGCGGTGAATATTTTTTTGGACATTAAAAAAAGGAATGCAAGACGCAGTGCCTTCCACCCTTCCTGTCCTTATATTTTGTTCGCTGCCGGGTTATTGCGCCACCCCGCCGTGGCGGGCCAGTACATAATCCGTAAACTGTTTGCGAACCTGGGCGTAAGCACGCTTCGAAATGGGTACGATCTCCCCGCCTTGCATTTCAAACTCCCTGGCGGTCATCACCTGAACGTGATCCATGTTCAGAACAAAGGACGCGTGCGGCTTGATGAAACGCTGGTCCTGCAGGTACTTCTCCGTACAGTCGGTAAAGGACTCCCGCAAAACCATGGTTGTCAGTGTTTTGCCGGTGATCAGATGATACGTCATGGTGTGGTTCATGTATTCTATATAGGAAATTTGGTGGTAGCGGATGCAGGCAATGCCGCCCTTCACCCGTATCAGAACGTTGATGTCCGCCGACTGCTTGACCCTTTGGCAGGCTTTCTCCAGCGCGGAGAACAGCGTAATCTCGTGAACCGGCTTTACCAGGTATTGCATGGGCGAAGCCTTGAAGGATTCCAGCGCGTATTCTCTGGAGGAGGTCATGAATATGATGACGGCCTGGTCGTCATCCTTGCGTATATAACGGGCCAGCTCGATCCCGTTCATTTGCGGCATCAATATATCCAACAGATAGATGTGGTAAGGCGCGTCCTTTCCGTTCCGGCTCTCCAGCAGGTCATAAGCGGAATGGAAGGAATGCAGCGTAATGTTCATTTGCGGGTTTGCGCTGGCATATTCCAGAACCATGCGGCCAACGGCCTCCAGCATATTGCTTTCATCTTCACAAACTGCGATGCGGATCATGCGCTGCTCCTTTCCGCAAGCTGCGTATTTATGCACATACCTCCGACTGTATAGGGTCATTATAGGGGAAGAAGCGTAATTAGTGGGGTTTACGCCAAACGTTCCTAAAATCATACGAATTGTTATAAATTTCGCATATCTTGTTTATGGTATGATATTTGGGAGTAAAGGAACGTTTGACATATAGGCTTTTTTATCGCATTTTCACCGCAGAAAGTATTGACGGGGGAGAATTCCATGAGCGGTTCGCTTTCCAGTGCATCCGGCATCGTGATTCTATCTGTGATCCTGTCGGCGACAGGCCTCCTGTTAAAAAGAAAACGGCCCCTTTTCCTGACGGCTCTTGCCTATGTGCCGCCAGCGGTATTGCTGGTCGTTTTGGACTGGTCCGCGCCTGCGTGGAGCTGGGCTTTCCCCTATGCCTTTTTGCTGTTTATACTCCCGGTATGCTTATTGTATCGGGGCACGCTGCCGGAGAAGCTGTTTGCATATCTATCCCAACTGGCTGTGGCTTGCCTGGCCGGCTGGATATCCACCCAGGCTGCGCAGCTTGTTATGCCGGTACCTGGCGAGGCGTATGAAGCCATCCGGCTATTTGCCCTGCTCCTTACAGGAGGCGCGTACCTGTATTGGATGAAGGCCCGCGGGCAAAAGCTGATGAGGGAAATTATAGCCAGGGAAACAGGCTGGATATGGGCTGTGTATGCTTTCGGCCCATGCCTTGGGCTGGTGTTGCTGCCAATGGCCTTTGATCCCGTCAAGATACAGGCCCCGTTCTTTTCGGGGCTGCTGATTGTGTTTATCCTGTGGAGCGCCGCCGTGCTCATTTTGGCTGTACTGGCCACGCACATCAAAACCCAGGCGGATTTTGACCTGGAGCTGGCCAGGAGCATCATCGACGCGGGCGCCGCGCAAGCCGGTGAAATGGCCCACATGGTAGAAACGGCCCGGATCCTGCGGCATGACTGCAAGCACCATTTGCATGTGGCGCAGATTTTGCTGGAAACGGGCCGCATACAGGAAGCGCGGGAATACCTCCTGGCCTTCGGCACAAAGTGCGATGAAGGCGTCTTGCCTGTGTACTGCCAGAATCCCGCCGTGAACGCGCTGCTTACAGGCTACAAAAACAGGTGCAGGGACGAGGAAATTGAATTTGCCGCCGCGGTGGAGCTGCCGGAGCGGGCACCCATGGACAGCTTTGAATTATGTACCCTGCTGGGGAACCTGCTGGAGAACGCATTGGAGGCCTGCCGCAAGGCAAAGGAAGGCCAGCGCAGAATCGAACTGCGCGGCGCGCCACAGGGCGGCCAGCTTCTGATCACCGTCACGAATACATTTGACGGTACGGTTTTGCAGGAAGAGGACCATATTGTCAGCCGCAAAGGCGCCGCCGGCGGCCTGGGCATCAAAAGCATCAGGAACATCGCCAGCCGGCACCAGGGCGAATATATCCCCCATTGGGAAAAGAATACGTTTACCGCCAGCGTGATGCTGAGGCTGTAAAAAGGTTATTATACCTGATCTGTGCGCGTCCGGCCGCCGCTACTTCATCCAGACCGCCTTGTTGACGATGTGCGTGCAGCTTTGGATAATCCTTATGACCTTGGACGATACATTGGCATCCAGGTAATCCCCCGGCATGGCGGCAGCCTCATTCCGCATGGCGACTACGAGGTTGACCGCCCTTTCCACATCGCAGGCCTTGATCCCGCCGATGACGATGTTTCCCTTATCCAGCACCTCCGGCCTTTCGGTGGAGGTGCGGATCAATATGCCCGGGAAATGCAGCATGGCGCTTTCCTCGGAAAGCGTGCCGCTGTCGGACAAGACGCAATAGCTTTTCATTTGCAGTTTGTTGTAGTCGGTATAGTTAAAAGGCGTTATGAGCTGTACCAGCGGATGGAACGCAAAGCTCCTCTTTTGAATGGCTTTTTGCGACCGGGGATGGGCGGAATAAATAATGGGCATCTGGTACTTTTCCGCGATATGGTTGATGGCACCCATCAGCTCGAGGAAATTATCCTCAATATCGATGTTCTCCTCCCGGTGGGCCGAGACAAGGATGTACTTCCCTTCCTTAAGGCCCAGCCTTTCCAGCACGCTGCTTGATTCGATCTTTTCCCTGTAGGCGTTCAGCACCTCCCGCATGGGCGAACCCGTCACAAAGACCGTCTTGCCGTCGATGCCTTCCGATAAAAGATAGCGGCGGCTGTGTTCCGTATAGGGGAGATTGATATCCGCAATATGATCGACAATCTTGCGGTTGATCATCTCACTTACGTTCCAGTCCCAGCAGCGGTTGCCGGCTTCCATGTGAAAAATGGGTATCTTCAGCCGTTTTGCGGAAATCGCGGATAGGGCGGAGTTGGTATCCCCTAGAACCAGCAGCGCGTCCGGCATTTCCTTTTGAAGCACGTCGTAGGACTTTGCCAGGATGTTGCCCATGGTTTCCCCGAGGGTTGCCCCCGCACTGTTCAGGTAGTAATCCGGCGCGCGCAAAGCAAGGTCTTCCAAAAAGACCTGGTACAGGGCATGGTCCCAATTTTGACCCGTATGGACCAGGATGTGATGAAAGTGTTCATCCGCGCATTTGATAACACGGGACAGGCGTATGATCTCCGGCCGTGTGCCAAGGATGGTCATGAGCTTGAGCTTTTGCGCCACGCTATACCTCCTGAAAATAGGTGTCCGGTCTTTCCGGGTCAAAGTTTTCATTGGCCCAGATGACTGTCACCATGTCCGTGCCGCCCAGGTTTTCAATGCTGTGCACATACCCCGGCGGGATATCCACCGCCTCCGGCTTGTCGCCGCTGACAAGGTATGTAAGCACCTGCTGATCGTTTACTTTCCGAAGCCGGATCACGCCCTGGCCGGTTACGGCGATGAATTTCTCGTTCTTGGTGTGGTGCCAGTGGTTGCCCTTTATAATGCCGGGCTTCACGATGTTCACCGAATACTGGCCCCGGTCCGCGGTATGGAATAATTCCGTAAAGGAGCCCCGGTGGTCTGCGTTCATTTTAAGTGGGATTTGAAATTGGTCCTCCGGCAGGAAACTTAAGTACGTAGCGTACAGCATCTTTGTGAACAGATCGCCCATATCGGAAATGATGTGCTTCTCCCGGTCGGCGCGGAAGGATTCGATCAAATCCGCCACGAGCCCCACGGTGGTTACGTACACGGGCTCAACGGCGCAGTACATGCCGTTCTTGTTGGCTTTGCCAAAAAGAGCCCGCAGGAATTCCGCCACCACGTCGTCCACATACGCAAGGTGAAGCTTTGCGTCTGGGTCGTTTAAGGAAACGGGCAGGCCGTGGGCTATGTTGTGGCAGAAGGTAGCCACCGCGCTGTTGTAATTGGGGCGGGACCATTTTCCAAATACATTGGGAAGGCGGTATACGTAGACGGGAATGCTTTGATCTATGCCATATTTGAAAATTTCGTCCTCCGCCGCCTTTTTGCTTTGGCCGTAGGGGTTTGCCAAGGAGGCCTGTATGGAGGAGGCAAACAGGATGGGGGCCTTGCTTTGATTCTTTTTCAGCGTCTCCAACAGCTGCCTGGTGAAGCCGCTGTTCCCCTCCATGAATTCTTCCGTTCTTTGGGGCCTGTTCACCCCGGCCAGATGAAAAACAAAATCGCACTCCGAGGCGTACTGATCCAGCAAGCCTTCCTCCGAATCCACATCGTACAGCATGGTTTCCATGCTGTCTGCCTGCATAAGGGTAGCGGCAAGATTCTTCCCTAGAAAGCCGTTGGCCCCGGTTAAAAGAACTTTCATACGATCCCTCCGCATTCGTCAGGATAGCGGCGGGGCTGTACAGGATGACTGTATATATTTCCGTTGTGTGGTTTCACTTGTTGCGGCAGCCCTGTCGCTTGCAGTTTGCATCCTGCTGGAATATAGTGAATGCGGGAAGAATCACTGTTGTGCATACCGGGAGGAACGATGATGAAAAAGCAAACCTTGGCCCTTTTGATGGCAATTGTCCTTGCGCTGCTGCCTGTTATGAGCTTATGCGAAAGTAAGGCGGACCCATCCCGAAGCATCACCGTTCTTTTATTGGGCATTGATGGAAAGGAAGGGGAAGCGCGCAGTGCCGCGGCCATTGTGATTGCCGCGCTGAACCTGGATACGGGATCGGTCCGTTTAGCGTCCCTTGATCGGAACATACTTGTGCCGGGGGACGGCAGCGGCGAAAGGCTTGGGACAGCCGTGGCCAAGGACGGACCGGCGCTGGCCATACAAACGGTCAACAGTTTGTTCGGCACGGGGATATCCCATCTTGTATCCGTGGACCTGAGCGGCATGGAAAAGATTATCGACGCCATGGGCGGCGTGGAAATCGATGTGCGGGACAGTGAAATCAACATACTGTTGCCGGACGGAAAAACAAAGGCCTTTCAAAAGGCCGGCATGCAGACGCTTGGCGGTGCGCAGGCGCTGGCCTATATGAAGGACCATACGGGCGAAGAAAAAGGCGGCTCGCACCTTGGCCGGGTGCTTGCCGCCTGCATGCAAAAGGGTATTCAAATGGGGTTTGATCCCCTGATTGAGCTTGTCTCAGAGCTGATGGCCTTTGTGGAAACGAACATGTCCCTGATGGATATGATGGAGGTCGCGCTTTCCGCGCTTTCTGCTTCCATCTCAGGCATGGAAACAAAGCAGTTCCCTGTCGGCAGGGTGGAAGAAGCCCTGGGCAAAGAAACAGTCCTGCGCATCAATAGCGCGGCGGAAGCAAAGGCGCTGCAGGCGTTCTTGTACGGATCTTCCCGGCCGTAACGCGGGTTACAGGCATTCCTCCAGGATGGTAAGGACATCTTGCCGGTCAAAGGCCACGGGATTGTTGTCCATCCTGCCCGCGGTGAAGCACAGTTCCGTGATTTCGGGCAAATCCCCGCGCGCGATACCGAAAGTGGAAAGGCGAAGGGGGCAAATCGGCTCCGTCAGGCTTTTGATCCAGCGGTCAAAGCCGCCGTCCGCCTGGAAAAGCGCGCGTATCTTTTGAATTTCAGGCACAATAGCCTCGTTGCGGGCCATGACGCTATCAAGCGTCATGGCCGCCGCCGTCCCGTGGGGCAAATTATACAGCATGGTCAGCGGATAGGATATGGCGTGGCAGGCTGTGGTCCTGGTGATGGAAAAGGAAAGACCCGCAATCAGCGCGCCGACGCTCATTTCCTGGCGCAATTCAAGGCTTGGGGCGTGCTCCGGCCTTGCTGCCATGGGCAGGCAGGCATGTATCTTCTCTATGGCGGTAAGCGCCAGCGCCTGGGAAAGCGGAGTACGGCTCTTGGCCCAAAAGGCCTCCATGGCATGGGAAAGCGCATCCAGCCCGGTGGACAGTGTCAACTCCGGCCCCATGGTCATGGAAAATTCCGGAACGATAACGGCAGCTTTAGGGAAAATTGCGGCAGAATCCACGGACAATTTCTGCCGCATACCGGAATCCCACACGGTGGCCCAGCGCGTCACTTCCGAGCCTGTACCCGCGGTGGTGGGCATGGCCAGCAGGAAAGGAATCGCGCGGGTCTTTTCATATGCTTTTTCTTGGATGGCCTTGCGGATATTTTCTTCCGTCAGGCTCTTTTCATCGAGAAGTCCATGGAGCGCCGCGATAGCCTTGCCAAGGTCGATGGCGCTGCCGCCGCCGATTAACAGCATTGCGTCAATCTTTTTTCCGGCAAGCGCCTTTAGGGCTTTCGTTACATCCGCGACGGAGGGGTTGGCGGGGATATCCTTCAGCCAGATGCCGTCATGGCGGGCAAGCAGTTCCTCGACAAAGCTCCTAAGGTTCAGCCTGGTGGCCATATTATCGCTCATGGCAACGCACAGGCCACCGGTATAGGAAAGCATGGTATCGATGGCTTTCAGGCCCTGCGTCCTATTTACAACGCGGATATCCACAGGCGAAAAGGGTGAAAACATGACTGCTCCTTAGGCTTCCTGATCGGGGATCAGGGTGAGAATCTCCTTGATGGACATGCAAAGGGATTCCGCTTCCAGCGACCGCCCGCTTGATAGGATGGCCCGTGCCGTGCGCTGCATGGCGGGAAAGGCGCTGCGCAACAGGTGGTTGGCGTGGATGACAATGTTGACCCCGGCTGCCTGCAGCTCGTCCTCCGTAATGGTGTTATACGTGGTGGGCACCGTGATCAGCGGCGTTGTTTTGTCCTCTTCCCGGAACAGGCGGCAGAATTCCAGTATTTCCGCCGGGTCCTTTTTGCAGGAATGAATCATGATGCCGTCCACCCCGGCCTTCACATAGGCCCGGCAGCGGGTGATGGCATCCTCCATGCCCTGGTTCAAAATCAGGCTTTCGCACCTGGCGACGATCATGAAGTCCTTCGTTTTTTGGGCGTTTTTGCCCGCGCGTATCTTTTGGCAGAAGCTTTCAATGTTCTCCTGGGTCTGCTGCGCTTCCGTTCCAAACAGGGAATTCTTTTTCAGCCCCGTTTTGTCCTCAATGATGACGGCGGATATGCCCAGCCGTTCCAGGGTACGTACGTTGTAGGCAAAATGCTCCGTCTGGCCGCCGGTATCCCCGTCCAGTATGATGGGCTTGGTGGTGACCTCCATGATCTCCTCCAGCGTCTGTATGCGGGAGGTGAGGTCTACCAGCTCGATATCCGGCTTACCCTTGGCGGTGGAATCGCACAGGCTGGAAACCCACATGGCGTCAAACTGCTTAACACCGTTTTGCGTTTCCACCCGTGTCTGCTCCACAATCAGCCCGGTGAGGCCGTTGTGGGCTTCCATCACAGACAGGCAGGGCTTGTACTGCAACAGCTTTTTGAGCCGTGAGCGCCTATGTTCCGGCATGGAAAGCTGCTGGTCCAGGCGGCTTAACGTTTCCTCGGTGGGCGTGCGGGTGTATGGGTATTCTATCAGCTCCCCGCCCCACTCCGCGAGCACATCCATGACCTGACGCCGGATGCTGGACTGGTAGCCCGCCTGCCAGTCATCCCCATGGACGACGATATCCGGCTTCAGTTCCCTCAAAACCGTTTCATAGCTTAGTGTATTTTGCACCACCACGCGCTTGACGCCCGTGATGCTTTGAAACAGCTGTATCCGTTCCTCCAGGGGGATCAAGGGGTAGCGCTTGAAGGAGGCGATCACCTCATCCGTTAATACGCCGATGGTCAGTTCGCCCAACAGCGCCGCCCTTTGTATGATCTTGATATGGCCGTTGTGGAGGATGTCGGTGCTGAAGCACATGTAAACCTGCTTCATGCGGTGCCTCGCCCCTTCCTATAATGTCTTTAAGAACCGCCCCGAGACGGTTTCCAAATCCTGCGGATTGTCGATCTCGTTGCACAGCCGGCCGATCAACTCTAAAGGATACAAGGGGATGGAACCCCTTTGCGCGTTGAACGCGTTCTCGGCGTATACCTTTCGCTGCCCGCTTGCGCAAAACTCCCCGATGGCCTTCAGCCAGGCTTGAAAATCCTCCCGCCTGAAAAAGTAGGCGGGCTGGCAGGCCACGCAGTCCGGACCGAAAAATTCGATGCCTATGGATGTGATGCGGCCGCTTTGCAGCCTGGCCTTGAAATCCTTGTCGGGAAGCGGCAGGGCGGAATCCACCGCCGCCACGCTGCTTTTGCTGGATATCAAATCGGAAAGCACGCTGCATTCCAGCACCAGGTCGCCGTGCAAAAGCAGGATATCGTCGTCAAGGTTCTCCGCTGCCAGGTGCATGGAATATATATAGTTGGTTTCGCTGTATATAGGGTTCGGCACGTATGTGATGCGGAGGGGTAGATTCAAGCCGGCGGCATGCTCCATCAGCAGTTGTGCAAAGGGGCCAACCGTGATGACTGCTTCCCGGATGCCGGCCTGAGCGATCTGCGTAAGCTGACGGCTTATAATCGTATAGCCGGAGCCGATGGGGCACATGCATTTGGGCATGTTTTTTGTTAAATCCCCCATGCGGTTGCCTATGCCTGAATTGAGCAGGAGCGCTTTCATGCCTTCTCCCCCCCTGCGTTCAAATAATCCATCAACTGCTTCAAATTTTCCCTGGGGGTGGATTTGGGACGGCCAAGGTTTGCGCGGGAGCCCTGCATCAAAGCGATTTCCACAAAGCAGGGGCGCTTTCCGGCCGCTTCGCGGACCCTTACAAGCAGTTCTATAAGTTCCGCCTCATCCCCAGCGCAATAGCAATTTTCAAAGCCCGCCGCCCTGGCAATGGGCGCATATGATATGCTGCCGCCGCCCACAGGCATGCCGCCCACGCTTTCATGGGCGCTGTTGTTCAATACCACATGGACCAGGTTTTTTATAGCGCACCGGGCTTCTGTAAGCAGGCTGCCCAGGTGCATAAGGGCCGCACCGTCCCCATCCAGGCACCAGACGATTGTTTCGGGCCTGGCTTTGGCAATGCCCAGGGCGATCATGGAGGCGTGGCCCATGGAGCCTACGGTGAGAAAATCCCGGTCATGACCCTGATTCAGCGCTTCCCGCAGTTCGTAGACCTCCCTGGAGGCCTTGCCCGTGGTGCAGACGAATATGTCTTTATCGGATGCATGACGAAGGATCAGCCGCAGCGCATCTTCCCTTAAAAGGGAATGATCCATTGGGAAGGCGGCCTTCTCGCCGCCGGTCAGCGCGCCTTTTTTCATGAGAAAGGCGGCGCTTTTTCCCTGACGGATCAATCCCTCCGCCTCCGATACCATTTCCGCAAGGGCGGGGATGGCCGTATCCGCCGATACGGTAAAGGTGCGAAGGCCGATAAGCGAAAGCATGCCAGGGGTGATTTCCCCCTGGAAAACATGCTGTGGCTCGTCATGCACGTTGGGCTCGCCGCGCCAGCCCACCACAAACACGCAGGGGATGCCGTACACCTTTTCGTTCAGCAGCGAAATGATGGGGTTTGCGGCGTTGCCGATGCCGCTGTTTTGCATGTATACAAGAGCCGGCCTGCCGGTGGCGATATAATGGCCCGCCGCCAGGCCCACCGCCGCGCCTTCGTTGGCGGCGACGATGTGCTTGTCATTCACGCCGTAGCGGGCGTAGAGCGTATCGCAAAGCGGCTGGAGCAGCGAATCCGGCACACCGGTAAAAAAATCGGTACCCAGCCGGGATATTTCCTGCAAAAAGGCGCTGACGTCCATGGCTTGTCCTTTCATGAGGCAAGTATGTTATGCGTAATCTGCCCTGAAAACAAACAACCGGCCCTATGCAGAATATGCCAACGGGCCAGTTGAATTATAGCATGGCGGGAAATTAATCACAAGTTTTCTTCGGATGATAAAGAAGTTCACGCCTGCGGGCGTCACCAAAGGGCTTTCTGGTCGCTCTTTGGAAACCTTAGGTGGCTGCCCTTAAGTAATGAAGGTAACCAAATGCATTAATTTGAGTTGGGGATTCCCAAGGGATATATCCCTTGGGCAGAGGTCCAGGGGTGAGTGAGCCGAGCGCCGCCAGTGGCGGATGAAGCGAGGCGAAGGAATCAAGCGAAACGAGCGATGGGAGCGGCAGCGAACCAGCGCGACGATTGAGCTTGCGGACCAGAGTCCCCTGGTCAGGCGAACACCTGCATGGCGTAGCCTACGGAGGCCATGGCATCCTTGCCGTAGAAGTCCGCGCCGATTTGCTTTGCGTAATCCTCGGTCAGCACCGCGCCGCCCACCATGATAAAGGTGCCGGGCTTTTTCTCCCGAAGCAGGCGGATGGTTTTTTCCATGCCGGGCACGGTGGTGGTCATCAGCGCCGACAGGCCCACCAGGGGGATATCCTCCCGGATGGCCGTCTCCACCACCGTCTCCGCGGGGACATCCCGGCCCAGGTCGAAGACGTGGAAGCCGTAGTTTTCCAGGAGCACCTTCACGATGTTTTTGCCGATATCGTGAATATCCCCCTCCACGGTAGCCAGCAGGATTTTGCCCCGGCTTTTCGTTTCCTGGCCCAGAACGGCCAGTGCTACCCGCAGCTTGTCGAAGGCGGCTTTGGCGGCCTCGGCACTCATCAAGAGTTGGGGCAGGAACAGCTTGCCTGATTCAAAGCCCTGGCCTACCTTGGCAAGGGCGGGTATGAGCTCTCCCTCCACGATATCAAGGGGCGCGCATCCGCTGTGAAGCAGCGCTTCCGCCGCCCTGGCCGCCTGGGAGGCAAGCCCCTGGCGTACCGCGTCTGACAGGGATTCCTCCTTTTCCTTGGGGGCAGGCGCGGCTTCCTGGCCGCCGAAGGATTCGATATAGGCGCGGAACTGTTCATCCCGGCCTACGATGGCCGCCCCTGCAAGAAACGCTTCCATCATGGGCGCGGAATGGGGGTTCAGGATGGCCGCGTCCAGCCCGGCGGCAATGGCCATGGCAAAAAAGGCGGCATTGAGTTTTTCGCGGCGGGGCAGGCCGAAGGATACGTTGGAAACACCAAGGATGGTGTGAAGCCCCAGTTCCTCCTTGGCCCGGCGGATGGTTTCCAGTGTTACGAGAGCGGCCTCCGGCCCGGCGCTCACAGCCATGGTCAGCCCGTCCAGGAGGATGTCTTTTCTGGCGATGCCGTGCTCTTGTGCCTTTGCCAGGATCTTGCGAGCCACGTTCAGCCGGCCCTCCGCCGTGGGCGGTATGCCAGCTTCATCCAAGGGCAGCGCGACCACCACGCCGCCGTATTTTTTTACCAGGGGAAACACCGCGGCCATGGAGGCAGTTTTGCCGGTGACGGAATTGATCAGCGCTTTGCCGTTATAGACCCGAAGCGCCCTGGCAAGGGCGTCGGGATTGGCGGTGTCCAATTGCAGGGGCAGGCTGATGACGGACTGCAGGCTTTCCACCGCCTGCGTAAGCAGCGTTGGCTCGTCAAGCCCCGGAAGGCCCACGTTCACATCCAGTATCCGGGCGCCCATGTCCTGCTGGGAAAAAGCCTCCTCCTGCAGGTATTCCAGGTCGTTTTCCTTCAGCGCTTTTTGAAGCCTGGGTTTTCCGGTGGGATTGATGCGTTCGCCGATTACAACCGGCATGCCCCCGAAGACGACGGTCTTGCTGTAGGAACAGACGACTGTGTCATTCTTGGGCATGATGGGGGCGGCTTTGCGGTCTTTAAGGCGGCGAATCATGGCCGCCATATGATCGGGCGTGGTGCCGCAGCAGCCGCCCAGCAGCCAGGGGCCAAGCTGCGACAGGGACTCCATCTCCAAGGCGAATTCATCGGGGGAAAGAAGATAGCGCGTATGCCCATCCTCAAATACGGGCAGGCCGGCATTGGGGCAGACCTGTACAGGTACGGAGGCTGCCGCCATGACCTTTTGAAGGAGCGGCTCCGTTTGCTTTGGGCCAAGGCCGCAGTTCAGCCCCAGGGCCGTAACGCCAAGCCCCTCCAGCATGGCCACCATGCCGGGAATATCGCCGCCTGTTAAAAGTTTTTCATTCGCGTTCACCATCATGGTGACGACGATGGGCAGGGTCGTTCGTTCACGGCAGCCCAGCACAGCCGCCTTTAACTCATAGCTGTCGGACATGGTCTCAATGAAGATCACATCCGCTCCGGCCTGCGCCCCCGCTTCGGCCATGTCCCCAAAGAGGGTGACCGCCGTTTCAAAGGGCAGATCGCCAAAGGGCTGCAAAAGCTTGCCGGTTGGCCCCAGGTCCATGGCCACCATCCCCCGGCCCGCTTTTTCAACTGCCTCCCGGACAAGAGAAACGCCGGCGCGCATTACGTTCGCGGCCTGGCCGCCAAAATGAAGCGCGTCCACGCCGAAGGTGTTGGTGGTGATGATATCACAGCCCGACTGAAGATACGCTTCGTGCACCTTTAGTACACGGTCGGGGTGCAGGATGTTCCAGGACCCTGGCGGCTGACCGCCGGCAAGGCCCATGCTTTGCAGCATGGTGCCAAGGCCTCCGTCCACAAACAGTATCCGCGATCCAAGCTGCTTAACAAAATCCATCTTCATTCCTCCCGAAATGGGCATGCCGTGTGCGGACATCTTTGGCATTGCTGGCAGCAGGCACTTTGCCTGTCTTTGGATACACCCAGGATGGCCGTTACCGACTTTAAGGGCATAAGCATAGAATCTGCTGTAAGCCCCAGGCCGATACGCTTGCCGGCTTCCAGAACCGCCAGCAGCTCCGCCTGGCAGGAAAGGGACAAATCGCCGTAACCGGGGCTGAACCTGGGTGTCAGGTACAGCTCTTCCTTTTGGAGTTCTTTTGCCAGGGCATCCCCCGCCGCATTGAGGTAGGCTTCCAGCTTGGCAGCGGCCGCGGCCTGCAGCACCACCGCCCGGCTCATGCGGGTAACGGATGCGCGCCGTATGATCTGGTCCGCCTGTACGCCCAGGGTCGCCGCCAGCAAAATGGCCTCCCGGCAGCCTGCCAGATGACTGGCCAGGCTTTTGCTGCCAACCGTCAGGCTTCCAATGGATACTGTATCATCCGTTATCGCAAGCGGCAGGCGGCGAAGCACATGGCGGGGCGTGAGGACGGATAGCTCCCGGATGGCCTCCTCCACCAGCGCGGCGGTGGGCGCATCCAGCGCTTTACCACGGTAACCCAAATACCTGGCAATGGTGCTTCGGCTTAACTCCTCTTCCATGCTATTCTCCCAGAATGTCAGACAGGTTGGAGAAGATGGCCGCGGCGATCTGCGGACGGTTCATGGTATAGATGTGGATGTTGCTGACACCGTTGGCGATAAGATCGATGATCTGCTCGGTGGCAAAGGCGATACCTGCCTGGCGCATGGCCTTTGGATTCTGGGAAAACCTGTCCACGATGGCGGCGAAGCGGGGCGGCAGTGACGCGCCGGACAAGGAGCATATGCGTTTGATCTGGCCGGCGTTGACCACCGGCATGATCCCGGCCGCCACGGGGACCGAAATTCCCTTGCCCAGCGCCCGGTACAGGAAGTTGTATAGGATGTTGTTGTCAAAAAACATTTGCGTCGTCAAAAAATCCGCACCGGAATCCACCTTGCGGCGAAGATGAACCAGGTCCTTGTCCTTGGAGGGCGATTCGGGATGGCCTTCCGGATAGCAGGCCGCGCCGATGGAAAAGCCGCCGAATTCCTTCACCTGGGCCACCAGGTCGGAGGCATATTGATACTGCCTGGGGCCGGGGAAGACCATTCCCTCCGGGATATCGCCTCGCAGCGCCAGTATGTTTTCGATGCCCTGCGCTTGAAGATCCTCAAGCCGAAGCTTAATTTGATCCATGGTGGAGGCGGCGCAGGTCAGATGGTACAGCGGCGTGCAGCCGGTCTCTTTCACCGCCTGAGCGATTTCCAGGGTATGGGCGGCGGTGTTCCCGGCTGCTCCGTAGGTGACGCTGACAAAGGCGGGGGATAATGCCGCGATCTCCCTGGCCACGTTCACCGCCTGAGTAAGGCCTGAAAACTCCTTGGGCGGGAAGATCTCGCAGGAAATATGCACCCGGCCGTCCCTTAACAGGGAAGGAATGCGCATGCGTTACCGCCCCCTTTTGAAGGCCAGGTCGCTGAGTTTGTAGGGCGTTTCCTGATAGACAAAGTAGTTCAGCCAGTTGGCGAACAGCAGATTGGCATGGCTGCGCCAGCGTACGAGCGGCTCGTTTTTCGGGTCATCCTGGGGGAAGTAGTATTTGGGCACATCTATCTCCAGCCCTTTGTTGACATCCCGGAAATATTCGTTGGCCAAGGTGTTGGCGTTGTACTCGCTGTGGCCCGTGGCAAACACCCTGCGTCCATCCTGGCTGGCGATCAGCCCCATGCCCGATTCCTCGGAGGAGGCCAGGACGGTCAAATCGGGGCAAGCCAGCACCTCTTCCTCCACAAGCCCCGTATGGCGGCTGACGGGAATATAAAACACATCGTCAAAGCCGCGCACCAGTTTGGAATCCTTTTTGAGCACCTTGTGGGGGAATACGCCAAACATCTTCTGCGGCAGGTGCTGTTTGTGGATGCCGTAGTGGTAGTGCAGCCCGGCCTGTGCCGCCCAGCAGATGAACAGCGTGCTGAAGGCCCGCTCGTCGGCCCAGGCCATGATATCCTGAAGCTCCTGCCAGTAATGCACGTCTTCGAAATCCAGCTTTTCCACCGGTGCGCCGGTGATGATGACGCCGTCAAAGTATTCGTTCTTCACATCGGCAAAGGTGCGGTAAAAGGCCGACAGGTGCTGGTAATCTACATTGCGGGAATTGTAGCTCTCCGTATGCAAAAGCGTAATCTCCACCTGAAGGGGCGTATTGCCGATCAGGCGCAAAAGCTGCGTCTCGGTATCCTCCTTGGTGGGCATCAGGTTGAGGATCGCAATATGAAGCGGGCGTATATCCTGGGAGGCGGACCGCTTTTCCGTCATCACGAATATGTTTTCCTGCGTAAGGATTTTGGTGGCCGGGAGCGCATCGGGAATTTTGACGGGCATAAGCAGGACCTCCTTGTCCCCAGGTCGGATTTTTTCAAAAAAGCCATCCCCAGAAAAAGGGATGGCCTTTCGGCGTTGGTTGGATTGTATCATTTCCTAGTAAAGTTGTCAATAATCTATCCATTCACTGTCTTTGCTGTCGCTTGCGGCTTTCTTGCATGGTTTTCTAAGAAGTCAGGTTAGGTCCTGTGCCCGCTGGGCATAGCATGTCTGTATCATCCATGGCAAGGCATAGCGGCAATACTTGGTGCTTCCATGACTCTCCTTCCATTTGTCATTGACGGAAACAAGGCAACAGGATACAATAGCTTTGTGCGGCAACGGAACGTATAGCTCTGGCGTGAAACGCCTGAGCCGTTATGGCTTTTATTCATTTTGCAATCATCACAGCTTGCCGCCCTTCACCGAATAGTTCATATACGGAAAGGAAGGATCGCATGTTCGGATTCCGGCCGGAGGGGCGCAGGTTCAAGCATAAAGACCCCATTATCCAGGCGACCCCGTATTTCATGCCGCAGCGCTGTGATGCCCAGGTTTTTTTGCAGCAGGAACTGGATTATGAAATCCTTGCCCGCTATATCGCCGATCAGGGCGCCAAAGGCAACAAGATCACCTTCATGCAGCTGATCATCGCCGCCTATGTGCGAGGCGTTTCCCAATATCCGGAAATCAACCGCTTTATCATGAACAAGCAGCTCTATTCCCGCAAGGAGCTGTCCGTATCCTTTGCCGTATTGCGGGATACCCAGGACGATTCCATTGAGGAAACTACGGTCAAGCTGTTCTTTGACCCTACGGATACCATTTACGATGTGGCCCGGCGTGTCAACGAAGCGGTGGTAGCCAACCGGCCTATGGAAAAGAGCAATTTTACCCTGAAGTTTGCAAGGGGTATGCTGTCCATGCCCGTTTTGCCCAACGCCGTTATGGGCCTTGTGAAGCTGATGGACCGGTACGGCCTGCTGCCCAAGGTGCTGATTGACGCCAGCCCCTTCCACGCGGGGTTATGGATCACCAACATGGCCTCCATTGGCATGCATTCGGTGTATCATCATATTTACAATTTCGGCAACAGCAGCATGTTTGTGAGCATGGGCACGGTGGAGCGTAAGGTGGGTATGACGCCCGACGGGAAAGTGGTGCGCAAGCGCGTTCTGCCGGTAGGCGTCACCGCAGACGAACGCGTATGCGCCGGCGCAATGTATGCCCGCCTGTTTGCCACCATCCTCCATTGCCTGAACCATCCCGAAGAATTGGAGACGCCTCCGGCCGCGGTCCGGTACGACCCCAGGTGCGAATACCACGTGCCCAAGCCGGGAAGATCATCTTCGCAAGAGAAGGAAATAAGCGCCTGAACGGATAATACGCACGGATAATCGATGATAATTTGAAGGCCCCGCTTCCGTTTATGGAAAGCGGGGCTTTTGCGCTGGCATGCAGCAGTATGGAAAACATTTAATCCACTTTGATCACGGAAACGGGGCAGCCTTCCTGCGCTTCCACGGCGGAATCCTCCGCGGACTTGGGCACCTCATCCACATACACTTCGGCAAGGCCATCCTCTGCCATGCGGAATACCTCCGGGCAGGTGGAAGCGCACAGCTCGCAGGAGATACAGCCTTCCCTGTCGATCGAAGCTTTCATGATACTCCTCCTTTGTTTTCCCATTATACCCAGATCGGGCCTTTTCCATGACCCAGTTTTATTTTACAGCGCTTTTCCATTCAAATCCGTTGGAAATGCAACAAAACGGGCTGAATCATCGAAAAGAAAAACCGCGCCCGGCTTTGCCCGGCACGGCTTTGTTCCCTAGAGGAGCTCCGCCTTTTTGGAGGCGTTCCTTAGGAATTTTCAGTATTGTTTTCGGTATTGCCCACCTTCTTGGCGCCCCTAGTGCTTTGTATGATGGGGATGAGCAGGAAGATCATCCAGCCGGGATGCCACAGGTTCAGGTAAAAGCCAAGGATCAGGTAGGCCAGGGCGATGATGACCGGGTTGCCAAGGATGAGGGGCATCCTCTTTTCCTTTTCAGGCATGTAGTGGATGGGAATGGTCATGAATACGAGCCAGCCGGGGTGCCACTGATGGAAAATGAAGCCCAGCACCAGGTACAGGGCGGTGATGAACAGGGGGTACGGCACCTGGTGCAGCCAGTCTTCCCTGTGCGTCTGCCCTTCCTTGGTATCGTAGAAGCTTCCCTCAGGCAGGGGATCGCTGCTTTCCTGCTTCACAGGCTCATTTTCCTCAGGCTCGGCCTTGACTTCGTAGTAACTCCCGTCCAGCGTGGGCACTTCGGCGGTGAAAACCGTTTCCGGCTGGTAGGAGGGGGTGTAGGCGGCAGGCTCCGGCGGGAGGTCGGAGTGAACCAGATCATCCAAGGACATCTTGTACAAAGACGCCAGCGCGATAAGGTTGTCGGTGTCGGGGGAGGATTCCGCGCGCTCCCATTTGGAGACCGCCTGCCTGCTGATGCCCAGCCGCATGGCCAGTTCTTCCTGGGAAAGGTTGCTTTGCTTGCGAAGCTGGACGAGGCGATTGGCGATTTCCA